>NZ_CP067225.1:0-1200000 GCF_016617715.1 Paracoccus sp. MC1862 | reverse complement strand
CCCGCGCTTGCCGCCGAGATTTGCCTGCTGGGGCAGCCGATCGGGGCCGAGCGGATGGCGGCCCTGGGCGCGATCAACGCGGCAGTGGAACCGGGCACGGCTCTGGCGGCGGCCGAGGAGATCGCGGTCCGGCTGGCGCAGGGACCGGCCGGGGCGCAGGCGGCGATCAAGGCGCTGCTGACCGGCGCAAGGGCCGCGCTGATGGAGGCGCAACTTGATGCCGAGGTCGAGCCGATGGCCCTTGCCCTGGGCTCGGCCGAGGCGGCCGAGGGGATGGCCGCCTTTCTGGGCAAGCGGGCAGCGGGCTTTGCCGCCCTGCGCCGGGGTCAGGACAGTGTCGGGTCGAACTGAAAGCCCGGCACGAAGCTGTGGCGCGCCAGGCTGACCGGCTTTGACCCGATCCACAGCACGGTTTCATTGACCAGCACCGGCGCGTCGGGCTGACAATCGAGCAGCCCGTCCGCCTCGACCTCGGCCGCGCGATGGGCCGAGACGGTGCGCTCGATCAGCGTGATCGTGACATTGAGCGCGATCCATTCATTGGCGCTGGTGGTCGTCAACACCTCCTCGGTCAGACCGGGCAGGGCGAGCATGTCGGTCCACCGCCGCTCGGCGCAGATAAGGGTGTCGTCCGCACACAGCAGCGCGCAATATTCCCGCAGGTCGGCGGCATCGCTCTGGAACAGCCGCTCGCGAATGGGAGTGGGAACGGGGCGGTCCACCCGGCCCAGAAAGTGCAGGTTGAACTTGTGGCCGCGCCCTTCCACCATGTCGCGGATCACCGGCAGCTTGGCGCGCTGGCTTGCCGGATCAAGCCCCAGCACGACGCGGGTGCCGACGCGGCGGCGCCGTTCCAGCACGCCCCGTTCCGCCAGCGAGGTCAGCGCGCGGTTGACCGTGGCCCTTGCGCTGCCGAACTCGGCCGCGAACTGATGTTCGGTGGGGATGAGCGAGCCGGGCGGATAGATCCCGTGGGTGATTCTATCCATGATCACCCCGCGAATGCCCGCCCAGGTGACCGCCCGTCCACCTGCCGGGGGTGACCCTGTGGGGCGCGCGGAATGACGTCGAAGATTTGTCATAATATTCCGATCCTTGCGGGCAAGATCATAGACCAAACTTCAGCACCGGGGAAAGCTGCCCTTAAAGATAATCAACTTTCGCAAGAGAAAGTTTAAGCCAATCTGACGTTGCGTCAATCTATGGCGGGTCTGTATTGACAAATTATTGATTTTCTTCATTCCGCTTTGGTCGGGGCTGTCTCTTGACAGTTCCAGGACGTTCCTGACGACCTTCCGTAAAAGGCTGGAAATCCGGCGTCGGCGATGGGCGGAAAGGATCACGGGTGTGACAACAAGCGACATCTCGGCGCCCCGGCCCGCGGCGCGGGTTTCGACGGGTCCGGCCTGGCCCGTGCTGATCGCGATCAGCCTGTGCCACATGGTCAACGACATCCTGCAGTCGCTGCTGTCGGCCATCTACCCGCTGCTCAAGGCCGAGTTCGCGCTGAGCTATTCCCAGATCGGGCTGATGACCTTTGCCTTCCAGGTCACGGCCTCGCTGCTGCAGCCGGTGGTGGGGATGGTCACCGACCGCCACCCGATGCCGCGGTCCCTGGCGGTGGGGATGCTGTGCAGCTTTGCAGGCGTGCTGACGCTGGCGCAGGCGGGCAGCTATCCGGTGCTGCTGACGGGGGCGATGCTGATCGGGCTGGGGTCGTCGATCTTTCACCCGGAAAGCTCGCGGGTAGCGCGGACGGCCTCGGGCGGGCGATTCGGGACGGCGCAGTCGCTGTTCCAGCTTGGCGGGAACGGCGGGCAGGCGTTGGGGCCGCTGCTGGCCGCCTTCCTTGTGGTGCCGCTGGGCCGCCCGGTGCTGGGCTGGCTGGCGTTGATCGCGCTGGGCGGCGCGGGAGTGCTGTGGCAGGTCGGGCGCTGGGCCGAGGGCCGGCGCAAGGCCGGGGCGCTGCGCGTGGCCGCGGGGCCAGTCCTGCCCGTCCGCCGCATCGCCATGGCCATCGGGGTGCTGGCGGTGCTGTCGATGACCAAGGCCTTCTACATGGCCAGCCTGACCAGCTACTACACCTTCTTCCTGATCGAGAAATTCGGGATGACCGCGCAAGCCTCGCAGGTGATGCTGTTCCTGCTGCTGTTCGGCTCGGCCGCGGGCGTCATGCTGGGAGGCATCGTCGGGGACAAAGTGGGCGCGCGCAAGGTGATCTGGTTCTCGATCCTCGGCGTGCTGCCCTTTTCGCTGCTGCTGCCGCATGTCGGGCTGGGCACGACCGCCGTGCTGACGGTGCTGGTGGGCGCGATCATCGCCTCGGCCGCGCCCGCCATCGTGGTCTTCGCGCAGGAGCTGGTGCCGGGGCGGACGGGCCTGATCGCCGGGCTGTTCTTCGGCTTTGCCTTTGGCATGGGCGGGATCGCGGCGGCGGTGCTGGGGGCGGTCGCGGACGCCCAAGGGATCGGCTTCGTCTTCAACCTCTGCTCGGTGCTGCCGGTGCTGGGACTGCTGACGGCCCTGCTGCCGCGCGAACGCGAGCTTGTCCCGGCAACCTGAGTTGCCGCCTACCGGAAATCCGCGCGGGTCCGCTGGACAAGCGGGCCGCGGCGCATGACCCTGCCCGGCGCAGGAACAACGGGGTGAGAGATGCGCTACAGCCGCGACATGCGAGGTTACGGGGCCGAGGCGCCCGATCCGAAATGGCCGGGCGGGGCGCGGATCGCTGTGCAGATCGTCGTAAACTACGAGGAAGGCGGGGAGAACTCGATCGAGCATGGCGACGCGGCGTCCGAAGCCTTCCTGTCCGAAATCACCGGCGCCCAGCCCTGGCCGGGCCAGCGCCATTGGAACATGGAGTCGATCTACGACTATGGCGCGCGGTCCGGGTTCTGGCGGCTTTACCGGATGCTCGAAGGCATCCCGGTCACCTGCTACGGGGTGGCGACCGCCCTGGCCCGCAGCCCCGAACAGACCCGCGCCATGATCGACGCCGGGTGGGAGATGGCGACCCACGGACTGAAATGGATCGACTACAAGGACGTGCCCCGAGAGATCGAGGCCGAGCACATCGCCCGCGCCGTCGAGCTGCACAGCCAGGTCACGGGTTCGCGACCACTGGGCTTCTACCAGGGCCGGGCCTCGATGAACACGGTTGCGCTGGGCTGCGAGGAAGGCGGGTTCGAGTATCTGGCCGATTCCTACGCCGATGAATTGCCTTACTGGCACGTCCACCAAGGCCGCCCGCAACTGGTTGTTCCCTATACGCTCGACGCCAACGACATGCGCTTCGCCAACGGCGGCTTCACCAATGGCGAGGAGTTCTTCCTGTATCTGCGCGACGCCTTCGACTGCCTTTACCGTGAAGGGGGCAAGGGCAGGGCGCGGATGCTGTCCATCGGCCTGCACTGCCGCCTGGCCGGGCGGCCGGGCCGGGCCGAGGGCGTGAGGCGCTTCCTCGACCACGCCCGCGCGCATGAGGGCGTGTGGTTCGCGACCCGGCTGGACATCGCCCGCCACTGGGCGGCGGCGCATCCCTTAGTGGCAAGGGAACGGCCCTCGCAGATGGACCGCGCTGGGTTCATCGAACGCTTCGGCTCGATCTACGAGCATTCGCCCTGGGTCGCCGAGCGGACGTGGGACACCGAGATGGGTCCGGCCCATGACAGCGCGGCCGGGCTTGCCGCCGCCATGGCGCGGCAGTTCCGCGCAGCCTCGGATGACGAGCGGCTTGCCGTGCTGCGTGCCCACCCCGACCTTGCCGGCAAGCTGGCCGCGGCGAAGCGCCTGACGGCGGATTCCACCGCCGAGCAGGCGAGCGCCGGTCTGGACGCCCTGACCGACGCCGAACGGACCGAGTTCACCCGCCTCAACGAGACCTATGTCGCCCGCCACGGCTTCCCCTTCATCATCGCGGTCCGCGACCACGACAAGCCGGGGATCATGGCGGCGATGGCGCGGCGAGCGGACAACGACTCGGCCACCGAGCGGGCCGAGGCCGAGCGCCAGGTCATCCGCATCGCCGAGCTGCGGCTGAAGGCGCTGCTGGGCTAGGCCGGGCCGCTGGCCGGACGCAGTCCTTGCGGCGCGGCCGGAATGGGTATTTGGGCCAGAAAGAAGCGCGCACCGGATGCACCCGGCATGCTGCCAATGCCCGAGCTTGAGGACATGGAGGGGCAGAAAGCACCCTGTATCCTTGCAGGGCAACCATCACGGTGCGGGCGCTGTGCCACTACCAAGGAACAACTTGCCTGCGATCAGGCTACGAGGGCGGGCACTACCACATCCGAGGAATGCTTGCGGCCCCTCTGCCTGTCGGGGAAAGTCGCGAAATGACCAGCAAGGACAGTGACGATGATCGACGAGACGACCCCCACCGGCAATCCCGCCCAGATCCCCGGAGAAGGCGAGGCAGCGCTCCCTCCGCCACGAGGCAGCTATGCCGGGCCGGTGGCGGGCCTGCCGCCGCAAACGGGGCTGACGACCGACACCGCCGTCTTCACCGACGCCTATGCGGTGATCCCCCGCAGCGTCATGCGCGACATCGTCACCAGCTTCCTGCCCGGCTGGACGGGGATGCGGATGTGGATGCTGGCGCGGCCGATGTCGGGATTCGCCGAAACCTTCAGCCAGTATGTCGTCGAACTGGCCGAGGGCGGCGGCAGCGACACCCCCGAGGACGACCCCGAGGTGCAATCCGCCATCTTCGTCACCGGCGGCGATCTCGACATCACCATCGGCGAGGCGACCCACCGCCTGCGCCCCGGCAACTTCGCCTATGTCCCGCCCCGTATGCACTGGTCGATCCACAACGCCACGCCCGGCAACGCGGGCTTTCACTGGTTCCGCAAGCGCTGGCAGCCTGCCGCAGGCATCATTCCCCCCGGCCCGATCGTCGCGCATGAGCATGACATCGCGCCCTCGCCCATGCCCGACACCGAGGGCGCCTGGGCCACCACCCGCTTCATGGACCCCGCCGACCTGCGCCACGACATGCACATCACCGTTGTGACCTTCCAGCCGGGCGGCTCGATCCCCTTCGCGGAAACCCATGTCATGGAACACGGGCTGTTCGTGCTGGAAGGCAAGGCCGTCTATCGCCTGAACCGCGACTGGGTAGAGGTCGGGCCCGGCGACTTCATGTGGCTGCGCGCCTTCTGCCCGCAGGCCTGCTATGCGGGCGGGCCGGGACGCTTCCGCTACCTGCTCTACAAGGACGTGAACCGCCATGCGCCGCTGTGGTTCGGCACACACGGGTCGGGGCGGGCAGGGTAGGCACTTTCGGCATCGCGGGGCACGGGGGCTGTCCGCCTCTCCTCGGGCTTCGCCTCTGACTCACCGAACACAGTCCACCGGACCCATCCGTCGGGGAAACAGCCGTGAAGACGGCTGTTTCCTGCTCCGCCTCCTGTACGGGCCTTCGCCAGTCTCGATGGCATTTTTCACCAGAAAAAAGACCCATGAGCTTCTTTCTGGCCCAAATACCCATGCGACCGTGACCCGGGCGCTTCCGCTTCCATGGGCTGGCCGCATGGCGTGGACAGGGCTAGAAAGCGATCATGAAATCGCCACAGCTACGCCCCTCGTTTCGCCATGAACGTGCCTGCATGACCGATGGCGCGCGCCTGATCTGCGGCGTCGATGAGGTCGGGCGCGGGCCGCTGGCCGGGCCGGTCACGGCCGCGGCGGTGATCCTGCCCCGCAAGGGCATCCCGCGGGGGCTGGACGATTCCAAGAAGCTGTCGCCCGCGAAGCGCGCGAGCCTCGCCGTCCAGATCAAGGACTGCGCCGACTGGGCCGTGGGCCACGCCAGCGTCGAGGAGATCGCGCAGCTCAACATCTTTCATGCCAGCCACCTCGCCATGTGCCGCGCCGTGGCCGGGCTGCGCCAGCGCCCCTGCATCGTGCTGGTGGACGGCAACCGCATCCCGCCGGACCTGAATCACCCTGCCCGTGCCATCACCGGGGGCGATGCGCTCAGCCTGTCGATCGCCGCCGCGTCCATCGTGGCCAAGGTGGAACGCGACCGGATCATGGTGGATCTGGCGCAGCAGCATCCCGGCTATGGCTGGGAAAAGAACATGGGCTACCCGACCGAAATCCATCGAAAGGCCCTGGCCGAACTGGGTCCGACCCCGATTCATAGAATCGGCTTCCCCTCCATCCACAAGATGTTGTGTCCCGAATCAGGAATAACCGGCTGATTCAGAAAAGGAATTGACGCCGAATCACCTTTGACTCATGTTGGGGCCAACAACATGAGCGGCCGCAGCGCCGCCGGTCAGAGGGCAGCAATGACGACGATAAAGGCAACGCGCAAACCCGCGCGCAACAAACCCTTGGCCCTGAACATGATCCTTGCCGGTGACTGCATCGAGGTGATGAACGGCCTGCCCGAAGCCTCGGTGGACCTGATCTTTGCCGACCCGCCCTACAACCTGCAGCTTCGGGGCGAGTTGCACCGCCCCGACAACAGCCGCGTCGATGCGGTGGACGACGCCTGGGACCAGTTCGGCAGCTTTGCCGCCTATGACCGCTTCACCCACGACTGGCTGGCCGCCGCCCGCCGGCTGCTCAAGCCCAATGGCGCGATCTGGGTGATTGGCAGCTATCACAACATCTTCCGCGTCGGCGCCGAGCTGCAGAACCAGGGCTTCTGGATTCTGAACGACGTGATCTGGCGCAAGTCGAACCCGATGCCAAACTTTCGTGGCAAGCGGCTGACCAACGCGCATGAGACGCTGATCTGGGCCTCGAAGACGGAAGGGGCAAAATACACCTTCAACTACGAGGCGCTGAAAAGCCTCAACGAAGGCATCCAGATGCGGTCAGACTGGACGCTGCCGATCTGCACCGGGGGCGAGCGGCTGAAGGACGAGGGCGGCGCCAAGGCCCATCCGACGCAGAAGCCCGAAAGCCTGCTGCACCGGGTGCTGGTCGGCACGACCAATCCTGGCGACGTTGTGCTGGACCCCTTCTTCGGCACCGGCACCACCGGCGCGGTCGCCAAGATGCTGGGCCGCGACTGGATCGGGATCGAGCGCGAAGCCGCCTACCGCGAGGTCGCAGAACGCCGCCTGTCCCGCGTCCGCCGCCTTGATGCGGCCTCGCTGGCCACTACCACCAGCAAGCGCGCCGAGCCGCGCGTCCCCTTCGGCCAGGTGGTGGAACGGGGGATGCTGCGGCCGGGCGAGGAACTGGTGTCGCTGGGCGGCCGCCACACGGCGCGGGTGCGCGCGGACGGGTCCGTGATCGGGCGCGATGTCAGGGGTTCGATCCACCAGGTCGGTGCCACGCTGGAAGGCGCTCCTTCCTGCAACGGCTGGACCTACTGGCATTTCCGCCGCGATGGGAAGATGATACCGATCGACATCCTTCGCCAGCAGATTCGAGCCGAGATGGCCGATCACGCCTGACGCAGGTTCGCCGGTGTCTCGGGCCGCAGGTTTTCCTTTGGCTGCGGGACGAACTTGCCCCGTCGAGGTAACTCGGCGGGGTTTTTTCTTTGAGAGCAGCGCAAGAGCAGACATCTACGAGAATATCGTAATTGGCAGCTTTCTGTTTGCTTGGGCAGCCGGATGGGCACCAAGAGGGAATTTCTGCCTTCCTCTGTCAATCTGCTTCAGCAAACGCCAGCGGACAAGCCTCTGGGTAATGTCCTGCTTGGCAACGCGCATAGAGCGCTTTTTGATCTAACTTGAACGCTTGGGCAACGAAGAGGGCAAGCGTATAGAGATCGGAAAGGTCAAAAAATAAAGCGTGATATTGATGGCAAGCAGGAAATGAGACGCATTTTTCGGAGGTGCATTGGTATGCGGAATCCGAAGGTTGAAAACCCGAATTTGCACTTAGAGCATCTAACAAAACCTTCTGATCTGGTTGAGGCAGATGAGGGCGCAGCCGAGGATTACGAAGGCCTCGTGGATGTCGGCGCGTCGCTCATAGCGGATAGTCAGACGGCGGAAGCGGTTGAGCCAGGCAAGCGTTCGTTCGACGACCCAGCGGTGGCAGCCCAACCTCTCGCTGCTGTCCACTGTCCGCCGAGCAATGCGGGGCATGATCGCGCGGGCGCGGCATTCGGACCGGCAACGATGGTTATCGTAAGCCTTGTCGGCGTGGAGCTTGTCGGGGCGCTTGCGCGGGCGGCCGCGACCGTGGCGCACGCCCGGCACGGCATCGAGGGTGGGCGCCAGCATCAGGCTGTCATGCCGGTTGGCTGGACTCAGGCGCACCCCGAGCGGGGTGCCTCTCCGGTCGACCACAAGATGGCGCTTCGTGCCTGGTTTGCCGCGATCCGTCGGGTTCGGGCCGATCTCGGTGCCCCCTTTTGGCCGCCACGGCGGCGCTGCCGAGGGAGGCCCGGCTCCAGTCCAGATGTCCGGCATCCGATAGGCGCTCCAGCAGCATGCGGTGGAGCCCAGCCCAGATGCCGGCCGCTTGCCAGTCCCGCAGCCGGCGCCAGCAGGTCATGCCGGAGCAGCCGAACTCGCGCGGCAACATCTCCCAAGGGATGCCGGAGCGGAGCACGAAGAGGATGCCGGCCAAGGCCAGCCGGTCATCGCAGCGGGGACGGCCGCCCTGGGGCTTGGGCCGCGGCCTCGGCAGCAACGGCTCCAGCGCCGCCCACAGATCATCGGATACAAGGGGCTTGCTCATGTCCCCTAACGCACGAGAGGCGGTTTTGTTAGGCGCTCTTAGGGCAATCCCCTGTCTGATGTTAAGCGATAGAAATATCTTTGGGTTTTTGGGAAATTTTTCGAACAAGCGGCTATACTGCTTGAAAAAGATGCCGGTGGCAGAGCCTTGGAGGCTCAACTCATCGCAGATTATTGAAAAATCCTTGCCAGTGTCTCCGGTGAGACTTCGTCTTTATCAGGTGGACTCATGGTTGGCGTCACTGAAGAGGGCAAACTGAACGTGGTGGCGACGAACGATTTCACTTATTTTCCTCGCCCCTTCCGCAGCAGGGTGAGCCAGAACGGCAGCCGAAGCGAACCTGTGATCGCGGAAACGAAGGACGTTCCATGTGATCCAGAGGACGTCCTATAAAGCGCCGCGCGGAATTGGGGTTTCACCTCGATTATAGGCTGCCCAGTCGGTCACCTCGGGATAGAACCGCCGCCGCCAGGCCCGCACCCGCGGGTTCATCCGCCGCCGCCACCATGGCGGGACCATTGCCACAAAGGTCATCGCCGGATAGCCATGGGGCAGTTGCGGCGCTTCATCCTCGGCATAGGTCTGCAGCAGGGGAAAGCGGCGGTCGGGCTTGGTGTGGTGATCCGAATGGCGCTGCAGGTTGATCAGCAGCCAGTTCGAGGCGGTGTGGCTCGCGTTCCAGCTATGGCGGGGCAGGACGCGTTCATACCGTCCGCCGCCCAGATGCCGGCGGGTCAGTCCGTAATGCTCGACGTAGTTGGTCAGTTCAAGCTGCCAGATCGCCACGAAGGCCTGGAAGGCGAACAGCAGCACCTCCTGCCAGCCGCCCAGGGCCGCTGCCAGCAGCAGCATCCCCCCTTGCAGCGCCCCATATCGCCAGAACGGATTGCGCCGGTCCCAGACCGGCCGCCCGGCCCGCGCCAGCAGCCGCTTTTCCGCCCCCCAGGCGGACCGCGGGCAATCCAGCAGCACCTGCAGGAAATAGTGGTAGAACCCCTGGTCATACCGTGCCGACACCGCGTCGCGCGGCGTCGCCACCCAGGAATGATGGACCAGCAGATGCTCGGTCCTGAAATGCGAATACAGGTTCGAGGCGAGGATCAAGTCGCCCAGCCAGCGCTCGAACCCGGGCTTCTGGTGCAGAAGCTCATGGGCATAGACCATGCCGATGGTCCCCGACATGACGCCGATGCCGAAGAAGATCCCCAGCTTCTCCCATCCGCCCAGATGCCCTGTATGGGTGACATGCCAGATCGCCCAGAAGACCACCGCCGCCTGGACCGGCCACCAGACCCAGGTGATCGCGCGATGCCAGAACAGCCGCTCGATCGGCGTCCCGGTATCGGGGTTGCTGCTGTTCAGCCCCAAGACCCCGTCCAGCGCGGTGACCATGTACCACGCATAGGCGGGCATCAGCAGGAACCACCAGCCGCCGCGCATCGTGGCCAGCACCGCCAGCGGCACCAGCCCCAGCGACATCCAGAAGGGCAGCGCGGCCCGCAACGACGACATCCTCATGCCCGCGCTTCTATCCCCGGCACCCCCGAGTCGCCACCCGCGCCGCCAGACCTGCCACAGGCGCTTCTTTCTAGCCCAAATACCCCCCCGCCGCAGGCGGTCCGGCGCATCAAACTGGACAGGCGGTCAGGCCCCATCCACGGGGTCTTGTCAGGTCGTTGACGAAGGCCAAGGGCAAGCCGATAGAAGATCCCCTGAAACATGCGGCTGCCATCTGCCAGGGGGCTGACATCCCTTTTCAACACAAGTTCAAAGGCGAAAGAAATTTCCTGACCGTCAGGGCAAATGCAGTCACCGGCCAGCATCCCGCCAAGTCACGAAGAGGGCGCAGAAGGGATCGGCGAGAGGTCGAGCAGGCGCAGCTTGATCTGGCCCGCCTCGCGGACATGGTGGAACAGGAAGGCGGCCGCGGCCTGCATGTCGCGCGCCTCGATCAGGTCGAGGATCTGCAGATGCTCGCGGCATTGCCGGGGCAGCCGCTCGCGCTCGTTGCCGATGCGGTATTCGATCAGCCGCCGCACCCGGTTCACCCGCCGCACGGCATCCAGGAAGAAGGCGTTGTTGGCGCAGCGCATAAGCATCTCGTGGAACTCGATATTGGTGCCGTAGATGGCGGCGCGGCTTGCGCTCTTGAACCCGGAAAGAAGGTCAAGCTGATGCTGGCGCGCGGTGGCGAAAGCCTCGGGATCAGGGGCGAAGCTGGGCAGCAGCAGGGCCTGCATCTCGATCGCGGCGCGGAACTGGTAGGCGTCGGCATAGGCCTTGAGCGAGTTCAGGGTCTCGCGGAACTCCCATCCGTTGCCGGGCAGCCGGTCCACCAGACCCTCGTCGGCCATCTGCTGCAAGGCGCGGACCAGCCGGCCCCGCGCGACGCCATACTGGCGCATCAACTCGCTTTCGCTGAAGCGGTCGGGAAGGCGGCCGGACAGCCGGTCCTCGGCGATCTGGAAATACAGGCTTTCCTCGTGCGAGTTCCCGCCCGGCATCTCGGGCAGGTCGGCGGCATCCATCGCAAGAAAGAAGCCGCGGTTCGGCTCGGCCCGGACGATCCCGAGATCCTCAAGCCTTTTCAGTGCCCCCACGACCGGGGCGCGGGATACGCGGAAGGCATCGGCCAGCTTCTGCGCGCCAAGATGCCGGCCTGCCGACATCTCTTCGCCGCGGACATGATCCAGCACCTGCTGCATGATCCGGGGAACAAGGCTTTCACGGGCCACGAAGTCATCCTCCCTCTCACCTGGACGAGTGCATGAATAAATTACAAAATGCAATCCAGTCCATGGACAGCGGCGTAATGCCCTGCCCGCGTTCACACTTACTCTCCCTCAACAAAACTTATTGCATTTTGTCCGAACGAGCTTCAATATTCCTGCAGACCATCAAAGGTCCAACCGGGAGGAATTCATGTCTTTTGTCACCCGCAGGCTCGCAGCGGCCTGTCTTGCCGTAATGACGGCGGTGGCGCCGGCGGCGGCGCAGGATCTGGAACTGACCATCACCGCCCCGGCGGGCGCGGGTGGGGGCTGGGACTCGGCGGCGCGCTCGCTGCAGGAAGTCATGATGAAGACCGGCACTGCGAAAAGCGTGCAGGTCATGAACGTGCCGGGCGCGGGCGGGACCGTGGGACTGGCGCAGTTCGCCCAGAACGCCAAGGGCTCGCCCGACCAGCTTCTGGTCGGCGGCATCACCATGGTCGGCGCGATCCTGACCAACAAGGCGCCGGTGAACCTGACCAACGTCACCCCCATCGCGCGGCTGACGGGCGATCCGCTGGTCGTGGTGGTGCCGAAGAACTCGCCGCACCAGACGCTGGCCGATCTGACCGCCGCCATCCAGGCGGATGTCTCGCGCACCATCTGGGCGGGCGGATCGGCGGGCGGCGCGGACCATATCCTTGCGGCGCTCATCACCCAGGCGGCGGGCGGGGACCCGTCCAAGGTGAACTATGTCGCCTATTCGGGCGGCGGCGAGGCGCTGGCCGCCATGCTGGGCGGGCAGGTCACGGCCGGGATCTCGGGCTATGGCGAATGGCAGGGGCAGATCGAATCGGGCGACCTGCGGGCGCTGGCGATCTCCTACCCGGAGCCGATCGAGGGGATCGAGGCGCAGCCGCTCAAGGCGCAGGGCGTCGATGTGGAACTGGTGAACTGGCGCGGCATCTTCGCAGGGCCGGATATTGCGGACGCCGACAAGCAGGCGCTCTCCGCCGCCATCGAGCAGACCGTGAAGTCGCCCGAATGGCAGGCGGTCCTGACCGCCCGCGGCTGGACCGACTATTACGCGCCCGCCGACGAATTCGCGGCCTTCGTCGCCTCGGAAAACGAGCGGGTCCACGCCACGCTGCAGTCCATCGGCCTGGCCGAGTGATCCGGTCCGGGCGGGGACGCTTTTCCCGCCCGTTTCTTTCAGGGGAGAGGGAAGGATGAACCTGGGACAAACTGCCCTGCATCGCCCCACGGCGATCATCGGCGTCGGCCTGATCGCGCTGGCCGCGATCACTTGGTTCGACGCGAGGGGCATGAGCATCCGCTCGAACTACGGGGTCGGCGCAGATGCAGCTTCCTATTTCGTCGCGGCCTTTCTGGCCGTGCTGGGCCTTGCGCATCTGGTCACGGCCCTTCGCCCCGGCATCACCGCCGACCACGCGGACTGGAGCGGGGTTGCCTGGATCGGGCTCGCGCTGGGCGGGCTGATCGGCTCGATCTGGCTGGGCCTCGGCTTCATCCTCGGCTCGACGCTGCTCTTTGCCCTGACCGCACGCGCCTTCGGACGGCAGGCGCTTGTCGCCGATCTGGTCATCGGCGCTGTTATCTCGACCGGGGTCTTCCTGATGTTCAACAAGCTTCTGCAACTGGCGCTGCCCATGGGCCCGCTGGAACGCCTGTTCTGAGGTCGCCATGGACGCGCTTATCCAGCTTCTGAACGGGTTTTCCATCGCCATCCAGCCGATGAACCTTGCCTTCGCGGCCATCGGCGTCCTCTTGGGTACCATGGTCGGCGTGCTGCCGGGGATCGGCCCGGCGCTGACGGTCGCGCTGCTGCTGCCCGTGACCTTCAAGCTCGACCCCGGCGGCTCGATCATCATGTTCGCGGGCATCTATTACGGCGGAATGTATGGCGGCTCGACCACCGCGATCCTGCTGAACACGCCCGGAGAGGCCGCGTCCGTCGTCACCGCGCTTGAGGGCAACAAGATGGCCCGCAAGGGCCGGGGCGGCCCGGCCCTGGCCACTGCCGCCATCGGGTCCTTCGTGGCCGCGCTGATCGCGACCATCGGGCTTGCTTTCCTCGCGCCGATCCTCGTCAAGCTGGCCGTCCGCTTCGGGCCATGGGACTATTTCGGGCTGATGCTGATCGCCTTTGTCACCGTATCGGCGACCTTCGGATCATCGCCCCTGCGCGGCCTGACCAGCCTTGCCATCGGCCTCTGGCTGGGGCTGATCGGCATCGACCAGTTGACCGGCCAGACGCGGCTGGCCTTCGGCGTCCCGAATTTGTTCGACGGGATCGAGGTCACGACTCTGGCCGTGGGCCTCTTTGCCATCGGCGAGGCGCTGCATGTCGCCTCCCGCCATGCCTTTGCGCCGGAAAAGCCGATCCCGATCAAGGGCTCGATCTGGATGACCCGCAAGGATTGGGCGCGGTCGTGGAAGCCTTGGCTGCGCGGCGCGGGCATCGGCTTCCCCATCGGCGCGCTGCCGGCGGGCGGCGCGGAAATCCCGACCTTCCTCAGCTACACCACGGAACGCAGGCTGTCGAAGCATCCCGAGGAGTTCGGCCATGGCGCCATCGAGGGCGTGGCCGGACCCGAGGCCGCCAACAACGCATCCGCCGCCGGATCGCTGGTGCCGCTGCTGACGCTGGGTCTGCCGACCTCGGCCACGGCGGCGGTGATGCTGGCGGGGTTCCAGCAATACAACATCCAGCCCGGCCCGCTGCTGTTCGTCCAGCACGCCGATCTGGTCTGGGGGCTGATCGCCTCGCTGTTCATCGCCAACATCATGCTGCTGGTCTTGAACCTGCCGCTGGTGGGGGTCTGGGTGCAACTTCTGAAGATCCCCATGCCCTGGCTTTACGCGGGCATCCTGGTCTTCGCCACGATGGGGACCATCGCCGCGAACCCCTCGGTCGTGGAACTGCTGCTGCTGTCGGCCTTCGGCGTTCTGGGCTTCCTGATGCGACGATACGATTACCCGGTGGCGCCGGTGGTCGTGGGGCTGATCCTGGGACCCATGGCCGACAGCCAGTTGCGCCGCGCCTTGCAGATGAGCCTCGGCGACCCCATGATCCTGCTGCAGCACCCCGGATCGGCCATCATGATCGCGATCGCCACGATCGCCCTGATCGCGCCCTTCGTCTTTCGGGGACTGGCGCGCTTCCGGCAGGACGAGGACTGAGACAGGGACATGCCCCCATGGGGCGCCTGTCATCACGGATAGACCATGACCCACGAGATGACCCTTCGCACCGCCGGCACCGACTGGCGCATCATCGACCTGCCCGCGGCGGCGGGCGGGCGGCTGGCCTGGATGCCGCATATCCACCGCATCCTGCTGGAAAACGTGCTGCGGACGGGGGGTGCGGACGCGCCTGCTGCGCGGGACGCGATCCTGGCGGCGCTGGACGGGCCAACGGATGCGGAAATCCCCTTCCTGCCCGGTCGGGTGCTGATGCATGACACGACCTGCGGGCCAGCGCTGGTGGACATCGCCGGGATGCGCTCGGCCTTGGCCGAGGCGGGGCACGACCCGATGCTGCTGAACCCGGTGCTGCCGGTCGATGTCTCGACCGACCATTCGCTGGCGGTAGATTTCTTCGGGGGCAGGGGGGCGATGGCGCGCAACCTTGCCAACGAATACCGCCGCAACGCCGAGCGTTACCGCTTCATGAAATGGGCGACGAACAGCCTGCGGAACTTCCGTGTGCATCCTCCGGGGACCGGCATCATGCACACCCTGAACATGGAGCGGCTGGCGACTGTGATTCAGGCCCGCGACGGCTGGCTGATGCCTGACGCCATGATCGGCACCGACAGCCACACGCCGATGGTGAACGGCATCGGCGTTCTCGCATGGGGCGTCGGCGGGATCGAGGCGGAAAGCGTCTTCTTCGGGATGCCCGTGATGCTGCGCGTCCCCGACGTGGTGGGGATGCGGCTGACGGGGCGCTTGCCCGAGGGCGTGACCGCCACCGACCTTGCGCTGACGGTCACGCAGATCCTGCGCGGCATCGACTTGGCCGACCGCTTCGTCGAGTTCTTCGGGCCGGGCGTGTCGGCCCTGTCCGCGGGCGACCGCGCCGTGATCGCCAACATGACGCCCGAGTTCGGCGCGAACACCGGCTTCTTCCCCGTCGATCAGGCGGTGCTGGACTACCTGACCGCCACCGGCCGCAGCCCGGATCATGTCGCGCGGGTGGAAGCCTACTGCCGCCGTCAGGGCCTCTGGTTCGAGGCAGAAGAAACGCCGCGTTTCTCGCAGGTGGTGGAGCTCGACCTTTCCTCGGTCGAGATCAGCGTCGCCGGCCCTCGCCGCCCGCAGGATCGCCTGCCGGCCTCGGCCACGGCAGCAGGCGCGGCCGAGGTGCGGGGAGGCTCGCCAAAGCCGGTGTCCGCAGGCGAGATGCCCGACGGTGCCGTCGCCATCGCCGCCATCACCTCCTGCACCAACACCACCGATCCCCGCCTGCTGGTCGCAGCGGGTCTGGTCGCGCGCAAGGCGCGCGAACGCGGCCTGACCCCGGCCCCTTGGGTCAAGACCTCGCTTGCCCCGGGATCGCCCACGGCACAGCGCTATCTGGAACGTGCGGGGCTGCTCGATGACCTTGAGGCGGTGGGCTTCGGCATCGTCGGCTTCGGCTGCACGACCTGCATCGGCAACTCGGGGCAACTCACCGCCCTGTCGCAAGAGGCGCTGGGGAAGGGCCGCCTGCAGGTGGCCGTCCTGTCAGGCAACCGCAACTTCCCCGGCCGCGTGCATCCGCAGCTTGAGGCAGGCTTCCTCGCCTCGCCGCCGCTGGTCGTGGCCTTCGCGCTGGCGGGCGACGTGGAACGCGACATCCTGCGGGACGAGATTGCGCCGGGCGTGCGGCTGTCCGACCTCTGGCCCACGGGGGCCGAGATCGACGCGGCGCTCGCCCGCGCCGCTGATGCGGACGACTTTGCCGCCGCCTATGACGAGGCGGAATCAAGCCGCATGTGGGCCGAACTCGATGCGCCCGACACGGCCCTGTTCCTTTGGGACGAGGCGTCCACCTACATCCGTCGCCCGCCCTTCGCCTCCTTCGACGAAGCCTCGCGGCTGGGCACCTATGCGGCGCGGCCCATCCTGATCGTGGGCGACGACATCACCACCGACCACATCTCGCCCGCGGGTGCGATCCCGGCCAAAGGCGAGGCGGGCGACCATCTGATCCAGCGCGGGCAAAATCCGCGCGATCTGAACGTCTTCTCATCCCGCCGCGGCAACTGGGAGGCGATGCTGCGCGGGTTGTTCACCAACCGCAACGTCAGGAACATGCTGGGCGAGGGCATCCCCCCCGGCTCGACCGTGCTGCCGGACGGGCAGATGCTGCCGCTGTGGCAGGCGGCCGAGCGTTACCGTGCCGATGCCCAACCCGTCGTCGTGGTCGCGGGCGAGCGATACGGCATGGGCTCGTCGCGCGACTGGGCGGCCAAGGGCGTGGCGCTGCTGGGTGCCCGCGCCGTGCTGGCGGTCAGCTTCGAGCGCATCCACCGCGCCAACCTGATCGGCATGGGCGTCCTGCCCCTGCGCCTGCCCGAAGGCGTGACCCCCGGGACGCTGGCCCTTTCCGTCCACGACCTGATCGAGATCGACGCGGGTCCCGCCACCCTCGCCCCACGCAGCCCGGTCCCCGTCCGCATCCGCCGCGCCGATGGCCGCGTCGAGGAAATCGCCGCCGCCGCCGCCATCGAGACCTCGCTGGAGGTCCAGACCCTGCGGCAAGGCGGGTTGCTGCCGCTGATCCTGCAACGCCAGGTAGAACCGGCCGCCGCCTGACGGGCGGCCGGGGAACGCGGGATCAGTGCGACATCAGCACCGGCAGGGTCGCGTTCTCAAGGATATCCCGGGTGACGCCGCCCAGCAGGTCCTCGCTGAACTTGCTGTGCTCATAGGCGCCCATGATGAGCTGCCCGGCGCCAAGATCGGCGCAGGTATCCAGGATCGTCCGGCCGATCCCGCCGGGACCGGCGGGACGCACCACCAGCTCGGCCTCGATCCCGTGGCGCGACAGCAGCAGCAGCACGTCCTGCGCGTAATCCGGCCCCAGATCGTCACCGATCCCCAGCAGCGTGACGCGGTCCTTGGTGCCGAGGATATGCATCGCATCCGCCAGTGCCCGGGCCGAGGCGCGCTTTCCGTCCCAGGCAACCACCGCCGATTCCACGATGGCGGGCGCATCATAGCCGGGCGGCACAATCAGAACGGGGCAGCCGCTGCGCAGGGCCACGACATCGGCGCGGGTGGCGAAATCGCCCGTGCGCGAGCCGGTCAGCGAGCTTCCCATCACGACGATGTCATGGCCGCGGGCGGCCTCGGCGATGCTGTTGGCGCGGTGGCCCTTGATCTCGACGAACTCGGCCCGGTCCTGCAGCCCCGCCTCGGTCACGCGGGCGGTGAAGGCCTCGCGGCGCTGCGCCGCGAAGTCGGATTCCGCCTGGTCGAGCATCCGGTCGATCTCGCGCGTGAAGAAGGGGGCGGGGCGGCTTCGCATCGGATTGGGTGCCTGCCACAAAACGGCGGTAATCCAGGCGTCGTATTTCTGCGCCATCTGGATCGCCATGCGCAGCGCCCCCTCGCCGCCTCCGTTCCCGAGATAGGTCGTCATGATGCTGCGAATGGTCATTGCCGATGCTCCTTGGAAGGCGTGGTCGCCGGGATAATGAAGCCTTGGCCGGGCGGGTTCAATCGCGCAGGCACCCGGCGGCGCCTTGCCGCAGCGGAACCCAAGCCGTTCCAGATAGTTGCGGCGGTGCAGACCGTTTTCCCCGATGGATCATGACGCATCTTTCCCTTGCCCCGGGCCGCAACTGCTGGCGGGTGGCCTCCGCCGACCGCCTGTCCCTGATCGTAGACGGGCAGGCCTATTTCCGCGCCCTGCGGCAGGCGCTTATGTCGGCACGGCACCTGGTCGTGATGATCGGCTGGGATTTCGACTTCGAGATCGAGATGCTGCCCGGCGACAGCGACGCCCAGGGGAACGCCACCGACGGGTTGCCGAACGAGGTCGGCCTGTTCCTCGACGCGCTGGTGGAACGCCGCCCCGGCCTTGACATCTACCTGCTGAAATGGAGCGGGGGCGCCCTGATCGCGCCGGGGCGGGCGATCCCGGCTTTTCGCATCAAGCTGATGTCGCCCGACCAGATCCATCTGGCCTTTGATGGCCGCCATCCGATCGGGGCCTGCCATCACCAGAAGATCGTGGTCGTGGACGATGCCCTGGCCTTCTGCGGCGGCCTTGATGTGACGGAAGGCCGCTGGGACACGCCCGAGCATCTGTCGGGCGACCCGCGCCGGCGGCTGCGCTCGGGCGAGATCGCCCAGCCCTGGCACGACGCCACCGCGATGATGACCGGCCCTGCGGCGCAGGCCTTGGGCGAGCTTGCCCGCGCTCGCTGGCTGCGCGCCAATGACGCGCCCTTGCCCGAGCCGGTGCCCGATCCCGCGCCTGCCGATCTCTGGCCCGAAAAGGTCGCCGTCGATTTCCGCGACCTGCCCGTCGCCATCGCCCGCACCGAGCCGCCCGAGCGCGACACCCCCGCCGTGGACGAGATCGAGCAGCTTTATCTCGATGCCATCGCCGCCGCCCGCCACAGCATCTACATCGAATCGCAGTATTTCGCCGCCGACAGCATCACCCGCGCCGTCGCCGAGCGGCTGGCCGAACCGGATGGCCCCGAGGTGCTGGTGGTCAACCCCGAGGCGGCGCAGAGCGCCTTCGAGGATGCGGCGATGCATGTGACCCGAAGCACGATGATGCTGGCGCTGCAGGCGCGCGACCGTTTCCGCCGCTTTCGCATGGTTTATCCGGTCAATGCCGCGGGCGAGCCGATCTATGTCCATGCCAAGCTGCTGATCGTGGACGACATCTTCCTGCGCGTGGGGTCCAGCAACATCGACCGCCGTTCCATGGGATTCGATACCGAGGCGGACGTGGCCGTGCTGGCGCGCACGGACGCCGACCGCGACCGCATCCGCACCATCCGCGCCAATCTATTGGCCGAGCATCTCGGCTCGACGGTGGACCGGGTGCAGGCGGTCATCGCGGAATGCGGCGGGCTGATCCCCGCCATCGACCGGCTGAACCCGGAAGGCCCTCGCCAGCTGGAGGTGCTGGTCCCCCGCGACCCCGGCCCGTTGGGGCGTTTTTTGTCACGCAGCCGCTTCTTCGACCCGCGCTATCGCCGCAGCGCCCGCAGCCGGCTGGGGCTGACGAACCGTCACCTGTTCATGGGCCTTGGCGCGCTGGGACTGGCAGCGGTGCTGCTGGTACGCCACCGGCGGCGCTGATCGCCGGCGGCGGAGGGGTCACAAGGCCGAGGGCACCCCCTCACCCCGCATCCCGGCCATGTACTGCCGCAGGGTCACAGCGCCGAGGATGGCGGCCCCGATCAGGGTCGAGATGATCTCGGGCGCGATCATCAGCAGCGCGGCGATGGGCAGAGCCAACCGCTCGATCTTCAGCAGCGGCCCCAGCAGCCAGTTCGTGATCGCCGCGGACAGGGCGATGATACCCAGGACCGCGCCGGTGAAGGCCAGCAGGAAGTCGGGCAGGGTGAAGGCTTCCGTTACGATCAGCAGCGAGGGCGAGAAGACGAACACGAAAGGCACCAGCGCCTTGCCCATCGACAGCCGGAAAGCCGTGTTCCCGGCCTTGAAGCCGTTGGCCCCCGCGATCCCCGCAGCCGCATAGGCGGCAAGCGCCACGGGCGGGGTCACGTCGGCCAGCACACCGAAGTAGAAGACGAAGAAATGGGCCACCAGAGGCTCGACGTTCATCATTCCCAGCACGGGGGCGGCGACGGCCACCATGATGATGTAGTTCGCCGTCGTCGGCACCCCGCAGCCCATCAGCACGCAGACCACCGCCGTCATCACCAGCGTGAACAGCAGCGACAGCGTCTCGATGCTGAACAGCTCGAACGGCAGGACCGACAGCAGCCCGTGGAACGAGATCGCCCAGTTCTGCGCGACGCTTGTGACCATGAAGGCGATCTTGAAGCCGACGCCGGTCAGGGTGACGACGCCGATCACCACGCCCACCAGAGCGGCCGCAGCGGTCACGGCCAGCGACTGCCGTGCGCCCGAGACGAAGCCCTCGTAAAGGCCGGCGGCGGTTTCCTTGAGGCCCCCGACGACGCCGGCGGCCATGACGCGCTGGATCACATAGACCACGATGCAGGCCGCGATGGCCGAGAAGGCCGACAGGAAGGGCGTGCGGCCCGACATCAGCATCCAGACCAGCAGGACCAGCGGCAGGATGGACAGCCAGCCCTCGCGCAGGACCTTGCCGGCCTTTGGCAGTTCCTCGGCCCGCAGGCCCCGGATGCCAAGGCGCTTGGCCTCAAGATGGACCTGCACCAGCACGCCGAAGAAATGCATGAAGGCGGGGACGATGGCCGCGATCAGGATCGTCCGCAGCGGGATGCCGAGGTATTCCACCATCAGGAAGGCCACGGCCCCCATGACCGGGGGCGTGATCTGGCCGCCGGTGGACGAGGCGGCCTCGACGGCGGCGGCGAAATGGCGCTTGAAGCCGATCTTGATCATCGCCGGGATGGTCAGCGCGCCGGTCGTCACCGTGTTGGCGATGGAGGACCCCGAGATCGTCCCCAGCATGGCAGAGGACACGACCGAGACCTTGGCCGGTCCCCCCGCGAAGCGCCCGGTCAGTGCGGTCGCAAGATCGATGAACAACTGCCCCAGCCCGATCTTCTGCGCCATCACCCCGAACAGGACGAAGTGGAACACATAGGTCGCGATCACGCCCAGCGCGGTGCCGTAGATGCCCTGCGAGGTCAGGTAGAGGTGGTTGATGATGTTCGCCCAGTCCGCGCCCGGATGGACCAGGATGCCGGGCATCGAGCGCCCGAAATAGGCATAGGCGATGAAGCACAGCGCAATCACCGGCAGCGGCCAGCCCATGGACCGGCGCACGGCCTCCAGCAGCGCGACCAGCAGGATCGTGCCCATGACGATGTCGATGGGCAGCGGGTTGCCGACCCGGAAGGCAAGCTGGTCATAGATCCACGGCACGTAGAAGGCGCTGACCGCCCCCCCGATCCCCAGAAGCCAGTCCGTCACCGGCACGCCGAGGATGGCGAATCCGTCCGTCTTGTGGCGGTTGCGAGCCAGCGCCGAGAAGGACAGGAAGATCACGAACAGCGACACGCCCATGTGCAGGCCGCGATGGGTCGTGGCGCGCGGGATGCCGAAGCCGGCGGTGTAGAAGTGATAGACCGACAGCAGGAACAGGATCACCCCGGACAGGATCGCGACGGGGCGCGTGACCGTGCGGAAGCGGGCCTCGGGATCGTATTCCTCCTCGAGCGCGCGCAGTTCGGCTTCGGAAAGCTGGCGGGGTGCGTCGGTCATTCTGGTGTCCTGCGTTGCGGATCAATGACAAAGGACGCGGACCGGAGACCGGCCGCGTCCTTCCGTGGGTCAGGCCCGGCTCATTCGAGCTTGCCGGCCTCCTTGTAGAAGCGTTCGGCGCCCGGATGGAAGGGGATGCCCGCCCCCTGCGTGGCGCTGTCCAGCGTGATCAGCTTGCCCTTGGCATGGCCAGCCGCGAACAGCTTCTGCGTGTTCTCGTTGTAAAGCGCCTGAGCGATGCCGTGGACCAGGTCGTCGGGCTGATCGGCGCTGGTGACAAGCTGCGCGCCGACCGAAAGCGTGCCAACATCCGCGTCCTGCCCCTCATAGGTGCCTGCCGGAACGGTGTCGGTGGCGAAGAAGCTGTAGGTCTCGCGCAGCTTGTCGGCCTCGGGACCGGCGATCGGCACCAGCGTCACGGCGTGCTGGCTGGCCAGTTCCGCGATGGCGCCCGCCGGAAAGCCGCCGACGAAGAAGAAGGCGTCCATCGCCCCGTCGCGCATCCGGTCGGCCGCCTGGTCGGGCTTGAGGTATTCGGCGGTGACGTCCGCTTCCGACAGGCCGAAGGCTTCGAGGATGATCTTGGCGTCCACAAGTGTGCCCGAGCCCGGCTCGTCCAGCGAGACGCGCTTGCCCTTGAGATCTGCGGGCGAGGCGATGCCCGAGTCGGCCCGCGCGACCAGGTGGATGCTTTCGGGGTAAAGGTTCGCGATCAGCCGCAGTTTTTCGACCGCCGGCTGGCCTTCCCACAGGCCCGTTCCGGTCTGCGCCCAGTAGGCCACGTCGGACTGGGTGAAGCCCGCCTCCATCGCGCCGCCGTTGATGCCGTTCACGTTGCCGACCGACCCGTTCGAGGCCACCGCCGTCGCCACCAGCCCCGGCACCCCGCAGGAACCCCCATCCTCGCAGGCGCGCGATCCGGGCGGGTTCGAGATCGCGTTCGCGATCAGCCCGCCGATCGGGTAGTAGGTGCCCGCGGTTCCGCCGGTGCCGATGCGGAAGAAGGACATCTCCTGCGCGGCGGATACCTGCGCGAAGGACGCGGCAAGCGCGAAAGCGGCAACCAACCCCTTGAAACTCATTCTCAATCCCCCTGTCTTCTTGCGAACGGGGGGACATTAGCCCGCAGCGCCCGGAAACGGCAACCGGGCAGGGGCAGAAATCCGTGGGCACCAAGACCTCGTTTCCGGCACCTGCCGCCCGTCAGTCCTGCGGCGCGCACCACCATGGCGCGACCTTGCGAAGCCTCGCCCAGGCCTTGTCCGCCTGCTCGCGGGCCTTGGCTTCCCGCTTCGAGGCATCTGCGGGCAGCCAGTGCTCCTCAGGACCCTCTTGCGCGTTCCGCCGCATGTTCGTCAGGTCGTTGAGCGTGCCCAGCGCGTCCTGCATCCGGGCCATGCGGCGCACCATCTCGGCCTCGGGCTTGCCGGGCCAGAGCGGACCGAAGAACTCGGACAGGTAGCGCATGTCCTTGGCCCGCTTGCGGAAATCATGCAGGTCGTCTTCGGACAGCCGGTCCAGGTGGTCGCCGAAGGCCAGCATCTCGGTCCAGGCGACCTGCAGCGCGCGCGAGGCGATCACCCGCACCGAGGCCTCGGCCAGCCGCCGGCGCCGCCCGCTGCCGGTCAGTTTCGCGCTATCCAGCAGCCGCGCCACCTCGTCCGAAAGCAGCATCCACGCCTTGCCCTTCATCTCGGCCCGCAGCGCCTTGCGCAGTTCCGCCGCCTGCCGCGCGGCCTCGTCGCCCGCGGGGCTGCCGGCCAGTTCCCCGGCGTGAACATCGGCATCCCGCAGAGGGCCGAGGGCGCGGAACCTGTCGGCAAGCGCCGATTCCAGCCGCCCGCCCGCATCCGGCGACAGCATGTCCGCGAACCCCCGCACGGTGGACCGCATCCGCCGCAGCGCCACCCGCGCGCGATGCACCGCCTCGGGATCGTCCGAGGTCAGGATCGGTTCGATCTGCGCGTCATGGGTCGCCGCGCCCTGCTCGATCAGGCGGCGGAACGCCTGCAGCCCGCTCATCTTCGCCGCCAGAGCCTTCGATTTTCTGCCTGCCGTCTTGCTGGCCGCCATGCCCGTCACCCTTTGCTCTGCCCGGAAACGCCTTGCCGCGAAGGGTAGTTGCAATCGCGCGGGTGACAAGGCACCGGCGCTGGCCGGGCGCGGTTCGGGCTGCGGACCTATACAGCCCCGTGCCCCGGCGCTATCGCTTGCCCGGACGATGCAGGCACCGCCCTGCCGGATGGTGGCGGAGGGGCCTGTGATATTCTGCGAGTTCGGCCCGAAGAACCGGCCCGCGCTGTTTCGTGGCCCGCATGCGCTGGTCACGGCCGACAGCGCGGCCGAGGTCGCCCCGGCGCTGGAACGCCTTGACCGGGCGCGCCGCGCGGGCCGGTGGATCGCCGGCTGGATCGCCTACGAGGCCGGCTACGCGTTGGAAGAGCGACTGCTGCCGCTGATGCCGCAGATGCAAGGCCCGCTGCTGGCCTTCGGGATCTTCGACCGACCCGAGGATGCCGATCTGCCTGTGCCGGACGAACAGGTCCGGCTGTCGCCTTTCCGGCCGCTGATCTCTCGGGCCGGGTATGACGCGGCCTTTGCCCGGGTGCAGGATTATATCCGCGCCGGCGACTGCTATCAGGTCAACCTGACCTTTCCGCTGGAAAGCCGGCTGGAAAGCGGCTCGGCCCTCGGGCTCTTCCATGCGCTGCGGGGGCTTCAGCCGGTCGGCTTCGGCGCCTTCGCCGATCTGGGCGGGCCGGCGCTCGTCTCGCGCTCGCCCGAGCTTTTCGTGCGGCTGGATGCCGAGGGGCTGATCGAGACGCGCCCGATGAAGGGCACGGCGCCGCGTGACCCCGACCCCCGGCGCGATGCGGAACTGGCGGCGGCGCTGGCGGCATCGGAAAAGAACCTCGCCGAGAACCTGATGATCGTGGACCTGCTGCGCAACGACATCGGCCGGATCAGCCGCATCGGGTCCGTCCGCGTGCCGGAACTGTTCACGGTCGACAGCTTCGCCACCGTCCACCAGATGAGTTCGCGCGTGACCGGCCAACTGGCCGCGCCCGCCAGCCTGCCCGCGCTGATGCGGGCGCTGTTCCCCTGCGGCTCGATCACCGGCGCCCCGAAGATCCGCGCGATGGAGATCATCCGCGAACTCGAGCCCTTCCCGCGCGGCGCCTATTGCGGCAGCCTCGGCTGGATGGCGCCGGATGGCTCGGGCTGCTTCTCGGTCGCGATCCGCACTCTGTCGGTCTGGCCGGGCGGGCGCGTGACGCTGAACGTGGGCGGCGGCGTGGTGGACGATTCCACCGCCCCCGAGGAATGGGAGGAGGCGCTGTGGAAAACCCGCTTCGCGCTGCCGCTGACGACCCCGGACTGAGGCTGATCGAGACGGCGCTGTGGGACGGCACGGCCTGCCCGCGCATCAGGGGGCATCTGGCGCGGCTTGCGGCCAGCGCCGCGGCGCTGGGCTGGCCCTGCGATGCGGATGCCGCCCGCGCCGCGCTGACCGGCGACGCAGGAATGCCCGCGCGGCTGCGGCTGACGCTGGACCGCGGCGGCTTGCTGGAGGTGACGCGCCATTCCCTGCCGCCCTCACCGGCGGAATGGCGGCTGGGGCTGGCACCGGCGCGGCTGGATTCAGGCGATCCCTGGCTGCGGCACAAGACCACGCGCCGGGCGGTCTATGACAACGCCCGCGCGGCGATGCCCGAGGGGCTGGACGAACTGCTGTTCCTGAACGAGCGCGGAGAGGCCTGCGACGGCACCATCACTACGCTGTTCTTCGACCGGGGCGCGGGGATGCGGACGCCGCCCCTGTCCAGCGGGCTGCTGGCCGGGGTGCTGCGGGCGGAACTGCTGGACGGCGGGCAATGCCACGAGGAAAGGCTGATGGCCGGGGACCTGCCGCGCGTCCGCCTGTGGGTCGGGAATGCCCTGCGCGGGCTGATGCCTGCAGTCTGGCGGGGCTGAGACAGCCCTCCGTCGCGGGCCAGCCGGCCAGAGGAAAAGGGCAGGGCTTCCGCCCCGCCCCAAGCTTGTTCAATCGCTTCGGCCCTGCATCAGTGACGGATACTGCAAGCCTTACTGCCCGCCATGGGTCACGCGGTAGATCGTGCCGTTGGCGTCGTCGCTGACCAGCAGGTTGCCGTCGGGCAGGACCGCGATGCCTGTGGGGCGGCCCCAGACCTCGGCCTCGTTCAGCACGAAGCCGGTCATGAAGTCCTCGTAGACGCCGGTGGGCTTGCCATCCTCGATCAGCGCGCGGACAACCTTGTAGCCGGTGCGGTTCTCGCGGTTCCACGACCCCCGCATGGTGGCGAAGATGCCGTGGTATTCTTCTGGAAAGGCCTCGTCGTCGTGGAAGACAAGCTGCATGGTCGAGGAATGGGCCTGCAGCAGCACCTCGGGGGTGAGGGACTTGTCGGCAAGGTCGAGGCGCTCGCCCGCATGGGCGGGGTCCTCGTTGCCGCCCGCGTAATACCAAGGCCAGCCGTAGAAGCCGCCGTCCTGAACCGAAGTGATGTAGTCGGGCGCGAGGTTCGGGCCGATGTGGTCGCGCTCGTTGCCCGTGCACCAGAGCGTGCCATCCTGTTGCACCGCCATGCCGGAACAGTTGCGCAGGCCGGTGGCGAAGTTCCGCAACTCGCTGCCGTCGGGGTTCATGACCTGCACCACGGCGCGGTTTTCCTCGTCCCCCCAGGCGGCGCCGACACCGTAGCTCTGCTCCCATGCGGTGATCTCCTCGGGCGGCTCGTCGGACATCGCGCCGGCCACGTTCGAGGCCGAGCCGATCGAGACGAAGATGCGGCTGCCGTCCGCCGTCGTGGCGAGGTCGCGGGTCCAGTGCCGCTCGGTCGGGATGTCGGGGAGGATCACCTCGGCCTCGCCCGAGGCTGTCCGGTCGCCTTCCGCGTAAGGGTAGCGGACGACTTGGTTGGCCGCCGCGACATAGACGTGCTCGGGGTTCTGCGGCGGGTGGAACAGGATGCCGAAGGGTCGGTCGAGTCCTTCAGCGAAAACCTCGGGTGTGGCGGGTGCCTGCGCGTCGGCCGGGAAGACCGAGACCCGGCCCGCCTCGCTTTCGGCCACGAAGATGTCGCCGTTGGGGGCGATGCGGATGACGCGCGGCTCGGTCAGGCCTTCGGCGAAGACCTCGACCGCGAAGCCCTCGGGCACCTGCGGCATCGTGCCTTCCGGCCGGTCGACCATCGTCGGGTTGTTCTGGAAATCCGGCGCCTCGGGGTCGTTTTCGGCGTGGCTGGGCGCGGGCAGGGCGTCTGCCGTGATGTGGCGGCGGGTGCCGGGAGCGTTGTCCTCGGCGGTGCCGAAGGCGGCCTCGCCGGTTAGAACCTCCTGAGCGTGAAGGGGTGCCAGAAGCGCGAATGTCAGCGGCAGGCTGGTCAGGATCGTGGATGTTCGCATGGGTTCCTCCCCGGAATTGCGCGGTCGATCGCTGGCAGTGCCGGGGAAAGCGCGTGGCTGGTGGGAAAGTTCCTTAGCGCGTGGCCAGCGCCCAGACCTTCCGCATCAGTCCCGGCAGGGCGTTCGGGTCGAAGCTGGCGCGGGAGGTCTGCTCTCCGCGCGTGGTTCCGGCAGGCGGGCCGGTCAGGACGCGCAGGCGCAGGTCGAAATGGGTGAAGACGTGGCGGACCTCTCCCCGGTCGGTCCAGGGGCCGGGGCCGGGCGCGGGCAGATCGGTGCCGTCCCAGCCGGTCGTCGGGAAGCCCAGCGTGCCCCCCAGCAGCCCGCGCGCGGGGCGGCGTTCCAGCAGGACGGTTCCCTCGTCCATGGCGACCCAGACTGTGCCGGTGCGGATGGGCTTGGCGGGTTTCGGCACCTTGCGGGGAAGCTCGGGCGCGATGCCTTCCGCACGGGCGGCGCAGAGGTCGATCAGAGGGCAGATGCCGCAGGCGGGGTTGCGGGGCGTGCAGATGGTGGCGCCCAGATCCATCGTCGCCTGCGCAAAATCTCCGGGCCTTTCGGTCGGCGTCAGGGTTGCGGCAAGGCCCGTCAACTCGCGCCTGGCGGCGGGCAGCGGGGTCTGGATGGCGAACAGCCGGGCGACGACACGCTCGACATTGCCGTCCACGACCGTCTCGGGCCGGTCGAAGGCGATGGCGGCGATGGCGGCCGAGGTATAGGGGCCGACGCCGGGCAAGGCGGCCAGCCCTTCGCGCGTGTCGGGGAAGCCGCCGGCGGCGGCAACCATCCGGGCGCAGGCGATCAGGTTGCGGGCCCGGGCGTAGTAGCCCAGGCCCGCCCATTCGGCCATCACCTGCGCCTCGTCGGCGGCGGCGAGCGACTGGACCGAGGGCCAGAGGGCCGTGAACCGCTCGAAATACGACTTCACCGCCGCGACGGTGGTCTGCTGCAGCATGATTTCCGACAGCCAGACGCGGTATGGGTCCATCGGCGCCGTGCCGGGCGGGGTGCGCCAGGGCAGGACCCGCGCATGGCGGTCATACCAGCCCAGCAGGCGGGGCGCGACTTCATCGCTGACGGCGGTTTCACGCAAGTTTGCCCCCTTGGTCATCGCCCCCATCTGGCATCCCGCGCGCAGAGCGTCCAGATTGGGCGCAACCCGTTCAAGGCCACGCATGACCGCCAGCTCCAAGCCCCCGCGCAAGCGCACCGCCTCGTCCGACGCCCCGCCGAAACGGCGGATGCGGGGGTTCGAGCCCGCCGCCTCGCTGGTCGCGCCCGAGGTTCGCAAGACCGCCGAAAAGCGCGGCTTCGCGGTGGCGCGGCTGCTGACGGACTGGCCCGAGATCGTGGGACCGGAAACCGCCGCCCATACGCGCCCCGTCAAGGTCAGCCACGGCAAGGGCTTCGGCGCCACGCTGACGCTGCTGACCGACGGAGCCCACGCGCCCCTGGTGCAGATGCAGCTTCCCCGCCTGCGCGAAAGGGTGAACGCGGTCTACGGCTTCAACGCCATCGCGCGGATCGTGGTGACGCAGACCGCAGCTCAGGGATTCGCCGGGGGGCAGGCGCAGTTCCGCCCGGCCCCGCAAGTCGACTCTCCTCCGCCGCCCGAGGCAATTGCCGCGGCCGATGAAGTTGCCGCCCGCTTCGACGATCCGCGGCTTGCCGAATCCATGCGGCGGCTGGTGCTTGCCCGCGCCGCGCAGGATGCCCGGAAACGGGCGATGTTTTCCCACGACCGAAAGGCCAATCCATGACCCCGACCCTCCGCAGCCTGATCTCGGCCGCAGCGCTTGCCGCGCTGGCGCTGCCCGTGGCGGCCCAGACGACCGCCCCCGCCGAGACCGCTCCGGCAGCCGAGGCGCAGGCTGCCCCGGCGATACAGCCCGACATCTGGCAAGGCGCCGAGGATGCGCCGGTCGAGATGATCGAATACGCCAGCTTCACCTGCAGCCATTGCGCGGCCTTCCACACCGACGTCTATCCGCAACTCAAGGCGGAATACATCGACACCGGCAAGGTCCGCTTCACCCAGCGCGATGTCTATTTCGACGAGCCGGGCCTGTGGGCCGGCATCCTGGCCCGTTGCGGCGGCGAGGAGAAGTTCTATCCCGTCGCCGGGATGCTGTTCGAAAAGCAGCGCGAATGGCTGGGCGCCAAGACCGGCGACGAACTGGCCGCGAACCTGCGCAAGATCGGTGCGATGGCGGGCTATTCGACCGAGCAGATGGACGCCTGCTGGCAGGACACGGCCAAGGTGGAAAGCCTGCTTGCGACCTTCCAGCAGAACGCGGTCGCCGACAAGATCGAGGGCACGCCGACCTTCATCATCGGCGGCGAAACCGTCCGCAACGCGCCATGGGAGCAGTTGAAGGCCGAGATCGACGAAAAGCTGGCCGCCGCGAACTGAGGCAAGGGGCCGCCCGCCAAGGCGGCCCTAGCCTTTCGGAAAGATACGATCCAGCGCCGCATCGAGCGGCGCCGGATCGTCGAAGGCCAGCCGCACCGGCAGAGTCAGCACCTTGGACCGGAAGCTGCGTGGCAGCCGCGCGGCATCCTTTTCGGTCGTGACAAGCTGCGCCCCCAGCATCCGCGATTCGGTTTCCAGCCGCGTGAGCATCTGGCGCGAGAAGGGCTGGTGATCGGCCAGCGCCTCGGCCCGCAGGATCCGCGCGCCCAAACCCTGCAGGGTGGCGAAGAACTTTTCCGGGTGGCCGATGCCGGCAAAGGCAAGCGCGGGCAGCCCGTCCCAGTCCATCCCCGTCATCAGGGGGGAAAGCTGCCCCGTCAGGCGCGGCACCGGCAGGTCGGGCCAGCGGGCCGAGAAACTCTCCTGCGCGGCGGGTTCCCCGATCGTCAGTACCAGATCGGCGCGTGAAAGGCCCGCAGCCACCGGCTCTCGCAGCGGGCCGGCGGGAATGCATCGCCCGTTGCCCCAGCCACGCGCTGCATCGACCACCACCAGCGACAGGTCATGCGCCAGCGAAGGGTCCTGGAAGCCGTCGTCCAGCAGGATCGCCTGCGCGCTTGCCTCGATGGCCGCGCGTGCGCCCTTGACCCGGTCGTGAGCGACAAACACAGGGGCGAAGGCCGACAGCAGCAACGGCTCGTCCCCCACCTGCGCGGCAGAATGCCGGCGTTCATCGACGCGCAGGGGGCCGGTTTCCGACCCGCCATGGCCGCGGCTGACCACATGGGCGGCGATGCCCCGCGCCGACAGTCGCTCGACCAGCGCGATCACCGTTGGTGTCTTGCCGGTGCCGCCGGCGTTCAGGTTGCCCACGCAGATTACCGGAACCCCGACCCGCAGTCGGGGGCCATGGGCCAGCCGCCGCGCAGTGGCGCGGGCGTAAATCGCGCCCAGCGGACCCAGCAGCCGGGCCGTTGCGGCAGGCGGACGGTTCCAGAAGCCGGGCGTGGTCAGCATGATCCCTCCGGCACGTCCGACAGGACGGCCTCGGCGATGCGGCGGGTGATCTCGGCGCCGGCGGTCGCGACCTCCCACGCCTGCCGGGCAAGGCGGGCGGCGGCGTCTGGGGCGCTCAGATCCTCGATGGCAGCGGGCAGGGCGCCGGCCGAGTAAAGCCGCCGCGCCCCGCCGGCCCGGTCCAGCGCCTGCCACTCGGCAAGGTTCGCCGACAGATGCGGCCCATGGACGATGGCGGAGCCAAGGCCCGCGGGCTCGAAGGGATGGCGCGCGCCGTCCGTCCCCCGCGTCAGCGTGCCCCCCATGCAGGTGACCGAGGCGAGCCGGTACCACAGCCCCAGTTCGGCGCTGTCCTCGGCCACCAGCACCTGGATGTCGGGATCGGGGTCCAGCGCCTCGTGCCGGGCGACGGTCAGGCCCCGCGCCTCGGCCGCATCGGCGATCGCGCCGGTATCCTCGGGCCGGGCGGGCGCGATGATCAGCAGCGCGCGGTGATGGTGGGACAGCAGTTGTTCCTGCGCGGCAAGGATATGCGAAACTTCGGCCAGCGGCAGGGCGGCGGCAAGCCAGACGTGGCGGTCCTGCAGCAGAGGACGCAGGGCGGCAAGCTCGCGCATGTTGCAGGGCAGCGGCGGCAGGATGGGGGCGGCGCTGCCGATCACCTCGACCCGCTGCGGGGCGATTCCTTCACGCAGCGCGGCGTCCCGCGCCGCGTCGTCGGGGACAAGCACCCGGCTGAGCCGCGCCACCGGGTCCCGCCGCGCGCCACGCCACACCCGGCGGGCCGCAAGCCCGGCCAACTGGCCCGGCCCCGCGACCAGCGTTACGGGAACGCCCGCGTCGTCGCAGGCGGCGATAAGGGCAGGCGGCAGGAGGTCGTCCGTCAGGACCAGCGCGGCAGGCGAGGCCCTGCTGACCAGCATCCTGGCGGTGCCCGGATCGGCCGGCGAGCCGGGCAGGACGCTGGGCACCGCGCGACCGCCGCGTTCGACGGCCACCGGCCCCAGTGCACCCAGCCGGACGCCAGGCCGCCGGCGGCGCAGTTCCTGGGCAAGGTCGCGCCGGTCGGAGGCCCCCCCGCATATCAGGATCAGCGGGCCGTCGCCCGGCGGCAGCACAGGATCGGAGGGCGCATCCTCGGCCCGCCCGCCCCGGATCTGCAGCCAGAAAGCCAGATCACCGATGCCGCCCATCCTGCGCCTATGTCAAAACGGATTCGTCGGGGTCGTGCAGGCGATGCAGATGGGCGATGAAGTAGCGGATCTGCGCCTGATCGACGGTCCGCTGGGCCTGTGCCTTCCAAGCGGCATGGGCCGAGGCGAAATCGGGAAAGATTCCCACGAGATGGATCGAGGCGGGGTCGCGGAACTCGTGCGAGTCGGTCGACACAAGCTCGCCCCCATAGACGAGATGCAGGCGTTGGGTCATCGGTCACCTTGCGGCTGATGTCAGGTGGAGGGCAGATACCCCGCCCGCACCCCGAGACCAAGGCGGAATATAAAATTCAAGATTTTCGGCCTTTGCCGGGAATCACTTCCTGTGCCATCTTCATCTCACGGACCCCGTTGGTCCAGGTTGAGGTTGGTTTTCCGGTTTCGCGTGTGGTGGTTGAGGGCACGCGGGGAATGTGGGGTCCCGGTCTTGTGATCGGGATCCTGCGTTTTTCCAGGCGGCAGGGGCGAGGGTGGCGTCATCCGGGCCGCTTGAATCCCGTGCGCCAAGGGCCTAGCGGGAACCGATCGTCGCGGGCGTGGCGGAATGGTAGACGCATGGGACTTAAACTCCCTGGGGCGCAAGCCCGTGCGGGTTCGAGTCCCGCCGCCCGCACCACAGGCTTATGGCAAATGATCGATTTTCGATAACTTGCTTGCGGCTGGATGTTTTCATTCAGTGCGGGCACACTCCGCAGATTGGATTCAACGGAAAGATGATCCAGGAGCGCGTCAGAGCGTTCGCCCCGAAAGGAAAAACTGTCTGATGTCATGTTGTGACAACCATTTCCAAGCCATTTCTGCATGGTAAGTCATTGTTTTTTCTAAGGCGGCGCTTCGGGTCGGCGGCGCACTTGGCCATTTTGCAAGCAAATAGTGGCCATCCCCTCGACCTCATACATTCCTGTCGATGATCGAGCGATGTCTAACTTCATGTAGGCGACAAACGCAAATCTTCCAAACGAAAAAGGCCGCCCCTACGGGCGGCCGTTCAGAATTTACCGTTGAAGGAAATCTGGCGTGGTCTTCTCAGGATCGGAGGGAGGCCGGGAGGTCTGCGGTGCTGTAAAGATCCATTCCTGCCTCGCGGCGAGAAATCGCAGGGCGCACGAAGGCGATCTTCAGCCGACGGACAACCTCCTTGTGCTCGACGCCCAGGCGAAGGGCGATCAGATGCACGGTAGTGACCCGCTCCATGAACTCGGAAGCATCCTTCCTGTCGAAGCGGCAGAACCGGTAGCCGGACGGACCCTCGATCACGACCGGCTTCAGATCCAAATCATCAGGGGCATCGACGAGAGCCCAGCCGGTGTCCACCGGCAGCCACATCATCTTGAACGCTGCGGATGCCGAAAGGTGTGCCTGAACGTGATGAATTTGCGCCTGAACCTCTATCGGGTCCACGAGCACGCCAGCGTATCCAGCAACATCGGCAAGCTGGAACACTCGCTGCAGGTATCCACCGAGGATGAGGTGCACGATGGCGTAGCAGGGCACCTTCGCCTTTTCGGCAGCCTTCGAGATCGACACCACGCCGTCCGGCGCCGTCCCGACCATCATCGCATTTCTGCGGAGTGCCACGAGGAAATCAGCGACATGGGACGCATCTGCGGCACGCTGGGTCCGCCCGGGTGCAATGCCCGGCCCTCCGCCCACGCGCGTCAATATCCGCTCGGCAAGGAGTTGGTCGGCCTGGGGACGCGTACAGTTCAGCGCTTTCGGGAGCGAGATGACGTGTATCGATCGGCAGACGGATGCGGCGATGGTCCGCCCTGCATTTGCGTCGAACACATGGTATTCGCTGAGCGCTTCATCGGCAGGCACCAGGCCGCGACTGGCGAGGAAATTCCGCAAAGTGCGCGAGTTGAGGTTAACCTCCGAGGCGAGCGAGCGCACGCTGTGGAGCCGTCTTTCCTTCAGCGTGGCGCCGAGGATCTCCTCACCAGCCGCCACCTCCATGGTGTCGAAAATATGCTCGCGCAGGATCCGTTTGATGTCCCCCGGATCCTTTTTTCCCTTTGTCGAGGAAAGCCATTCGTAGAAGCGACCAAAGACCTTGCGCCGGCCCGGCTTGGCCTTGCCGCGAAACGCCGCCTGGACCTGCTGCAGGGCATCGCGAATTCCCGCTTCGCCAGCCGCCGTGCAGGCGTAGCCGATGCGGCCGGCGCGGTCCCATCCCGACGCGTCAAGTGCGGTGAGGTTCGCTCCGGCGCCAAACGCGATCAGCGCTCCCAGCATCTCGGTCGCTCGAACGGCCTGCTCGAGGGTCTGCCCATCCAGCCATTCCGGCCCTTCCTCACCCTCGAGACGCTGCATGACGTAGGTCTGCAGCGGAGAAGGCGATCGACGCTCGCAGTTGTCGGCAAGCGCCAACAGAGCGCCGCCACGCTCCGGAACGCGCTCGGCGAGCTCGTGGAACTGATCGCTCCATTTGTTTCTTGCCAGGTGCACCAGGGCGATCTCGTGGTGCGGACAGGTTCGAACCACCCGCAAGGTCCAGGCGAGACGCCCACGACGCGTCCCGGGATTGTCACCTCCTTTGATATCGTCCTGCGCGAGGCAGGCAGGGCAGAACACGGTGTCCGGGCTCGAGAGGAACTCGGCCGTGATCTCCTCGCCGCGCAGGTCCGCACGTCGTCTCCCAACCGTCCGCGCGGTGTTGCGAAGCACAGGAGCGCTATCGATCCCGGCCAAGGCGCAGAGGCGCTGCACAGCCTCGGTGTCACCGGCGGCGAGCGCTGCGGATCTTACGCCGATGTCGTGGAGAAACGGCACCAGCCGGCCCCCGGTGTGAAGTGCGGCAAGACGGGTTGCGAATGAGACCGGCGTTTCAAACGGATCAAAGGGGAGGAATGGAAAAAGGGTAGGCATGACGCATGCGCTCTGGGTGAAGAACTGGCTCTGGTTGCGGCAGGGTCAGGCGCGGCGGGGCGCGTCGACATCGATCTGCGACCAGCGTGGCGAACGGAAGATGTTCTCGCCGGGGGCGCAGCCCTCCTGCATGTCGAAGCTACGAGCGAAATGCTCGATCTCAAGGCTGGATGCACCCTCGTGAAGTGCCACCTCGATCGAATTGATGATCTGTTCGATGCAGCGACCAAAGCGGGCACGGCCGGCATGAATGAGGCGTGCGACAAGATCGTTCTTCTCCGGTGCGGCAAGTTTCGCCTGTGCCGAGAAGGTTTCAATCAGCTTCCAGAGGATCTTCTCGTCTCCAGCCATGGTGACCGACGGCAGCTCGATCCTGGAATAGCGGCGCTTCACCTGGTCGTCGTAGGACGCAATCTGCCACAGCGTCTCGATGCCGGTCAGGATGACAATGACGGCTCCTTCACCCTGCATCAACGACTTCAAAGTCTTGAGAATATCCTCGATCTCGCGAGCCGAACCGTTCCGAAACAGGTCGTGAGCTTCGTCGATCCAGAGTACGACGGTTCCGAGCAGCTGCAGCCGATAGCGCACCTGGGTCCAGATCTCCCAAGCGTGCCTCAGTCCACGAGCCTCGGGATAGCCGGCCTGCCGAAGGATCTCCAGACCCAGCGATTTCAGGGTGGCGGGGCTGGGCACCCGCACGCCGAGCCAAGGCATCCTGCCTGCCTCAGTGGTCTGAAGGGCAGGGTGCTCGCGGAGCGCATGATCCACGAGGGAGGTCTTTCCGCCGCCTGCACCATCCACGAGGGCGATACCCCGCGTCTCGCCTGTCGACGTGAACACTACCGGTGCCGCGATCTGGCGGCCCGTATCATCTCGTTTGATGAGCCGATCGAGATGCGTGCGAAACTCGCGATCACGCGGCAACTTCACGTATTTGGAGCGCAGGCCGTCGATGACGGCATGCACTTCACTGCACTGTATCTGCGGGTTTGTAGTCACCACTTGTCCTCGATCTCAAATCCTGGGTCGTCGTCAGCGTCTCCCTTCGGAGCCGCGTCACCCAAGGGATCTGCAGTCGAAGCGGTGGGCGCGGAAACGAATCCACGAGCGTTCCGCGGTTTTTTTTTTTCGCGAGACGTCGTAACTTCGTCTGAGCCGATGTCGTCTCCCGCTCCCCCCGCCATCTCATCGCCGAAGCGTGTGTCGGGAGAAGCGAGCGGCAGGCTGCGCTCGGACATGTCGAAACCGATCAGTAGCCGCTCCTCCTCTTGCAGAATCCGCGCCTCCGACCAGTCGTCGGCGAGGAGGCCTATGCGCTTCATCGCCTGTCCATTGATCTCGTCGATGTGTCGGATTGCCTTGAAGACGATCTCTTCATCGAAGGTGACCTCATGCTTGAAGCGGATCTGGAGCTCTCGTGCGGCTGCCAGCCATGTTTGCGCCCATACGCCCTTGAAGCGATCAAACACGGCCGGCACCTCATACCACTCGCCATCGAGCTCGACCGCAATCGCCCCCAGGTCCTCACGGTACCAGCGCAGGTTTACCTCGCGCTTCTTCGTGCGCAGCATCCAGCGGGCCAATTCCTCGGAATGATAGCGGATGCCGAATACCGTAACGCCGGTCTTGGAAACGGTCCGCTTGAAGCGCGTCCCAAGAGCAAGCCGCCGACGTCGTAAGTCAGGAGCGGGGCATACGCCAAACTGTTCGATGAGGCGCCGCCAGCAGTTGGCAGGGGTTTCTCCCCCGAGCCCGGAATGGGCGCTGCGGTGATAGATGTCGACAACCCAGCGAATGATCGCAGCACACAGATCGTCTGCAGTCAGTGCAGCGCGCGCCTAGGGATCGTAGTCGCCCTTCTCGATCATGCTGCTGAACGTGCGCCCCGTAAGCCGCGGTGTGAGGCCGGTCGAGATAGTACCGAAGAACCGTTCGATGCGCGCCCGCATCTCCGGCAGCCCCGCGGGTGCATGCTCCACGCGGATGCCAAGGTCGCGCAACGCAAGTCGCACGTCGAAGGACGTGTTCTCGGTGCCGCAATCCATTACCACCAACTCGGGCGTTCCATAGTAGGCCCACGGGCTGAGTGCGCCGACAGCATCAGACCAGACACCCTTGTCGCGCAGCATCATCTCGATCGTCTGCAGGGTGGCCTGGGCGTTTGGAGCACGGCAGAGCCGCATGGCGAGGATGCAGCGCGTGGTCGCGCAGATCGCCACGGTCAGGTGCCATCGAGTCTTCTGATTGTCGAGACCCAGACGTGCCTTGTCTTCGTCGGACATGAAATGGGAGAGCCCGGAGGCAGCCGCCAGGGTCATCAGGTCGACCTTCCATGTGTCGAGTTCTACGCGCTGAAGCGGCCGCGTCAGATCCAGACCCTTCCCGACCGGCGCATACTTGTTGCGCGCACGGGCCGACCCCTCGCGGGAGAGATCGCAGCGGAATGGATCAAGTGATCTGACCGCCAATCTCACGGTTTCACGAGACGGCGAGACCAGTTCGGCCGCGCCCCGCGCGCGGCGGCTGCGGTTCTCCTCATCGAACTCCTATTGCACGTTCTCGTAGATGGTGGAGATCGACGGCTTGCGGTCGTCGAGATACCCGCCGACCACGCGGGACATGAGGGCAAGTTCGTCGGGACGGAGGCGCGATTGGCGATTGCCGCGGTTTTCGATGGCATCGTAAAGGCCGGGTAGCCCGAGTTTCACATAAGCACTGAGCCAACGCCGAACCGATCTGACACCGACCTTCGGCATGATCAGCGTGTCGGGATCGATGGCGTTTTCGTCGCACGCGCTCCGTTGAGAGCAAAACACTGCCGCTCTGACCTTGATGTCATTCAAAGCGGACTGGATGGATGCGTCGGTCCGCTTGACGCGGCCCTCCTCCTCCAGGGCGAGGAATGCCAGAACAACCGCCTCTCGGCGTTTCGCCTTGCGGTGCTTCTTTTCTCCCATGGTTGAGAGCATCTCGCTTGGGAGCTCGAGCCGCCGGCGCGCGCTTTCCGGAAGGAAAGCGTTCCGTTCGTGCGCGACGTGCCCGAGTTCGACGAGCCGCGCCATCTCGGTCCGGGAGTAGCTTTCCGCAACTCCCTGCCCGTCGGCACGAACCAGGATGTATCCCTTGTCGGTTTCGTCGACGGGCTGATACCTGGTGCCGTGAACAAGCACAGCATCATGCTTGCTGAAGGCGAAACGCGTTGTGCTCTCGCTGGGCATGAGGTCGAGCATCACGCAGCCCTCCGGCGGACAAAGGCGTCCGGTGCAATGCGTTCATGGGCCGCGAGCACGAGGTGGTGGCTACGGATCTGGCGCACGACGGCCCGGAAGCCACGGCCTCGCAGCCTGGTTTGCTCCGCCAGATCGCCGATCCGAACGGCGCCGATGATTCCGCTGACGGCACTGAGGATTGCCGCGTCCGCTTCCGGGTCGGGCACCCGGACAGCGTGGATGAGTTCGGCATTGTGAACCTCGACCGGGTCGAGGTGCTTCTCGGTCATCACGCAGACCCGGTCGGCGAACGCCTGAGGAACTTGGGACGCGATCCGACGTGCAGTCGCCTGAAACTTCGCCGTCGCCGCCTTGTGTGCGGACTTGACGATCAGCGCCACCCGACTTCCGTTTTTGGAGCGTGACCCGGAAGTCGAAGTAGTGTGTGCGCAGGACGTCCTGGTCGTCGGCCCAGCGAAATGGCAGTTGGTTTTCGAGGTCGATCACCTCGGGGCGAGCCAGCATCACCAGCGCGATCTGCATCTCGGTGTGGCTTTCGACCTCCATGGTCTTCCCGCCCCCTTCACCGAAGACGAGCGCACCGGTGAAATGGTGCTTGGAGCCCATGGTAATCCTGCGGGCGGCTGTAGGGGGTTCCGGAAGCTGCATGCCCCGGTCGAAGTTCTCGTGCATTGTCGGTTTTTCCGGTTCATGAGGCGTGGTTGGTGGGTTGTTGTCCTGATGGCGGATCAGGACTGTGTCTCTCGTTCTGGGGAAATTGATCCACCTGCGGATCCGCAAAGCGAAAACCTGCATCTTTCGCGCAAGACGTTGTCCGGTTGATAGAAATAACCGTTTACATCGTAATCTGGCGTGGCCAGGAGCGCGTTGGCTCGCGCCCCGGGAACGGTGCCACGCCTGCGCAATCAGGTGCGCAGCAGTTGCATGAGGGCGCGATCCGCTGCAATCCGATCCAAGGCCGCGTCACGTGCAGCGAGGAAGCTGTTGAGCGTTTCTTGCAGGCGCAGGAGCGTTTCGCCGCGTGCACTGTAGACCGGAATCTCGCGAACCTCACCATGCTGACCATCGTTGTCGTAGCGAGTCTCCACGAAGCGTCGTTCAGTCCCGACGACTTCTCGGCTGAGGTCGGTATCGATGATGCCGCGCAACGCCTGGAAAGAAGCGGTGTCACGGCTATCAAATGGCTGCCGCTCCGCAAGCCGACCCAGTGTCCGCGCCGCAAACCCGAAGTCGCGGATGTTGCCGCCGACGTAGACGGCGTGCGCCATTTCATGGAGCTCACGTCTGAGACGGATGGTTTCAGTCGCCAGCCCGTCGAGCGAGGGCGCGGCTACAGGGTTGATCTTCATAACAGCTCTCCAGGGTTGCCCGGCGTACTGGGGACGGGCGTCAAGGCTCGATCCCCGGGGGATCGAGAGAGATGTCAGGCAGCGATCAGGGGACCATCAACCTCGCCAGCCAGATCGCACCCCATGCTGTCGATCTCGTGGAGCAGATCCTCGAGCATGTCCGTCAGCAGGCAGATTGTCTCGACTTCGGCGGACGCGGGATGAAGCGTCGAAAAGAGGGAGATGTCGAAGTCATCCGGATCGCCCACATCATGAAGTGCAAGACACCGGTGAATGGCCGCAAGATCGCGCTTGAGGCGGCGATCGATGCAGGGGCTCCGGTCGAGATGGATGGCGCAAGATACCACCCGCGCCTCGGCAGCGGTACCGCCGAGCATCGAGGCGGCCATGGTGAGCTCATGGCCATAATCGAAGAAGAACCGGCGGACACGCTCGAGGATGTCACGGCGAACTTCAGAAGGACGAGAGTCGAACATTTGCTTCGCTCTTTTCTATACGCTGCACCAGTGCGGCAGCTTCAATGTCGCCCTCATCCTCCCTTCCTGCGGGCCTGTCTGTCGTTGCTTAAGATAAAGAATGGCCGGTTCCCCGAGGGACGAAGGGAATTTATGGAAATTGACGAAAAAAGTTCGCAGCGCCGTGGATGCGGTGCTGCCGTGCATGGCTATCTGCACATGAGTGGCTCGAGAGCCTGCGTAGATTGGTAGATTGAGGGAGAGGAGTGATGCAGATCGACCCGTTGCAGATTACAATCACACACGACGGCGACGTTTGGACTGCACGCTACGGCACTTTGACAGTGTCGTATCGGCACCAAGACAACTATGGCTACTATATTGGCACGCTCAATGAAGGACAGGTGCGAGAGTTCGCGTGGGAAGCCTTCGAGGTGGACCTGGAAGCAATGACCGCGCACCAGCGCCTGGAGCTCGTGGCGGTGCTGGGCGCCACGAGAGTGTCTGATCTTCTGTGTATGACTGACCCGGTCCATGCTTCCTGAGAGGAGCAAGGAAGATGACGATTTCCAACGAGCTGCTGGACGAGTTGCTGAAGGGCTGCAAGCGGCCCGAGGATCTGCTCGGCGATGCCGGGCTGATGAAGGAACTGAAGGTTCGGCTGATGGAGCGGATGCTCGGGGCCGAACTGACTGCGCACCTGGGCTATGAGGCTGGAGCCGAGCCGCCGCCCGACCAGGCCAACCGCCGCAATGGCACCGCGACGAAGCGGGTGAAGGGCTCGGATGGCGAGGTGCCGCTGGCGGTGCCGCGCGACCGGGACGGCAGCTTCGAGCCCGAGCTGGTCAGGAAGGGCCAGACCCGGATCGACGGAGTGGATGACAAGATCATCGGGCTCTATGCTGCCGGGCTTTCGGTGCGCGACATCCAGGCGCATCTCGAGGATCTCTACGGACTGCGGGTGTCGCCGGACCTGATCAGCCGCGTCACCGATGCCGTGCTGGAGGAGGTCCGGGACTGGCAGCACCGGGCGCTGGACCGGATGTATCCGATCGTCATCTTTGACGCCCTGCGCGTCAAGATTCGCGATGCCGACAGCCGGATGGTGCGGAACAAGGCGGTCTACATCGCCCTGGGCGTCACGCGGGAGGGCGAGCGCGAGGTTCTTGGGCTTTGGATCGCCGACAACGAAGGTGCCAAGTTCTGGCTGTCGGTGATGAACGAGCTGCGCAACCGCGGCGTCCAGGACATCCTGATCGCCGTTGTGGACGGGTTGAAGGGCTTCCCGGAGGCGATCACCGCCGCCTTCCCGGAAACCACGGTCCAGACCTGCATCGTCCACCTGATCCGGCACTCGATGAACTTCTGCAGCTGGAAAGACCGCAAGGCGGTGGCCGCCGACCTGCGCCCGATCTATGAGGCCCCGACTGCCGAGGAGGCCGCCCGCCGGCTCGATGACTTCGAGGGGACATGGGCCGGGAAATACCCGTCCATTGCCCCGGCCTGGCGCCGGGCATGGGCCGAGGTGATCCCGTTCTTTGCCTTCAGCGTCCCGATCCGGAAGATCATCTACACGACCAACGCGGTGGAATCGCTGAACCGGGTGTTGCGAAAAACCCTGAAGACCAAGGGCTCGTTCCCCACCGAAGAGGCTGCCACCAAGCTGATCTTTCTGGCCATCCGCAACTTCGAGAAGGGCGGCAGGGCCGTCCGGGAATGGGTTGCCGCACGAAATCAGCTGGCCATAATGTTCGCCGGGCGCTTCGACGCCTGACTGTATCTGAAAACCGCATGGGCCGGATCAGATACACGGAGTTCAGGACACTCCCGGGCGCCACCCGGTGACCGAACGACCTAATTTGCGAGTGTCATGGATCAAGCCCAGGTTCGCACCTTCAGACGGCTTTGATCATCAGAGCCTTGCCAAGGGGAAGATCTACGAGCGAGACCTCTTCGGATAGACCAGCACGAGATCGCCCCGAGCGGTCTCTTGCCCGGGGCGGCTTCAACACGAACTGGAAGGGGCTGCCTCACATGAGCGCCGGACCGGAACAGAAACGATGCAGGTCCAAGCCGCCGCTGGCTCAGTTCCGTTCCTGCGTTTCGCCCTCGTGCTCAATATCCGGTCGGACTGGCAGTGCGCCCGGCCAGGCGCCCTGCTGGACCATGAGCCGCGCCTGCTCCAGCAGTTCCTGCGCAAAGCGGCGCACGACAGGGGTGCTGTCGCGCGCCGGTGACTGCCACAACGCAAGCATCCGGCTCAGCACAGGATCGACGATCGGCCGGATGACCAGCCGCGAGCCCACTTGCGCCGCCTGTCCTCCCATCGCACGCGACAGGATCGTACGGCCGAGGTTCTTCTCTACCAGCGTGAGCATGGCCGACACCACGTCGATCTCGGCCACGACCACCGGCACGATGCCACGGATATCGGCCGCCTTGTCGATCAACTGCCGCAGCGCATGAATCGGCGTGGGCAGGATCAGCGGCCCTGAGAACGCCTCGGCAAAGGTGATCGGCTCGCCTGCCAGTGGCTCGCCGGGCGGGCAGATCAGGCACAACTCTTCCCGCAGGAGCGGGATTGCACGCTGGCCACGCGCCAGCGCGAGCTCGTAGGTCACGCCCAGATCGACCTCGCCGCGCCGCAGCCAGTCGCGCACATGGCCGGTGAAACCCGAGCTGACGCGCAGCTGGGCATGGGGGTGTTCGGTCATGAACCGCTCGATGAGGGGAGCGGTCAGCACCTCGGCCAGCGCGGGGGGCAGGCCCAACCTGACCATGCCGCGCAGTTCGCCGTCGCGGCCCGACACGACGCGGACCAGATCGTCGGCATCCTCGAGCAACTGACGCGAGCGGGCCTGCAGCAGCTCGCCCTGTGCTGTGAGGCTGACGCCGCGTCCGTGACGGTGCAGTAGCAGAACACCCATCTCCTCCTCCAGCGACTGGATCTGGCGGGTCAGGGCGGGTTGGGCCATGTTCAGCCGGTCGGCCGCCTGAGTGATGCTGCCGGCGCGGCAAATTTCCAGGAAGCTGCGAAGTTGTCGTAGGTCCATGATGCCTCCACAGTATCGCTGAAATGCTGGCAATGCATTTGAATTATGCGCCGCAACACGCAAACCTTTGTCAGCTTCGGCCCTGCCCACCGCAGGCCGGATGGGGAGAGTGAGATCAGTTAGCAGGCAGGCGCCACACTCGCGTCGGATGCCATGACGGCCCTGCAGGTGTTTTGGGAGGAACATCCATGAATTTCTTTAGTACAATCCGCGCCAGCACAATCGCCCTCGCGCTTGGCGTCACTGGGGCGGTGGCGCAGGAACTGCCCAATACGATGATCTGGACGGCCTATGACGTGGGCTCGGCAGGCTACGCCGAAGCCTCGGCGATCGCCGATGCTTTCGGGCGCCACGCCAACACCCGGATTCGCATCCAGCCGTCGGGCAGCGGGATCGGCCGCCTGCAGCCGCTGCTGCTGGGCCGGGCCGATTACGGCTTCCTCGCGACCGAGACCTACTTCCTGTCGGAAGGCGACTACGACTATGCCGTGCCCGAGTTCGGCCCGCAGAACCTGCGTGCGGTCGCCGGCCGTCCGGCGTCGCTGTCGATGGTGGCGGCGGGGGATGCCGGGATCGAGACGATCGCCGACGCGCGCGGCAAGCGCGCCGCTTTCGTGGTCGGCAATCCGTCGATCAACGTCAAGTGCGAAGCGGTCCTGGCGTTCGGTGACTTGACGCTGGACGATGTCGAGGTCGTGATGTTCCCGACCTATGCGGCCGCCATGAGCTCCATGACCAGGAACGAGGCGGACTTCACCTGCACCACTCCGACGACCAGCCAGCTTTACGAACTTGCGTCGTCCCCACGGGGGATCAAGTGGGTGACTCTTGACCCGAACGACCAGGAAGGCTGGGCCAAGCTGCTGGACGTTCTGCCGATCATGGGCCCATTCGAGGAAGATATCGCTGCCGGCCTTGCACCGGGCGAGAAGGTTTCAATGGCGGCCTATCGCTATCCGGTGATCGTAACTCTCGCTGACAAGTCGGCCGACGAGGTCTACGCGTTCACCAAGGCGCTGGATGAGAGCTTCGATCTCTACAAGAACGCCACCGCGACCATGCACCGCTGGGATCTGAACATCTCCGGGACACCCCCGATCGACGTTCCCTTCCACGAGGGCGCGGTCCGCTATCTGACCGAGAAGGGCATCTGGACCGACGAGTCCGAAGCCTGGAACCAGGAGCGGATCGCCCGTCTCGACGCGCTTCGCGCCGCATGGGAGGAGTTCCTGCCGGCGAACCGAGACCTGCCGCCTGAACAATTCGCGGCGCAGTGGGCCGAGGCCAAGGCGGCTCTTGGTCAGGGATCCAACTGAGGTCTGCCTCTGCTAACCGAGCCGGCGCGGGTATGCGTCGGCTCGCCGATTTTCAGGATTGGACCCGATGACCCAAGAATCAGTCACAGACGCAAAGATACCGCCGCCGGTTGGTCAGGTGACCACGGACGAGCAGCACATGCACCACAGCTCTGATCCTCCACGGCCGGCGCGCCCCTCGGGCTTCGCGCTGATCGTAGTGTATATCCTCGGCGCCGCTGGCGTGCTGCTGGCAATCAACCAAGTTTTCCTGCTCAACCTGTTCGGCTTCCAGCCGCTCGGCAACTCGTATCTTTATTATCTGATCGGCGTTTTCCTTTCGATCGCCTTCATCACGATGCCGTCCAGCCCGAAATGGGCGACGACGGTGCCGTGGTTCGACTGGGTTCTGGTGGTGCTGACCTTCGGCGCAACCCTCTATTTGGGCAATAACGGCCTGCGCATCATCCAGGAGGGGTGGGAGTTCGCCGCCCCGCTGTCGGCGGACATCGCCGCCGTGATCGTGCTGGTCGCGGCGCTCGAAGGGGTCCGGCGCGGGGGCGGTAATATCCTGCTATGCACGGCGCTGTTCTTCGCCGCCTATCCGCTGTTTGCGGGCTACATGCCCGGTTTCCTGTGGGGCACCGCCTACAGCCTGCCGGAAGCGGTGCGCGCCCATGTCCTTGGCGTCGAAAGCATCGTCGGCCTGCCCATGCAGGTGGTGGCGGAACTGGTGATCGGGTTCGTCATCTTCGGATCGGTCCTTACGATCACCAAGGGCAGCGACTTCTTCATGGACCTGGCAGCGGCGCTTCTGGGTCGCCGCCGGGGCGGGCCGGCAAAAGTCTCGGTGCTGAGCTCAGGGCTTCTGGGCTCGCTGTCGGGCAGCGTCATTTCCAATATCCTGACCACCGGCCCGTTCACCATTCCGACGATGATGCGGGTGGGCTATTCCCGAACCTACGCCGCCGCCATCGAGGCAACCGCGTCGAGCGGCGCGACGCTGATGCCCCCGGTCATGGGCACGGTCGCGTTCATCATGGCCTCGTTCCTCGGCATTCCTTACGCCGAAGTGGCAATCGCGGCCTTCCTGCCGGCGGTCCTGTTCTACGCCGCGCTGCTGTTCCAGGTCGATCTCTACGCCGCGCGCGAGGGCCTGAAGGGCCTGCCGGAGGAAGAAATCCCGCCGCTCGGGCGCACGCTGATTTCGGGCTGGCCCTACCTTCTGTCGCTCGTCGTGCTAATCTACGTGCTGATGGTCATGCGGCTGGAAAGCTACTCGCCGTATTTCGCGTCCCTTGCGATGATCATCGCCACGTCCTTCAACCCCCGGACCCGGCTGAACGCGCGCCGCGCGCTGGACCTGCTGCTCGACGTCGCAAAGAATATCGGCTCGCTGGTGGCGATCCTCGCCGGGATCGGACTGGTGGTCGGCGGTCTGTCATACACCGGCGTTGCAGGCGCCTTTTCGCGCGAACTGCTGATTCTGGCTGGCGGCAACGTGCTGCTGATGCTGATTGCCGGCGCGCTCACGAGCTTCATCCTCGGATTGGGGATGACGGTCAGCGCCGCCTACATCTTCCTGTCGATCCTGCTGGCGCCCGCGCTGGTGCAGGCCGGGCTCAACCCCATCGGCAGCCACATGTTCATCCTTTACTGGGGGATGCTGTCCTACATCACGCCGCCGGTTGCGCTGGCGTCGATCACGGCGGCGAACATCGCCAAGTCGGACCCGTTCAAGACCAGCCTGTTCACGATGCGGCTGGGCAATGCGAAGTTCATCCTCCCGTTCATCTTCATCTACGACCCGGCCCTGCTGATGCAGGGAACCTGGGCAGACGTGTTGAGCGCGCTGGTGATGGCCCTGATCGCTCTCTGGGCGCTGACGGTCGCCTTCGAAGCCTATCTCTACCGCGTCGGCATCATCAGCATGGTCGGACGGGTGCTGTTCACCATCGGCGCCATCCTCACGATCATTCCGGAATTCTACACGGATGTCCTGGGTCTCGTGGTGATCGCTATTGCGATTTTCTATGAGTGGTTCCGGGCGAAAAATCAGATGAAGGCAACGACATGATCGACAAGCGAGTGGCCGACCTGGCCTCCGCGGTGGCGCCAATCCACGATGGCGCCACCATCATGGTCGGGGGCTTCGGGGAATCCGGCATCCCCTTCGGGCTGCTCGGCGCGCTTCTGGACCACGGGGCGAAGGGGTTGACGATCATCTCGAACAACGCCGGTTCCTTTGAGACGGGAACGTCGGCGCTGCTGCGCGAGGGGCGGGTTGCGAAGGTGATCTGCTCCTACCCCCGCACCCCCGGTTCGATCTGGTTCGAGCGGCGCTTCGAGGCGAGCGAGGTCGAGCTCGAGATCGTCCCGCAGGGCACGCTGGCCGAGCGTATCCGCGCGGCCGCTGCTGGTCTCGGCGGCTTCCTGACGCCCACCGGCTACGGCACAAAGCTGGCCGAGGGCAAGGAAACGCGCGAGATCGACGGTCGCGGCTATGTCTTCGAAAAACCGCTCCACGCCGACTTCGCGCTGGTGCGGGCCGAGCGGGGCGACCGCTGGGGGAACCTGACCTTCCATGCCACGGCCCGGAACTTCAACCCCGTGATGGCGATGGCCGCGCGGCACAGCATTGCAGAGGTGCGGCATCTGAGCGATGAGCCGATTCCCCCAGAAAGCGTGATGACGCCCGGCATCTTCATCGACCGCCTGACCGAATACGGAGTGCGTCCATGAACCGCCTGAGCGACGACCAGATGGCCGCACGGCTGGCGCAGGACATTCCCGACGGCGCCTATGTCAACCTCGGCATCGGCCTGCCAAATCTCGTTGCGGCCTTCGTGCCCAAAGGGCGCGAGGTGATGTACCAGACCGAGAACGGCCTTCTCGGCGTCGGCCCCTCGCCGGCGCCGGGGCAGGAAGACCCAGAGCTGATCGACGCCAGCAAGAAGTTCGTCACAACACTGCCGGGCGCGTCCTTCTTCGATCACACCGACAGCTTCGCGATGATGCGGGGCGGGCATCTCGATATCGCGGTGCTCGGCGCCTATCAGGTGGCCGAGAACGGCGACCTGGCGAACTGGGCGACGCTGGACGAGAGCTTCCCGCCCGCGGTGGGCGGGGCCATGGACCTTGTAGCCGGAGTGCCGCAGATCTTCGCTATCATGCGCCACACCACGCGTGAGGGTAGTCCGAAGCTGCTGCGACGCTGCAGCTTCCCGCTGACCGGGGCAGGGGTGGTCACGCGCGTCTATACCGACCTCGGGGTGTTCGCCGTGACACCCGAAGGTTTCCGGGTGATCGACCTCGCCCCCGGCAACAGCCTTGGCGACGTGCAGTCCGTGACCGAGGCGCGGCTGATCGCGTGATCGCCGCGGGCACCGCCGCTGCAACCATCCAAGAATGAAGGTTATTCGGCGCGGCGCAACTGCGGCGCCGGACGCATTTCGTCTCAGATGAGCCCGGCCGCGACCGCCGCCGCCAGCGCCGCCGTCCACAGGACTAGCGCCGAGAGGCAGTAGGGCCCGTTCCAGAACAGTCCGACCCGTGCCACCGGCCGACCGATCAGAGCACCGGTATAGGCGACCGTGGTGATGAACGGCGTGAACCCCATCACGCAGGACCATGCCCCCGCCATCCCGATCCCCGCCGCCAGCTGCGACAGCCCCGGCATGTCAAGCCGGGTGACAAGGCTGCCCAGCACCGAGGCGGTGATGATCGGGTTGATGCCCGCCGCGCCAAAGCCGAACAGCGTCAGGTTCAGCAGGACGATCATCTGCCAGGGGGCAAGCTGCCAGTCCGCGATCAGCGCCTGCACCTGGTCCACGGGGACCAGCTCCAGCATCAGGACGGCCAGCAGCCCGGCCGAGGCGAAGACGCCAAGCTCTCCCGCCGCCAGCGGAAACCGCCGCAGCGTCTCGCCCAGCGCCTGGCGGATCGAGCCTGCCGGGCCGCCGGGACGCCTCCGCCCCAGCCGCGCCGCCCAGATCAGGCTGTAGACCGGCAGGCCGACCAGCAGCGCCCGCTGGAAATCAAGGCCGGTGGCGAGGTTCAGCGCAAAGACGATGACTGCCAGTCCCGCGACATGGCCCAGCATCCGCGCCACCGCGCCGCGGTCATCCGGGTCCGGCCCAACCGTGACCGGGGCGCCCGGCGTCGGGCGCGGGGCGGTCAGGCGATCGACCAGCCAGCCCCAGAACCCGAAGGCAAAGGTCAGTGCGAAGCCCAGCGGCCCGATCTGGAAATAGCTCAGCCCCGGCATCGCCAGCAGCAGCAGGTTGATGCCAAAGCCGAAGGGAGACCACAACGCCACAAGCGAGAAGCCCCGCAGCGTGGCCGTCGTCATCCGACGCAGCTTCCATTCCCGCATCCGGTCGGGGATGCCGCCGCTGCCTGCCAGCGCCTGCCGGGTCATGTCCAGAAGGATCGCCAGCCCGCCCAGGTTGATCAGCAGGCCGAAGACATGGCCCCCGAAGCTCAGCGCCCAATAGCGCCGGCTCGGGGGCTGCGAGGTCAGATAGCGTCCTGCGGCCGCGATTTCCGGCGCGGATTGCGCCACCACCCGCAGCATTCCCGTCACTGCCAGCAGGGCGGCCAGGAACGCCATCCGGTCCATCGCCTGCGTCAGTGTCTCAAGGCTGATCCCGCGCCACAGGGACAGCGCCAGCATCACCAGCGACAGGATCACCGGCACCCAGGTCACCAGCGTGAACAGGCGCCAGCAGATCAGGAAATAGACCAGCAGCGCGGCGCCGGCCATCAGGCTCAGCGCCGCGCCCTGGACGAATATCCCGGTGACCGAGACCGCGATGACGATGACGATGCAGACTTGCGCGACAAGGGCCGGAAGGCTGCGTTCATCAAGGGCCTTCATGCCGGGTCAGATCGGGTCCCATGCAAAGACGTCGCCGGACCGCTCCATCGGGATCAGGCTCGACCTGAAGGCGGGCAGCACCCGCTCGGCGATGGTTTCGGGCGTCCAGCCGCCATCCATGTGGGCCGAGCGGATCGGGCGCGGCTGGCTGAACAGGAAGATCTCGTTCAGCCGGGCCGCGAAGACCTGCCCCGTGACCTCGCGCGCCGCGTCGGACGCAAGGAACACCGCCAGCGGCGCGTTGGTTTCGGGGGTCATCCGCTTCATCCGCTCGACCCGCGCCTTTTCGGCGTCGGTGTTGGCGGGGATGGAGCTGGTCATCCGGCTCCACGCAAAGGGGGCGATGCAGTTCGAGCGGACGTTGTAGCGCGCCATGTCCAGCGCGATCGACTTGGACAGCGCCGTGATGCCCAGCTTGGCCGCCGAATAATTCGCCTGCCCGAAGTTCCCGATCAGCCCCGAGGTCGAGGCCATGTGCACATAGGCGCCGCTTTCCTGCTTGCGGAACTGCTCGGCCGCGGCGCGGCTGACAAAGAAGCTGCCGTTCAGATGCACGTCGATGACCGACACCCAGTCCGTCGGGTCCATCTTGTGGAAGATCGCGTCGCGCAGGATGCCGGCGTTGTTCACCACCGCATCCAGCCGGCCGAAATTGTCCATCGCGCAGCCCACGATCCGCTGCGCGCTGTCCCACGAGGTCACGCTGTCGGTGCTGATCGCCGCCTCGCCGCCCGCGCCCTGGATGAGGGCGCGGGTTTCCTCGGCTGGCGACGACGAGCCGCCCTCGCCGCTAAGGCCCACGCCGATGTCGTTGATGACGACCTTCGCGCCCGCCGCCGCCATGCCCACCGCGATCGCCCGACCGATGCCGCCGCCCGCCCCCGTGACGATGGCGACCTTGCCGTCCATGCCCAGATCCACGCTCATCCCGTTCTCCTCACCGCATGTCTTCGCTGAGGCCAAGCACCTGCTTGGCCACGATGTTCTTCTGGATCTCGCTCGACCCGCCATAGATCGAATGGGGCCGCGCCTGGATGAAGGCGCTGGACGGATACAGCCCCGGATCGTCGGATAAGGGGTCAAGCAGTGCCGTGTGCTGGCCCGCGATCTCGATGATGTGGTCGGTGATCTTCTGGTACAGCGCCGACAGGTTGATCTTGAGCATCGACACGTCCGGCCCCAGGGGCTCGCCCCGGCGCACCTGGTCGGCGAAGGCGGTGTAGAAGGACTTGTGGTCCTCCAACTCCATCCGCAGGCCGTTCAGCAGCGCCTTGATCTCGGGCTCGTCCTCGCGGCCGAGATGACGGACAAGCCGCTCCAGATGCGCCATCGCGCCGGTCGCCATATAGGGCGAGCCGAGGAAGATGCGCTCGAAGCTCAGAAGGCCCTTGGCGATGGACCAGCCCCTGTTCACCTCGCCCACAATGGAGTCGGCGGGGATGCGGACATCGTTGAAGAAGACTTCGGCGAATTCGTCGTGGCGGTCGAGGTTGATGATCGGGCGCACCTCGATGCCGGGGGTGTCCACGGGCATGATGAAGAAGCTGATGCCGCGCTGCTTGGGCGCGTCCGGGTCGGTGCGGGCCAGGACGAAGATCCAGTCGCCGTCGGTCCCCAGCGTGGTCCAGATCTTCTGGCCGTTGATGACCCATTCGTTGCCGTCCAGCACCGCCGAGGTCCGCAGCGAGGCAAGGTCGGACCCCGCGTTCGGTTCGGAATAGCCCTGGCACCAGATGATCTCGCCCGACAGGATGCGCGGCAAGTGCCAGGCGCGCTGTTCGTCGCTGCCGTAGCGGATCAGCAGCGGGCCCAGCATCGTCATGCCCGGATCGGGCAGGCGGGCGCAGCCGTGCCGCTCCATCTCCTCGACCATGATGAGGTGCTTGGCGGGGGACAAGCCCATGCCGCCATGCTCGCGCGGCCAGTTGGGCGTCAGCCAGCCCTGCCGCGACAGCGCTTCATACCAGGGCCGCGCCTCGTCGATATGCAGGCGCTGGTGGGGACTGCGAAGATGAGGCGGGTAGTTCTCCTCGATCCAGTGGCGGACGGTCTGGCGGAAATCCTCGTCCGACAGCGGGTTCAGGTCTTCATGCGGTTTCGGGTCGATGGCGGTCATCTCACATCCCCTTGAATTGCGGCTCGCGCTTGTCGAAGAAGGCCGCGCGGCCCTCGGTGGCGTCCTGGCTGGCCAGCAGCAGCGGCTGGATCAGCGCCTCGTAACCCAGCGCCTCATCGACGGCGCGGGCGAGGAAATCCTTGATATGGGCCTGCGGCAGCGGCGCGCGCCCCGCCGCGGCGCGGGCGAGTTCAACGGCCCGGTCCAGCGCCGCGCCGTTTGGCGTGACGTCATCCACCAGCCCTGCGGAATGCGCGGTGGCGGAGTCGAGCGGTTCCGCGGACAGCATGATCCGCCGCGCCAGCGCCGGGCCGACGCGGGCCGGCAGGCTGCCGAGCATTCCCAGATCGGGGATCAGGCCCACGCGGATAAAGGACGCAAGGAATCGCGCCCCTTCCGCCGCCACGATCCCATCGCAGGACAGCGCGACGGAGAGGCCCGCTCCCGCCGCCCAGCCCTCGACGGCGGCGTAAAGCGGCTTGGGATAGCGCACCATGCGCCGGATCAGGTCGCCATTCCGGGTCAGCCGCTCTCGCGCGCCGGCTACGGTGTCGGTACCCAGTGTCGCCAGATCGCCGCCGGCGCAGAAATTGCCTTCCGCGCCGGTCAGGACCACGGCCCGCACGCTGTTGTCGGTCTGCGCCGAGACCAGCGCCTCGAACAACTGGCCCTTGATCGCCTGGGTCAGCGGGTTGCGCCGCTGCGGCTCGTTTAGCGTCAGGACCACCACGCCGTCCCGATTGTCGCGATCCAGCGCCATCAGGCCGCCTGGGCCTGGGCGTGGCGCTTGCGGTGGGCACTGGCCGAGCCATAGCGGTTCATCAGCACCAGCGTCTTGCGCAGGAACAGGCCGATGTCGGCCTCGTCCGTATAGCCGATCGCGCCGTGCATCTGGATCGACTGTCGGGTAACGAACTGTGCGGCCTCGCTGGCGCGGGTCATCGCGCGGGACACGATGGGTCGCAGATCGCCATCCCCATCAAAGGCCAACGCGGCGTCGCGGATGACGGCGCGGGTGATCTCGATCTGCACCTTCATCTCGACCGCGCGGTGCTGCAGCGCCTGGAAGCTGCCGATGGGCCGGTCGAACTGGCGTCGGGTCTTGAGGTAGTCGAGCGTGATCTCGAACGCCCGCTCCATCACGCCCTGCAGATAGGCGGCATTGGCAAGGGTGGCCGCCTCAAGCGCCCGCGGATCGGCGAAGGGGATGCGGCGCCCCGTCACGCCGTCCAGCCGGACGCAGCCAACATGACCGCCGTCCTGCGTGCGTTCGGTGGTGATTTCGGCGTCCGATGCCGCGATCAGCCAGCCGCCTTCGGCCGTGGTGACCAGCAGCTCGTCGGCGGCGCCCGCCAGCGGCACGAAGCGCTTTTCGCCGCTGAGGCCGTCGCTTTGGACCGTCACGCCGCCGTCCATGTCGGTGCCGTCGGCGGCAAAGCTCCACGCAGGCAGGATCAGGCGCTCGCCCGACAGCGCCTCGGACGGGGCTTCCGGTCCCATCAGGTCGATGGCAAGCTGCGCTTCGATGAAGGGCTCGGGCAACAGCGCGGCGCCCGCCTCGGCGGCGAGGACAGCGTACTCCAGCACCCCCAGCCCCATTCCACCGGAGTCTTCCGGCAGGCGCAGGCCCAGCCAGCCCATCCCGGCGAGTTCGCCCCAAGCCTCGCGGTCAAACCCCGTGTCGGACTTTTCCAGCGCCCGCTGGCGTTTGAAGCCGCCTTGGCGTGGAGCAATCCCGGCGGCGCTTTCGACGAGCATCCGCAGCTGTTCCTGCCGCTCCTCGTCATTAATCCGGATCGAACTCATCCCTTCCCCCCCGTCCATGCGAAATCGAACTTGCCGTTGCCGATGGCGATCACGTCCCGCTCCACCACGCGGGTGCGGAACGAGCCGTCCTTCCAGAACTCGACGCAAAGCGTCTCGCCCGGATAGACGCTGGCGGTGAAGCGCGCGTCGAGGCCGCGGAAGCGGCTGGCGTCATGGCCGCACAGCCCCGCCAACAGCGCGTTCGCGGTCACGCCCAGCGAGCACATCCCGTGCAGGATCGGCCGCTCGAACCCGGCGCGGGCCGCCACCTCAGGGTCCAGGTGCAGGACGTTGTCGTCGCCGTTCCAACGGTAATACAGCGCCTGTTCGGGCCGCGTCTGCACTTCAACCGAGCCGTCCGGCTCAGTTTCGGGCAGCTTGTGGACCGGCTTCACGGGGCCAGTGGGGCCGCCGAAGCCGCCGTCGCCACGCAGGAAGGTGGTGTTGCGGGTCGTGGCCAGCAGCATGCCGGTCTCGGCGTCGCGCAGTTCCTTTTCGGTGTAAAGCAGCGCCCCTTTGCCCTCGCCCTTGTCGATCAGGTCGGTCACGCGGGTCTTGCCCGTGACGCGCCCCCGGTCGGGCAGGGGGGCGTGCAACGTCATCCCCTGCTCGCCATGGACAACCCGCAGCGCATCGACGCCGGTGCGCGGGTCCTTCAGCCAGAAGCCGGGATGGGCCAGCACCAGCGGCATGGTCGGGAACGGCTCGATCCGAGGCAGCCCGCCCGCAAACCGCAGCGCCGCGCGGTTCATGGGGTCGTTCCCGAGACCGAGGGTCAGCGCATAGAACGCGGCCTCGCGGGGGCCGTATTCCTGGACGACCTCGGGAATGTCGAAGTTCAGCAGGTTCTCGGGATCAATCGGCATCGGTTTCCTGGTCCAGTTCGATGACGGCGTCCAGCGCATAGGCTCCGCTGGGCAGCGCGACGACCGGGTTGAGATCGATCGAGACGAGGCGCGGCCCGGCCGCCGCGGCAAAGACCGACAGGCGCGACAGCATCCCGGCCAGCGCGTCCAGATCGGCAGGCGGGCGGCCCCGCGCCCCGGTCAGAAGCGGCGCGGCGCGGGTCGAGAGGATCATCCTCCGGGCGGTGTCCTGATCGAAGGGGCAGGTCTGCACGACCACGTCGTTCAGGATCTCGACGAAGATCCCGCCAAGACCGAAGGCGGCGACCGGGCCGAAGCTGGGATCGCGGTTGATGCCCATGAGGCATTCCACCCCGCCCGAAACCTGCCTGACCACCAGCACCCCGCTGATACGGGCGTCCGGCGCATGGGCCGCGGCGGCTGCGAGGATCGCCTCATAAGCGGCCGCGGCCTCGTCGGCGCTGGCGATGTTCAGCTTCACCCCGCCGATGTCGGACTTGTGCAGGATGTCGGGTGAGACGATCTTCATCACCACCGGATAGCCGATGCGGTCCGCCGCCTGCCGCGTACCGTCGGCGCTGGTCACGACCTCCTCGGGCGGGGCAGCGATGCCCGCACTCGCCAGCAGCGCCTTGGCCTGCGCCTCGTCGGGCGTTTCCGGCGGCAGGGCGACCGGTGCGCCGATCTCGGGGCGCGGCGCCGGGCGGGTGGCCAGCATCCGGCCCACGCGGCCCATCGCGGCAATGGCGCGGACGGCGCGGCTGGGGTCCTGGAAGACAAGGAATCCAGCATCCTCGTAGGACCGCATCACCTCGCTCGGTCCCATCGCGCACAGCACGAGCAGTCGGTCCGGATATTCTGCCCGCAGCGGCGCGAACAGACGCAAAAGCTGGGGCGCGAGATCAGCGCCGCCGGCGACATAGGTGGCGAAGCAGGCGACCGAGGCATAGCCGCCGTCGTCCAGCGCCGCCCGCATGAAGCTTTCGAACAGCGTCAGGTCGTTCAGCGCTTGCGCCGTGCAGTCCAGGGGATTGACCGCCGAAGCGATGGGCAGAAGCTCGCGCAGTCGGTCCTGGGCCTCCTGCGGCATGGGCGGCATCGGCAGGCCCGCCGCCTCTGCCTCGTCCGAGGCGACGATCCCCGCGCCGCCCGAGACGGTGATGAAGCCTAAACTGTTCTCGACCGGATAGATCCGTTGCGTTGCCGCGTAGGCGAAGTCCATCATCTCCTCAGTGTCGCGCACGCGGATCGCGCCGTGGTCGGCCAGAACCGCCTCGGCCACCTTGTCGTCGCCCGTCAGCGAAGCGGTGTGCGATGCCGCCGCGTGCGAGCCGACCGCGCTGCGTCCCGCCTTCAGCACGAAGACCGGCTTTCCCGCCGCGCGCGCGGCATCCAGCCCGCTGAGCAGCGTCCGAGGGTTGTTCAGCCCTTCCAGATAGGCGCAGATCACCTGGATCTGGTCCGACCCGGCCATCCAGCCGATCACGTCGCCCACGGTGATGTCGGCCTCGTTGCCGGTAGCGACGAGGACGCCGGTGCCGAGGCTGCGATCCCGCGCCACCGCCCCCAGATGCGCGCCATAGGCGCCCGACTGGCTGGCGATCCCCACCGTCCCGTTCAGCGGGAAGCCGGTGTCCAGCGAGGATGAAAAAGTTCCATAATACCCCAGCCCCACGTTATAGGCACCCAGGCTGTTCGGCCCCAGCAGCCGCATCCCGTGCCGCCGCGCGGCTTCGACCAGCTGCCGCTGGCCCTCACGCCCAGCCTCGCCCAGTTCGGCAAAGCCCGAGGTGAACAGCGTCACTGCCTTGCATCCACGCTGCCCCAGCGCCTCGACCGCCTCGATCGCAGCCTTGGCCGGCACTGCCACTATGCCCGCCTCCGGCGTATCGGGCAGATCGGCGACCGAGGGGAAGCACTCCAGCCCCTGAATGGTGTCGCGGTTGGGGTTCACTGGCATGATCCGACCCGTGAACCCGGCGCGCAGCATCGCCGCTATGGGGCGCCCGCCGATCCGCAGCGGCTCGCCGGAGGCGCCGATGATTGCCACCGATCGCGGCGCGAGCAGGCTGGAGAGGCCTGAAAAATCGGGCTGGCTCATCGCGTGTTCTCCGACCCGAGGAAAGCGGTGACCTGGCTGGCGAGCGTGCCGCCATTGCCATGCAGCAAGGCCACGTCGCAATTCCCGATCTGCCGCTCGCCCGCGCTGCCGCGGATCTGGCGCACCGACTCGTCGATCAGGAACATCCCATACATGCCGGGGTGGACGCAGGAGAGACCGCCGCCGTTGGTGTTCACCTTCAGCCGCCCGCCCGGCTCGATGCCACCGTTCTCCACGAAGCGCCCACCCTCGCCCTTGGGGCAGAAGCCGAGGTCTTCAAGGAACAGGATCGTGTTGATGGTGAAGGCGTCATAAAGCATGACCAGATCGACATCGTCGTGCGTCAGCCCCGCGATCTCGAACGCCCGTGGCCCGCTTTCGGACGCGGCGGTCACGGTCAGGTCGGGCATTGCAACGATCGAGCGATGCCAGTTGGCCCCCGCTGCGCCGAGGAAATAGACAGGCTTCTGCGGCATGTCCCTTGCCCGCTCAGCGCTGACCATGATGCAGGCCGCAGCACCGTCGGTGACGAGGCAGCAGTCGCCCGATGTCAGCGGGTCCGAAACCATGCGCGAGGCGAGCACATCCTCGCGCGTCAGGGGACCGCGGGCGAAAGCCTCGGGGTTGAGGTTGGCCCATGCCCGCGCGGCGACGGCGACATCGGCAAGCTGTTCGCGCGTGGTGCCGTATTCGTGCATGTGGCGGCTGGCGGCAAGCGCATAGGCGGTGATCGGGTGGCGCGGGTTGTAGGGCGTCTCGTGCCACTGCGGCTCGGACATCGACACCAGCCGCCCGCCCGCGGTGCGCTGGTTCGAGCCGTAGCAGATCAGCGCAACCTCGCAGAGCCCGGCCTCGGTGGCCAGCGCGGCCTGCAGCAGGTGTATCTCGAAGCTCGACCCGCCGACATTGGTGGAATCGAAGTATTTCGGGCGCAGGCCGAGATATTCGACCACACTCATTGACGGGAATGCGTGGCTGCTGGTGGCCGCGAAGACCGCGTCCACGTCCTTCAGCGTCAGCCCGGCATCGGCCACTGCCGCCACCGCCGCCTGTCCCAGCAGTTCCATCGCCGTGAAGCCCGGCGCCTCGCCCACCCCGGCAGTCGCCATTCCGGCGATTGCGGTGCGTCCCTTGATCGGATGTGCCATGTCTTCCCCTTTCCTGCGTTCAGACCGGATCGAAGACGACGCGCGGCGTCTCGCCCGGCTCGATCCGGGCGCGGACACGAGTGCCGATCGGCACGGTCTCTACGGCGGGCAGGGTGGACATCATGCGCGGCCCTTCGGCCAGGTCGATCAGCGCGACGTTGTGGGAGCCCTCGCGCTTGCGGTTGACGGTGATCGCATGGACGGTGCCGTCGCCGCTGGCCTCGACCCACTCCAGATCGGTCGCGCCCGAGGCGGCCACGACGCGCGGCCAGAACACATGCTCTCCTGTCGAGCGCGACCGTTGCAGCATGAACCTGCCCTGCTCCAGAAACGCCTCGTATTCGGCCTGCGGACCTCGCCGGTTATCCTGCGACATGCCGCCCCTCCTCTCGCTGTCAGTTCTTTGTCGGCCAAGCAATTGCCAGCCATCCTCCGATGGGAAGTTTTTCAGCATCCGTGCCATTCCACAAATGCATGTTCTGGATTTCAGTAATAACGTGATGGCATGGAAGGCTGCTTGGCCGCAGCGCAAACGTGCGGCGTCGCTTGAGACGTGGCAGTGAAAAAGGAGGCACGAGGCCTCATTTTCCATGTTTCATTTGCCTCAAGATGCGCAGCCATGGTCCCGGTCGATCCCAGACCCATCTTGCCCCAGAACGGGAAAGACACTCGCTTGCGTGCCGGCTGCACCTCAGTCGATCGTCACCCCCGTCAAGCGAACCATTTCCCCAAGGCGGTCCACCTCGGACCGGATGTAGTCGGCGAACTCCACCGAGGTCCTGATCGGCGCGCGCTCCATCCCCAGCCGCGCCATCAGCGCGGTCATTTCAGGCGAATCGAGCGTCGCCTGAATCGCGTCGTTCAGCGTGTCGACCACATCTTCGGGCATATCAGGCGGGCCGAGAATGCCGAAGGCGGGATTGATATCCTCGATGTCGAATCCCTGCTCGGCAAGGGTAGGAACGTCCGGCAGCACGGCTGATCTTTCTGGTGCGACGGCCAGCGCGGTGAGGGCGCCGCTTTCGATGTAGGGCATCGCCGTCATGGTGTCGGAGAAGACGAGGGAGATGTGCCCGCCCAGCAGATCCTTCATCGCCGCCGCCGTGCCCGGATAGGGAACGTGCATCAACCGGTCGTCCAATTCCCTGCTCAGCATGAACCCCGCGATGTGGGTGGTGTTGCCGGCACCGGCCGAGCCATAGCTGACCCCTTCATTGGCCTTGGCATATTCAGCGAGGCCCTTCATGTCGGTCACGCCGATGCTGGGATTGACCAGCACCACGTTGGGCATGGTTCCGGCAAGGGCGATCGGCGTCAGATCCGTGCGCGGGTCGTAGCCTGCATTGGAATAGAGCGTGGTATTGATGAGCATCGGGCCGGAGCTGACGAACAGGATCGTGTAGCCGTCGGGCTCGGCGCGCACGACGCCGAGGGTTCCGATGTTCCCGGCAGCGCCGGGCTTGTTCTCGACGATGATCGTCTGGCCCAGCTCTTCCTCCAGGCCGGCGGCGATGGCGCGCGCGATTGTGTCATTGGGCCCGCCCGCCGAGAAGGGGACGATCATGTTGATCGTCCTTTCGGGATAGTCGGCCAGGGCGGCGCCTGCCGACACCGAAACGATCGCTGCCAGGGCAATGCCCGGCAGGCCTTTGAAAGATTTCATTATCTCCTCCTCCTCACTTTGACTGATTTGAATTGCACGGCAGGAAATACCCGAAGGATTTCGGGCTTCCCCAAGTGACGCTCGAATCCTCTCGCTGTCAGGTCTTTTTCGGCCAAGCAATTGCCAGCCATCCTCCGGTGGGAAGTTTTGCAGCATCCGTACCATTCCACAAATGCATGTTCTGGATTTCAGCAATAACGTGATGGCATGGAAGGCTGCTTGGCCGCAGCGCAAACGTGCGGCGTCGCTTGGGACGGGCTCTGATGATGTGACCGCCCCCCGACGGCATCTGATGTGCCAAGGTGGGTCTGCAACGATCCACAAAGGGGAGCGGTCATGTCGGAGATTATCACGGTCGGGCTCGATCTGGCGAAGAATGTATTCCAGGTGCATGGAACTGACGGCGCAGGACGAGCCGTTCTGCGCAAGAAGATACGGCGAGGGCAGGTGCTGGAGTTTTTCAGCCAGCTGCCCTCTTGCGTCGTGGCGATGGAAGCCTGTGGCGGCGCTCACTTCTGGGGCCGGGAAATTGGCAAGCTGGGGCATGAGGTGCGGCTGATCCCGCCGGCCTATGTGAAGCCGTTTGTGAAGCGCCAGAAGAATGACATGGCGGACGCCGAGGCCATCTGCGAGGCGGCTATGCGACCCACCATGCGCTTTGTTCCGGTCAAGAGCGAAGAGACGCAGGGCGCGGCAATGGTCTTCCGGGTCCGGGAGTTGCTGATCCGGCAGCGCACGCAGGCGATCAACGCATTGCGCGGCCATCTGACCGAGTTCGGTCAGATCGTGCCACAGGGAGCGGCCAACGCTGCGCGGCTGATCGCGATCGTGGAGGATCCGGATGGCGCTCTCCCTGCTGATGCCGTCCCCAGAGCTATGGCTGAATTTGGGTGACGCGGCTTGATCAGGCGGCGCGGCTTTGGTCGGCGTCGGATTGAGCGACGCCGTCGGTGAATCTGACGCCTTCGATGAGGCGGGGCAACTGGTTTGTGCCGTTGAGCTTGCGCCATGTCTTCGATGCCGCTCTGATCAGGGTGAAGACCATCAGCTTCGCGGTCTTCTGCGACAGCGCGCCCTTCGTCCGGACGGTGCGGTGACGGACGGTGGCGAACACGCTCTCGATCGGGTTCGATGTGCGCAGATGGTCCCAGTGCTCGGCCGGGAAGTCGTAGAAGGCCAGCAAGGCCTCGCTGTCCTTGGTCAGGCACGTCACGCCACGATCGTATTTGGCGGCGTATTTTCCCTCGAAGGTCTCGATGGCCTTCCGCGCCCCGGCGCGGGTTTCGGCATGCGAGATCTCGCGCAGGTCGACGGTAACGGCGGGTTGCATGGACTTCGGAAAATGGTTGAGGATATTGGAGACCTTGTGGAACCAGCAGCGCTGGTGACGGGTGCCGGGGAAGGCCTCGTCCATTGCCTTCCAAAACCCGAGCGCGCCGTCGCCGACGGCCAGCTCCGGCGGCACGGCGAGCCCGCGGGCCTTGAGATCGACCAGCAACTCGCGCCAGCTCTGGGCACTCTCCCGCACCCCGACCTGGAAGCCGAGCAGCTCCTTTCTGCCCTCGGGCGTTGCCCCGATGATCACCAGCATGCACTCGGCCTGCGGCTCCATCCTGGCCTGCAGGTAGACGCCGTCGGCCCAGATGTGGACGTAACGGCGGGCCGAGAGATCACGGCGCTGCCAGCGGTCGTAGTCCTCCTGCCAGCCCGCCGTGAGGCGCGAAATCACGCCCGCCGACAGGTTCGGCGCGTCCGCGCCGAGCAGGGCCGTCAAGGCCTCCTGGAAGTCTCCGGTGGAAACGCCCCGAAGATAAAGCACCGGCAACAGGGCGTCGAGGCTGCGGGAGCGCCGCGCCCACCGCGGCAGGATGTTCGAGGTGAAGCGGATCCTGCTCTCGGCCGGCACCTCGGTGGCGCGGTCGCGCAGCTTCTGGCGCTGCACCGGGATCGGCCCGATGCCGGTCTGGATCAGCCGCTCCGGCCCGGTGCCGTGCCGCACGACGCGCTGGCGGCCATCAGGCAGCCGCTCGTCCGCAAACTGCGCGACGAAGCTGGTCGCCTCGGCCCTGAGCGCCGCCGCCAGCATCTGGCGCGCGCCCTCACGGGCGATCTCGGTCAGCGGATCGACAATCGAACCAGGCTGGTGAAGCGGGGTGATCGTGGTATCGTCCTTCATGGCGTATCGCTCCTTCGGGAGGTTCTGGCAGGCTTCGACACCCGCCACGATACGCCGCCTTCTGTAAGCGCGAGGCCGACGCCCTCCTGCCATTGCTGATCTGAACCGGCCATTCTCCGCGTATGCGGGTGGTGGAGGAGACCGATTTGGCAAGAGACGGCAAATTGGGCGTCTGTTTGGACGGCTCATCCGGTGGCTTGGTTTCCCGACTGGATGTGATCGAGGGGCCAAGCGGACGGCGGCAGCGCACCGAGGCGGAGCGGGCGCGGATTGCGGCTGAAAGCCTGATCTCGGGTATGCGGGTGGCGGAACTCGCCCGCAGGCACGGCACCACGCGTTGGCAGATCTACAATTGGCGCAAGAAGCTGCGGACGGGACAGTTGGTGGTGCCCGAGAGCATGGCGGGCCTGCCGATGTTTGCGGAACTGGTGGTCGAGGGCGGCGCGGCGGTTGTGCCGCAGGCCGAGGCCGCGTCCGAGTTGGAGATCGTCGTCGGCGATGTCGTGATCCGCGCCGGTGCTGACGCCAATGAGGGCCAGCTGACGCGGGCGATCCGCGCGGCTCGGGCGGCAATGTCATGATGCTCGGCCAGGGCGGACCCGTGAAGGTCTTCGTGGCGATGCGGCCGGTGGACTTCCGCAAGGGGATCGATGGCCTGGCGCTGGCGGTGCAGGAGATGTTCGGGCTCGACCCGTTCTGCGGGGCGATCTTTGTGTTCCGATCGAAACGCGCCGACCGGATCAAGCTGCTGGCCTGGGATCAGACCGGGATGGTGCTGGTTCACAAGCGGCTGGAGGGCGGGAAATTCGTCTGGCCGCAGGTGCGGGACGGGGTGATGCGGATGTCCTCCGCGCAACTCGCCGCCTTGTTCGAGGGGCTGGACTGGCGACTGGTCCGGCCGGAGCGGGCGCGTCGTCCGCTGGCAGCAGGGTGAGCGTGATGGTGCGGGAAAGCCCTGTTTTTACTGGTCATATACCGCGCTCCATGATTCACTTCACCCCATGGATGCTGCCGCTCTCGCCCGCGAAAACGCCCTGCTGAAGGCTCGCCTTGCCGAGGTTGAGGCGGTGCTCACCGAGGTGCAGGAGGCCAATCGCCGGCTGGAAGACATCGTGCGCACGGCGCAACGCGAGAAGTTCGGCAAAAGCTCCGAGAAGCTGTCGCCCGACCAGTTCAACCTGCCGCTGGAAGATGCCGAACTGGCCCAGGGCGTGCTCGAGGCGGCACAGGAAAAGGCGGAGGCCGCCCTGAGGGCTGCCAAGGGCACGCATGCGCCCCGCAAGCCCCGGCGCAACCGGGGGCATCTGCCGCCGCATCTGCCGCGGGTCGAGCGGGTGGTCGAGCCTGCCAGCATCCTGTGCCCCTGCGGCTGCGGCGAGATGGCCCGGATCGGCGAGGACGTGTCCGAGCGACTGGACGTCATCCCGGCCCGGTTCCGGGTGCTGGTGACGCGGCGCCCGAAATACGCCTGCCGGCGCTGCTCGCAGGGCATGGCGCAAGCCCATGCCCCCGAGCATGTCGTGCCCGGCGGGTTGCCCACGGAGCAGCTCATCGCCTGGATCATGGTCTCGAAGTTCGGCGACCATCTGCCGTTCTATCGCCAAGCCGGGATCTTCAAGCGGCAGGGCATCGATCTTGACCGCGGGACGCTCGGCAACTGGGTTGGCCGTGCCTGCTTCCACCTGCTGCCGATCATCCGGCACATGCAGGCCCATCTGCGCCGGGCCGATCGCATCTTCGTCGACGAGACCCGCGCGCCGGTGCTGGATCCGGGGCGCAAAACCACGAAGAGCGGCTATTTCTGGGCCGTGGTGTCCGATGATCGCGGCCATGGCGGTGTCGGTCCGCCCATCGTGCTGTTCCATTACGCCCCCGGTCGGGGCAAGGAGCATCCGCTGAACTTCCTCGCCGGGTATCGGGGCCGGTTCCTGCAATGCGATGCCTACCAGGCCTACAACGCGATGACCGAGATCGCGCGCGACAATGGTCCCTGGCGGCTGGTCTACTGCTGGACCCATGTCCGCCGCCGCTTCGTGAAACGCTTCGAGAGCGACCGCTCGCCCATCGCCGAGGAGATGTTGCGCCAGATCGCGCTGCTCTATCAGGTCGAGAAGACCGTGCGCGGCAAGGATGCGGCTGCGCGTCTCGCTGCAAGGCGCGAACATGCGGCCCCCATCATCGCCGCGCTCAAACCTTGGCTGGAGATGCAGCTGCCGCGCATCCCGCAGAAATCCCAAATGGCCGAGGACATCCGCTACGCCCTCGCGCACTGGCCCGGCCTGATCCGCTTCCTCGACGACGGCACACTCGAACTCGACACCAACCCGGTCGAGAACCAGATCCGCCCGATCGCACTTACGAGAAAAAACGCGCTATTTGCCGGCAATGAGGTCGGTGCAGAGAACTGGGCCATGCTCGCCTCGCTGGTCGCAACCTGCAAGATGTCCGGCGTGAACCCGGTCGACTACATCGCCGACACCCTTCGCGCCATCCTCGACGGTCACCCAAAAAGCGCCATCGAGGACCTCATGCCTTGGCGCATCAACCAGCCGTCAAGCATCGCCGCATAGGGCAACGATCTCGCGCTTACCGCCTTCTCAGGCCCCATCACCCAGTTTCAGCCATAGCCCCCGTCCCCACGCTGAAGGCTTTGATCGCGGCACTCACGCATCTGGAGGCAGAGATCAGGAAGCTCGATGCCGAGATCGCCCGGCGCGCCAAGGAGAATGACGTCGCCCGGCGACTGATGACGGTGCCGGGCATCGGGCCGCTGATTGCCACGGCCATCGCTGTTCTGGCGCCGCCACCCGAGACGTTCCGCAAGGCACGCGACTTTGCCGCCTGGCTTGGTCTTGTGCCTCGGCAGCATTCGACCGGCGGCAAGCAACGTCTCGGAGCAACGACCAGAATGGGCGAACGATCCCTGCGACGCCTGCTGATCATTGGCGCCAACAGCGTGGTGATCAAACGTAACGTTCACAAGGAAGCGCAGCCCGGAACATGGCTGGGCAGCCTGCTGTTGCGCAAGCCACCGATGCTGGTGCGGGTGGCTTTGGCGAACAAGATGGCGCGGATCGTCTGGGCCTTGATGGCTCGGGGTGGCATCTACCAATCTCCGGTCGCAGCGGCGTAAGCCGCCGCAGATCGCGAGGACGTCGGAGCGGAAGAGGGCAAGGAGCAGTTTGGCGCAACAGTTGTGAGACGGGATCGGGAAAACCAGTGTGCAACAGAGTGCCTATGAGCACGCGGCTTTGATCTGGACCCGACCTTCGAACACCATACGGGCCCTGCGGCATGGATCGCGCCGCATCATGAGGCCGGACACATGTCAGCACCCGACAACGCGCCAAGATCAGCTTCAAAATCCCTCTTGCGCTTGGGGCGGTTACACATGTTGCACAAATCCCAAGTGGATTCATCTCATGGATCCAGCGTAATAGTCGAGCGGCATGAGCAGACCGACGCCACCCGCCTACAAGACCAGGAACTGGCCGACCTACAACAAAGCGCTCAAGCGCCGTGGCTCGCTGACGATCTGGTTCGATCCCGGCATGACGTGGCAGGCTGCGCCGACCGGCAAACGCGGTCGCCAGCAGGATTACAGTGACGCAGCGATCCAGACCTGTCTGACGATAAAGGTTCTGTTCGGCATGGCGCTCCGCCAGACGACAGGGTTCGTTGAGAGTCTCCTGCAACTGATCGGCCTCAACTGGGCAGTGCCAGACTTCAGCACGCTGTCACGGCGCCAGAAGACGCTGAAGGTCGCTATCCCTTACCGCGGATCGGACGGCCCACTGCACCTCTTGATCGACAGCACAGGCATCAAGGCCGAGGGCTGGGTAATCAGACCCAGCTGGTCATCAGCATAAGTTATTGATTTAGTTTGTCTGTCTATAAGATGTCTATTGCTGGCTATTCAGTGTCCATTTCCCCTGCAACATGGAGCGTCCATCTTGCACTCACACAACATACGGAGACGATCCATGACACTGAACGGCAACAAGCTGCGTGCCCTGCGGGCTCAGAAAGGGCTGTCCCAGAAGGAATTAGCCCAGATGAGCGCCGTTAACCCCAAGACGATCTACAGGGCCGAAAAAGGCAGCCCAGTTGACCAGGAAACCGCTGAGTTCATCGCGGAGGCTCTGGGAGTTTCGGCGCGACTCCTGCGCGGCGACGACGCCCCTGCGCGTTCCGACGCGCTTGGAGAGGTGATCCACTTGCCCTGCCGCTCAGGCCGGCGCCTCGTCGAGAAAATGACTGGCGTCTACAACTTCACGTTCGAGGTTGATGTGGAACCTTCTGGCGCCAATATCGACGCAATCGGGGCGTTTGAGGAGCTTCTTAAACACATACTGCGAGACCCGCGAAATGCAGAAGTCCAAACCGAGGGCCGCCAAACTGATCTGAGGCTTGCCGCCAAAGCCCAGGATACGATCGCCGCGCTCGCCGAACACGGCCTGAACGCCTACCTCGGCGTCTATTCGAGCGGCTCTGTTGCGCAAATCGGCTGAAAGCCGAGGTTCCCCTTTCCCTGGACAGACTCACCCCTCAGCTTCAGTGACGGGTATGCCGAGCGCGGTGTAGCCGTTCAGGACCGCGATGCGGACCTGGAGCTTGGCGACCTGCCGATCGAAGTCTCGGGCCATGAGGCGCTGACCCAGCAACTTCACACAATGCATCTTCGTTTCGGCGCGGCTTCGGCGGTGGTAACCGCTCCATCGTCGCCACAGCGTTCGGCCGAGGTATTTCGACGCGCGCAGGGCCTCGTTGCGTGCCGCAGCCCCGGCGGTGACGGCCTTCCATGGCTTTGCGTTCCTGCGGGCGGGATCACGGCGTGGGCGCCGCGGTCGGCGATCGCATCATGACATTTGCGGGTGTCGTAGGCGCCGTCAGCCGTGACGCTGCCGATCTCCTCGTCGGCCGGGATCTGGCCGAGCAGATCGGGCAGGACTGGCGCATCGCCGATGTGGCTCCCAGTGATCTCGACGGCCCGGACCTCCAGCGTCTGCTCGTCGATCCCAAGGTGGATCCTGCGCCAGACCCGTCGCTTGGGCCCGCCATGCTTGCGGGCATGCCACTCGCCTTCGCCCTCGACCTTGATGCCGGTGCTGTCGATCAGAAGGTGCAGCGGACCCTTGGAGCCCCGATACGGAATGTTCACGGCCAAGGTCTTCTGGCGGCGGCAGAGCGTGCTGAAATCGGGCACCGTCCAATCAAGGCCGATCAGCCGTAGCAGGCTCTCGACGAACCCGGTCGTCTGGCGCAACGCCATGCCGGACAGCACCTTCATGATCAGACATGCTTCGATGGCGGCATCTCTGCAGCTCTGTTGCGGGCCACGCCTGCCTGATGGCGCAGCCTCCCAGCTCATCTCGGGGTCGAACCAGACAGTCAGCGAGCCCCGGCGCTTGAGCGCTTCATTATACGCTGGCCAGTTCCTGGTCATGCAGGTCGGCAATGTCGGTCTGCTCATGACATCGGGCTACCACCCGGGCTTCGTGAGAGGTATCCCTCATGCGATTTGCGCAACAGAGCCGGCGCGGCGCATCATGGCCGCATCAGCAAGGTGGGGCGCAGCCACGCGCGAGCAATGCTGGTCGAGGCGGCCTGGGCCGCGGCGAAGGCGCCGGGGCCGCTGTATGCCTTCTTCGTCAGGATCCGGGCGAGGCGCGGGCATCAGGTCGCGGCGGTCGCGCTGGCGCGCAAGCTGACGGTGCTTTGCTGGCATCTGCTCACGAAGGAGCAGGATTATCTCTGGGCGCGCCCGGCGCTGGTCGCCAAGAAGGCGCGCGACATGGAACTGCAAGCTGGGCTGCCGCAGAAGAAAGGCAACCGACGCGGCCCGGCCTACGCCTACAACGTGAAGGAACTGCGGGCGCAGGAGGCCGACCTGGCGCGGCAGGCCGAGAGAACCTACGAGCAGTTCGTGGCGCGCTGGAAGACGCGACCCCCCAAGGCACCGGCAAGCCCGCCGAACCCTGTCCCACGATCAGAGTAACGTCGCCTCTATCGTCCGCTGAAGGTCGGCAGACGAAAGCGATACACCGGCCGCGCGCTGCGCTACGCCGGAGGCTTCGCGCGCGGCCTTCGCGTGGCTCTGACGGGTGCGCAGGCGCCTCAACTCGGCAAGGCATCCTTGGGCGGCCCGACGACCCTTGCAGCCGATGCGTCGCGCTTCGCCACGAGGTCGCCTGCGCAAGGCAACGATAACAGGAAAGCTCGGATTCGGCTTGTCGATCTCATCCGTGCTGTGCAGCTTGGTGCGGTGCTGGGCAGGGAAGGTCATGTAGGCCAGCACGTCCTCCTCCGCTGTGTCCATGAGCGTAGCCAGCTTCGGCAGCTTGGGCCGCATCTGGTCTGCCACCAGCCGCCACTGGGTCTTGGCCGCGGCATGGTCGGGCTGCGCAAAGGCGGTGGCGATGAAGGCCGAGACCACCCTGCGGCTGCTCTTGCCGGCATGGGCCAGGGCATTGCGCTGGAAATGAACCCGGCAACGCTGCCAGGTGGTGGACAGCACCCGCGCCGTGGCCGCCTTGATGCCTTCATGCGCATCGCTGATCACCAGCTTCACGCCGGAGAGGCCGCGGCGCACGAGATCGCGCAGAAACTCCGTCCAGAACGGCTCGGCTTCGGAAGCCCCGATCGCCATGCCCAGAACTTCGCGCCGGCCGTCGGTGTTAACGCCCACTGCGATCGTCACGGCGACGGACAAGATCCGGCCGCCCTGGCGCACCTTGAGGTAAGTCGCATCGATCCAGAGGTAGGGCCATTCGCCCTCGATCGGGCGGGTGAGGAAAGCATCGACCCGCTCGTCGATTTCCTCGCAGAGCCGGCTGACCTGGCTTTTCGAGATGCCGGTGCCGCCCATGGCCTGCACAAGGTCATCCATCGACCGCGTCGACACGCCATGCACATAGGCCTCCTAGATCACGGCTGTTAGCGCCTTCTCCACCGATCGCCGCGGCTCGAGAAAGGACGGGAAATAGGAGCCAGCGCGCAAGCGCGGGATGCGAAGTTCGACACTGCCGGCCCGGGTCTGCCAGTCGCGATCACGATAGCCGTTGCGCTGCGCCAGCCGTTCGCTGCTCTTCTCGCCATAGTCGGCGCCGGTCTTGGCGCCGACCTCCAGCTCCATCAACCGCTCGGCGGCGAAGCCGATCATCTCGCGCAGCAGATCGGTATCGCCGCTCTTCTCCACAAGCGCGCGGAGGTCCATCATGGGTTTGGTCATCGGGTCTATCCCTCGGTTCAGGTTGGTTGTCGCAACCCGACCCTACCGAGAAACCCGATGGCCACCGATACCTACACCACGCCCCGGGACGTCACCGCGCGCCGCCCCAGGACACCGGCGCGGATATCCTGGCAGAGCTGCAGCTTGAACGGTGTCGAATGCCGACGGCAGGGGCCTCGTGACGTCATGAGCCTTCTCCGATCAAGGCCCGGTCAGCGTATCAGTTTTTCGGGCTCATGTGGTCCAGCCCGGGGGGTTCACTCCATACCCGGGTCAGTTCCGGGTGAAAATCAACAGTCATGGGCTTCGGATGTCCGCAAGGCTCTGTATCTGCGAGGCCGCGCGGCTTCCTTGAGGCCTCCCTCTGAATACGTCAGGATTGTGCTACCACTTGACTCGTTCCATCATAGGTTGTGCCGACATGACGAAAATCCGACACCTTGGGGCCATCGCAGTTGCGGCCATTGCCGTATTTTGCGCTACCCCGGCAGCTGCCGACGGATTCTTTCTGCAATCCGACATCGGAAGCGACACCCAAGGTGGCGTGGTGAACGTCCAGCGGGGGAACCTGAGCTTTGGGGCCAATTTCACTCGGTATGAGGGATGTTGATTTCCACCCGGAACTGACCCGGGTTTTCCATCAAGAAGTGACCCACCTTCAGGTTATGTTTCGGGGGTCAGGCTTGGGTCAAGGCATGGCCGGCCTCCTTCGTTTTCCTGACCGCTGCGCCCGATCGGCTCTCATTCTACATACAAACTGCAAGATCTGCGGATCGAGTATCCTTGGCACCCGCTGTTCGGCCGCGTCCTGCGCGCCCGTGATGGTGGTCATCGGCACGGTTCGGATTCGATCCTGGTAGAAGAACGACCCGGATTCTTCCGGACCTTGCCGCCCTGGATGTGCGATCCCGCCTACTGTGCGCGGCTGGACAGCGGACCGCCCGTTGTCGCGCTTGAAGCCTTGGAAGCGCTCGCCCGAACCTTGGATCTGATGCGTCGTGCCGAGGTTGCGTCATCCTCTGGAGCACCGATTCCAGAGGAGGATACGCATGCCTTGCCGACCCCGATCCCGTTCGCAGCCAACGCAGCTCTGCCTGGCACTGGACGACAGCCGGAACCGTCCTCCGGCGGCACCATCGACACCCGCAATTCTGGAAGCACTGGCCGAGTTGCTGCTGACGGCCGCAGAGAAGATATCGGAGGGCTCGCAAAATGATGCATGTAAAGATCACCGCTGAGCACCTCGCTCGCAGTGCGATCGTCTATGTCCGGCAATCGACGATGAGCCAGGTCCTGGTAGCGTCCACGCTGGTGGTGTAATTTCGGGGAGCAATGCGGGTGGACTTTGCGGTGAAGATTTCGCCGTCGGTTTCGCCCTGCATCGGGTGGTCACCGGGCCCGTCGGATAAGGTGGAGTTGATGGACTTCAACCTGACCGAAAGGGAACCCCCGATGACCGACGACAGACTACCGCTGGCCGAACTTGCTGCGAAGAGCGGCGATCCCGATTTCCTGCGCCTCATTGCCGAGAACGTGCTGCAGCTGATCATGGAGGCCGATGTCGACGGCCTGATCGGCGCTGGCCGCTACGAGCGCGGCGAGACCCGCCAGACCTGGCGCAACGGCTATCGCGAGCGCTCGCTCGACACCCGGCTTGGCACGCTGAACCTGAAGATCCCGAAGATGCGCTCCGGGGCCTATTTTCCTGGCTTCCTGGAGCCGCGGAAGACGGTCGAGAAGGCGCTGGTCGCCGTCATCCAGGAGGCGTGGATCAATGGCGTCTCGACGCGCAAGGTCGATGATCTGGTGCAGGCCATGGGCATGACCGGTATCTCGAAATCGTCTGTCTCCAAGCTGTGCAAGGACATCGACGAGCGGGTGAATGCCTTCCTCGGGCGTCCTCTCGCCGGCGACTGGCCCTATCTGTGGCTCGACGCTACCTACCTGAAGGTGCGCGAGGGTGGGCGCATCGTCTCGGTGGCGGCGATAATCGCAGTGGCCGTCAGCACGGACGGAAAGCGCGAGATCGTCGGGCTGCATATCGGCCCGTCCGAGGCCGAGCCGTTCTGGACCAGCTTTCTGCGCGATCTGGTGCGTCGTGGGCTGACCGGTGTGAAGCTGGTCATCTCCGATGCCCACGAAGGGCTGAAGGCCGCCATCACCCGCGTGCTCGGCGCAACCTGGCAAAGATGCCGGGTTCACGCCATGCGCAACGCGCTCGCCTACGTTCCCAAGGGCCAGCACACCATGGTCGCGGCCGCGATCCGGCAGGCCTTCATCCAGCCCGATCACGACAACGCGGTGCAGACATGGCGCCATGTCGCCGATCAGCTCCGCGCCAGATGGCCGAAGCTGGGAACCTTCATGGACGACGCCGAAGCCGACGTGCTCGCCTACATGGCCTTCCCGGCGCAGCATCGCACCAAGCTGCACAGCACGAACCCACTGGAGCGGCTGAACAAGGAAGTGAAGCGCCGCGCCGATGTCGTCGGCATCTTCCCCAACGAGGACAGCATCGTCCGCCTGATCGGAGCCGTCCTCCTCGAAGCCAACGACGAGTGGCAGCTTCAGCACCGATACATGCAGGTCGAGGCCATGGCCGACCTGAGCCCGCCAGCAAGCGAGGAGGAAAAACCGCTTCAGATTACACCGAGAGCCGCCTGATCATGACGGCCCGGAACCATACCCAAAATTACACCACGTTGACGGACGCTACCCAGGTCCTTGGCAATCTGGAGAGCCAAAAGCGGCAATACCAGATGGCCGAAGCTGCCCGCGACACAGGCTTCGCGGAGGTCCGGGTGATCGACGAAGATCTGGGGCGCTCCGGTTCCGGTCAGATCGCGCGGCCGGGCTTCCAGCGCCTGGTTGCGGAAGTGTGTGCCGGGACGGTGGGCGCGGTCTATTGCATCGAGGCTTCGCGCCTCGCCCGCAATGGCCGCGACTGGCATCACCTGATCGATCTGTGCGCCCTGACGGGAGCCTTGGTGGTCGACCCGGAGGGGGTCTACGATCCCCGCCTGATGAACGATCGGCTGCTGCTCGGGCTCAAGGGAACGATGTCGGAATACGAACTGAGCCTCCTTCGCCAGCGTGGGCTGGCAGCCCGAGACGCGAAGGCGAGACGGGGCGAGCTGCGCTTCACCCTGCCGCCGGGCTTCTGCTGGAGTGAGGACGACAGGATCGAGATGGATCCCGATGAGCGGGTCCAGCAGGCCATCCGCCTGATCTTCGCCAAGTTCCGCGAGCTTGGCAGCGGGCGGCAGGTGTTCCTGTGGCTGCGTGCGGCGGATCTCCATCTGCCGGTGGTGCTGCGTAACGGCGCCTTGCGGAAGATTGCATGGCGCAAGCCCGCCTATCACAGCGTGATGCAAGTTCTGCACAGCCCGATCTATGCTGGCGCTTATGCCTTCGGGCGGACCGGGAACCGGACAGGGGTGGTGGATGGGCAAGCGCGCAAGACCAGCGGTCACCACCGGGCGCTCGAGGACTGGAGCGTGCTGATCAAGGACAACCACGAGGGATATCTCGACTGGCGCGCCTACGAGGAGAACTGCCGCATGCTGGAAGAGAACGCGCATATGCAAAAACGCACGGCCCGCAAATCGGGACGTGGCGGACAGGCGCTGTTGTCGGGCATGGCCCGGTTGCGCGCTGCGGCAGGATGATGCGGGTGTTCTACAAGACGGGGACGGACCTGTCGCACCGTTATCAGTGCCGCGGCGATGACGGACATGTCGGGGCCGGTCTGTGCATCGGTGCCGGCGGGGGAAGTATTGATGCGCTCGTCGCGAGTCAGCTTCTCGAGGCCGTCTCCGGACAGGCCGTGCAGGCCGCCCTTCTGGCGGAGCAGCAGGTCGCCCGGGCGCAGGAGACCGTCCGGCTTGCGGTCGAGAAGGAACTCGATGAGGCCCGATATGCGGCGGAACTGGCGGAGCGGCGCTACGAGCACGTCGATCCCGCCAAACGGCATGTCGCCCGAACCCTGGAGGCGCGCTGGAACGCGGCGTTGGAGCGGGTGGCGGCGGTAGAGCACAAGCTGGCGGCACTCGGCGCGGAGATCCGGGCGAAGCCCGGGGTCAATCCCGCCGTTCTCATGCGGCTCGCCACGGATTTGCCGTCCGTCTGGAACGCGGCGGGAACCGATGCCCGCGCGAGACAACGTCTGGTCAGGCTGCTGATCGAGGAGGTCGTGATCGATATCGACGCAGAGGAGAACGAGTTCATTCTGCTCATCCATTGGATCGGCGGACGCCACACCGAGGTCAGGCTGGCCCGGCGCAAGACAGGGCGGTTCCCGCCAGGCCGCACGCTCACGGCCCCGGAGGTCCTCCGCAAACTTGCCGGACACTGGCCTGACAGGGAACTGGCAGTCACTCTCAACCGGATGCGCTGCCGCACCGAGGATGGGGAGACATGGACAACCGTTCGTGTCGCGGAATTGCGCGACAGGCTCGCGATCCCTCCCTATGATCCTGATGCAGAGGTCCCGAAGACCTTGAGCGTCGACGCTGCTGCCAAGCGGCTCGGCGTGTGCGTCGCTTCGGTTCACAAGCTGATCCGGTCGCAAACTCTGCCCGCAACCCAGATCATGTATTCCGCCCCGTGGAAAATACCGGTCGACGCGCTGGAGACCGAGGCGGTGCGGATAGAACTGCAGGAGATTGCCGCGCGTCGTCCACGGCAAGCGCTTGATAATGTTGCAAACAGGTCCATGAATCTGCCGGGATTCTAACAAACGAGGTGCATTATGAAACGTGATCGCCTGAGCTTGCCTTGAAGCGGAAGCTGTCGTTTCCGGTCTCCAGGATGTGGCAGCGGTGGGTGAGGCGATCGAGCAGCGCGGTGGTCATCTTGGCGTCGGCGAAGACCGAGGCCCATTCGCTGAAGCCGAGGTTGGTCGTGATAACGACGCTGGTGCGCTCATAGAGCTTGCTCAGGAGATGGAAGAGCAGGGCACCGCCCGAGGCGCTGAACGGCAAGTAGCCCAGCTCGTCCAGGATCACGAGATCGAGCCGAGTCAGGCTTTCAGCGATCTGTCCGGCCTTGCCCTTGGCCTTTTCCTGCTTGAGGGCGTTGACCAGTTCGATGGTGGAGAAGAACCGGACCTTCCGGCGATGGTGTTCGATGGCCTGGATGCCCAGGGCGGTCGCGACATGGGTCTTTCCGGTGCCCGGGCCGCCGATCAGCACGACGTTCTGGGCGCCATCGATGAAGTCACCGCGATGCAGTTGCCGCACCGTGGCCTCGTTGATCTCGCTGGCAGCGAAGTCAAAGCCCGAGAGATCCTTGTAGGCCGGGAAGCGCGCGGCCTTCATGTGATAGGCAATGGAGCGCACTTCGCGTTCCGCCAGTTCGGCCTTCAGCAGCTGGGACAGGATCGGCACGGCCGCCTCGAATGCCGGCGCCCCCTGTTCGATCAGGTCGGCGACGGCCTGGGCCATCCCGTGCATCTTCAGGCTGCGGAGCATGATGACGATGGCAGCACTGGCGGGATCATGACGCATGGCGGTCTCCGATCTGCGCCCGCAGATCGTCATAGCGTTCGACGTTCGCCTTTGGCTCGTGGCGCAGGGCCAGCGCCTGCGGAGTAACGATGCAAGGACCCCCGCTGGTCTTGCCATCGATCAGCCTGTGCAGGAGACTCAACACATGGGTCTTGGTCGCAACGCCCTCGGCCAAAGCCATTTCCACCGCAACCAGCACGGCCTGCTCATCGTGGTGCAGGACCAGTGCCACGATATCGACCATCTCGCGATCGCCACCGGGACGTCGCAGCATGCGGTCCTGCAACTGTCAAAAGGCCGGGGGCAGTTCCGCGAAGGGCGCACCGTTCCTGAGGGCCCCGGGCTTGCGCTGGATGACAGCCAGATAATGCCGCCAGTCATAGATCGTGCGCGACGGCAGGTGATGGGAGCGCTGGATCACCCGCTCATGTTCGCACAGGATCTGTCCCTCGGCGGCAACCATCAGCCGATCCGGGTAGACTCTCAGGCTGACGGGCCGGTTGGCGAAGGACGCTGGCACGCTGTAGCGATTGCGTTCGAAGCTGATCAGGCAGGTGGGTGAGACACGCTTGCTCCGCTCGACAAAGCCGTCGAAGGCAGGCGGCAGCGGCATCAGCGCAGTTTGCTCCTCGGCCCAGGCGTCGGCGACGGTTCCGGGCAGAACCCCGTGCGGGATTCCACGCCACAACTCCAGACACCGCTGTTCCAGCCATGCGTTCAGCGCCGCCAGGTCAGGAAAGTTCGGCATCGGCTGCCACAAACGAGGCCGGGCATCCTGAACGTTCTTCTCGACCTGTCCCTTCTCCCATCCCGCGGCAGGATTGCAGAACTCCGGCTCGAAGACATAGTGGTTGGTCATGGCGAGGAAGCGGATGTTGACCTGCCGTTCCTTGCCGCGACCGACGCGGTCAACCGCCGTCTTCATGTTGTCATAGATGCCGCGGCCCGGCACGCCGCCGAAGACGCGGAACCCGTGCCAGTGGGCGTCGAACAGCATCTCGTGGGTTTGCGAGCCGGATAGGCCCAAACCAGGAAGGCCCGGCTGTGTGCCAGCTTGATATGGGCGACCTGAAGCTTCGTGCGCTCGCCCCCCAGAGCCGCGTAGTCCTCGCTCCAATCGAACTGGAACGCCTCGCCCGGCCGAAAGGCCAACGGGACGAAGGTGCCGCGGCCCGTCGTCTGCTGCTCGCGCTGCCGGTCCATCCGCCATTGCCGGGCGAAGGCCGCGACCCGGCCGTAGGAGCCGGTGAAGCCGAGCGCCACGAGGTCGGCATGGAGTTGCTTCAGCGTTCGGCGCTGCTTGCGTGACTTGCCGGCTTCCGTCTTCAGCCACGCCGCCAGCTTCTCGGCAAACGGATCAAGCTTGCTCGGCCGCTCCGGGGTCGCGAACCTTGGCTCGATGGTGCCAGCGTTCAGATACTTCCTGATGGTGTTGCGCGACAGACCGGTCCGCCGTGCGATCTCCCGGATCGGCAGCTTCTCCCGCAACGCCATGCGTCGGATGATGTTCAAAAGTCCCATGTGGATCACTCCATTACCCCCGCCGCGCTCCGCTTTGGGGAAGGTTCACATGGGTCAGTTCTCAGTGGAAATTACGCGCCTACCCGGGTCAGTTCCGAGTGGAAATCAACAGCCGTTTCACCGAAGCCCAGATCATGGGCGTGCTGCGCCAGGCCGAGGGCGGGCTGGCTGTGCCTGAGCTGTGCCGCGAGCATGGAATCAGCAGCGCGACGTTTTACAAGTGGCGCGCCAGGTATGGCGGCATGGATGCGTCCATGATGGGCCAGATGAAGGCCCTTGAGGACGAGAACCGGCGGCTGAAGCGCATGTTTGCGGACCTCAGCATGCAGGCCGATCTGCTTCGCGAGGCGCTTGGAAAAAAGTGACGCGGCCAGCTCAGCGCCGGGAGTTGGCCGAGAAGGCGGTGGCGACGAAGGCGGCCAGCATCGCGCTGGCCTGTCGGGCGTTCGGCGTGAGCGAGACCTGTTTCCGCTACAGCCCGAAGCGCGTCGAAGAGAACGAGTTGATCGCCGACCTGCTGGTCGGGCTGACCAGGGCGCACAAGACCTGGGGGTTCGGCCTGTGCTTCCTGCACCTGCGCAACGTCAAAGGACATGTTTGGAACCATAAGCGGGTCCACCGGATCTACTGCGAGTTGGAACTGAACCTGCGCATCAAGCCGCGACGACGGCTGAAGCGGGAGAAGCCCGAAGAACTGGCCGTGCCGGAAACGCCGAACACCACCTAGTCCATGGACTTCATGGCCGACCGGCTGGTTGACGGGCGGCAGTTCCGTCTCTTGAACGTGCTGGACGACTTCAACCGCGAGGGTCTGGGCATCGAGGTCGACTTCTCGTTGCCCGCCGAACGGGTCGTTCGGTCCCTGAACCAGATCATCGAATGGCGCGGAAAGCCCCTGTCCATCAGGGTGGACAACGGCCCGGAATATGTGAGTTCCACGCTGACGACCTGGGCCGGGAAGCCGGGCATTGCCCTGACCTACATCCAGCCCGGAAAGCCCCAGCAGAACGCCTATGTCGAGCGCTACAACCGCACCGTTCGGCACGAGTGGCTGGACCTCTACATCTTTGAAACCATCGAGGAGGTGCAGGACATCGCCACCGAGTGGCTGTGGACTTACAACAACGAACGCCGGAACATGGGCATCGGCGGGGTCACCCCTGCCCAGAAACTGAAGATGGCCGCGTGAATTCTACGGCCGCACCCCGTTAAAACGGGGAAGATTACCCCAGCGCCTGACGCAGGGGCAGGTTCTCGAACGGGGCCGCGAACAGGTCCGGCTGCCGCCACTGCGCCGCCGCATTCTTGCCCTTCAGCCGCTTCGCCGCGTTGGCCAGGATCGGCGCCGGGTCCACAGGCTCATGCACGTGGAGCGAGCCGGTATCGACCTCGACGCTCGTCCGCTCCGCCTTGCCTGTCCAGTTCAGATATACGGTGCCTGCAGCCGCTTCAGCTCCTGCAGCGCGTCCCGCATCCGCTCGGTATCACTGCTGGCCAGCGCCTCGTCGATCAGCCTCTCGATCCCCGCCCGCGCGCTGTTGAAGTTCAGGACCGCGTCGAGACGCGGGTGATAGGCCCGGACCGTTTTCTCGCTATCCGGATCGAGGCCGGCATGGTCCATCCCGACCTCGGGGTTGTTCACCCGCGTCTCGCCATGGCGATAGCTCAGCACCTGAACAGGCCCATCTGCCTTGCGGGGTGTGGTTCGGCTCGTGATCACCCTTCGTTGCGGCACTGGCGACTCTTCGGTCGGTAGCAGGTCGAAGCCGCCCACCTCGTCTTCGAGGTCATCGTCCTTGTCCGGATTAGGGATCAGGAAGATTGATCCGCCGCGACCTCTGCCGCGGACGAGCAGCCCGGCACCGACGAAAATGTCCCGCGCGGCAAGGTAGTCGTCGTCTGTCATGTTCGGCACCCGCGCGCGCATTCGGGCCATCATGGCGGCGTTGCCGATGGCGGAACCGTCTTCCGGTGCAAGAGAAAGGATCAGGTCGGCCAGGATGTCGGACATCGAAAAACCGGGATGCCAAATACGTGTGCCCGAAGGCTATCGTCGCCGCTGGCACATTGTACCCCTTGGATATGCCAATCAGACATAGCCGTGACATGAAAAGCCGACTCGGGTCTTTGCCGCTCCTGCGAGGGGCGCAACTGCGGGCTGTCTGCGTGTTCCGACCGCGCGAAGGCGGATGGCCTTATTTTGACTGCGAAATGGCCATGCAAACCTCGAAATGGCCAGGAATTGGCTGTTCCAACACAAGAGCAGCGATCAACAGCTACTGGCAGCGCGAGTGACCGCAGCTTGGGCAGGTCATGCATCCCTCGATCATCCGCATCCCCGGCGTCCCGCAGGCAGGGCAGGAAGGGCCGATCGAGGTCGCGCCGCTCGCATGGGGGTCCGCCTTTAGTCCTGTCCCTTCCCCCGGCAAAAAGCCGATGGCGACCATGTGCCGCTCGATCACGCCGCCGATCGCGGCCAGGATCGAGGGAACGTAGCGGCCTTCCATCCAGGCGCCGCCGCGGGGGTCGAAGACGGCCTTCAACTCCTCGACCACGAAGCTCACGTCCCCGCCGCGGCGGAAGACGGCCGAGATCATCCGCGTCAGCGCCACGGTCCAGGCATAATGCTCCATGTTCTTGGAATTGATGAAGACCTCGAAAGGCCGCCTGCGCCCGCCGTCCTCGATATCGTTGACGGTGATGTAGATGGCGTGCTCGCTGCCGGGGAACTTGAGCTTGTAGGTCGCGCCCCCCAACGCCACCGGGCGGTCCATCGGCTTGTCCAGCAACTCGGGCGCCGAGGGCTTCTCCACCGACAGGACCGAGCCCGTAACCTCGTTCGGGCGATAGGTGGTGCAGCCCTTGCAGCCCTGATCCCAGGCCGCAAGATAGACGTCCTTGAAGGCGTCGAAGGAAATGTCTTCGGGGCAGTTGATCGTCTTGGAAATCGAGCTGTCCACCCAGTCCTGCGCCGCCGCCTGCATGGCGACATGGTCCAGCGGCGACAGCGTCTGGGCGTCCACGAACCAGTCGGGGAAGGGCGCGTCGCCCATGCGGTCGCGCCACAGCCGGGCGGCGTAATCCACGACCTCCTCCTCGGTGCGGGTGCCGTCCTTCTGCAAGACCTTGCGGGTATAGCTGTGGGCGAAGACCGGCTCGATCCCCGAACTGACGTTGCCGGCGTAGAGGCTGATCGTGCCGGTGGGGGCCACGCTGGTCAGCAGGGCGTTGCGGATGCCGTGGGCGCGGACGGCCTCGCGCACGTCCTCGTCCATCTTCTGCATGAATCCCGAGGACAGGTAGGCATCGGCATCGAACAGCGGGAAGACGCCCTTTTCCTTGGCCAGACCCACGCTCGCCAGATAGGCCGCCCGTGCGATGCGGTGCATCCAGTGGCGGGTGGCCTCGGCTGCCTCGGGCGCACCATAGCGCAGGCCGACCATCATCAGCGCGTCGGCAAGGCCCGTCACGCCCAGACCGATGCGGCGCTTGGCCTGCGCCTCGGCCGCCTGCTGCGGCAGCGGGAAGCGCGAGGCGTCCACGACGTTGTCCATCATCCGCACGGCCGTTGTGACCAACTCATCCAGAGTATCGAGATCCAGCGCGGCCTCGGGCCCGAAGGGGTCCTGCACCAGCCGCGCGAGGTTGATCGAGCCCAGCAGGCAGGCGCCATAGGGCGGCAGAGGCTGTTCGCCGCAAGGGTTTGTGGCAGAGATTTCTTCGACATAGACGAGGTTATTCATACGGTTTATCCGGTCGATGAAGATCACGCCCGGCTCGGCATAGTCATAGGTGGCGCGCATGATCCCGTCCCACAGATCGCGAGCGCGTATAGTCCTGAACACCCGGCCGCCGAAGACCAGCGGCCAGTCGGCATCGGCCTCTCGCGCTGCCATAAAGGCGTCCGTCACCAGCACCGACAGGTTGAACATCCGCAGTCTGGCGGCGTCCTGCTTGGCGGCGATAAAGTCCTCGATGTCGGGATGGTCGCAGCGCATCGTCGCCATCATCGCGCCCCGGCGCGAGCCTGCGGACATGATCGTGCGGCACATGGCGTCCCAGACATCCATGAAGCTCAGCGGCCCCGAGGCGTCGGCGGCTACCCCTTTTACCTCGGCCCCCTTCGGGCGGATGGTCGAGAAGTCGTAGCCGATTCCGCCGCCCTGCTGCATGGTCAACGCGGCTTCCTTGAGCCCGTCGAAGATGCCCGCCATGCTGTCGGGGATCGTGCCCATGACGAAGCAGTTGAACAGCGTGACCGACCGCCCCGTCCCCGCGCCCGAGATGATCCGGCCCGCGGGCAGGAAGCGGAAATCCTCGAGCGCGGCGTAGAAGCGGCCCTCCCATGCTGCCGGGTCTGCCTCGACCGAGGCGAGGTCGCGGGCCACGCGCCGCCATGTGTCCTCGACCGTGGCATCCAGCGGCGTGCCGTCGGCTGCGCGCAGGCGGTATTTCATGTCCCAGATCTGTTCGGCGATGGGGGCGGCGAAACGGTTCATCCGGGAAACCTGCGTTGGTGAAAGCGACTTCCCTCATGCACCCGGGCCGCGCCGACGGCAAGTTTCGGCGCAGCCTGACGCGTCCGCACGATCTTCATTCTTGTATAAAGCCGACAAAATCAATCAGTTTCAACTTGCCTGATTCTCATGGAGTCCCAAGATGACCCGAGCCCTTCCCCTTTCCCTTGCCGCCGTACTGCTGTCCGGCGTCGCGGCGATGGCCTCTGTCCCCGGCGAAGACCACGGCGATGGAACCAATGCGGCGGGCGTCGCCGCGCCGATCAACCTTGCCGAGCCGCGCCAAACCCCGGCGGCCGCGATGACCTATGAAATCTTCGAGGCGACCGTCGAGCATGGCGATATGCCGGAATGTCCCGCCGCGATGGCGCAGGAGGGGCGGTTCTGCCGCGTGGTGCTGCAGAACGACATGCTGCATGTTTTTGCCTTCGCCGAGGACGGCGACCAGCCGATGGTGGCCGTGGCCGAATACCCGCTGGACGCCGTCACCTTTCCGCAGTGAGGGTCAAGCGTCCTTCCTGTGCGCCTCGCGCAGGGCGCGGCGGTTGATCTTGCCGGTAGGGGTGCGCGGCAGCGCCTCGACCCGGATGAACTCGCGGGGCTGCTTGTAGCGGGCGAGGCCAGCCTCGCCGGCGGCGCGCATCGCCTCGGGCGTGGCCGGGCCGGTCCAGAAGGCGGCGATGATGGATGCGCCAGGAACCGGCAGTTCGGTCACGGCGACGTCCCCCGCGCCGGGGACCGGGACCAGCACGTCCTCGACCTCGGCCGGGGCCACGCGGAAGCCGCCCGCGTTCATCATGTCGTCGGCCCGGCCCAGGGTAGAGATCGCGCCATCCTCGGCCTGCACCGCCAGGTCGCCGGTCAGGAACCAGTCGCCCTGAAACCTTTCGGCGGTTTCCTCGGGCTGGCCGAGGTAGCCTAGGAACAGCCCCGGGTCGGTGCGATGGACGGCCAGGATGCCGGACTGACCGGGGGGCAGGGGCTCGCCGTCATCCGACAGGATCGCCACGCGGCGGCCGGGCTGCGGATAGCCCGCCGAGCCTTCCGGCGCGTGGTGCGCGGGCGAGCCCGAAAGGAAGGTCGAGCATTCCGACATTCCCATCGCCTCGTGCAGGTCGGTGCCGGTGCGGTCCTTCCACGCTCGGCGCAGTTCGGGGTCGAGCCTTTCGCCCGCCGTCAGCCCGTGGCGCAGGTCGGGCAGGGGTGCCCAGTCGGCGCGCAGCATCCGCCGGAAGACTCCGGGCGCGGCGGCGATCAGGGTGGCGCCGTGGCGGCGAGCGATCAGCGGGATCTGCTCGATGGCGGTGCCCTCGGCCGGGATCAGGGCGGTGGCGCCGGCGGTCCAGGGGTCCATCAGCCCGGTGCCCAGCGTGAAGGTCCAGTTGAAGGCGCCCGCGTGCAGCAGCCGGTCCGAGGGCTGCAGCCCATACCAGCCCTCGAACATCAGCCGCCGGGCAAGGATCGCGCGATGGGCGTGCATGACGGCGCGGGGATTGCCCGAGGTGCCCGAGGTATAGACGATGTAGGCTAACCGGTCGGCGTCGCCGCGGTCGAAATCCGCAGAGGGCAGGGCGGTCATGGCGGCAAGCTGATCGGCGGGCAGGACATTGGTCGTCCCTTCCGGCAGGGCGATGCCATCGCCTGCAATGACCAACGCGGGCTGGATGTCGGCGGCCATCTTCGTGACCTCGCGCCCCGTCAGCATGGCCGAGGTCGGCACCGGGATCAGCCCCGCCGCAATGCAGGCAAGATAGGCGACAGGGAAGGCGGGCTCATTTCCGATCCGCAGCAGCACGCGGTCGCCGGGCCTGAGGCCCCGGTCCAGCAACCCTGTCGCTGCGCCAAGCACTGCCGCCCGCAGGCGGGCATGGGACCAGCGGTCGGCCCCTGTGGCCGAGACCACCGCAAGCGCCAGCTTGTCGGGCGCCTCCAGTCCCGCCGCAAGCACATGTTCGGCCAGGTTGAAGTCCTGCGGCTTGCCGTCCTGCATGATGCGCCATCCCAACTTGTGACGCTGGAGGGGATGCGACGGAGGGACCAGAAATGCAAGACGGCCCGCGTTTCCGCAGGCCGCTATCACGCTTTCGGGGCAAAGCCCGGAGGAATCAGAGCAGGCGCAGATCCGATGCCGATGCGCGGCCGTCGCGGCCCGACTGCAGCTCGTACTCGATCTTCTGGTTGTCGTTGAGGCCCGTCAGACCTGCACGCTCAACCGCGGAAATATGGACAAACACGTCCTTGCCGCCATCATCGGGCGCGATGAAGCCAAAACCCTTGGTGGCGTTGAACCATTTAACGGTGCCGGTCGCCATGACCTTCTCTCCTTCAGTCTCCCGATGGCGAGATTGCCGATCGGGGTCGTGCAGCCCTTTCGCAGTCCGGCTGCCCCGTGAAGGGACGCGGTAGAAAGTCATGCTCACGCGGAAACAGGATGAACAAATCACCTGCGAACGCAAGCACAGAATCGTGTTCGCATTGACGCAGGGTCACGGGCGCGTGATCTCAATAGCTTGCACGCAACATCAGTCACGCAGGTCGGGCGGAGTGGCCTCGATACGCAGGGATTCCAATGCGGAATCAAGGAGTGCTGATTCGGAACCCTGTCTGTCGAGGCGGCGGATCGAGACGCTGCGCTCTGCCACCTCCTTCATCCCGACGGCGATGATGACGGGCACCTTCTTCAGCGAGTGTTCACGGACCTTGTAGTTGATCTTCTCGTTGCGAGTATCGGCCTCGGCCCGCAGGCCGGCGGATTTCAGCGCCTCGACCACCTCGCGCACATAGTCGTCGGCGTCCGACACGATGGAGGCCACCACCACCTGCCGGGGCGCAAGCCACAGAGGCAGCTTGCCCGCGTAGTTCTCGATCAGCATTCCGATGAAGCGCTCGAAGCTGCCCAGCACGGCGCGGTGCAGCATGATGGGGCGGTGCTTCTGCCCGTCCTCGCCGACATATTCCGCATCCAGCCGTTCCGGCAGGTTCGGGTCCACCTGCAGCGTACCGCATTGCCAGTCGCGGCCGATGGCGTCGGTCAGCACGAATTCCAGCTTGGGGCCGTAGAAGGCGCCTTCGCCCGGAAAGATTTCGTAGCCGTGGCCCGCCGCCGTCACCGCATTGGCAAGCGCGGCTTCCGCATGGTCCCAGCTTTCGTCCGAGCCGATGCGCTTTTCGGGCCGGGTGGACAGCTTGATGCGCCACTGGTCGAAGCCGAGATCGGCATAGACGCGCGACAGGAACTCGATGAAGCGGCGGGATTCGAGTTCGATCTGCGCCACGGTGCAGAAGATATGCGCGTCGTCCTGGGTGAAGCCGCGCACGCGCATGATGCCGTGCAGCGCGCCAGAGGGCTCGTAGCGGTTGCAGGACCCGAACTCGGCCATGCGCAGGGGCAGGTCGCGGTAGGATTTCAGGCCGACGTTGAACACCTGAACGTGGCAGGGGCAGTTCATCGGCTTCAGCGCGTTGATGGTCTTCTCGCGGGCGTGGTCCTCGTCCACCTCGACGATGAACATGTTTTCCTTGTAGTTTTCCCAGTGGCCGGATTCTTCCCACAGCTTGCGGTTCACGACCTGCGGGGTGTTCACCTCGACATAGCCGCCCTTCCGCTGCTGGCGGCGCATGTAGTCCTGCAGCGCGACATAGATGTTCCAGCCGTTCGGATGCCAGAAGACCTGGCCCGGCGCTTCCTCCTGCATGTGGAACAGGTCCATCTCTCGTCCCAGCTTGCGGTGGTCGCGCTTGGCGGCCTCCTCCAGCATGGTCATGTGGGCCTTGAGTTCGTCGCGGTTGCGGAAGGCCACGCCGTAGATGCGCTGCAGCATCGGGCGTGTGTTGTCGCCCAGCCAGTAAGCACCGGCGACATGGGTCAGTTTGAAGGCGTCGGCGGGAAGCTGGCCGGTATGCTGCAGATGCGGGCCGCGGCAGAGGTCCTGCCAGTCGCCGTGCCAATACATCCGCAGGTCCTGACCTTCGGGGATGCGGTGGATCAGCTCGACCTTGAAGGGCTCTCCGGCCGCTTCGTAATGGGCGATGGCGCGGGCGCGGTCCCAGACCTCGGTGCGGACGGGATCGCGGGCGGCGATGATCTGCTTCATCTTCGCCTCGATGGCGCCGAGGTCGTCGGGGGTGAAGGGTTCCTCGCGGTCGAAGTCGTAGAACCAGCCGTAGTCGCGGACCGGGCCGATGGTGACCTTCACGTCGGGCCAGAGCTCCTGCACCGCGCGGGCCATGACATGGGCGAGGTCATGGCGGATCAGTTCCAGCGCGGGGGCTGCGTCCTTCATGGTGTTGATGGCGATGGAGCCGCCTTGGGTCAGCGGCCAGGCGAGGTCGATGTGTCGGCCGTAGAAGCTGGCGCTGATCGCGTTCTTCGCAAGGCTGGGCGCGATGGATGCGGCGACCTCGGCCGCGGTGGTGCCGGCGGGATAGTCGCGGATGCTGCCATCGGGGAAGGTGAGAGAAATCTGGGACATCGCGTCCTCCCAATCGGTTCGGCGCCCACGGAACGCCCGGTTGCGGGTTATGTGGGGGCCCGTGTGGCGCGGGCAGGGGGCCGTGTCAATGCGGGCCTTGGTGGCGCCGCCGGTCCGGGGGCTTCACGCCCCCGGGCCCCCGTGGGATATTTCTACAAAGAAGAAAGAAGGAGTGGCGCCATGTTTCACCGGACAGCATCGGGGCGGCGGCTGGCCTATGAGCGGCTTGAGGGGCAGGGACCGGGCGTCGTGTTCCTGCACGGGTTCAAGTCGGACATGGGCGGGACCAAGGCGGTCGATCTGGAGGCGTGGTGCCGGGCTCAGGGCCGCGCCATGCTGCGCTTCGACCTGTCGGGGCACGGGAGCAGCGAGGGACGCGTCGAGGAGTTCGGCGTTGGCGACTGGCTGAAGGATGCGCGGGACGTGATCGACGCGCTGGCACCGGGGCGGCAGGTGCTGGTGGGGTCGTCGCTGGGCGGGTGGCTGGCGCTGCTGCTGGCGCGCGAGCGGCCGGAACGCTGGGCGGGGCTGGTGACGATCGCCGCCGCGCCGGATTTCACGGCGCGGATGCAGGCGGAGTTCACCGATGCGGACCACGAGGCTCTGGTGCGCGAGGGGCGGATCACCCGGCCGAGTGAATATGGCGAGGATTACGTCTTCTCGCGGCGGCTGTTCGATCAGGGGGCGGAGAACAGCGTCTTCGGGCAGCCGCTGGCGCTGCCGATGCCGGTGCGCTTCCTGCAGGGGACGGCGGATGCCGATGTGCCGATAGAGGATGCGCTGCGGCTGTTGTCCCATGCCGAGGGGCCGGATATCCGGCTGATGCTGGTGAAGGACGCGGACCATCGTTTCAGCGGGCCGGGCGAGTTGCGGATGATCCGCGAGGCGGTGACGGAACTGGCGGGCTGAACGCAAGCGACCGGCCGCGAGGGCCGGGCGCAGCATCGTGAAGGGGTCAGAAGCTGACCTGGAAATGATCGCCCATGTCGGGCTTGGCGCCGGTGATCTTGGACTTGGCGATCTCGTAGAAGAAGCCGATGCGGCCGGCGGTGGTCCAGACCTCGGCCTCGGACATGGTGAACTTCAGAAGGCGCACGTCCGGGTCGCGCTCGCCGCCCTCGAACCAGCTTGAGGCGACCGCGTTCCAGACCTCGTCGAGCTTGGCCGCGTCGTTCGACCGTTCCAGCCGCCCTTCGATGCGGGCGTAAAGCTGGCCGTCGCCGTCCCCCACCGCATGGACGGCCTTTTTCGCGCCATCTTCCACGGCCTCGACCAGGTCGGTGCCGTCGGCGGTGATGAACCACAGTGTCGCGGTTTCCGGTTCCGGGTAGTGGGACATCGGCACCAGACGCCAGTCGGGCTCGGCCCCCAGCATCCCGGCGTTGATGCCTTCGAGGCGCTTCCAGAAGGTGTCGCGGTTGTCGGTCATGTATCCTCCTTTGCGCCCCGGATGGGCGCGGACAGTCGCAGGGCCAACACCCGCCGCACGGCTGAGGTTCCGCAAAGGGAAAGGCCCCGCGCGCGGGTGCGGCGGGGCCTTTGGACTTGCAAGGGAGGAGCGGTCAGACGGCGATGCGGCTGTCGCGTTCCTCGGGACCGGGGGTGCGGGTGTCGCCGGGGCCGGTCATGCCACGCAGGCGCTTGATCCGGTTCTTGTCGGGGGTCATGCCGTTCTCGTCCATGAAGTCCAGCACCATCGGGCGGATGTTGATCCGCCAGCTCTTGCCCGCGAAGATGCCATAGTGACCCGCGCCGGGTTCGAGATGCTGGGCCTTCTTGTTGTCGGGAACGCCGGTGCAGAGCCTGATCGCGGCGACGCACTGGCCAGGGCCCGAGATATCATCGTTCGCGCCCTCGACGGTCATGATCGCCACATCCCTGATCTTGCCGATGTCCACCTGCCGTCCTTTGACGACGAAACGGTTCTGGGCGATCTCGAGATTCTTGAAGATGCGTTCGACCGTGGTCAGGTAGAACTCGGCCGTCATGTCCATCACGGCGAGATATTCGTCGTAGAACTTGTTGTGCTTGTCGCTGATCGAGCCTTCGCCCCGCGCCTCGGCGATGATCTTGTCGCGGAAGGCGGCGGCATGGGTTTCGGCGTTCATGGCGATGAACGAGCCGAGCTGCGCGAGGCCGGGATAGACCATGCGGCCGACGCCCCGATACTTGAAGCCGACCTGCTGGATGAAGGCATGTTCAAGCTGGCCCATCGTCACCCGGTTGCCGAAGTCGGTGACATCGGTCAGCGCCGCGTCGGGATCGACGGGGCCGCCGATCAGGGTCAGGGTGCGGGGTTGGGCAGCCGGTTCGTCCTCGGCCAGGATCGCGGTCGCGGCCAGCGCCAGCGGCGCTGGCTGGCAAACCGCGACGACATGAAGATCCGGTCCGAGATGCTTCATGAAATCGACAAGATAGCCGGTATAATCCTCGATATCGAACTTGCCCTCGCTGACCGGGATGTCGCGCGCGTTCTGCCAGTCGGTCACCCAGACGTCGCAATCGGGCAGCAGCGAGTTGACGGTCGAACGCAGAAGGGTCGCGTAATGTCCCGACATGGGCGCAACCAGCAGGACGCGGCGGGCCATCGGTTCGCGCCGGGCCACGCGGAATTGCACAAGGTTGCCGAAGGGGCGGCGCACCACCGGCTCGACATAGACCAGATGGTCCTGGCCCTCGGTGCCGGCGATCGGCGGGATGTCCCAATCGGGCTTGATCACCATCCGGGCAAAGCTGCGTTCCGTCACCCGGCCCCAAGCGCTGAGCACCTTGAACATCGGAGTGGGGATCATGGCGAACAGGGGATAGGAGGCCATGGCCCGCGCGGATGCGCCCATCCACTCGTTGGTGTTGCGAAGCGTTTCCATGGCGTCGTAGGACAACATGCCGCGCATACCCTTGTAGACCATGGACCGTTACTCCTTCAAAGTTGTGGTGCGTAATGCCTGCTTTACGGCTTACGTCAAGCAAGTCTTAATGCGAATCGTGCTGATGAGGACCCATTGCCATGGCAATTAAACGAGAGGACGTCGCGTCGCGTCGCGGGAAAAAAGCCTCGGCTGTGGAGGTAGGTCAGCCGGAACAAGGGCTTGATGCTGCAATTGCAGAAACCCTTGGCCCAAAGGTAGTTGCGGCAACTCAACAGGATTCGCCTTCGCTCGGCGAGTCGGTGGAACCAGATCCGGTCGCCGCGATCATGTCCGGCACCTTGCCGGCTGTCGAGAATGATTCGGCTCCGCCCGCGGGCAAGCGGACACGCCGAAAGGCAACAGCCCCGGATGGGTCGAAGGCAGAGGCGGCTTCCGCATCCAGACCGAGGGGAAGGCCGAGGAAGATCGCCGGAAACGCGGCGGAACCGGCGGTGGCCGCGAAAGCGGCGGAGGTCGCTGACGCCGAAGCGGGCGCGGAGAAGACCGCGGCTCCGCAGGATCAAGCCGCGCGACGGGGCGAAGCTCCTGCAACGCCGGCTGCTGATGTAACGCCGGCGACAGAGCAGGAACCCGTCACCGTCACCGACGAGGGGCTGCCCGCACAGCCGGCAACCGCCACCGAGCCGCCCCGCCCCGAGGCGCCGCCGCCTGCCGCCCCGGCACCGGAGACCACCCCGGCACCGGAGGTCGCATCGGCATCAGAGGTCGCCCCGGCATCGGCGACGGCCTTCGGGAATCCGCTGCTGGCGCCCGGCCTTTCCGAGAAGCTGTCCGAGAACATCTCCCGTATCGAGAACCTGAGCCAGCGCCTGCTGCGCGCCGCCAGCAGCCGGCCCATGCGTCATCCGGGCGTCGAGGTGCCGGGACCCGAGCTTTACGGCTCGGTCGCGCAGGCCTGGCTGAAGCTCGCCACCGAACAGCCCGCGCGGCTGATCGAGCAGCAGGTCCGCTACTGGGGGGACACCCTGCGCCATGTGGCCGATGCGCAGAGCGCCTTCGTCCAGGGCTTCCAGGCGCCGGAAAGCGACGGCCCGGTGGACCGCCGCTTCAAGAACCCGCTGTGGCAGACGAACCCCTTCTACAGCTTCGTCATGCGCCAGTATCAGATCAACGCCGAGGCGATCCGCAAGGCCGCCGCCGACCTGGACATCCAGAGCGATGTCGAACGCCGCCGCGTGGACTGGTTCACCCGGCAGATGATCGACATGCTGGCGCCGACCAACTTTCTGGCGACCAACCCCGACGCGCTGATCAAGGCGCTCGAGACCGAGGGCGAGAGCCTCGTGCGCGGACTGGAGAACCTGGTCCACGACATCGAGGCGAGCGGCGGCGAGATGATCGTCTCGCTGGCCGACCGCAGCGCCTTCCGCGTGGGCGAGAACATCGGCACCACGCCCGGCGAGGTCGTCCACCGCACCCGGATGTACGAGCTGATCCAGTACGCGCCGACGACCGGACAGGTGCACAAGGCCCCGGTCGTGGTCTTCCCGCCCTGGATCAACAAATACTACATCCTTGATCTCAAGCCGCAGAACAGCATGCTGCGCTGGCTGGTCGAGCAGGGGCATACGGTGTTCGTCCTGTCCTGGAAGAACCCGGATTCCAGCTTTGCCGACGTGGCCATGGACGACTATGTGGCCGCGTTTCTCGAAACGATCGACAAGGTGCTGGAACTGACGGAGGAGCCGCAGCTGAACGCCGTCGGCTACTGCATCGGCGGCACGACGCTGTCCACCACCCTGGGCGTGATGAAGCAGCGCGGCGACGACCGGGTGAAATCGGCCACCTTCTTCACCACGCTGACCGACTTCTCGGATCAGGGCGAGTTCACCACCTTCCTGCAGGACGACTTCGTCGGCGGGATCGAGGGCGAGGTGGAGCGCATGGGCTATCTGTCGGCCAAGCTGATGCAGCGCACCTTCAGCTTCCTGCGCGCCAACGACCTGATCTGGGGCCCCGCCATCCGCAGCTACATGCTGGGCGAGACGCCGCCTGCCTTCGATCTTCTCTACTGGAACGGGGACGGAACGAACCTGCCCGGTCCGATGGTCACGCAGTATCTGCGTGAAATCTGCCAGAAGAACGCGCTGGTCCGGGACGGGTTCGAGGTTCTCGGCCATAAAGTCGACCTGTCCGATGTGACGGTCCCCCTTTGCGCCATTGCCTGCGAGGGCGACCACATCGCCCCCTGGCTGCACAGCTGGAAGGGAATCGCGCAGATGGGCGCGGAGGACCGGACCTTCATCCTGTCGGAATCGGGCCATATCGCCGGGATCATCAACCCGCCGAGCAAGGTCAAATATGGCCACTACCTGTCGCACGCAGGTTTCGACGGCACGCCTGAGGAATGGCGCGAGCATGCGACCTACACCCCCGGATCGTGGTGGAACCACTGGGGCGAATGGCTGGCCGAACATGCCGGACCGATGGTTCCGGCGCGCAGCCCGCAGCTTTCGCTGGCGCCCGCACCGGGAACCTACGTGCACGAGACCGCCTGACGGCGAAAGGGAAGCGCGAAAGGGTCTGATGCCAGACTCTCCCGCGCTGACCCCGCATTCCATGCGGGAACACGCAAGCGGAAGACTTTTTGCTGCAGTGCAGCATAAACCGCTTGAAATGCTGCACTGCAGCATCTATTGTATGTGCAGTGCTACTGAACCCGATCAATAACCGCATCCAGGAGAGATCCGATGGCCAAGACCCCCGACTTCACCAAGACCTTCCAGGACATGATGGCGAACTTCCCCGTCGACACCTCGTCGATGTCCGAAGCCTTCAAGACCCAGGCTCAGCTGAGCGAGCGGATGACCCGCGTCGCCCTGCAGGCCGCCGAGCGTTCGACCGAGATCTCGGCCGCCTGGGCCAAGGACACGCTGTCGCGCATGGGCGAGCTGACCACCTCGAAAGAGCAGCCGGGTGACTATGCCAAGGCGATGTCCGACTTCGCCTCGGCCGCCGCCGAACTGGCTGCCGAACACATGGCCGCCTATGCCGAGGTCGCCAAGAAAGTCCAGATGGACACCGTCGATCTGCTGATGAACGCCGGCAAGGAAGTCCAGGCCGACGCACAGCGCATGGCGCAGACCGCGACCTCGAACCTTCAGAACGTCGCCCGCCAGGCGCAGGACGCCGCCACCAGCTCGGTGAACCCCGGCATCAACAAGGACAAGGCCTGAGCCTTTCCGCGGGATCGCGCCGGCAACCGGCCCCATCCCGGCTGACATGACCGGACGCGCGCCCTGACCCGGCGCGCGTTTTTCTTTTGCAATCGCAGGAATGGCATCCCATCATCGCTGCAGATGCATCAAAGCGAAGTGCCCATGTCCGCCCAAGCCGCCAAGTCGAAGCCTGAGCCGCTGCTGATCAAGCGCTATGCCAGTCGGCGGCTGTATAACACCGAAACCAGCGACTACATCACGCTGGAGGAGATCGCGCAGGTGATCCGCGACGGGCGCGAGGTGCGGATCATCGACCTGCGATCGGGCGATGACCTGACGCGCCAGTATCTGCTGCAGATCATCGCCGAACATGAAAGCCGGGGCGAGAACGTGCTGCCGGTCGACCTGCTGACCGACCTTGTCCGCAGCTACACCGCCCAAGCGCAATCGGTGGTGCCGCAGTTCCTTGCCGTCAGCTTCGAGATGCTGCGTCACGGCCAGTCCAAGATGATGGAGCAGCTTGCGACGCTGCAGCATCCCATGGCCTCAATGCCGGGCTTCTCCGAGATGCAGCGCCAGCAGCAGTTGTTCCTGAAGGCGATGATGGGCGGCTGGACCGGCAATTCAAGCGGCCCCTCCCGTGAGGACGACGAGGGCGAGGTCCTGCCCGTTCCTGCCACGGACCGGGTGCGTGGCAAGGCTCGTCCTTCTGGTTCAGCGTCCGAGGACGAGGCCGAGGATATCCGGCGCCAGCTTGCGGAACTGCAGACCCGGATCTCTAAGCTCTGACTTGCAGCGGGCTTGAGGCCGGGCTAAAGCCCTTCCAACGGACGGTTGGCCGAGTGGTCGAAGGCGCACGCCTGGAAAGTGTGTAGGCGGGGAACCGTCTCGAGGGTTCGAATCCCTCACCGTCCGCCAGTTCTCATTGTGACTCAGCGTTTAACCTGTTGTTTTTACATTGACACAGGCGGATGAGATACTGAGCACCCCAATCTTGCATTACATTATGCGCTACAGTCACCTGCTCGGGAGGTGATGCATCATGGCGATCAAGGTACGGGGCAGCCGAGGCAAGCTGTCGCTCTACAAGCGGGTGCCTGCGCGTTACCGGGCGATCGCGCCTCGCAAGTTCGTCTGGGTGGCTCTGCATACTGACAGTTTCAGTCTGGCGCAGCGGAAGGCGGACGCCGTCTGGTCCGAGATGATCGAGGCGTGGGAGGCAAAGCTTGCCGGTGACGCCACCGACGCGGGGGAGCGCTTTCAGGCTGCGCGCGATCTGGCGACCGCACGGGGCTTCCAGTTCCTGCCGGTGAACAAGGTGGCGCAAGTGCCGCTGACCGAACTGCGCGACCGCATGATGGCCGTTCCCATGCGCGAGGATGGGCCGGACATGATCGAGGCAGCGGCGCTCCTCGGCGGCGCGAAGGAGCCCGCGCTGACCGTCTCCAAGGCCTTGGATGCCTACTGGCAACTTGCCCGCGAGAAGACGCTCGGCAAGTCGCCCGACCAGCTCCGGCGCTGGCGCAACCCACGGATCAAGGCGGTGACTAACTTTATTGACGTGGTCGGGGACAAGGCGCTCTCGGAGATCTCGGCCGATGACATGCTCGACTTCCGGACGTGGTGGCTGGACCGCATCGAAGCGGGCGACGTAGGGCCGGGATCCGCCAACAAGGACCTGATCCATCTCGGAGAGGTGCTGAAGACCGTCAACAGGATGAAGCGGCTTGGACTGACGCTGCCCCTGGACGGGTTGTCCTTCAAGGAGGGGGAGGCCGGGCAGCGGCCGCCGTTCTCGTCCGACTGGATCCGGGACAGGCTGCTCGCCAAGGGAGCGCTCGACGGTCTGAACAGCGAGGCACGGGCAATCCTGCTCGCGATGGTCAACACCGGCGCGCGCCCGAGCGAGATTGCGAACCTGACGACCGACCGGATCCGGCTGGAAGACGAGGTGGCGCATATCTCGATAGAGGGCGAGGGCCGGCAGTTGAAGACGACCCATGCCAGGCGTGTCATTCCGCTCTGTGGCGTGTCGCTGGAGGCGATGCGCGCCCATCCCGGAGGCTTCCCGCGTTATCGCGACAAGCCCGGGCTCTCCGCGACGGTGAACAAGTATCTGCGCGAGAACGGGCTGGCGGAGACGCCTCAGCACACGATGTATTCGCTGCGCCACTCTTTCGAGGACCGCATGATCGCAGCCGGGGTCGATGACCGGATTCGGCGGGATCTCTTCGGCCATAGGCTCGACCGCAAACGGTATGGCAAGGGCGCCACCCTCGAGCACCTGCAGGGGATCGTTCAGGCGCTGGCCTTCTGACCCGCGAGGATTGCACGCGCACGGGCAACGCTGTCCTGCTTGGAGGCATGGGCAGCCAACTCGCGCTCGATGCGTTCGAAGATCGGAATATAGACGGGATCGGCAATGACAAGGGCCGCGGCCATGCGATGCATGGCCTGCAGGTCTTCGAGGGTGACCGGACGGGAGACGCTCGTGTGTTTCATGTTCTAGTTTTACGCACGCTCTCGACACCTGTAGCATGGAGAAGCAGAATTGTTGCTTTCAGCGGCGCTCTGCTGCGGGCGCGGGCTCGCCTGCTCCGAGGTGCGAGGAAAGGCCTCGGCGTTGAAGCAGAGAAGCGGATGCGCTTCGACACGCACTGTTCCTGCTGGCAGCGCCGTCAACGCAGAAACCAAGCGGCTTGCTCTGCGTCTAGCACAGTGTCCAGGCTGCCTTGCGCGGAGCTCCGTCAACGAGGGCTCCTGTAGGCAAGCGGCGGATCCAGCCGTGCTCCTCGAGGGTCGACAGCAGACGATCCGCGACAGGCCGCTTGAGCATGTCCCGCCGGGGCGCGCACTGCTGAACGTCGGCGGTGAGGAAGGTCCTGTTGGGGCGGCTCTGCAGCCAGATGCGCAGCTCGTCGGCCATGCGGAGATCCGCATCCAACGCAGAGCGACCCATAAGGCGCTGCGCCTCGTCTAGATAGTAGGACGCAAGCCCAAGGCCGCTTTCCATGTCTTCCGCCTCAACCTTGTCCGCATTCGGATCGCGCCACATGGCCAGCACGCCGGCGATACGGCACGCGTTCTCGGCGGTCTTGCTGGCAAAGGCCCGAACACTCTCGAGCTTGTTGCCGCTCGCCTGGTCACGCTCGATCTCGTCAGCCGCTGTGACCAGCGCTTCACGGGCTTCGATGGAGAGAGGCAAGCGGCGCGGTGCGAGTTCGAATGTCTCTGGCTCGCGGATCGGAAGCTCCTTCGACAGAAGCTCGACAAGACGCTCGCGCGACCGCTCGGCCGGCGGCTGCGACTCGGGAAAGGTGGTGATGCGACGCGTCCCGATCGTCGACTCGGGCTCTACGATCAGGCAGCGCGGCAGGAAGCCGATCCCCTCGGCCATGGGATCGCCGATCAGCTTCTCGGCGACGGCCGGCTGCATCATGAGATGCAGTGCCATACGGCGGCCATGCAGGACTGTCTCTTCCTTTGCCCGCGCCAGCCTGATCCGCTTGCCGTCCCACAGGCTGTTGAACGTGCCAAAGGTCTGCTGCGCCTGGCTAGGCTTCATCGCATAGCTACCCAAGAAGGAACCTGCCTCATCCGAAAGCAGACCAGCGGACGGTGTCCGGGAGAGGATGCGAAACAAGCCGTGCACTGTCGGATCGGATACCGTGCAGTCGAAGTCGTCGAGGCTGCCCGCAAGGCACCGGTCCACGGTCGACTTCCGTTCACCGCTGCCGGCGATGGTGATGCAGTAGAGCGACAAGGGCCTGTAGCCGCCCAGCGTCTCCACATTGGCGTGCCCCTGCACCGCAAGCGATGCCGCCGCCAGCGCACTCTGAGCTGCAATCGCGATGGGTGCCTGCGTCTCCCGGTGCGCCGCCTCGACGGCCGCCCTCAGGGGACCAAGGAGGTGGGTAGGATAGGGAGCGGCGTGCCGTGCGTCGGCAACAAGCGGACGTGGCGCAGGGATGGACAGGGCATGGACGTTCGTCATGGGCATTTCTCCAGGTCAGTTGCGTGCCTGGGACCCGAGCGAAAAGGCAGAGCTCTCCAGACGACTAGCTTATAGGTGCAGCTAGGGGAATCGTCGCTTGGCGATCTAATTACCTGCTGTGAAGGGGGCACCGCTGCGGTAACGTGCTAGACGCGCTAGACGTGCCAGACCGGTTTAGCACGTCTAGCGCCGTCATTGGTGCCGGCGGCGAGCGCCCGCTCGAGAGCGCGGGCCTTCATCCAGACCTTCGAATAGTAATCGTCATAGCGACGATCTCGAGCTCCACGAGGGCTCGTGTTCTGTTCAGACATCCTCCTGCTGGTGTTCCGAGCTCGCGGGTGAGGAATGGCGCGACCTCCATGGATCCCGACGTCACGAGGAGACGGTCGATCGCTGCGTCTCCTCCTGCCCCTGTCAATTGCGCTTCCGATCCAGCGCCTGCCGGAGTGCCGCGGTGCTCTCGAGGTCGACAGCCGGATCCGAGCCAGCCGAGATCACCCGGATCATCTCGATCCAGCCTCGTTCATTCGCGGTGAGATCGTCTCAGCCGGAAAGGCGCGCGGGATCCGCCGGTGCAGCGGACATGGTGATCACTTGCCGAAGATGGCGCGGATCGCGGCGCGACCCTTTGCGATGGGTCGGGGATCGGCGTTGTCAGAGGCCTCCCGCAGTTCGTGAAGCCAGAGCACCTCGTTTGCCGTGACCGGCGTGCCGAACACCTCCAGCACCGCCTTCGACGCCGTCTCGCCGATGGACTGGGCAAGGGCGAGCCGCATCAGATGTGCGGGATCGACGTCGAGCGCCCGCGCCAGATCGAGCACCCGGTCGAGGGCGATCTTGTTTGCGCCTGACTTCAGCATCGCCAGGAAACTTGCGTTCGGGAAGCCGGCTTCCTGCGCGATCTGGGCCTGGGTCTTGCGGCCCTTCAGGTCGATGATGCGCGAGCGAATGAGCTGTGCTGCGGGCGTGTCTTTGAAAGGTCTGGTCATGATGGTCGCTTTGCTGTTGATGACAGCACCTTGCCAACCGTCTGCACCGCAACGCGCGGGTGGGGCCTTGCACGGGGAGCGAAGTCCTGGAGAAATCCCATGACTGCATGGGGATGGACTCCGGGTCGGCAGCCTTGGGGAAGGCTAAGTCCTCCCATACGCAACCAGGAACAGGCACTGGAGGTCTGGAGGGATAGGACCCGATCTCGCCTCCGTTGCGGCTTTTCACCCTCGGCACTGTTTCAGGCCGGAACGGCACTGGACCGCGCAAGTGGATGCTGTTCACTGGAAACTTGGAGAACTAAGGATTTTGGGAGGAATCTGATGAGGCCGGTTCTAGTTGCCGCCGCGCTATCGCTGGGCGCCGTCGCTGCCTCTGCGCAGGACTATCCTGCCCGCAGCATCCATGTCATCGTGCCCTATTCGGCGGGCGGTCCCACCGACACGATCGCCCGCCTGACGGCCGATGCGATGTCGAAGCATCTCGGCCAGCAGGTTGTCGTCGAGAATGTCACCGGAGCGGGCGGCACGATCGGGACACGGAACGTCGCCGATGCCGAACCGGATGGCTATACGATCCTCGTGCATCACGTCGGAATGTCCACGGCGCCGTCGCTTTACCGGCAACTGCCTTTCAACGCGACTGAGGATTTCGCCCCCATCGGCTTGATCAGCGATGCCGCGATGACCGTCGTGGCGCGCACCGACTTCCCGGCCGGGTCCTTTGCCGAACTGGCGGCCCATATCAAGGAGCAGGGCATGGACGTCACCTATGCCCATGCCGGCATCGGCGCGGCATCGCACCTGTGCGGGACGCTGTTCATGTCCACGCTGGGGACGAAGATGACGACCGTTCCCTACAAGGGCAACGGACCGATCCTGACGGACCTGATCGGCAAGCAGGTCGATCTGACCTGTGACCAGATCACCAACACCGTCGGACCCATCAACGACGGACAGGTCAAGGCCTATGCGATCACCAGCCCCGAGCGGTCCTCGCATCTGCCCGATCTTCCGACGACTGCCGAAGAGGGACTGGAAAGCTTCCAGGTCAGCGTCTGGCACGGGGCCTATGCGCCCGCAGGCACGCCCCCCGAGGTGGTTGCGAAACTCAGCGAGGCACTGCAGGCCGCCATGCAGGACCCCACGCTGATCGAGCGTTTCGGCCAGCTTGCCACCACGCCGGCATCCCCGGCCCAGGCGATGCCCGAAGCGCTGCATGCCAAGCTCGATTCCGAGATCAACCGGTGGAAGCCGATCATCGAGGCGGCGGGCGAGTTCGCCGACTGACGAGAAGGATTGCCAGCGCTGGCCCTGGCTGGCAGCGCTGGCGCAAATACCCGGTGTCAGCCGGGGGGAACCGGACTGGAGTGCATGATGACGGAAACGAAGACGAACCGCGTCCACAAGATCGCCTCGATCGCAGGCGACGGCATCGGCAAGGAGGTGGTGCCCGAAGGGATCCGCGTTCTCGAGGCCGCGTCGAAGAAGTTCGGCTTCCAGCTGCAGATGGACGAGTTCGACTTCGCCTCCTGCGACTATTACCTCAGGCACGGCCAGATGATGCCGGAGGACTGGAAAGAAAAGATCGGCAACCATGACGCCATCTTCTTCGGCGCCGTGGGCTGGCCTCAGACAGTGCCCGACCACGTCTCGCTATGGGGTTCGCTGATCCAGTTCCGGCGCGAGTTCGACCAGTATGTCAGCCTGCGCCCCGTGCGTCTGATGCCTGGCGTGCCGTGCCCCCTGGCCGGGCGCGGCCCCGGCGACATCGACTTCTATGTCGTGCGCGAGAACACCGAGGGCGAGTATTCCTCCATCGGCGGCCGCATCTTCCCGGGCACGGAACGGGAGACGGTGCTGCAGGAAACCGTCATGACCCGCGTGGGCGTGGACCGCATCTTGAACTTCGCCTTCGACCTGGCCGAGAAGCGCCCGCGCAAGCGGCTGACCTCGGCCACCAAGTCGAACGGCATCTCGATCACCATGCCCTACTGGGACGAGCGGGTCGAGGAAATGGCGAAAGCCTATCCGGGCATCACTTGGGACAAGTATCACATCGACATCCTGTGTGCGCATTTCGTGCTGAACCCCGACCGCTTCGACGTGGTGGTGGCGTCGAACCTGTTCGGGGACATCCTGTCGGACCTCGGTCCGGCCTGCACCGGAACCATCGGCATCGCGCCTTCCGGCAACATCAACCCCGAGCGCAATTTCCCGTCCCTGTTCGAGCCGGTCCACGGATCGGCCCCCGACATTGCGGGACAGGGGGTCGCGAACCCGATCGGGCAGATCTGGTCGGCCGCCATGATGCTGGAACACCTCGGAGAGAATGAGGCAAGCGCCGCCGTCATGGGCGCGATCGAGGCCGTGCTGGCCGAGCAACTGCTGCGCACCCGCGATCTGGGGGGCAACGCCGATACGGAAACCTGCGGCAAGGCCGTGGCAGACATGCTGGCCTGAGTTCCGGGCACGGGGCGGGCGATCAGCCCGCCTTCGAAATCCCGGCCCAGAACCGTTCCGCCAGCGGCGACATGCGGCTGCGCGGCCGCAGCAGGACGATGGACACATCCACGGCCCAGTCGTCGCCCCCGGCCAGCCTGATACTGCCCGCGTCCAGTTCCTGCCGGATCAGGCTGACCGGAATCCAGGCCATCCCCTTGCCTTCGGCGACCATCGTTTTCAAGGCCATCGCCAGATGCGAGGTGAACACCGTCTGAAGCGGCAGCCGGTCCCGTCGTGCCCCTAGCACGCTGTTCAGGATGCGCCCCAAACCAGAGTTGTGGTCGAAGCCGAGAAACGGCATCGGCCCCTTGCCGAGATCGTCCAGCCAAGCCGTGGTGCCTGCGGCCATGACCGGCACCAGCCGATCACATGAAAGCTCGATCCGGCTGTAATGGGCCGCAGGCAGTTCCATGGGGCTGGACGGATGCGCATGGCACAGCAGGAACTGCGCGCGTCCATCCTCCATGATGCGCTCGCACGCTCGCATGTTGTCCGACAGAAGATGGACCGAGGCGCCCGCGGCAAGGGACGAGACATCGCGGAACCATTCCGGGAAGAAGGTGAAGGACAGCGCCTGCGTCGAGGCGAAGGTCAGCGAGCTCGTGCTGCTCTCGATCTCGGACAACTCGCGCTGCAGCGCATTCGTCCGCCGCAGGATGTCCTGTGCCGCGGCCAGCGTCAGCCGCCCGGCATCGGTCAGCTCCAGCCGGTGCGAGGACCGGTCCACGAGGGGCTGACCGCACCACTCCTCGAAGGCGCGGATGCGACGGCCGAAGGCGGGCTGCGTCACATGGCGCCGCTCGGCGGCCTTCGAGAAGTTCAGGCATTCCGACAGCGCAACCAGATCCTCGAGCCAGACAGAGTTCATCGCCATCCCTTCGCTGCCGTGCGCTGCACCATAAACAGTGCCGAATCGGCATGGTTCAAGGGAGAAACGGCATTGGCTGCCTCCGGTGCAGGTCGGCTAGTGATGTCTTGGAAAGAAGGGGAGATCATCATGCGCATCGTCGATATCCGCGAGGTCACGAAGCCGATTTCGTCGCCCATCCGCAATGCCTATATCGACTTCAGCAAGATGACGGCCAGCCTTGTCGCGGTCGTCACCGATGTTGTGCGCGACGGGCGACGGGTGGTCGGCTACGGCTTTAACTCGAATGGCCGCTACGGACAGGGCGGGCTGATCCGCGAGCGCTTCCGCGACCGGATCCTCGAAGCCGATCCGGCATCGCTGATGAACGATATGGGCGACAACCTGGACCCGCACCGGATCTGGGCCGCGATGATGAAAAACGAGAAGCCGGGCGGCCACGGCGAGCGATCCGTTGCTGTCGGCACGATCGACATGGCGGTCTGGGACGCAGTGGCCAAGATCGCGGGCAAGCCCCTGTTCCGGCTGCTGGCCGAGACAAAGGGGCGGGAGGCCAACTCGCGCGTCTTCGTCTATGCGGCGGGCGGCTATTACTATCCCGGCAAGGACGACAGTGCGCTGCGCCGCGAGATGCGCAGCTATCTCGACCGCGGCTACAACGTGGTGAAGATGAAGATCGGCGGCGCGCCGATCGAGGAGGACCAGCGCCGGATCGAGGCGGTTCTGGACGAAATCGGCAACGATGCGCAGCTCGCGGTGGACGCAAACGGCCGCTTCGACCTGGAAACCGCCATCGCCTATGCCAAGATGCTCCGCCAATACCCGCTGTTCTGGTATGAGGAGATCGGCGATCCGCTGGACTATCAGCTTCAGGCTGCCATGTCCGAGTTCTACCCGGGCCCGATGGCTACCGGCGAGAACCTGTTCTCGCACCAGGACGCCCGCAACCTGCTGCGTCACGGCGGAATGCGTCCCGACCGCGACTGGCTCCAGTTCGACTGCGCGCTGTCCTATGGCCTGGTGGAATACCTGCGCACGCTCGATGTGCTGGAGCAGCTCGGCTGGTCGCCCACCCGCTGCATCCCCCATGGAGGCCACCAGATGTCGCTGAACATCGCGGCCGGCTTGGGGCTCGGCGGCAACGAGAGTTATCCGGACCTGTTCCAGCCCTATGGCGGCTTTCCAGACGGCGTGAAGGTCGAGGACGGCCATATCACCATGCCCGACCTGCCGGGCATCGGCTTCGAGGGAAAATCCGATCTCATTAAGGTCATGCGCGAACTGGCGGAGTGAACTTATTCCTCGTTTGGGTCTGGTAGCGGGCGGCAGTCCTTTCATCCCGCCGCCGTCCGTTGGCCGCTACTCGTCAATCCGGTCTCCACCAACGGCATCTCGCCCTGAATGGGCCGATCCAGCCGCAGGAATGGCTTTATGCGTATACTTACCTGAAATCTCGTGGCTTCATCCGGATTATATCGAGGTGGAGATCGCGGACATACATGTCGCGGGGGGCAGCGCAGTGACAGGCACCGCACTCGGCTCGATGACGACTGAATTATCGCGGCTTCGTCTTCGCGTTCCTGCGCCCAGCACCGCTTCCCTCGCGCTCCCCGACGCCTGCCAGTTCCTGGCCTGCCCCCTGAAAAGTGGTCCTCCCTGAGGTAGGCTTTTGAGCCAGATGGAGGACGACGGAATGCCCCAGAAGAAGCACAAACCCGAGGAGATCGTTACCAAGCTCCGGCAGGTCGATGTGCTGGTGTCACAAGGCCAGCCCGTGGCCGAGGCGGTGCGCTCGATCGGCGTGACCCAGTTCACCTACTACCGGTGGCGGAAGGAGTTCGGCGGCTTGAAGAGCGACCAGGTGACACGGCTGAAGGATCTCGAGAAGGAGAACGAGCGGCTGCGGAAGGCGGTGTCCGAGTTGACGCTGGAGAATCTCATTCTCAAGGAGGCTGCCTCGGGAAACTTCTAAGAACACCTAACAAAACCTTCTGATCTGGTTGAGGCAGATGAGGGCGCAGCCGAGGATTACGAAGGCCTCGTGAATGTCGGCGCGTCGCTCATAGCGGATAGTCAGACGGCGGAAGCGGTTGAGCCAGGCAAGCGTTCGTTCGACGACCCAGCGGTGGCAGCCCAACCTCTCGCTGCTGTCCACTGTCCGCCGAGCAATGCGGGGCATGATCGCGCGGGCGCGGCATTCGGACCGGCAACGATGGTTATCGTAAGCCTTGTCGGCGTGGAGCTTGTCGGGGCGCTTGCGCGGGCGGCCGCGACCGTGGCGCACGCCCGGCACGGCATCGAGGGTGGGCGCCAGCATCAGGCTGTCATGCCGGTTGGCTGGACTCAGGCGCACCCCGAGCGGGGTGCCTCTCCGGTCGACCACAAGATGGCGCTTCGTGCCTGGTTGCCGCGATCCGTCGGGTTCGGGCCGATCTCGGTGCCCCCCTTTTGGCCGCCACGGCGGCGCTGTCGAGGGAGGCCCGGCTCCAGTCCAGATGTCCGGCATCCGATAGGCGCTCCAGCAGCATGCGGTGGAGCCCAGCCCAGATGCCGGCCGCTTGCCAGTCCCGCAGCCGGCGCCAGCAGGTCATGCCGGAGCAGCCGAACTCGCGCGGCAACATCTCCCAAGGGATGCCGGAGCGGAGCACGAAGAGGATGCCGGCCAAGGCCAGCCGGTCATCGCAGCGGGGACGGCCGCCCTGGGGCTTGGGCCGCGGCCTCGGCAGCAACGGCTCCAGCGCCGCCCACAGATCATCGGATACAAGGGGCTTGCTCATGTCCCCTAACGCACGAGAGGCGGTTTTGTTAGGCGCTCTAACACTACTCTGCCAGGTTTTGTGGTAGTTCGGGGTGGTGCTCACGGGAGGTGCCGTGATGAGAGCAACCACAAGCCACTGGCGGGCTGCCTATGAGGCTTGGCTCGCACCTTTCCTAGCTCGGCTCGGCAGGGTCGAGCAGCGCCGCTGGGCACCGGTGTATCTTCAGGGGCTGCTCGGGCCGGGCGAGCGCAAGAGCGTCGAGCCAATGGCCGCTCGCGTAGCGCCCGGAGACGTTCAGCAGCTTCACCACTTCATCTCCACCTCGCCTTGGCGCTGTGAGCCGCTCGAGGAGGAGCTGGTGCGGGCCGCCGACCGGCTCGTCGGTGGTCCAGAGGCTGTGCTGATCATCGACGACACCGCCCTGGTCAAGCAGGGGCGACACTCGGTGGGGGTTGCGCGCCAGTATTGCGGCCAACTGGGCAAAAAGGCCAACTGCCAGGCCTTGGTCTCGCTCACGCTGGCGCGCTGCGAGGTTCCGGTCTGTGTGGGCCTGCGTTTGTTCCTGCCTCGCGCCTGGGCCGAGGACGCAGGGCGGCGCGCCCGTGCCGGTGTGCCAGAGGCGATCCCCGGCCGGCCCAAATGGCGGATCGCCCTGGACGAGATCAGTCGCATCCAAGTGGCTGGAGCGCGCTTCGGCGCTGTGCTGGCGGATGCCGAGTACGGCAAGGTGGCAGACTTCCGGCAGAAGCTCTCGGAGCAGGGTCTCACCTGGGCGGTGGGCATTCTGCCGACCCAGACGGTCTATCCTGCCGACGTCATGATTGCTCCGGCTATGAAGGTGGCAGAATAGTGCTAATTGCGCCTGCGGCGTTCCGGCAAGGATCGCGTTCACATAGGTCACCGAATAGTTGTTGGCGTTGACCAGCAACTCCGCGGCCTCGATCTGTCGTATGGTTTTCATCTTGCGCAGCGCGTCGAACACCGCGCCGGTCGCGGGCTTGTCCTTGAGGATCGCGACGGCTTCCTCGCAGATGCCGTCCAGCAGGCGCACCTTGCGCCGGATGCTACTCATGTTGAGGTCGAGCGCGAGCACGATCTTTTCCTCCGGCACGCCGCGCTCAATCGCCTTACGGATCATCTTATGTTCCTGGATCGGCGCGAGGCGGCTGACCTGTCGGTTGTAAGTGAACGCTTCGTCGTCGGTGGAGACGAGGCATTCCACCTCGTTCGCTCCTGCGTCCTTCAACGCCTCGATGCGCATGTGGCCGTCGAGCAGCAACCAGGTGGCGGACTTGTCGGGGTTCCGGACGACGATGGGCGGCTCGACGATTCCGATCTGGGCGATGGAGGCCACGATCTGACGGAATTTCCGGCTGGATTTCGCGGATTTGCCGAAAGCGCGCAGCGGCAGGATGGCATCGATCGGGAGGGTAACGCAGTCGTCCTCGAAGCCGTGACTCACGCTGCGCGGGGGCTCGCGGGCCTCGCGTTTCATGCCGATGCCCCCTCAGTGACGGACCTAGCGAGATCGGCAGGCATCGTCTTTAGGCCCTCGGCCCTGAGCAGCGTCATGAAATGCGCTTCTGCGCAGAGCTTGCGGAAGGCCTCGCGCACGAACATCAGCCGGCTCTGTGTGAACTCTGCCTTCCTAAGAAACATCCGCCGCCTCTGGTGCCGGTGCAAGAGCATAGCCAAGCGATCGCGCACGACGCTGCAGATTGGCCAGAACCCGGGATCGGTGCCGCGCGTCATAGGCGGCAGCACCGGGATCATGGTAGGTCATGCCGAAGCGCAGTGTGTTGTAGAACAGCACCGCGATCTTGCGGGCCGTGGCGGTCACCGCCTTCTGCTTGCCAACTCGCGACGAAAGACGCCGGTAGAATGCACCCAGCGCGGTGTCACTGCGCCCGATCGTGACAGCCGCCAGCCGCAACAGCGCTGCGGCCCGACTCGAGGATCTTCGGGTTCGCGATGACAGCAGCTTGCCGCCGGATATCTTGTTGCCGGGTGCAAGACAGAGCCATGAGGTAAAGTGCTTCGCGCTCGGCCATGCATTCAGGTCGGTTCCGCATTCGGCGACCAGCTTCAACGCCAATGACGGTCCGAGGCCGTGAATCTGGGTCAGGTCCACGCCAAGGACGCCGTGAAGGGCCGCCCTGATGTCGAACGAGGGCGCATTCACCTGCTTTCGCTTCACGCGCGCTTTTGGAAGGGGAGCGACGACCCCATGCGTCTTGACCGTAAGCACTGCGACCGCTGCCTCCAGCCTGCGATCGCAGTCCGCCATCTTGGCCTGAACGTGCTCGTCGCGGTCGTTGCCCACCAGTGCCGCGCGGATCGTCTCGACTGACGCGTGGCAGCGGACATCACGAAATGACGCCAGCACGTCCGGATCCCGCTCGCCCGACACGATGGCACGAATAATCCGCATCCTGGTCGCGCCGGTGATGTCCGAGACGACATGGTGCAGCTGGAGGTTCATCTCCATCAACGCCTTTTGCATGTGTTGGATATGGGCAGCGGCATATTCAATCAGCCGCTCGCGCTGTCGCATGTAGGCCCGCAGAGTGGCGATCTCGGCCGCGGGGCGGAAACTCCCGCGCAGGAGACCGTAGGAATGCAGCTGTCGCAGCCAGCCTGCGTCGCTGACGTCGGTCTTCCGGCCCGGCACGTTCTTGGCATAGCGCGCGTTCACGAGGATCACGTCGAACCCGTGCTGCTCGAGGATCTCGAAAGCCGGGATCCAGTAGACCCCGGTGGATTCCATTGCCACGCTGGTCACGCCGCAGGACCGGAACCAGTCAGCCAGATCGTGCAGATCTCGCGTGAAGGTGCCGAAAACGCGCACGGGCAGATCCGCACGGTCGGGGTGCACCGCCGCCATGTGCATCTTCGACCCGATATCGATCGCTGCGGCATTGGAATTGACCACCTTCAGGTCCGAGTGGTCGCCGGCCTGCTTCTTTGCCATGACATCTCCTCCGATCAGGCTGGAGGGCGTAGGCCGCGCAAGTTCGTCATCTTCCTAATCGGGATCACCGCCGAGGCGGTGTCACCACTCTCAAGTGCGCATCGACCCATGTGCCACGTTTTTTAACGGGGTGAGTCCCTCCAATAAGCAATCGGCAACTGCCCTCCGCTCGCGACGATAGCACAAGCTGTTTCTACTGCGCACAGGAGGGCCAGACCCGGAACAGTTTTTTAGCAGCAGCTTTTGACGTGTGGCCTCCTGCTGATAGGCCCGTACGAGGCCTTCGCTTGTTAGCGCCCGTTTCGCTCCCCGGCGTCCGATAGGGTTATTCTGGATCTGCGGGCCGCGCAGTTCCCGCTGCTGGATCAGGCGGCGCACGAGCGCCAACTTCCGGCCGCGCAGCTTGTTTTGGGTGTAGGCGTCCATCAGCGCCTTCTGCGCGCCCTTCGCGTCGGTCTTGGAAATCTGGATGGCGAGGTTCAGAGGCAGGACCCCGGTTTCCACTGCAGACACCAAGCGCTCCTCTCCCTTCTCGAGCAGCCCGGCGATCATGCTCACGTATTCGGTGGACACGCCGATCTTCTCGCCAATCTGGCGGTCAGTGTAGCCGCGCTGACGGAGCGCACCGATTCGCGCATCAGGTCGATAGGGTTGTGCTGCCGCCGGGCGCAGTTTTCGACGAGGCTCATGACAAGACAGTCGCTCTCGTCGGCGTCGATCACGATCGCCGGGATGCGGTTCTGTTTCAGTTCGATGAATGCCTCGAGCCGACCCTGTCCGCAGACAGGGTCGTATTCCTGCGGATCGGTCCCCGGCCGAGGTGCCACGGTGATCGGGCGCTTCAGGCCGATTCGGGCAATGTTCTCGACCATTTCCGCGAAGGCGCGGCGGTTACGGACGCGGGGATTCAGGATGCGGATCCTGTCGGTCGGGATTAGGCTTACCTGCTTCTGGCTGGTCGACTCAAAGTCGTCGTGCCTCATGCCACCTCCGCGATCTTGGCCCGCGAGGCGAGCGCGTAGAAGAAATCGAGCGTGTCGAACCGGTATGCATCCAGCGCGAACCCGTTTTGCTCGGCGAACTTCAGTTTTCCATAGGTCATGTCGATGCTGGGCAGCACGTAGTAGTCGCGCGGCGCCTCGTTCATCTCGTCCATGCGCATGGCGATGGTGATGTCCGGGACGAGGCCGGTGTCGAGGCGGATGCGCCACCGCAGGGCTCCGGCTGCTGTCGACGTGCATCGGGCCAGCACGATGGACAAAGTGAACTCATCGTTGACGCGAAGCATGTGGGTTTCCGGGTTTTGCAGCGCCGACCCGCCGTGCCGAGTGACCCCGGCGATAATCTCGGCCACCACCTGCGGATGCGCCTGCCGCAGAGTGCGGTTGACCTCGATGTAACTGTAGTCCCGGTCTGGCTCGTAGCCGATCAGTCTGTATGCGCGCAGCAGGCTGCCGAAGCGACTACGATAGGCACTGGAAGACGGCAGGTCGTCTTGCTCGTCGATGATCAGCCCCGACAGCATGCCTTGGCGATTGAGGATGGTGCGTAGGGCCTCGAGCAGTTCCTCATCCGAGAAATGGCGGCTTCGGGCATCCACGATTTCCCTTGCGCGCAAGAACAGCGCTTGATCGACGATGGCGGGATATGCACCCTCCGCGCGGATCCACATTTTTCGCGGGTTCACAACACGGCGCTGCTTCAGCTTGAATGACACCTTCGCGAAGACATTGTTCCCGATGTATTTTTCGTTTGTCAGCACTTGATGGACGGTGGCCCGCGTCCACGGTCGGTCGAGATCGGTGCGGTGTCCTTCGCCGTTCAGGGTTTCCGCGATCTCGCGCTCCATGAGCCCCTCGTTGACGAACATTTCGTACATGCGCTGGACGACACGCTGCTCCCCCTCGGACCCGGGCAGCAGGATCACGCGGTCGGTCTGCAGGCTTTTCTGTTCGCCGCGAGACAACTCGCCCTTCGGGTTGCCGTGCTCGTCGATCAGGACTCGCCGCAGGCCATATCCCGCCGCGCCTCCCTGACGATAACCGAGTTCCACGAGGCGGCACTGTCCGGCGAATACCTTGACCGATAGCTCGCGGCTGTACTCGCCCGCCATCACCCGCTTGACGGTTTTCAGAAGGTTGGAGCCAATGCTGCCGTCATTCTCGAACTGCTCGCCGCAGTAGTGGACCCGGATCCCGGCGCGGGAACAGACATGCTCGTGGTAGGCGCCCTCGTCGGCATCCTGAAACCGCCCCCAGCGGCTGACGTCATAGACGAGGATCGCCTTGAATTCGGCCTGGCCGGATTGAACCTCGGCCATCAGGTTCTACAGCGCCTCCCGGCCGTCGAGCCGCAGCCCGGAACGTCCTGAATCCTCGAACACGCGCAAGATCTGCAGTCCTCGTGCAACGGCGTAGCTGCGGATTACGTCCAGTTGGTTCTCGGTCGAGTATTTCTGGTGATCGGTCGACATCCGCACGTAGGCGACTGCTGGGACGTCCATCGCTGACGCACCGTCGCTCTTGCTGGAAATGGTCGAAGATCGACCGCTCACACATGCATCTCCTGGGTATTGCTGGCAAATCCATCCGAACCGCCTGAATCCAGGGCTGAATCCCTCCTGTCCATGTAAAGCGAGGGAGGCCGGAATGTCGTTTCCGAAAAAGGGCAAGTTCTTTCCGAAGGAAAAAGGATACGGTGGAAATGGTCAACAAGAACCCGAGAACCGGTTCGCCGACGAAATCGCGGCGGCGCTGCGCAGATCAATTGGCGACAGCAGGGTGGGGGCAAAGGTCGTTGCGTCCTGAACTGGGGCGAACGGGAAGACTGTGAAGAACTGGTTTGCCGGAAGGTACGGTCCGAGCGGTGACCACCTGGTCTCGCTGGCCCGGCACTCCGACGAGGTGTTGGGAACATTCCTCGCGTTGGCGGGACGGCAGGACCTGATGGCGGCCATGAAGCTCGCCGCCGCAGAGCACGCGGTCGAGGAGCTTTTGATGGCGGTCCGCAAGTTGAGGGCGGATGGTGGTCCAGACTAGCCTAGCGGCGCCTCAGGCTAAAACCGAGTTACTGTCCCCCGTTGTTGCGCAGCATTTCGCGGCTCTCCCGTGCCGCAGCCATCGGCACGGGAGAGAGTTCGATCTTTGTCAAACTCCCTCGCCAGTTCTCATTGTGACTCAGTGTTTAACCTGTTGTTTTCTCATTTATAAAAGGCGGATGAGATACGAACATCCCAATATTGCCATAAATTATGCGTTACAGTCACCTGCTTGGGAGGTGATGCATCATGGCGATCAAGGCACGGGGCAGCCGAGGCAAGCTGTCGCTCTACAAGCGGGTGCCTGCGCGTTACGGGGCGATCGCGCCTTGCAAGTTCGTCTGGGTGGCTCTGCATACTGACAGTCCCCGTCTGGCGGAGCGGAAGGCGGACGCCGTCTGGTCCGAGATGATCGAGGCGTGGGAGGCAAAGCTTGCCGGTGACGCCACCGATGCGGAGCAGCGTTTCCAGGCTGCGCGTAACCTCGCGATCGCACGGGGCACGGGGGTTCCGGTTCCTGCCGGTGAACAAGGTAGTGCAGGTGCCTCTATGGACCTGTCCCGGTTCTGTTCCGGTCAGGTGCTCATGTCAGGCAGCCCTTTGTTCGAGGGCCACGGGTAATTTCCAGTCCAGTGCCGAGTGTTTGCGGCGCGGGTTGTGAGAGGCCGTTGATGCATTCCAAGAGGGCGATTTCGACCTCGCGCCGGGTGGGCCAGTCGCGGCGCCAGACCAGTTCAGCCTTCAGCGATTTGAAGAAGCTCCCGAGGGCCGAGTTGTCATAACCATTGCCCTTGCCGCTCATTGATGGCTTCATCTCGCGCCTGCGCAGGATCTTCTGGCAATCATGGGCACAGTGTTTGCGACCCGCGGTCCGTGTGGTGGACGCATCCTGGCGGGGGCCTGCGCAGGGCAATGGCCATGTTCAGCGCCCGCAGGGCCAGATCCTGCTTCAGCCGTCGCCAAGGCGACCTGATCGCCCTGCCGACCCCGCGTCGCGAGAAAAGGTCAAGGATGGCCGCCAGATAGACCCAACCCTCACGCGTCCAGACATGAGGCGGATGTCGCCGGCCCATTTCTGGTTCGGCCCCCTCGCGGTGAAGTCCTGGCTCGCAGCAGGTGCGGCGCGATGTTGAAGGCCTGATCGCTGTCGGTGGTGCGCTTGAACGCCGCTCGCTGCGAACGACCCGGATGCCGTTCTGGCGCAGTGAGGAGGGTCAGAAAACAGTCCGGGGGACTGTTTTCCGACGAACGCGCCCGACACGACACTGGCCAACACCGAGACCCAGCTCGTTCAGTTCCTCGGTCATGCGAGGCCGACCGTAGCGGCCCAGATTTGACCGGTGCTGATCGCGGATATGTGCCAGGAGCACCATGTCGGGCCCTCGGCGATATGGCGGCGGCCGGCGCTTCCACGCCCGAAGCCCGCGATCTCTCCCCCCCATCAGCTGGCACAGGCGCCTGCGCGTCAGCTGCCGCGATAGTCAGCCATGAACTCAATCGTCGGGAAACAGTCCCCCGGACTGTTTCCTGATCCGGCTCAAATCCCGCAGGATGCGGTTCCCTTTGCGCAGACGCTCATTCTCGCGCGAGCCGGACCGGCGTCCTGTTCAGGAGCCCCGGCCTCCTCGGCGACAGCCCGAACCCATTTGCCCAAGGGCGAAAGCCCGATCCTCAGATCAGACGCAACCTGACCCCGGGTCCCGGGTCAGAGCGCTGGTCAGCGCGATGCGCACCGCATCCCGCTTGAACTCCTCGCTGCGTGTCGCTGCCATATCCAGTCTCCTTCCTGGTGAGCATCGCTCTCAGAAGACCGGAACAGAACCGGGAAAGGTCCAGGCATCTGCCAGGGAATGCCGGAGCGGAGCACGAAAATGATGCCAGCCAAGGCGAGCCGATCATCGCATCGCCGGCGGTCGCCTCGAGTCTTGGACGGCTCGGATGGTAGCAGCGGCGCACTAGCCGCCCAGAAGTCGTTGGAGACAAGGAGCTTGCTCCTATCCCCTCAACGCACGACAGGAAATTTTGCTAGGTGCTGTTAGCGCGCACAAGATCTTGTCAAAAAATCGGTAAATGGCTCACGCTCAAGTTCTCACTTGGTAAGTTTTACAGCTTAGGGGGAACTCTCAGTGAGCAAGAGCCGGTCGCGGCGGCGCAGTGAACGCTGGGATACAAAATTATCGAGCGTGATATAACCGTGCGATATACGTCTCAGCACAAGTTCTGATTTTCAATCTGTCACAAAGATGATCAGACTGCACCGGATCGCGAGTTGGAGGACGGCTCCGATCGATTGGGAGGGTCAAGATGAATAAATTTACTGGCGCAGCGTCGAGGGCTGCCGTCATTGCGGCACTGGCTCCGGTCGGTGCCTTTGCCCAGGACAAGCCTGCCGATCTGAACATCGGCATCACTACCTATAGTTCGGGTGCGGCATCGGTCTTTGGCGTCCCTGCGCGTCATGCGGCGGAGATGCTCGCCGAGCAGCTCAACGCCGGGGGCGGCATCGATGGCGTCCCCATCAAGCTGCATTTCATAGACGAGGGTGCCGGGCTCGAGACGCTGCTGACCGAATACCGCAGGCTGGTCGAGGACGAAGGGATGGACGTGATGTTCGCCTCGATCTCGTCGGGCGTCTGCAACAAGATCGCGCCGCTCGCCGAGGATCTAGAGGTCATCAACTTCATGTGGGACTGCGGGACGCAGCGCATCCTTGAAGATGACGATTACGAATATGTCTTCCGCACCCAGGCCAACGCCACCCCCGAGGTCCTGGCGCCACTGGCCTACTTGCTGAAGGAACATCCCGACTTCAAGACCTTGGCTGTCGTCAATCAGGACTATGCCTGGGGCCGGGACAGCTGGGAGCTTTTCCAGGCCGCACTGAAGACGCAACGCCCGGATGTCGAGGTCGTGGCCGAGCTTTTCCCAGCCTTCGGGGCTGCCGACTTCTCGGCCGAAGTTTCTCGCCTTCAGGCGCTGAAGCCTGACGTGATCCTGTCCACCTCCTGGGGCGGGGATCTTGACACCTTTGTGCGCCAGGCGGGCCAGCGCGGGCTGTTCGACCAGTCGCTGTTCGTCCTTCCGCTGGCAGAGTCGTCGCTGCAGCGCCTTGGGGACTCGCTTCCCGAGGGTGCGATCGTAGGCGCTCGCGGTGACCACTATTTCCAGCATCCCGAACGGCGTGATGATCCCGAGTTCCAGAAGTTCAACGAGGACTTCAAGGCACGGACGGGCGAATATCCAATCTATTCCGTCTATCACATGGTGCAGGCCTTCGCAGCGCTTGAGGCTGTCTATGCCAAGGCGATTGCCGCCAATGGCGGCGCTTGGCCAGACAAGGAGCAGATCGCCGAAGCCATGACCGGGCTTGAGTTCCAGGGCTTCGGACGGCCCCTCACCATCCGCGAGGACGGGCAGGCGATCGAGGCGCAACTCGTGGGCGTGACGGGCATCAGCGAAGAGTTTCCGTTCAAGACCATCAAGAACATCGAGATCTATGACGCCGAGCCGCTTATGGCACCGGTCGGCGAAGAATCGGTGGACTGGATTTCCAGCTTCGAGCCTGGCCGGCTCGACATCTCGGGAACGCGCTTCGAGAACTGAGAACGACATCGGGGCCCTCCGCAGCCATAATCGGCGGAGGGCAACCACGTGATCGAGACACACCCATCTGCGCCGGGCCTGTTCCTGCACGCAGCTTACCGGGATAACCGCCAATGACCATGAACATTGCTGCCCTGGCGCTACTGGACGGCCTTGCCTACGCGTCACTGCTTTTTCTCGTAGCGGTTGGTCTGACGCTCATCTTCGGGGTGCTTGGCATCCTCAACGTCGCCCACGGCAGTCTCTATGCCATCGGCGCCTATGCCACGGCGACCCTGGGACAATGGCTTGTCGCGCAGGGCTTCAATCCGTGGCTGACCTTCCCGGCGATGATCGTTGCCGCAGTTGCTGTGGGGGTCCTGCTGGGCGGGCTGATCGAGCGATTGCTGCTGCGGAGGATCTATTCGAAGGATCCGGTCCTGCAGTTACTTGTGACCTTTGCGGTCTTCATGATCCTTGAAAACCTTCAGCGCATGATTTGGGGCGTCCAACCCTACTTCATGGCGACTCCGCTGACGCTGCTGGGCAACGTCCAGATACTTGGGATCAACTATACCGCCTATCAGGTGCTGTTCCTGCCAGCCGCCGCGATCGTTGTCCTGTTCACGCTGCGCTACTTCCTGCGGCACACCAACATGGGCGCCCAGATCCTTGCCGTCACCGAGGATCGCGAGGCCGCGACCGCCATCGGCATCAACGCAAGCAGGGTCTATTTCATGACCTTCGTGATCGGCGCCTGCTTTGCGGCGCTTGGCGGCGCGCTCGCGACGCCCACGACATCACTGGTGACTGGCATGGGGGCAAACATGATCGTGCTGTCCTTCGCCGTGGCGGCCACAGCCGGGCTGGGCCAGATCGAAGGCGCGGCCATCTCGGCCCTGATCATCGGGATCGCGCGGTCCTTCGCCGTCTATCTCAGCCCCGAGATCGAGGTGATCATGCCCTATCTCATCATGGTGCTGGTCCTTCTGGTGCGCCCCAACGGCTTGTTCGGCAAAGAGACCGTGAGGAAGATCTGATGAAAAAGGGTCTCATCGCCTTCGCGGCGCTGCTGGTTCTGCTGGCGCTGTTGCCGTTCGTGGCGTCGAATATGGTCGTCTTCGCGACGATGGTTCTGGCCAAGGGACTGGCCGTGCTGGGCATCCTGGTGCTGCTGCGGGCCGATCAGGTCTCGTTCGGCCACGCGATGTTCTTCGCCGCCGGCGCCTACACGGCCGCCTTCCTGACGGCGGCCTGGCGCGACATCGACCTGATCCTTCTGCTGGTCGCCACCCTGGCGGTCACCGGGATTGCGGGGCTGCTGATCGGCATCTTCGTGACACGCTATCGCGGCATCTTCTTCGGGATGATCAACCTGGCGTTCTCGATGGTGCTCTATTCGATCCTCGAAAAGGCCTTCCACATCACCGGCGGCTCTGACGGATTGAGGATTCGGCGCCCGACCCTGCTGGGGTTCGAGTTCAGCCGCAGCGAGTTCGACTTGGTGATGTTCTACGCGGCCCTTGCCATCGCCGCGATCTGCTGCGTGCTGGTCGGGCGCTACCTGCTGTCGCCGCTCGGACAGGCGCTGCGCGCCGTCAAGACCAACGAGACCCGGGTCGAATATCTCGGCCTGTCGGCGAAATCCGTTCTTCTGACCGGCTATGTGATCTCGGCCATGCTCTGCGGGTTGGGCGGCGTGCTCATGGGGCTGGTGCAGGGACTGGCCTCGCCAGAACATGCGTTCTGGTCCCGCTCGGCCGAACTTGTCTTCATCGCCGTGCTGGGCGGGCAGGGCCATATCGCCGGGGCGTTCGCGGGAACGCTGGTCTTCGAATGGGTCCGCACCTCGGCCGCCGCGCTGCTGGACGACAGCTGGCAACTCATTCTCGGTGTCACGTTGATTGCCATCATCCTCTGGGCGCCGGGCGGGCTGGTCCAGTTGTGGTATCGCCTTGCGGGCCGGCGGGCGACATCGGACCGGGTCGGATCGGAAAGCGAGGTGGGCAAATGAACCATCACAGCCAGGGGCAGCCGCTGCTGCAGGCCGAGGGGCTGAAGCTTCGCTTCGGCGGGATCATCGCCGCGGATGGCATCGACCTGTCGCTGTTCGCGGGCGAACACCTTGCCATCATCGGCCCGAACGGCGCGGGCAAGACGACCTTCCTGAACATCTGCACCGGCTACCTCAAGCCGGATGCAGGCAAGGTCTCGGTCAGCGGGCAGGAGATCACCGGCAGGCCCCCGCGCCGGATCACCCGGATGGGCGTGGCTCGCGCCTTCCAGATCCCGCAGCTGTTCACGGAACAGACGGTGCTGGAAAACATGCTGCTGGCGGGTTCGATCCGCGAGCGGCGCTGGAACCTTCTGCGCCGCCTCGACTGCATACCCGAGCGGGTGGAAATGGAGCATCTGCTCGACCTCGTGGGCTGCGCGGATGTCCGGGACCGGCTGGCCTCGGAACTGCCCGAAGGCAAGCGCAAGCTCGTGGACATCGCGCTGGCCCTGGCCCTGAAGCCCAAGGTCCTGCTGATGGACGAGCCGACCTCGGGCGTCGCCTCGGCCGACAAGTTCGGCGTAATGGAAACGCTGATGAACGCGCTTCGCGAGGCGCAGGTCAGTTCGGTCTTCGTCGAACACGACATGGAGATGGTGAAGCTCTACGCCACCCGCGTCGCCGTCTGGGCACAGGGCGTCATCCAGATGACCGGAGAACCCGAGATCGTGCTGAACGATCCCGACGTGATCCGCAACGTGATCGGAAGCTGAACATGCTGTCGCTGTCCAAGGTCGATGCCTCGATCAACAACATCCCGATCCTGCGCGACATCTCCTTCACGGTCGATGCGGCGGAAACCGTTGCGCTGGTCGGGCGCAACGGTGCGGGCAAGACGACGCTTCTGCGCACCATCATGGGCTTCACGACCTGCCACGGCGAGATGCGCTTCGACGGGGCGGATCTGCGCGCGGTCGATCCGCATCTGCGCCCCGGCCTCGGGATCGGTTACGCGCCCGAGGATCGCAGGCTCTTTTCCCGCTTCACCATCACCGAGAACATCCTGCTTCCGGCGCAGGTGGCGAAGCTGGGCGAGGCGGAAACCGCCAGCCGGCTGGACCGCGTGTATCACGTCCTGCCCGAGTTGCGCGACCTCGGCCCGCGCCCTGCCGGGTCGGTGTCGGGCGGGCAGGGGAAGATGGTCGCGCTGGGCCGCGCCCTGATGCTGTCCAAACGCCTGCTGCTGCTGGACGAGCCGTTCCAGGGCCTCGCCCCGGTCTTGGCGCAGCGCTACGCCGAGGCGCTGGGCCGGTTGCGCGAGATGGACCCGACGCTGGCCATCGTCATCACCGAATCCAATCCCGAGCTGCTGCGCAGCTTCGCCTCTCGCACGATCACCGTCGAACGCGGGCAGATCGACAGCGACGTTCCGAACGAAAGGACGACCTGACATGACCGTACCCTATCGGCGCGCCGACGAGGTTGCCCCCGCCAAGGGCTTTTTCATCAACAACGAATGGCGCCCGGTCGCCGGCGGCCGGACCATCCCGGTGGTCGCCCCCGCCGAGGGCGTGGTGTTTGCCGAAATCTCGGCCGGCGGGGCCGACGAGATCAATCAGGCTGTCGCTGCTGCCCGCCATGCCTTTGAGCGCGGGGAATGGTCGAAGCTGTCCGCGACCGAACGTGGTCGCCTTCTCACCCGGCTGGGCCAGTTGATCCTCGACAATGCCGAGGATCTGGCCGCACTCGAGGCCCGCGACTGCGGCAAGCCGATGAAGACCGCCCGCGCGGACATCGAGGCGGCCGCGCGGTATTTCGAATATTACGGCGGCGCCGCCGACAAGGTGCATGGCGAACAGATCCCCTTCATGCGCGGCTATTACGTCACCGGCGAGCGCGAGCCGCTGGGCGTCACAGGCCACATCATCCCGTGGAACTACCCCGCGCAGATGATCGGCCGGACGCTGGGACCCGCGCTGGCGATGGGCAACGCCACGGTGCTGAAGCCCGCCGAGGACGCCTGCCTGACGCCCTTGCGGATCGCCGGGCTTTCGGTCGAGGCGGGCTTCCCGCCGGGCGCGATCAACGTGGTGCCGGGCCTCGGGCACGAGGCTGGTTCGGCCCTGTCCGAGCATCCGGGCATCGACTTCATCGCCTTCACCGGCTCTCCGCGCGTCGGCGTCATGATCCAGACGGCGGCGGCCAAGAACCACGTCGGCTGCGTGCTGGAGCTTGGCGGCAAGTCGCCGCAGATCGTGTTCGAGGATGCTGACCTTGACGCCGCCCTGCCGGTGATCGTGGGCGCGATCATCCAGAACGCCGGGCAGACCTGCTCGGCCGGGGCGCGGGTGCTGGTGCAAAGGTCGATCTGGGACAAGTTGATGCCGATGGTCGCGGAACGTTTCGCGGGCCTGCGGGCCGGGCTTCCGACCGACGATCCCGACCTCGGCCCGATCATCAGCGCAAGGCAGCAGGAATCGGTTCAGGGCTTCATCGACCGGGCAAAGGCCGAGGGTGTTCCCGTGATCGCCGAGGGCGCCCGCCACGACGGCGCTCCTGCCGACGGCTTCTATGTCCCCCCGGCGGTTTTCGGCCCGGTGCCGCGCGATAACAGCCTGGCCTTGGACGAGGTGTTCGGCCCGGTGCTGGCCGCGATCCCCTTCGACGACGAAGAAGACGCCATCGAACTGGCGAACGGAACCGATTACGGCCTGATCGCCGGCGTCTGGACCCGCGACACCGCCCGCGCCTTCCGCGTCTCGCGCAAGGTCCGGGCCGGGCAGGTCTACATCAACGCCTATGGCGCGGGCGGCGGGATCGAGCTGCCCTTCGGCGGCACGCGCAAATCCGGCCACGGCCGCGAAAAGGGCTTCGAGGCGTTGTATGAGTTCTCGGCGCTCAAGACCCTGGTCATCAAGCACGATTGAGGAGGAAGGCAATGGCTGAGCAAGCAGGACGGCTGGACGGCAAGGTCGCGATCGTCACCGGCGCGGGCGGTGGCTTCGGCGAAGGCATCGCCAAGCTCTTCGCGGACGAGGGCGCGCGCGTGGGCGTGCTGGACCTGCGCGGCGATGCGGCCGGGAAGGTGGCCGCCGGGATTGGCGAGAACGCGGTGGCGCTGACCGCCGACGTCACCTCGCGCGAGCAGATGGAAAAGGCGGTGCAGACCGTCGTGGACCGTTTCGGCGCCCCGGACATCTTTGTGAACAACGCCGGCTGGACGCATCGCAACAAGCCGATGCTGGACGTAACCGAGGAAGAGTTCGACCGCGTCTACGCAATCAACGTCAAGTCGATCTTCATCATGTCCGGCATTATCGTGCCGATGATGCGGCAGAAGGGCGGCGGGTCCATCGTCAACATCGGCTCGGTGGCGGGCATTCGTCCGCGGCCTGGCCTGACCTGGTACAACTCGACCAAGGGGGCGGTGAACATCCTGTCGCAGTCCATGGCGGTCGAACTCGCGCCCGACAAGATCCGCGTCAACGCCATCTGTCCGGTGATGGGCGAGACAGGGCTGCTGGAATCCTTCATGGGCGTGCCGGACACCCCCGAGAACCGGGCGAAATTCGTGGCCACCATCCCGATGGGGCGCATGTCGCGGCCCGAGGACATCGCGCGGGCTACGCTCTATCTCGCCTCGGACGATGCCGAGTTCATCACCGGCGTCCTGCTGCCGGTGGATGGCGGCCGCACGGTCTGAACGAAGGCGGGTCCGCCCCGGCGGGGCGGACCCGGTCATGTCCTTGGGAGAGACGCCATGAAGACCCGCGCAGCCGTCCTGAAATCCTCTCCGGCCTCGGCGCCCTATGCCGAAAGCCGCCCGCTCGTGATCGAGACGGTCGAGCTCGACCCGCCCGGCCCCGAAGAGGTGCTGGTCAGGATCGAGGCCGCGGGGCTCTGTCATTCCGACCTCTCGGTCATCAACGGCAATCGCCCGCGGCCGCTGCCCATGGTCCTGGGGCACGAGGCGGCCGGAACGGTGGTCGAGGTCGGATCGGCCATCCGCGACCTGAAGGAAGGCGACCGCGTGGTCATGACCTTCCAGCCCACTTGCGGCAGCTGCCTGCCCTGCGCCGAGGGCCGGGCCGCGCTGTGCATCCCGGGGGCCGAGGCGAACGGCAAGGGCGTCCTGATGTCCGGCGAGATCCGCCTGCATGACCCCGAGGATCACCACGATATCCACCACCACTGCGGCGTCTCGGCCTATGCTGACCACGCGGTGATCTCGCGCCATTCGCTGGTCAGGGTGGATGCGGACGACATCCCGTTCGAGGAACTGGCGCTGTTCGGATGCGCCGTGCAGACGGGCGTCGGCGCGGTGCTGAACACCTGCCGCGTCCAGCCGGGACAGAGCGTCGCCATCATCGGGCTGGGCGGCGTCGGCATGGCCGCGCTGCTTGGCGCGGTCGCGGCCGGCGCGACGGATATCATTGCCATCGACCTGGCCAAGGACAAGCTGACCTTTGCGCGAGAACTGGGCGCGACGCGATGCTACAACGCAGGCGAGGAGGGGCTGGTCGAGCGGATCCGGGCAGAGACAGGCGGCGGCGTCGATCACGCCGTCGAGCTTGCCGGCGCGGTGCCGGCCTTCCAGCTTGCCTATGCGATCACCCGCCGTGGAGGGCAGACAGTGACAGCCGGCCTCGCGCCCCCCAGCGCCGAATTCCGGCTGCCCGCCGTCAATCTGGTGGCGGACGAGCGGACGGTGAAGGGCAGCTACATGGGCTCATGCGTTCCGCAACGCGATATTCCGCGCTTCATCCGCATGTATCGTGCGGGCATCCTACCGGTTGACAAGCTGCTGACCGGCAAGCTGCGGCTGGACGAGATCAATGAGGGCTTCGACAAGCTGGACCGCGGCGAAGCAATCCGGCAGGTCGTGGTCTTCGACCACAGCTGACCATGGCACGACATATGGGCCAGCCGTCATATGAGCGGCTGGCCTTGTGGTTCAGGCAGGTATCCGCCACTGTCGCGGACCCATCACGTGGATGGAGTTGCCTTTCGTATCCACCGCTACCGTCACTGGCATATCCCTGACGACGAACTCGTGGATGGCCTCCATCCCCAAGTCCTCGAATGCCAGAACCCGCGCCGCGCGGATTGCCTGCGAAACCAGATAGGCCGCTCCGCCGACGGCGATGAGATAGGCGGCGCCGTTGCGGGCGATCGCCTTGACTGTCTCCGGGCCGCGTTCGGCCTTGCCGATCACCAGCGACACGCCCAGCCGGTCGAAAATCATGTCGCTGTAACGATCCATGCGGGTCGAGGTCGTGGGGCCTGCGGGGCCGACGACCTCGTCCCCAACCGGATCGACCGGGCCGACGTAGTAGATTGCACGGTCCCGCACTTCGACTGGCAGCGGCTTGCCCGCGGCCAGCATCTGCTCGATCCGCCGGTGCGCCGCGTCGCGGGCAGTGAGCAGATGGCCCGACAGCAGCAGCACCTCGCCTGGCTTCCAGGTGGCGATCTCAGCGCGGCTTAGATCATCGAGGCTCACCCGGCGGGCGTCCTTCCATGCGTCTCTCACATCAAGATTCGGCCAGTCCGAAAGGTCGGGGGGCGTGAGGCGTGCAGGCCCGTTTCCCTCCAACACGAAGTGGACATGGCGCGTCGCTGCGCAGTTGGGGATCAGCGCCACAGGCAGCGACGCGGCATGAGTCGGGTAGCTGCGAACTTTCACATCCAGCACGGTGGTGATCCCGCCCAAGCCCTGCGCCCCGATGCCGAGCGCATTGACACGGTCCATGATCTCCAGCCGCAGTTCCTCTTCAGCGGTCGCGGGGCCGCGCAGGCGCAAGTCCGTGGCGTCAATCGGCTCATTCAGGACCTGCTTGGCCATAACCATCGCCTTGTCCACGCTGCCCCCGATGCCGATGCCAAGAATGCCGGGCGGGCACCAGCCGGCGCCCATGGCCTCGACCGTCCTGACCACCCAGTCCGCAACCGAGGCCGAAGGGTTCAGCACGGCGAACTTCGTCTTGTTCTCGGACCCGCCGCCCTTGGCCGAGACGTCGAACTCGACCCTGTCTCCGCTTACCATCTCGACGTGCAGCATGGCCGGGGCATTGTCGCGAGTGTTCATGCGGCGTCCGAACGGGTCCGCTATCACCGAGGCACGCAACGGGTTCGCATCATTGCGCCAGGCGATCCGCACCGCGTCGTCGACGATCTCTTGCAGGGGACGGCGCCAGTCCAGCCGGGCTTTCGCTCCGACCCGGGCGGTCACATTTGCGACCCCGGTGTCCTGACAGATCGGCCGGTGGCCGATCGCGCTCATGCGCGAGTTCACGAGAATCTGAGCGATGGCGTTTTTTGCCGAGGCGCTTTTCTCGGCTGCCCAAGCGGCCGACATCGCGCGGATGAAGTCGGGCGGGTGATAGTATGAAATGAACTGCAGCCCGTCGGCGACGCTTTCGATCACGTCCGCTTCAGTTATGGCCGGCATCATGGTCCCCCAATACACTGGCGTCGCGTTCTCGGGGCGAGCCGTCTTCCTGCGAGATCCGCGCCCCGATCCATTGGCCGCTGCGGGCAAGGTCCATGAGGGTCTCGCGGGTGAGATCTTGAACCGCGGCAGCTGCCTTGGTCATCTGCCTCCGGCCAGAGCGGGCAAGGTGGATGCTGCGCGTCAGGCGGGGATTCTCGATCATCCAGCTTCGCAGCCGGCCTTCGCGGACCTCGGCGCCGATCGCGTTTTCTGGCAGGATCGAATAACCGAAGCCTTCGCCCACAAGAGATTTGATGTTTCCATAGGAATCCACGTCGATGACCGTGTTCATCCCGGTCCCGGCGGCCTCGCCGGTGCGCGTCAGCAGGTCGCGCAACCCGTGCCCTTGGGCGGGCAGGATCAGGGGCATCCGGGCGATGGTGCCGAAGGACAGCGCCGTGCCGGAGGGCGGCATGTCTTCGTCCCGCAGACCCTCGGCGGGGCCGAAGAACAGCAGGTCCTCGTCCAGCAGCCGCTGGGTCGAGATGCCGTGCTTGTCGGCCTGCCCATACAGCACAGCAAGCTCGATCCGTTCGTCGCGCAGCCATTCAAGGACGAAGCCGCTCATTGCCTCGGCGATCCGCAGCCTGATCCGGGGATAGCGGGTCAGGGCGGCGGTGATCAGGGGCACGGCGACGATCTGGCCGATCGTGCCCGGCAGGCCCAGGCGCACCTCTCCCGACGGGTCGTTGTCATGGCCCCGGATCTCCTCTTCGGCGACGGTCAGCTGGTCGAGGATGATGCGGGCATGGCGCATCAGAATCGTGCCCGCCTCGGTCGGCTCGACCCCGCGCGGGACGCGGATCAGCAGCGGCGTGCCCATGTCGGCTTCCATGTTGCGGACGTGCAGTGACAGGGCGGGCTGGGCGACATGCAGGAAATTCGCCGCGCGCGAGAAGGACCCGTGTTCGACGATGGCCACGAAGTAGCGCAGCTGGCGGATGTCGAGCATGCCGGAAGAACCCGTTGAACCTATGCCGGTTGCGGCACCGCAGGCTTAGCGGGCGCCGAGAGGTTCCAGCATATCATCGGTTGCGTCAGGACCGCCATGCCGTCGCGGCTGCGGATGTTGTCCCGCCAGGCGCGGGCAAGGGCGGCATGGTTGCGGGCGGCGATTTCGGCGCGTTCCGGCATCATCCGGGCCAGGTATCCGACGAAGTCATCCAGCCCGGCGAAGCGGCTTTCCTGCGCCCAGCGCCGCATCTCGCGCAGGATCAGGCGGCGTTCCCGGATCAGCCTCTCGATGGCTTGCCGCGCTGCCGCGCGGATGCGGGTCTCATCCTCTACGGGCTGCATGATGCGGAAGAAGCTGCCTTGGCCGAGCGGCTCGATCACCACCAGCCGGCCACCCGGACGCAGGGTCGCGGCGGCTTGCAGCAATGCGGCAGGCATGGCCTTTCCGGGGATGTGGTGCAGCGAGTTGACGAAGATCGCGGCGTCGAAGCCCGCATGCCCGGCCGGAAGGTCTTCGGCGCGGGCGCAGAGGAACCGGGCCGAGGGCGCACGCTGCGCCGCGCGAGCCGCCGCCTCGGGCGAGGGCTCGACCCCCGTGACCCGGAAGCCGCGCCGGGACAAGGCGCGGGCGATCCCGCCCTCGCCGCAACCGAGGTCGAGGATATCTCTTGCCCCTACAGCCTGCAGCGCGTCGGTGAGGACGGACACCGCGTCAGTCTGTCCGGCGGGAAGGGCCGCAGGATCGTCGCGTCTTGCCGAACGGGTCATGGCTCCTCCGGGCTTGCAAGACAGCTGACCATGAGAAAAGCAAGACATCAAATAGATGATTGCTTCCTTGCGTATATGCTTTCGTTATGGACGAAAGGTCGAAGCCTTATTGGACAGGCAGGCTCTCGGTCGTGGATAATGCAGGCATCCGAGGCCGAGTTGGAGTGAGACTGCATGACCATCACGCGCGAACTGGCGGAATATGCGGCGGGGCTGAAAAGCGAGGCGATCCCTGCCGAGGTGACCGATCGCGCGCTCGCCCTGCTGACCGATCTTGCCGGCTCAGCCATCCGCGCCGCCCATGATGCGGAATCCAGCCCCGCCATCCTGGCCATGCTGGAGCGGCTTGGCATGACGGGTGAGGGGCCGTGTTCGGTCTTCGGGATGTCGCGGCGCTTCGGCGCAGGGGCAGCGGCGCTGCTGAACGGCGCATTTGGTCATTCGCTCGATTTCGACGACACCCATGCTGACACTTCGCTGCACCCAAGCGCCCCGGTCGTTCCCGCGGCGCTTGCAATGGCCGAGCTGACCGACGCCTCGGGGCCGCAGATGCTGGCCGCGATCGTCGTCGGCTTCGAGGTCTGCTGCCGCATCGGCATGGCGCTGGACCCGACCGCCCATTACGCCCGCGGCTTTCACCCGACCGCCACTGCCGGCACCTTCGGCGCCGCCGCTGCGGCCGGGCGCCTGCTGGGACTGGACGCGGCGGCAATGGAATCGGCCTTCGGGGTGGCGGCCAGCCAAGCCTCCGGCTCGTTGCAGTTCCTTGAGAACGGGGCCTGGAACAAGCGCTACCAGGTGGGCGAGGCAGCGATGAAGGGGCTGATGGCCGCCACTCTCGCGGCCGAGGGGTTCCACGGCTCACGGGATGCGCTGGAAGGCAGGCACGGCTTTTTCAAGGGCTACAGCGACGGCGTCGTGGCCGAGCGCGCGACGGCCGGACTGGGCACGATCTGGGAAACCATGCGGATCGGCGTGAAGCCCTATCCGGCCTGCCGCTATACCCATGCGGCGGTGGACGGCCTTCTGCACCTGCGGCAGGCGCATGGCTGGACCGCCGAGGAGGTTTCCCGCATCAGCATCGGCCTGCATCGCAACGGCATCGCGCTGGTCGGCGCGCCGCTGGACGAAAAGCGCCGTGCCCGCACGATCGTCGAGGGGCAGTTCTCGATGCCCTATGCCGCCGCCGTCGCCCTGCTGCGCGGCGGGTTCGGCTGGGATGATTATGACCTGCTGGGCGATGCGGAGGCCGAGGCGCTGGCCAATCGCGTGAATGTCTGGAACGACTTTTCGCTGGAAGGGCTGCGCCATCCCTTCGGCGCGACGCTGAAGGTCGAGGCGCGGGGACAAACGCACGAGCTGCGCATTCCAGACCCTTCGGGCGAACCCGACACCTTTCCCGACTCGCAGGCCTTGGCGCAGAAGTTCACCGCGCTGACCCGGCCTGTTTCTAACAGCCGCGACCGGGACTGGTTGTCGCGGCTGGGCGGGCTGCGCGAGGCCGCTTCCGTTCGCCAGCTGATGTCCTGACGCCTTCCCGGGCCAGAGCCTGGTTCCACCCGTTCGGATCAGGCGGCGCCAAGGAAGCTGAAGGGCCACGCGGCCCGCCGGCTTCCGCGCAGGGCAGGGGCGTCACCCGTGCCGCACCGGGATCGGAACATATTCGAACCCATCGCCTTCGCGCCGGATGTGGCCCAGACCGGGGAAGGGGAAGTGGTAGCCGATCAGCGGCAACTGCTCGCTGGCGGCCATGTCGAACAGCTTGATCCTGGTCTCTGCGGCCTGGTTCGGGTCGGTGTCATAGGCGAAGGCCCATCCGGGATTCTCGAACAGCAGCGCATAGTGGTGGACCACGTCACCGACGTTGAGGAAGGACTGGTCCCCAGAGGTTATCAAGTAGGAGGTATGACCGACCGTGTGGCCAGGCGTGCTGATCGCCGTGACGCTGGGCAACACCTCCGCCCGGTCGGTGACGAAGGTCATCCGGTCACGATAGGGCAACAGGTTCTCTCGCGCGGCTTGGACGAACGCCGGCAGAGAGCCCTGACCCGACAGCTTCGCTTCGTCGGTCCAGTAGTCGAAATCCGCCTGTGACATGTGGAGTTGCGCGTTGGGGAAGTTGAGCGTTCCGTCGTCCGCGACAAGGCCCGAGCAGTGATCGATATGAGCATGGGTCAGGACAATGTCGTCCACCTGGCCGGGCTCGATCCCGGCAGCGGACAGGTTGCGCAGCAGCCTCCCGGACTGGTCGCCGAACATGGCATCGCTGCCCATGCCGCTGTCGAGAAGCACCACCCGCTCGCCGATGTTAAGCACTAGGCAGTTCTGTTCCAGCATCATCGGGCTGACTGGCAGGAACTCGTCCCGCAGGATGCCGGCTATGGCATCGGGAGAGGCGGCCGGAAACTGGTCGTTCGCGGACCCGAGGTTCAGCAATCCGTCCGAAATAATCGTCGCCTCGATGTCGCCGATGGGAAAGCGATACCAGCCGGGAATTGTCGTGCCGATCTGCGGCGCACGCGCCAGGGTCGCGCCCGGTAACAAGGCGCTGGCGGCGAGGCCGCCCGTAGTTGCCAGAAAGTGCCGACGGTTGAACTTCGCCATGATCTTTCCTCCATGTTGCCTGTCGTCCGCAGGCACGGGCCAGCCTAGGAGCAGAGCCAGAGGATCGACAAGGAGCGACTTGTTATATTACCGTGCATGAATGGCTATGGTCAGTAGAAGCTCTGGCGATAGGACCGGGCCCTTAACAGTCCCCCGGACCGTTTCCTGATCCTCCTCCCTCCCCGGGGGATCCAGGCTCGACAGAGGCCGTTCCGGCGCCGGCCGCGGCGATCCGGTCGCGCAGCGCGGTGGCCACGAACGCCGGGCCGTTGTCCGGCCGGACAGGGCCGGGCACGCCGCGGAGGAGGAACCGGTCCGGCAGCACGTCGATGACAGCCGGCGCGTTCGGCTTGCGGCTGAGCCGGAGCGCCAGGGATTCCCGGGCGAACCCGCCGATCAGGTCGCGCATGCGGAACTTCCCGCCGTCATGGGTCCGGGCCGCGACGAAGTCGCAAGACCGGACGTGGTCTGGACGCGCTGGCCGCAGACGGAGGCACGATCCGTCGTCGCGCCGGAGCCGCGCCTTCCCCGGTTGCGGCGCAGGCGCCGTCAGCCCCCCGCCGCCGTCGACGCAGGCCTCGCCCCCGCGCCGCGCGTCACGTTCCCCGTCCGGCCGGCATGCCCGAGCAGGGCCGGGATCCGCCGCTGGCCGCAGCGCCCCTGCCGGGCGGCAAGCGCAACGATGCCGGCAGTCAGCGCCTCTTCATCGGCCCGTCCGCGCGGCACCTTCCGGCTCGGGTCGAGCGAGGCGGGCCGGGCACGCGGCAGGCGAGGCGCGCCGAGACACGGAACTCCTGCCGGACCTGCCCGATGCAGGCACGGCGACGCGCGGGGCCTGGAAGTTGCCCGAGGCGTTCGGCCACAGGCCTCACCACGCAGGATCAGCTTCTCCGGCGTCAGGCCGGAGACGGCCTTCCGCAGCCGCCCGTTCTCCTTCTCCCGCTCCTTCAGGCGTTTGACCCGATCGCCCTGCAGCCCGCCGAACTCCTTGCGCCACCGGGAGCAGGTCAACTGCGCCACGCCGATCGAGCGCACCGCCCCGGCCACCGACCGGCCCCGCGACACCAACACGCCGACCTGCCGGAGCCTGGCCACGATCTCCTCGGGTTCGTGCTTCTTCCGCGACATTCCGCCGGCCTCCATCCGGCTCGAAAGCCTGCTTCAGGGAGGACCACTCTTCAGGGGGCGGACCAGTTCTCGACCTTGATTGCAAGAACGAAAAAGACGGCAGTGCATGTTTGCGCGAAAAGGAAGCGGAACATGGTAACTTGCCGCAAACCGTTTCTGTCAAGTCGCCTTTCGGCGGGCTTCATTATTACTTCAACATGCCGGATTTTGCCGTCCGAAATTTTGAAGGCAAGATTGGCACGGGGTCGATATAAGGGGCAACGGCGGGATGGTCATCGCACCGCCGTCCAAAAAACCGGACGGGTCCGCCTATGAGTGGGTGAACCCCATGTTCAGCCTGTCCATCGCTGACGCCCTCGGCTGGCTGCTTGACCTGTTGAAGAACCACGAAGCGTCAAGGAACGCTCGCACCCATGTGGAGCGGCGCGCAGAGTGACCTGCCATCACGGCTAAGGGTATGGAGCGCCAGATAGAGACTGTGGCGCGCAAGATGGCAACAGCGGCAGCTGGCGAGCGGAACACCACGTTGAACGGGCGAGCCTTCTGGTTGGGGCAGGCAGTGGCGGGCGAATGGATGGATGAAGCCACAGTTCGTGCCGCGCTGGACGCCGGGCTTGAACCGGGAGAGGTCGAGGCGACAATTTCGAGCGGGCTTGAGGCGTGGGCGAAGACGCCGCGACCGACAACCGTACCGCCCAAATTCGAGTATGGCTACGATGCGTTAGCGCGCTGGCTTGGCAGCGAGGGCTGCAAAAAGGCCGCGAGTTTCTTTCCTACACCTTAGAGCCGTGGCTTCTTGGCATCGAAGGCGCATTGCGCCCGTGCCCTATTCAACGACAATGAGGGCGGAAATCACGTTATCCGGTTCGACCGCGACGACCTGACGCGCGCCGATCTTTCAACCCGCGCGACCGTCATCAATTCGCTGATTGCAAGCCGCACGATCAATCCGAACGAAGGCCGGTCATGGCTTGGCCTGCCCCCGCGAGAAGGCGGCGACGAATTCTTCAATCCAAATATCCAAACTGGCAATGCTAACCCGCCGCCCGGAAAGGGGGACGACGATAAAACGGGCCGTTAAGAAACTGCGCAATCCGCCCCTGCCATGGGCTGAGCTTAGGGGGATTCTGAAATACGATCCCCTGACCGGCGAACTAACATGAGCTAAGAATCGCCAGAACGTCATTGCCGGAACCGCCGCCGGTCATCTGACAAGCGCAGGTCGCGTGAAAGTCGGGATTCTGGGTTATCACTGGTGGGCCGAAGATATTGCGTGGTTCTTGTTCACGCGCGAATGAACCGAGAATAGGCCGGTTTTTCTGGATGGTGATTATACCAACCTTCGCTTTGACCACCTGCACGTCCAAGGCTTCGTGCCCGCGTATCTGAGGGAGAGCGTATAATGCAATTGCAGGAAATCAAAGCTTTCAGCCAATCGCAGGAGGTTGGCCGGATTTTTGAACTGCATGATCCCGTCACAGGGGAACCGACCGGCATTCGCCTGCGCATCGTCGGCCCTGACAGCGCCACGCAAGCCCGCGCCCGGCTGGCGATGGCCGATGCCCTTGCCGAGGCCGCCGACGCGCCCGGCCGGGTTGCTGCCGCTGACCGGGAGCGCATCCGCTTGGACGCCCTTGCAGCCTGCGTCTTGGGGCTGGACACGACCGAAGGGGGCCAGCCAGTGCCCTTCACCCACGCAGCCGTGTTGCGGCTGCTGAGGGCCGCGCCATGGGTGCGCGATCAGGTTGACGCCTTCGCGTAGGACCGCGCTGCGTTCCGCGCGCCCCCGCCCTGCCGAGATAGCCATGCAGCGCCCACGGAAGGGGGTAGGACGCCCACAATGCCCGCGCCGACCAGGGGATTGCCGTCATGAATGCTCAAGCCGATCAGGGGACCGCGTAATGGACCGCAGCATCATCGAAACAAAAGTGCTGACTGACGATACTGGCGCGATAACCGCGATGGCGTGGCCGTTCGGTTCGCCTGATCGTTTGGGCGACGTAATCCGCAAGGGTGCATTCGCTAACACGAAACTGCCGCTGCCCACGCTTTTCGGCCACGATCCCAACGACCCGGTTGGGGTTTGAGAAGTTGCCGGAGAAGAGGATGGCCTGCATTTGAAGGGTCGTATTTTAATCAACGATCTGCCCCGCGCCCGTGAGGTTCGCGCGCTGGTTCAGGCTGGTGCAGTGCGCGGAATTTCCATCGGCTTCGTCACTATTAAGGCAGATCAGCGGATTCCCTAAGGCCGCAATATCGCGGCGCTGGATTTGATGGAAGCTTTCCTTGTAACAATAGGATGAACGCGATTCCTCAAGCCGCCCGAAAGGCGGTTGCGCCCGCGCTTATGAAATCCGCCGAAGAGATTGCAACAATGCAAAAAGCGATGGTTCCGATTGCGAGCGGCGATCTTAAAAACAGTATAGCGTTAATGCCGCCCGGCCAATCGACCCCCGCTTATTCCACACCCGGAGGGCGCTTCGCCGTGCCGGAACTGACCGCAGCCGTTACGGCGGGGAACGCTGATGTGCGCTATCCTCACTTGGTCGAGTTTGGAGAGCGCGGCCATGTGATCGGCGGGGGCTGGCATCCCGGTGCCCCTGCGCAGCCCTATTTTTGGTAGGAAGCAGGGGACTCGGTCGAAGAAATCTTCGCCATGTGTGTCGCCGCGTCCGAGGCGACGCGGGCGGATCGCTTCAATAGCGATAGCCGAAGGCTACGCGAAGACATTGAGCGGATCGTCGGGAAACCTAATCCGATCTTTGGGGATGCTACCGCTGAAGATGGCCACAGACTGTGGGAGGGAACTGCCAGCGTCAACGGGCGGCGTATCATGTCGCGCAAGAACTGCATCGTTATGGAGAGCCGTGCGGAGGCTCTAAGGCTACCGCGCCTCGCCGGAGCTATCGCTAACGTAGTTTGCCGCGCGGAGAAACGGGACACCCACGTTTACGCACACGCCGCCGGACTTCTGTCAATGAGCGCTTTGGCCTCGCCGCTTTACGTCTTGCAACCTCATCCGGGCGAACTTGTCAGCCTTAGCATTTATGCCTTGGTCATTGGTCCGACCGCATCAGGGAAGGAAGGCGTCAGAACCGCAATCTGCTTGGCTCTAGAAGCTGCCGGTCGTGGCGACGAGTTCCTTTACAACATTCCTTCCATGCCCGCCTCGCACGAGCATTTGGCTATTCCGACCGAAGCGCAGGCTTCAGGCGTGGTGGCGCTGGCAATAGATGAAGCTGGCCTTAATCTTAAGACGATCAACAGCACGGCCAACGGTCATCAACAACAGTTACTCAAGGGTCTAATGTCGATATTCGGGCAGGGCTTCAGAAAGCTAACCGAGCATAAAGTCCGCGACAAGAGCCAGCGCATTGCCACTGTCGAGAGGCCCCGCGCCACAGTCCTTTGGACTTCGACCCCCGGCGCGTTCATTGACGCCATCAGTGCGAAGGACAGCGAGAGCGGGCAGCTAAACCGCTTTGGGAAATGGTGGCTTCCTAACATGCCACCGCTGCGAAAGCAGCGGGTAGAGCGGTCACTGATGCAGGGACAGTTCCCTCCCCACCAGGCTCAATGCGCCAAGTTTAAGCATGAGGCTACGGCGGAGTATCTGGGACAGCGTATGCCCGACCGGATTATTACGACAACGCCGGAAGCGTTGGCTCTTATGGATGCTTTCGAGCATTACGTCGAGGATGAGCACATTCAAGGTCAGCCTGCCCGCAACCAGGAGAGTTGGGGATAAGTGGTTGAGTATCTGAAGAAATATTCTGGGCTGATTGCGCTGGCAGATAATCCAGATAATCTGCAACGCGAGGCGAAGCACGTTGACCTTGCCCGGCAGATCGTGCTGGCCACATTCGGGGCGACTTCGGAAGTGGCAGACCGCAGCGAAACCAAGAACGTGAAGCCGGATTCATGGGAGAAAGTGCTGGCCTGCGTTGCCAAGAACAAGGACGCGGAAGGCTGGGCTTCCGAGCGAATGGTTAAGCTGGATGCGCTGCAAAACTACACTGGCAACCGCGACGACCTCATCAAAGACATGATTACTCGGGCGTGTTGGAAAGGGCCGATGTGGGTCGAACGAGAAAGAAATCCATGTTGTGGATCGTGCCAGAGGATGAACGGGAGATATGAAGTAATATGAAGTAAAGATTAAGTAATTAAAAATAATCAATAAATAGCTAAATATAATAGATATGAAGTAATGAAGCCCCCTCCCGTCTTATTGTGTCAGTTGGGGTAAGGGGCTACTTGAGTATGTCAGCAAAGCCTGTTGGTCTCTTTCCTGATCATGCGAGAAGCCTGCGGAATGCCGGGAGATATCCCTCCCGCCGGGCGATGAGCCAGCGGGCATAGCCGTCGAGATTCCGGGTCGCCGGACCTCGGAACGGCTTGAGAAACTCCTTCCACCTCGCGTGGAGCGAGTTGATGGTGTTCAGGTGGTAGGTTGCCGGCGTGCGGAAGCTCCTGCGCCCGCCAACGAGCATCCAGTAGCCCAGGCCGGCGGCGGTGGCGATTGCCTGATATTGCGGCGCGCCGTCGGATAGCAGCAAGGCATCCGGCGCCACCTGGGGCAGGAGTGCCGCGGCGATCGTCGGTTGCCGGGTGTCGGGAATGTAGGTGAGGTTCGCGCGGCCGCTCCGGTCTGCGACCCCCAGAACAGGCTTGAGGAAACGCCGGACGATCGCCTGCGGCGGACCCTGCCGGCCGTAGTCGCGCCAGCGTTGGCGGGGCGGTTGCGGGTGGAGGTTGGGCGCTCTGTGAGGGCGCACCCATTCCCGGCTGCCTTTGCGGCTCTCGCGCTGAAAGGTCTCGTCGGCTTCCACGATTCCTTGGAATACCTCGACCGGGGCGCTTGGCAGCGCGGATAGCACCCGCATGCGCCAGCGCCAGACAGTATCGCGCGAGATCCCGAGCTTCCTGGCCAGCTTGCGGCAGGAGAGCGGAGCATCGCCGAACATGTCCCTGACCGCCTCAAGAAGCAGATCCGGACGATGGACGCCCGCGGCTGGGGTCCCTGTCAGGCCGCTCCAAGTCCGCTTGCAGTCCTTGCAGCGCCAGCGCTGCTCGCCACGTTCGGTGCGGCCCCACTTGCGGCGGTCATCGCCGCCACACCAGGGGCAAGCGCGATCCACTGCCGCTCCGTCGATCTCGACACGGGCTTCGGCATGCTGCCGGGCCTCCTTCAGCGCCCTTTCGGCCTCGGCGATCTGGTTGGGTGCAAGTCTCTTGATCTGATCGAGCAGCCGATCCAGCTTGCTTCGACGCTTAGGATGGTTCGGCACGGCTGCGCTCCTCCGATGACAGGGACGAGCAATGTTAGCGGATCATGCCAGCCGCGAAGCCTCACCAACAGATTTTGCTGACATGCCCGGCTACTTCATATACTTCATTAATTCATATCTTTTAGATTGAAAGGATTTGAATCCACTGCAGCATTGACCCCGTTGCCCTTTTGGAATTCATCGAATTAGGGGTGAATTAACGCGCGTTTCTATTCATGTTTTTCGTAAGTTCCGGCTAATGGGATTGGCGGAATACGAGATCAACATGAGAATGGGAAATGGGGCCAACGCCTAGTTCTTTGGGGGGACGGCACACGCGGGGGGAGTTATCTCGCCTCTCGCCCGTCGCGGCTGGGGGGGGCTGCTGGCATGAGCTTCACCCCTCCTTGGCTGACCGGAACCGACGCGCAGCTTGCCACGCGGTTCTTAAAGACGCTGCAAATCCCTGAAGGCCCGAAGGCCGGTCAACCGCTGACGCTGGTTCCGTTTCAGGAGCAGTTTGTGAACGGCGTATTGGCGGCGGAGATCAACGTGGCCTGCCTGTCCATCGGACGCGGCAACGCCAAGACCGCGCTATCGGCGGGGATCGCCCGCGGCTCGCTGATGGGGGTGTGGGACAAGCAGCCCCGCCGGGACATCCTGCTCGCCGCCCGCAGCCGGGATCAGGCCGCTATTGCGTGGAACTTCGTCGCAGGGTTCGCGCAATCGCTGCCCGAGGAAGAACGGGCCCAGCTCCAGTTCCGCTGCGCCCCGCGCCTTGAGATCGAATACAAGGGCGAAGGCGGGCCGCACATCCTTCGCGCCATCAGCGCGGACGGCAAGACGGCGCTTGGCTCGGTCCCGACGCTGGTTCTGATGGACGAGCGCGGGCATTGGCCGCTCGACAAGGGCGATGATCTGGAACACGCGCTGCTGTCCGGTCTGGGCAAGCGGGGCGGCAAGGGCCTGCTCATCTCGACCTCAGCCAGCACCGACACCCACACCTTCAGCCAATGGCTCGATAACCCGCAGCCCGGCGTTTACATCCAGGAACACCGGCCCCCGCCAAGCCTCCATGTGGACGATCTGCCATCGCTGGAGGTCGCCAACCCCGGCGCGGACCACGGCATCGGGTCGAGCCTTGAATGGCTGCAAGGGCAGGCGCGGCGGGCGAACGCGCGGGGCGGGTCCACGCTCACGAGCTTCCGCCTCTACAACCGCAATGAGCGGGTCAGCGGCGAGGCGCGGGACGTGCTGCTGACCGCCGACGAATGGCTGAACTGCGAAGCGGCGGACCTGCCGCCGCGTTCGGGGGAGTGCATCGTCGGGATCGACCTTGGCGGCTCCGCGTCCATGTCGGCTGCGGCCTATTACTGGCCTGCCACCGGGCGGCTGGAAGCCCTCGTCACTTTTCCCTGCAATCCCGGCCTTGCGGATCGCGGCGCTGCCAACGGCGTGTCGGGCCGATACATCGAGATGGAGAACCGGGGCGAGTTGAACACGATGGGCGACAAGACCGTGCCCGTCGCCCTGTGGCTCAAGGAGATCATGGGTCAGGTCGAGGGCGAGAACGTCTCCGCCCTGACCGCCGACCGTTACAAGCAATCGGAACTCGCCGAGGCGCTGGACCGCGCCGGGGTCCGCTTCCCGGTCGTCTGGCGTGGTCAGGGCTTCCGCGACGGCGGCGAGGATTGCGAACGCTTCCGCCGCGCGGCCTACGATGGAAAGGTCAAGTCGCGCCCGTCGCTGCTGCTGCGCTCGGCTTTCGCTGATGCCGTGGTGCTGCGTGATCCTGCGAACAACCTGAAGCTGGCGAAAGCCCGGTCCACGGGGCGCATCGACGCCGTTGCCGCGACCGTGCTTGCCGTCGCCGAGGGCGCGCGGTGCATGGGGCGTCCTTCTCGCAATGCGAGCGCCGCGACATGGGCGTGACGCATCCCCGCTATTCGCGCGCCATTCTGCGAACCGAACGCTGGAAAGCCGTTCGGCTGCTGGCGAAACGCCGCGACGAATGGAAATGCGTTTCTTGCGGGTCCGTGGATCGGCTGGAGGTCGATCATATCCGCCCGGTTAGGAATGCGCCCGAAAGGGCTTTTGATCTGACCAATCTGCAAACGCTCTGCTCGGCCTGCCATTCGCGCATGACGCGGATTGAGGTCGGCATGGGCACACCCAATCCCGCCCGTGGGGCGTGGAAATCTGCCGTGCGGGATATGATGCCGGCGAAGCATAACACAGGAGACAGGAATGCTTGACAGTGTGAAGATCGCGCGGCGGCAATCGGAAATCCGCCAACAACTGGCCGGGATCGTCGGAAAGGAAAACCCCTCCGATGAAGAAATCCGTTCGATGGAGGCGCTCGATGCCGAATATCGGTCGAATGAAACGCGCTACCGTGCGGCGCTGATCGCCGAAGACACCGAGCGCCGCAATGCGGGCGACGAACTGGAAACGCGCTCGGGGCGCGAATGGGCTGATATGGTCGCGGGCTTCGAGCTTCGGCAGGTCGTCGCGGCGCTGGAAGAAGGCCGCAGCCTTTCCGGGCAGACGGCCGAGATCGTGCAGGAGATGCGCTCGCACGGCGGCTACCGGGGCATCCCCGTGCCGCTGGCCGCGCTGGAACAGCGGGAGTTGGTCGCGGGCACCACGACGAGCGGCGACGTGCCGTAGCCCGTCACCATCCGCCCGCTGATCGACCGTATCTTCCCGGCGTCGGTCGCGTCCCGTCTGGGCGGCGAGGTCATCAACATCACGCAAGGCGCGGTCGCCATCCCGGTCGCCACGGCGGGCGCGATTGCGGGCTGGGCACCGACCGAAGGCGCGAACGTGCCGGGGCCGCAGCCCTTCGACTTCGCGGAGCGGATGCTGGAACCCGACCATACGCTCGGCGTCCACATGCGGATCACCCGCAAGGCGCTGAAGCAGGCGGGCGACGGGCTGGAACAGGCGATCCGGCGCGACATGAACGCAGCGGTGCAGACCGAACTTGACCGGGCAATCCTGATGGGCAGCGGCGCGAACGGCCAGCCCCTCGGCATCCTGCCGGGGTCGGGCAGCTACGGCATCCCCGTCACTCCTATGGGCGCGGGCGCGAGCTGGGCCGCGTTCCGGGCGGCGTCGTGTCGCGCTCATGGACGGGAACTTCGTCAAGTCGCCGGGCGACATCCGCATGGGCTTCAACCCGGAAATCTGGGCGGAGCTGAACGACGCGCTGATTGCGGGCACCGCCGTGTCGCAATGGGACCGGCTGGTGAAGCACATCCCGGCCAGCCAAATCGCGCTGGCCCCGACGCTGCCCGAGGGTGCCGCAGTCCTGACGACCAACACGGGCGGCATCGCGCCGTTCTATGTCGGCATCTGGGGCGGCATGGACCTGATCAGCGATCCCTACTCGGACGCGCAATCGGGCACCCTGCGGCTGACCGCGCTGCTGACCGCCGACGTGACCGTGGCGCGGGGGTCGCAACTGGCGATCCTGACCGGGCTGATGGGTGCGTGATGCTCTGGGGCGGTCACGAGGGCGGGCTTGAAGTCCGCAAGCGGGCATCCGGCGCCTTCGCGCTTCATGGCCGCTTTCCCTACAACAAGGCTGCCGTCCTGACGGACGGTGGCCGCACCGGGCGTCCCCGCAAGGAGGTCATCGCTTCGCGGGCGTTCGAGTATCGGGTGAAAGATCCGAAGGAGGATATTCATTTGCTGGTCGGCCATGATTACGGCCAGCCGCTCGCCAGCAAATCGGCGGGCACGCTGCGGCTGAAAGACGCCGACGACGCGCTGACGATGGAAGCCGACATTACCCCAGAAATGCAGGAAGTGTCGTGGGTCAAGGTTTTCCTTGCCGTGCTGTTCGCGGGGTTGATCGCCGGGCTTTCGCCGGGCTTTCGAATTCTACCCGAACGCGCGGTGCCGGATGCGGAAAAGGTCGAGGAAGAAGACCCCTCGCTCGGCACGGCGATCATTCGGACGATCTTTGCGGCGCTGCTTTACGAAATGAGCGTGGTCACGCGCCCGGCTTATCCCGAAACCCAGAGTGAGGCGCGGAACTGGACGCCTACGGATGGCGGCTGCTATTGCCCGAGCCGCCCCGTGTGGGTCTGAACCGCAGCCTGAACTGTTGAAGGGCGTAAGTGGCTGAAACAATGCGGACGATTGAGGCCCTTCCCGAAAGCTGGCCCGTCATTCCCGAAACCGCGCTGATCCAAGTCCATGATTCCAACGGCCAGCCGGTCGCCATTGGGGATCAATCGTGGGTCTGGCAGCGGATCAAAAGCTATTGCGCCCATCGCCGGACGCCCCGCGAAGTGACATGGCTGGTGCAGGGCGACGGGATTTGGACGCCGCCGCTCTGGCCCGCGACGATTACCAAGGTCGAGCATTGGTCGAGCGATTGGGCTTCGCGTGTTGTGGACCTCTCGCCTTGGGGCGGGATCGTGCTGCGCGGCGATGCTCACAGGATCACGGCCCTCGTCGGGGCTGACAATCCGGCTCCGCCTGCGGTCATCAAGGCTGCGGCGCGGCTGACGAACTACCTGATGCAGCAAATCGACGCGCAAGACTCCGACTTCTGGGCCACGTCCATGCGCTGGATCGTCACGCCCGAGATGAAGGACGGCGAAACGGCCCCCGGCCACAAGACGCAGGAAAGCTATACGCGCCCGGCCGATTGCATCGCCAAGGCGCTGCAAAACTCGGGCGCGGCCGATCTGCTCCGCCCGCATCGGAGGGCGAACTGATGGGCATCCTTGATCTGTTCAAACGCCGCGAACCCGTGATCGAGAAGCGGGCTGCGGCGATGGGCTACACGGCCGATCTGATCGCCGCACGGGCCGAATGGCTGGCGGGCACGTCGCGGGTCGCGGAACTGACCTCGACCGTTCAAAGCTGCGTCAGCCTGTGGAAGGGGCCTTCGCGCTTGCCGACGTGGAGGGCACCCGACTGCTCACGCGCAAGACACTGGCCATGTTCGCCCGCGCCGTCGCGTTGCGGGGCGAAGCCATGTTCCTGATCCACGAGGATCGGCTGTTGCCGGTCAGCGATTGGGACTTGTCCACCCGCGACGGCGCCCCGCGCCTATCGCGTCACCATCAGCGAGGCGGGCGGCGGGCGCTCGGAGACGGTGCTGGCAGGCGAGGTCTTGCACGTCGCGGTCGGAAGCAGCCCCGTAACGCCCTGGGCGGGATCGCCCTCGCTCCACAGGGCGAGCCTGTCGGCAGGGGTGTTGCAGGCGGTCGAAGGTGCGCTGGCGGAAGTCTATCGGGACGCGCCCATCGGCTCGCAAATCGTGCCCTTCCCCGAAAGCGGCGAGAATGACATGGCCGCGCTGTCCCGCAGCTTCACAGGGCGGCGAGGGCGCGTCCTGCTCCGCGAATCCGTGAACGTGACGGCAGCGGGCGGGCCAGCCCCCGCGCAGAACTGGAATCCCGCCAGCATGATGCCCGACATTCAGGGCATGATGCCGCTGGAATCGCTGCAAGCGGCCCGCGCGGGCGCGCTGACGGCCTTCGGCGTCCTGCCGGCGCTCTTTGTGGACGCGGCGCAAGGGACGCTGGTGCGCGAAGCGCAGCGCCATCTGTGCCAGTGGACGTTGCAGCCCCTCGCCGAGCTGCTCGGCGAGGAAGTGACCGAGAAGCTCGGCGTGCCGGTGATGATTGACACGCTCCGCCCCGTGCAGGCCTTTGACGTGGGCGGCAGGGCGCGGGCGCTCGGGGCCATCGTGGACGCAATGGCGCGGGGCAAGAAAGCGGGCCTTTCGCCGCAGGAGTTGGGCGCAGCGCTCACGCAAGTGAATTGGGGGCCAAACGATGGGGCCGCTTGACGCTAACCGCGTTTTTCTCGCGCTCCAGCGCGTCTTCGCGTTCGCGCTGTCCATACAAGTCAACGCGCGAGCATCGCGGCAAGTGACGCGCACAGCGGGGTGACGCTATGTGCAGACGCCCGCCCCGCTGACGTGCTGCTGATGCGCTTGGCGAATGATCTTGGTTGAGGCTGGACGCGCCTCGGGCCCTGGGTATCAGCCCAAAGCGTCCCCGTTAGTCGGACAGTGGGCAAACGCCGACAGGACGCGCCTGGGTGTTCTCCCCCGGCGCGGCGTCGGGGACCGGGGGAGTCGGACCCTCGGCCCCATCATTTTGCACTATGCAGGTTTGTTGATGGGTGCTTGCAACAGCGTTTTATTTTTAGCAGAAAAATCAAAACACTAAAAGAAAGAATGGCGGAGAGGGTGGGATTCGAACCCACGGAACCCGTGAAGGCTCAACGGTTTTCGAGACCGCCCCGTTCGACCACTCCGGCACCTCTCCGCGCTTTGGTGTGGTGAGGGCGGCATTTAGACGGGCAGGGGTTGAAGCGCAAGGGCTTTCGCGGAAAAATCCATGCCTCGGGCCAAGCGGCCGCGTCAGGGAACCAGCAGCGATGATCCGATCCGCATCCTTCGTCCTGACCGGCCTTGTCCTGGCCGCCTGCCTCGGCATCGCCGCGCCGCTGCCTGTCCTGGCGCAGCCGCGGCCCGGCGTCGAACTCGGTCCGCCCCCGGCCTTCCAGCCGGTGAATGCGGCGCGAATCTCGGCGGCGATGCAGGTGGACCTGCTGGCCGACGTGCTGGCGGCGGAAATCGCCGGGGCAGGCGATCCCTTCCAGCCGGACGCCGGGCCGGGGAGCGGCCTGGACGAGGGATGGGCCGCCATTGTGAACCGCATCGCGCCGCCGTCCCGCATTAGGAACCGTATGCGGGAAGGCATCGCCAGCGGCGTCGCGGAACTGCGGGACCCGGCCGAGCGTGCCGCCGTCGCCGAGGCCCTGGGCTTCTGGGAAAGTGGCTTCGGCCGCCGCGTCATCCTGCTGGAAATCGGCGCGCGGCGGGCGATCTCTGCGCCCGATATCGAGGCGACCGCCCGGGATGCCTTTGCCGGCGCCGCGGCCCGCAACCATCCGCGTACCGCCCAGGTCCGTGCCCTGATCGAGGCCGCCGATCTGGTGGAGCCTGCCGTAGCAGCCTCGCTGAACATCGCGCTGTCGACCCTGCGCGGTGCACAGGAGGCGGCGGACAACGTCGATCCTTCGATCATCGAGGATGCATGGGCGCAGGAAGCCGAGATTCGCGCCGACCAGACCGGCTGGATCGAGGCGCTGGTCTTCATGGCCAGTGCGCCCTTGTCGGATGCCGAGATGGCGGTGCTGATCCGGGCGGCGGGATCGCCCGGCAACCGCCGTCTCAGCATAATCCTCAACGAGGCGGCTAGCGCCACCTTTGCCGAGATCGCGCGCGACCTGGGCCGCGCCTCGGGCCTGCGCCAGATGGGCGAGCGGCTGTGAGCGGACGGCTGCTTCTGGTGGGGCCGCTGGCCGATCCGCGGATGATGACGGCGCTGAGGCTGGCGCCTGACGGCGCGCCCGTGATGCTGACGGGCAGGCTGACAGGCGGGGCGCGCGCGGGCATCGCGCCGGACGGCTGGCCGGGTTGGGACAGGGGAGCCGATGGCAGGATGTCTGCGCAGCCTGTCCGGCCGACGCCGCAGCTTGACCGCTATGCCGAGATCATGGACCTGCAGGGGATCGACGCGCCCGAAGGCAGGGTAATCGGCGCGGCTGCGGGGGTGCGGGCGGATGACGGCGCCTTTCGCGCCGAACTCGCCGTGCAGGTCGCGGCCGATCTGCTGGCGCGGGACCCGGGCCAGCCTGCAGCAGAGATCCGGGCGCGGTTGCCGATGATCGCCTTGTGGGCCGCCTCGCGCTTGCGAGCGGCGGCCGAGCGGGGGGCTGCGCTGCCCCCCGGCCCCAAGGGCGACGACCGGCTGCGGATCCAATCCCGCAGCGAGCCTTATGGCAGGTATTTCTTGGTCGAATCGCTGCGGCTGACGCATCGGCTGCATCGCGGCGGCTGGTCCGACCCGCTGGAGCGCGCAGTGTTCGTGTCGGGCGATGCCGTGGGACCCCATGCGCGACCGCGTGCTGGTGGTGGACCAGTTCAGGGCCGGTCCGGCGGCGCGCGGCGACGGCCAGCCCTGGATCTACGAACCCGTCGCGGGGCGCATCGATGCCGGCGAAACGCCCGAATCCACCGCGCTGCGCGAGGCCGTGGAAGAGGCCGGACTGACGCTTGAAAGGCTGATCCCGGCGCCTGCCTTCTATCCCTCGCCGGGTGTCGCGGCCGAGTTCATCTATGGCTTCATCGGCATTGCCGAGCTGCCGGATGACGCGGCCACCGTCTCGGGCCTGCCATCGGAAGGCGAGGACATCCGCGGCCATGTGATCCCCCGCGACGAGTTCATGCGGATGGCCCTCGACGGGCGGATCGTCAGCGGGCCGCTGCTGATCCTCGCGCTCTGGCTCGACCGCCGGGCGGACGAGTTGCGGCAGGGGCCCGCGCCCGGCTGAACCCTGCGCGAGCCGGGTTGCCCGCCCCGGTTGCTGCTGGTTTAACGGGCGCGACAAGGAAAGGCCCCGTTCATGCGCAACTGTCCCGACCTGGCCGCCACGATCGGCCATACCCCCCTGATCCGTCTGAATCGCGCGTCAGAGGAAACCGGCTGCGAGATCTGGGGCAAGGCCGAGTTCATGAATCCCGGCCAGTCGGTCAAGGACCGCGCGGCGCTGTATATCATCCAGGACGCGGTGGCGAAGGGCGAGTTGCGTCCCGGCGGCACGGTGGTGGAAGGGACGGCGGGCAACACCGGCATCGGGCTGGCGCTGGTCGGCGCGTCGATGGGCTTCAGGTCGGTGATCGTGATTCCCGAAACGCAGAGTCAGGAAAAGAAGGACATGCTGCGGCTGGCCGGCGCCGAGCTGGTCGAGGTTCCGGCGGTGCCCTACAAGGACCCCAACAACTACGTCCGCTATTCGGGACGGCTGGCCGAGGCGCTGGCCAAGACGCTGCCGGGTGGGGCGGTCTGGGCCAACCAGTTCGACAACACCGCGAACCGTCAGGCGCATCTGGAAACCACCGCGCCCGAAATCTGGGAACAAACGCAGGGCAAGGTGGACGGCTTCATCTGCTCGGTCGGCTCGGGCGGGACCCTGGCGGGGGTGGCGATGGCGCTGCAGGACAAGGGCGTGAAGATCGGCCTTGCCGACCCCGAAGGCTCGGCTCTTTATTCCTGGTATACCGATGGCGAGCTGAGCGCGCCCGGAAACTCGATCACCGAAGGGATCGGGCAGGGGCGGATCACCGCCAACCTCGAAGGCATCACCACCGACTTCAACTGCCGCGTGCCGGATACCGAGGCGCTGCCGGTCCTTTACGACCTGCTGGAGCATGAGGGCCTGTGCCTTGGCGGCTCGTCCGGGATCAACGTCGCGGGCGCGATCCGCATGGCGCGCGAGATGGGACCGGGCAAGACCATCGTCACCATCCTCTGCGACGTGGGGACGCGCTACCAGACCAAGCTGTGGAACCCCATCTTCCTGCGCGGCAAGGGCCTGCCGGTCCCGCATTGGCTGGAACGCGGCGCATCCGACCTGCCGGACGTGATCGAGGTTTGACCGCGATGCGCGATGGCCTGCGTCCCGCCGCGCCCCGGCGGCTGGCGGCGTTTGCGGCAATGCTGGCCGCCGTGCTGTGGCTGGCGCTGGCCGCGGGCGCCATGGCGCAGGGGGCCGAGGAGCCCGACTATGCCGCTTGGGACCGGCTGGCGAACCGCAGCGAGCAGCTTGTCGAGACGCCCGAGGCCACGGCCGACGGCCTTGCCACCCTGCGGGCCGAGGTCGTCGGCTGGCGCGACCGCTTTTCTCAGGCGCAGTCGATCAACGCCCCCCGCATCGCCACCCTGCGCGAACAGATCGCCGCCCTCGGCCCCGCGCCGGCCGAGGGCGAGACCGAGGCCGAGGACATCGCCGCCCGCCGCCAGGAACTGAACGCGCAGCTTTCCGGGTTGCAGGCGCCGGGCCAGCGCGCCTTGGAAGCCTACAGCCGCGCCGACAGTCTTGTCCGCGCCATCGACGAAGAGGCGCGGAAGCGGCAGACCAACGCGCTGCTGCGGCTCAGCCCCTCGCCGCTGCTGCCGGGAAGCTGGGCGGCGGCTGCGAACGAGGGGATGCAGGTCGTCCGCGGCATCGTTCAGGACGTGCGCGACCGCACCTATGGCGCCGCCGGCGAGGCGGTGGTCCGGCGGTTGCCGCTGGTCGGCCTTTACCTGCTGGCGGCGCTGGGACTGCTGATCTTCGGGCGGCGCTGGGTGGACCGGCTGCCCTTGCGGCTGTCGTCGCGGGCCAGCGACTATGCCCGCGACGCGGTGGTATTCGTCGTCTCGCTGGGCCAGATCGCGATCCCCACGGTCGGCGCCTATCTGCTGATCCGCGCCGTGGACACGACGGGCCTTGTCGGCCCCTGGGGGCGGCCGATCCTGACGGCGCTGCCCACGGCCGCGCTGATCGTCTTTGCCGGACGCTGGCTGGGGCGGCAATTCTTCCCGCTGAAAACCGACCCGCCGATCTGCTACCCGGTCGAAAAACGGCAGCAGGCAAGGGTCCTGACCACGCTGCTTGCCATCGCCGCGGGGCTGCATCACGTCGTCGCGCAGGCGCTGCTGCCGCTGTCGGGCCTGAGATCCGGCGCCGCGAGCCGTCGCATCCCGATGGAGTTCAGCGAGGCCGCCGCAGCCGTCTGGTACCTGCCGCTCCTTCTTCTAGGGGCGCTGGCGCTTTATCGGCTGGGCCATATCCTGCACAGGGCGAACGCCTATACGGTGCCGGGCACGCCCGGCTACCGCAACCGGATTATCGCCGTCCTCGGCAATCTGGCGCGGCTTGCCGCCGTTGTGGCGCCGCTGGCGCTGCTGGCCGGCCTTGTCACCATGTCCAACGCGCTTCTGTGGCCGATGGCGATGACGGTCGGGCTGGTCACGCTGGTGATCCTGCTGCAGGATTTTGCAACCGACCTCTGGGTTCTTGTCCGCCGCAACCGGGACGGCTCGCGAAACGACCTGACGCCGGTGCTGATCGGCTACGGGCTGGTGCTGCTGTCGCTTCCGGTCCTGGCGCTGATCTGGGGCGCGCGCAGCACCGAACTGGGAGAGTTCTGGACGCAATTGCGGCAGGGCATCTCGCTGGGCGGGGTGCGGCTGTCGCCAGGCGCGATCCTCACCTTCATCCTCGTCTTCGGCTTGGGCTACATGCTGACCGGGGTCGTGCAGGGCGTGGTCCGCACCTCGATCCTGCCGCGCACGCGGCTGGACGAGGGCGCGAAGAACGCGGCCGTGTCGGGACTGGGCTATGTGGGGATCGTGCTGGCCGCCCTGATCGCGATCAGCGCGGCCGGCATCGACATGTCCAGCTTCGCCATCGTCGCCGGTGCCCTGTCGGTCGGCATCGGCTTCGGCCTGCAGAACATCGTGTCGAACTTCGTTTCGGGCATCATCCTGCTGGTGGAACGCCCCGTGGCGGTGGGCGACTGGATCCAGGTCGGCGCCTCGCAGGGCTATGTGCGGCGGATCTCGGTCCGCTCGACCCGCATCCAGACCTTCGACCGCACCGACATCGTGGTGCCGAACTCGGACCTCATCTCGAAAGAGGTCACCAACTGGACGCGCGGCAACCTGCAGGGCCGCATCATCGTCGCGGTGAACGTGGCTTACGGGGCCGACACCCGCCGGGTGTCGAAGATCCTGATGGAGATCGCCGAGGACCAGCCCACCGTCCTGATCAACCCCGCGCCCTCGGTCCTGTTCACCGGCTTCGCCAACGAGGGCATGACCTTCGAGATCCGGGCCATCATCTCGGACATCAACCAGGGCATGGGCGTTTCCACCGAGATCCGCCACCAGATCGTGGAACGCTTCCGTGCCGAATGCATCGCCATCCCCTTCACCGTGCGCGACTTCTACAACGAGGAAGGCGCGGTCCTGTCCCAGGCCGTCGCCATCACGGGCAAGAGCCTCGACGCCGCCGAGGAGCCTGCGGACGAGCAGGGCCTGCTGAGAACCGCCGCGATCAGCCACCCGGACCGCCTGAATGCCGGCGGCGGTTCCGAGGGCCTTGATCCCCGCATCGCCAGCGCCTCGTCCGGCGGGATGGAGGATGCAGGCGACAGCAGCGGGCCGGATCAGCGGTAAACGTTCCGTCTCCGGCGCCCTTGGGCTGGCCGCGGAGACGGATACGAGACCAGCGGGCTGGACGGCCGCTTTCCAAAAGGAAAACGCCGCGCTTTCAGCAAGCGCGGCGTTTCCTCATGGGGGGAGGCCTCAGGCTTCGGCTTCGGTCTCGATTTCCGGCCCTCCATTCTCGTCACCCTGATCGGCGACACGCGCGACGGTCACCACCTCTTCGCCCTCGGCTGCGTTCAGGACGCGCACGCCGCCGGCGGAACGGGAACGGAAGCTGATCCCCTCGACCGGCACCCGGATCGACTGCCCGGTCGAGGTTGCCAGCATGATCTGGTCGTCCAGTTCCACCGGGAAGCTTGCCACCAGCGGCCCGCCACGCATGGCCCGGTCCATCGCCATCACGCCCTGGCCGCCGCGGCCCCTCACCGGATAGTCATGCGCCGAGGACAGCTTGCCGTAGCCGCGCGCGGTGATGGTCAGGATCAGGTCCTCATGTGCGCTCATCTCGGCATAGCGTTCGGATGACAGCGCGGCCTCGGCCACGCTCTCGTCCTCGTCCGGCTCGGCCCCGTCGTCCAGCGCGCCCTCGACGGCGCGGCGCATCTTGATATAGGCCGCGCGTTCCTCGGGTGAAGCCTCGAAGTGGCGGATGATCGACATGGACACCACGCGGTCGCCCGTCGCCAGCCGGATGCCGCGCACGCCGGTCGAATCGCGGCCCTTGAAGATGCGGACGTCCGTGGTCGGGAAGCGGATCGCCCGGCCCATGGCCGTGACCAGCATCACGTCGTCATCCTCGTCCGCGATGCGGACGTTCACGAGGCTGACGCCCTCGGGCAGCTTCATCGCGATCTTGCCGTTGCGCATGATGTTGGTGAAATCCGACAGCGCGTTGCGGCGCACGTCGCCGTCCGAGGTGGCGAAGATCACCTGCAGTGAGTCCCATTCCTTCTCGGGCACGTCCACCGGCATCAGCGCCGCAATCGAGGTGCCGCCGTCGATCGGCAGGATGTTGACCAGCGCCTTGCCCCGCGCGGTTCGCCCGCCCAAGGGCAGCCGCCAAGTCTTCAGCCGATAGACCATCCCCTGGGTGGTGAAGAACAGCAGTTCCGTATGCGTGTTCGCCACGAACAGGGTCGTCACCACGTCGTCTTCCTTGGTCCCCATCGAGGACAGGCCCTTGCCGCCGCGCCGCTGGCTGCGGAACTCGGTCAGCGCCGTGCGCTTGACATAGCCGCCCGAGGTGATGGTGACGACCATGTCCTCGCGCTCGATCAGGTCCTCATCTTCCAGATCGCCCGCCCATTCGACGATCTCGGTCCGGCGGGGGACCGCGAACAGCTCGCGCACCTCGCGCAGCTCGTCGCTGATGATGCCCAGCACCCGCTGGCGGCTGGCGAGGATCGCCAGATAGTCGCGGATCGCATCGGCCAGCGCCTTGAGTTCGTTCGTGACCTCCTGCACCCCAAGCTGGGTCAGCCGCTGCAGCCGCAGATCAAGGATCGCGCGGGCCTGCGTGTCGGACAGGTTGTAGGTGCCGTCCTCGTTCACCGGATGCAGCGGATCGTCGATCAGCCGCAGGTATTCGAGGATCTCATGCGCTGGCCAGCGCCGTTCCATCAGCCGGTCGCGGGCCTCGGCCGCGTCCTTCGAGCCGCGGATCGTCGCCACGACCTCGTCCACGTTCGACACGGCGACCGCCAGACCGCAGAGGATATGGCTGCGTTCCCGCGCCTTCCGCAGTTCAAACGCCGTGCGGCGGGCGACGACCTCCTCGCGGAAGGACAGGAAATAAGTCAGGAAGTCGCGCAGGGTCAGTTGTTCCGGCCGGCCGCCGTTCAGCGCCAGCATGTTGGCGCCGAAGGTCGATTGCATCGGGGTGAAGCGGAACAATTGGTTCAGCACGACCTCGGCCGTGGCATCGCGCTTGAGTTCGATGACGACGCGGACGCCCTGACGGTCGGATTCGTCCTGGACAAGGGCGATTCCCTCGATCTTCTTTTCCTTGGCCAGATCGGCGATGCGCTCGATCAGCGTGGACTTGTTCACCTGATAGGGCACGTCGTCGAGGATGATCGCCTCGCGCCCCGCCCGCACGGTCTCGATCCGGGTGCGGGCGCGCAGGATGATGGACCCGCGGCCTTCCAGATAGGCCTTGCGGATGCCGGAACGACCGAGGATCACGCCGCCGGTGGGAAAGTCAGGACCGGGCACGATCTCCATCAGCCGCTCGGTCGGCAGGTCTGGGTTTTCGATCAGCGCAAGGGTGGCGTCGATCACCTCGCCCAGGTTGTGGGGCGGGATGTTGGTCGCCATGCCGACGGCGATGCCGCCCGCGCCATTGACCAGCATGTTGGGAAAACGCGCGGGCAGGACGGTGGGTTCACGGTCCTTGCCGTCGTAGTTGTCCTGAAAATCGACGGTTTCCTTGTCGATGTCCATCAGCAGCCAGTTGGACGCCTTGGCCAGACGCGCCTCGGTATAGCGCATCGCCGCCGGCGGGTCGCCGTCCATGGACCCGAAGTTGCCCTGGCCGTCCAGCAGCGGCAGGGACATGGAAAAGTCCTGCGCCATCCGCACCAGCGCGTCATAGATCGAGGCGTCGCCATGCGGGTGGTATTTCCCCATCACGTCACCCACGGGCCGGGCCGACTTGCGATAAGGCTTGTCGAATGTGTTGTTCGTCTCGTCCATCGCGAAGAGGATGCGACGGTGGACCGGCTTCAGCCCGTCGCGCAGGTCGGGGATCGCACGGCTGACGATGACCGACATGGCGTAATCGAGATAGGCCGTCCGCATCTCGGTCGCAATGTCGATGGTCGGGCCGTCGTGGAACATCACGGCGCGCGCAGGCGTCTCGGAGCCCTCGGCATCGTCGTCGGTCGGAAGGTCGTCTTCGGGGGTGTCGGCCAAGGGGTTCGCCTCAATGTCTCGTTGCTTGTGGATGTAACATCCACCGCCCCTTGTTTCAACGCTTCAGCCCTTCGAAACGGCGAGATTTCAGCGGTTTGAGCGGCGAAGCGCCATCGCCCAGACCACCACCAGAACGGCAGACAGGATGGCGTTCCAGGCCGCCATGGTCAGGCCGAGGAAATGCCAGTTCGGCTCGTCGCAGCGGACCACGGGCGCGCCCTGGATGCGGGCCAGCAGCTCCTGCGGAGTGACCGCCGACAGATCGCCCAAGCCCCCTGAACAGGCGGACGGACCCGCCCACCATGCCTGTTCCACGCCGACGTGGTGGATGGCGAAAGCTGTCGCCAGAACCGCCGCGACCAGCCCGAGGGCGGCCCAGGCCCGTCGGAACCCCGTCGCGGCGATGGCCACGGCGATTACGGCCGCCGCAAGATGCGGCCAGCGTTGCAGGATGCACAACTCGCAGGGGGCATAGCCGATGCTCTGGAAGAACAGGGCGGCGGCCAGCATGGCAGCCGAGCCGCCGCCGGCCAGCAGGGCGAGGGCGCGGGGGGAAAGGCGCATCATCCGCCCGCCCCCGTCAATGTGGTCGCCAGGTGACAACGCGGTAGAGATAGACCAGCACGACCGTCACCACGACGACCTTGGACAAGGGGTCGATAAAATCGGCGACACGGTGATAGTTGGCCTCCAGCGCCATCCCTGCGGCGGTCAGCACCAGCGTCCACAGAAGGCTGCCGGCGACCGTGAAGGCGAGGAAGCGGCCGAAGGGCATCCGCGCCACGCCCGCCGGGACGGAAATCAGCGTGCGGACCGCCGGGATCATCCGCCCGATCAGGACCGCCGCGCCGCCGTGGCGGTCGAACCACGCCTGCGCCCGGTCGATGTCCGAAGGGGCCAGCGTCAGCAGCCGGCCGTAACGCGCCGACCAGCGTTTCAGGCGCGGCGCGCCGATCCACAGGCCGATGAAATACCAGAAGCTCGTGCCCATCACCGAGCCCAAGGTGCCGACCAGCACCGTCGGCAGGAAGGACAGCTTGCCCGCGGCCGCCAGATAGCCCGCCAGCGGCATGATGACCTCGGAAGGGATCGGCGGGAACAGGTTCTCCGCCAGCATCAGGAAGAAGACCCCGGGATAGCCCCAGCCCTCGATCACCGACAGAACCCACTCGAACATCCGACCCTCGCGCGCTTCGCCACGGTTCAGACGTCCGTAACGACGTTTCCTTTCCAAGTCTTGCGCGGTGCGTCAAGCCTGCGTAACCCTTGGATCAACAAGCCTTGAGGATGCGCGCCATGGAATGGAGAGGCCGCCGCGGCAGCGGCAACATCGAGGACCGGCGCGGCATGGGCACCGCCAGCGCAGGCGGCCTGGGGCTGATCGGCACGCTCGTGGTGCTGGCGGTCGGCCTGTTCTTCGGGGTGGACATCTCGCCCCTTGTCGGGGGAATGCAGGGCGAAAGCCGCCCAGGCGCCGAGCGGCAACTGACCGCCGAGGAAGGCGAGATCGGGCAGTTCGTCTCGGTCGTGCTGGCCGATACCGAGGAGATCTGGGGCGACGTCCTGCCCGGCCAGACCGGGCTGGATTACCGCGACCCGACGCTGGTGATGTTCTCCGGCACGGTGCAGTCGGCCTGCGGCGGCGCGTCCTCGGCGATGGGGCCGTTCTACTGCCCCGGCGACCAGCGCGTCTATCTGGACACCGACTTCTTCCGGGTCATGCAGCGGCAGATGGGCGCAGGGGGCGATTTCGCCTATGCCTATGTGATCGCGCATGAGATCGGCCACCACGTCCAGAACCTGATCGGCGTGTTGCCGCGCGTGAACAGCCTGCGCGCGCGGGTGGGGCAGGCGGATGCGAACCAGTTGTCGGTGCTGACGGAACTGCAGGCCGACTGCTTTGCGGGCATCTGGGCGCGTCACGCGGGCGAGCGTTTCGGCAGCGTCCAGCGCGGTGACATCGACGAGGCGGTGAACGCCGCCCGCGCCGTGGGCGATGACATCCTGATGGAAAAGGCGGGCCGCGCGCCCATGCCCGACAGCTTCACCCATGGCTCGGCGGCCGAGCGCAGCGGGTGGCTGATCCGGGGCATGGAGTCGGGCGAGATGGCCGACTGCAACACCTTCGCCGAGGCCGGGCTTTGACGAGGTGCCTCGTGGTCGGAACCACAGGCATGATCCGCAAGGATAAACCGGGTATAACCTCCGCCTTCTGAAAGGGGTCTATATACTTAGCTAGCCAGAATGACGGCTAGAACGGTTCAAGTGGACACCAGATTCAGTGAGCCGTAAGGTGAATCGAAAGGTGACGGCTACTACCTTCTCACGCGTCTCTAGTCCTCCAAGACCTTAGCGAGACGGATAAGAACGACAGTGAGCAATAACATGCTCCCATCGTCCAAACCGAAACCGGAGATATGAGCACACACTCACCGGTTTCGGCCACGCGCAAGTGACCATAGCCACCTCTTTAGCGGATCGCCAGGAACGAGCCTGACACTCCGGGATCGCACCGCGCGCCCCCGCCCGTATCAGGGGTTGCGGTGCTGAGAGGTAGTAGTAGCCGTCCGCTGCAGATTACTCGGTGACGCAGCCGAGAGTCGAGTCCTTCTCGTTCTCGTTCCGCCCCTTCTCAATCGTCGGAAAGGAGCAGTTGCAACTGAGTCCCTTTCTTCGGAAAGGCTCGATCCAGTAGTGACTTGAATTGCTCCCAAGTGGCTGAAGCGCGCATTAGACCAATAACGGCGTGTAGGTGCTGTGCAAGTGCGGGGTGGCCGATATCGTCCGTCAGAAACTGATGGTGCTTACGGGCCCGGCCGCCTTCCTCGTGCGTAGGATTGAGTCGTTGAAGTTCTTCAAGGATGCCGGGTGCGAGTCTTTCGTAGACGATATCGTTGGTGTAGCGCCCGACTACGCCTGGACGTGCTACTGACATAGCATTCCAACTCCAGCCTCGGAGCCGGAATATCTCGCGATAGAAAGCATCAGGAAATCGCTTTGCCCAAGCTGCGAACTCTTTTTGTAGATACTTGTCGAGGATGGCCTGAAGTGCGTCCCGGTCCCGGGTGTCCTGATAGCCGGTTGCTTCATCAATCAGCGCGATGACGCCCAAGTTGGCCAAGCCGCGCATGACGATCTCGGCCGCTTGGGCCCTGTCTGCCTGCTGCTCGTTCAGCACGCCATCTTGGCGCGCTTGTAGCCAGATGTTGCATATCTCAGGCAGCGCCTCGGCCTGATAACCGATCACTTCACTGTCGCCAGAGATGTAGCTTATGGGCTTCAGGGGCCCATCCATCAAATCCTTGGAAACATAGTTAGAAAGGCTCTTTGAGGCCAGAAAAACAGGCACATGGGCCCCGGCCTCCGCCGCTGCGGTCTTGAGGCGCTTGGCTGCCCCGCTCCTGCCCCCTAGGTGTTCAGTCCCGGCATCTGGTGGATCGGGTTGAGGATGAATCTGTCCGGCTCTGAGGTCCAGACCTTGCAGATGTATTCGTAGGGGGTGAGCCCCTTCAGCGTCTTGAGCCGACGCGCAAAGTTGTAGGCAGCCATGAAGTCGGCCAAGTGCGCGCGCAGCTGGTCGTGATCGTCGTAGTGGAAGCGCTTGACGGTCGCTTCCTTGATCGTGCGGTTCATCCGCTCGACCTGACCATTGGTCCAGGGATGGTTCGGCTTTGTCAGCCTGTGCTCGATCCCGTTGGCCTCGCAGATCATGTCGAAGCGCATCTGCCGCGACCAGGCGGTGTTCCGGTTGCGCGGCTGGTCGGCGAATTGGATGCCGTTATCGGTCAGGATTGTATGAATGCGGTAGGGCACGACTGTCAGAAGGTGTTCTAGGAACTCCCACGCCGTCTTCCTATCTGCCTTGTCGACAAGCTGGGTGACCGCGAACTTGCTGGTTCGGTCGATGCCGACAAAGAGATAGAGCTTGCCCTCACCCGTCTGGAGTTCGGCGATGTCGATGTGAAAGAACCCGATCGGATAGCGCTTGAAGCGCTGTCGCTTCGGCTTGTCGCCCTCCACATCAGGCAGACGCGAGATGCCGTGCCGTTGAAGGCACCGGTGCAATGCCGACCGTGTCAGGTGCGGGATCGAGGGCTGTAGAGCGTAGAGGCAATCGTCCAGCGGCAGGAGCGTGTGACGCCGGAACGCGACGATCACCGCTTCCTCGGCCTCGGTCAGGACCGTCGAGCGCGGCTCCTTCGGTCCCGTCTTCAGGTCCTCGACCGTCGTCCGCTTGCGCCACTTCGCCACCGTCTTGGGGTTGATCCCCAGTTCCCGGCTCAGCGTCGCGAGCGAAGCTTGCGATCGTTGTATTGCAGCTCGGACGGCGTGCGTGGTCGTGGCGCTTCCGTGACGAACCTGGCCCATAGTGCCTCCTTCCATTCATGAGAAAGGATCACACCATCAAACCATGGGATCAAACACCTAGGGCGTTGGCGATGCCGTTTTCGGACAGAATACGAGTTCCGTCCCGCAAGACGGCGCAAGGGATGCTCACGGGCCCTATCTGGAGGGTTCCTCTGTGGGTTGCCTCGTTTGGAGGTCCTGCGTCACTATCAGCATTGCTGCTAGCCACGCTCTGCTTCCTTCGGGCCCTAGGCGCGATGGCGGAAACAACCTCGTCAAAGCTGGCATCAATCGGCTCGATTGCGCTCTTTTCATCAGGCATGGATTAGTCCTCTGTAGGTAAGGCGCTCGCCAGCCATGCGGGCGATGGTCATGTTAATGAAGTCCATCGTTCCGATCTTGGCAGTATTGTGCCGGAAGGAGAACTCTTTCACATAGCGGTGCAGGTGCTTGGTGCTCATATAATGATAGACGCCAATGTAACCCCGCTTGAGGAGGGCCCAGAAGCTCTCGATACCGTTGGTATGGGCCATGTCGCGGATATACTCGCCAGCCGAGTGATTGATGCGGATGTGCTGGAAGCCCGCAGCCTCAAGGCCGATGTAGCCGCCATGAGTATCCGTTACGATGGTTGCGCCGGTCTTGCAGTGTTCGCGCACAAACCGCTCAAGGGTAGCAGCCTTCGTGTTCTCGACAACGACAGCCCGGACCTCGCCGAATGCGGAGCGGATGCCAACCACTGCGGTTTTCCCGACTGTGCCGCGCCCGGCGTTCAGCTTCTTGCTGGAATGCTTGTTTTTCTCACGGCCGCCAACGTAGGTTTCGTCAACCTGCATCTGATCGCCGTCCATGTAATCTCCGCGATCCTTTAGCCAAGTTTCCCGAATGCGCTGCGCGAGGAACCACGCCGTCTTCTGGGTAACACCCAACTCTCGGGCCATCTGTGTGCTTGGGATGCCCTTGCGCGCGCTGGTCAGCATGTAGATCGCCAGCAGCCACTTCTGGAGCGGCAGGCGGCTTTCGGCCAAGACCGTGCCGGTGCGAACGCTGAAATGCTTCCGGCAATTCTTGCAGCGGTAAGGCATCGGCTTGTGGCCCTTGACCTCTGTCACGTTGACAGAACCACAGTGGCCGCAGACCGGCTCTTTACTCCACCGCTGCGCCTCGAAATGCTTTCGAGCGGCTTCCTCGTCAGGAAACTTCTGGAAGAACTGGAATGTCGAGAGCGTCTCGGGGTTCGTCATGGCACGGGCTCCTTCTGGAACCTTTATAATCTAGCTAGCCACGACCGCCAAGCGAAATTTGGCTAGTTATCTATATAGTCCCCTTCTGAAACATACCGGCTTGGTACCCATGGCGCTGCAAGTCCTCCATCGCAGATGGCCATGGTGTCAGGTCACGATACTGTTGGGGGCACCTGCGCCGGTGGTTCACCCTTGTCCGCAGGTTCCAGCGGACAAGTTGAGGCGAATGGCCTGCGCCCTTGCCATCGAGACTGCTCTGCCCGGCAGGGCTCAGACCGTATCCAGATACAGTTCGATCGTCTCTGCGTCCGACAGTTCGGCCATGTAATGCAGTTCCTGCCGCTTGGTCATCAGCAGGTTGTCGATCAGGTGCTGCGAGAAGATGCGCTTGATGTCCGGGCACCTGCCGAAGCGGTCGATGGCCGCGGCCCATGACCCCGGCAACTGCTCAAGGTCATGGTCATAGGCGTTGCCGGTGATGGGGGGCGGACAGTCCAGCCGGTCCTCGATCCCGTTCAGCGCGGCCCCGAGGATGGCCGCCACGGTCAGATAGGGGTTCACGTCGCCGCCGGGCGTCCGATGCTCGATCCGCCGCGCCCTTGGGTGGGAGGAAGGGATGCGGATGGCCGAGGTCCGGTTCTCATAAGCCCAGCCGATGCCGGTGGGTGCATGGGCGTTCGGCACCAGCCGGTCGTAGCTGTTCTCATGCGGCGCGAACAGCAGCGTGGACCCCGGCATCGCCCTCAGGCAGCCCGCGACGGCATGGCGCAGCATGGCCGAACCGGCCTCCGTTCCGTCGTCGAAGATGTTGTTCCCCTCGGCATCGAGGACCGAGAAATGCATGTGCATCCCGTTGCCGTTGAAAAGCTCGTAAGGCTTGGCCATGAAGGAACCCGCAAAGCCGAAGCGGCGAGCGATTCCCTTGACCAGCATCTTGAACAGCCAGGCATCGTCCGCCGCCTTCAGCGGGTCGGGCTGGTGCATCAGGTTGATCTCGAACTGTCCCGGCGCCGCCTCGGAAATCGCGGTGTCGGCGGGAATGTCCATCGCCTCGCAACTGTCGTAAAGCTGGGTGAAGAAGCGGTCGAAGGCGTCCAGCGCCCGCAGCGACAGGGTTTCCGCACCCGTCCGCCGCTTGCCGGACCGTGGCGAGGGCGGCACCTGCAACTCGCCGAACTTGCTGTCGTCGATCAGGAAGAACTCAAGCTCGGTCGCGACCACAGGCGTCAGCCCCGCGGCCTTGTAGCGGTCCGCGACGCGGGCGAGCGCCTGCCGCGGGCAGCCGTCATAGGGCCGCCCGTCCGGGTGGAACATCCACAAGGGCAGCAGCCCCGTGGGCGCGTCCAGCCAAGGCATCGGCATGAAGCCGCGTTCCGTCGGCATCAGCAGCCCGTCCGGATCGCCCGCCTGGAAGACCAGGGGGCTGTCCTCGACGTCCTCGCCCCAGATGTCCATGTTCAGGACGGAATAGGGGAACTTGGTGCCTTCGGTCAGCAGCTTGTCGGCAAAGCGCGCGGGCACCCGCTTGCCGCGGGCAACGCCGTTCAGATCGGATGCCGCCACGCGGATCGTCTTGACCTCCGGATGATCCCTCAGCCAGTCCATGATATCACCTGATAAGTTTCGGCCGATAGCGCAGCCGCTTGGCCGCGCCCGGCAGATGGCGATTCAGCCGCCGGTTGACGACCCCAAAAAGCCCGATCAGGCACAGGGTCAGGAGGATGAAATAGCCCGCCACGATGGGATAGGCCACAAAGGGGTTGAAGGTCTTGTCGGCGAAATAGCTGGCGTAATACAGGCTGTCGCCTTTCTGCTGGATCGCCGGGAAGGCCGAGAAGAAGACCAGCGTCGTGGCATGGAAGAGGAAGATCGCCTCGTTGGTGTAGGAGGGCCACGCCAGCCGCATCATCGTGGGCCAGACGATGCGGCGGAACCGCTTCCAGCCAGTCAGACCATAGGCGTCTGCAGCCTCGAGGTCGCCCTTGGGGACGTTGCGCAGGGCGCCGTGGAAGATCTGGGCCGAATAGGCGGCGGTGTTCAGCGTCAGGACGATCAGCGCCCCCGCCCAGGCGCGGGTCAGCCAGCCTGTCGGCAGCGTCAGGCCCAGGAAGGACAGCCCGTCGCGCGGCAGCAGCACCAGCGCCGAATAGGCCAGGAAGAACTGGATGAACAGCGGACTGCCGCGGAAGACGAAGATGAAGCCCTCGGCAGGCTTCCGTAGCCAAGGGTTCGGGCTGGCTTTGGCCAGCGCCAGCGCATTCGCCAGCACGAAGCCGAAGCCGAGCGACAGGATGGCGAAGTAAAGGTTCCAGATCAGCCCCGAGCCGATCAGCGTGAACTGCTGGCAGAGCGTGAAGTCGCTGCGCGGGAGCAGCCGTTCCCCGATCCCGATGGACCGCAGCCCGTAGTCGGAGATGGTCTGCAGGCACTGGTTCATGCGGGGGCCTTCCGCATCGCCTCACCCGCCATGGTGGCCTGCCCCCGCGACAGGCGCGACGCCAGCCGGTCGATCAGGCGCTGGGAAATCCAGGTCATGCCAAGGTAGAAGACCAGCAGCGCCAGGAAATACCACACCCTCCAGTCGCCATGCGGATAGGCGAAGGTCGTGGTCTTGGTCCCGCCGAGTTCCCGCGCCCAGTAGACGATGTCCTCGACCCCCAGCAGGAACAGCAGCGGCGTGGCCTTGATGAGGATCATCCACAGGTTCGACAGGCCCGGCAGAGCATAGGTCCACATCTGCGGGATCAGGATGCGCCGGTTGATCTGGCGCGGGGACATGCCGTAAGCCTCTGCCGTTTCAAGCTGGGTCTGCGGCACGGCCTTCATGGCGCCGTAAAGCACGTTCGCCGCGAAGGCGCCGAAGACGAAGGCGAAGGCCGCGATGGCCAGCGCGATGCCGTAAAGGTCATGCACCCATTCGGCGCTGGTGGACAGCGGCATCTTGGCGGCGGGGCAGACGACGAACTCGTTGCCCTGCCGCACCGGCACCGAGGGATCGCAGAGAAAACGCGAGCGCAGCCACTCGATCCCCTGATCCAGCGCGATGGGGACGAAGAGGAAGAACACCACGTCCGGCACGCCGCGCACGATGGCCGCATAGGTCTGCCCGATCCAGCGCAGAGGCGCTGCGTGGGATCGTGCGGCCAGCGCGCCGAGGAACCCCAGCAGCAGCGCCAGCGGCGTGGTCACGGCCAGCAGCCCCAGCACCGTTCCGAAGGACGCATAGAACAGCATGTGCGTCCCCGAGGTGAGGTAGCACAGCATCCAGGCGAGCCCTTCGAGGGCCTTCGGGTCGGCGCAGATGGCGAACATGGCGGGTGCAGGCCGCCGTCCGGATCAGGACGGCGGTCCCATCAGCGGGTCAGTTCGACGCAGCGGCGGGCGCCGCGTCCGTGGCGGCACCCTCAGCTGCGATGCCGGCGAAGGTCTTGGCCTCGGCGCCCAGCCACTTGACGATCAGCGCGTCCAGCGAGCCGTCGGCCTTCATGTCCGCGATGGCCTTGTCGAAGCGGGCCTTCAGCTCGGTGTCCGACTGGCGCATCCCGATGCCCAGGCCCTCGCCCACGACGACGCGGTCCTTGCCCTCGATCCACACGAGATCGTCCGAGTCGCGCTCGAAAGGCACAAGGAAGTCGCGGTCGGCGAAGACGGCGTCGGCCTCGCCGTTGCGGACGGCGGCAATGGCTTCCTCGCCGGTGGCGAACTCGACCAGCGTGGCACCGGATTCGGCCACATAGCCCGCCTGGATGGTGTTGGTCTGCGCGGCCACGATGCCGGTCACGTCAACGTCGGGCGTCAGAGCCAGATAGGCCGAGGGCGGCGGTGGGGTGTAGGCGTCGGAAAAGGCGATGGACTGGCGGCGTTCGTCGGTGATGTTCATTCCCGCCATGATCGTGTCGTAGTTGCCGCTGACGAGGTTCGGAATGATCGAGTCCCAGTCATTGCGGACCCAGGTGCATTCGGCGCCGATACGCTTGCACAATTCATTGCCCAGCTCGATCTCGAAGCCGTCCACCTGGCCGTTTTCATTGACGAAGTTGTAGGGAGGATAGGCGCCTTCGGTGCCCATCCGCAGCGGCTCGGCGAGGGTCGCGCCCGCGCTCAGGGCCAGCACGGCGGCGGCGATCAGCAGGTTCTTCATGGCAGTCTCCCGTTGGTGCTCAGGCGCTTGCGGTGGCGCTGAGGAATTGGCGCAGCCGGTCCGTCCGGGCTGCGCGGAAAATCTGGTCGGGCGGGCCTTCCTCCTCGATCCGGCCCTGGTGCAGGAACACGACATGGTCGCTGACATCGGCGGCCAGCCGCATGTCATGGGTCACGAGGATCATCGTCCGATGCTCACCCGCAAGATCCTTGATCACCCTGACGACCTCCTGCTGCAATTCGGGGTCGAGCGCGCTGGTCGGCTCGTCGAACAGCAGGGCGCGGGGTTCCATGCACAAGGCGCGGGCGATGGCGGCGCGCTGCTGCTGGCCCCCTGACAACTGGGCGGGCCAGGCGTCGGCCTTGTCGCCGATGCCGACCTTGTCCAGCAGCTTGCGCGCCCGCGCCTCGACTTGTGCTGCAGGCTGGCCCAGCGCGGTCAGCGGCGCCTCCATCACGTTCTGCAGGATGGTCATGTGGGACCACAGGTTGAACTGCTGGAACACCATCGACAGGTTCGTCCGCAGCCGCCGCACCTGCGCCCGGTCGGCGGGCTGGCGGTCGGGGCCGGCGCCGGTCCAGCGGACCGGCTCGCCCTCGATCACCACCTCGCCCGCCTGGCTGATTTCCAGCAGGTTGCAGCAGCGCAGCAGCGTGGATTTCCCGGACCCGGAGGAGCCGATCAGCGTCACCACATGGCCGCGCGGCGCGGTCATGTCCACGCCCTTCAGCACCTGCAGCGAGCCATAGGACTTGTGCAGCCCGCGGATCTGGATGACCGGGGCAGCCGCCGCCAGGGCAGCATGTCCCGGCGGGCCGGGCTGTGGGGCGGAGAGATCGGCAGTCATGATCCGTGCATCTGGCGCAAATCGGCAACGGATTGCAACGATGTCGTCAAGGGCGGGCTGGCCTCAGCGGGCAGACTGCGTCACTTTCTGCCGCATCCTTGCGCTTTCGACATCCGTCACGCCCAGAAGGCTTGCGGCAAGCCTGATCGCCGCGTCCTCGTCGGCCGAACGCTTCCCGTCGGAGAGCGCGATTTCCCACATGTCGCCGATGACCTCGGCCCGCTCGTCCAGCGGGATGCGGTCCTTGATGGCGCGGGTGAAGCGGACGGTGTCGGGCGCCTCGGCCTCGACCATCTCGGCCGCGGCGCGGCGGTCGGCGGCATCGGCCTCGGACAACCCGCGGCGGCGTGCCAGCAGGGCATCGATATGCCTGCGCTCATCCTTGCCGTAATGATTGTCGGCGCGGGCGATGCGCACCAGAAGCGCTGCGATCGCGACCTCCGCATCATCATGCGAAAGAGTGGCGTCGGGCGGGGTTTCTCCCAACAGGCGAGGCAGAAGGCTACGGAACATGGGGGGATTATCAGGTCCGGTTCCATCCGGCGCAAGTTAAATAAGATCAGTCGCTTTTGTCAGAGATCTTCGGCTCGTCATGCCCCTCGACGATGATCAGGTCTGCGGTGCTGACAGGTTGCCGCAATGCCAAGGCCGCTTGGTATTCCGGGCTGCGGTAGCAATCCTGCGCGGCCTTCATCGAGGGAAACTCGATCACCACCGCGCGTGGGCGGACGGCGCCCTCCATCACCGTCTGCGGGCCGCCGCGAACGAGGAAGCGCCCGCCGTATTTTGCGAAGGCCGCCGCGTTCGCCTGTCGATAGGCCTGATAGGCGTCAAGGTCGTCGATGGTCACATGGGCGATCCAGTAAGCCTTGGCCATGGTTTTCAGTACCGTTCGGGGACGTAAAGATCGCGCGGCAGGACCTCGCGCTCATAGTCCGGGTTGAAGACGCGGTCGGGCAGGGTGATCGTCTCCTGCTCGACCTCGGTATAGGGGATGAGACTCAGCAGGTGGCTGATGCAGTTCAGCCGCGCCCGCTTCTTGTCGTTGCCGGGGACGATGTACCAGGGCGCCTCGGGGATCGAGGTGCGCTCGAACATGTCCTCCTTGGCCTTGGTATAGGCCTCCCACCGGATGCGGGACTGCAGGTCCATGGGCGACAGCTTCCACTGCTTCAGCGGGTCGTGGATGCGCATGAGGAAGCGCATCTGCTGTTCAACGTCAGTGATCGAGAACCAGTATTTCACCAGCCGGATGCCCGAGCGGACCAGCATCCGCTCGAACTCGGGGACGTCGTCGAAGAACTGCTCGACCTCGGGTTCGGTGGCGAAGCCCATCACCCGCTCGACGCCTGCGCGGTTGTACCAGCTGCGGTCGAACAGCACGATCTCGCCGCCGGCGGGCAGGTGGGGGACGTAGCGCTGGAAATACCACTGGGTCTTTTCGCGGTCCGAGGGCGCGGGCAGGGCCACGGTGCGGACCACGCGGGGGTTCAGGCGCTGGGTGATGCGCTTGATGACTCCGCCCTTGCCGGCGGAATCTCGCCCCTCGAACAGGACGACGACCTTTTCCTTGTGGTGGCTGACCCAGTCCTGCAGCTTGATGAGTTCGGACTGCAGTCGCAGCAGGTCGTGGAAATAGACGCTGCGCGGCAGCGGGCTGGGGTGCATCTCGCGATAGGCAGCGGCGATCTGCAGGGGCAGCATCGCATCCTCAAGATCAAGCTCGAAATCCTCGTCCAGTCCTTCGTCGATGGTGAGCAGGTCGAGGTCAGAGGCCATGATGCGCTTTCCTGTAAGGCGATTCCGGCCCTTGAAGCATGGATCGATGAAGAAATCATGACAGCGAGGTGACAGGACGGCGCTGGCAACTCTCCATCACGTCTCAAAGGAAAAGGCGCCCCAGGGGGACGCCTTTGCCGTTATCTGCATCATTCGGCCGTAAGCAGGGGCGTACGATCCTTGCCGAGCCGGGGCGTGGACGGCCCCTCTATGTCGAAGACGGGCTTGTCGTCCTCGATGCGGACCTTGACGATCCCGCCTTTCATCAGCCGGCCGAACAGTAGCTCCTCGGCCAGAGGCTTCTTGATCGTCTCCTGGATCACACGGGCCAGCGGGCGCGCGCCCATCCGGTCGTCATAGCCTTTCTCGGCCAGCCAGTTCGCGGCTTCGGAGGTCAGCTCGATATGGACGTTGCGGTCCATGAGCTGCGCTTCCAGTTGCAGGATGAACTTCTCGACTACCTGCACGATCACCTCGCGCGGCAGCGGCGCGAAGGAGATCACCGCGTCAAGCCGGTTGCGGAACTCGGGCGTGAAGGTGCGCTCGATCGCTTCCTTGTCCTCGCCCTCGCGCCGGTCGCGGCCGAAGCCGATGGCCGCACGGGCCTGGTCGGCCGCGCCCGCGTTGGTGGTCATGATCAGGATCACGTTGCGGTAATCGACCTGCCGGCCGTTGTGGTCGGTCAGCTTGCCGTGGTCCATGACCTGCAGCAGGATGTTGTAGACATCCGGGTGCGCCTTCTCGATCTCGTCGAGCAACAGCACGCAATGCGGATGCTGGTCCACGCCGTCGGTCAGCAGCCCGCCCTGGTCAAAGCCTACATAGCCGGGGGGCGCGCCGATCAGGCGGGAAACCGCGTGCTTCTCCATGTATTCCGACATGTCGAAGCGCAGCAGTTCCACCCCAAGCGTGTTCGCCAACTGCTTGGCGACCTCGGTCTTGCCGACGCCGGTCGGACCCGCGAACAGGTAGTTGCCGATGGGCTTTTCCGGCTCGCGCAGGCCCGCACGGGCCAGCTTGATCGACGACGCCAGCGCCTCGATGGCGTTGTCCTGCCCGAAGACCAGCCGCTTGAGCGTCTTTTCAAGGTCGCGCAGCACCTCGGCGTCGTCCTTGCTGACGCTTTTCGGGGGGATGCGGGCGATCTTGGCGACGACGGCCTCGATCTCCTTGGGCGAGATCACCTTCTTCCGGCGGCTTTCGGCCACGACATGCTGGGCCGCCCCTGCCTCGTCGATCACGTCGATGGCCGAGTCGGGCAGCTTGCGGTCGTTGATGTAGCGCGAGGCGAGTTCCACCGCGGTCTTGATCGCCTCGGACGTATAGCGCAGCTCGTGGTGCTTCTCGAAGCTGGGCTTGAGGCCCATCAGGATCTTGATCGTGTCGGGCACCGAGGGCTCGTTCACGTCGATCTTCTGGAAGCGGCGGGACAGCGCGCGGTCCTTCTCGAAGTGCTGGCGGAACTCCTTGTAGGTCGTGGACCCCATGCAGCGCAGCTTGCCGCCCGACAGCGCAGGCTTGAGCAGGTTCGAGGCGTCCATCGCGCCGCCCGAGGTCGCGCCCGCGCCGATCACCGTATGGATCTCGTCGATGAACAGGATCGCGTCGGGATGCTCCTCAAGCTCCTTCACGACGGCCTTCAGGCGTTCCTCGAAGTCGCCGCGATAGCGGGTGCCCGCCAGCAGCGAGCCCATGTCGAGCGAGAAGATCGTGGCGCCCGCCAGCACGTCCGGCGTCTCGCCCCGCGTGATCTTCAGCGCCAGCCCTTCGGCGATGGCGGTCTTGCCCACACCCGGATCGCCCACCAGCAGCGGGTTGTTCTTGCGGCGGCGGCACAGGACCTGGATGCAGCGCTCGACCTCGTCGGCGCGGCCGATCAGAGGGTCCACGTCGCCCTTCGAGGCTTTGACGTTCAGATCGACGCAATACTTGGCCAAGGCGGAATCCTCCTTGCCCTGCCGTTCCTCGGTCTGTGCCTGCTCGGCCTCGGCGCCCTTGACCGAGCGCGATTCCGAGAAGGACGGGTTCTTCGCCACCCCATGCGCGATGAAGTTCACCGCGTCATAGCGGGTCATGTCGAGTTCCTGCAGGAAGAACGCGGCATTGGATTCCCGTTCGGCGAAGATCGCGACCAGCACGTTGGCGCCCGTGACTTCGCTGCGGCCCGAGCTTTGGACGTGGATGGCGGCGCGCTGGATGACGCGCTGGAAGGCGGCGGTCGGCACCGCCTCGGACCCGTCCACGTCGGTGATCAGCGTCGAAAGGTCATCGTCGATGAAATCGGTCAGCAGCCGGCGCAATTCGTCCAGATCGACGTTGCAGGCGCGCATGACGCGCACCGCATCGGGTTCTTCGGTCAGGGCCAGCAGCAGGTGTTCAAGCGTGGCAAGTTCATGGCGGTGGCGGTTGGCCAGCGACAAGGCGGAATGGATCGCCTGTTCCAGGGTGGTCGAGAAGGACGGCACGGCACTGCTCCTGTCAGTCGACTGGCGGTCTGGGGCCGATACACGGTCCCACCTGACCAGACTGTCACGATACGATTAAGAATCGGTGCATTTCGGCGCGATGCAAGGGGTACTTTGGATACGCCCGGCCGAAGATGCGGCGGCTGAGGCAGATGTGATCACGCGGTCCCCGTGTTTCAAGTTCCGCCTAGCCTCGGAACGAGTCCTTTGCCGCGCGCAGGCGGGCAAAGCTTTCCAGGGGCGACTCTCCCGCACGGGCCAGTTCGGCGGCGCGCAGGAAGGGGTTGGTGGCCTTTTCCTCGGCCAGCGTGGCGGGAGAGGCCGGGCGCTTCCCCGCCAGCGTGGCATCCAGCCGGTCCTTCAGCGCCCTGTTGTCGGGGTCCACCGACAGGGCGAAGGCGCCGTTGCCGCGGGCATAGTCGTGGCCCGAGCAGACCAGCGTCTCGTCCGGCAGCTCCGCCAGCTTCGACAGCGAGGCCCACATCTGCGCGGCTGTCCCCTCGAACAGCCGGCCGCAGCCCATCGCCATCAGGCTGTCTGCGGTGAAGACCATTCCCGCGTCGGGCAGATGGAAGGCGACATGGCCGACCGTATGGCCCGGCACGTCGATCACATGGACCGGCTGGCCGCAGGCCTCGATCCAGTCGCCGGTCTCAAGCGCCCGGTCCAGCGGCGGCAGGCGGCCCGTATCCGCGGCGTTGCCCCAGACCTGCGCGCCGGTCGCGGCCACGATTTCGGGCACCGCCTGAATGTGATCGTCATGATGGTGGGTCAGCAGGACCGCGTCGAGGCCCCAGCCTCGGCGGTCGAGTTCCGAAAGGATCGGCCCCGCCTCGGGCGCATCGACCAGCAGGGTGCAGCCCAGGTCGTGGACAAGATAGGCATAGTTGTCGCTCAGGCAGTGGATCGTCACCAGTTCGGCCATGATGTCCTCCTCGTGTCGGGGCCACGATAGGCACGGGTTCCGGCATTGGCAAACCGGCGGGCGGCTTGACGCCGCCGCAAGGGCAGGGCCCTGATATGGCCCATGCATCACGACGTCGTCGATCTGCGCGCCTTCTATTACCAGCGGGCGCTGGGCCGGGTGGTCCAGCGCATCCTGCGCGACCGGCTGACCGCCATGTGGCCGCCCGAGCGCGCCACTGGAATGACCGTCGCGGGCTATGGCTTTGCCGCGCCGTTGCTGCGGCCCTACCTGCCGCGGGCGCGGCGGGTGATCGGGCTCATGCCGGCCCGGCAAGGGGTGATGCCCTGGCCGGCGGGGGCGCCGAACCACTCGGTCCTGTGCGAGGAAACCGCCTGGCCGCTGGACACCGGCAGCATCGACCGGCTGATCCTTCTGCACGGGCTTGAGACGGCGGATCATGCCGATGCGCTGCTGGCCGAATGCTGGCGCATCCTTGGCCCGGGCGGGCGGCTGATCGTCATGGTGCCGAACCGCGCGGGGCTATGGGCGCAAAGCGAGGGGACTCCCTTCGGGATCGGCCGCAGCTACACGCGCGGCCAGTTGGAGGGTCAGGCCCGCGCCGCGGGCTTCGTCTCCGAGGTGACGGGAGCTGCGCTGTACATCCCCCCCTCGGACCGCCGCTTCTGGCTGAAAAGCGCGCAGATGTGGGAACGGGCAGGAAGCCGCATCGCCTCGGTCCTTATCGCAGGGGTGGTGATCGCCGAATTCGCCAAGCAGGTGCCCGCGATGATCGGCCCGGCGCAGCGGCTGCTGGTGCCGGGGCCGCTCGACCTGCTGGACGGCATCCGCAGGCCGCGTCCCTCGGCCCGGCCCGCGCCGCATCCCTCGGGCGGGCAGGGCAGGAGCGGCGGCGAGGGGGCGAAAGCTGACGATTCGCGGGTTCTGCGTCCGCGCGGGAACTCGGGGCAGGCTTCTGCGCTTGAGGCGGCCGGGAGCCCCTGTCCGGGCGGCCCGTCGTGTCGCGCGGACCTCTCGCCGGGCGACTGCAGCATTTTTACACGGCAGGAACGGTTGCGTGTGACGGGCGAGTGCTGCTAGAGACGCGCCAGATTCAGGGGCGCGCCGTCCACAGGTCCGTCCTGCCTTGACCGCACCCCGCGCCCGACCGCCCGCAAGGCGGCCCGACCGCGGGGTTTCGCGCAAACCAAAGGGGTGTCCGTGGCCAATACCGCTTCGATTTCCGCAAACATCGCCGGGCGTTATGCGCAAGCCGTGTTCGACCTGGTCAAGGAGGAAGGCGGCGGCGACCGTCTTTCCTCCGAGGTCGAGAGCCTGCGCACGGCGCTGGACGGCAGCGCCGACCTGCGGACCCTGATCGGCTCGCCGCTGTATTCGCGCGAGGAACAGGAATCGGCCATCACCGCCATTGCGGAACGCATGGGCCTGTCGCAGATCCTGATCAACACCCTGCGGCTGATGGCGCAGAACCGCCGCCTGTTCACCCTGCCACAACTGATCGAGCGCCTGGGCGACCTGATCGCCAAGGAACGCGGCGAGGTCACGGCCGATGTCGTCAGCGCAGCCCCGCTGTCCGACGAACAGCAGCGCCGCCTGACCGAGACCTTGGCGCAGAAATCCGGCAAGACCGTGAAACTGAACACCCGCGTCGATGAGGGTCTCATCGGCGGAATGATCGTCAAGCTGGGCTCGCAGATGATCGACAGCTCGATCCGCTCGAAGCTCGCTTCTCTCCAGAATGTCATGAAAGAGGTCGGATAATGGGAATCCAGGCTGCCGAGATTTCGGCGATCCTCAAGGATCAGATCAAGAATTTCGGTCAGGACGCCGAGGTGGCCGAGGTAGGCCAGGTGCTGTCGGTCGGCGACGGTATCGCCCGCGTTCACGGCCTGGACAAGGTGCAGGCCGGTGAGATGGTCGAATTCCCCGGTGGCATCCGGGGCATGGTGCTGAACCTTGAAACCGACAACGTCGGCATCGTGATCTTCGGCGACGACCGTTCGATCAAGGAAGGCGACACCGTCAAGCGCACGCGGTCCATCGTGGACGTGCCGGTGGGCCGCGCCCTGCTGGGCCGCGTCGTGGACGCGCTGGGCAACCCGATCGACGGCAAGGGCCCGATCGAGACGACCGAGCGCCGCGTGGCCGACGTGAAGGCCCCCGGCATCATGCCGCGCAAGTCGGTGCACGAGCCGATGGCAACCGGCCTCAAGTCCGTGGACGCCATGATCCCGGTCGGCCGCGGCCAGCGCGAACTGATCATCGGCGACCGCCAGACCGGCAAGTCGGCGATCGCGATGGACACGATCCTGAACCAGAAGAACTACAACGGCCGTGAAAACGACGGCATGAAGACGCTGCACTGCTTCTATGTGGCCATCGGCCAGAAGCGGTCCACCGTCGCCCAGCTGGTCAAGAAGCTGGAAGAAACCGGCGCGATGGCCTACACCACCGTCATCGCCGCGACCGCGTCGGAACCCGCGCCGATGCAGTATCTGGCGCCCTATTCCGCGACCGCCATGGCGGAATATTTCCGCGACAACGGCATGGACGCGCTGATCATCTATGACGACCTCAGCAAGCAGGCCGTGGCCTATCGCCAGATGTCGCTGCTGCTGCGCCGTCCGCCGGGGCGCGAGGCCTATCCGGGCGACGTGTTCTACCTGCATTCGCGCCTGCTGGAACGTTCGGCCAAGCTGAACGAGGACTTCGGCGCGGGCTCGCTGACGGCGCTGCCGATCATCGAGACGCAGGCGGGCGACGTGTCGGCCTATATCCCGACCAACGTGATCTCGATCACCGACGGCCAGATCTTCCTGGAAACCGACCTGTTCTTCCAAGGCATCCGCCCCGCCGTGAACACCGGCCTGTCGGTGTCGCGCGTGGGTTCTGCCGCCCAGACCAACGCGATGAAGTCGGTCGCCGGTCCGGTCAAGCTGGAACTGGCGCAGTATCGGGAAATGGCGGCCTTCGCGCAGTTCGGCTCGGACCTTGACGCCGCGACCCAGCGGCTTCTGAACCGCGGTGCGCGCCTGACCGAACTGATGAAGCAGCCGCAGTATTCGCCGCTGACCAACGCGGAAATCGTGGCCGTCATCTATGCCGGCACCAAGGGCTACCTGGACAACATCCCGGTGCGCGAGGTCGGGCGTTGGGAAGACGGGCTCATCGCCTTCCTGCGCAACCAGCACGCCGACGTTCTGGACTGGCTGACCCGCGAAGACCCGAAGATCAAAGGCGAGGCGGAGACCCGGCTTAAGACGGTCCTGGACGCCTACGCCAAGACCTACGCCTGAGGAGAGGGGAAAGATGCCCAGCCTCAAGGCGCTTAAAACCCGGATCGGAAGCGTCAAGAACACGCGGAAGATCACCAAGGCGATGCAGATGGTCGCCGCCGCCAAGCTGCGCCGCGCGCAGGAAGCGGCGGAGGCTGCACGCCCCTATGCCGACCGCATGTCCGCCGTGATGGCGGGCCTGACTGCGGCCGCCAGCGGGTCGGATGGCGCGCCGCGCCTTCTTGCCGGCACGGGCGAGGACCGGCGCCACCTGCTGGTGGTGCTGACCTCGGAACGCGGGCTTGCCGGCGGATTCAACAGCGCGATCGTCAAGCTCGCGCGCCAGCAGGCGGAAACGCTGCTGGGCCAAGGCAAGGAAGTGGCGATCGTCACCGTGGGCAAGAAGGCCCGTGAGCAGTTGCGCCGCGACATGGGGAACCGCTTCGTCCATCATGTGGACATGTCCGAGGTGAAGCGCGTGGGCTACGAGAACGCCCGCGAGATCGCGCAGGGCATCCTCGAACGTTTCGAGGCGGGCGACTTCGATGTGGCCACCCTGTTCTACAGCCGCTTCGAATCCGTCATCAGCCAGATCCCCACGGCCCGCCAGATCATCCCGGCGGTGATCGAGGAAGGGCAGGTCGAGGCCAGCGCGCTGTATGACTACGAGCCCGGTGAGGAAGCGATCCTGTCCGAGTTGCTGCCGCGGTCGATCACCACGCAGGTCTTTGCGGCGCTGCTGGAAAACGCGGCCTCGGAACAGGGCGCGCGGATGACCGCCATGGACAACGCGACCCGCAACGCGGGCGACATGATCGACAGGCTGACGACGCAGTACAACCGCTCGCGTCAGGCGGCGATCACCACCGAACTGATTGAAATCATCGCAGGCGCCGAGGCGCTCTGACCGGAATATAAGGGGTTTGAAAGATGGCAGAGGCTGAAGCCCGCAACATCCTGGCCGACGAGCCGTCGCGCGCAGGCGCCAAGGGCAAGATCACCCAGGTCATCGGCGCCGTTGTCGACGTGCAGTTCGACGAACACCTGCCGGCGATCCTGAACGCGCTGGACACCGAGAACAACGGCAAGAAGCTGGTTCTGGAAGTCGCCCAGCACCTGGGCGAGAACACCGTCCGCACCATCGCCATGGACGCGACCGAGGGCCTGGTCCGCGGCGCGCCCGTGACCGATACCGGCGGTCCGATCATGGTGCCGGTTGGGCCAGCGACGTTGGGCCGCATCCTGAACGTCGTGGGCGAGCCCGTGGACGAGCGCGGTCCGGTCGAGGCGACCGAGACCCGCGCCATTCACCAGCCCGCGCCCTCGTTCGCGGCGCAGGCGACCAGCTCGGAAATCCTTGTCACCGGCATCAAGGTCATCGACCTGCTGGCGCCCTATTCCAAGGGCGGCAAGATCGGCCTGTTCGGCGGCGCCGGGGTCGGCAAGACCGTGCTGATCATGGAGCTGATCAACAACATCGCCAAGGTGCACTCGGGCTATTCCGTCTTCGCCGGCGTGGGCGAGCGGACCCGCGAAGGAAACGACCTTTACCACGAGATGGTGGAATCGGGCGTCATCAACGAGGCCGACCTCGAGAAGTCGCAGGTGGCCCTCGTCTATGGTCAGATGAACGAGCCTCCGGGGGCGCGGATGCGGGTGGCCCTGACCGGCCTGACCGTGGCCGAGCAGTTCCGCGATTCCACCGGGACGGACGTGCTGTTCTTCGTGGACAACATCTTCCGCTTCACCCAGGCGGGGTCCGAGGTGTCGGCGCTGCTGGGCCGCATCCCGTCCGCCGTGGGCTATCAGCCGACGCTGGCGACCGACATGGGTGCGATGCAGGAACGCATCACCTCGACCAAGTCGGGTTCGATCACCTCGATCCAGGCCGTCTACGTTCCGGCCGACGACCTCACCGACCCGGCGCCTGCGACGACCTTCGCCCACCTTGACGCCACGACCGTTCTGTCGCGCGCGATCTCGGAACTGGGGATATACCCGGCCGTGGACCCGCTCGACTCGAACTCGCGCATCCTCGATCCGGGTGTCGTGGGCGAGGAGCATTATCAGGTCGCCCGCGACGTTCAGGGCATCCTGCAGAAATACAAGTCGCTGCAGGACATCATCGCCATCCTCGGGATGGACGAACTGAGCGAGGAGGACAAGCTGACGGTCGCCCGCGCCCGGAAGATCCAGCGCTTCCTGTCGCAGCCCTTCGACGTGGCCAAGGTCTTCACCGGCTCGGACGGCGTGCAGGTGCCGCTGGAAGACACGATCCGCAGCTTCAAGGCTGTCGTCGCCGGCGAATACGACCACCTGCCGGAATCGGCCTTCTACATGGTGGGCGGCATCGAGGACGTGAAAGCCAAGGCGCAGCGCCTCGCCGCTGACGCGGCGTAAGGGGGCGACATGGCCGACACGATGCAGTTCGACCTGGTGTCGCCGGAACGGAGACTCGTCTCGATCCCGGTGCGAGAGGTTCGCCTGCCGGGCACCGACGGCGATCTGACGGCAATGCCCGGTCACGCCGCGACGATGGTCACGCTACGGCCGGGCCTCGTCACGGTGGTGGACGCGCAGGGCACGGCGACCGAGTTCGCCGTGACCGGCGGCTTTGCCGAGATCAATGGCGAATCGGTCAGCCTGCTGGCCGAACGGGGTCATGCCCGCGCCGAGATCACGCAGGACGTCTACAACGAGATGATGCGCGACGCGCAACGTTCCCATCAGGGTGTCGAGGCCCGGCGCGAGTCGGTCGGCGACGAGATGGTTGCCGCCTCGGCCAAGATGCTGGGCGACATGCAGGCGCTGGGAACCCATATCGGGCTGGACCCGAACCAGTCCACCGTCCCGGACTGAAGGCAGGGGACTATCTGTAAAGACAGGCACCTCGCCCGTTTCCACGGGCGGGGTGTTGTCGTTCCATTCATCTGGATAGTGGTTTTGCGGCATCGTCGCCGCGCAAGAGGGGGCGGATGCTCCGGTTCAGTCACACGGCGGTCGGTGTTCAGCAAGGCAGGGCCTTCCTGTTTTCGGCGTTCGAGGATGGCGGCCCGATGTGGACTCAGCGTGGTCCGCGGGTCGAGCGCGTCGCAGTGGCCTTTGCCACCCCGTTCCGCGATACCCCGCTGGTGCATGTCGGCCTGTCGATGTGGGACATCTCGGTCGAAGCCAACCAGCGCGTCGACATCACCGCAGAGGATGTGACGCCTTCAGGCTTCACCCTTGCCTTCCGCACCTGGGGCGATACCCGCGTGGCGCGGGTCCGGGCCGACTGGCTGGCCATCGGCCCCGCCGATCACGTCGACGATTTCGAGCCTGATTGACCGTCACGCCCGGTCGAGGTTCTGCGCCACCAGCGCCGTGACCTCGTCAGGGTGGGTTATCGGGGCCATGTGACCCGCGCCGGGAACGATCGCGCGGCGAGCCTCTGGCAGCCTGCTGCCGAGCGTATCGAGGATCTCGCCCACGACTGCAGGCGATTCAGCGCCCGCGATCAGCATGGCGGGGGCTGCAACCGATTCCAACGCGTCCGGCCGCAGGATGGCGTGGATGTCGGCGCTCAGCGCCGCGTCGGTTTCAAGGATCAGCGGCATCAGCGCGACCGCGGCCTGCTGCATCGACCGCGGCATTGCGTCATATCCGCCCGGGGCGCCCCAGACGCTGAGGAAAAGCCGCGTCGCCTGCTCGATCTTTCCCGCGGCGGCAAGGGCGGCAAGCTCGTCGTCCAAGGCATGGCCCGAATTCGAGGCGGCGAACAGCACCGGCTCGATCACCGTCAGCGACCTGAGCCGCTGCGGCGCGGCCACCGCAAGCCGTAGGGCGACCGTGCCGCCGATGGAATGGCCGATCAGGTCAACAGGCTGGTCCCCCAGCAGGGCTTCCGCGATGCGGGTCACGGCCGAATGGTAATCCTCATCCGCCTCAGGCCGCCACGCGGCGCTGCGCCCGTGAGAGGGCAGGTCGAAGGCAGTCAGCTCCACCCGACCCTGCAGCCGCCGCGCCATGGGGTCGAAGGCCCGGCCGCTGCCCATCATGCAGTGGATCGCCAGCGCCGGACGCGAGGGATCGCCCGGCCAGTGCCGGACATGGACGCCGCTCACAGCGCGGCCAGATGCCGGTCAAGGAAGTCGAGCCGGTCCTGCCCCCAGAACCGCTGGTCGGTGTCAAGGACGTGGTAGAAGGGGACGCCGAACACCCCGGCCTCGACCGCGCGTTCAAGGTTGCGGGCATAGGTCTCGGCCCCGACGAAGAGGCCACGGTCGGCCAGTCCCGGATCGAAGCCGCTTTTGGTCAGCGCCTCGCGGATGACCTCGTCCTCGGCGATATCGAGGCCCTCGGCAAAGCGCGCCGCGAGGATCGCCCGCGCCAGTGCCGCCACGTCGCCGCCCGCATCCTGCGCGGCGATGATGGCATAGGAAGAGGGCGCGGCGTTCGTCATCGGCACGTCGATGCGGATCGGCATTCCCAGATGCTCGGCCCAGCGGGGCAGGTCCTGCCCGCGATACGCAAGCCGCGCAGGGTGACGATCCTGCGGGCGGACCCCTCCGGTGCGGTCAAAAAGCTGCAGGACATCGAGCGGGCGGTAGGTGATGGTCGCGCCGTGACGTTGCGCAATCCGCTCCAGCCGGTCGCCGGCGAGATAGGCCCAAGGGCTGATCGTGCTGAAGTAATAGTCGATCTGAGCCATGGTCTGCCCTTTCCAGCGGTTTGCCCGGACGCTATCGCGGTGCTAATCGGGGCGCAATCCGGCGATTCCCGGCCGGGCGGCCCTAGCCATCAAGGATTCCGATGCCTGCCATGACCGAACCCAAGCTGATCGCGGGCAACGCGAATCGCCCGCTGGCCACCGGAATCGCACGGCGGATGTCGATGCACCGCGGCATGAACGTGGACTTGGTGAACGCGCGCGTCGAGCGCTTCAACGACCAGGAAATCTTCGTCGAGGTCTACGAGAACGTTCGCGGCGAGGACATGTACATCATCCAGTCCACCTCGAACCCCGCGAACGACAACCTGATGGAGCTGCTGATCATGGCCGACGCGCTGCGCCGCAGCTCGGCCAACCGCATCACCGCCGTGATCCCCTATTTCGGCTATGCGCGGCAGGATCGCCGCGCCAAGGCCCGCACGCCCATCAGCGCCAAGCTGGTGGCCAACATCCTGACCGAAGCCGGGGTGGACCGTGTGCTGACGCTGGATCTGCACGCGACCCAGATCCAGGGGTTCTTCGACATCCCCGTGGACAACCTCTATGCGGCGCCGATCTTCTCTCTGGACATCATGCACCATTTCAAGGGCCGCATGGACGACCTGATGATCGTCTCGCCCGACGTGGGCGGCGTGGCGCGGGCGCGCGAGATCGCGGCCCGGATCGACGCGCCGCTGGCGATCGTCGACAAGCGGCGAGAGAAGGCGGGCGAGATCGCCGACATGACGGTGATCGGCGAAGTGGCGGGCAAGACCTGCATCATCGTGGACGACATCTGCGACACCGCCGGAACGCTGGTGAAGGCCGCGCAACTGCTTTCGGACCACGGCGCCACCGAGGTCCATGCCTATATCACCCATGGCGTCCTGTCGGGGCCTGCGGTTGAGCGGATCGAGGGATCGATCATGAAGTCGCTGGTCATCACCGACTCGATCACTCAGCCCGAGTCGGTCAAGAACGCCCGCAACATCCGCATCGTCCCGACCGCGCCCTTGTTCGCGCAGGCGATCATGTCCACCTGGAACGGCACCTCGGTATCCTCGCTGTTCGAGCTGGAAACGCTGCAGCCGATCTATGAGGGGATGTATTCGGCGGTGTGAGGGCTCGCAGGGTGCGTGGTTTCCCCGCACCCTTCTTCGTCAGAGGGCTCGCCAGCCGATGTCGCGGCGGAAGAAGCCCTGCGGCCAGTCCACGGCCTCGGCCAGCGCATAGGCGCGGTCGCGGGCCTTGGCCAGCGAGGCCCCTCGGCCGGTGGCGTTCAGCACCCGGCCCTCGGCCGAGATCAACTGCCCGCCCCGTTCCGCCGTGCCCGCATGGAAGATCATGGCCGAGGAGGTTTCTGCCAGGTCTTCGGGCAGGCGGATGGCAGCCCCCTTGGCATAGTCGCCGGGATAGCCGTTGGCCGCCAGCACCACGGTCAGCGCATGATCGTCGGCCCAAGTCACCGACACGCTGTCCAGCCGCGATTCCGCGCAGGCATGGATCAGGTCCAGCGCCTGCGCCCCCAGCCGCATCATCAACACCTGACATTCCGGGTCGCCGAAGCGGACATTGTATTCCACAAGCCGCGCCCGGCCGTCGCGGATCATCAGCCCGGCGTAGAGGACCCCTTGGAACGGCATCCCACGCCGCGCCATCTCGTCCACTGTCGGCTGGATGATCTCGGCCATGACCTGCGCCTGCAGTTGCGCCGTCAGGATCGGGGCGGGGGAATAGGCCCCCATGCCGCCGGTATTGGGGCCGGTGTCGCCTTCGCCAACCCGCTTGTGATCCTGTGCGGTGCCGATTGGCAGGCAGGTGGTGCCATCGACGAGGACGAAGAAGCTCGCCTCCTCGCCTTCCATGAACTCCTCGATCACCACCTCGGCGCCCGCCGCGCCGAATGCTCCGCCGAAGGCCGCGTCGATTGCGTCGATCGCCTCGTCTTCCGTCATGGCGACGGTAACGCCCTTACCGGCGGCAAGGCCGTCCGCCTTGACGACGATCGGTGCCCCCATGCGGCGGATGTAGTCGCGGGCCGGCCCGGCCTCGGTGAACCGCGCCCAGGTGGCGGTCGGCGCGCCGCAGGCGTCGCAGATTTCCTTGGTGAAGGCCTTGGACGCCTCCAGCCGAGCCGCCGCCTGCGACGGCCCGAAAGCGGCGATCCCGGCCGCCCGCAGCGCATCGGCCACGCCTGCGGCCAGGGGCGCCTCGGGGCCGATCACCACGAGGTCGATGGCATGTTCCTCGCAGAAGCCCGCGACTGCGGCGCCGTCCTCGATGGCAAGCTCCGCGCAGCGGGCGATTTCCGCGATTCCCGCATTGCCCGGCGCCACGATCAGCCGGTCGCATTTCGGGTTCTGCCGGATCGCCCAGGCAAGCGCGTGTTCGCGCCCCCCGCCGCCGAGGATCAGGATGTTCATGCAAGGCCCCTTCTGCTTTCGCCCGCTTTAGGGCGACAGGACAGGGGCGGCAAGCGACTGGCCGCAGCTTGTCCCCGTGGCCGTGCCGGTCCATGTTCGGCGCATGGAATTGTTCGAAGACGACGCCCCTGCAGCGGCAGGCAACAACGCCCCCGCCCTGTCGGTTTCCGAGATCTCGGGCGCGGTGAAGCGCGTGATCGAGGGCGAGTTCGGCCGCGTCCGCGTGAGGGGAGAGGTCGGGCGGGTATCCCGGCCCGGCTCGGGGCATCTTTACTTTGACCTCAAGGACGACAATGCCAGCATCGCCGCGGTCTGCTGGAAGGGGCAGGCCGGACGACTGGCGCATCGTCCCGAAGAGGGGATGGAGATCATCGTCACCGGCCGGCTGACGACTTTCGCCAACCAGTCCAGGTATCAGTTGATCGTCGAGCAGGTGGAACCGGCGGGTCTCGGCGCGCTGATGGCGATGCTGGAGAGCCGCCGCAAGGCGCTGGCCGCCGAGGGGCTGTTCGACGCATCCGCCAAGCGGCCCATTCCTTACCTGCCGGGAGTGATCGCGGTCGTGACTTCGCCTTCGGGCGCGGTGATCCGCGACATCCTGCACCGGCTGCGCGACCGCTTTCCCAGCCGGGTGCTGATCTGGCCAGTGGCCGTGCAGGGCACCGCCTGCGCCCCGCAGGTCGCCGACGCGATCACCCGGCTGAATGCGATCCAGCCCGGAGGGCCGGTGCCGCGCCCCGACCTCATCATCGTGGCCCGCGGCGGTGGCTCGGTCGAGGATTTGTGGGGCTTCAACGACGAAGCGGTGGTCCGCGCGGTCGCGGCGGGCACGATCCCGCTGATCTCGGCCGTGGGACACGAGACGGACACGACACTGATCGACCATGCCGCCGACCTGCGGGCGCCCACGCCCACGGCCGCGGCCGAGATGGCGGTCCCGGTGCTGGCCGACCTTGCCGCGCGGCTGACCGAGACGCAGGCGCGGCTTTTGCGCTGCACCCGCGCGCGGCTGGACCGTTCCACCCAGCGGCTGGGCGACCTCGGCCGCGCGCTGGGCCGTCCGCAGGCGTTGACCGACCCGGCGCGGCAGCGGCTGGACCTGACCGCCCCGCGGCTGGAGCCGGTGTTGCGCGCCTTCACCCGCGACCGCCGCCGCAGCATCGAGGCGCTGCACCTGCCGCTGTTTGCCCTGCGCGGTTTCATGGCCGACCGCCGCGCGGCGGTGGAACGGGCAGGGCGCGGCCTGGATCAGGCGCAAGCCCGCGACCAGCAGCGCAGGCGCGCGGCGCTGCCGGTGGTGCGGCCCGGCGCGGTGCGGATGGCGCAGGTCTCGGCGGCACGCAGGCTTGCGGGCGCGGCGCCTCGTCTTGATCCGGTGATCCGGCGCGCCACCTCGCTGGCAGCGCAGCGGCTTCAGGCGGCGGCCCTGCGGCTCGACACGGCGCAGGCCCGGCTGCAACGCCGGCAGACCGAAGGGCGGGCACGGATGGACGAGGCCGGGCGACGGCTTGACGCGCTCGGGCCTGTGCTGACGGCCGAACGGCGGGAGGAGCTTGAAACGCTGGACCGGCTGCGGCAGACGCTCGGCCATGCCGAGACCCTGCGGCGCGGCTTTGCCATCGTCCGGGGGCCAGAGGGGCTGGTCACCTCGGCCAGCGTGGCGGGCAAGGCCGCCGCGCTTGAGATCGAGTTCCACGACGGCCGCGTGGCCGTGCATCCCGAAGGGGCCGCACCCACGTCCCGCCGCGCGCCGAAGAAGAAGCCGCCGGCACAGGGCTCGCTGTTCTAGCGCGTGTCGCGCGGGCGCAGGGCCATCCAGATCAGCGCTCCGCCGGCCAGCGTCAGGAAGGGCAGCATCATCATGTTGACCGCCGACCAGCCTTGCTGCGCCGTCCCGCCCGCGCAGCCCATCAGCGCCCCCGAGGACAGCGAGGCAAGGAACACCCCGCCGAAGACGATGGTGTCGTTGATGCCCTGCACCCGGCCGCGTTCCTCGGGCGTGTGCTGCGCGGTCAGCATCGCCGTCGCCCCGATGAAGCCGAAGTTCCAGCCCAGCCCCAGCAGGATCAGCGCAATGTAGAAGTGGTCGAGTTCCACTCCGCTGAGCGCGAACGCCCCGGCGGTTGCGAGGATCACCAGCCCCAGCGTCACGATCCGCTCGGCCCCGAAGCGAGCGATCAGGTTACCGGTGAAGAAGGCGGGCGCGAACATCGCCACCATATGCGCGGCAGTGACGTTGGCGGCGTCGGCGGTCGCAAAGCCGCAGCCGACCATCGCCAGCGGCGTCGAGGTCATCACCAGGTTCATCAGCGCATAGCTGACGGTCCCGCAGATCATCGCCACCACAATCCCCGGGGTCCGCAGGATCTCGCCGAGGCTGCGCCCGCCTGCGCTCCCCGCCCGCGCTTGCGGGGCCACCGGGATACGCAGCAGCGCGTAGATGAAGGGACCGAGCAGGTTGATCCCGATGATGGCTGCGAAGGTCATGGCAAAGGGAATCGCGCTCGCCTCGGCGGTGACGGTGGCGATCCGGGGACCGATCAGCGCGGACACCAGCCCGCCCGCCTGCACGAGGCTGATCATCTTCGGCTGCAGGGCCGCGGGCGCGACATCAGCAGCGGCGAAGCGGTAGAAGCCCTGCGCCGACATCTGCGCCCCGATCAGCGTGCAGCCGAGCGTGAACAGCGCAAAGCTGCCGCGTTCCAGCCCCGCAAAGGCGATCCCCGCCCCGATGGCGGCGATCAACGAGGCAATGGTGAAGCCCGCGCGTCGTCCGTGCCGGGCCATGAAGCCCGACAGGAACCGCGCCGAGACGGCCGAGCCCAGCATCACCATCGACACCGGCAGCGTGGCAAAGCAGGGATTCGGCGCGATCATCGCCCCGGCCAGCCCGGCGGTGATGAAGATCATCGACAATTGCGCGCCGAGGATGCCCTGCGCCAGCGTCAGCACCGCGACGTTGGACCAAGCCCGGCGACGGTTGGCCGGGCTGTCCTCGACCGCTGCCGTCAACGGGAATGACCGCCTGCAGAGCGGGCGACGATGCTCTCAGGCAGGCTCCAGCCGCGGAAAGCGCCGATCCCGCCGACAGGGGCAGACTGGCTGACCGAGTTCATTGCAAGCCCTTTCCGCGCAAGCCGCATCGCGCGCCTTGTCGGCCATGAACGGCAAGGCTGCAATAGGGGCGGCTGTGGTCTGCCGTCACCCCCCGAAGCCGCGGCTTCCGCCCGTCGCCGTCCGGGCCGTGGCGCCTGCACCGAAGCCGCCGCGCTGGGCGACCTGCGCGCGGCTCATCGGCTGCTGGCCGATGGTCGTGGGCGCGCGGTTGAAGGCCTGCGCCGGAACGCGGCCCGAGCCGCTGTTGCTGGCAAAGGTCTGGTTGCCCGAGGGCGTCGAATAGCCGCCCGGCGTCCGCACCATCGGCTGGCTGAAGACGCCGCCGCCGCGCGACAGCATCGACCCCATCATGTAGCCCACCAGCAGCGGCATGAAACTGAAGCCGCCGCCGCCCTGCTGCTGTGCCGCCGGGTCGCCCGCCGCAGGGTCGGCCCCGCAGGCGCCCGCGCCATGCTCCTCCTCGCACAACTCGCGCGATTCATAGCGGGGGGCGGTTTCCAGATGGGTCTGCTCGGCGGCGGCGAACTGGGTGCGGCAGTCATCGGCGGTGAACCACAGCCCATCCGTCTGCGCGGCGGCAAGGCAACTGTCCAGGTCGGGGAAGGCCTGCGCGTCCACCGCGTCGTCCTCGCAGGCGGCCAGCGTCAGGACGGCCGCTCCTGCCAGCAGCAGCGCGACATGGCGCGAGCGCTTGCGGCGGGGCGCGGAGGCCTCTTCGGGGCGGTCAGCGAGATCGGTCATGGCCTTACCCTTCGATGAAATGCGGCTTGAAGCGCGACAGGTTGTGGGTGATCCGGGCGCGATCCTCGCGCATGCCCAACCCCACGCAGTCCTCGCCCACGATCCAGGCGCCGAGGACGGGGTGGAAACCCTCGAAGTCGGGCAGCGCCGCGAGCGCCTGCACGACCTGGGGGTGGTGCGAGTAGCTGTCGTCCGGTGCGCGGTCGGTTTCCCGCCCGGCCTCGTGGATGACGACGCCCGCACCCTCGCGCGAGAAGATGGGCTTGGTGACATGGCCCTGCGCCAGCAGCGGCTCGGCGGCGGCAATCGCCTGGGCGAAGAGCGTGTCCTCACCCCGGCGCGCGGCTTCAAGGTCTGACTGAAAGAATGCCGGCAACAGGTTGGGATGATCGGGGAACAGGTGCCACAGCAGCGGCAGCAGCCCCTTGTTGGAAAGAAGCGCCTTCCACGGCGGCTCGATGAAGCGGGTCTGCGAAGGCTGCAGATTCGGCGCGAACTCATCGCGCAGCATGTCTTCCCACGGATAAAGCTTGAACAGCGTCCCGATCACCCGGTCGTGGTCGTCGGCAAGCTGCCCCTGATCGGTGATACCAATGTTCGCGAGATCGGTGAAATGCGCGCCAAGCCCGGCCTCGCGCGCGGCCCAGGCCAGCGCCTCGACGGTGGCGTAATCCTCGGGGTTTTCCTTGTCGGCGGCGAAATGGACATCCTCGCCCGGCACACAGATGGCGGCCCAGCGTTCGGTCAGCGCCTCGTGGATGCGGTTGAACTGGTCGGTGTTCGGACCCAGCCCCCCCGCGTCCCGGCTTTCCTCGAACCACAGCCATTGGAAGGAGGCGGATTCATACAGCGAGGTCGGCGTGTCGGCGTTGTATTCCAGCAGCTTCGCCGGACCCTTGCCGTCATAGGCGAGGTCGAACCGGCCATAAAGCTCAGGTTCGCCATTGGCCCAACTGCGTTCGACAAAGTCCCAATGCGCGCGGGGGATCTCCAGCCGGGTCAGCCATTCCTCGGACGTGACGGCATGTGCCACCGCCTCGCGGCACATCCCGTGCAGCTCGCTGCCGGGGGCCTCGATATCCTCCTCGATCTGGCGCAGGGTAAAGCGATAGGCCGAGGTTTCGTCCCAATAGGGTTCGCCGTTCATGTCGGCGAAGGTGAAGCCCAGTTCTTTGGCACGTTCGCGCCAGCCGGGGCGTTCGGGAAGGGAAAGTTTCTGCATCAATCGGGCGTTCCGCTGGTCATCGTTCCGATGTGGCAAGCAGGGCGGGGGGATGCAAGGGCGGCAAAACCGGGCGTCAGGCGCTGCGAAACGGCATCGACATGATATTGTGGCGAACCAGCCTCTTGCCTCAGACAGTGGTGGCAAGCACAACAGCTTGAGATATCCCCGCCCTTCGGCGCAGGAACAGGCACATGGCGCAACCGGATCACGACCTTCTCGGCGACGAAAGCCATCCCATCGACCTGGTCGAGGCGGTCGCCGCCCGCCGCGACTGGGATTTCGCCCGGCTGGCGGACGACCAGATCGCAATGACGGTCGAGGGGCTGTGGCGGATCTATGCGCTGACGCTCGCCTGGTCGGAACGGGACGAGGTGCTGCGGCTGATCTGCAGCTTCGACCTGGACCCGCCCGAGGCGCGAATGGGCGCGCTTCACGAGGCGCTGAACCTTGCCAACGACGCGGTGTGGGAGGGCGGGTTCTCGTTCTGGGCGCAGCACCGGCAGATGGTCTGGCGCTATGGGCTGGTGCTTGCGGGCGGTACGGTTGCCACGCCCGAGCAGATCGACCGCATGATCCGCAGCGCCATCGAGAACTCGGAACGTTTCTACCCGGCCTTCCAGCTTGCCTGCCGCTGCGAGATTGCGCCGCGTGACGCCATGGGCATCGCCATCGCCGAACCCGCCGGCAGGGCCTGAATGCCCGGCGCGACCCCACGGGCATCTTCTGTCTGGAAATATACCGAGGTCCGGGCAGGGCGCCGGTCCGGCATCGCGGCAAGCAGGTGCCTCTGGACAGCGTCGCCCTGATCGTTACCCCTTCCCCGGTGAAAGAGGGGCACATGGATCTGACGCATCTGAATGAAAGAGGGCTCGTGCTTGTCGGTTGCGGCCGGATGGGCGGGGCGCTGCTGCAGGGCTGGCTTGCGCGCGGGCTCGCACCGGCGGGGGTGCGCGTCGTAGATCCGAATGTCCCCGACTGGGTGCGCGACCGGGGCGTTTCGGTCGAGGGTCCAATGCCCGGCGATCCGGCGGTCGTGGTGCTGGCGGTCAAGCCGCAGATGATGAGGCCGGTGCTGTCGGATCTTTCCGCGACAGCCTCCGGGGACCGGCTGGTGCTGTCGGTGGCCGCCGGGGTGACGCTTGATGCCTATGGCCGCGCCTTTCCGGGCGCGCCGGTGGTGCGGGCGATGCCCAACACGCCGGCCGCCATCGGGCAGGGGATCACCGCGATCATCGGTAACGAGCGGGCGGACGAAGCCGCGCTGGCGCTTTCCGAATCGCTCCTGTCGGCGGTCGGGCGCGTGGTCCGCCTGAGCGATGAATCGCAGATGGACGCGGTGACGGCCGTTTCAGGCTCTGGCCCTGCCTATGTGTTCCACCTGATCGAAACCCTTGCCGCGGCAGGCGAGGCCGAGGGGCTGCCCGCCGGTCTCGCGCTCGATCTCGCCCGCGCGACGGTGGCGGGGGCAGGGGCGCTGGCGATGCACGAGGGCGGCGACCCGGCCCGGCTGCGCGAGGCGGTGACCTCGCCCGCCGGGACGACGGCGGCGGGGCTGTCGCACCTGATGGACCCGGAAACCGGCCTTGGACCCCTGATGCGCCGCACGGTGGCCGCCGCCGCCGAACGGGGGCGGGAGCTTGGCAGATGAGCGCAGCCGCCCCGCAGATCACCTTTGACGATTTCGCCCGCGTGGATATCCGCGTGGGCACCATCCTGCGCGCCGAACCCTACCCGGAAGCGCGGGTGCCCGCGATCAAGCTGTGGATCGATTTCGGCCCCGAAATCGGAGAGCGCCGCAGTTCCGCCCAGATCACCCGCCATTACGAGCCTGCCGCCCTGATCGGGCAGCAGGTGCTGGGGGTGGTCAACTTCCCCCCGCGCCAGATCGGCAAGTTCCTCTCGGACGTGCTGGTCCTTGGTCTGCCGGATGCGGACGGACAGGTGGTCCTGATCGGCCCTGACAGCCCGGTCCCGAACGGAGGAAGGATGTACTGATGCGCCTGCTCGTCACCCGACGCATGACCGCCGCCGCCGAACAGGCGATCTCGGACGCCTTCGACGCGACGTTCCGCGACGAGACCACGCCGCTGACCGAGAATGAGGCGGCCGCTGCCCTGCGCGAGAACGACGCCATCATCCCGACGCTGGGCGATCCCTTCAACGCAACGGTGCTTGCCACGCCCGAACGACGCACGAAGGTGCTTGCGAATTTCGGCGCGGGCTTCAACCATATCGACATCGCGGCCGCAAAAGCCGCAGGCATCGTCGTGACCAACACCCCGGACGTGGTGACGGACGCCACTGCCGACATCGCGCTGACGCTGATTCTGATGACCGCCCGCCGCGCGGGCGAGGGCGAGCGGCTGGTCCGCGCGGGCCGGTGGACGGGCTGGCACCCGACCCAAATGCTGGGGATGCATGTCACCGGGCGCACCCTGGGGATCATCGGCATGGGCCGGATCGGGCAGGCCATCGCCCGGCGGGGGCATCTCGGCTTCGGGACGCCGGTGATCTTCCACAACCGCTCGACCGTCGCGGGGCTGGACCTGCCCGCGCGGCAGGTGCCGCTGCCGGATCTGCTGGCGCAGGCGGATATCGTGGTCGCGGCGGTGCCCGGCGGCGCCTCGACCCGCCACCTGATCGGCGCGGCCGAGCTTGCCGCGATGAAGCCGGGCGCGATCCTGATCAACATCGCGCGGGGCGACGTGGTGGACGAGGCCGCACTGATCGCGGCGCTGGAGGCGGGAAAGCTTGCCGGTGCCGGCCTCGACGTCTACGAGCGCGAGCCTCTGGTGCCCGAGGCGCTGCGCGACCGCGAGAACGTCGTGCTGCTGCCGCATCTGGGCACGGCCGCCGAGGAAGTCCGCACCGACATGGCCCTGCGGGCGCTGGGGAACCTGACGGCCTTCTTCCGGGGCGAGGCTCCGCCTGACCGGGTGGCCTGACACGATTTCGTGAAAAATCTCCTTTGGAACTCGAAGGTTGGCTGCACGTTGATGCAGCGACGCAATAAAGGAGGTCATCCGATGAACTGGGATATCATCCAGGGCAAGTGGGACCAGATGAAGGGATCGGTCAAGCAGCAGTGGGGCGATCTGACCGACGACGATCTGACGCAGATCAACGGCGACCGCGACAAGCTATCCGGGAAGCTGCAGGAACGCTATGGCTGGGCCAAGACCGAGGTCGACGAGAAGATGAACGACTTCGTCCGCCGCAACAGCTGAGCGGATAGTCCGAGGTTGACGAGGAAAGGGGGTGCCCAAGGGCACCCTCGATTTTTTTTGACGAGTATTGCGCGATGTAACGAGTATGGGGCGTCCAAGACGCCCCTTTTCGTTGTGGCGGTCAAGGAGGCGTCTTATGCCTCGCGCCCCAGCATCCTTTGTCCGCCGCGCCATAGCGGCGCAAGGACGTTCTTGGACAGGGGGATCAGCGCCAGACCCAGCGCCAGCCCGAACAGCCCGTCGAAGAAGGCCGTCACAGCCCAGCCGACGAAGCCCTGCGCCGCAGGCACGGCATGGGCGGCGAAATCGGACCAGTGATGGATGGTGTCGTACATCAGGCCGAAGCCCAGCGTATCCAGCCCGTGCAGCACGATGTTGCCGCCGACCCACAGCATCGCGGCCGTCCCCACGATGGTCAGCGCCTTCATGAAGCCCGGCATCGCCTTGACGATCCGCCGTCCGGCAGTCTGCAGGAAACCTTCCCGCGTGCGGGCCAGCGACATGCCATAGTCGTCCGCCTTCACGATCAGCGCAACCGCGCCATAGACCGCCACGGTGATCCCCACGGCCACCGCCAGCAGGACCACGGCGCGCATGACCAGCCCCTGATCCGGCGGAATGGTGGACAGCGCGATGGTCATGATCTCGGCCGACAGGATGAAGTCGGTCTTGATCGCGCCCTTGACCTTGGATTCCTCAAGCTGGCAGGGGTCGCCGACCTCCTCGCCTTCATAGCTGTCGTGGGGGTCGTGCGGGCTGATGGCGTGCCAGACCTTCTCGGCGCCCTCGAAGCACAGATAGGCGCCGCCGATCATCAGCAGGGGCGTAATCGCCCCGGGCGCGAACTCGGACAGGATCAGCGCGATCGGCAGCAGGATCACCACCTTGTTGAAGATCGAGCCCTTGGCGATGCGCCAGACGATGGGGATCTCGCGTTCCGCGTCGAAGCCGTGGACGTATTTCGGCGTCACCGCCGCGTCGTCGATGACGGCGCCCGCGGCCTTCATCCCCGCCTTGGCGGACATGCCTGCGACATCGTCCACCGATGCCGCCGCGACCTTGGCTATCCCCGCCACGTCGTCCAATAATGCGATCAGCCCGCTCATCCCCGCCTCTTCTGCAATCCTGCGTGCTGGCGAACGCGGGCAGCGGGGTTTCGGTTCGATCATGCGGGGGCATCACGCCTTGCGCGCGGCCAAAGGATGTTCCATCACCGGCCGGATGGACCAAAGGGGGACCGGGCGATGGCCATGCTGGAGCAGAACGCGAAACCGACCGAGGAGATCGACGTCCGCGACGTCTTCGGCGTGGACAGCGACATGAAGGTCAAGGGCTTCTCCGAGCGCAGCGACCGCGTGCCGGAACTGGACCCGACCTACAAGTTCGACCCCGATACCACCCTCGCGATTCTGGCGGGCTTCGCCTATAACCGCCGGGTGATGATCCAGGGCTATCATGGCACCGGGAAATCCACCCATATCGAGCAGGTGGCCGCCCGCCTGAACTGGCCGACCGTCCGCGTGAACCTGGACAGCCACGTGTCGCGGATCGACCTGATCGGCAAGGACGCGATCAAGCTGGTGGACGGCAAGCAGGTCACCGTGTTCCACGAAGGCATCCTGCCCTGGGCCTTGCGCAACCCCACCGCCATCGTCTTCGACGAATACGACGCGGGCCGCGCCGACGTGATGTTCGTGATCCAGCGCGTGCTGGAGGCCGAAGGCAAGCTGACCCTTCTGGACCAGAACGAGGTCATCACGCCTAACCCCTATTTCCGCCTGTTCGCCACCGCGAACACCGTGGGCCTGGGCGACACGACCGGCCTCTACCACGGCACCCAGCAGATCAACCAAGGCCAGATGGACCGCTGGAACCTCGTGGCGACGCTGAACTACCTGTCCCATGACGCCGAGGTCGCCATCGTGCTGGCCAAGGTGCCGCAGATGAACACCGAAAAGGGCCGGAAGTGCGTGGCGCAGATGGTGACTCTGGCCGACCTAACGCGGACGGCCTTCATGCAGGGCGACCTGTCCACGGTCATGTCGCCCCGCACGGTCATCAGCTGGGCGCAGAACAGCCGCATCTTCGACAACGTGGGCTATGCCTTCCGCCTGACCTTCCTGAACAAATGCGACGAACTGGAACGCCAGACGGTCGCCGAGTTCTACCAGCGCCTGTTCGACGAGGAACTGCCGGAGAGTGCGGCCGCGAAGGCGGGGTGAATCAGTGCTCGCGGCTACTATTTCAATGTACTACCGATCTCTATTCGGCAGATACTTTGGATCTACAGGAGCGAACGAGTGAAATTTCGGCGTTGGAGCGGACTTTTGACACTTTTAGGCGCAGCCATTCCGCTTTCCGCGACTGCCAATACCCACCTCAATTTCAGCTTGGGGGCGGTGCTCGGAAAGGGATCGGGTGAGCCTGTTTATATTGAGGTGTTGTATAGAAGTGCTCAGTGCAGCTCATCTCATCCACTACAGGTCACGATTTACAATAGTTCTGAAGAGGACATTACTTCGGTAAAGTTTCTGGCGTATGCGCATGATGAAGATTATAGTCGCGCGGAGTGCGCCGAAGCCTTCGACTTGAGTGACCGAGTAATAGGGTCTGGAGAGTCTTATAGCCTATGTTTAAACACGCTTGACGAGCGTGAATTGGTTTTTCATGGATTGAAGTTTACCAATCAGATGATTGATGATGCTCTTCCCGCCACTCCTTTGGAATTCTCGAGGAAGTATGGACATGAATTCACGAAAGCTCAAGTTGATATAGCCAAGATGTATCTTGAGCATAGAGATGCGACTGCAAGTATCAATCCAAAGCAAAATTTTGGGTGCAGAAAGGTTCCATCCGGTATTCCATGGCGCGGAAAGGTGGAGAGTTTTTCGACTTTCTCCGGATTTTGATGTATAAGATGATAGGTGTGCAGGGTCTCTAAGAAACAGCCTGCACACCTATAATACTAGGCTTCCCGCGCCGCCTTCGTCGCCTTGGTCCACCAGACCAGTTCCTCCAGCATCCCCTTCAGCGAGCCTTCCAACACGCCCTCGATCTCGCTGATCGGCTCATCCTGACCGCCGCTCCAGACCTTGAAGAACTCGGACCCGCCGATGTGGACGGCGTTCCGCAGCGGCACCATCTGCAATTCCACCGCGACGTTGCGCAGATGCTCAAGCGACCGCGCCCCGCCCATCGAGCCATAGGCCAGCGCCCCGATCGGCTTGCGGTTCCAGCCCACGTAGTCCTGGTCAAAGGCGTTCTTCACCGAGGCGGGCATCGAGTGGTTGTACTCCGCCAGCACGAACAGATAGCCGTCGAACTCGGCCACCTTCTGCTGCCAGCGCACCGCGCGCGGGTCCTGCGAGGGCACCCAGGCGTTCGAGGCCGCCTCGTCGAAGAAGGGCAGGTCATAGTCGCGCAGGTCGACCAATTCGAAGTCAAGCTCGGGGTGGTCCTTGACCTTCTCCATCAGCCAGGCGGCAGGCTTGTCCGCGAAGCGCGCCTTGCGGGTCGAGCCGATGATGACGGCGATCTTGGGCTTGGACATTGTGGTCTCCATGATTAACTTGGTTTCCAGAAGATACTACGGATCAGTTAGAGACTGGGGGATGACCCCGCAAGAAGGCACCTCGATGAAACCATGGGATACTCACGACAGCGGCACCTGCCACCGCATCAGCGAGATGCTGTCGCGGATCGGCGACAAGTGGACGCTGCTGGTGGTGCGAGCGCTGGGGAACGGCCCCCGTCGTTTCTCGGCCCTGCGGCGGGAACTGGGCAGCATCTCGCAGAAGATGCTGACGCGAACGCTGCGGAACCTCGAACGCGACGGACTGGTCAGCCGCAAGGTGACTCCCAGCACGCCGCCGCAGGTGGAATATGCGCTGACGGCGATGGGAGAGGACCTGTTCGGTCCCATCACCGCGCTGTCGGACTGGACGATCACCCATGCCGACTGCATCGACGCGGCGCGGGCGGCCTATGATCAGCGTGAGGCTCAGCGCGCGGCATAGTCCATCAGCGCGCGGAACAACTCGGGCGGAAGTTTCTGCGGATCGGTGATGGTGATGGTCGTCCCGGGAGGCAGGGCCGCGGGGTCCCCGGGCGAAGCGGGGCGCTGGGTGATCCCGGTTGCCGCCGCCATCCCCGGTGGCAGCATCGGCGCGACCCCACCCCCCGGCGCCACGATCAGCGGCGGCAGTTGCGGCATCCCTTCGGCCCGCACCGGTCCCTGTTCGGCCAGGGCCTGTGCCTGTGCAGCGCCAAGCTGCTGTTCCAGCTCGCGCACGCGGCGTTCCTCAAGCTGGGAAAGCTGGGCGTTCACCTGCGCCTGCACGTCCTGCTGCATCTTCGCGGTGACGGCACCCAGCTGGGCGTTCACCGCATCGACCCCCTCGGTGAAGCCCTTGCGCCAGGCGGCATCCACGGCGGGCTGGCAATCCTGTGCAAAGGCGGGCAGGGCGAACAGGACTAGGGTGGCGGAAAGGGCGCGCATCACGACTCCTCAGGCGGTTTGCATCCCGAACGCAGGACGGGGCCGCAAGGTTCGTGCCTTCTGGCGGACGGCGGGCCGAAGCCTGCCGTCCGCCTGTTGCGGGGCTATCTTCAGCCCTTGTCGGAATCCGCGGTTTTCGGCGGGTTCATGTCCGCCGCCGGAGCTTCAACCTCGCTGACATGCGGCGCGTCGCCCGTGTTCACATCCCCGACATCCGGCGGGTTCATGTTGCCCGCCGGCGCGTCCGCCTCGGAGACATGGGGCGCTTCATCCTTGTCCGGGCCGCCTGCCTGTCCGCTCATGCCCGCAATCATCGCCCGCAGCTCGGCATTCTCGGCCCGGGCCTTGATCGCCATCTCGCGCACGACGTCGAATTCCTCGCGGGTGACGAGGTTGCGGTCGGCGAGCCAGCGGTCCACCCAGCCCTTCATGGCGGTCTCGGCCTCGTCCTTGGCCCCCTGCGCCACGCCCATGGCGTTGGTCATCAGCTTGGACACATCGTCGAAAAAGCGGCCTGGGCCGCTGCTGTGGGTGGTCATCGCGCAATCCTCTCGCAAGGCGGTAGGCTCAATATGACGGCCCCCGCCCCCGGCTTCAATGTCCCGCGCGCCGGTTGACACCCCCGGCACGCGCAGCCAAGCAGCCCCGGCACGCGCGAGGCCCCCATGATCCCTTTCCCCGAGATCTCTCCCGACATCTTCACCATCACCATCGCAGGGCGGGAATTCGCCCTGCGATGGTATGCGATGGCCTATCTGGTCGGGCTGCTGCTGGGCTGGTGGATGATCGCCACGCTGATGCGCCGCCCGCATCTGTGGGGCGGCACCGCCCCCATGCGCCCCGGCGCGGTCGAGGAACTGCTGACCTGGGTCGTCGTCGGCGTGATCCTCGGCGGGCGTCTGGGCTTCGTCCTGTTCTACGAGCCAGCCTATTACCTTGCGAACCCGGCCGAGATCATCAAGGTCTGGCAGGGCGGCATGTCGTTCCACGGCGGCTTCCTGGGCGTCGTGCTGGCCGCCTGGGCCTATGCGCGGAAGAACGGCATCGCGCCCCTGCGGCTGGCCGATGCGCTGGCAGTCGCGGCCCCCGTGGGGCTGTTCCTCGGCCGCATCGCCAATTTCATCAACGCCGAGCTTTGGGGTCGTCCTACCGATGCGCCCTGGGGCGTGATCTTTCCCGGCGAGGCCGCGCAGGACTGCCCCGGCGTCGAGGGCCTCTGCGCCCGCCACCCGAGCCAGCTTTACGAGGCAGGGCTGGAAGGGCTGCTGCTGGGGCTGGTGCTGTTTCTGCTTGTCCGCCGCGGCGGCCTCGCACGGCCCGGTCTCGTGCTGGGCGTGTTCCTCGCGGGCTACGGGCTTGCGCGCTTTGTGGTCGAGTTCTTCCGGCAGGCCGACGCGCAGTTCGTCACGCCTGACAACCCTTGGGGCCATGTCCTCGGCGGGCCGGTCTGGGGCATCACCATGGGGCAGCTTCTGTCGCTGCCGATGATCGCGGTGGGCCTGGGCTTCGTCCTCTGGACGTTGCGGAGATGACGCCGCTGGGCCGCATCATCGCAGGCCGGATCGCCGCCGAGGGGCCGATGGGGCTGGACGACTACATGCGGCTCTGCCTCATGCACCCGGATCACGGCTATTACGCCACCCGCGACCCCTTTGGCGCCCAAGGGGATTTCACCACCGCGCCCGAGATCAGTCAGATGTTCGGGGAACTGGTGGGCCTTGCGCTGGCGCAGGCCTGGCTGGATCAGGGCTCGCCCGCCCCCTTCACGCTGGCGGAACTGGGCCCGGGGCGGGGGACGCTGATGGCGGACCTGCTGCGGGCGACCCGCCGGGTGCCGGGCTTTCACGATGCAGCGCGGGTGACGCTGGTCGAAACCTCGCCGCATCTGCGGCAGGTCCAGCGCAAGCGGCTGGGCGAGATCACGCATCTTTCCTCGGTCGCGGACCTGCCCGAGATCCCGCTGTTCCTGGTCGCCAACGAGTTCTTCGACGCCCTGCCGATCCGCCAGATGCAGCGCGCCGAGGGTGGCTGGGCCGAGCGCATGGTGACGCTGGACGACAGCGGCGCGCTGACCCTGGCGCTTGCTGCGCCGGTCGCGCTGCCCCGCGCGGCGCCGGAGGGCGAGATCTGGGAGATCTGCGCCGAGGGGACCGCCATCATGTCCACCGTGGCCCAGCGCCTCGCCGTGCATGGCGGCGTGGCGATCGTGGTCGATTACGGCACCTGGGACGGCAAGGGCGACAGCCTGCAGGCGCTGCGCCGCCACGCGCCCGAGGGCATCCTCACCCATCCGGGGGAAGCCGACCTGACCGCGCATGTCGATTTTGCTCCGCTTGCGGGTGCGGCGATCCGGGCGGGTGCTGCGGCATCCGCACCCGAGCGGCAGGGCGACTGGTTGCGCGCCCTGGGGATCGAGGCACGGGCGGCGCGGCTTGCCGCGGCTGGCGATGCGGGGGCTGAAGCCGCGCTTCACCGCTTGACCGACGCGGCCGAGATGGGCCACCTGTTCAAGGCGATGGCCGTCTGGCCGCGCCATCTTCCGCCGCCGGCGGGGTTCAGGCCCTTGCCGGCCGCCGCCCCGACCCAAGCCTCTGCGACTGCCGGACAGCCCGGCCTCGCCCCCCGATCATGACGCAATTGCGGGACGATCCGATGACGCTGGAAATCCTGACGCACCCCTCGCTGCAGCCGATCCGCCACGGGTTCTTCACCCGCAAGGGCGGGGCCTCCTCGGGCCTGTTCTCGGGGCTGAACTGCGGGCGAGGGTCCACGGACCAGCGCGACATGGTGGCCATCAACCGCGCCCGCGTGGCCGAGGCGCTGGGCGTTGGCCCCGACCGGCTGGCCACGGTCTACCAGACCCATTCCGCGCAGGTCGTGACACTGACCGAAGGCGACGACCTTGAGGCCGTGGCGATGACCGAGGCCGACGCCATCGTCAGCACCATCCCCGGCATCGCCATCGCGGTGCTGACCGCCGACTGCCAGCCGATCCTGTTTGCCGACCCCGAGGCGGGCGTGATCGCCGCCGCCCATGCGGGATGGAAAGGCGCGCTGGACGGCATCCTGCAGGAAACCGTCGCCGCCATGAAGGCCGCGGGCGCCACGGACATCCGCGCCGTCATCGGCCCCTGCATTAGCCAGCGCGCCTATGAGGTCGGCGAGGACTTCATGGACCGCTTCCTGACAGAGGACGACGGCCATGCCCGCTTCTTCGCAGGCGGGCCGAATGGACGGCCCATGTTCGACCTGCCGGGCTTCGGCCTGTCTGTCCTGCGCGATCTGGAGGTCGAGGCCGAATGGACACGCCACTGCACCTATTCCGACCCCGACCGCTTCTTCAGCTATCGCCGTTCCACGCACGAAGGCGCGGCGGATTACGGGCGGCTGCTCTCGGCCATCACGCTCTGACGCGCTCGATCAGTTCGAAGGGCACGCCCGGCTCGTCCTTGGCGCAGCGGATGACGAGGCTGGTCTTGACGCTGGCCACGTTCTCGGCCGCCGTCAACTGGTCGGTCAGGAAGCGCTGGAAGGTGGACAGGTCGGGGGCCACGCATTTCAGTATGAAGTCGATCTCGCCGTTCAGCATGTGGCATTCGCGCACCAGCGCCCATTCGCGGGCACGCCTTTCAAAGGCGGTCAGGTCGCGTTCGGACTGGCTGTGCAGGCGGACCATGGCGAAGACCTGCACCTCGAAGCCGAGGCTGCGCGGGTCCACGTCGGCGTGGTAGCCGCGGATGAAGCCCTGCTCCTCGAGCGTGCGGACGCGGCGCAGGCAGGGAGGGGCCGAGATGCCGACGCGGCGCGCCAGTTCGACATTCGTCATTCGGCCGTCGGCCTGCAGTTCCTTGAGAATGCGTCGGTCGATGTCGTCCAGCCGGGCGCCAGCCATGATGTATCCGATAAAGGGAAATCGCAGCTTTCCTATCTTCCGCAGCTTCGGTTCGCAACATTGTTTCGTGGCCTGAGGGTTTGCGCCGTTGCGGAAGACCGGGCCGTGCGGTCCGGCCTGCCTCCGGTGGAGGTATTTGGCTCCAGTCAGAAATGCTGGAACATGGGGGAGGGAGTTCTTTTCTTTCGGCAAGGAAGGGTGAAGCACAGGCAGCAGGCAGTCCGGCGATCCGACCAGGCCCCACAGGCCCTTGCGGTTGAACCGCGGGGCGGGCGGGGTTAACTCGGGCGGAACACGCATCCATGAGGCCCGCCCGTGACCCAGACCGCCGAGACCCTGCCGACGCATCACCGGCTCATCATCATCGGTTCCGGCCCTGCGGGTTATACCGCCGCTGTTTATGCCGCCCGCGCCATGCTTGTGCCGCTGCTGATTCAGGGCATCCAGCCCGGCGGCCAGTTGACCATCACCACCGATGTCGAGAACTGGCCGGGCGATGCCTCGGTCATGGGTCCCGACCTGATGCTGCGGATGGAAAACCATGCGCGCGAGATGGGCGCGCGGATCGTCTCGGACACCGTCACGCGGCTCGACCTGTCGCAAAGACCCTTCGTGCTGGAATGCGACAGCGGCGCGCGGCTGACGGCGGATGCGCTGATCCTTGCCACCGGGGCGCAGGCGCGCTGGCTGGGGCTGGACAGCGAAAGCCGCTTCCAAGGCTTCGGCGTCAGCGCCTGCGCGACCTGCGACGGCTTCTTCTATCGCGGCCGCGAGGTGATCGTCGTCGGCGGCGGCAATACCGCTGTCGAGGAGGCGCTGTTCCTGACCAACTTCGCCAGCAAGGTGACGCTGGTCCACCGCCGCGACAGCCTGCGGGCCGAGCGCATCCTGCAGGACCGCCTGTTCAAGCACCCCAAGGTCGAGGTCATCTGGAACCACGAGATTGCCGAGATCACCGGCACCGACCAGCCGCTTGGCGTGACCGGCGTGCTGCTGCGCTCGACCGGGGATGGCAGCACCCGCATGGTCGGCGGCGACGGCGTCTTCATCGCCATCGGCCACTCGCCCGCGTCCGAACTGGTCAAGGGCCAGCTTGAACTGCGCGATGGCGGTTATGTGAAGGTCGAGCCGGGCAGCACCCGCACCTCGGTTCCCGGCGTCTTCGCTGCGGGCGACCTGACCGACGACACCTATCGGCAGGCCATCACCAGCGCCGGCATGGGCTGCATGGCGGCGCTGGACGCCGAGCAGTGGCTGGCCGCGCAGGGTCTGGCTCAGGGCACGACCACGCCCGCCACCGCGACCGAGCTTCCCCAGCCGCAAGTGGCCGACGGGTGACACCCGCCAGCCATGCGTTAAGCGAAACCCAGCCCTCGGCTCGGCCGCAGGTTGCAGAAGACTGGCCTTGGGGCTAAGGGGCGGGCGCACACCGTGAGCCTGTTGCGCGGTGCAGCGCCATGTCACGAACCATCGAGTGTAAGATGACCCAGCCGCCGAACCTCGCGCCGATCCCGGAACTTTATGTCAACGCCGACTCGGCGCAGAAGCTCAAGGCGGACGCCGGCGACATGCCGTCCTGGGACCTGACGCCGCGCCAGCTTTGCGATGTCGAGCTGCTGATGAACGGCGGCTTCCACCCACTCAAGGGTTTTTTGACCGAGGCCGATTATGACGGCGTGGTCGAGAACATGCGCCTGTCCTCGGGCGGGCTGTGGCCGATGCCGATCACCCTGGACGTGAGCCAGGAGTTTGCCGACAAGATCGAGCCGGGCACCGACATCGCGCTTCGTGACCAGGAGGGCGTGATCCTCGCCATCCTGTCGGTCACCGACAAATGGGTGCCGAACAAGAAGCGCGAGGCCGAAAAGGTTTTTGGGGCCGACGACGTGGCGCATCCGGCGGTCAACTACCTGCACAACGTCGCGAGTCCGGTCTATCTGGGTGGGCCGATCACCGGCATCCAGCCGCCGACGCATTACGACTTCCGCGCCCGCCGCGACACGCCGAACGAGTTGCGCGCCTTCTTCCGCAAGATGGGCTGGCGGCGCATCGTGGCCTTCCAGACCCGCAACCCGCTGCACCGCGCCCATCAGGAACTGACCTTCCGCGCGGCGCGCGAGGCGCAGGCGAACCTGCTGATCCACCCGGTCGTCGGCATGACCAAGCCGGGCGACGTGGACCATTTCACCCGCGTCCGCTGCTACGAGGCCGTGCTGGACAAATACCCGCAGGCGACCACGCATCTGTCGCTGCTGAACCTTGCGATGCGGATGGGCGGCCCGCGCGAGGCGGTATGGCACGGCATGATCCGCCGCAACCACGGGCTGACCCACATGATCGTCGGTCGCGACCACGCGGGGCCGGGCAAGAACAGCCAGGGGCAGGACTTCTACGACCCCTACGCCGCGCAGGATCTGTTCCGGCAGCACCAGGACGAGATCGGCATCGAGATGGTCGATTTCAAACAGATGGTCTATGTGCAGGAACGTGCCCAATATGAACCCCGCGACGAGGTCGAGGAGGGCGCGACCATCCTCGACATCTCGGGCACCGAGCTGCGCCGCCGTCTGCGCGAGGGGCTGGATATCCCCGAGTGGTTCAGCTTCCCCGAGGTCGTGACGCAGCTGCGCCGCACCTCGCCGCCGCGCGACCAGCAGGGCTTCACGGTGTTCTTCACCGGGCTTTCTGGGTCCGGCAAGTCCACCATCGCCAACGCCCTGATGGTCAAGCTGATGGAGATGGGCGGGCGCCCCGTGACGCTGCTGGACGGCGATGTGGTCCGCAAGCACCTTTCCTCGGAACTGGGCTTTTCCAAGGAACACCGCGACATCAACATAAAGCGCATCGGCTATGTCGCGTCCGAGATCACCAAGAACGGCGGCATCGCCATCTGCGCGCCCATCGCGCCCTATACGGCCACCCGCCGCGCGGTGCGCGAGATGATCGAGCAGTTCGGCGCCTTCATCGAGGTCCATGTCGCCACCTCGCTTGAGGAGTGCGAGCGCCGGGACCGCAAGGGGCTCTACAAGCTCGCCCGCGAAGGCAAGATCAAGGAGTTCACCGGCATCTCGGACCCCTACGAGGAACCCGCGACGCCCGAGTTGCGCGTCCAGACCGAAGGGGTGGACGTCGATTACGCCGCCCAGCAGGTGCTGCTGAAGCTGGAACAGATGGGCCTGATCGGGTTGAACTGATCGACTCATTGACAAGATGCCGCCCTCCGGTCCAACCCGGAGGGCGTTTTCGTCCCCGAGCCCCGGATGCCACAGCCCGTCCTTATCCTTTCCATGAAATGGGGCACGCTTTACGGCGCGGCGGATGTGAACAACCTTGCGGCAGGAGTGCGGCGGCATCTGGACCAGCCGCACCGCTTCATCTGCTTCACCGATGACGCGGCCGGGCTTGATCCCCGGATCGAGGCCCATCCGTTGCCCGCGCTCGACATGCCGCCGGGCAACCAGGATACGCGCTGGCGCAAGCTTGCCCTGTTCAACCCCGATCTTTTCGGGCTTTCCGGCACGGCGCTGTTTCTGGACCTCGATCTGGTGGTGGTCGGGCCGCTCGGCCCGTTCTTCGACCATCCGGGCCGCTTCGTGATCCTGCGCGACGACGACCTGTTCCGGCCCAAGCCCCTGCGGCGGCTGAACCGCTCGCGCGACCGCTTCCTGCACATGGTCGGCAACACCTCGGTCTTCCGCTACGAGATCGGCGCCCATCCCGAGATCGTCGAGACCTATGTCGCCGACCCGCAGGCGGCCGCCAGGCGCTACGAGCACGAGCAGCAGATGGTCAGCGACATCCTGCACCGGCAGGGGGCGTTGGGATACTGGCCGCGCAGTTGGTGCGTCAGCTTCAAGAACGACTGCGTGAGGCGCGGACCCGCGAGCTACCTGCGCGATCCCGAGTGCCCGGCGGACGCGCGGATCGTGCTGTTTGCGGGCAGCCCCAAGATGGCCGATGTGCTGGCCGGTCGGGGCGGGCGCTGGTATCGCCACATCGGCGACACCGGCTGGCTGCGCCGCGCTTGGGAAGACAATCCATGAGCCTGCATCTCGTCACCGGTTCTGACGACAACTACTTGCCGGGGGTGCTGGTGCTGATCGCCTCGGCGGCGGCCCATACGCCGGGGCTGAGGGCGACGGTGCTGGACAATGGCATCTCGGCCGCGAACCGCGCCCGCATCGACGCGCTGGGCACCCGGCTGGGCATCCCCGTCAGGCGGATCGAGATCGACGAGGACGACTTCGCCGACCTGCCGGTCACGCGCGGGCACCTGACACGCAGCACCTATTTGCGGCTGCTGATCCCCGCGCTGATGCCCGACGAGGATCGCGTCCTCTACATGGACTGCGACATGGTCGTGACGGATGACTTGTCCCCGCTGGGAAGGCTGCCGCTTGATGATGCGCTGCTGGCCGCGGTCCCGTGCCCCAGCCCCAGCGCGCCCGAACTGGCGGACATGGGGATGCCGCGGGGGGAATATGTCAACGCGGGGCTTCTGGTCATGAACCTGCCCGCCTGGAGGGCCGAGGGCCTTGCCGACCGTTGCAGGGCGCTGTTGTCCGACCCGAGCCGTCCCTTGCGGAGCGAAGATCAGAGCGCCCTCAACCTCGCCGCCCGTGGCCGGGTGCTGCCTTTGCCCGCGCGCTTCAACACCTATGCCGATCCGGCGGCCCATGGGACGGTTGCCGACCTGCCGCGCGACCCGGCGGTGATCCACTATGTCGTCGGGCTCAAGCCTTGGGCCGGGCGGGTTCCCCTTGGTCGGGTGTGGGAGAGCTATGCGGCCACCATTGCCGACCTGATGCCACCGCTGGACAAGGAAAGATGGAAGCGGCGCCTGTCCGGATGGAACACGCGCCGCAAGGTCATCCTAGGGGCGATGCTGGGTCGCCCCAAATACCGCGCCCGCCTGCAGGTCGAGCGGGCGATCCGCGACATGGAACACCGGCTTGCCGCCGGTGTCCCGCAGCCGCTCAGTGGACGCTGACAGGCACCAGTTCGTTCTGGCGCGCGAGGGCGAATGCGAGGCGGCGGTCGGCGACCAGCGCCAAGCGCTCGCCATCGACGCCGTGGACGGCATAAAGCGCGTCCAGTTCGGGCGCCTGCATCCGCACCTCGGTGGGAAGGCTCTCCATCGTCACGCGGCGGACATAGACGGTGTTGCCGGCGTCGGTCGGAAAATCGTGTTTCATGTTCATGGCGATCCCCTTCACTTTCGGCTGATCGGTATGGTCTTGACGAAGCTCTGCGGCGTCACCCGCCGCAGATCGATGTGAAGCAATCCGTTTTCCAACGCGGCATTCTCGACCTCGATCCCTTCGGCCAGCACGAAACTGCGCTGAAAGGCGCGGGCGGCGATGCCCCGATGCAGGAAGACCCGCTCGTCCGAGCCCTCGGCCTGCCGCCCGCGGATCACCAGTTGCCGATCCTCGATGGTCAGCGACAGGTCGTCCTCGGCGAAGCCCGCGACGGCCAGGGTGATGCGGAACCCGTCGGGGGCGCGATGCTCGATGTTGTAGGGCGGGTAACCCTCGGCCCCCTTGGCGGCACGTTCCGCCAGCCGTTCAAGCTGGTCGAAGCCCAGCAGGTAGGGGTGGGTGCCCAGGGTCATCTTGGTCATCGGCGTCCTCGGTCAACAAGCGACTGCTTCGGCCCGGCCCCGTTGCGGCGACCCGGCCATGACCATGATATGTAGGCGCGGCCCGCGTCCCGCAAGAGGGGGCAAGGTTATGCTTACCAAAGCGAAAATCCGCAGCTATGATCCTTTGGCGCGCCTGCACGCGCCCGGCAGGCTTGACGATTCGATGAACGCCCAGAACGAGATGTCGCATGACGAGATGGCCCGCACCCGGCTGGACGGGCTGCGGCGTCAGCATCGCGAACTTGACGAGGCGATCATGGCCATGGCCGTGGACGGCGTCGTCTGCAGCATGACACTGGGCCGGATGAAGCGGCAGAAGCTGGCGCTCAAGGACCAGATCGCCCGGCTGGAGGACGAGCTGACTCCCGACATCATCGCCTGATTGCGCCCGCCGGCGCCGCCGGTATGATGCGGGCTTTCCGCGGGAAGGGGGCAGGGATGACGGTTCCGGTCGGCATCATCATGGGCAGCCAGTCAGACTGGGCCACGATGCGCAAGGCGGCGGCGATTCTGGACGAACTGGGCGTGGCTTATGAGACGCGCATCGTCAGCGCCCACCGCACCCCCGACCGGTTGTGGGACTATGGCCGTTCCGCCCTGGGCCGGGGCCTTCAGGTCATCATCGCGGGGGCGGGCGGGGCGGCGCATCTGCCCGGCATGATGGCATCCAAGACCCAGTTGCCGGTGATCGGGGTGCCCGTCCAGACCCGTGCCCTGAACGGTGTCGATTCCCTTTATTCCATCGTCCAGATGCCCAAGGGCTTCCCTGTCGCCACCATGGCGATCGGTGCGGCCGGAGCGGCCAACGCGGGGCTGATGGCCGCCGCGATCCTTGCCCTTTCCGACCCTGCGCTGGCGCAGCGTCTGGACGACTGGCGCGCGGCGCTGTCGGCCTCGATCCCCGAGGAGCCTGCCGATGACTGACCCGCTGAAACCCGGCGCCACCATCGGCATCCTCGGCGGTGGCCAGTTGGGCCGGATGCTGTCCGTTGCCGCCAGCCGCCTCGGCTATCGCTGCCACATCTACGAACCGGGGCCAGCGCCCGCCGCCGAGGTGGCGCACCGCCTGACGAGCGCCCCCTACGAGGACGACACCACCCTGCGCGACTTCGCGGCTTCGGTCGATGTCGTCACCTACGAGTTCGAGAACGTCCCCGCCGCCTCGCTGGACCTGATCGAAAGCCTGGTCCCGATCCGCCCGAACCGCCGTGCGCTGGCCGTCAGCCAGGACCGGCTGGCAGAAAAGGACTTTCTCGGGGGACTGGGCCTATCGGTTGCACCCTATGCCGCCGTCGGTTCGGCCGACGACCTCGGCACCGCGATGCAGGGACGGGACCGCGCCATCCTCAAGACCCGGCGAATGGGCTATGACGGCAAGGGGCAGGTCCCCATCAAGGCGGGCGACGACCTTTCCGCCGCATGGGCGCAGGTGAACGCGCCGTCGGTTCTGGAAGGCTTCGTCGATTTCACCGCCGAGATCAGCGTCATCGTCGCCCGTGGTCAGGATGGCGCCGTCGCGGCCTACGATCCGGGCCTGAACGTCCACCGCGAGGGCATCCTGCGGACCACCACCGTCCCCTGCGGCCTGTCCGCGCGGCTGATCCCCGATGCCGTGCTGACCGCCAGCCGCATTGTCACCGCGCTCGACTATGTGGGTGTGATGGGAGTGGAACTGTTCGTCACGCCGCGCGGCTTCATCGTCAACGAGATTGCCCCCCGCGTCCACAATTCGGGCCACTGGACGCAAGCGGGCTGCGCCGTGGACCAGTTCGAGCAGCATATCCGCGCTGTCGCGGGCCTGCCTCTGGGCGACGGCAAGCGCCACGCCGACGTGGTGATGGAGAACCTGATCGGCGACGACATCGACCGCTTGCCGGACCTGCTGCGGCAGAGCGACACCCAGATCCACCTTTATGGCAAGGCCGAGGCCCGCCCCGGCCGCAAGATGGGTCACGTCAACATCATCCGCCGCTGAAGCCTGACGCCTGCGGGCTTCTTTCTGGCTCAAATACCCATTGCGGCAGTGCCATCAGGCGCGCCGCCCCCGGTTCAGGCCCGAGGCAGCACCTCGCGCAAATAGCGCACCATGTTGCCGCCCATGACATTGGCGATCTCGTCCTCGGTCAGCCCTGCATCCATCAGCGCCTGCGTCAGCGCCGGCAGGCCCGCCGCGTCGAAGGGCACGCCGACCGAGCCGTCCCAGTCCGAGCCCAGCGCCACGTGATCCTCGCCCACCAGCGCGATCGCGGCAGCGATGCTGGCTGCGATCCCGGCGGGGCTGTCGTTGCAGGTCACGTCCGGCCAGAAGCCGATGCCGATGATCCCGCCGCTGGCCGCCACCGCCTGCAGCAACTCGTCCTGAACATTCCGCGGCGTGTTACAGGTGCCATGCACGCCCGTATGGCTGATGATTGGCCGCGTCCCCGGCATCGCCAGCACGTCGCGCACCATTTGCGGCGAGGCATGGGCGAGGTCGATGACCATGCCCCGGCGCACGGCTTCCGCAACCACCTCGCGCCCGAAATCCGTCAGCCCCGCCTGCGACTGCCCGTGCAACGAGCCGCCGAGTTCGTTGTCGAAGAAATGCGTGAGCCCGACCAGCCGGTAGCCCGCGCCCTCCAGCACCGCGAGGTTGGTGAGGTCGCCTTCCAGCGGATGCGCGCCCTCGATCCCCAGGATCGCGCCGATGACCCGGCTGCCCGAGGCCCGATCCGCCAGAACCGCATCCAGATCGCCGCGCGTGCGGATCAGACGCAGGCTTGCGGGCTCGGCCTCGGCCAGACGCCGCAGCCGCGCGGCCTGGTCGAGCGCCCGCTCCTTCAGGCTGAACCAGGTCTGCACTGGACGAAGCTGGCCGATGACCAGCGGCGTGATGTTGTCGGGGGCCGCGGCCTCGTTTTCCGCATAGTTCTGGCCGCGCGGGCTTCGAGTGACGGCGGTGAAGACCTGGATGGCGATGTTGCCCTGATCCAGCCGCGGCAGGTCCACGTGCCCCTCGGGGCGGCGCACCGACAGGTCGCGGTCCCACAGCAGGGCGTCGGCGTGCAGGTCGCCGATCACCAGCCGGTCATGCAGCGCCTGTGCCTGCGGCGAGACCGGCCAAGGGCTGCGCGCGGTGACCGGGTTCAACTGGTCGGCCACGATGCGCGGGCCGAAGACCCCGACCCCGAGCGCGCCCAGCAGCACCACCGCCAGAAGCACCCAGAGGACGCGCAGAACACCGCGGCCGCGGCGCCGGCGAAAGGGATCGCGCGCCACCGGCTCAGGCTTCCATCGCCTCAAGCTCGTCGATGAAGCCCTCGATCATGGACAGGCCCTTGTCCCAGAAGGCGGGGTCCGCCGCGTCCAGCCCGAAGGGTGCCAGCAGTTCCGAATGATGCTTGGAGCCGCCCGCGCGCAGCATCTCGAAGTATTTCGCCTGGAAGCCCTCGGGCTGCGCCTCGTAGGCCGCATAAAGCGCATTCACCAGCCCGTCGCCGAAGGCATAGGCATAGACGTAGAAGGGCGAGTGCACGAAATGCGGGACGTAGGTCCAGAAACTCTCATATCCCGGCATGAACTCGAAGGCGTCGCCCAGCGATTCATGCTGGATCGACATCCAGATCGCGTTGATGTCGTCGGGGGTCAGTTCGCCTTCTGCCCGCGCCGCGTGCAGGCGGCATTCGAAATCGTAAAAGGCGATCTGGCGGACGACGGTGTTGATCATGTCCTCGACCTTGCCCGCCAGCAGCGCCTTGCGCTGGGCCGGGTTTTCCGTCTTCGCCAGCAGCGCGCGGAAGGTCAGCATCTCGCCGAAGACTGAGGCCGTTTCCGCAAGCGTCAGCGGCGTCGAGGACAGGAGTTCTCCCTGGCCCGCCGCCAGCCGCTGGTGGACGCCGTGGCCCAACTCATGCGCCAGCGTCATCACGTCGCGCGGCTTGCCGAGGTAGTTCAGCAGCACATAGGGATGGGCGTCGGTGACGGTCGGATGCGCGAAGGCGCCCGGCGACTTGCCCGGCTTCACGCCCGCGTCGATCCAGCCCTTCTCGAAGAACGGCTGGGCCAGCTTTGCCAGCTCCGGGTCGAAGCCTGCGTATGCGTCCAGCACCGTCGCCTTGGCCTCGTCCCAGCCGACCAGACGCGGGCTTTCCTGCGGCAAAGGCGCGTTGCGGTCCCAGACCTGCAGCTTGTCGAGGTCGAGCCATTTCGCCTTCAGCCGGTAATAGCGGTGCGACAGGCGCGGATAGGCGGCGACCACCGCATCGCGCAGCGCCTGCACGACCTCGGGTTCGACGTGGTTCGACAGGTGCCGCGCGGTCTGGGGCGTCGGCAACTTGCGCCACCTGTCCTCGATCGCCTTTTCCTTCGCCAGCGTGTTGTAGATGCGCGAGAAAAGCTTGACGTTCCCGCCGAAGACCTCGGCCAGTGCCCTGGCCCCGGCCTCGCGCTGCCTGCGGTCGTGGTCGGTCAGCAGGTTCAGCGTGGCTTCCAGCCCCAGTTCCTCGCCGTCCACATCGAAGGTCAGCGCGGCGGTTGTCTCGTCGAACAGCCGGTTCCAGGCGGCGGCGCCCACGACCGAGTTGTCATGGAGGAACTTCTCAAGCTCATCCGACAACTGATAGGGGCGCATCGCCCGCATCCGGTCGAACACCGGTTTGTAGCGCGACGGCCCGCAGGGCGCGCTGAAGGTCTGCGCGTAAACGTCATCGGGGATGCGGTTGAATTCCAGGCTGAAGAACACCAGCGGAGTCGTCATGTCCGTGATCTTCGCCTGCAGGTCGCCCAGCATCTTGGCGCGTCCCGCGTCGGTCGTGTTCTGGTAATAGCGCAGGCCCGCATAGGACATGATCCGCCCGGCGATCAGGTCGATCTCCTCGTAGCGCTGGATGCATTCCAGCATCCCGGCGGGGGTCAGGCCGGCCAGCTTGCCTTCGTAGTCGGCGGCAAAGCTGGTGCAGGCGGTCTCCAGCCTTTCAAGGTCGCGCGCCAGTTCCGGCGCCTCGGGCGAGGCGTAAAGGTCGGACAGGTCCCATTCCGGCAGGTTCCCCAGCGAAACACCGGCGCCGTGGTTTTCAGCGTCAAGCAGCAGGGTCTCGCGAAGGGGCAGGCGGGTCATGGGGATCTCCTTTTCAGTGTTGCCCAACATCTGTCCTCTGAGGGCTGTCGGTTCAACCCGTGCCGTGGCATCGGGCGGTGTGTCTGCGTCGAGGTCGGACCGGACGCTGCCCCATCGTCGCATACGACGATCCTGGGATATCTGCGTAAAGAAGATGGAGGCAGAGGAAGGTTCCGGCGCCTCCGGCGATTGCCAGCCACGCGCCCGGACCCTAGCCTCGCGCCCGACGATCACCCGAAGGAGAGGCTGCCATGCCCGACACCGACCGCCCGCAAGGCTTTGACACGCTTGCCATCCACGCGGGTTCAGCACCCGACCCTGCCACGGGCGCGCGGCAGGTGCCGATCTACCAGACAACGGCCTACCAGTTCCGCGATGCCGAGCATGCCGCCCGGCTTTTCGGGCTGAAGGAGGTCGGCTATATCTATTCCCGCCTGACCAACCCCACCGTCGCGGCACTGCAGAGCCGCGTGGCGGCACTGGAAGGGGGCGCAGGGGCGGTCTGCTGTTCCTCGGGGCACGCGGCGCAGATCATGGCGCTGTTCCCGCTGATGGGGCCGGGCAGGAACCTCGTCGCATCGAGCCGGCTTTACGGCGGCACGGTCACCCAGTTCGGCCAGACGATCCGCCGCTTCGGCTGGTCCTGCCGGTTTGTCGACCTTGAGGATGCGGCGGCCGTGCGCGCCGCCATCGACGAGGACACGCGGGCGATCTTCTGCGAATCGATCTCGAACCCCGGTGGCTACCTGACCGACATCCCGGCGCTGGCGCAGATTGCCGATGAAGCGGGGGTGCCGCTGATCGTGGACAACACGCTGGCGACACCCGCGCTGTGCCGGCCCATCGAGGCGGGGGCGACCCTGGTCGTCCACAGCCTGACGAAATACCTGACCGGCAACGGCACCGTCATGGGCGGGGCGGTGATCGACTCGGGCCGCTTTGACTGGTCGGCCTCGGACAAGTTCCCCTCGCTGTCCCAGCCCGAGCCGGCTTATCACGGGCTCAAGTTCCAAGAAACCTTCGGGCCTGCCGCCTTCACCTTCCATTCCATCGCCATCGGGCTGCGCGATCTGGGCATGACCCTGAACCCGCAGGCCGCGCATTACACGCTGATGGGGATCGAGACGCTGGGCCTGCGGATGCAGCGCCATGTCGAGAATGCCAGGAAAGTGGCCGAGTGGCTGGAGACCGATCCCCGCGTCGAGGAGGTCAGCTATGCCGGCCTGCCGTCCTCGCCTTGGGCCGACCGCCTGCAGCGGCTTTATCCCAAGGGGGCAGGGGCGCTGTTCACCATTCGACTGAAGGGCGGATACCAAGCCTGCGTGGAGATGATCGGGCGGCTGAAGATGATCAGCCATGTCGCGAATCTCGGGGATGCGCGGACGCTGGCGATCCATTCGGCCTCAACCACGCACAGCCAGTTGACCGAAGAACAGCAGATCGCCGCGGGCGCCGGGCCGGACTTGGTGCGGCTTTCGATCGGCATCGAGGACGTGCAGGATATCATCGCCGATCTGGATCAGGCGCTGAGCTGAAACAGGCAGGGCCGCAAGGACGCGGCCCTCTCAGCCGCGGGGACCGAAAAGGATCACTGCGGCCCCGGCAAGGCAGAGGGCGGCGCCGATCGCATCCCAGCGGTCGGGCCGCACCCCTTCGACCCCCCAGAGCCACCCGAGCGAGGCGCAGATGTAGATCCCGCCATAGGCCGCGAAGGCCCGCCCTGCCGCATCCGACGGCACGCGCGTCAGCAGGACGGCGAACAGCAACAGGCTTGCCGTTCCCGGCAGCGCCCACAGCCAGCTTTTCCCCGTCCGCAGCCAGGCCCAGAAGGCAAAGCATCCCGCGATCTCGGCCAGCGCGGCGACTGCATAGACCAGCCCCGTCATGCGGAAGCCACCCGCTGCGGGGCAGACACGCCATTCATGTCGTGAAAGGATAAGATGGTGGAGCCAAGGGGAGTCGAACCCCTGACCTCTTGAATGCCATTCAAGCGCTCTACCAACTGAGCTATGGCCCCACCGGAGGTCTCGGGCTGCGTTGTCCGCCGCCCGCGTGGGGGGTCGTATATGGGCAGTCGCGCAGGGGTGCAAGCGAAAAAGAACGCCGTCTCTGCCCTGGGTCATCTGTCTGCGCAAGTTCCTGACCCGCAAAAGAAAAGGGGGCCGAAGGCCCCCCTTGGAAAGCGATGTGGTCCTGCTCAGTCCTCGTCGGGCTCGGCCACGTCGGCGATCTCGTCCAGCGACACGTCGGCGTCATCGTCCTCGTCAAGCAGGTCGTCGTCCAGTTCGCCCGCATCAGTCGCATCGTCCAGATCGTCGTCGATCACCTCATCCGTTTCAGCCTCGCGCGCGGCAGCCTTTTCCGCGATCAGGGAACGGGTGCGTGCGCTCATGAGGCTTTCGGCCGAAAACTCGGTGCTGCAGGCCGGGCAGGTCATGGGATCGTTGCGAAGGTCGTAGAAACGGCTTCCGCAGGCGGGGCAAAGGCGCTTGGTGCCCCATTCCTCTTTGGGCATGGTGTTCTCTTTTCGCCAAGGGTCAGGTAAATCCGGCCTCCCGTGCCACAGGGCATGGGGGGTGTCAAAGGCTTTCGGACGGCGCAGAGGTGACGCTTGGACGGCACTGTGATTCTGACGGATGGAACAACGGTCAGCCTGCGCCGGACGACCCGCGCCCGGCGGATGACGCTGCGCGTCTCGCGCAGGGACGGCTCGGTGACGCTGACGCTGCCGCCGAGCCTGGCCCGTGCAGAAGCGCTGGCCTTTCTGGACGACCGCAGCGATTGGCTTTCGCGCGCCCTGGCCGGGGTCGAGCCGCAGCAATCGGTGGAGTTCGGGACTGCCCTGCCGGTCGAGGGAAGGCCGCTGACACTGACCCCTGCGCCGGTGCGCGCGCCGCGGGTCGAGGCGGCGCTGCTGCTGCTGCCCGGAGGGCATTCGGCTGCGGTGTCGGCGGGGGCCTATCTTCGCACGCTGGCGCAGGCGCGGCTTGCGGCGGCAAGTGACCGCCATGCCTCAGCCCTCGGCCGCCGCTTTGTCGCGATCACGCTGCGCGACACGCGGTCGCGCTGGGGCAGTTGCACGCATCAGGGGCGGCTGATGTATTCCTGGCGGCTGGCCATGGCGCCGCCCGAGGTGCTGGACTACGTCGCCGCCCATGAGGTCGCGCATCTGGCGCATATGAATCATTCGCCGGCCTTCTGGGGAACGGTTGCCCGGCTGTATCCGGGATTCGCGCAGCCAAGGGCATGGTTGCGGCAGAATGGCGCAAGCCTGCACGCATGGCGCTTCCGGGCCGAATAAGGCCGGCGAGGGTGGCTGCGTTCGCGGATATTTCCACACAGAAGAGGAGGAGACGCTTCTTGGATGAAATGAGCGCGTTTCTGCGTTCCAGGCATCAAGGAAATTGACAGCTTTCCCCGACGTGATCACAAATGCGCATGGTGACGACGCTGCGCCCTCAGACGACAACCCAGCCCGCCGTGCATGAGCGGCTGTATCGCGCCCTGCGAAGCCGGATCATGCTGGGCGAACTGCCGCCCGGCCGTGCGCTGACCCTGCGCGGGATCGCGGCCGAGGAACGTGTCAGCATGACCCCCGCGCGGGAAGCGGTCCGCCGGCTGGTGGCCGAAGGGGCGCTGACGCTGTCGGCCTCGGGGCGCGTGTCCACCCCCGCGCTGTCGGTCGAGCGGATCGAGGAGCTTGCCGCACTGCGTGCCCTGATCGAGCCGGAACTGGCCAGCCGCGCCCTTCCCCGCGCCCATCTTGCGCTGATCGACCGGCTTGCGGCGATCAACACCGCCATCGGCGAGGCGGCGCAGAACCACGACTCGGTCGGATACATCCGCAGCAACCTTGAATTCCACCGCACGCTCTACCTGCGCGCGCAGGCGCCGGCAATGCTGGCGATGCTGGAAACGATCTGGCTGCAGCTCGGGCCGACCATGCGCGCCGTCTACCAGCGGATGCGCCGGAACGAGGCGCCCCGGCATCACCGCATGATCCTTGCCGCGCTGCGGGCGGGGGATGAGCCGGCGCTGCGGCTGGCGATCAGGACGGATGTGACGCAGGGACTGCGCCATCTGCTGCCGACGGCAGGAGAGGCAGGCCGCTGAGGTCAGACTTCCTCGATCCGCAGCTCTACCGGATCGCCTTCGACGACGCCCGTGCGCGGCAGCGCCTCCATCGCGTGGTCGATCGCCTCGGGCGTGGTCTTGTGGGTGACGATCAGCACCGGCGCCGAACCCGAGGCGTGACCATACTGTCGCATCCGGTCGATCGAGATGCCTGCCTCGCCCAGCACCGAGGCCACCTTGGCCAGCGCCCCCGGCTTGTCGGCCAGCGTCAGCCGCAGATAATAGGCCGCAGGCACGGCGGTTCGCGCCGTCTGGGGCGAGTCGAGCGTTGCCGCCGGCTGCCCGAAGACCGGCAGACGGACCCCGCGCGCCAGTTCCACGATGTCGGACATGACCGCACTGGCCGTCGGCCCTTCGCCCGCGCCCGCGCCGCGCAGCACGATCTGGCCGACCGAGTCGCCTTCGATCACCACCATGTTGGTGCCGCCTTCCAACTGCCCCAGCGGGCTGTCGCAGGGCACGAGGCAGGGCGACATCCGCTGTTCCAGCCCCCGCGCCGTCATCTGCGCCACACCCAGAAGCTTGATGCGATAGCCCATGTCGGCGGCGCGCTTGATGTCGTCGATGGAAACGCGCTCGATCCCCTCGATCTCGACGCCATCGAAAGCCACCTTGGTGCCGAAGGCCAGCGAGGCGAGGATCGCGAGCTTGTGGCTGGCGTCGATGCCGCCCACGTCCAGCGTCGGATCGGCTTCCAGATAGCCCAAGCGGCGCGCTTCCTCGAACACCGTGTCATAGGGCAGGCCGGCCGACTGCATCCGGGTCAGGATATAGTTGCAGGTGCCGTTCATCACACCCATGACCCGCTTGATGCGGTTGCCGGCGAGGCTTTCAGTCAGCGTCTTGATGACGGGAATGCCGCCCGCGACAGCGGCCTCGAAGCGGATGGTGCGGCCGGCGGCCTCGGCCCGCTCGGCCAGCTTGTGCCCGTGAACGGCCAGAAGGGCCTTGTTCGCGGTGATGACGTCCTTGCCGTTGTCCAGCGCCAGCTCGATCATCTCGCGTGCGGCACCGTTCTCTCCGCCGATCAGTTCGACCACCACGTCCACGTCGTCGCGCAGGGCGAGATCGGCGGCCCGCTCCACCCAGGCATAGCCCGACAGGTCGGCATCACGGTTGCGGGTGCGGTCGCGGGCGCAGATGGCGGTGATCTCGACCGGCCGCCCGGCGCGCAACGCGATCAGGTCGGGGTGCTTCTGGATGATCTTGACCACGCCGATCCCGACGGTCCCCAGACCGGCGATGCCAAGGCGCAGCGGCGTGGGCGTGGCGGACATGAAGGGCCTCGTCTGATGAAGGGCAGGGCAGCGTTCGGGTGTTAGCGCGGGGTTTGGGGCTTGGCAACGTGGCCGCGTCTACAACCAGCGGCGGGTGCGCGCGGCCCACAGGTCGAAGGCTTGGGCATCGCGGCGGCGCAGCCACGCCTCCTCTTGCCGGATGAAGCGGCGGTCGAGCAGCAGGACAAAGAGGGGCACGAGGATCAGCGCCGCGAATGGCTGCCAGACAAGGCAGAGCCCGGCAAGAATCAACACGTCGCTCAGGTAGATCGGGTTCCGGGACAGGCGAAAGACCCCATGCGTCACCAGGGCGGTCGGTTGCCGCGTCGGATCGACCGTTGCGCCCGCGCGCATCATCGTCAGGGCCGCGACGGCCATCAGTCCCAGTCCCAGCCCCGCCAGCGTCCAGCCTGCCGTGGGGAGGCCGGGCATCGGCAGGATTTGTCCCGCAAGAAAGGCGAGAAGCGCGAAGGCCAGCAGCCAGACCGGCGGATAGTCTGCCAGCTTCCGGATCATCTGTGTCACGGCTGGTTTCCTATTCCCGCCACAGCCGGTCCACCCAGTCGGTGGGACGAAGATAGTGCCGCAGGTGGCGGCCGAGGCTTTCGCGTCGGCGTCCGTCGAAAGCCGCGCGAAGATGGTCGAAGGAAGGGCGCGGGCTGTCCTTCTCGCTCCACCGGCCGGCAATGGCGTCCGGCGGGTTGAGGCTGCCGGCGAAGATCACGATGCGCGCCCCTTTCGGGATGCGCGGCGCGGACCAGTAGCGCGCAGGAAAGGCCGGGACGCAATCGGCGCGGAAATGGACGACCCAACCCTTGGGCCAGAACCTGACGCCCCCCGGCGCGCGGCGGGTGACGAAACGCTGCTCGAAGCGGTATTCGTCGGCGATGCCCTGCGGGTCGGCGCGGAAGATTTCCTGCAAGGGGGCGAGCTTGCCGACCCGCATCCGGTAGACCGAGGTCTGGCCCAGCTTCTCGAAGGGCTTGATGCTTTGCGGGTTGGTGGCCAGCACCGTGTCGTCGGGATCGCCGAAGCTGAAGAAATCATCCAGATTGCCGACGATCACCACGTCGAGGTCGAGAAACAGCACCGTTCCGGTGATATCCCCCAAGTCCCCCCAGAGCCGCGACTTGGGCCATTTCCCCAGCGTGTTCCTTGGCGCCTCATAGTCGAACTCGGGCAGGGGCCGCACCACGACATCAGGGTGCAGTCCGGCGCCATCATCGGTGAAGCAGATCAGCCGGAAGGGCGGGGTGATGTTCCGCGCGATCATCCCACGCAGGCGGTTGACGTATTCGGGACCGAACTTGCTGCCCCACTTGATGCAGATGATCTGTTTGACGGCGCTCATGGTTCCGAGTCGTGGCACGGGCATGGGCAAAGGGGCAAGCGGAAGAAAGGGGCTTCGCCCCTCGGTTCCTTCGGGACCTCACCCCAGGGTATTTGGGACCAGAAAGAAGATGCGGGACAGGAGGCTTCTTTCTGGTTCAAATACCTCGGGGCTTCCGGGTGCCCGGACAGGAAAACATCCGTGATGGTTGTCTTCCCGCCTGACAGGTCCGAGGGACTGTTTTCAGCGAGGAAGCCGCAGCAGCGGCCAGGGGGGCAGTCAACCCCCCAGTGCGGCGGTAACGCGGGACTCAGGCCGGGCGCCGGGTCCGCACGATGTCGAGGATCTCGCGCGCGGCATAGGGGATGTTGGTCCCCGGCCCGAAGATGGCGGCCACGCCTGCGTCCTTCAGGAAGGCATAGTCCTGCTGCGGGATCACGCCGCCGCAGATGACGATGATATCGCCCGCGCCCTGCGCCTTCAGGGCCTCGATCAGCTTGGGCGCCAGCGTCTTGTGGCCCGCGGCCTGCGAGGAAATCCCCACGATATGGACGTCATTGTCGATGGCGTCCTGCGCGGCCTCCTCGGGGGTCTGGAACAGCGGCCCCACGTCCACGTCGAAGCCGATGTCGGCAAAGGCGGTGGCGATCACCTTGGCGCCGCGGTCATGGCCGTCCTGGCCCATCTTGACCACCAGCATCCGGGGACGGCGGCCTTCCTCCTCGGCGAAGCTTTCCACGTCCTTCTGGATCCGGGCGAAGCCCTCGTCGCCCTCGTAGGCGGCGCCATAGACGCCGGCGAGCGTCTTCACCTCGGCCCGGTGGCGGCCGAAGACCTTTTCCATCGCCATGCTGATTTCCCCCACGGTTGCGCGTGCACGGGCGGCCTCGACCGCCGCTTCCAGCAGGTTGCCGCCCTCGCGGGCGCAACGTTCCACCTCGGCCAGCGCGTGATCGCAGGCAGAATGGTCGCGGGTGGCGCGGATATTCTCCAGCCGCTCGATCTGGCTGCGGCGGACGGCCATGTTGTCGATGTCGAGGATGTCGATCGGGTCTTCTTTGTCCTTGCGGTACTTGTTGACGCCGACGATCACTTCCTCGCCCCGGTCGATCATGGCTTGCCGCCGGGCGGCGGTCTCCTCGATCCGCAGCTTGGGCTGGCCCGAGGCGACCGCCTTGGTCATGCCGCCCATCGATTCGACTTCCTCGATGATGGCCCAGGCCTTTTCGGCCAGTTCGGCGGTCAGGCTCTCGACGTAATAGGACCCTGCCAGCGGATCGACGACATGGGTGATCCCCGTTTCCTCTTGCAGGATCAGTTGCGTGTTCCGAGCGATCCGGGCCGAGAAGTCGGTGGGCAGCGCGATCGCCTCGTCCAGCGCGTTGGTGTGCAGCGATTGCGTCCCGCCAAGCGCCGCGCTCATCGCCTCATAGGCTGTGCGGATCACGTTGTTGTAAGGGTCCTGTTCCTGCAACGACACGCCCGAGGTCTGGCAATGCGTCCGCAGCATCAGCGAGGATGTCTTCTTCGCCCCGAACTCGGTCATGATCCGGTGCCACAGCAGGCGGGCGGCGCGCAGCTTGGCGGCCTCCATGAAGAAGTTCATGCCGATGGCGAAGAAGAAGCTGAGCCTGCCGGCAAAGGCGTCCACGTCCATGCCCGCCGCAATGGCCGCGCGGACATATTCGCGCCCGTCGGCCAGCGTATAGGCCAGTTCCTGCACCAGGTTCGCGCCCGCTTCCTGCATGTGATAGCCGGAAATCGAGATCGAATTGAACTTGGGCATCTCATGCGAGGTATAGCCGATGATGTCCGCGATGATCCGCATCGAAGGCTCGGGCGGATAGATGTAGGTGTTGCGGACCATGAACTCCTTGAGGATGTCGTTCTGGATGGTCCCTGAAAGCTGGGCGCGGGGCACGCCCTGCTCCTCTCCCGCGACGATGAAGCTGGCGAGGATCGGGATCACCGCGCCGTTCATGGTCATGCTGACGCTGACCTTCTCCAGCGGGATGCCGTCGAACAGCACCTTCATGTCCTCGACGCTGTCGATGGCGACTCCCGCCTTGCCGACGTCGCCTTCCACGCGCGGATGGTCGCTGTCATAGCCGCGGTGGGTCGCCAGGTCGAAGGCCACCGACACGCCCTGCTGACCAGCGGCGAGGTTGCGGCGGTAGAAGGCGTTGGATTCTTCGGCCGTCGAAAATCCCGCATATTGCCGGATCGTCCAGGGGCGCCCCGCATACATCGTGGCCCGCGGCCCGCGCGTGAAGGGCGCGATGCCGGGCAGGCTGCCCATGTGGTCCAGCCCCGCCGTATCGGCGTCGGTATACAGCGGCTTGACGGTGATGCCTTCCAGCGTGTCCCAGTTCAGCGTGTCGGGGTCCGCGCCCTTCAGTTCCTTCGAGGCCATCGCGCGCCATTGATCGAGGTCGGGGGTCCGGGTCATCTCTTGGTCCTTTCCGATGCGACCGCAGTCGCTATATTCTGAAACATGAAGATATTTCTGTCGAACATGTTGGCCCTCGCGCTGGCCGTGACGGGCGCGCAGGCGCTTGCCATGGGTGCCCCGACGCCCCCGCCCGAACCCGTGCGGGTCGAACGCGCCGCCCCCGCCCGTCCCGCTGCCGCAGCGGGGGCAACCGATGCGCCCGTCGGCCAGCCCGAACAAGCCGAGATGGACATCCGTTCGGCGAACGACGTCACGCCCGAGGCGCTGCTGTTCGAGCGACGGCCCGTCCTTGTCTTTGCCGACACGCCCGAGGACACGGCCTTCGCCACGCAGATGGAACTGCTTGCCCGCGACCCCGCCGCACTGGAGCGCCGCAGCGTCACCGTCATCACCGACACCGATCCGGCGGCGAACTCGGTCTGGCGGCAGCGGCTGAGGCCGCGCGGCTTTTCCCTGATGGTGCTGGACAGCGACGGCACGGTGATCGACCGCAAGCCCTCTCCCTGGGACACGCGAGAGATCGGCCGCGCCATCGACAAGACCCCCGTGCGGCGCAGCGAGACGCGGGCAAGCGGCGGGCGATAGGCGCTGCGCGTGATTTCATTGCGGAACCGGGGCAGCGCCACTATCTTGATCCGTGAAGGATGCGCTGTGCCGCATCGTGCATGACAGGGCAGGGCCATGGCCAAGGAAACATCCCCGCGCAAGATCGAGGCCTCGCCGCCGCCGCGGCAGGTCAAGCGGCCCGCCACGACCGACGAGATGGTCGAGCGGCTGCTGAATGCCCGCAACTCGAACGAGATTTCGGCGGTGATCGGGCTGCCTCCCATCACGGGCCTCTCGGGTCCGAAGATCGCTTACTGAGACCGGCGCGCAACCTGGCCAGCTCGCCGGGCAGCGTGCTCGTGATGCGGGCCGCTTCGCGCTGCTGCGCGGCCGCAAGCAAGGCCTCCACCGTCTCGCGCCCGCCCTGCAGGCTGGCCGTCAGCACGATCATTGCGCGTTGTCCCGTGACCAGCGTCTCGTCGTTCAGCGTCAGGTAGTCGCGGAACATGTCCGTCGCCCGTTCCGGCTGGTCCTTGGTGGCGCGGATATCCTGCGCCAGCGCCCCGCGCACGGCCAGCAGCCGGTAATAGCGCACCACCGGGTCGATGGCCCATTCCGGCAGGATATGCACATCCTCGACGATGGCCCGGAAGATGCGGTCGTTTGCGTCATGCGGCAGGATCGGCACATGACCGCCCGCGGCGAACCGCGCCACCATCGCCTCGCGCGCCTGCGGGTCGTCCAGGGTCTGCCCCTCCAGCGCCGCCACATGGGCGCGGATCTCGGCCAGAAGCGCGCGCTGGATGTCGCTTACGCGTTCGTCCCTCAGTTGGCGATCCCGCCTGCGGGACAGCGCGTGCGTCCAGAACCACCCGGCCGCCACCACGCCGCCACCGACAAGGGCGGTGACGAGCGCCGCGGCGACCCGGTCGTTCAGAAACAGCGCGCGCAGGTCCAAGGATCACTCGAACTCCATGATGACGTCATCGACCCTGAGGCTCTGCCCGGCCTCGGCGTTCACCGACTTGACTATGCCCCGGCGCTCGGCGCGCAGGATGTTTTCCATCTTCATGGCCTCGACGGTGGCGAGCGACTGGCCTTCCTGCACCTCGTCGCCGGGCTGGACGTTGATGCGGACGACAAGGCCGGGCATCGGGCACAGCAGGAACTTCGAGGTGTCGGGCGGCAGCTTTTCCGGCATCAGCCGGGCCAGTTCGGCCGTGCGGGGACGCTGGACATGGGCCTTGAGGTCGGCCCCGCGCGTCCGCAGCCGCATGCCGGCCGTGATCTTGTCCACCTTCAGGGCCATGGGGTCGCCGTCCACCGTCATCCGCACCAGCGACATGCCCGGCTTCCAGTCCGATTCCACCCGCAGGCTGCGGCCATTCACCTCGACCGTCGAACCGCGACGGTCGGCGCGGACGCGAACGGGAAACTGCTGCCCGTTCAGGGTAACGACCCAGTTCTCGCCCACGCGGCGTTCGTGGTTGTCCAGCCGGCCGGTGATCTGGGTCCGGCGGATTTCGGCGACGCGATGCATGGCGGCGGCCGCGGCGGCGACACGCTCCAGCTGCTCGGGGGGCAGGGTCGCCCCCTGGAAGCCCTCGGGGTATTCTTCGGCGATGAAGGCAGTGGTGATGTCACCTGAAACGAAGCGGGGGTGATCCATCACCGCCGACAGGAAGGGCAGGTTGTGGCCGATGCCTTCCACCTCAAAGCTGTCCAGCGCACCGCGCATCGCCTCGATTGCCTGCGCCCGGTCCGGCGCCCAGGTGCAGAGCTTGGCGATCATCGGGTCGTAATACATTGAAATCTCGCCGCCTTCGTAGACGCCGGTATCGTTGCGGACGCCCGTTTCGGCCACCCGCGGCTGTTCGCCCGGGTTTGATGGCACCCAGCGGTTGTTTTCCAGCAGGGGACCTGCCGCCGTTTCGACAGGCGGCCGATAGCGCGTCAGCCGCCCGATCGAGGGCAGAAAGCTGCGATAGGGGTCCTCGGCGTAAAGGCGGCTTTCGATGGCCCAGCCGGTGATCTTCAGGTCGTCCTGCGTGAAGGGCAGAGGCTCGCCTGCCGCGACGCGGATCATCTGTTCCACCAGATCGACGCCGGTGATAAGTTCGGTCACCGGATGCTCGACCTGCAGACGCGTATTCATTTCAAGGAAGTAAAAGTTCTTGTTCGCATCGACGATGAACTCGACCGTGCCCGCCGAGGTATAGCCCACGGCCTTGGCCAGCGCGACCGCCTGCTCACCCATCGCGCGCCGCGTTTCGGGGTCGAGGAAGGGCGAGGGCGCCTCCTCGATGACCTTCTGATTGCGGCGCTGGATCGAACATTCGCGTTCGTGCAGGTAGACGCAATTGCCATGCTTGTCGGCCAGCACCTGTATTTCGATGTGGCGCGGCTGGGTCACGAACTTCTCGATGAAGATGCGCTCGTCGCCGAAGCTGTTGGCTGCCTCGTTCTTCGAGGACTCAAAACCCTCGCGCGCTTCCTGGTCATCCCAGGCAATCCTCATCCCCTTGCCGCCACCGCCTGCTGACGCCTTGATCATCACCGGATAGCCGATCTCGGTGGAAATCCGCACTGCCTCATCCGCGTCGGCGATCAGGCCCATATAGCCGGGAACCGTCGAAACCCCGGCCTCCTGCGCCAGCTTCTTCGAGGTGATCTTGTCGCCCATCGCCTCGATGGCAGGCGAGGGCGGGCCAATGAAAACCACGTCCTCTTTCTCAAGAGCTGCGGCAAAGTTCCTGTTCTCGCTAAGAAAACCATATCCTGGATGCACTGCCTCGGCGCCGGTTTGCCGGATTGCCTCCATGATCCTGTCGATCACGATATAGGACTGGTTCGCGGGCGGAGGTCCGATATGCACCGCCTCGTCCGCCATCCTGACATGCAGCGCGTTGCGGTCGGCGTCGGAATAGACGGCGACGGTCGCGATCCCCATCTTCCGTGCGGTCTTGATGACGCGGCAGGCGATCTCTCCGCGGTTGGCGATCAGGATCTTCTTGAACATTCGGGTCCCTTGGTGGCGGTAAGGCATGAAAAAACCGTCCCAGTCGGCATGACCGGGACGGTGGAATGGTTCAGGTAACGTGCGTCAGACGCGCCGGTCAGCTTACTGGCAAAGCCGCACGTCGTCGCAGAGCGCGCCGCCGAGGGCGCCCACCGCTGCACCCGCAAGGCGATCGCTGCCGTCTTTGCCGCGGACCTGCTGGACGACATAGCCGGTGCCGGCACCGATGATGGCGCGGTCGGCGTCGGTCGGCCGGATGTTCTGGGTGCAGCCGGCAAGCAGCGCCGCGCTGAGGCCACCCACAAGAAGAAGCTTTCTGGACATGGAGTATCCTTGAACAGAATGCCGGGGCCAACCGCGACAGGTATGTCACTGTGCGATGCAGCACCCGGCAGATGAAGGTTCAGACGGTCGCGGCCGGCGATCAACGCCAGCCGAAGATCAGGTTTCCGGTCAGGGGGCGCAGACGCCCACGTCATCGCAAAGCGCACCCGCCGCGCCGCCGAGCAACGCACCGGTTGCGACACGTTCGTCCAGCGCCTTGGCAACGACGGCACCCGCGACCGCGCCGCCGGCTGCACGCTGCGCGTCGGGCGAGAGGCCGGTGCCGTAGCCGGGCTGGCAGGCCGCGACGCCCCCGACGAGCAGGACTGCGCCGCAGACGCGGAGGAGGAGGGATTTCTGCATGGTATTCTGCCTGTATTCGTGGCCCGTTTCCGAGCGAGTGACTTAGCGTGCGCGCTTATTATGACATCCCGTAAACCGGGATCAAACTGACAAGCGGGTGATGGCGCACGCACAAGCATCATCCCGCGCATCATTCATCTTCCTCCTCGAAGTCCTCGTCATCCCAGCGAAAAGTCTCGCTGGCCTCGGGGGCGAAAAGCTCGGGGAAGTTGGCCTCGGCGCGTTTCAGGTCGACGCGCAGCAACTGTTCATAGCTGGTGGGGTCCAGCTTGCCGACCGGCAGGACCTCGCGCCCCAGCAGCCAAGACAGGCGGCCGGCATCGAGATTGCCGCGTTCAAAGGGTTCGTCGCCGAAATGCTCGATCAGCGCGGCGAGAAAGCCGGCGTCGGCCCGGCGGTCACCGGCCGAGCGGTCGCGATAGCGTTCGCGGGCGACCAGCTTCGTCGCCCCCTTGGGGCTTGCGCGGCGGATGGTGAACTGGTGGTCGGTGGACGGCAGGCGTCCGGGAAAGCCGCGATGCTTCAGCATGATGCCCCGCTATTGATGAGGTTGCGGGACAGCTCGGAGGTGCGCGGACCCGCAGGTCCGCGCCGCATGGCGTCAGTTGGCGCCGAACTTGCCTTGGAACACGGGCTCGGGCGCCACGACGACCGCGGCCGGGGCCACCGGCTGGGGCTGCTGCTGGCAAGCCGAGACGACGCCGACCAGAACCAGCGCGAGAGCGAGCTTTTTGGACATGAGAGGCTCCTGTAAAGTGGGGCCTTGGCGCCCCGACTGCTCGTTGAACCGGCCGCACCATGCGACCGTCCGGGCATCTTACGGATTGCCGGAAGGGGCCGACAGACCGGGCAGGCGGCTTCCCCGCCTGCCTGTGGCAGGAGTGCATCATTCCGGCACATTTCGATCACGGATGCGTCATGAACCGTCGGCATCACAATGGCTCCCATATGCAGGCATCCCGGTCGGACGGGATCGAGAAGCCTTCAAACAGTTGCACGATCCCGGGATCGAAGTTTCCGAAAGGACTGGGGGCAGAGGCCATCGAGATCACCACCTGCCGTGGCCTTGGCGTCTGGCCCCTCAGCCTCGGCAGGACGAAGCGTTCGCAGAGCCAGAGGATGTCGCGGTGCAGGGGGTCCTGCATCAGGATGTCGGGCGCGGCGGGAAGCGCGATCTCGCCCGCGCCGGGATCGCCCGCTTCTGCAGCGAAATCCTCGGTCTCTCCCTCGATAGACAAGGCGTCATCGGTCAGGGGCGGGTCTGGCGGAGAGAGTTCCGAGGGAAGCGGAGCGTCAAATGCGCCATCGTCATCGGGCATCGCAGGCGCGATCAGGATGCCCTCATCCTCTGGCATGATCTCGATCACCAGTTCGCCCAAAGCAGCATCGAGTTCAGCCTGTTCCTCGGGCGTCAAAGGCATCTCGGGTCCCGTCTCGTCCAGCAGTTCTGGGGGCAGGTCGGCTGTCGTCTCTCCCTCATCCCAAGGGGGCACAAGTGCCGCAAGCGACGGCATAACAAAGCGGTAACGATGCACCGGCCCCACGCCGGGGATGCTGTCCGCCAGTTCCTCCTGCAGCCAGACCTCGGCGCCCGAAGGCACCGGAACCAGCGGCTGGGCCCCGTTCGCGGCCATGCCGGTCGCCGTCGTGGCGAAAAGGAGGGCGGCGGACAATGGCGTCACAGCGGGATGTTGTCGTGCTTCTTCCAAGGGTTGGACAGTTGCTTGGTCCGCAGCGAGGCCAGCGCGCGGGCCACCCGCTTGCGGGTCGAATGGGGTTGGATCACCTCGTCGATGAAGCCCTTTTCGGCTGCCACGAAGGGGTTGGCGAAACGGTCCTCGTAATCCTTGGTCCGCGCGGCGATCTTGTCCGAGTCGCCCAACTCGCTGCGATACAGGATCTCGACCGCGCCCTTGGCTCCCATCACGGCGATCTCGGCCGTGGGCCAGGCATAGTTGAAATCGCCCCGCAGGTGCTTGGATGCCATGACGTCATAGGCCCCGCCGTAAGCCTTGCGGGTGATGACCGTGACCTTGGGCACAGTCGCCTCGCCATAGGCGAAGAGCAGCTTCGCCCCGTGCTTGATGACGCCGCCGTATTCCTGCGCCGTGCCCGGCAGGAAGCCCGGCACGTCCACCAGCGTCAGGATCGGGATATTGAAGGCATCGCAGAAGCGCACGAAGCGTGCGGCCTTGCGGCTGGAATCGATGTCGAGAACCCCAGCCAGCACCATCGGCTGGTTGGCGACGACGCCGACCGTCTGGCCTTCGATCCGGATGAAGCCGGTCAGGATGTTGCCCGCGAAATCGCGCTGGATCTCGTAGAAGTCGCCCTCGTCGGCGACCTTCGCGATCAGTTCCTTCATGTCATAAGGCTGGTTGGGGTTGTCGGGGATCAGCGTGTCCAGCGACGGCTCGAAGCGCGCGGGATCGTCGAAGAACGGCCGTGTCGGCGCTTTTTCCCGGTTCGACAGCGGCAGCAAGTCGAACAGCCGCCGGATTTCCGACAGCGCCTCGACGTCATCCTCGAAGGCCCCGTCGGCGACCGAGGATTTCTTGGTATGGGTGGATGCACCGCCCAGTTGCTCGGCCGTCACGACCTCGTTGGTGACGGTCTTCACCACGTCGGGTCCGGTCACGAACATATAGGAGGTGTCCTTCACCATGAAGATGAAGTCCGTCATCGCCGGCGAATAGACCGCGCCGCCCGCGCAGGGACCCATGATGACGCTGATCTGCGGGATCACGCCCGAGGCCATGATGTTGCGCTGGAAGACATCCGCGTAACCCGCGAGAGAGGCAACGCCTTCCTGAATACGCGCGCCGCCGGAATCGTTCAGCCCGATCACCGGCGCGCCGTTCTGCATGGCCATGTCCATGATCTTGCAGATCTTCTGCGCATGGGTTTCCGACAGCGAACCCCCGAAGACGGTGAAATCCTGCGAAAACACATAAACCATGCGGCCGTTGATCGTGCCCCAGCCGGTCACGACGCCGTCGCCATAGGGGCGATCGTCCTCCATCCCGAAGTCGGTGGAGCGGTGGCGGACGAACATGTCGAACTCCTCGAACGAGCCTTCGTCCAGAAGGATGTCCAGCCGCTCGCGCGCGGTCAGCTTGCCGCGGGCGTGCTGCGCGTCGATCCGGCGCTGCCCCCCGCCCATCCGCGCCTGGTGCCGCAGCTGTTCAAGCTGTCCGGGAATGTCCTTCATGAAGCCTCTCCGTCATGTCTGGCGGGACAATAGGGAAAGCAGCAGGCGGCGCAAAGCGGAAAGGGGAAAGTTTGCAAACACGAGCCTTAGCGGGAAGGTGTGACCGCAAAACAGCTAAACCCGCTGAACGGCGCCCTTGACGCGGGCGGCATGGGCGGCCATCCCGCAAGCCATGGGATTGACGATCGACCTTGCCGCCGTGGTGGCGAACTGGAAGGCGCTGGCCGCGCTCGCCCCCGGCTCGCGGCCCGGCGCGGTGGTCAAGGCGGATGCCTATGGCCTTGGCGCCGCCATGGTGGCGCCTGCGCTGTACGGGGCGGGGGCGCGGGACTTCTTCGTGGCACAGGCGGTCGAGGGCAGAGCGATTCGTCCGCTGCTCGGCCCCGATGCGCATATCTTCATCTTGTCGGGGCACATGCCGGGGCAGGATCTGACAGGGCTTATCCCGGTGCTGAACGGCCCCGGGCAGTTTTTCCGCGACCGCGCGACGCGGCCGCGGGGTGCCTTTGCGATCCAGCTCGACTCGGGCATGAACCGGCTGGGCTTCGAGCCTGCCGAATGGGCTGCCGTCCGGTCCGAGGCGCTGTCGGCGCGCACCGATACGGGCATTGGACCCGCGCTGGTCATGTCGCATCTGATGTGCGCCGACGACGCTCACCATGTGGCCAATGCCGCGCAGCTTCGCGCCTTTCGCGGGATGACCGAGGGCGTCACGGCCCCGCGTTCGCTGGCGGCGACCGGCGGCGTCCTGCTCGGGTCCGACTATCATTTCGACGTGACCCGCGCGGGCATCGGCCTTTACGGCGGCGAGCCGTTCGCGCACGCGCGGCCGGTCGTCACCCTCTCGCTCGACGTCATCCAGACCCGCAACCTGACGGCTGGCGAGGCGGTGGGCTACGGCTGCGCCTGGACGACCCCGCGCGCCTGCCGCATCGCGACCGTGTCGGCGGGCTATGCCGATGGGCTGCCGCGCGCCCTGTCGGGAAAGGGCCTGCGGCTCTGGGCGGGCGAGCGCAGCGTGCCGGTGGTCGGGCGGGTGTCGATGGACCTCATCACGGTCGATGTGACCGACCTGCCCGATGTCCCCGAGAGGCTGGATATCCTGAACGACCGGCAGGGCGTGGACGACCTGGCCGCGCTGGCCGGCACCATCGGCTACGAGATCCTGACCTCGCTGGGTCCGCGCTATCCGCGCGAATACCGGCCGGCTTAATCCTCGGTTAGGGCACCCATGCTACCGAATCCCCAGTCATATGACTTTCAGAGGATTCGGCATGGCTTACGCGACGATCGACTTTCACCACCCGCTGACCGGGGCGCTGAAGCAGGCGCCGGTCGGATTTTCCTGGACGGCGCTGTTCTTCGGCTTTTTTCCGGCGTTGATCCGGGGACACTGGGGCGGTGCAGTGATCATCTTCCTGGTGGGTTTCCTGACCTTCGGTCTGTCCGGCCTCGTGTTCCCGTTCATCTACAACAAGATGTATGTGAAGCATCTGCTGGGAGAGGGGTTCAAACTGTCCCGCGCCACGTCCGATCCGGCCGACCTGTCGCGCCGGCTACGGATCGAGTTGCCCTTTGACCCGGCGCAGGCGCCCCTTTCGCCGGCCTGACCCGGTCCGCGCCATCGGCCGGGCCACGCTGGCGCTGGTGCGCGGCACCGGCGCGGTCGCGATCTTCGCCGCGCGGGGGCTGGCTGCGCCCGGATTTTCCCTGCCGCGCCTGGCCGAGCAACTGCTGCGGATCGGCTGGCTGTCGCTGCCGGTCGTGGGGCTGACGGCGCTGTTCACCGGCGCCGCGCTCGCCCTGCAGATCAATGCGGGGGGCGAGCGTTTCCAGGCCGGCGACGTGGTGCCCGCCATCGTCGCCATCGGCATGGCGCGGGAACTGGGGCCGGTTCTGGGCGGGCTGATGGTGGCGGCGCGGGTCGCCTCGTCCATCGCGGCGGAACTGGGCTCAATGCGGGTGACGGAACAGATCGACGCGCTGGTGACGTTGTCCACGGACCCGATGGGCTGGCTGGTCGCGCCACGCCTGTGGGCCGCGATCCTGACGGTGCCGCTGCTGGTTGGCGTCGGCGACACCATCGGCATCATGGGGGGCTGGCTGATCGGGACGACGACGCTGGGCTTCACCTCTCAGGCCTACCTGTCAGGCTCCTGGGCCTTTCTTGAAACCTGGGACGTGGTGTCGGGGCTGATCAAGGGCGCGGTCTTCGGCTTTATCGTGGCGCTGGCGGGCTGCTGGTTCGGGATGCACGCGGGCCGTGGCGCGGCGGGCGTGGGCCGGGCGACGACGGGGGCAGTGGTGGTGGCCTCGGTCGGTATCCTCGGGGCGAATTTTGTCCTGACCGGGCTGTTCTTCACATGAGCGCCCCGGTCATCGAGACGCGCGGGCTGGCCAAGTCATTCCCCGGCCACAAGGTTCTGAACGGCGTCGATCTGTCGGTGGCGCAGGGGGAGAGCCTTGTCGTGATCGGGGGTTCCGGCTCGGGCAAGTCGGTGCTGATGCGCACGATCCTCGGCCTTGAGGAGGCCGAAGCGGGCGAGGTGCGGCTGCATGGCGAAGCCGCGACCTTTGCGGTGCGGGCGCGGTTCATGCAGGACTTCGGGATGCTGTTCCAGAACGCAGCGCTGTTCGACAGCCTTCCCGTCTGGCGCAACGTGGCCTTTCGCCTGCTGCAGAAGATGCCTGCTGCAAAGGCCCGCACCCGCGCGGTCGAGCGGCTGGCCCGGGTAGGCCTCGGACCCGAGATCGCCGACCGGATGCCCGCCGACCTGTCGGGCGGGATGCGCAAGCGCGTGGGCCTTGCCCGCGCCATTGCCGCCGACCCCAAGGTGATCTTCTTCGACGAGCCGACCACCGGGCTTGACCCCCAGCGCGCCGCCGCGATCAACCGATTGATCCGCGACATCGTGACCGAAACGCATGCGACCGCCGTGACCATCACCCATGACATGACCAGCGTGCGGACCATCGCCGATCGCGTGGCGATGCTGGACCATGGCCGCCTCCGCTGGCAGGGAACGGTCGCCGAGATGGACGGTGCGACCGACCCCGCCCTACGCGCCTTCGTCGCGGGTCAGGCTCTGGACTGGCGCCCTCTGGCCCTGCAGGATCAGCCGCGATGAAGCGGCCTGCAAGCAAGTTAAGATGCGAAGCCTTGCCTTCGCCCCGGCTCGCCGGCAACATGGAAGCGAGTCAATGACGAGGACGCAGTGGGTCTGACCCCGACGAACCTTTCCGCCCCGGCCGGCGAGATCCTGCTGGAGTTTCCCGACAACCGCCTGCTGATCGACCTGTGCGGCCCGCATGACCGGCACCTTGCCCGCATCGAGCAGGCGCTTGGCGTCCATGTCATCCGGCGTGGCAACCTGCTGGCGATCATGGGCCCGCCCGAGGCACAGGCCGAGGCCGCGCAGATCCTGCAGAGCCTTTACGCCCGGCTGGAACAGGGCCGCAATGTCGAGTTGAACGAGGTCGAGGCCGCCCTGCGGATGGGGACCGAGCCGGACGTGCCAGCACCAAGCCCGGCGCAGCAGCTCGAGATGTTCGGGCAGGGCAAGATCGAGCTTCGGACCCGCAAGAAGGTCGTCGAGCCCCGGACCGAGGCGCAGCGCGACTATGTCCGGGCGCTTTTCGCCAACGAACTTGCCTTCGGGATCGGCCCGGCGGGCACCGGCAAGACCTATCTGGCGGTCGCGGTCGGCGTCACCATGCTGATCGACGGCCATGTGGACAAGATCATCCTGTCGCGCCCCGCCGTCGAGGCGGGCGAGCGCCTGGGCTTTCTTCCCGGCGACATGAAGGAAAAGGTCGATCCATACATGCAGCCGCTGTATGATGCGTTGAACGATTTCATTCCGGCACGCCAGATGCAGAAGCTGGTCGAGGAAAAGCGCATCGAGATCGCGCCCCTGGCGTTCATGCGGGGGCGCACGCTTGCCAATGCCTTCGTGGTGCTGGACGAGGCGCAGAACGCCACCACCATGCAGATGAAGATGTTCCTGACCCGCCTGGGCGAAGGCTCGCGCATGGTCATCACCGGCGACCGCACCCAGGTGGACCTGCCGCGCGGGGTGCAATCTGGCCTGCGGGATGCCGAGCGCATCCTCGGCGGGGTGGCGGGGATCTCGTTCAGCTACTTCACCGCGCAGGACGTGGTGCGGCACCCGCTGGTCGCGCGCATCATCCAGGCCTATGACGCAGACGACGAACGCGGCGGCGATCCCGACGCCCCGCCGCAGAATCACGGCGCCTATCCTCCCCGGCGCGAATGGCGCGGACCGCGCAATGCCTGACACTCTTGAGCCGCAGCTTCATGCCGGACCGGACCCCGTCGATCTGGTGATCGAGGACGAACGCTGGCTGGACGTCGATCTGCAGGGCATGGCCGAGCGGGCGGCCGTCGCCACGACGCGCCACATGGGGATCGATCCGGTCGAGATCATCGTCATGGGCTGCGACGACGCCCGCATCGCCGGGCTGAACGACCATTTCCGCGGCAAGGCCAAGCCCACCAACGTGCTGAGCTGGCCCTCGGTCGAACATGCCCCCCGGAGACCGGGCGAGGTGCCGGTGCCGCCGGAGACGGATGAACTGGGCGACATCGCCATCAGCTACGATACCTGCCTGGCCGAGGCCGAATCACAGGGCAAGCCCTTCGCCGACCATGTGACCCATCTGCTGGTCCACGCCATCCTGCATCTGGCCGGCTACGATCACGAGGTCGAGGCCGATGCGGAAACCATGGAGGATGCCGAGCGTTCGATTCTCGCCGGCCTCGGCATCCCGGATCCTTACCGAGAGCATTGAATGTTCATGAACGATCCCCGAAGCCCGGACCCGCATCCCGCGGATGATCCCCAGGACGAAGCCTCCGAACCTCCGAGTTGGGACGAGGCGTCGCGTGAGCCGCGCGAGGCCCCCTCGCGCAGCTTCCTCGGCCGCATCTTCAAAACGCTGGGGCCGCTGTCTTCGGACAACGAGGACGGTCCTGATTCGATGATGGAGGCCGCCACCTCGGCGCAGGCGCCCAGCATCCTGAACCTGCGCCGCAAGACCGTGGACGACGTCGCGGTGAACAAGGCCGACATCGTCGCCGTTCCGGTGACCGTGGGTCTGCCAGAACTGGTCGAGGTCTTCCGCGAGCACGGATATTCCCGCCTGCCGGTTCATCGCGGCAACCTGGACCAGCCGCTGGGGCTGGTGCATCTCAAGGACCTCGCGCTCAAGCACGGCTTTGCCTCCAAGGGCGCGCCACGTTTCGCGCTGCGTCCGCTGCTGCGTCCGCTGCTTTACGTTCCGGGCACCATGCCCATCGGCGCGCTGCTGCAGCAGATGCAGCAGAAGCGCATCCACATGGCGCTGGTGATCGACGAATACGGCGGCGTCGAGGGACTGGTGACCATCGAGGACCTGATCGAGCAGGTGATCGGCCAGATCGACGACGAGCATGACGACAGCAATGACGAGTTGTGGGTGCAGGAACGCCCCGGCCAGTGGCTGGTGCTGGCGCGCGCGCCCATCGACCGGGTCGAGGCAGAGATCGGCACCAAGCTGGTCTGCGGCATTTACGAGGAAGAGATCGACACTGTCGGGGGGCTGATCTTCATGCTTGCCGGCCGAGTGCCGGTCGTCGGCGAGATCGTGCGCGACGACAACGGGGTCGAGTTCGAGGTGGTGGACGCCGACGCCCGCCGGATCAAGCGCGTTCGGCTTCGGCTTCCCGGCAGCGCAGCCGGGACAACGGTCGCCTGACGTCGCCACGGGCGCGATGCTTGGAAGGGCCTGCAAAAAGCTGTCGCAAGCCTTTGGCCGAATGCGAATCAGGCAGGGGTGACGTCGTGAAGGTTGCGGGAGAAGCCGGCGGTTGCCGTTGCCCATGCGCTTGCGGCGGTGCGCCGCCGATGGGCCGCCAGGGCTTCGGCATCGCGGAACAGTTCTTCGACGCGCCAGACCAGCGGATCATCGGTCTGCGCGATCTCGAAATAAAGGCAGCCGGGTTCGGCGCGACTGGCCAAGACATGGGCCTCGACATGCATCAGCAGGGTCATCAGTTGCGACGGGTCGGCGCAGGTGATGTGGCCCGAGCGCCCGATCTGGGCGCCCAAGGGGGCCGGAGGGCCGCTGTCATGGTGGTGGTGGCCGCAGCCGCAGGCACAAGCTGACATGAAGATGCTCCTGGAAAAGGTCAGCCCCTGATCAGGGCATCGAAGTCGGGATAAAGATCCTGGCGCGGCATTCCGGCGGAATAGCCCAGTTCGGCCGGCATCCGGTAGGGGTCGCGGCCCTCGGCCCCCGGGTGGCAGGCGCGCAGATAGCGGCGGGTGACGCTTTCGGTCGCGCCGAATACCTCGGGCAGGGGCAGGACCATCCAGCTTCCATCCGCGTCAAGGAAGGCGGGCCGGAAGGTCGAGCAGAAGAACTGCGCCGGCTGCGGCGCCGTCCAATCCAATCCCTCGGGCAGCCTGTCGGGATAGCTGCCGCCGACGTGCTCGCTTTGCGCCAGGCTGACGGTGGTTTCAACCCGCCGCCCCGGAACTCTGATGCTGCCGGTTCCGATCTGGCGCGCGGGGGGCTGATCGACCCAGGTGCAGACATCCATGTGGCAGCGCCCCGAAAAGACGGTGGACGAAGGCGGGGGCTGAACTGCGGCGGCCCGGACGCAGAGGGTGAAATCCGCCCCGCGCCAGCAGGCCCGGTCCTCTCCCATCCGCCGCGCCTCTCCCCAGCGGGAACGGACGCCGAAGGCGGTCAGGCCGCGCACCTCACCCACCCCCGCCGAGACGACGTCAAGCGACAGCGAAGTCGCGCCGCCCATCAGCCTGCCGTCCATCATGGCGATGCTGAAGCTGCCGCCCCGATGCGGCTGGAACCGGCAGGGGCCGTCCACACGCTCGCCCTTGACGGTGATCTCGCAGGTGGCGTTGTCGGCCTGGGCGGCGACTGCCGGAAAATACAGGCAGAGTGCGACAAGAAGGGCTTGCAAAAGGCGCATGACGAAAACTCGGGAAAACACCTCTGGCCCGATCATGCACAAGAACAGGCGCTTGCCAACGAATTGCTGAGAGTCGCCCGCAGGTCCGGCCGGGTTCCGCCCAATGGGTCTCAGCTTTCGCGCAGGCGGCGGTTCATTCCCATTCAATCGTGCCCGGCGGCTTTGAGGTGATGTCGTAAGTCACCCGGTTTATGCCCTTGACTTCGTTGATAATGCGCGTCGCCGTCTCGCCCAGAAACTGGTGCGTGAAGGGATAGTAATCCGCAGTCATCCCGTCCACCGAGGTCACTGCCCGCAGCGCGCAGGCGAAGTCATAGGTGCGGCCGTCGCCCATCACCCCCACGGTGCGGACCGGCAGGATCGCGACGAAAGCCTGCCAGATCTCGTCGTAAAGCCCGTGCCTGCGAATCTGGTCGATGTAGACGGCGTCGGCCTTGCGCAGGATCTCCAGCTTCTCGCGGGTGATCTCGCCGGGGCAGCGGATGGCGAGGCCGGGGCCGGGGAAGGGATGGCGGCGGATGAACTGCTCGGGCAGGCCGAGTTCGCGGCCAAGGGCGCGGACCTCGTCCTTGAACAGCTCGCGCAGGGGTTCCACCAGCTTGAGGCCCATCTTCTCGGGCAAGCCGCCGACATTGTGGTGCGACTTGATCGTGACCGAGGGGCCGCCGGTGAAGCTGACCGATTCGATCACGTCGGGATAAAGCGTGCCCTGCGCCAGGAACTCGGCCCCGCCGATCTCGGCCGCGTGCTTCTGGAACACGTCGATGAACAGGCGGCCGATGGTCTTGCGCTTGACTTCGGGGTCGCTGACGCCTTCCAGCGCGCCAAGGAACAGCTTGGATTCGTCGGCATGGATCAGCGGGATGTTGTAATGGTCGCGGAACATGGTCACGACCTCCTCGGCCTCGCCCAGCCGCAGGAGGCCGTGGTCCACGAAGACACAGGTCAGCTGGTCGCCGATCGCCTCGTGGATCAGGACGGCCGCGACCGAGCTATCCACGCCGCCCGACAGACCGCAGATCACCTTGGCGTCGCCCACCTGCTCGCGGATGCGGCGCACGGCCTCGGCGCGATAACCGGCCATAGTCCAGTCGCCGGTGAAGCCCGCAAGCCGGACGAAGTTTTCCAGCATGATGCGGCCGTTCGGGGTGTGATGCACCTCGGGGTGGAACTGGACGCCGTAGAAGCGCCGCTTCTCATCCGCGATCATCGCCAGGGGCGCATTGGGCGATGTGCCGATCACCGCAAAGCCGGGGGCAAGCGCGGTCACGCGGTCGCCGTGGCTCATCCAGACTTCCTCGCGCCCGTCGGTAAATAGGCCCGCGAAGATGCCGTCGCCCGCATGGCCCGGCGCAGGTGTCACGAAGGCGCGGCCGTATTCGGCATGGTGGCCTGCCTCGACCCGGCCGCCAAGCTGCTGCATCATCACCTGCTGGCCGTAGCAGATGCCGAAAACCGGAATGCCGAGGTCGAACACCGCCTGCGGGGCGCGCGGGCTGCCGTCCCGCGTCACGCTGTCGGGGCCACCCGACAGGATCACCGCCTGCGGCGGATCGGCCCGCAACGCGGCATCCGTCACCGCCTGATAGGCGCGGATCTCGCAGAAAACATTAAGCTCGCGAAGCCGCCGCGCGATAAGCTGCGTGACCTGAGAGCCGAAGTCGATGATGAGCAGGCGCTGGTGCTGGGTCATGCCCCGCGCTTTAGGCCCGCGCGCTGGCCTCGGCAAGCCTGCGTTCAGAGGATTGCGCGCCACAGGGCACAACGCCCCTTCATTCGGGCCAGAGCGCCGAAAGCGCTGTTGCGGGATCGTCGGCGGACCAGATTTCCGGCCCCAGGGCGATGAAGTCGGCCACCCCCCAGATCTGGCGGATCAGCGCGGCGTCAAGCGCGCCCTCGGCCACGACCGGCACCTCGATCATCTCGGACCACCACTGGAACAGGTCAAGGCCGGCCGGCTCTCCATGTCCCAGCGCCGTCGGGCCGCAGGGGCCGAAAGAGACGTAGTCGGCCCCGGCCTCGGCCGCGTTCATGCCCTCGTGCCGAGAGGCGCCGCAGAATGCCCCGACGATGGCATCGGCGCCGAGTTCCTTCCGCGCATAGCGGACTGCGCGCGCGCCGCCCGTCAGGTGAACGCCGTCCAGCCCGTGGCGAAGCGCCAGGGCGACGTGATCCTCGATCACCACCGCCACGTCGCGGGCATGGGCGATGTCGCGGGCCAGATCTGCGATGCGGCCCAGTTCGGCCTCGTCCCCGGCGCCCGGCAGGCGCAGGCAGGCAACGGGATGGGCGTCCAGCACCGCCGACAGCCGCGGCCCGAGGTCCGGGGCGGCAATCAGGGCCGGGGCGATCAGGTAAAGCTGCGGCGCGTCCTCGGTCATGGTCGGTCCTTTCCTGCGGCGGACACGGATAGCGCAGGCAGGGGCGGCGGGAAAGGGGGCAGGCTTGCCGGCCCCGCAGCGGGAGAGTAGGGGCGGCGCATGACCGAGATCTCCATGCCGCAGCCCGTCGTAATCCTGGTGCGCCCGCAGATGGGCGAGAACATCGGGGCCGCCGCCCGCGCGATGCTGAACTTCGGCCTGACCGGGATGCGGCTGGTCGATCCGCGCGACGGCTGGCCCAATCCGCGCGCCGTGGCCATGGCATCCGGCGCGGCGGGGCAGGTGCTGGACCGCGCGCAGGTATTCCCGACGCTGGCCGAGGCGATGTTCGACGTCGATCACGCCTATGCCACCACGGCGCGAGGACGGGAATTGACGAAGCCCGTCCATACGCCCGCGACGGCGATGGCCGAGGCCCGCGGGCTTGTGGCCGAGGGAGGCCGTGTGGCCCTGATCTTCGGACCGGAACGCGCGGGGCTGGAGAACGACGACATCGCGCGGGCCAACGCCATCGTGACCGTCCCGGTGAACCCGGAGTTTCCGTCGCTCAATCTCGCGCAGGCGGTTCTGCTGATGGGCTATGAATGGGGCCGCGACGCCCTGCCGGCCCAGCCCGCCCCTGCCGCCAAGCGCCCGCCGGGTGAAATCCCGGCGACCCGGCTGGAGATCGAAAGGCTCGCCGACCACTGGGAGGAGAAGCTGACCGAGGCGCGGTTCTTCTTCCCGCCGGAAAAGGCCGCGCCCATGCGGCTGACGTTGCGGAACCTGTGGTCGCGCCTGCCGTTGACCCGCGCCGATGTGCAGATCCTGCATGGCATGGTGCGGCAACTGACGTGGAAAAGCCGCGCGGATTGACCTTTGCGGGCCGGAACGCCAATGTCCGGCCGCATCCCGCAAGCGGACCGCAAGCGAACACCGAAGGGGCCCCGCATGGCCAAGCGCCCGATTTTCGAGGAGGTGTCCACCGCGACGCCTTCCGCCCGACCCGTCGCCAACCTGATCGACACCGCCCCCAAGGGTGCGCGCGGGGCGATCCGCGTCTGGCTGATCGTCCTTTTCGTGCTGGTCGCCGCAATGATAGCGCTGGGGGGCGCCACGCGGCTGACCGGCTCGGGCCTGTCGATCACCGAATGGAAACCCGTCACCGGCGCGCTGCCGCCCAGCGGTGCGGCAGCGTGGGAGGCCGAGTTCGCCAAATACCAGCAGATCCCGCAGTTCCGCGAGGACAACCCGACAATGGACCTTTCAGGGTTCAAGCGCATCTACTGGTGGGAATGGAGCCACCGGCAGCTCGGCCGCGCCGTGGGCCTCGTCTGGGCGGTGGGCTTCCTGTTCTTCTGGCTGACAAAGCGCATCCCGCCGGGCTGGACGCCGCGTTTGCTGATACTGGGCGGCCTTGGCGCGCTGCAGGGCGCCATCGGCTGGTGGATGGTCGCCTCGGGGCTGGTCGAGGGGATGACGGCGGTCGCCTCATATCGCCTCGCGACGCATCTTGGACTGGCCTTCGCCATCCTCGGGCTGATCGCGTGGTATGTGTTCCACCTGGACCGGCCAGAGGCGCAACTTATCCGCGCCCGCCGGGCCGGAGAGCCGAAGCTGTTTTCCATGACCACCGGCCTGATGCACCTGACCTTTGTGCAGATCCTGATCGGCGCCTTGGTCGCAGGGATCGACGCAGGGCGGCAATATACCGGCTGGCCGACAATGGGCGGCGAATGGATTCCGGCCGCCATCTGGGACCCCGCGCTCGGGTGGCGCAACTTTTTCGAGAACGCGGCGACTGTGCAGTTCACGCACCGTATGGTGGCCTATCTTCTGGCGATCTTCGCCGTGGTGGTCTGGATGCGCTCGCGCCGCTCGCCCCATCCGGTGACACGCGGCGCCTTCACGGTGATGATCGCGGCGGTCGCCTTCCAGATCGTGCTGGGCATCGTCACGGTGATGCGCGGCGCGCCCTTGGGCGAGGCGCTGGCGCACCAGTTCGGCGCGGTGGCGCTGTTCGTCCTCATCATCCGGGCGCGGCACCACGCCCGTTATCCTTATGAAACCAGCGTCAGGGGGACGATCCGATGATTTCGGAGAATGCAGCGATGAATGCCCTTCTGGCCTTTCAGCGCCAGACCGAGGCGCTGTCTTCGGTCGCCGAGCGGCTGTCATGGGACCAGGAAACCATGATGCCACGCGGCGCGGTCGAGCAGCGGTCCGAGGAAATGGCCGCGATCGAAGCCGTCCTGCACGAGCGCCGCACCGATCCCCGCATCGGCGAATGGCTGGACGCCGCCGACCCGCAGACGGAAAACGAGGAGCGCATTCTCGCGCTAATCGGCCGCGACCATGCTCGGGCGAACGCAATTCCCGCCGATCTCGCGACAGAACTCGCGCGGCAGACGAGTCTCGGGCAGGGGATATGGGCCGGGGCGCGGGCCAACGAGGAGCCGGCGGACTTCCTGCCGACGCTGGACCAGATCCTCGTGCTGAAGCAGGATCAGGCCCATGCGCTGGTGGCCGCGGGCTTCGGCGGTGGCGACCCTTACGACGCGCTGCTGGATGATTATGAACCCGGCACCACGCAGGCCGAGATCGCGTCCCTGTTCGAGGCGATGCGCCCCCGGCTGGTGCAGTTGCGCGAGGCTGTGCTGGGCGCCCCCGACCAGCCCGCGCCGCTGGAAGGGCGCTTCCCGCAGGAAGGTCAGATGCGTCTTGCCCGCGCCTGCGCGACGGGCTTCGGCTATGACTGGACGCGCGGGCGGATGGACATCGCGGTGCATCCCTTCTCCAGCGGGCGCTGGCAGGACAGCCGGATCACCACGCGGATCGTGGAAACCGACCCTTTCAACTGCATCTATTCGACCATCCACGAGGTCGGCCATTCCGGCTATGAGCAGGGGGTCGACCCCGACCACGCCTTCACCCCGCTGGGGCGCGGCGTGTCCATGGGCGTCCATGAAAGCCAGAGCCGGCTTTACGAGAACCAGATGGGCCGCAGCCGCGCCTTCACCGGCTGGCTGTTCCAGCGGATGAGCGACATGATGGGCGGGCTGTCGGTGCCCGACGCTGACGCCTTCTACCGCACCGTGAACCGGGTAACGCCCGGCCATATCCGCACCGAGGCCGACGAGGTGCAGTACAACCTGCACATCATGATGCGCTTCGACCTGGAACGCGACCTGATCGCCGGAAGGCTCTCCACCGACGATCTGGAGGAGGCGTGGAACGACCGCTTCCTGCGCGACTTTGGCGTGGCGGTGGACCGGCCCTCGAACGGGGTTTTGCAGGATGTCCACTGGTCGGTCGGGCTGTTCGGCTATTTCCCGACCTATGCGCTGGGGAACGTCTATGCCGGCGCCCTGAATGCGGCCATGCGCGAGGCGGTGCCCGATCTGGACGAGGCGCTGGCCCGCGGCGACGCGACACCGGGGACCGAGTGGCTGCGCGAGAACCTGCAGCGCCACGGCGGGCTTTACGAACCCGCCGCGCTGGTCGAGCAGGCGGTCAGCGGCCCGGTCACGCCCGAGCCGCTGCTGGACTATCTGGAAGGAAAGTTCGGGGCGATCTACGGCCTGTAAGGGGCCGTCAGATCGCCAGTTCCGACAGGATGCGGTCGGCCTCGGTCCGGCAGGGGGTCAGGGCTGAACGGTCCTCGCCGGGGAAGAAGCGGCCGCGGATGGCGGTCGGCATCGGCTTGGGCGTGGCGATAACGACGCGGGGGCCGATGCGCTGGTTTTCCGCCTGCCAACTGCGGGCAAAGGCGATCTGGGAGGCCTTGGTCGCGCCATAGGCGCCGAAGAAGGACTCGCCCCCGCGCGGGTCGTCGAAGAACAGCGCGGTGCCGTTGCGGGCGCGCAGCAGCGGCTCGATCAGGACCGACAGCCCGTGCGTCGCGGTGATGTTGGTCGAGATCGAGCGGTCCATGTCCTTGGGATCGACATGAGGCGCAGGCCCAAGCGGTGCCGCATGGATCGCCGCATGCGCCCACAGGTCGCAGCCGCCCCAGCGGTCCAGCACCGCCTGCACAAGCTGGATCATCGCTGCCGGCTGGGTCACGTCCATCGGCGCCAGCGTCGCGGCGCCGCCGACGGCGCGGATGCGGTCGTCCAGTTCTTCAAGCGCGCCGGTGGTGCGGGCAACGGCCACGACATGGTAGCCGCGCGCGCCCAGGCGCTCGGCAATGGCCGCGCCGAGGCCGCGCGAGGCGCCGGTCACGATGGCAAGTTTCTGGTCTTTGTCGCTCATGCCCAGTCCCTTGCCACCGCCCGCGTGCCGCCGCAAGCGGTGAATGGACGCAGGGGCGCGCTTACACGTTCAGCAGCAGATGCTCGCGTTCCCAAGGGCTGATAACCTGCAGGAACTCTTTGTATTCATTACGCTTGACGGCCTCGTAGACGGCCAGGAACTCGGACCCCAGCACCTCGCCCATGGGTTCGGACGCCACCATCTCGTCCAGCGCGTCGCCGATGTTCGTGGGCAGTTCGTCCTCGGATATGTAGGCATCGCCCAGGCATTCGGCGCGCGGGTTCGCCCCTTGCACCAACCCAAGGTAGCCCGTCGCCAACGAGGCCGCGAAGCCTAGATAAGGGTTGCAGTCCATCCCGGCCAGCCGGTTTTCCACTCGCCGCGCCTCGGGCGCCGAGATCGGCACCCGCAGTCCTGTCGTGCGGTTGTCGCGGCCCCATTCAAGGTTGATGGGCGCGGCGAAGTCCGGGACATAGCGGCGATAGCTGTTGACGTAAGGCGCCAGCAGCGCGATCGCGGCGGGCAGGTGGCTTTGCATTCCGGCGATGAAATGCAGGAACTCGGGCGTCTCGCGGCCCTTTTCGTCGGAAAAGATGTTGCGGCCCGTTGCCACGTCGATCACCGAGTGGTGGATGTGCATGGCCGAGCCCGGCTCGCCCTCTATGGGCTTGGCCATGAAGGTGGCGAAGCAGTCGTGGCGCAGCGCGGCCTCGCGGATCAGGCGCTTGAAGTAGAAGATCTCGTCGGCCAGCTTGACCGGGTCGCCGTGGGCCAGGTTGATTTCCACCTGCCCCGCGCCGCCTTCCTGCAGGATGCCGTCGATCTCGAAGCCCTGCGCCTCGGCGAAGTCGTAGATGTCGTCGATCACCTTGCCGTATTCGTCCACCGCCGAAAGCGAATAGGCCTGCTTGGCCGCCGCGCGACGGCCCGAGCGGCCCATCGGCGGCTGGATCGGCTGGTTCGGGTCGATGTTGCGGGCGACGAGGAAGAACTCCATCTCGGGCGCCACGATGGGGCGCCAGCCGCGTTCGGCGTAAAGGCCGACGATGCGCTTCAGCACGTTGCGCGGCGCCATCGGCACCGGCCGCCCCTGCTGGTCAAAGACGTCGTGGATCACCTGCAGGGTCACGTCGGCCGTCCAGGGCGCGGCCGAAACGGTGTCGAAATCCGGGACCAGCACCATGTCGGGCTCGGTGAAGGCTCCGGCCGGGTTGTCGGCCCATTCCCCCGTGATCGTCTGCAGGAAGATCGAGTTCGGCAGGTAGAAGCTTTCCTGCCGCGCGAACTTGGATGCAGGCATGGCCTTGCCGCGGGCGACGCCCGCCATGTCGGGAACGATGCACTCGATCTCGTCGAGCCGTCGGCCCTCGACATAATCGCGGGCGGGTTGGGGGATCTGCGTCAGCCAGTCTGACATGGTTACTTTCCGCCGGCTGGGCCGGCTTTCGCTTTCGGGTTCAGGCGCCGGGAACGATCCCGGCCATCGGGTTGTCCTGCGCGGCAAGCCCGGCAATCACGCCCTGCCGGTCAGGAAGGCTGCGGTTCTGGCTGGCCTTCCACTTGCCGGTAACATGCGCCACCGGAATCTCAACTCCGACGATGCCGCGCAGTTGCGCCGCGACGAAGGGCGGGGGCGCGTCCCCGACCGACCAAGGGGTCTGCTGCGGGGCCTCGTGTCGGTCGGTCAGCGCGCCCACCTGCGCGCGCAGCCACGCGGGATCGTCGATGACGCGGGGCACGCCCCGGATCTCGACGGCAAGATAATTCCAGGTCGGCACCACCTTGCCGGTTTCCGCCTTGGTCGCATACCAGCTGGGCGAGACATAGGCCTGCGCACCCTGGAACAGCACCAGCACCTGCCGGCCCGTCTCCTGCATCTCGCGCAGATCGTCAAGCTGCCGGTTCGCGCGGGCGAGATGCGCGCGCAGGATGCCGCCGTTCGTATCGTGCAGGAAGGGGATGAGGTTCGCCGTCAACCCTTGCGGCCCCAGGCTGACCAGCGTGGCCAGCGGATGGGCGCCCATCAGCGCGGCCAGCACCTCGGGCCGGTCCTCGGCGAAGAGCGGGGGCACATACATCAGGTCAGGCCTTCCGCGGTCGTCTGCGGGTTCTTGAAGAACGCCTCGATCCTGTCTGCCAGCGCCAGGGGATCCGCCTGCCCCCGGCGGGCGCGGGCGCGGTCCAGCAGCTCGTCGGGGACAGGGCCGCCGCGATGGTCGATCAGCCCGTCGATGAAGCCGTCGCGGAACTCGGGGTGGGGCTGCACCGTGAAGGCGCGGTGGTCATAGATCAGCGCGGCGGCCTGGCAGAACTCGTTGGTGCCGGCCACCGTAGCGCCGGGAGGCAGGTCCACCACCTGGTCCTGGTGCCAGGCGTTCAGCACCATCGGCTGGCCGCCGATGACATAATCGTTCGCGCCCACGCGCCAGCCGCCGGGATGCTTGACCACGCGCCCGCCCATTGCTTGCGCAATGATCTGGTGGCCGAAGCAGACGCCGACCATCGGCACCTCGGCCGCAAAGGCGTCGCGGATGAAATCTTCCAGCCGGGCAATGAAGGGGTGATTCTCGTAAACCCCATGGCGCGATCCGGTGATCAGCCAGCCCTGGGCGGCATGGACGCTTGCGGGGAAGTCCAGTTCTTCGACGTGATAGCTGTCAAAGGTGAAGCCGCGCCCGGCCAGCAGCCGCTCGAACATGTCGTCGTAGTCGCCGTGTTCGGCCCGCGTCACCTCGGGCGACTGGCCAGTCTTCAGGATGCCGATCCGCATCGGGAACTCTCATGATCGTGGTGGCGTCAAGGTAGGCTTGCCGCCGGGGGGGCCGCAAGGGGGCGGTCCGACCAAAGGCGCGGCTGGAACCCGGCCCGGGCTGCAGCTAGGTTCGCCCCAGGTTCATGCAGGAGACACCGCCATGACGGGATTGCGCGACGACGGACACAGCCATGTCGACCCCGACGGGCTGATGGAGTTCTCGGTCGTCTTCACCGATCGCAGCCTCAACCACATGTCGAAGAAGTTCCAGCAGGTCATGCGCGACATCTCGGACATCGCCTGCGAGGTCTATGGCGCCGACGGCGTGGCGCTGGTGCCTGGTGGCGGCACCTTTGCGATGGAATCGGTCGCCCGCCAGTTCGCGCGGGACGCCAATGCGCTGATCGTGCGGAACGGCTGGTTCAGCTTCCGCTGGACGCAGATCCTCGATGCCGCCGATTTCGACGCCGAGGCACAGGTGCAGGCCGCGCGTCCCGACGGGAACCAGCCGCGCCCGGCCTATGCGCCGGCGCCCATCGAGGACGTGGTGACCGAGATCGCCCGCACCCGACCCGCCGTGGTCTTCGCACCCCATGTGGAAACCTCGGCCGGGCTGATCCTGCCCGACGACTATATCGCCGCGCTGGCGGATGCCGTGCATGAGGTCGGCGGGCTGATGGTGCTGGATTCCATCGCCTCGGGCGCAATCTGGGTGGACATGCGGGCGCTTGGCGTGGACGTGCTGATCTCGGCCCCGCAGAAGGGGTGGAGCGCCTCGCCCGCGGCCGGGCTGGTGATGTTCTCGGGCCGCGGGCTTGAGCGGCTGGAGGCCACGACCAGCGACAGCTTCGCGCTGGACCTGAAGAAGTGGCGCGCAATCATGAAGGCCTATGAGGACGGCGGCCACGCCTATCATGCGACCTTGCCGACCGACGCGCTGGTGACCCTGCGCGATGCGATGGTGGAAACCCGCGAGATGGGGTTTGAGGCCGCGCGTGAGGCGCAATGGGATCTCGGCCGCAAGATCCGCGCGGCGTTGGCGGAACGGGGCATCCGCTCGGTCGCGGCCGAGGGCTATGCGGCGCCGGGGGTGGTCGTCAGCTATACCGATGATCCCGACATCCGCAGCGGCAGGAAGTTCGCCGAGAAGGGCATGCAGATCGCGTCGGGGGTGCCGCTGCAGGTCGGCGAGGGGCCGGAGTTCTCGACCTTCCGGCTAGGGCTCTTCGGGCTGGACAAGCTGAAGGACGTGGACGGCACTGTGGCGCGGCTGACGAAGGTGTTGGACGAAGTGCTGGCGGGATAAGGGCAGGACTTCGTCGAGGCGGCTGGGGGCGCTGCCCCCGTCGCCCTTCGGGCGACTCCCCCGGGATATTTTTGCGAAGAAGAACGCGGGAGGCCGGGCGTTACACGGCTTCTGTTGTGAAGAACGCCCGGTCGTGAGGCCGGGCGTCTCCTTGTCTCGGTGTGGCAGAAGGCGCAGGTTCGCGTGGGCCGGGCGCTTCCGCCGCAGTGGTCAGTCGAGGCTGACTTCGGCCTCGACCACGACGGGTTCCCACTTGGCCATCTCGGCCTTGACGTGCTCGCCCAGTTCCTCGGGGCCGGAGGCCACGATCTCGGCCGAGAACTCGGCCATGCGCTCGGCGACCTTGGGGTCGGCCATGGCCGCCTTGGCGGCGTTGGCCAGCACCTCGACCACCTCGGGCGGGGTGCCGGCGGGGGCGAAAAGGGCGTTCCAGCTATAGGTCTCGTAGCCCGGCAGCGTTTCCGAGATGGCGGGGACGTCGGGGAAGGAGGGTGCGCGTTCGGCCGTGGTAACGCCCAGCGCCTTGAGCTTGCCGCTGCTGATGTGGCTGGACGCCGAGGGCAGGTTGTCGAAGATCACCGGCACCTGGTTGCCCAGCACGTCCGTCAGCGCCGGACCCGAGCCCTGATACGGGATGTGGGTGATGTCCAGATCCGCCATCGACTTGAACAGCTCGCCCGACAGGTGCAGGGGCGTGCCGTTGCCGGACGAGGCATAGGCCAGCGGCTCGGCCTTGGCGAGATCGATCAGTTCCTGCACGGTATTGACGGGCAGGGCGGGGTTCACCGCCAGCACATTCGGCACCAGCACCAGAAGCGAGACGGGGGCGAAATCCTCGACCGCGTCATAGGGCTTGCGCTTGAGAATCAGCGGGTTCAGCGCGTGGGTCGCGACGGTGCCCATCAGGATGGTGTAGCCGTCCGGGTCGGCCTTGGCGACCTGAGACGCGCCCAGGCTGCCGCCCGCACCGCCGACGTTCTGCACGATGATCTGCTGGCCAAGCTCCTGGCTCATGCGGTCGGCGACGATGCGGCCCACCACGTCGGTCGAGCCGCCCGCGGCGAAGGGGATCACCAGCTCGATCGAGCGGGTGGGGAAATCCTGCGCGGCGGCGGCTCCCGCCAGCCCGAAGGCGAGCGCCGTGCCCATGAGGACACGGCGGGTCAGGGTCAGGGTCATGTCAACCTCCTGTCTGGACTTGCTTGTTATGGATTGGCGAAAGGCCGGGGCGCAAGGCGGCCCCGGCCCGTCGATCAGTCTTCGCTTTCGGTGAACACTTCTTCGCGCCGTTGGCGGATCTGGGGCAGGAAGACCAGCACCAGCACGATCAGCGAGACGATCAGCAGGCCCGCGCTGATTGGCCGCTCGATGAAGGTCATCGGATCGCCCCGCGACAGGATCATGGCGCGACGCAGGTTTTCCTCCAGCAGCGGGCCGAGGACGAAGCCCAGAAGCAGCGGCGCCGGCTCGAACCGCAGCTTGGACATGATGTAGCCCAGAAGGCCGAAGAAGGCGACGGCGTAAAGGTCGAAGGTGTTCGAGTTCACCGAATAGACCCCGATCGCCGACATCGCCATGATGATCGGGAACAGCACGTAATAGGGCACGGTCAGCAGCTTCACCCACAGCCCGATCAGCGGCAGGTTCAGCACCACCAGCATCAGGTTGCCGATCCACATCGACGCGATGATGCCCCAGAACAGTTGCGGCTGGTCGGTGACGACGCTGGGGCCGGGGACGATGCCTTGGATGATCATTGCGCCGATCATCAGCGCCATCACCGGGTTCGCCGGGATGCCGAGGGTCAGCAGCGGGATGAAGCTCGTCTGCGCCCCCGCGTTGTTGGCGCTTTCGGGACCGGCCACGCCCGCCAGCGCACCCTTGCCGAATTCCTCCGGCGTCTTCGACAGCTTCTTTTCCACCGTGTAGGAGGCGAAGGAGGCCAGGATCGCACCGCCCCCCGGCAGGATGCCGAGGACCGAGCCGATCCCCGTGCCGCGCAGGATCGGACCCGCCATCTCGCGGAACTCCTGCCTGCTGGGGAAGAGCCGGTTGATGTTGCGGGTCATGACCTCGCGGTCATGCTCGTTTTCCAGGTTGCGCAGGATCTCGGCGAAGCCGAAGACGCCGATGGCGACGGCGACGAAGTTCAGCCCATCCGCATACTGGGTGATGCCCATCGTGAAGCGGGGCGTGCCGGTGTAGATGTCGGTGCCCACGATGCCCAGCAGTAGGCCCAGGATCACGATCGCCAAGGCCTTGATGATCGAGCCATGCGCCAGCGCCACCGACATCACCAGGCCCAGCACCATCAGGCTGAAATACTCGGCCGCGCCGAACTTCAGCGCCACGGCGGTCAGCGGCGGGGCAAACAGCGCGACAAGGAAGGTCGCGACCGATCCGGCGAAGAACGACCCGATCGCGGCGGTCGCCAGTGCCGTCCCGGCGCGGCCCTTGCGGGCCATCTGGTAGCCGTCGATGGCGGTGACCGCCGACGAGCTTTCGCCCGGCATGTTGATCAGGATCGCGGTGGTCGAGCCGCCGTATTGCGCGCCGTAGTAGATCCCGGCCAGCATGATCAGCGAACTGACGGGTTCAAGCTGGAAGGTGATCGGCAGCAGCATGGCGATGGTGGCCGTCGCGCCGATGCCCGGCAGCACGCCGATCAGCGTGCCGAGGATGACGCCGATGAGGCAGAAGAGCAGGTTCGCCAGCGACGTTGCGACCGAGAAGCCCAGCGCAAGATTTGAAAGAAGATCCATTCCATCCTCCTCAGAACTGGACCCATGGTCCGAAGCGCCGGAACGGCAGCCCTAGGCCATAGCTGAAGATCAGCGTCGAGATCACCGTGACCAGCACCGCCAGCAGCAGCGCATAGCCGGGGCGCATCTTGACCGAGGCCTGCGAGGCGATCAGCGTGGTGATGAACAGCGCCGGGACGAAGCCCAGGCCCCGCACCGTCAGGCCGAAGAAGATCGGCGCCGGCAGGATGAAGAAGATGCCGCGCCAGGCGATGGGGCCCATCGGCTCACCCTCGCGGCCGAAGGCCTGCAGAAAGATCACCAGTCCCAGCAGGAACATCAGGCCCGACAGGATCATCGGGAAGTAGCCCGGCCCCATCCGCAGCGAGGTGCCGATCTCCAGTCCCAGCGTCTGCCAGCCGAAGAACGCGGCGACCGCCATCAGGCCCAGCCCCGCGATCAGGTCGGTGTTGTCCTTTGGTTTCGTGGACACGTGGTTTCCCTCCGGTCTCTTGCAAGGACTCGCCGCCCTTCATGGGGGCGGCGAGCGGGTGTTCTCAGGAACGGCGTGGAGGCCGGCGGATCAGTCGGCGTAGACGCCGGCGGCCTCGATGATTGGCTTCCAGCGGGCGATCTCGGACTCAAGCTGGGTCTTCAACGCCTCGGGCGTCATCTGCTCGACCGGCACCGGTTCGGTGCCGAGTTCGGCCAGTTGCCGGACCACGCCTTCATCCGCCAACGCCGCCTGCAGCGACTGCGACAGGCGCTGGTTGATCTCGGCGGGCGTGCCCTTGGGCGTGTAGATGCCGTGCCAGACCGCCAGTTCCATGTCCGGCAACCCGCTTTCGATGGCGGTCGGCAGGTCGGGGAACAGGTCCAGCCGCTCGGGCGTGGTGGCGGCATAGGCCTTGATCGATCCACCCTGGATGTGCTGGGTGGCGCCGGTGGTCTGGTCGCAGAGGATGTCAACCTGGCTGCCCAGCAGGTCGGTCATCGCCGGGCCGGTGCCCTTGTAGGGAACCGTGGTCAGTTGCGCGTCAAGCGAGTGCATCAGCAGCATCCCGCACAACTGGCTGACCGCCCCGATGCCCGCGTTGGCCAGCGTCAGGGTTTCGGCATTCGCCTTCACATAGTCGATGAACTCGGCCATGTTCGCGGGCTCGAAGTCCTTGCGGGCCGTGATGATCATCGGCACGTCCACGACCTCGCCCACATAGTCGAACGAGTTCAGCGGATCGTAGGGCAGGGTGCGATACAGCGTGGCCGAGGTCGCCATGCCCATGTGGTGCAGCAGCATGGTATAGCCGTCGGGGTCAGCCTTGGCGACGCGGTCCGCGCCCAGGGTGCCGCCGGCCCCGGTGACGTTTTCCACGATGATCTGTTTGCCCAGGTCGGCCGACATCCGTTCGGCCAGCAGGCGAGCGACGGTGTCGGTGGGCCCACCTGCCGAGAAGGGGATGATCATGGTGATCTGGCGCGCCGGATAGTCCTGCGCGAAGGCCGGAGCGGCCATGATCGAGGCGGCGCAGACCGCGCCCAGAAGTTTGGAAACCGACATTATTCCTCCCGGTATTGAATCGGATGGCGCAAGCTCCTCGAATGCGCCAATCGCGGAACGTTTGCGCGAGGATCGGCTTTGTTCAAAGCGCCTCGTCATCCCTTTCTGCCACTTTCCGTCATGCCCGGCAGCCGAATGGGTGGAAACAGTGACAAGCTTGAAACTTGATGTGTGGAAATCCACACATATGAGCCTCAGCCGCTGTCGTCCTCGCCGGCTTCGACGATCAGGCGGCGATCGAGACCGTATTTCTGCATCTTCTCGTAAAGCGTCTTCCGAGAGATCCCCAGCGTCTCGTAGACCGCGCGCAGGCGCCCGCCATGGGCGGCGATGGCGCCCGCGATCAGGCTGCGCTCGAATTCGGCCACGCGCTCGGGCAGGCGGGCACCCTCGGCCCCGACGCTCAGCGGGTCTTCGAGGCCGAGGACCATGCGCTCTGCGAGATTGCGCAACTCGCGCACGTTGCCGGGCCAATCCCGTGCGGCGAGGTCGGACAGGAAACCCGCGGGCACCTCGCGTTCGGGCAAGTTGTTGCGGGCGGCGGATTCGCGCATCAGTTGCAGGAACAGCAGCGGGATGTCCTCGCGCCGGGCCGACAGCGGCGGGACGTGCAGGACGGCGACGTTCAGGCGCCAGAACAGGTCCTCGCGGAACTCGCCGCGCTGGACAGGGGCGGCGAGGTCTTCCTTGCTGGTGGCGATGAAGCGCACGTCAAGCAGCACGGGGTCGTTCGATCCCAGCCGGGTGATGACCCGTTCCTGCAGCACCCGGACCAGCTTGGCCTGCAGGTCCAGCGGCATGGACCCGATCTCGTCCAGCAGCACCGTGCCGCCACGGGCATGTTCAAACTTGCCGTAGCGCGGCCGCAGCGCGCCGGGGAAGGCGCCGGCCTCGTGGCCGAACAGTTCGCTTTCGATCAGGGCGGCGGGCAGGGCGGCGCAGTTGATGGCGATGAAAGGCCGTTCCGCGCGCGAGGAGATGTCGTGCAGCGTCCGCGCCACCACCTCTTTCCCGACGCCGGTCGGGCCGATGATCAACGTATCGGCGTCCGACGCCCCGATGGCGCGCAGGCGATAGCGGAGATCCACCATGACCTGGGTCCGGCCGGGCAGACGCGCCTCGACATCGTCGCGCTTGCCCGCGACGGCGCGCAGTCGGCGGTTTTCCAGCACCAAGGCCCGGTGGTCGATGGCGCGGCGGATGACATTGGCCAGCTCCTGCACCACGAAGGGCTTTTCGATGAAGTCATAGGCGCCATTGCGGATCGCCTCGACCGCCAAGGGAACCTCGGCATGGCCGGTGAACAGGATCACGGGGATGTCGGGGTCGATCTCGTGGACGCGACCCAGCAGGGTCATCCCGTCCATGCCCGGCATTCGGATGTCACTGACGATGGCGCCGTTGAAGCCCGGCGCGGCCAGCGCCAGCGCCTCTGTCCCGCCGGTCAGCGCCTCGACCGTGAAGCCCGCCAGCCGCAGCGCCTGCGCGGTGGACCCGCGCATCTGGTCGTCGTCATCGACCAGAAGCAGCCGGCCGCCGCTCATGCGGGCCTCGCCACAGGCAGGCGGACGCAGAACTCGGCGCCGGGGCCGGCATTGCGGACCGCGATGGTGCCGCCGAAGTCGCGCACGATATTGGCAGTGATCGACAGGCCGAGGCCCAGCCCCGCGCCCATGCCCTTGGTGGTGAAGAAGGGGTCGAAGATACGTTCCGCGATGGCCTCGGGCACGCCGGGGCCACGGTCGCGCAGGCGGAGGGCGATCCACTCGCCCTCGGTGCTTGCCGACAGGGTGATGCGGCGGTCGTCCGTCCCCTCGGCAGCGTCGGCGGCGTTGGTGATGAGATTGACCAGCACCTGTTGCAGCCGCGTCGGTCCCGCCTTCAGCGGCGGAAGATCCGGCGGCAGGTCGATTTCCAGCATGGCGCCGCTGCTGGCAAGGCGTTGGGCCACGATGGTGCGCGTCTCGGGCAGCAGCGCGGCCAGGTCCACCGCCCCCAGCCGGTCGTCGGGCTTGCGGGCGGCATCGCGCAGGTGCCTGCCGATGGCCGCCATCCGGTCCACCAGCGACAGGATATGCTGCATGTTCTCGCGCGCGGCGGCGTAGTCGCCCCGCTCGATCAGGACACCGGCGCTGTCGGCATAGTTGCGGGCGGCGGCGAGCGGCTGGTTGATCTCGTGCGACAGGGACGCCGACATCTGCCCCAGCGCCGCCAGCTTGCCGACCTGCACGAGGCTCGCCTGCGCGGCCCGCAGCTCGGACTCGGTGGCGCGGCGCTCGGCGACCTCCTGCTCAAGCTGGCCGTTCAGGCGGGCAAGGTCGGCGGTGCGCGCCTCGACCCGACGTTCCAGTTCGGCTGTGGCGAACTGGTGCATGGCGATCCGCTCGGCCACCTGCGCCCGGCGCTGCGCCAGGATCAGCGCGCCGAAGACCCCGGCGCAAAGCAGCAGGACCAGCGTCAGCACCGCCATCCGCGCCTCGCGCCGCAACTCGGCGCTGTCCAGCAGCACATGGACGGTCCAGCCCGCCCGCGGCATCGGCTGCGAGACGGCGACGTATTCGCGGACCTCGCCATCGGACGCGATCCACAGGACCGGCACGCCGAAGCGGGTCACGCGCTCGACGCCCAGATCGGCAAGCTCGGCATCGGCATAGCGGCGGGTCTCGATGGTGCGGGCCAGCCGTTCTGGGGTGGGAGGCTCGAAGCTGGCGGAAAGCCAGCGCGGTTCCGATGACAGGAAGACCCGCCCCTCGGGGTCGGTGACGAGAAAGCGGTATTCCCCGTCATGCCAGGACTGCTCGATCCGGTCCACCGCGACCTTGACCGCGACCACGCCCGCAATCCGGCCGTCCATATCGAAGACGGGGGCCGAGAAGTAATAGCCCCGCACGGATGACGCGGTGCCGATGCCGTAGAAGCGGCCCGGCCCTCCGCGCATCGCCTCGATGAAATAGGGGCGGTAGCTGAAGTTGCGGCCGATGAAGCTGGCCTCGCCGTCAAGGTAGTTTGACGAGGCGATGGTGTCGCCGTCTGGGCGGATCACATAGATGTCCGAAGCATGGATGGCCGCGTTCTCGGCCGAAAGCCAGGCGTTGGCCGCCCGGCGCAGCCCGACGTCAGTGGGATGCGAGACGAGCCGCTGGATCAGGTCGAACTCGGCGATCAACTGCGGAACGACCTCGAAGCGGGCGAGATCGGCATCAAGGCCGTTGGCCGTCAGACCCAGCGCCATCTCGGCCCGTTCCTGCCCGGCTGACAGGTAATGCCGGAAGGCCATGCGCCCGCCCGCCCACAGGGTCACGGCCAGCAGCGCCAGCAGCAGCACCGCCAGCCGCGCGCCGCCGGACCGCGCAAGGCGGGCGGGGGGCCGGGGAAGGGGACGGGCGATCTCGGCGACCAACGGGCGATCCTTGGCTGTGCGTTGCGGCAATGTCGCAGTTCGGGCCTGTCGATTCAACGTGCGGGACGGGTGGTAACATCTGTGCCACTGGCGGGCCGGAAACCGGGTTCCGATATCGGTTTCAACGAAAGGACACCGCCATGCAACTCATCGGCATTCACCACCTGACCGCGATCACCGCCGACGCGACCGGCAACAACCGCTTCTACACGCAAACCTTGGGGATGCGGCGGGTCAAGAAGACCGTCAACCAGGACGACACATCCGCCTATCACCTGTTCTTCGCCGATGGCGCGGGCAGCCCCGGCACCGACCTGACCTTTTTCGACTGGCCGGCATCGCCGGAACGGCGGGGCACCCATTCGATCAGCCGCACCGGGCTGCGGGTGAATGAACCGAGCCTCGACTACTGGGCCGACCGCCTGCGCGGCGAGGGCCTGACCGTGGGCGGGATCGCCACGCTGGATAACCGCGCCACGCTGGATTTCGAGGACCCCGAGGGCCAGCGCTTCCGCCTGACCGCCGACCAGCCCGGCGCGGCGCATCCGTGGAACCGCAGCCCCGTTCCGGCCGAGCACCAGATCCGCGGCCTCGGGCCGATCACCATCTCGGTTCCCGACCTCGGCCCGACCGAGGCGGTGCTGACCCGGCTGATGGGGATGCGGCGGCTGGCCGACTTCCCCAGCCCGGACGGGCAGGGGCAGGTCCATGTCTTTTCCATGGGAGAGGGCGGGCCGGGTGCGGAACTGCACGTCGCCGTCCAGCCCGGCCTGCCGGTGGCGCGGCAGGGCGCGGGCGCCGTCCATCATGTCGCCTTCCGGGTCGCCGACAACGTGGCGATCCGGCAATGGGCAGAGCAGTTGAAGGCGCTGCGCGTCCCGTCCTCGGGCGAGGTTGAGCGCTATTACTTCCGCTCGGTCTATTTCCGCGAGCCGGGCGGCAACCTGTTCGAGATCGCGACCGATGGTCCCGGCTTCGCCGTGGACGAGCCCTTCGAGACGATGGGCGAGACGCTGTCGCTGCCGCCCTTCCTCGAACCCCGCCGCGCCCAGATCGAGGCCGGGCTGAAGCCGCTGGACTGAAGCGCCTTGCGTGGCTGCATCACCCGTGCAGCCAAGCCCCTGCGATCCGCAGGTCCTCGGCCGACAGCTCGTGCCCGGCCTCGATCACCCGCGCGTCGAGATCGGCGCCCGCCGCCGACAGCGAGGTTTCAAGCGCCGGGGCCATCCGCCCGTAAGGATCACGTGCACCCGTCACCAGCAGCACGCGCGTGCCCGTCAGGTCGGCGGCGGGCGGGCGTTCCAGAACCTCGATCCCGCGCAACAGGATCGCCTGCCGCATCGCGCCCGGATACAGGCGCAGGATCGCGCCCAACAGGTTGGCGCCGTTGGAATAGCCCAGAAAGGTCGTGCGGGCGGGATCGAGGCCCAGCCCCGCAAGCTCGGCCGCGATGAAGGCGACAAAGGCCGCCGCCTCGGCGCGGATGTGGTCCTGGTCGTAGGTCACGGCGTCGAAGCGGCGGAACCAGCGGTTGATCCCTTCCTCCTGCGAGCGGCCGCGGACGCCCAGCAGCCGGGCATGGGGGCTGAGGCGGCCCGCCAGCGGCATCAGGTCGGATTCGTCGCCGCCGGTGCCATGCAGCAGGACGATCACCGACCCGTCGGGTTGATCCGGCACCAGAAAGCGGTGAGCGAAGCTTGAATCGCGCATTCCTGCGTTCCTTCCACGTTTCCGCAGGACGATCAAAGCATGTTCCGTCCCCCGGATCGACCGGCTTTCGGTCCCGGCATTGACCTTGGTGCGGTTTTGCGGCATCAGGCGGCACCCGAAGGGCGCGGCGATCAGCCGACAGTGCCCGTGTCCATCCCCCCAACTTCAACCATGCCCAGACGCCCTTTCACGCGGCGCATCCGGCATATCGAAGCCAGGTTGACCCGATGTTCCTTTCAACCCCGGACCCCGCCCGCGCGCAGATGGCCGGCGCGACCCCGATCCTCGCCGGATTCGAGTGCAGCCGCCTGCACTGGAATGGCCACGACCTGCTGCATTCGACCAACCACCTGCCGGATGGTGCGATGCCCCACCACTATCGCGTCGCCGCCGAGGAGGGCGCCGCCGGCGCTCGCGACGGGCTGTCCTGGCGCCACGACATCGCCGCCCGCATCCGCGCGGTGCCCGAAGGTTTCCCGGTGATCTGGGACCTCGTGCATTTCGATGCCCCGTCCCGCCCCGCGCAGCACGCGGTCGCCTGCTGCAGCGCGCTGCCGCCGGATTCCTGGGTGATCGCGGTGAACGAGCCCTCGATCGGCCGCCGCGTCTCGGGCATGACGCCCGGCCGGGCTACGCAGATGGCGCTGCGGATGATGACCACGGCGGCCTGCCTGCCCAATCGCCCGCGCTTTGCCACCTGCGACCCGTTCCACCACCTGCATCCCAACGTCTTCAAGGCCACCGACCGGCTGGTTGCCAGCGGCCATGTGCGGATGGTCGGCGTCAACTACTATCCCCATCACGCCATCGAGCCACTGCACCGGGTCCTTCGCGCCGTCGCCGACCGCTACCACCTGCCGGTGATGATCACCGAGACCGGCTGGCACGACGGGCTGCCCGAGGCGCACCGCCGCTTTCCCCATGTCCGCGACCGCTGGGACTGGCTCGCCTATGTGAAGGCCGAGATCGAGCGGTCGGAGGTGCCGGTCGCCGGTCTCTGCTGGTATCCGTGGCTGGACATGCCGGCCTGGGACAACCCGCATCACGGCCGCTGGCCTTGCGGCTGGCCGGGACGGCAGGCGTAGGGTCCGGAAACGGCAGCGATCGTTCTGGCGTCGCCGGGGCTGTTCCGGCGGACACAGATTCCGTCAGGCTCGCGGGCCCGTCCTTGGCAGTTCGCGCATGGCAGGGCTTGGCTACGGCGCGGTGATCGTAGCGGTCCGAAAGGATCAGCCACCGCATGGCCCATTCCCAAGCCTAGTCATGACCACCGAGGCAGGCCCCGGAACGGGAAAGCGGCAGAAGCAGTCTTTGCCATCCGGCCCGCGGTGGCGGTCGGCTCTGCGCCGCCGAGATCACGGGCGCGAACTGGCCGGTCCAACGCGGGCCAGCAGGATCACCGGCAGGATGCCCACAAGGACAATGGCCCAGGCGGCAAGCGCGGCTTCCTCGTAGGTGCCGCGCGCGGCTTCGCCGTAAAGATGGGTGGCCAGAGTCTCGAAGTTCAGCGGGCGCAGCAGCAGGGTCGCGGACAGTTCCTTCATGCAGTCGACGAAGACCAGCAGCCCGGCGGCGGCCAGCGCCGCCCTGGACAGAGGCAGGTGGACATGGGTCAGCATCCCGGTGACACCATGGCCCAGCGTCCGGGCGGACTGGTCGTAGCTGCGCGGGATGCGGGTCAGACCAGCCTCGACCGAGCCGATCGAGATGGCGAGGAACCGCGCCAGATAGGCATAGCCCAGCGCCACCCCCGATCCGATCAGGACCAGTCCGGGGTCGATGCCGAACATCGCCCGTCCGGTCTGGCTGATCCAGCGGTCCACCCCTGCCGCCGCGATCAGGATGCCCAGCGCCAGGATCGTGCCCGGCATGGCATAGCCCAGCGAGGCGACACGGTGGACGATCTGCATGGCGCGCTGCGGATAGACGCGCGAGGCATAGGCGACAACCAGCCCGCAGACCAGCACCGCCACGGTGGCAAACGCGGACAGCAGGAAGGTGTTGCGCGCCTCGATCATCAGCCGGTCCGACAACCCGGCGAACTGGAAGCGCTGCCAAGCCTCGACCGCGAGGTAGAGCGCTGGCAGCAGGAAGCCGAAGATCACCGGCAGCAGCCCGAGGCCCAGCGCAGCCAACCCCGCCCGCCGCGACAGCCGCTCGCGCGCGAAGCTGCGGGCGCGCTGGCCGCTGACCGCATAGCGCTGGCGCCTGCGCGCCCAGCGTTCCAGCGAAATCAGCGCCACCACCAAGAGCAGCATCGCCAGCGAGATCTGCGCTGCGCCCGGCAGGTCCGACCGTGTAACCCAGGTCGTGTAGACCGAGATCGTCAGCGACCGGACGCCCAGGAACTCCGAGGCGCCGATGTCGTTCAGCGTCTCCATCAGGGCTAGGCTGACGCCCACGGCAATGGCGGGCCGGGCGAGGGGCAGGGCGACGCGCTGGAAGATCTGGCGGCGGGTGGTGCCGAGGGTGCGGGCAACCTCGACGAGGTTCCCGGCCTGCGTCATGAACATCGCCCGCGTGGGCAGGTAGACATAGGGGTAGAGCACAAGGCTCAGCAGCAGGATCGCCCCGGTCATGGACCGGATGTCGGGCAGGCGGAAATCGCGAGGGCTGTCGTAGCCAAGGGCCGCGCGGACCAGCGACTGGACCGGCCCCAGCGGGTGCAGCAGGTCCAGATAGGCATAGGCCACAATATATGTGGGCACCGCTAGCGGCAGCAACAGCGCCCATTCCAGCAGCCGCCGGCCGGGAAACTCGTGCGCCGTCACCAGCCAGGCCGCCGATGTGCCGATCAGCGCGGTCAGCACACCGACCCCGGCCATCAGCATGGCCGTTTGCCCCAGGGCGTGCGGCAGCACATGGGCCGCCAGATGCGACCACAGGCCCTCGGACCCCTGCGCCGCCTGCCACGCCAGAGCCAGCAAGGGAACAAGGACCAGCCCCGCGATCAGCAGGCTGGCAAGGACCCAGACCCTTCCCCCGAGAGAGAAGGATCTGGAAACCTTTTCGCCATCTGTCGTCAGGACCGCCATGCCTGCTTTCCGGCCGCAGCTTGCCGCGGCCGGGTTGCCCCGATCAGTTGTCGAAGCCGACGCGGTCGACCAGTTCGCTGGCCTGCTTGCGGTTTGTCACGATCTCGGTCAGCGGGACGGGATCGACGTTAAGCTCGCCGATCGAGGCGATGATCGGGTCGATGGCGGCACCGGGTTTCACCGGATACTCGTAATTCGCCTCGCCATAGATCTTCTGCGCCTCGTCCGAGACGAGGAACTCCAGCAACTGCACCGCCTGGTCCCTGTTGGGCGCGTTCTTCGCCACGGCCGCGCCGCTGACGTTCACATGGGTGCCGCCATCCTCGAAGGTGGGCAGCAGAACCTTGATCGCCTCGCCCCAGGCCTTCTGCTCGTCCCCGCCCCTGCCGGAACGCATCAGCCCCACGTAGTAGGAGTTCGCGATGGCGATGTCGCAGATGCCGCCGAGGATGTCCTTGGCCCCGTCGCGGTCGCCGCCCCCCGCCTTGCGGGCGAGGTTGTTCTTCAGCCCGGTCAGCCAGGCCTCGGTTTCCGCCGCGTCGTGATGCGCCATGAAGGCCGAGAACAGCGCCGTGTTGTAGGGATGCTGGCCCGAGCGGATGCAGATCCGCCCCTTCCATTCGGGGTCGGCCAGATCCTCGTAGGTGATGCTGTCGATCTCGACGTCATTGGCGGCATAGACGACGCGGGCGCGCATCGACAGGGCAAACCACTCGTTCCCCGGATCGCGCAGGTTGTCGGGGATGGCGGCAGTCAGGACCTCGGATTCGACCGGCTGGGTCAGGTCGCGTTCGACCAGATCGACAAGGTTGCCCGCATCCACCGCCATCAGCACATCAGCGGGCGAGCTTTCGCCTTCCGAGGCCAGCCGCTCGACCAGCCCGTCCTTGAGGAACACCGTGTTCACCGCAATCCCCGTGGACTCGGTGAAGGCCTGAAGCAGCGGCTCGACCAGACCGGGTTCGCGCGAGGTGTAAAGATTGACCTCCTGCGCCGAGGCAGCGCCCGCGGCGGCAACAAGGGTCGTGCTGGCCAGGATGGCGCGGATCAAGGTGGGTGCGGCTTTCATGATGACCTTCTGAACTCCCGGTCGGACGGTTTCAGGGGTCATACATCGGCCTCTGCAACTTAGTCTAGAGTTTTTATCGACTTTGTTTTCCGCTGAGCTATCACGGGGCTTTCGTCAGCGAAGACATGGATCTGCGCCCCGTTCAGTTGCAGGCTGACCTTTTCGCCCACGGCCATGGGAATGCGGACATGGGAATGCATCCGCAGCGTCTCGGCCAGGGGATGCACCATGATATCGATCAGCTCGCTTTCCCCCATGAAGGTCTTGGCGACCACGCGGGCCGAGATGCCATGCCCGTCCGGCCCGATGGACAGCGCCTGCGGCCGGATGCAGGCCAGCGCCAGCGCGCCGTCCGGCAGATCGAGGGCAGCGGGAAAGGTCCCGATGGGCGTGTCGATCCGCCCCCTGCTCCAGATCCCCGTCAGGCGGTTGCACGGACCCATGAACTCGGCCGCATAGGGAGAGATGGGGCGGTCGTAGATCTCGAAGGGCGTGCCCGCCTGCTCGATCCGGCCCGCCCGCATCAGCACGATCATGTCGCCCACGGCCAGCGCTTCCTGCGGATCGTGGGTGACGATGATGGCCGTGGTCCCGATCCGGCGCAGGGTGTCCAGCGTCTCGCGCCGCACCCGTTCCCGCAACCCCTGGTCGAGGTTCGAGAAGGGCTCGTCCATCAGCAGCACCGCCGGCTGCGGAGCCAGCGCGCGGGCCAGCGCCACCCGCTGCTGCTCTCCTCCCGACAGGGAATGGGGATAGCGGTCCACCAGGTGGCCCAGCCCGATCCGCGCGACCACCTCGGCCACGCGGTCGCGCCGAGCGGACCGGGAAAGGTGGCGCAGTCCGAAGGCCAGGTTTTCCGCCACGCTGAGATGCGGAAACAGCGCATAGTCCTGGAACATGAAGCCGATCCTGCGGTTCTCGGGTTCGACAAAGCGGTCCGGGCCGGCGATCTCGGCCCCGCGCATCAGGATGCGGCCGCTGTCGGGGCGGTCGACGCCCGCGATGATCCTCAGCAACGTCGATTTGCCGCAGCCGGATTCGCCCAGCAGGCAGGTGATCCGGCCCGGCGGAATGGACAGCGAGATGTCGGACAGGACCACCCGTGACCCGAAGCTGCGGCACACTTCCTCAAGTCCAAGCGATGATGCGCAGCCCACGGCCATGACGTGCAGTCCCTCGTTCGACCCCGGTCGCATGACGAAACCGCGAAGGGGCTTGATCCGGTCGGCAGTATCTACGCCCCGCGCCGCCATTCTCCAATAGGGTGCCTTTTTCGTCGGGAATGATTGCGGCGGGACGAACCGCATCCGCAAGCGACACAGCGCTGGACGAGGCCCCAGGTTGAAGGATCAGGCAAGCGTCCGGCACATCCGGCAGTCGAACGGTTCCCCTGATTATTCAGTCGTCGCGTGCATTAACCTGTGTCATCATCTTCTGCAGCCGCAGACTCTTGGCGGCACCAGGTCATGAGGGATCAGGAATGGCTAAGAGACTTGTGAAGGGAACGAACAGGGCCGATCTTCTGACCGGCAGCCTGAATCGTGACATCATCTTCGGCCTTGCCGGCGACGACAGCCTGCTGGGCGACCGCGATATCAAGGGCAAGGACGGTGAAAAGACGCAGATCAAGGGCGCCACCGACCTGCTGTCCGGCGGCGTGGGCCACGACATGCTCTGGGGCGATGGCCGTGTCATTTCTGGCGGAAACGGCGCCGAGGCATCCATCATCGGCGGCGACGACATCCTGCACGGCGATGCCGGAGACGACACGCTTTACGGCGACGGCGCCATCGAGGTCGCGGCGCCGATGGAATACGCCCGCAGCGCGGACATCCGCGGCGGCCGCGATGTCCTTTACGGCGGCGCCGGCAACGACGTCCTTTATGGCGATGGCCTCGTTTCCGGGGGCGCGGCCGAAGGCGCCCGGATAACGGGCGGCGCGGACAGGCTGTTCGGGGGGGATGGCAATGACATCCTCTACGGCGACGGCCTGCTGGAGCTCTACGCCTCTGAAACGCACCTCATCGGGGGCGCGGATCTTCTGGACGGCGGCGCAGGCCACGACACCCTTTACGGCGACGGCATCGTTTCCCCGTATCTGTACATGGGCGGAGAGATGACCGGCGGCAGGGACATCCTGCACGGGGGTGCCGGCAATGACGTCGTTTATGGCGACGGCGGCGTTTCCACCTTCAGGTCCTCGGCACTGCTCAAGGGCGGGGCGGACAGGATCTGGGGCGGCAGCGGCAACGACCTTCTGCAAGGCGACGGCTGGGCCGATGGCAGCGATGCCGAGGTCGTGGGTGCGAACGACTACCTTGACGCCGGATCAGGCGCCGACACCGTCATCGGCGACGGATCGGTGAGCGCCGCGCCCGGCTTCAACCCCGGCAACGGAGTGCTGCGCGGGGGCAACGACACGATCGACGGCGGGACGGGCGCGGATTCGGTGCTTGGGGATGGCGGCGTCTTCACGAACGGCCAGTCTACCCTGACCGGCGGGGCCGACCGGATACAAGGGGGAAGCGGAAACGACACCCTTTACGGTGACGGGGTGGTCGAAGGCATGGACCTGGCCCTGCTGAAAGGCGGAAACGACACGATCCATGGCGGCGACGGCAATGACACGATCTACGGCGACGGGACTGCGGACACCTGGTATGGCGTCTCGTACTTCGGCCGTGTCGAGCTGCTTGGCGGCAAGGACCGGATCGTCGGCGGCAAGGGCGACGACGTCCTGTGGGGCGATGGCACGGCGAGCAACGGCACCGAGCGGGTGATTGCAGGCGGCGCCGACAAGTTCATCTTCAACGAACGCGACGGCCGGGACGTGATCATGGATTTCCGCAGCGCCGACGATGACCTTGTTCACTTCAACACCAGAAAACTGGCCTGGTCCGACCTTGATACCGACCGCAGCGGAAGGCTCGACGATGCCGACCGCTTCGTTCTTCTCGAAGACGGCGGCACCCGCATCGACTATGGCGCCGCCGGCGGGTTCAGCGATCCGGGGCAGGACATCCTCATGGTGGCCAGTGTCACGGGGATGACGGCTTCGGACTTCCTGTTCGGCTGAACGGCAAGGCAGCCAGGGTTCCCACGAGACGGCCCGAGCCTCGCCATTCCTGCTGGGGAGATGGCGAGGCTTCCGGGCTGGGGCCGGCCGATTCCGTCATCGCAAGCCGCACCGGCTGGGCGCATGGGAAGCAGGAATTGATCAGCCACCCTGCAAACCTTGTCAGCACGCCCGACAAGGAATTGAAATAACTTATAAAACGCGGGGTTTGGTAGGCCCGGAGGGACTTGAACCCCCAACCAAGGCGTTATGAGCGCCCTGCTCTGACCATTGAGCTACAGGCCCGCGCCTGAGGGCTGTCGCAAATGCGGGCGCGCGGGTCAAGGAAAACCGGGGCAGGCGGGTCGCGTTGATTGTCTGCGCCGGACGGCTGGGCTATCCAGCACCCAGGCAAGAGGGATGGGTGACATGACCAAGGCTGATGGCAGGGGCGGGCTTACCTACGCGCAGGCGGGTGTGGATATCGACGCTGGCAACGCCTTGGTGGAACGTATCAAGCCCGCCGCCGCGGCGACTGCCCGGCCAGGGGTGATGTCAGGACTCGGCGGCTTCGGCGCGCTGTTCGACCTGAAGGCGGCAGGCTACGCCGATCCGGTTCTGGTCGCGGCCACCGATGGCGTCGGCACCAAGCTGCGCATCGCCATAGAGACCGGAGAGCTTGACGGCGTCGGCATCGACCTTGTGGCCATGTGCGTGAACGATCTCGTCTGTCAGGGGGCCGAGCCGCTGTTCTTCCTGGATTATTTCGCCACCGGCAAGCTGCAGGTTGATGAGGCCGCCCGCGTCATCGCCGGCATCGCCGAGGGTTGCCGGCGTTCCGGCGCGGCCCTGATCGGCGGCGAGACGGCAGAGATGCCGGGGATGTATCACGACGGTGACTTCGACCTTGCCGGCTTTGCCGTGGGCGCCATGGAACGCGGCGCGCATCTGCCGCGGGATGTCGCGGAAGGCGACGTGCTGCTGGGCCTCGGCTCGGACGGCGTGCATTCAAATGGCTTCTCGCTTGTCCGCAAGGTGGTCGAAACGACGGGCCTCGGCTGGTCCGATCCCGCGCCCTTCGCCAAGGGGCCGCTCGGGCGGGCGCTGCTGACGCCCACCCGGCTTTACGTCCGCCCGGTGCTGGAGGCGATCCGGGCAGGCGGCGTCCATGCGGCCGCCCATGTCACCGGCGGCGGCATCACCGAGAACCTGCCGCGCGTCCTGCCCGAAGGAATGGGCGTCGAGGTCAACCTTGACAACTGGCAGGCTCCTGCCGTGTTCCAGTGGCTTGCCGATACGGCACGCATCCCCGAACGCGAGATGCTCAAGACCTTCAACTGCGGCATCGGCATGATCCTTGTGGTGGCCCCTGACCGTGCGCGTGCGCTGACCGGGATGCTGCGCGACGCAGGCGAGCGCGTGGTCGAGATGGGCGAGGTCGGCGGCGGCCGGGGCGTCGGTTATACCGGAACGCTGTGGTAAAACGCGTTGCGATCCTGATCTCGGGCGGCGGATCGAACATGGTCGCGCTGGTCCGTTCGATGACCGGCGACCACCCGGCCCGGCCGGTGCTGGTCGCCTCGAACGATCCCGCTGCGGCCGGTCTTGTCCGCGCCGCCGAGATGGGCGTGCCGACCGCAGCGGTGGATCACCGCCCGTTCCGCGGCGATCGCGGGGCCTTCGAGGCCGCGCTGCTTGAGCCGCTGCTTGCGGCCGAGCCGGACATCCTCTGCCTTGCCGGCTTCATGCGGATTCTCACGCCCGGCTTCGTGGACCGCTTTCAGGGCATGATGCTGAACATCCATCCCTCGCTGCTGCCGAAGTACCCCGGCCTTCACACGCATGCCCGCGCCATCGAAGCCGGCGACACGCGGGCAGGCGCCACCGTTCATCTTGTGACGCCGCTGCTGGACGACGGCCCCATCCTTGGTCAGGCCCATGTGCCGGTCGAGCCTGGGGATACGCCTGAAACCCTTGCTGCGAGGGTCCTGAAGGCCGAGCACCTCCTTTACCCGACCGTCTTGCACCGTTTTGCAGACGGCATGACGGGCCGGATCGACCTCTAGGGTTTTCTTCTTCGTCCAAATATCCCGGGATCGTCGTATACGACGATGGGGCAGAGCCCCGGAGACCGGCCGTTCCGTCAGAACTCACCGTTCCGGCAGCAGCCCCCGCGGCGCGAACCTCAGCACCAGCAGCAGCACGACCCCCATCGCGACATAGCGCATCTGCGGCGCGCTTTCGATCAGGTGGCGCTTGAGGCCTCCATCCGACAGCGGCGAGGTCAGCAGCGACATCGCGGCAGGCCCCCAGACCTCGGCCTTGATCCAGAGAAACCAGATCAGCACCGCGCCCAGCACCGCCCCCCAGTTGTTGCCCGACCCCCCGACGATCACCATCACCCAGATCAGGAAGGTATAGCGCAGCGGGTTGTATCCGCCCGGCGCCATCAACCCGTCCAGCGTCACCATCATCGCCCCCGAAAGCCCGATCACCGCGCAACCGAGGATGAACAGATGCAGGTGCCGCCGGGTGACGTCCTTGCCCATGGCCTCGGCCGCGATCTCGTTGTCTCGGATCGCCCGCATCATCCGGCCCCAGGGCGAATACAGCGCCAGTTCCGACAGCAGAATCAGCGTCAGCAGCACCGCCACGAAGATCGTGGCATAGGACAGCTTGACATAGATGGCAGAGGCCGTGGTCGGGTCCATCGCCCAACGCACGGCGGCCTCGACGAAGGCGGGGTTTGCCTGCAGGTCAAGCTCGTAAGGGACAGGGCGCGGGATGCCGGTGATGTTCAGCACGCCGCGGGCCAGCCAGCCTTCGTTCCTGAGGAGGGCGACGATGATTTCGCCGATCCCCAGCGTGGCGATCGCAAGATAGTCCGAGCGCAGCCCCAGCGCGACCTTGCCGATGCCCCAGGCGGCGATGGCGGCAAAGACCATGCCCACCGGCCAGCTCAGCAGCACCGGCAAGCCCAGCCCGCCGATGTTGCCGGCCTTGGAGGGATTGTTCGCCTCGATCGCGGCCACTGCCGGATCGAACAGCATCCGCGTCGCGACATAGCCTGCGATGACGACCAGCGCTGCGATCCAGAAGCGCGTTGCGCCCTTCAGCCGCGAGGCTGCCGCTGCAGCAATCACCAGCGTCGCAAGCCCGACCGCCAGCGCCAGGACCATCTGCGGTCCCCCGGCCGCCCAGGCGCCCTGCACCGGCTGGGTCGAGATCAGCACCGGGGCAACTCCCCCCAGCGCCACGAAACCGACGACGCCCGCGTTGAACAACCCGCCGTAACCCCAGATCATGTTGACGCCCAGCGCGGTCACGGCCGAAATCAACCCCATGTTCAGGATCGACAGCGCGCTGTTCCACGACCCCGAGAACATCGCGTTCGAGACCGTGCCTTCCAGCACGACCAGCAGGATCACCGCCGCGAACAGCAGCGGCGCGCGCCATGGGCTGGCAGAGGTTTCGGCCTGACGGTTGGCGCTCATTCAGGCCTCCTCAATAGGCTTTGCCGCGGAACAGCCCCGTGGGGCGCACCAGCAGAACGACGATCAGGATGACGAAGCTGATCGCCAGCTTGTATTCCGTGCCCAGCATCTGCAGCAGGCCGGTGGGCTCGAAACCCAGATATTCGGCGATCTTCTTCCAGGGATAGGTCAGCGCAACCTCGGAAAAGGCGATCAGGAAGCCCCCCGCGATGGCGCCGATTGGGCTGCCGAGGCCGCCCACGATGGCCGCCGCGAAGACCGGCAGGAGGATCTGGAAATAGTTGAACGCCTTGAAGGATTTGTCCAATCCATAAAGCGTGCCCGCCAGCACCGCGAGGCCGGTGGCGATGATCCAGGTCATCCGCACGACCCGGTCGGGGTCGATGCCCGACAGCAGGGCCAGATCCTCGTTGTCGGCATAGGCGCGCATCGCCTTGCCGGCGCGGGTGCGGTTCAGGAAGACGAACAGCGCCCAGACCGACAGCGCCGCGATCACCAGCGTGATCGCCTGCGTGGTCCTGAACGCAAGGCCCTCGCTTAGCCCGGTCATCTGCCGGAACTGCGGCACCGAGATGACAAAGCGGGCGCCGTCCGCGAACTGGATCTCGTCCACGCCGATCACAAGGCGCGTCAGGCCGTTCATCACGAACATGACGCCGACCGAGGCCATGACCACCACGATGGGCGCGGCGCGCACCCGGCGGTAGTGGCGATAGACCCAGCGGTCGGTCAGCAGCGCCAACAGCGCCGTCAGGGCGATTCCCAGCGGCAGCGCCAGGAGGGCCGAGGGCAGGGGGCCGAAAGATACCCCCAGCGACTGCAGCCCCCATGTCAGCAGGATCACGATGGCGGTGCCGAAGGCCATGGTGTCGCCATGGGCGAAGTTCGAGAACCGCAGGATGGCGTAGATCAGCGTCACCCCCAAAGCCCCTAACGCAAGCTGCGCGCCATAGGCCGAAGCCGGGATGACCACGAAGTTCAGGATCGCCACAAGGGCATTGAGAACATCCATCAGAGGCTTCCCCTTGCAGGTCGGACCTGCCCGTTCTGTCCGTCCATCGTCAGCCCCCCAGGAAGGTGCGGCGCACCTCGGGGTCGGCCATCAGCTCGGCCCCGGTGCCGGTGTAGCGGTTGGCGCCCTGCACCAGCACATAGCCGACATCGGCGATCTCCAGCGCCTGCTTGGCGTTCTGTTCCACCATCAGGATCGAGATGCCCGTGCGCGCGATTTCGATGATGCGGTCGAAAAGCTCGTCCATGACGATGGGGCTGACGCCTGCGGTCGGCTCGTCCAGCATCAGAAGCTTCGGTTGCGTCATCAGCGCCCGGCCAACGGCGACCTGCTGGCGCTGGCCGCCAGACAGTTCACCCGCGTTCTGGCGGCGCTTGTCGGCGACAGCCGGGAACAGCTCATAGACCTGCTGCATCGTTTGGCGGAAATCGTCCTGGCGCAGATAGGCGCCCATTTCCAGGTTCTCCTCGACCGTCATGGTCGGGAAGACATTGGCGACCTGGGGGACGAAACCCATGCCCGCCTTGACGCGGTCCTGCGGGTTCAGGGCGGTGATGTCCTGCCCGTCCAGCCGGACGCTGCCTTCCCGCAGGGTCAGCATCCCGAAGATCGCCTTCATGGCCGTGGACTTGCCCGCGCCGTTCGGGCCGACGATCACGGCGATCCGGCCCTTCTCGACCGCCAGCGTGCAGCCGTTCAGGATATCGGCCTTGCCATAGCCGCCGCGCATGTTCTCGCCGATGAGAAAGGGGTCGCCGGCAGGGCCGGGCCGGGCCGCGCCGCTGCGAAGGCTGCCCTGGAAAGTCCCGGCAGGACGCGGGTTCACGACCGAGGCGTCGCGGTTGCCGCGATTGGCAAAAGGATCGCTCATACCCCGACCTTGTCCTTGTTCTTGAGGCCGCGGCCCAGATAGGCCTCGATCACCGCCTCGTTTTCCATGATGCGCGCGGCAGACCCCTCGGCCAGGACCTTGCCTTCGGCCATGACGATCACCGGATCGCAGAGCTTGCCGATGAAATCCATGTCATGCTCGATCACGCAGAAGGTATAGCCGCGTTCCCGGTTCAGGCGGATGATAGCGTCGGCAATGGTGCCCAGAAGGGTGCGGTTCACGCCGGCACCCACCTCGTCCAGAAAGACGATCTTGGCCTCGACCATCATGCAGCGGCCCAGTTCCAGCAGCTTCTTCTGTCCGCCCGACAGGTTCCCGGCCTTTTCCTCGGCCACATGGCTGATGGTCAGGAAGTCCAGCACCTCGTCGGCACGCGCCCGGAGCGCGCGTTCTTCCTCGGCAATGCGCTTGCGGCCGAACCAGGTGTTCCACAGGCTCTCGCCCGACTGTCCGGGCGGGACCATCATCAGGTTCTCGCGCACCGACATGGACGAGAACTCATGCGCCATCTGGAAGGTGCGCAGCAGGCCCTTGTGGAACAACTCGTGCGGGGGCAGGTCGGTGATGTCCTCGCCGTCCATGACGACGCGGCCCGAGGTGGGCGGCAGCACGCCCGCAATCACATTGAACAGGGTGGACTTGCCCGCACCGTTCGGCCCGATCAGCCCGGTGATGGATCCGGTGCGGATCGTCAGGCTGGCGCCATCGACGGCGCGGAAGCCGCCGAAATGCCGGTGAAGGTCGTGGACCTCGATCATGCGCGCTCCGATTCTCCTGCCGGGTTCCCTAGACGACCGGGGGGCCATTCGCCAAGAAAAACCGGATGCGGCGCCCGAGAGGGCGCCGCGGATCTTGCGTCAGGGGTCAACGGGTGCGAACCGCGTTCAGGATGCCCCCCTTGAAGTCGACCTCGCGATAGGTGCCCGCGCTTTCGCCCGGGCCGACCAGTTCGACCGCCGAGGCGCCCACATAGTCGATGTCGGTGCCCGCCGCGATCAGTTCCAGCGCGCGGCCAAGCTGACCGGGCATGATCTGCTCGCCCGGCGCGTTGGCCACGTCCATCACCTTGTCCTTGTAGACGCGGGGATCGGTGGACCCGGAGGCCTGCATAGCCAGCAGGATCAGCGCAGCCGCGTCGTAGGCCTCGGCGGCAAAAGCATCCGAGCCTTCGAAGCCCGCATCCCGCGCGAGCGCGATGAAGGCGTCGCGCCCTTCACCCTCGGCCGAGGGGTTCTGGCCGAAGGAATGTTCCAGCTCGGTCCCGAAGCGGTCCACCAGCGCCTGCGTCACCATACCGTCGGTGAAGACGAAGGTGTCGAAGGCGCCGGAATCCAGCGCCCCGCGCACGATGCCCGAGCCGCCCTGATCGACATAGCCCGCGACGACCAGCGCATCGCCACCTGCGGCGGCCAGCGCGCCGACCTCGGCCGAATAGTCCGCCTTGCCGTCGTCATGCGCGGCGTTGATCGTGATCGTGCCGCCCTTGGCCTTGAAGGACTCGGCGAATGAATCCGCCAGACCCTTGCCATAGTCGTTGTTGGTGTAGGTCACGGCGACGTTCTTGATGCCGCGTTCGGAGATGATGTCGGCCATCACCTCGCCCTGCCGCGCGTCGGATGGCGCGGTGCGGAAGAAGAAACCCTTGTCGTCGATGGTGCTGAGCGCGGGCGAAGTGGCGGAGGGCGCGATCATCACCATGCCGTTCGGCACCGCCACGCGTTCAAGGCTGGCGATCGTCTCGCCGGAACACATCCCGCCGACAATGCCGTTGACCCGGTCCGAGGTTACCAGCCGCTCGACCGCCGAGACCGAGGCCGCCGCATCCGCGCAGGTGTTGTCGGCCTGCACGACGCTCACGGCGCCGCCTCCCAGCAGCTTGCCGGAGTCGCTGACCTCCTTTGCGGCCAGTTCCACCCCCTTCAGCATCGAGGGCGCCATCGATTCCAGCGGCCCGGTAAAGCCCAGCGAGACGCCCAGCTTCACGTCCTCGGCCAGCGCGGCCCCGGCCGTCAGCGCCAGCACGGCGGACGCCATCAGAAAACGGTTCATGTCATTCCTCCCAGTATGTGTTGTATCCCGTTCATGCGCGGGATTGCCGTGGTGACCGCCCTCCTGCGGTCATGAAACGCCCCGGCGCGGTGTGCCGGCCGGGGCGGATCGGATCAGCGGATGCGGACGGTGTTCATCTGGCCGCCGGCGAAATCCACCTCGCGGTAGGTGCCGGCGCTTTCGCCCGGCTCGATCAACTCGACCGCCGAGGCGCCGTCATAGTCGATGTCGGTGCCCGCCGCGATCAGTTCCAGCGCGCGGCCGATCTCTCCGGCGCTGATCTTCTCGCCCGGCGCGTTCGCGACCTCCATCACCTTGTCCTTGTAGACGCGGGGATCGGTCGAGCCCGCCGCCTGCATCGCCAGGACCAGAAGCGCCGCCGCGTCATAGGATTCGCCCGCGAAGGCCGAAGTGCCGTCGAAGCCTGCCGCCTGCGCCAGTTCATTGAACTTCGTCCGGCCCTCGCCCTCCGAGGAAGGGTTCTGGCCGAAGGAGGTCTCAAGTTCCGGCCCGAAACGGTCCACCAGAGCCTGCGCGACCATGCCGTCGGGCAGGATGAAGGTCTCGAACGCGCCCGAATCCAGCGCCCCGCGCATGATGCCCGATCCGCCCTGATCGACATAGCCCACGACCGCCAGCGCGTCCCCGCCGGCTGCGGCCAGTGCGCCCACCTCGGCCGAATAGTCGGCCTTGCCGTCGTCATGGGCCTGCAGCATCGTCACGGTGCCGCCCTTGGCCTCGAAGGCCGCGCGGAAGGATTCCGCCAGCCCCTTGCCGTAATCGTTGTTCGTGTGGGTGATCGCGACCGACTGGACCCCGCGTTCCTGCGCGATCCCTGCCATCACCTCGCCCTGCCGGGCGTCCGAGGGCGAGGTGCGGAAGAAGAAGCCCTGGTCCTGGATGTCCGTCAGCGCCGGCGAGGTCGCCGAGGGCGAAATCATCACGATGCCGTTCGGCACACCCACGCGTTCCAGGCTGGCGATCGTCTCACCCGAACACATGCCCCCCATGATGCCCTTGACGCCTTCGGCCGTGACCAGGCGCTCGACCGCCGCGACCGCTGCCGCCGCATCGGCGCAGGTGTTGTCGGCGCGCACCGGCGTGATCGTCGAGCCGTTCAGGAACTTGCCCGAGTCGTTGGCTTCCTTGATCGCCGTCTCGGCGCCATTCGCCATGTTCGGCGACATCGATTCGAGCGGCCCGGTGAAGCCCAGCGAAAGGCCGATCCTGACGTCCTCGGCCACCGCCAACCCTGCGCTGAAGGCAAGGGCGGTCGTGGCCAGAAACAGCTTCTTCATGCGGTCTTCCCCCTGATTGGACCTTTTGTCCTTGTTCGCGACACTAGGGCGGCGTTTTTCGAAAGAAAAGCATGTCGTGAAGGACAGGATCAAACGCGCCGGAACGTTTCCGGGGCAGGCTGCCGGTTGCCCGACTCAGGGTTTATTCCTTGGGGCAAGACCTTTATAACCCTGCAATCCGCAGGAGATGAGCCATGCCGCAGCAGACGCCCGACATCGACCGCAACGCAGCGCGCGCCAGCGACTGGCAGCGCGGAAGCTGGCGTGCGCGCCCGCGCGTGCAGATGCCGGATTATCCTGACGCAAAGTCCCTTGGAGCCGTCGAGACGCAGCTTGCCAAGTTCCCGCCGCTGGTCTTCGCGGGCGAGGCGCGCCGTCTCAGGGCGCAACTGGCCGACGTGGGGCAGGGGCGCCGCTTTCTTCTGCAGGGGGGCGACTGCGCCGAAAGCTTCGCCGAGTTCGCGGCCGACAACATCCGCGACACCTTCAAGGTGATGCTGCAGATGGCGGTGGTGCTGACCTGGGGCGCGCAGATGCCCGTGGTCAAGGTCGGCCGCATGGCGGGCCAGTTCGCCAAGCCGCGCAGCGCGCCGACCGAGGTGATGGGCGGCGTCGAACTGCCCAGCTACCGCGGCGACATCATCAACGGCTTCGACTTCACCCCCGAGGCGCGGGTGCCCGATCCGGGGCGGATGCTTCAGGCCTATACGCAGGCGGCGGCCTCGCTGAACCTGCTGCGGGCCTTCTCGACCGGCGGCTATGCCGACATCCATCGCGTGCAAAGCTGGATCGCCGATTTCACCGATGGGCCGGAAGCCGCGCGCTACCGCGACATCGCCGACCGGATTTCCGACGCGATGGCCTTCATGCAGGCCGCGGGCGTCACGGCGGAAACGGCGCATGAACTGGGCACGGTCGAGTTCTACACCAGCCACGAGGCGCTGCTGCTGGAATACGAGGAAGCGCTGGCGCGGATCGATTCCACCACCGGGCTGCCCGTCGCCGGCTCCGGCCACATGATCTGGATCGGCGACCGGACGCGGCAGGTCGATGGCGCCCATGTCGAATTCTGCCGGGGCGTGCAGAACCCGATCGGTCTGAAATGCGGGCCGTCGATCTCGACCGACGACCTCAAGGCGCTGATCGCGCGGCTGACCCCCGACAACGAGCCCGGCCGCCTGACGCTGATCGCCCGTTTCGGGGCGGGCACGGTCGGTGATCACCTGCCGCGGCTGATCCGGGCGGTGCGCGAGGAAGGGGCAGAGGTCGTCTGGTCCTGCGATCCCATGCACGGGAACACGATCAAGTCGGCCTCGGGCTACAAGACCCGGCCGTTCGAGTCCGTGCTGCGAGAGGTGCGCGAGTTCTTCGAGGTCCATGCCGCTGAAGGCACCGTCCCCGGCGGGGTGCATTTCGAGATGACCGGCCGCGACGTGACCGAATGCACCGGCGGCGTGCGGGCGATCACCGACCATGACCTGTCGAACCGCTATCACACCGCCTGCGACCCGCGCCTGAACGCCAGCCAGTCGCTGGAACTGGCCTTCCTCGTGGCCGAGGAACTGCGTGCCCGCCGCACCGGCACCCCCGTGCAACTTCGCGATGCAAGCTGACGGCTGAGAAGGACGGCGGCCTGTCGGGCGCGGTCCTCAGTCGTTGGAAATCACGCGGAAACGCAGGCGCCGTTCCTCGGGGGTATCATCCTCGTGGATATGAACGCGCGGTTCCGCGGGCGTCCACGACGCGCCGGGCTCTGCGAAGCCCGCAGCGGAAGGCGAGGGGGGAAGCAGCCGTCCGCCCTCGATGACCGGATCGGCCCGTTCGGCCATCAGGTCGAAGCGGCGCGGCGCGGTGCCGATCTCTCCTTCGGACGCAAGGCAGCCCAGCACGCGTGTCACGTCCCCCAGGTCGGACCGCAGCGGCAGCAGCAGCATCCTGCCCGTCAGTTCCGGTGCGCCGTAGGAACCAGGCGAGGCCAGCTCGATCTCGGCGATCTGCGGCCCTTGAAGCACGGCCTCAAGCACATCCGACAGCCTGCCGCGTGACCCGGGATGCATCAGCGCGCAAAGCGGCATGCCCCGGACCTCCATCCCCATCAGGTCGACAAGGTGCCGCCCGGCCAGCCGGAACCGCGCGCCGCCCGGACCGACCCGTTCCAGGATAAAGGCATATTCCAGCGCGCCGCCCAGACCCTGCGGCGTCACGTCGGCGCGTGAGGGCACCGCGCGGCCATGGCGCAGCGACGCCCAGTAGGCCCGCAATTCGGCCAGGATGCGGGATGGCTGCCGCGGCCCGAAGTCCGCCATTCGCAGCACCCGGTCCAGCGCCTCGTCGATGCCGTTGCTGTCGTTGCTCTCGACCATCACTGCGAATCCTCACTCGTGACAAAATATCTATAACGTGGAAACAGGTAAATTCACCGGGGAATTAAGGCCCTCGCCGGCTCAGGTTTCGGTCGCTGAAGGGCTCGGTGCCTCGCGCGGTTCGCGTGGGGGGCGGCCGACGATGTCACGCAGGGCGTCCAGCTCGATGAAGTTGTCGGCCTGCCGGCGCAGCTCGTCCGCGATCATCGGCGGTTGGCTGCGCATGGTCGAGACGACCGAGACGCGCACGCCCCGGCGCTGCAGCGCCTCGACCAGAGGGCGGAAGTCGCCGTCACCTGAGAACAGCACGGCATGGTCCAGGCGCGGCGCCAGATCCATGGCGTTGACGGCCAGCTCGATGTCCATGTTGCCCTTGACCCGCCGCCGGCCCATCGAGTCGGTGTATTCCCGCGCGGGCTTGGTCACGATCGTGTAGCCGTTGTAGTTCAGCCAGTCGATCAGCGGGCGGATCGGGGAATATTCCTCGCTTTCAAGCAGGGCGGTGTAGTAATAGGCGCGGATCAGCTTGCCGCGGCGCTCGAACTCCTGCCGCAGCAGCTTGTAATCCAGGTCAAAGCCCAGCGACTTCGCGGCGGCGTGCAGATTCGAGCCGTCGATAAACAGCGCCAGCCGGTCGTCCTTGTAAAACAAAGTGTTGCCCCTTCAAACTCAAGCACCGGAAATGGTTTGCAGAAGCTAGTCCTCGTCGCCATCGGCGCAAACCTGTTTTCTTCGACAGGTTGCCCTGCCGAAACCCTGCGCAATGCTCTGCGGGCGATGCCTGCCGAGGGATTGGCCGTGCGGCGGCTCAGCCGTTTCTGGCGCACGCCCGCGCATCCGCCGGGGTCGGGGCCGAACTATATAAATGGCGCCGCAACCCTGGCCAGCGACCATGATGCCGCGGGGACGCTGGAGGCGCTGCACCGGATCGAGGCGCGGTTCGGGCGGCTGCGCGACGGCGGTCGCTGGCAGTCCCGTACCATCGACCTGGACCTGCTGGCAGTTGGTGACACGGTGCTGCCCGACGCAGCGACCCAGGACGGCTGGCGGAACCTCGCCCCCGAGGCGCAGGCGAGGCTGTCCCCCAGGACGCTGATCCTTCCGCATCCGCGCCTTCAGGACCGCGGCTTCGTCTTGGCGCCTCTGGCTGAGATTGCGCCTGCTTGGCGTCATCCCCGCACGGGCCTGACCGTGGCGCGGATGCTGGCGGACTTGCCGTCACTGGCTCTTGCCGGCATGGCGCCGATGACGGGTTCACCTTGACTTTTCGCATCATAACTTCCACTTATGCCATCTTGCTCTTTCAGCCGATTCGCAGAGGTGTTGCATGGCACGCGTGACCGTCGAGGACTGCGTCGACAAGGTTCCGAACCGCTTTGACCTGGTGATGCTCGCTGCCCACCGCTCGCGTGAGATAGCATCGGGTTCGCCTGTGACCGTGGACCGCGACAACGACAAGAACCCGGTTGTCGCCCTGCGCGAGATCGCCGACGAGACCCAGCCCGTCGACGAACTGCGCGAGCGGATGATCGAGCAGTTCCAGACCCAGATCGAGGTCGACGAGCCGGAAGAGGACGCGATGGCGCTGCTGCTGGGGGCCGAGATCGATCGTCCTAAGCCCGCCGACGAGGAATCCGAGGAACGGATGCTTCGCATGATGCTCGAAGCGCAAAGCCGCGGCTAAGGCGGCGGAGCGGGCGGATCTTCGATTGGAGAAGTTCGACGTCGAGGATCTGATCGCGCTCGTCCGCAACTACAACCCGCGAACCAATGCCGAACTGATCCGGCGGGCCTATGACTATGGCCGCCGGATGCACGAAGGGCAGTTCCGCCACTCGGGCGAACCCTATTTCACCCATCCGGTCGCCGTCGCCGCCATCCTGACCGAGATGCGGCTTGACGACGCGACCATCGTGACCGCGCTGCTGCACGACACCATCGAGGACACCCGTTCCACATGGGTCGAGGTCGAGCAGATCTTCGGGCGCGAGATCGCCGATCTGGTCGATGGCGTCACCAAGCTGACCAACCTGCAACTGTCGGGCACCCATTCCAAGCAGGCGGAGAATTTCCGCAAGCTGTTCATGGCGATGTCCCGCGATCTTCGCGTGATCCTGGTCAAGTTGGCCGACCGCCTGCACAACATGCGGACGATCAAGTCGATGCGCCCCGACAAGCAGGTGCAGAAGGCGCGCGAAACGATGGACATCTTCGCGCCGCTGGCCGGACGCATGGGGATGCAGTGGATGCGCGAGGAGCTTGAGGACCTCGCCTTCAAGGTCATGAACCCCGAGGCGCGCAATTCGATCATCCGCCGCTTCGTCACGCTGCAGAAGGAAAACGGCGACGTCATCCCCCAGATCACCGGCGACATCCGCGCCGCGCTGGACGCCGAGGGGATCGAGGCCCATGTCTTCGGTCGCGCCAAGAAACCTTTCAGCGTCTGGCGCAAGATGCAGGAAAAGCAGCTGACCTTCAGCCGCCTGTCCGACATCTACGGCTTTCGGATCATCACCCGGACCGAGGCCGACTGCTACCGCACGCTGGGGATCATCCACCGCAAGTGGCGCGCGGTGCCGGGGCGGTTCAAGGACTATATCAGCCAGCCCAAGTCGAACGGCTACCGCTCGATCCACAGCACCGTGTCGGCCCGCGACGGCACCCGCGTCGAGGTCCAGATCCGCACCCGCGCCATGCACGAGGTGGCCGAGGCCGGGGTTGCCGCGCACTGGGCTTATCGCGACGGCGTCCGCAGCAAGAACCCCTTTGCCGTCGATCCGGGCGAATGGCTCGCCAGCCTCACCGAGCGGTTCGGAGAGGAGAACCACGACGAGTTCCTCGAACACGTCAAGCTCGAGATGTATCAGGATCAGGTTTTCTGCTTCACCCCAAAGGGCGACGTGATCCAGTTGCCCAAAGGGGCGACGCCCATTGACTTCGCCTATGCGATCCATACGCGGCTGGGGAACGGCTGCGTGGGTGCCAAGGTGGACGGCATCCGGGTGCCGCTGTGGACGCGGCTGAAGAACGGGCAGTCGGTGGAAATCATCGCGGCCTCGGGGCAGCGGCCGCAGGCAACATGGCTGGAGATCGTGGTGACGGGCCGCGCCAAGGCCGCGATCCGGCGCAGCTTGCGCGAGGAGGACCGTTCGCGCTTCATCCGGCTGGGGTCGGAACTGGTGCGCGTGGCCTTCGAGCATGTGAACCGCAAGGTCACCGACAAGGCCCTGCGTGCCGCGGCCAAGGCGCTGGCGCTGCCCGATTCCGATGAACTGCTGGCTCGCATCGGCTCGGCCGAACTGTCGGCGCGGCAGGTGGTGGGCGTCCTTTACCCCGACCTCGCCCCGGCCGAGGAGGAGATCGACCCCAACCGCGCCATCGCCGGGCTGGAAGCCGACCGCGAACTGACCCGCGCGCCCTGCTGCGATCCCCTTCCGGGCGAACGGATCGTCGGCATCACCTATCGCGGCAAGGGCGTCGTCATCCACGCCATCGACTGCCCGGTGCTGGCGGATTTCGAGGATCAGCCCACCCGCTGGGTCGATCTGCGCTGGCGCGAAGGGCGGCACCCGCCGGTCTATTCGTCCAAGCTGAACCTGACGATCCGCCATGACGCAGGCGTGCTGGGGCGCATCTGCACGCTGATCGGCGCGCAGGGTGCCAATATCTCGGATCTCGAGTTCCTGGACCGCAAGCCCGATTTCTACCGCCTTCGGATCGAGGTCGAGCTGCGCGACCGCGAGCATCTGCAGGCGCTGCTGACCGCGCTGGAAGCGGAAAGCGACGTGGCGCAGGTCGTGCGCATCCGGGATGCCACCGCGCGGGTCTGAGCCGCGATCACGCTTGGCGGCGCGGGCTTGCGTCCGCAAGGGGCGGCTGCTTCACTGGACCCGGTCCTGACAAGAGGCGCGGGTGTTCAAGCGCAAGCCACGCAGCTATTCGCAGATCGCCTCCGAGATGGTCTATCCCCGGGGGGGATGGTCGCGTGCCGCGCAGTATCTGGGCTACCGCGTCCGCCGCCTGCCGGACCAGCCGCACCGGATCGCGCGGGGCTTCGCGGCGGGCACCTTCATCAACTTCACGCCCTTGTTCGGCTTTCACCTGCTGGGCGCCTTTGCGCTTGCCTGGGTGATGCGGGGCAACCTGCTGGCGGCGGCTCTTGGCACGCTGATCGGCAATCCTGTGACGATCCCCTTCATGGCGATGACATCGATGGCGCTCGGCCGCTGGATGCTGGGGGTGGATGGCAGCATGACGCCCGCCGCGATCCTCAATGCCTTTGCCTCGGCGGGGCGGCAGTTGACCCACAATTTCATGTCGATCTTCGATGACCGCGTGGCCCAGTGGGACCAGTTGGAGACGTTCTTTCACGCAATCTTCCTGCCTTATCTGGTCGGCAGCATCATCCCCGGCACGATCGCCGCTGTGATCGCCCATTACCTGAGCCTGCGGGTGGTCGAGGGCTATCACCGTCACCGCGCCGCCCGCATGGCGAAGCGCGCGGCCAGGCAGGCGCGCAAGCAGGGGGGCGGCTGAGGCTCAGACGCCCAGTCGGTCGCGCAGGGAATACCAGCTCATCCCCGCGACCAGCAGGGGCCAGCGCAGCCCGCCGCCACCTGGGAAGGGGCGCGAGGGCAGGGCGGCCATGCTGTCGAACCCCTCGGACTGGCCCATCACCGCCTGCGCCATCAGCTTTCCCGCAAGGTTCGCCAGCGCCACCCCATGTCCCGAATAGCCGCCGACAGACAGGCAGTTCGGCGCAGGCCGGGCAAAATGCGGCATCCGGTTCAGCGTGATCGCCAGAGTCCCGCCCCAGGCATGGGTGATCGTCACGCCCTTCAACTGAGGATAGACCTGTTCCAGCGGCTTGCGGACCTTGGCGGCGATGTCCTTGGGGAAGCGGTATCCGAGGTTCTCGCCACCGCCGAAAACCAGCCGCCGGTCGTCGCTGAGCCGCCAGTAGTTCACCACGAAGCGGGTGTCATGGACGGCCACGTTCTCGCCCAGGATCTCGTCCGCACGGGCGCCCAGAGGCTCGGTCGCGACGACGAAGTTGTTGATCGGCATGACACGCGCGGCCACGCCTTCGTCCAGCCGGCCAAGGTAGCCGTTGCCGGCGAGGATCACATGGTCGCAGATCACCCGCCCGGTGCCGGTCTGAACCACGGTTTTCTCATCCGCGCGCCTTGCATGGCGGATCGCGTGGACATGGCTGCCTTCATGGATGCGGACGCCGGCCGCGACGGCCAGCCGTGCCATCCCCAGCGCCAAGGCCAGCGGGTCCAGATGCCCGGCGCCGCGGTCCACATCACCGCCCACATACAGGGGCGACTTGACCAGCGCCCGCAACCCTTCCGCATCCAGCGGCTCGATCAGGGGGTAGTCGTAGTCCCGGGCCAGCCGCTCGGCATTCGCGCGGGCATGGGTAGCCTCGCGCGCCGTCCGCGCCGCATGGGCGATGCCGGGATGAACCGTCACGCCCGCTTCGGCGGCAAGGGCGCGGGTCAGGGCCTTTGCTTCCTCGGCCATGTCCCACAGGCGCCGCGCGGCTTCGCGCCCGGCCAGCCGCTCAAGCTCGTCGACCTCCAGCCGCTGGCCGGACCCCATCTGTCCACCGTTCCGCCCCGAGGCGCCAAAGCCCACGCGCTGCGCCTCGACCAGCACCACCTGTCGCCCGGCGCGAGCCAGTGTCAGCGCCGCCGACAACCCGGTATACCCGGCCCCCACGACGACGACATCGGCCCGCGCCTCGCCGCGCAGAGGCGCGAAGGGCGGAAGCAGCGGGTTCTGCGCGGCATAAAGGCTCGGCGGATATTCCCCGCGCCGGTCGTTGGCAAACAGCAGGTTCATCGCGGCCTTCGTCAAATTCAGCAGACCTGCTTCTAACACGCTCTCGGCCAAGGGGAAATCGCCTTGGAAAAGTGCCGTATACTAAGGTTTCAAAGGCTTGGGTGAGTTGTCGGGTGGAATCATGCGGATCGGCAAGGGGCACGGGTGCTTCATGCGCTGCAAGTCTGGAAGCACAGGTTCGAGGGATGACAGGCTGCTGCGGTTTGCAGGATCGGTTGTTTTCAAAGTTCACCGAGGAACGGCGAGGATCGACAACGGAAATCTCTCGTTCGGTGGAGAATAGTGATCCGTGGACACTGGTGGAGGCCTTACTTATGTCAGCCCGAATGAGCACTCCTTGCGAACACGGCCTGTGGCATTCCAGAGGGATGACACGGCACATAACCTTGAAGTTTGCAGCAGGGGCTTTGATTGATCTGGCGGGCGGGCACCACAGTCTGTTGCAACCATCCAGAAATGTCACCCTTGCTGGCAATTCAGGAATGTCACCGGGCGCCACGATGCCGGCAGCCGGGCAGGGCGGAGACCTCCGCCATCGCAGCCCTGACCGGCTGCCTTGAGCGGCCGTCGGATCCAGTGCTCCGTCTGGCGTTCAGTTCGTTCTGGCTTCGACCTGCGCTCGACGTGCCTTGACCAGCAGAGGTGTGCGACCAGGTCCGACGGTGCCCTTGGGCTCATAGCGGGTGCGCTGCTTGCCGACGCGCCGCGCCCTGGGCGGGTCCTGGTCCTGCTGGGTCTGGATGAAGGCCAGCACCTCGGTCAGGCGCTTGTTCTCGGTGATCGCGGCGTGGGTGACGCGCTGCTCCTTGTCGAACATCCGGCAGGGCAGGGACACGCCCCTGGCCCGGATCTCCAGCCGGCCGTCCGGGAACTCGTAGGTGTCGACGTATGTGCCGACCAGGCCGAGCGTCAGGTGGTTCGGTTCGAGGATGATGCGCTTCCTGTCGTAGGACAGCGCCAGCTGCTGGCCGACATGGCGTTCGTCGCGCAGGCAGAAGATGTCGCGGAGCCGCTCCGGCTCGACGTTCAGGGGACGGTGCAGATCGTCCGACCGGCGCGGGATGCGGGCGAAGCGGGTATTGAAGGCCGCGATGAAGCCGGGCAGGAACGTATTGCCGGCTGCCATGTCCGCGATCCCGGCAAGCCGCAGTTCCTTGACCAGACGGTCCTGCAGGGTGCGATTGGCGCGCTCGACCCGGCCCTTGGCCTGCGAGGAATTGGCGCAGAGGATCTCGATGTTCAGCTCGTTCAGCGCCCGGCCGAATTGCGTCATGCCATGGCCGCTGCGCGCCTCGGTGCGGTTCACCCGAAACACGCTGTGCTTGTCCGAATAGAAGGCCACGGGCCGGCCGTGCTCCTGAAGGTAGCCCTCCAGCGCATTGAAATAGCTGAAGGTGCTCTCGGAGGCGACAAACCGGAGATGCATGAGCCGGCCGGTCGCATCGTCGATGAACACCAGCAACGTGCAGGCGGGGCCCCGATCCTCGAACCAGCGATGCTCCGAGCCGTCGATCTGGACCAGCTCACCCAGGGCCTCGCGCCGCAGCCGCGGCTGGTGCAGCACCCGCTGCTGCTTGCGCGAGACCCATAAACCGTCTTCGATCATCCATTTGCGCAAGGTCTCGTGCGAGATATGGATGTCATGCAGCTCGGCCAGCTTCTCGGCCGCAAGCGTCGGACCGAAATCGGCATACTGCGTCCGAACGAGTGCCAGCACCTGCTCCCGATGAAGGGCAGACAGGGCGTTGTTCGGCGCACGTCCGCGCGCACGGTGGGCCAGCCCGGCCGGGCCATCCGCCCGAAACCGCGCCAGCAGCCGAAATACCTGCCGCCGGGTCAGGCCGAGCAGGCCGGCGGCGTCTTCAACCCGCAACCGGCCAGTCCCAACCTCCGACAGCACCTCGATCCGGTTCAGCTCGCGTTCGCTCATCACCAGCCATCCCATGTTCGTCCCCCGAGGATCATGCTTCAACCGGGGGAGAGTGACATTCCTGCTTTGCTCAGCGGTGACATTTTAGCTTTGCGCGTATACAGTCAAGTTTTATAATCTGTATTATGTAAAATATTTCTCTGTGTCGACACCTTCCCTTGACACTTTCGCGCACCGCGACACCATGCCAGCCTGCTGTCACGCAAGGAATCCTCATGCCTCCCCGCCAAATCAATGAATGCTTTGCGGTCACTCCGCAGATCGACCCCGAGGATCTTTCGGCGCTTGCACAGGCTGGATTCACGACAGTGATTGCCAACCGCCCCGATGCAGAGGTCGATCCCCCTCATCGCAGTGCCGCCATGGCCGGCCATGCAGCGCAAGCAGGTCTCGATTATCACTACCTGCCAATCGTGCCGGGCCAGCTTGGTCCCGAGCAGATCGAGAAGTTCAGCGAGATCCTCGACAATGCGCCGGGGCCGGTGCTGGCCTATTGTCGTTCGGGGACACGCTCGATCACGGCTTGGGCGCTGGGGCAAGCGGGAAAGAAGCCGGTCGGCGAGATCATCGAGGCCGCACAGCAGGCGGGCTATGATCTTTCCCATCTGGCGCCTCTGCTGCGCGGCTGAGGGCCGCGCTTGTCGCGCGGCCGCTCGGTTCCACAGGATCAGCGCGCAAGCTCGCGCACGACCACGCCCCGGGAATTGATCGTGACAGTGACCGGCTCTCCCTCAGGGTTGACGGCCTCGACCTCGACACGGCCATCGTCGCGGCTGATGGCCCCCGGCTGGGTGTAGCCGCCATCCCGCAGCACGCCTTGAACCGCGGTGTCATCAAGAGGCTGCCCAGCCCTGTCGCCACCGCGGTCGCGACCGTCATCATCCCGTGAGCGCTCGCCCCGGCCCTCGCGCTTGCCATGGTGCTTGTCCCGGTCACTGCCGCGATCCATCCGCGGCCGGTCCATGTCGCCGCGGCCGAAACGCTGCAGCGTGCCGTCGGTCGAGAAGCCTGCGCGGATGCTCTCTCCCTGCGCGTCGGCGCCGGAAACCATCACGGCGTCATCGCCCCGTCCAATGCCTTCGACCCGCGCGAATTCCGAGAAAACGGCATTCGACCGCACGGCTTCGGGCACAAGCCGGGAAACGATGTCGGTGGGCAGCGCCGCGTCGTCTTGGGTCCCCATCATACGAAGCTGGCCCTGGTCGTCCAGCATGGCCCGGAACGCAGCGCCCCCCGGCAGTGTCCCTTCGACACGCTGCCCCCCGCGGCGGCCTTCGATGATGCGGGCATCGGTGATGCCCAACTCGGTCAGGGATGGCGGCAGCGTTGTCGCGGGCGCAGTTTCTGCCGGTGCTGCAGGCGGCGTGGCAGTTGTCTGCGCCGCCAGAGGCGCGGCAAGGGCCGAGACGGCTGCTAGTGCGGCCGCAGAGTTGCGAAGGATGCGAAGCATGAGAAAATCCTTTTGTTCGTGTTCATCGACGGGCTCAAATCGCCGGCGACCGAATCATCTCTAGTCGGCACCACCCGAACCGAAGGCCAATGGCCCGTTTGGACTTTGTTTGACTTTCTTCCTGTAGGCCGGGGAATGCGCCTCAGCTTGCTCATCGCCGCTGTTCTGGTCGGGCTGGCCCTGCTGGTTGTCACCCGCGACCGGCAGGACCGCCACGACCTGCCCCGGCCACCGGCCGGCATGGTGGCGATTCCCCGGCCGCAGGAACCCGGTCCGTGGGACGACCAGCTTTTCCGCGGCCGGGTCGATGAGGTCATGCCCATGCACAAGGCCGTCCGACTTGTCATGCGCCGCTTTGACGGCAAGGTGCTGGACATCGCCCTGATGCCCGCCCCGCGCGCCGATGTGGGCAGGCACCCGCTGATTTACCACATCCGCATCCTGACCGATGACCGCGACGTGCTGGACATTCGCATGGACGCCCTGACCGGGCAGTTTCTGGAACTGCGCGGCGAAGGCATCACCGATGCGCGGCGAACCCCGAGGAACGACTGACCATGCGCTGCCTGATTGCCGAAGACGACCCCACGCTTGCCGCCCAGCTCGCGGCCGCCATGAGCGACGGCGGCTTTGTCGCCGAGGTTTTCCACGACGGCGGAAAGGCCGAGTTAGCGGGCGCGACCGATGCCTATGACGTGGCCGTGCTGGATCTCGGCCTGCCGGGCATGTCGGGGATCGAGGTGCTGACCCGCTGGCGCGCACAGGGCGTGACCATGCCGGTGCTGATCCTGACCGCACGCGGCGACTGGTCCGACAAGGTGGCGGGCTTTCGCGCCGGCGCCGACGATTACGCCGTCAAGCCCTTCCGCCTGGACGAGGTCGTGCTGCGTGCGCAGACGCTGGTGCGCCGCGCCGCCGGTCACGCGCAGGTGGTCCTGCAGGCCGGTCCCCTCGCCTATGACACCCAGCTTGGCCTCATCACCCGCGAGGGCGTGACTCTGAGGCTGACCCCCTTCGAGACGCGCATCCTCGGCTATCTCATGCACCATCCCGACCGGGTGATCAGCCGCACTGAACTGAGCGAGCATCTTTACGACGCGGACAGCGACCGCGACTTCAAGTCGATCGAGGTGGTGATCGGCCGTCTGCGCCGCAAGATCGGCGACGGGCTGATCGAGACGCGGCGCGGCGAAGGCTATGTCCTGCGGCGAAGGCCATGATCCGCTCGCGGCTCGATTCGATCCGCGCGAGGCTGCTTGCGGCGGCGGCCTTGTGGCTGACCCTGACATTGCTGGCGGCCTGGTGGGTCATCGGCGGAGTGCTCGACCGCTTCGTGACCGAACGCTTCGATGCCGAGGCCGCCGCCATCGTCGAGACCGTCATCGCCGGGGTCGAGATCGCCGCGGACGGCACCCCTGCCCTTGCGCGCCCGCCCACCGACCCGCGCCTGTCCATGCCGCTGTCCGGCCATGCCTGGCAGCTTGAAGCCGATGACGGCGCCGGCATCGCGCGCTCACCGTCATTGCTGGACCTGCGGCTTGCGGCGCCGGCGGGCAGCTACGCCGGTTCCCCCGGCGTCGGTCCGGACGGCGAAGCGCTGCGGGTGATGCGGCGCCCCTTCACCCTGCCCGGCGGCGACCAGCCGCTTGCCGTGGTCGTGACCGTGCCGCAGGCCGAAATCGATGCCGCGCTTTCGCGCGTCCGCCAGCCGCTTGCCCTGTCGCTGATCGTGCTGGGCGCCGGGCTGGCGATGGCCAGCGTCCTGCAGGTCGGCTGGGGGCTTCGCACGCTCGACGCGCTTGGCCGCGACATCCGCGCCATCCGGGCCGGCCGCGCCGAAAGGGTCCCCCTGCCCCCGGTCGCCGAACTGCGGCCCGTCGCGGTCGAGATCAATGCGCTTCTGGACGCCAACCGCTCGGTGATCGGGCGGGCGCGCGAGCATCTGGGAAACCTTGCCCATTCGCTGCGGACCCCCCTATCCGCGCTGGCCAACATCCTGCCGGACGATCATCCGGGGCGGGCGCTGGTGGACCGCATGGATCGCCAGATCACCTGGCAGTTGCGCCGCGCCCGCACTGCCGGCACCCCCCGCCTGCTGGGGCACCGCACGCCCGTCGCGCCGGTCATGGACGACCTGCTGCTGGTCCTGCGCCGGACGGCGGCGACAGGCGGGCTGTCGATCGAGGTGACGGGCGAACCTTCGGCGCATTTCGCGGGCGAGCGGCATGACCTCGAGGAAATGCTGGGCAACCTTCTTGAGAATGCGGTCAAATACGCCGCCACCCGCGTCACCGTCTCGGTTGACCGGATCGAAGGGATGCTGAAGATCGGGATCGAGGACGATGGTCCCGGCATAAGGGACGTCGACCATGCGATTGCGCTCAGCCGCGGGGGCCGGCTGGACGAAATGGGGCCGCCCGGCGCTGGCCTGGGGCTTGCCATCGTCGCCGATCTCGCCGCCCTTTACGGGGGACGGCTGACGCTGGGACAGGGGATGCATGGGGGGCTGAGGGCCGGGCTGGTCCTGCCGGGATAGCCGGCAGGTGGACCTCATCGTGAACCCGAAAACAGGCTGTTCCGGCGGATTCCGGGGCGGTAGCCTTGCGACTCGATGCAGGTCGCGGGCATTGGGGCCGTTCCCATGCTGAAAGGTGCGACATGTCCGACCCTACCGACTTCGACCAGGCGCTCGGGCGCTTTCAGCCTGTCGCCGCCCCCGCCATCACCGGCGCGGAACATGACGCCCGGCTGGCGGGGCTGCAGGCGGCGATGCGCGGGAACGGCATCGGGGCGGTCTGGCTCGACGCTTCGACCTCGCTGGTCTATTTTCTGGGCCACGCATTGGGCCGGTCCGAGCGCATCCACGGCGCGCTGATCTTCGCCCAAGGCGAGCCGCTGCACGTCAGCCCCACCTTCGAGGAGCCGAAGCTGCGCAGCATCCTGCGCAGGCCCGGTGACATCTCGACCTGGGAGGAGGACGAGGACCCCTATGCCCTGATCGCCGCCGAGGTCGCGCGCCGCTGCGGACCGGGCGCGACGTTGGCCCTGGACGAGACGACCCCTTGGCTGTTCGCCGCCCCCATCACCGCCGCGATGGAGGGGCGCACGGTGCCGGCAAAGCCCATGATCTCGGGCCTGCGGCAGATCAAGTCGGCGGCGGAAATCGCCATCATCCAGACGGCCATGACCGCAAGCTGGCAGGTGCAGCGGGCGGTCTGGCAGGGGCTGCGGCCGGGCGTTTCCACCACCGAGGTCTGCGCCTTCATCGACGCGGCCCATCATGCGCTGGGCATGGCGCCGCTGTTCTCGGCCGTGCAGTTCGGCGAGGCGACGGCCTATCCCCATGGCGTGCCCTATCCCCAGCAGCTTGCCGGGGGCGACATGGTGCTGGTCGATCTGGGCGCGACCCTGCACGGCTATCATTCCGACATCACCCGCAGCTATGTCTTCGGCACGCCCACGCCCCGGCAGCGTGCGCTGTGGGAACACGAACGCGCGGCCCATGCGGCGGGTTTTGCGGCCGCACGGATCGGTGCCCCGGTCGAGGCGGTGGATCATGCAGCCCGTGACCTGCTGACGGCGGCAGGCTTCGGCCCCGGCTATGCGGTGCCCGGCCTGCCGCACCGGACCGGGCACGGTCTGGGGCTGGATATCCACGAGGAACCCTTCATCGTGAAGGGCAACCGCACGCCGCTGGCCGCCGGGATGTGCTTTTCCATCGAGCCGATGCTCTGCCTTTACGGCGAATGCGGCATCCGGCTTGAGGACATCGTCTACATGACTGATTCGGGTGCGCGCTGGTTCTGCCCGCCTGCTATCGCCATCGACGCGCCCTTCAAGGTGCCGGACGCTTGACGCAACGGTTCTGCAACACGGCAGTGGAACATCTGCCGCCCCTTCATCTATAGAACGGGAACAGAATCCGTCACATGCCTTGCAGACGGACAAAAACGACCTCAACAGTGAGTGAAAGGACCCTGGAATGAAGCTTCTCTCCCGCGGGCTGATCGCCGCGTCGGCGCTGGCCCTTTCGGCCGCCGCGACCCCGGTCATGGCCAAGACCTTCATCTACTGCTCGGAAGCCTCGCCCGAGGGGTTCGACCCGGCCCCCTACACCGCCGGCAGCACCTTCGACGCCTCGGCCCACCCGGTCTACAACCGTCTGACCGAGTTCACGAAGGGCACCACCGAGGTCGAGCCGGGCCTTGCCGAAAGCTGGGAGGTGTCCGAGGACGGCACCGAATACACCTTCAAGCTGCGCCAAGGCGTCAAGTGGCATTCCAGTGACCGCTTCACCCCCACCCGCGACATGAACGCCGATGACGTGGTCTTCTCGTTCGAGCGTCAGGCCGACCCCGCCCACCCGTGGAACCAGTATATTCCGGGGCTGAGCTACGAGTATTACAACTCGATGGACATGCCGAATCTGGTGCAGTCTGTCGAGAAGGTGGACGACCACACCGTCAAGGTCACGCTCTCCCAGCCCGAGGCGCCGTTCCTCGCGAACCTCGCCATGCCCTTCATGTCGATTCTGTCCAAGGAATACGCCGACGCGCTGGAAGCCGCGGGCACCAAGGAGGACATGAACAACGCGCCCATCGGCACCGGGCCGTTCCGCTTCGTGGCCTACCAGAAGGACGCTGTGATCCGCTTCCAGAAGAACGCCGACTACTGGGGCGCGGCACCGCTGATCGACGATCTCGTCTTTGCTATCACCCCGGACGCCGCCGTGCGCCTGCAGAAGCTGAAGGCCGGCGAATGCCACCTGATGCCCTTCCCCGCCCCCGCCGACATCGAGCAGATCCGGGCCGATTCGAACCTCAAGCTGGACGAGCAGGCCGGCCTGAACGTGGGCTATCTCGCCTATAACACGACTGTTGCGCCCTTCGACAATCCGAAGGTCCGCAAGGCGCTGAACATGTCGATCAACAAGCAGGCCATCGTGGACGCGGTGTTCCAGGGCGCGGCCGAGCCGGCGAAGAACCCGATTCCGCCGACCATGTGGTCCTATAACGATGCGATCCAGGACGACCCCTACGACCCGGAAGCTGCCAAGGCCATGCTGGCCGAGGAAGGCGTCAGCAACCTGCAGATGGAAATCTGGGCGATGCCCGTGCAGCGGCCCTACATGCCGAACGCGCGCCGCACCGCCGAACTGATGCAGGAAGACCTGTCGAAAGCGGGCGTGCAGGCCAGCATCGTGTCCTATGAATGGGGCGAATACCTGTCCAAGTCGATGGACCCCGGCCGCTCGGGCGCGGTCATCCTCGGCTGGACCGGCGACAACGGCGACCCGGACAACTTCCTGTCGGTCCTGCTCGGCTGCTCGTCGGCCAGCGAAGGCGGGGCGAACCGCGCCTTCTGGTGCAACGAGGAATTCTCGAACCTGCTGCAGCAGGCGAAAGTCACCTCGGATCAGGCGGAGCGCACGCGGCTTTACGAAGAGGCGCAGGTGATCTTCAAGGATCAGGCGCCCTGGTTCACCATCGCCCATTCGACGCAATATGTGCCGATGCGCCAGAACGTGACCGGCTTCGTCATGAGCCCGCTGGGCGACTTCACCTTCGAGACCGTGGACATCACGGAATAATCCGGGCTTCCCGGATGCCAACCGGATGCGCGGGACCTGATTCCCGCGCATCCCACAGGAAAGAGGCGAATGATCCGTTTCATCCTCTCACGGCTGCTCTATCTCGTCCCGACCTTCATCGGCATCACCATCATCGCCTTCAGTTTCCCGCGCTTCCTTGCGGGCGACCCGGTGCTGCTGATGGCGGGAGAGCGGGGCGTCAGTCCCGAGCGGCACGCCGAACTCACCGCGCAGCTGGGTTACGACAAGCCGCTGGTCATGCAGTATTTCGACTTTCTCGGCCGGTTGCTGCAGGGTGACTTCGGTACCTCGCTGGTCACGAAGAAGCCGGTGTTCACCGAGTTCCTGTCGCTGTTCCCCGCGACGGTCGAGCTTGGCATGGTCGCCATCTTCATTGCCGTCGTGCTGGGCGTGCCCATCGGCGTGATCGCCGCGATCAAGCGCGGAAGCTGGTTCGACCAGTTTTCCATGACTGCGGCGCTGGTCGGCTTTTCGATGCCGATCTTCTGGTGGGGCCTGCTGCTCATCATCTTCTTCTCGGGCTATCTCGGCTGGACGCCGGTATCCGGGCGCATCTCGCTGATGTATTTCTTTCCGAACATCACCGGCTTCATGCTGATCGACAGCCTGCTCTCGGGCCAGGACGGGGCCTTCGCCTCGGCGGCGCAGCACCTGATCCTGCCCTCGGTCGTGCTGGCCACGATCCCGCTGGCGGTGATCGCGCGCCAGACCCGGTCGGCCATGCTCGAGGTCATGTCCGAGGATTACGTCCGCACCGCCCGCGCCAAGGGGATGCCCCGCCGCCGGGTGATCGGCGTCCATGCGCTGCGGAACGCCCTGATCCCGGTCGTGACTACCATCGGGCTGCAGATCGGCGTGCTGCTGGCGGGCGCGATCCTGACCGAGACGATCTTTTCCTGGCCGGGCATCGGCAAGTGGATGATCGATTCCATCTCGCGCCGCGATTACCCTGCCGTGCAGTCCGGCCTGCTGCTGATCGCGGGCGTGGTGATGGTCGTGAACCTGCTGGTCGATCTCACCTACGGCCTCATCAACCCGAGGATCCGCCACAGATGAGCGATGCATCCGTCAAGCTTTCGGACGCCGCCATCCGCCGGCGTCAACTGGGCGAGTTCTGGTTCTACTTCAGCCGCAACAAGGGCGCGGTCGTCGGCCTCGCGATCTTCGTGCTGATGGTTCTGACGGCGATCTTCGCCGACTGGCTCGCCCCCCATAACCCGACGCTGCAGTATCGCGACGCCCTGCTGCTGCCCCCCTCCTGGCTGGAAGGCGGGCGCTCCGAGTTCCTGCTGGGCACCGACCCGGTGGGCCGGGATATCTTCTCGCGGCTGATCAAGGGTTCGCAATATTCGCTGTTCATCGGCATCGTGGTCGTCTCGATCGCGCTGGTGGGCGGTGTCATCATCGGTCTGGTCGCAGGCTTCTTCGGCGGCTGGATCGACGCGCTGGTCATGCGGATCATGGACGTGATCCTGGCCTTCCCTTCGCTGCTGCTGGCGCTGGTGCTGGTGGCGATCCTGGGCCCCGGACTGACCAATGCGATGATCGCCATCGCCATCGTCTATCAGCCGCATTTTGCCCGGCTGACACGCGCGGCGGTCATGGCCGAACAGCGGCGCGAATATGTCAGCGCCGCGCGTGTCGCGGGCGCGGGCAACCTGCGGCTGATGTTCCTGACGATCCTGCCGAACTGCGTGGCCCCCCTGATCGTGCAGGCGACGCTCTCCTTCTCCTCCGCCGTGCTGGATGCGGCCGCGCTTGGTTTCCTCGGCATGGGCGCGCAGCCGCCCGCGCCGGAATGGGGCACCATGCTGGCCGAGGCGCGCGAGTTCATTTCCCGCGCCTGGTGGGTCGCCACCTTCCCCGGCCTCGTGATCCTCGTCTCGGTGCTGGCGATCAACCTGATGGGCGACGGGCTGCGCGACGCGCTCGACCCCAAGATGAAGCGGAGCTGACGCGATGCCCGTTCTGAACATCCGCAACCTGACCGTCCGCTTCGCCACCGCCACCGGCAGCTTCACCGCCGTCGATGGCGTGGACATCAGCGTGGACCGGGGCGAGGTTCTGGCCATCGTGGGCGAATCCGGGTCCGGCAAGTCGGTGTCGATGCTGGCGGTGATGGGGCTTCTGCCCGATACCGCCACCGTGACCGCCGACGAGATGACCTATGACGGCCGCGACCTGCTGGCGATGCCCGCCGCCGAGCGTCGCCGCCTGATCGGGCGCGAGATCACCATGATCTTCCAGGAACCCGTTGCCTCGCTGAACCCCGCCTTCACCGTCGGCTTCCAGATCGAGGAGGTGCTGCGCCTGAATCTCGGCATGAGCCGCCGGCAGTCCCGCACCCGCGCGCTGGAACTGTTCCGTTCGGTCGGCATCCCCTCGCCCGAGGAGAAGCTGAAGTCCTATCCGCACCAGCTTTCCGGCGGCCAGTGCCAGCGGGTGATGATCGCCATCGCCATTGCGTCGAAGCCCCGCCTGCTGATTGCGGACGAGCCGACGACCGCGCTGGACGTGACGATCCAGAAGCAGATCCTCGACCTGCTGATGGATCTGCAGGAAGATTACGGCATGGCGCTGATCCTCATCACCCATGACATGGGCGTGGTGGCGGAAACCGCCGACCGCGTTGTCGTGCAATACAAGGGCCGGAAGATGGAGGACGCCGACGTGCTGTCGATCTTCGAATCCCCGCAGAACCCCTATACCCGCGCGCTGCTGTCCGCCCTGCCCGAGAACGCGACCGGCGACCGCCTGCCGACCGTGTCGGACTACTTTACCGCCGAGGCCGCCCGATGAGCGCGGTGGTGCTGGAAGGCCGCAAGCTCGTTCAGGACTATCACGTTTCCGGCGGGTTCTTCGGCGGGGCCAAGACGGTGCGGGCGCTCAAGGGCGTCGATTTCACCGTGGAAAAGGGCAAGACGCTGGCCATCGTGGGTGAATCCGGGTCCGGCAAGTCCACCCTCGCGCGCATCATCGCCCTGATCGACCCGCCCTCGGGCGGCGAGTTGCTGATCGAGGGCAACCGCGTGGACATCTCGAAGTCCCGGCCCGGCCCGGCGATGCGGTCCAAGGTGCAGATGGTGTTCCAGAACCCCTATGGCAGCCTCAACCCGCGCCAGAAGATCGGCAACGTGCTGATGGAGCCGCTGGTCATCAACACCGACACCCCCGCCGCCGAGCGCCGCGATCGGGCCGAGGCGATGCTGGTCAAGGTCGGCCTCGGGCCGGAACACTTCAACCGCTATCCGCACATGTTCTCGGGCGGCCAGCGCCAGCGGATCGCCATCGCGCGGGCGTTGATGCTGAATCCCTCGCTGCTGGTGCTGGACGAGCCGGTGTCGGCGCTTGACCTGTCGGTGCAGGCGCAGGTGCTGAACCTGCTGGCCGACCTGCAGGACGAGTTCCAGCTGACCTATGTCTTCGTCAGCCACGACCTGTCGGTGGTGCGCTATATCGCCGACGACGTGATGGTCATCAGCGAGGGTGTGGCGGTCGAACAGGGCACACGGGAAGAAGTCTTTTCCGACCCCAAGCACCCTTATACGCGCCAGCTTTTCGCAGCGACCCCGATCACGGATGTAGAATCGATCCGCGCCCGCGTCACCCGCCGCAAGGCCGCGAAAGCCGCTAGGGCGGGCTGATCCGGGGAAAGGTGGCCGGCGACGTGAGCCGGCCATCTTCTGCCTTACAGCGATCCGCCGCCCTGCATGGCCGCCTTGGTCAGCTTCTCGGCGATCTCGAACATCTCCTCGGGCGCATAGTCCGGGGTGAAGGCCGAGGGCACGCCCGTCAACTGGTGGATCTTGCCGCCCTCGGGCATCCCCTCGATCACCTCCAGCGGGCCGGGCGGATCGTCGGGCAGCGCCTCGCCGTTCCAGACGCCGGCAATTGCGGCGTAGTCGCCTGGCGAGAAGGTATAAAGCCGCCGATGCGCACCGGCCTGCAGGTATTTGCGGGCCTCCGGCACCTTGTCGGTCGGGATGTTCGGCGTCGGCAACATCTTGTGGATGTCCACGCCCGTCAGCCGCTTCAGCGCCAGGCCATAGGCATGGGCATGGACCCCGCCGCGCACCAGCAGATAGCCGCAAACCTCGCGCCCGGTGATGTTCGCATCGGTCAGCGACTCATAGACCCGCAGCTTGTGCAGCCGCGCGCCGCATTCCAGGTGGAAGTTGTGCAGCAGATCCACGATGACGTTGCCGGTCGTTGTCACCATGTCCGCGTTCCAGGACATCGAGTTCGAGTTGACCGGAACCGCCCCGCCCGCATGGCTGAAGAAGGACGCAGCCGAGCGGATGTCCTTCATCGCTTCGAACGGCGCGTTCGAGATGTCGCCGCCGTCGCCTTCGTCCCCGCCCGGCTTGTCGGGGCCGTTGGCCAGCATCGCCACTCCGTTCGAGACCAGTTCGACATGGCCCAGTTCCTCGGCCGTGATCGCGGCGACCAGTTCGTAGAACGGCCGCAGCTTGTTCTTGGACCGGAAGTTGAAGCTCTGGAACAGATAGTTGCCCAGGGTGGACATCTCGCCGTATTTGCCGCCCAGCAGTTCCTGCAGGGCAGCAGCGGCGTTGGGATCCTGGCGGGCAGGCGCAGGCAACTCGACTTGCAACTTGTCGACGCGAAGAAACATCTGTCGATTCCTCTTTGTGGCAGGACAGAGGCGCGGCTGATGAACCGGCGGCCTCGCGCCTCAACGCACGACGGAAGAAGTCAGACGATTTAAAAAATGTTAACTGTCCTCCTGCGACGGCATGGTCATCTGATCAGGATGGATGGTGCCCGAGGTCGGACTCGAACCGACATATCCTTGCGGATGGCGGATTTTGAATCCGCTGCGTCTACCATTCCGCCACTCGGGCACGCAGGCCAGCGATAAACCGGCAAAGGCGCCGGCGCAAGCGGCTCAGGCACCCGCCAGCTTCGCCTGCCGCGCTGCCCGCAGGCGAGCGAAGTCGTCCCCCGCGTGATAGGAGGACCGCGTCAGGGGCTTGGCCGCGACCATCAGGAAGCCCTTGCCCCAGGCGGCCTTTTCGTAGCCCGCAAATTCCTCGGGCGTGACGAAGCGGTCGACGCGGTGATGCTTGGGTGTCGGCTGCAGGTATTGGCCGATGGTGATGAAGTCGATGTCGGCCGCCCGCATATCGTCCATGACCTGCAGCACGCCCTGCCGGTCCTCGCCCAAGCCCACCATGATCCCCGACTTGGTGAACATCGCGGGATCAAGTTCCTTGACCCGCTGCAAGAGCCGCAGCGAGGCGAAATAGCGCGCGCCCGGCCGCACGGTTGGATACAGCCCAGGCACGGTTTCGAGGTTGTGGTTGAAGACATCGGGCCGTGCCGCGACCACGGTTTCCAGCGCCCCCGGCCTGGCCTTCAGGAAGTCAGGCGTCAGCACCTCGATGGTGGACCCCGGCGAGCGGTGGCGGATCGCCCGGATCGTCTGGGCGAAGTGATCCGCGCCGCCGTCGTCCAGGTCGTCGCGGTCCACGCTGGTGATGACCACATGGCTCAGCCCAAGGGTCGCGACCGCATGGGCCACCCGGCCCGGCTCGAATACGTCAAGCGCGTCGGGCTTGCCGGTGGTCACGTTGCAGAAGGAACAGCCGCGGGTGCAGATCTCGCCCATGATCATCATGGTGGCGTGGCCCTGGCTCCAGCATTCGCCGACATTGGGGCAGCCGGCTTCCTCGCAGACAGTGGAGAGGCGATTCGTCCGCAGGATGTCGCGGGTGTCCTTGTAGCCTTGGCTGACCGGAGCCTTGACCCGAATCCACGAGGGCTTCTTGGGCTGGTCCTGATCAGGGCGATGTGCCTTTTCGGGATGGCGCAGGACCGGGGGGGCGTCGGACATCGCAAAAAACCTCGGGGGTCAAGGGCCGAAGGGCCGTCGCTTCCCGAGGTAATCCCTTCCGCGCACCGGATCAACCGCCCTTCCCGGCTGGCGGAAACAGGTCATCCGATCAGCGGCCCGAACTTGCCGTAGCGTTCCCGGTAATGCCGTTCCAGCCGCATCAAGGCCAGCCGCAGGACGACCTTGCCCGACCGGGCGGGCCAGCCGAGGCGGCGCTCGGTCATCTCGATCCCCTCTAGAAAGCAGCAGACCCGCAGCACGAGGTCGCCCATCCCGGGGCCAAGCTCGCGCAGCGCCTCGGCCACGCGGCGACGCGCTGCCTCGGACCCGCCGCCGCCCGCGCCGGGAACATAGCTGGCGTCGATCCCGGCGGTCATGAAGCCGTCCCAGTTCTGGGTCACGCGCACGCCCATCTGCGCCAACTCGAAATCCTCGCGCAGGCGTTCGCCCGCCACCACCATGCCGTTGTCAAGGAACGGCTGGCCATTGGCATCCCGCCGACGCGCCATGACGTGCAGCGGGCTTTCCGCGATGTTCACCCGCATCCGGCGTGGCCCGCTGCCATCGGGGTCGTCGAGGACGCGATCTTCCATGATGCGGTGGGCCTGCGCGGCCCGGGGACCGGGATCGGCGCCCTCGAAGGGGGCCGCGGCCTCGGCCATGCCGGCGGGTGCCGGATCAACCCGCGCGGCATCGCTGAAATCCGCCGGAGCCGGCAGGCCGGCGCTGCCGCCAGTCGCCATCGCCTTCAGCGCCGCCCGTCCCGCCGCCGTGATGGCGTGGCGGGAAATGCGCCCCTGCGCGACGATCGCCACCCAGCCGCGCAAGGCAAGCATCTCTGCCACCGTCCGATCCAGCACGGCCGTGCGGATGTCGGCGCGGGTGACAATGGCCTTTTCCATCCCCGCGGCCACGGCCAGCACCGCCCCCGGTTCGGCCAGCCGCCGCAGCACGCGGCGCAGTTCGGTGCGGTCGGCCTGGGTGTCGCGTCCCCCCCGCTCGACCGCGCGGTCGACCAGCGGGTCGTCGCGCCGGTTCTCGAACTTGCGGATGCGGCGCAGGATCGTCGAGGCGTGGCAACCGGTTTCCCGCGCCAGCGCACGGATCGTTTCGCCCCCCTCGACATGGCGCAGGTACAGTCGCGCATCGTCGGGAAGGACCGAAGGCAGCGCCCCGATCGGTTCTGCGGTATCCACGGCAGCCGTTGCGGGGATCGCCGGTGTCGCTTCGGACGGCAGCCCGCCACAGGGTCGCGACGAGATGGCGGCGGCATCGGCGAAATCACCGGTCAGTATCGTCATTCCAATCTGTCCCTTGTCATCCTCGGGCCGATCATGGCCCTGGGTCTGGAACCTGTCCAAAAAGACAGGTGGTCCTCACATCGGTGACGAATGGCTAAGATTTCCTAAAGAACGTTAACCAAGGCGGACGGCGCAGCATGCGTTGACGCAACAGGGGCAGGGTTGAGGCAAGACTTGCGCCATCACCTGTCGCCCGGAGTATCCGATGAGCCTGATGTCGAACGTCCTCGCCTTTCCCGCGCAGCCGGTCCTGCCCCGGTTGCGCCGCCCGGCCGCGCTGATCCGCGCCGCCGTCGCCGGCCAGTCGCAGTGGCGGCGCGACCGCGACCTGCGCCGCACCCTGCGCTGCGAGATCCTGCCCCCGCCGGGCAAGGCGCTGGCGCGGCTGCGGGCGGACGAGGACAGGATGAACATGGCCCGGCAAGAGGGCGCGGCGGATTACGACATGCACTACCATGTCATGCTGATGATCGCGATTCTGGCCGAGTCACGGCTTTCCTCGGGCGAAAGCCCGCGGCTGAGCGCAATCTGCTGAAGGGTTCAGCGCCCCCGGAACATGGTTCCCAAGATGCCGCGGGCAATCGCCTGTCCGGTCTTGGTGCCAATCTGCCGGGCCATGCTTTTGCCGAACGCCTCGATCATCGTGTCGCCCCGACGGGCCGGCGCCGTGTTGCGCGTTCCGGCCTGCAGGCCCGGCTGATAGCGCCGGCCACGTCCCGTCTTGCCGGCGGGAATGGTGAACAGGTCGGCATCGGCCTGCGCCCGCTCGGCAGCGGCGGCCTGCCCGGCCGCCTCGGCCGCGCGCCGCGCCAGAATTTCATGGGCCGAGTCGCGGTCGATGATCTGCCCGTATTTCAGGCCCAGCGGGCCGAGCCGGACGATTTGCGCCCGTTCGGCTTCGGGGATCGGCCCGAGCCTTGACAGCGGCGGCCGGATCAGAGTCCGCTCGACGATGCCCGGCGCGCCCTTTGCGTCAAGAAAGGACGTGACCGCCTCGCCCGTGCCGACATGGCGGATCGCATCGGTGGTGTCGAAGGCGGGGTTCGGGCGATAGGTTTCTGCCGCCATCCGCAGCGCCTTCTGGTCGCGGGCGGTAAAGGCGCGCAACGCGTGCTGGACGCGGTTGCCAAGCTGGCCCAAGACGGCATCGGGCAGGTCGGCAGGATTCTGGGTGATGAACCAGACGCTGACCCCCTTGGACCGGATCAGCCGCGCTACCTGCTCGATCTTGTCCACCAGCGCCGCGGGCGCGTCGTCGAACAGCAGATGCGCCTCGTCGAAGAAAAACGCGAGCCGGGGCTTTTCCGGGTCGCCGACCTCGGGCAGTTGCTCGAACAGTTCCGACAGCAGCCACAGCAGGAAGGTCGCATACAGCCGGGGCGAGCGCATCAGCCGGTCGGCGGCAAGGATGTTGACGACCCCCTTGCCGGATGCGTCCAGCCGCATCAGGTCGGAAAGCTCCAGCGCCGGTTCCCCGAACAGGCGGTCGCCGCCCTGCTCCTCGAGCACCAGCAGGGCGCGCTGGATCGCGCCGACCGAGGCTGCCGGGACATTGCCATAGCGCAGGCTCAGGTCGCGGGCGTTCTGCCCCACCCAGACCAGCATCGCCCGCAGGTCCCTGAGGTCGGCCAGCGCCAGGGCCTCCTCGTCGGCGACCCGGAAGGCGATGTTCAGCACGCCCTCCTGCGCCGGGGTCAGGTCCAGCAGGCGCGACAGCAGCAGCGGTCCCATCTCGGCGGGGGTGGTGCGGACCGGATGGCCCTGCTCGCCCCAGATGTCCCAGAAGGTGACAGGAAAGGACTGGTAGTTTAGCGGCGCCCCCAACTGTGCCGCGCGCTTGAGAAAGCCATCGGCAAGCTTCGGGTCGGCGCCGCCGGGCATCGCCATGCCGGCAAGGTCGCCCTTGACGTCCGCCAGCAGCACCGGGACGCCTGCCAACGACATCGCCTCGGCCAGTGTCTGCAGCGTGACCGTCTTACCGGTGCCGGTCGCCCCGGCGATCAGCCCGTGCCGGTTGGCCTGGCGCAACAGCATCGCCTGTGGCTGCACGTGTCCCGGGCCTCCGCCGCCGACGAAAACGGTCCCGGAATCGTGATCGACGATGCGGTGCAGCGAGGTTTCGGCCGAAGGGGTTGGCAGGTCGGTCACGGGGGGGCCTCTGGCGGCTGCGTCGCGTCGAGCATACCTGATTTGTCCACCCTCGCCAGCGGTGCCGGTGCTGCCAACGCAATGGTTTTCCGGCAGTTGCCACCTGTCTTTTCCGGTTAATTGACGCTGGTTGCGGCTGCCCCTAAGGTCCCCGGCAATAAACCGCCAGTCCGACAGGGACGGAGGGGGAACGAAGCTTCGGAGTCGTTCCCCTTTCCCTGTCGCCTTGCCGGTCAGAGGGGTCGGCTGCCGCTGACAAGGGCCCGCGCCCGTGCTAACAGGGCCGCCGCGTTCAGCCGAAAGGATACCATATGGCTCGCACCTCCTCTGCCGTGCTGGCGGCCCTGATCGCGGTGGCTCCCTTCGCCGCCGCCCATGCACAGGAACCCACCGAACAGACCCCGCCCCCCGTCACTGCGCCCGCCGAGACCACCGATGCCCCGGCTGCGGATGCAGCGCCGCCACAGGCCGAATCTGGGGCCGAGGCCGCGCCGGCCGGGACGCCCGCGGACGCAGAAGCACCAGCCGAGGGGCAGGCCGCCGCAGCGCAGGACCAGGTCGGCAGCTATTACGCGAAAGCGACCCACGGCGACTGGCAGTTGCGCTGCCTGAGAACCCCTGACGGCAAGGACCCTTGCGAGCTTTACCAGTTGCTGCGGGACGAAAAGGAAACTCCCGTGGCCGAGCTTTCCGTGATCCCCTTCAGCGGCGAGGCTGCGGCGGTGCTGAACTTCGTGGCGCCCCTGGAAACCGACCTTCAGGCGGGCATGGGCCTGCAGATCGGCTCGGGCGAGGCCAACCGCTATCCCTTCATCGTCTGCGCCGCGATCGGCTGCGTCTCGCGGCTGGGGATGACCGAGGACGAACTGAACCTGCTCAAGCGCGGCAGCACCGCGACCGTGACGCTGCTGCCCTTCGGCGGAGAGCCAGAGGAAAACATGGTCGACCTGACGGTGTCGCTGGCCGGCTTCACCGCAGGTTTCACCGAGCTGCAGGGCCTTGTCGGCGCAAACCAGTAAGCAAGCCAGTAAGCCTGCTTTCCGCAATGCAAAAGAGGCGCCCCCGGGCGCCTCTTTTCGTTTCATGACGGGTGGGTCACTCTTCGATCGACAAGGCGACGAAGCGTGGCTCGCCTTCGCGGCGGATCAGCACCAGCACGGACTGGCGCCCGGCCTCGCGCGCCTCGGTGATGCGGGCGTTCAGGTCGGCCACGCTCGCGACCGGCTGCTGGCCCGCCTCGACGATCAGGTCGCCCGTGCGCAGCCCCTTGGCCGAGGCGTCGCTGGTGGCGTCGATGTCCTGCACGACCAGCCCGGACGTGCCTTCCGGCATCTGCATCCGGGCGGCGAGTTCCGGCGTCATCGGCGCAAGCGTCATCCCCAGCACCTGGCTGGACGATTCCTGCGTCCCGCTGCCCTCCGGCCGCTGGCCCGTGCCATCCGCATCGGCAAGCTCGCGCCGGCCCAGCGTGATCTGCAGCGTCACCGGCTCGCCGTCGCGCATCACGGTCACGTCCACCGCCTCGCCGACCGGGGCCGCGGCCACGCGGCGGACGAGGTCGCGGGTGTCCTCGACCTCGCCGCCCGCAAAGGCGGCGATGACATCGCCGGCCTGGATGCCCGCATCGGCGGCCGGGCCGGGCGGAACATCCGTGACCATCGCGCCCGCCTCGGATGCAAGACCCAGCGATTCCGCGATGTCGGGGCTGACGTCCTGAATCTTGACGCCCAACCAGCCGCGCCGGGTCTCGCCATATTCCTGCAACTGGTCCACGACGCCCGACACGACGTTCGACGCCATCGAGAAGCCGATCCCGATCGAGCCGCCGCTGGGCGACAGGATCGCGGTGTTCACGCCGATCACCTCGCCCTGCAGGTTGAACAGCGGCCCGCCCGAGTTGCCCCGGTTGATCGCCGCATCCGTCTGGATGAAGTCGTCATAGGTGCCCGTCAGCGCCCGGCTTTTCGCCGAAACGATGCCGGTGGTGGCGGAAAAGCCCTGCCCCAGCGGGTTCCCCAGCGCCAGAACCCAGTCGCCCACGCGGGCTTCGTCGCTGTCGCCGAAGCTGACGAAGGGCAGCGGATTTTCCGCCTCGACCTTCAGCACGGCGATGTCCGTGGTGGGGTCGGTCCCGACCAGCGTCGCCGGAAGGCGGGCGCCGGAATAGAACTCGATCTCGATCTCGTCGGCGCCCTCGATCACATGGTTGTTGGTGACGATCAGCCCTTCCGAGGACACGACGAAGCCCGATCCCAGCGCGTTCGACCGCTGCTGCATCTGCGGCCCTCCCTCGAAGGGCGATCCGGGGCCGCCGGGACCGGGAATCCCGAAGTCGCGGAACAGGTCCGAGAAGGGGCTGCCCTGCGGGAAGCCGGGGAACTGATTGACCGGCCGCGACACGATGGCGGTGGTGGTGATGTTGACGACGGCCGGGCTGACCTGCTCGACGATGTCGGCGAATGTCTGGGGCATGACGCCGGCGGTCGCGGCGACCTGTTCCCCCTGTGAGGTGGTCGCGTCAGGAGCCTGCGGCACCTCGCCCGTCATCGCCTCGCCGGGGACGGTCGTGGTCTCGGGGGTTTCGGACGGTTGCGCCTGCGTCGGCGTCACCTGCTGTTCCTGAAGGTTCTCGGGGGCGGGTTCGGCCTGCTGGGCAATGGCGGGGGCAAGGGCCAGCGACAGCGCCACGGCCGAGGCCGTCAGGCCGAGCCGGACCTTCAGAGGATTGAAACTCATCCATGATCTCCATGACTTGACCGGTTCATGCAGTCCCCGACCGGCCACGGGGATTGGCCGGGATATGGGGTAAGGCGTTGCCGGCGCGCAACACATCTTTCCGTCATTTTCCTGTGAAAGCAAAAGTTGCTTGACGGGGATTTTCAGGCTTCCTCCGGGGAAATGCGAAAAGGCGCGACCGGGACGGGCCGCGCCTTTCGTCAACAAGCCTGCGCCGGATCAGTTCCCGGCAGGGGCGGCGGGTTCGACCGGCACGGTCTGCGTCGTCACCCCGGCCTGGGGCAGGACCGCTTCCCCGGACGGGACGGCCGCCGCATCGGGCGCCTCGTCGCCGAGTGCCGGAGGGGCTGCCGTGGGGTCGACAGCCGCCGCGCCCGTCAGGGCATCGCCGCTCGGAGCGGTCTCCGGCTGGACGGGATCGCCGCCCACGGGCTGTTCGGCACCCTCAACAACCTCGGTTTCGCTGAGGCTCAACGCAGCCTCGGCGGCGGCCTCGGCCTCGGCGGCAGCGGCAGCGGCCTGCGCCGCGGCTTCCTCGGCCACCTCGCGGGACGACGGGGCATCCGGCGGAACTGCCGCCGAGACCTCAGGCGGGACCGCCACCGGGTTGATGCCGCTGTCCGCGCCGGTGCCGAGATAGCTGAAGAACTCGCCGGTCGGGTTCATCACGATCGAGCTGTTGCCCTGCTGCAGCGCCCGCTCATAGGCGGTCATCGAGCGGGTGAAGGCGAAGAACTCGGGGTCGCGGCCGAAGGCTTCGGCGTAGATGGCGTTGCGCTGGGCGTCGGCCTCACCGCGGACGATCTCGGCCTTGCGGCGCGCGTCCGAGGTCAGTTCCACCACCGTCCGGTCGGCGGTGGCGCGGACGCGCTGCGCGGCCTCGCCACCGCGCGCGATCTCGTCGGCGGCTTCGCGTTCCCGTTCCGCCCGCATTCGGGCATAGGTGGCGGCCAGGTTCTGTTCCGGCAGGTCGGTGCGGGTCAGGCGCACGTCGATGACCTGGATGCCGAGGGAATCCGCCTCGCGCCGGGCCACGTCGCGGATCTGCGCCATCAGCGCGGTCCGGTCATCCGACAGCACCGTGGTCGAGGGAACCGACCCCAGCACGCCGCGGATGGCGTTGGTCATGATGCCGGCAAGCCGCTGCTGGGCGAACTCGATCCCGCCTTCGCCAACGGCGCGGCGAAAGGTGACGGCGTCGGCGATCTGCCAGCGCGCGAATGCGTCCACCACAAGGCGGCGATCGTCCAGCGGCGTGACTTCCATCGGGTCGGTCTGCAGGCCGAGGATCCGCGCGTCATAGCGTACAATGCGGTCGATGATCGGCAGCTTGAAGCCAAGGCCCGGCTCCTCACGAACGGTGACGACCTCGCCGAAGCGCAGGACCAGCACCTTTTCACGCACGTCGACGATGTAGATCGAGGCCATGACGACGACCGCCACGACGACAACCAGCGGCAGGGCAAGGATGGATAAGGTACGGCGCATCAGTTGCCCCCCGTCGGCGCGGTTGCGATGGTCGTGTTGCTGGTGGCCCCGCTGTTCGCGGCGTTGACGTCGCTGGTGCCGCTGCGGGCGGCGGGCGGCGGCCCGCTGCGAAGCTGATCCAGCGGCAGATAGGGCACGACGCCCTGCCCCGCTTCACCGTCGATCAGCACCTTGTTCACGTTGCCCAGAACCCGCTCCATGGTTTCCAGATACATCCGGCGCCGGGTCACTTCGGGCGCCTTGACATATTCGTCATAGACCGAGGTAAAGCGCGCAGCCTCACCCTGTGCCGCGTTGACAGCCTGGGCGCGGTAGGCCTCGGACTGCTCGACCACCGCTGCGGCCTCGCCCCGCGCGCCGGCCAGCACACGGTTCGCATAGGCGTCGGCCTCTTTTTCCAGCCGGTCGCGTTCCTGCTGGGCGGCCTGCACCTCGCGGAAGCTGTCGATGACCTCGGCGGGCGGGTCGGCACGGCCGAGGTTCACCCGCACCACGTTGATGCCGGCCTGATAGCTGTCCAGCGTCGCCTGAATCGCCAGTTCCAGGTCGCGGGCGATCACGCCGCGGTCGCGGTTCAGGATCGGCGAAAGCTCGCTGCGGGCCACGATGTCGCGCATGGCGCTTTCGGCCACGGCGCGGATCGTGCCCTCGGGATCGGCGAGGTTGAACAGGTATTGTTCCGGGTTCGACACGTTCCAGACCACCTGGTAGGTCAGGTCCACGATGTTCTGGTCGCGGGTCAGCATCAGGCCGCTGTCCATCGGGTCGCGGCCGGTGCCGATGTCGATGGTCCGTTCGCGGGTCACGCCGACGATCTGGTAGGTGACAAAGGGCCAAGGCGCAAAGTTCAGACCGTCATCGCGCACGGCATAGGGACGCCCGAACAGAAGCTCGACCGATTTTTCAGAGGTGTCCACCTGGTAGATGCTGGCAAATCCCCAAAGGGCCACCGCGACAAGGGCGGCGATGCCCCATTTGCCGCGGTCCATGCTGGGCATCTGGCGGCGCGGGCCACGCGGACCACCCGTCCGGGGGGTGCCGTCGCGCCCGCCCATCAGCACGCGCAGCCGGTCCTGGCCCTTGCGCATCAGTTCCTCGATCTCGGGAATCTGCTCGGGGCGCTTGCCGCCGTTCGGAGGCTGCTGATCGGGTCCCGGTTGCCCCCAGGGACGCTGAGGCCCACCCCCATCGGGTTTCGGGGCCTGCGGACGGGCCGGCCGGTCGTCATCGCCACCGCCATTGCCGCCGCCCCATGGTCCCTGTTGTGCCATCCGTCTGCCTTTCGTGTGAAGTCATGTCCTAACTAGGGACATTGCCCGCAGGGACAAGACCTTGCCGGCAGGCGCCCCGCCCTGCGCGCCACAAGATCGCGTCAGGCCCTGGCGCCGCCTGCGCGGCGCACCGGCAGGCGCATCGTTACCAGTTCCTCGGCCAGCGTCGGGTGGACGGCGATGGCGGCGTCGAACTGTTCCTTGGTCGCGCACATGCCCACCGCCACGGCGACAAGCTGGATCATCTCGCCCGCCTCGGGGGCGAAGATATGGCAGCCCAGCACCCGGCGGTTGTCCGCGTCCACGATCAGCTTCATCATCGCGCGAAGATCCGACCCCGCGAAAAGCGAGCGCATGGGGCGGAACACCGCCTCATAGACCTCGATGGGGCCTTGCTCGGCCGCGTCCTCCTCGGTCAGGCCGATGGTGGCAAGCTCATGCGGACGGACATAGACGGCGCTGGCCACGAGGTCATGGCAGACGCGGCGGGGCTGGGCGCCGAAGACCGTATCGGCAAAGGCGTGTCCTTCGCGGATCGCGACGGGGGTCAGATTCACGCGGTCGGTCACGTCGCCCACAGCGAAGATCGAGGGCACGGCGGTCTGCGACCATTCGTCCACGACGATCTCGCCCCGCTTGCCCCGCTTGACGCCGGTGTTCTCCAGCCCCAGCCCCCCGGTGTAGGGCTTGCGGCCGGTCGCGAACATCACCGCGTCGTGGTGTTCAGTTGCCCCGTCCTCATAGGTGACGCGGATGCCGTCGCTGTCACGGTCAAGCCTTGCGGGATTGGCGTTCAGCCGCAGGGTGACGCCGATATGGGCCAGTTGGTTGGTGACAAGCGTGCGCCCGCCCTCGTCAAAGCCGCGCAGCAGCCTGTCGCCGCGATAGGCCAGCGTCGTCTCGGCCCCCATGCCCTGCAGGATCGTCGCGAATTCGCAGGCGATGAAGCCGCCGCCGACGACCAGCACGCGGCCGGGCATCTTCTCCATGGTGAACAGGTCGTCCGAGATCATCCCCAGCTCCTCGCCGGGGATGCCCGGCAGGGCGGGACGGCCACCGACGGCGATCAGGATGTGCCTGGCGGTGAACTGCCGCCCGTCGGCCAGCGCGACGGTGTGGTGATCGACCAGGGTCGCGCGGCTGTGGTGGACCTCTACGCCCGCGGTCAGCAACCCGCCTTCGTAGATGCCTTCCAGCCGCGACAGTTCGGTATGCAGGCTGTCGCGGAAGGCGGGCCAGTCGAACCGGCCGGCATCGGCATCCGCCCAGCCGTAGCCTCGCGCCTCGGCGGCGGCTGCAGGGGCCTGCGAGGCGAAGATCATCAGCTTCTTCGGCACGCAGCCGCGGATGACGCAGGTGCCGCCCATGCGGCTTTCCTCGGCCAGCGCCACTTTCGCGCCATGCTGCCCGGCGGCGATCCGGGCGGCCCGGACCCCACCCGAGCCGCCGCCGATGACGAACAGGTCGTAATCGAAGCTCATGGCCCCACCTCGGGCCGGGTCATCTCGATCACCGAGCCGTCGGGGGCGCCCACCAGCGCAAGATCGCACATGCCCAGAAACAGCCCGTGTTCCACCACGCCCGGAATCGCGGCAAGGCCCGAGGAAAGCCCCGAGCAATCCTCGATCACTTCCAGCGACAAGTCGATGATCAGGTTGCCCTCGTCGGTGCGGAAGGTGTGGCCGTCGCGCTGGCGCAGAAGGATCGGCCGCTGCGTCAGGTCCAGCGATTCAAGCAGGCGGCGGATATGGGTGACGGTTGTTTCCACGCCGAAGGGGATGACCTCGACCGGCAGGTGGAAGGCGCCCAGCGTTTCCACCACCTTGGTCGGGTCCGCGATCACCACCATCCGGTCGGATGCGGCGGCCGTGATCTTTTCGCGCAGATGCGCGCCGCCCCCGCCCTTGATGAGATTGAGGTCGGGGTCGATCTCGTCCGCGCCGTCCAGCGTCAGGTCGAGCCAGCCGATCTCGTCCAGTTCCTCGATATGGATGCCGAGATGCGTCGCAAGGTCGCAAGTTGCCCTGCTGGTCGCGGCGCAGCGCAACCGCAGCCCCTCGGCCCTGATCCGCCCGGCCAGCCGGTGGACCATGAAGACGGCGGTCGAGCCTGTCCCAAGTCCCAGCCGCATCCCGTCCTGCACCAGCGCGACCCCGGCGCGCGCGGCGGCATCCTTGGCGAGGTCGCTGGGGGAAAGATCGGTCATCGGCGGCTCCTGTCGCTTGGCGCGGTGTTGCCCAAGGGTATAGCGGCGACGGGCGGCCTGCGCGAGAGGGCGTTCCGGGGTCGAGCCGCCGCACCGGGGGTTTCACACCCCCGGTCCCCCGTGGGGTATTTGATCCAGAAAGAAGTCCTGCTGGGCTGGAAATGGTGTTGCACTGGCCTTGGGACACCGGTCGCGCTAATCGGCTGGCATGAGTTCCGACACTGCTTCCCGCCCCGCCCTGCCCCACGACCGCATTGCCGTCCTGATCACTGCCGCCGGGCGGGGAACGCGCATGGGGGGCGCGATGCCGAAACAGTGGCTGGACCTTTCGGGTCGCAGCGTGCTGGCCTGCAGCATCGACGCATTCGCGGGCTTCGAGCGCATCGTCGTGACCGTCCATCCCGAGGACATGGACCGCGCCATCGCCGAGCATGGCGGGCGCGTCACGCTGGTCGCGGGTGCCGAGTCGCGGTCCGGCAGCGTCCGCGCGGGGCTTGAGGCGCTGGAAGGGTCGGGCATCTCTCATGTCCTGATTCATGACGGCGCGCGGCCTCTGGTCACGCCGGCCACGATCCGCGCAGTCGTTGACGCGCTGGCCGAGGGCGCCGAGGCCGCTGCTCCCGGCCTTGCAGTCACCGATGCGCTGTGGCGCGGGGATGCTGCCACCGTCACCGGCTTTGCCGACCGCACGGGCCTGTTCCGGGCGCAGACGCCACAGGGGTTTTCGCTGCCGGTGATCCTTGCCGCTTATTGTGCAGCAGCCGGGGGCGCGGCGGACGATGTGGAGCTGGTGCAGAGGCAGGGGGTTGCCGTCCGCATCGTTCCGGGGGACGAAGACAACCTCAAGATCACATGGCCGGGCGACATGGAGCGCGCCGGGCGGATACTGCGGATGCGGGGGAACGACATGGATGTGCGGCTTGGCAATGGTTACGACGTCCACGCCTTCGGGCCGGGCGACCATGTCTGGCTGTGCGGGGTGAAGGTGCCGCATGACAAGGGCCTCATGGGCCATTCCGATGCCGATGTGGGCATGCACGCGCTGACCGATGCCATCTATGGCGCGCTGGCGCAGGGCGACATCGGGCGGCACTTTCCGCCCTCGGACCCGCAATGGAAGGGCGCGGCCAGCGAGATCTTCCTGCGCCACGCGGCCGAGCTTGCGCGGGGGATGGGCTATCGCCTTGGCAATGCCGATGTGACGCTGGTCTGCGAGCGGCCGAAGATCGGCCCGCACGCCACCGCCATGCAGGCGCGGCTGGCCGAAATCATGGGGGTCGAGGCCGACCGTGTCAGCGTCAAGGCCACCACCTCGGAACGGCTGGGCTTCACCGGGCGCGAGGAAGGCATCGCCTCGATCGCCACAGCAACGCTGATCCGAGAGGGATGATGGAACGGCAGATCGCTACCGGCTTCGGTATCGGATACCTGCGCCCCGCCCCCGGGACCTGGGCCTCGGCCGCGACGCTTGTGCTTGGCTACGCGCTGCACCGGCTGGGGCATTTTCCGCTGGTCGCGCTGGGCACGGTGCTGGTGATCGGCCTAGGCTTCTGGGCCGTCAACAAGGCTACCGCCGAGCTTGAGATCAAGGACGAAAGCGCCATCGTCATCGACGAGGTCGCCGGCCAGATGATCGCGCTTTGCGCCACCTCGGCTGGGTTCTGGTTTGCCGGGATGCCCGCCAGCGTCTTTCCCTGGCCCGCTTATGTCGTGCCCTTCCTGTTCTTCCGCCTGTTCGACATCTGGAAGCCCTGGATCATCGGCCGCGCCGACCGCCGCAGCGACGCGGCGGGGGTGATGCTGGACGACATCTGGGCCGGTATCTTCGCCGCCGTGGCCTCGATCCTCGCGGCGGGCCTTTCGCATGGAGTGATGTGATGGACAACGAGCCGACCAAAAGCCTCAAGGACCTTGCTGCCCGCGTCCTGAAGGCGGCCGAGGCGAAAGGGGTGATGCTGGCGACGGCCGAAAGCTGCACCGGCGGGCTGGTGACGGCGGCGCTGACCGATATTCCGGGATCGTCCGGGGCGCTGGATCGCGGCTTCATCACCTATTCCAATCAGGCCAAGCACGAGATGCTGGGTGTGAGCGCGCAGTCCATCGACGCCCATGGTGCGGTCAGCCCCGAAGTCGCGGCCGAGATGGCGAAAGGCGCGCGCGAACGTTCCGCAGCCGATATCGCCGTATCGATCACCGGCGTCGCCGGACCCGGCGGAACCGAGAAGAAGCCCGAAGGCCGTGTCTGCTTCGGCATCGCCGACGATAACGGTGTGCGGACCGAGATTGTGGACTTCGGCCCGCTGGGTCGTGACGGCGTGCGCCACGCCTCGACCGCCCATGCGCTGAAGCTGTTGATCAAGGCGCTGGGCTGAGGGCTAGAGCGTCCCCAGCAGCGCGCTGACTTCTTCCTCCATGGTGGCCCAGCTTGTCACCAGCCGGATCGTTCCCGCAGCCTCGTCGTCCTCGGCCACGGGCCAGTCCGCCGCACGCAGTCCTGCGGCGCGCAGGCGGGCGGTCAGGTTGCGCGGCAGACGGATGAAGATCTCGTTCGCCTCGACGGCGACCTGCGGTTGGAACCCCGCCGCCCGCAGGCCAGAGGCGAGTTCCGCCGCCGCCGCATTGGCGTGGCGGGCGAGGTCCAGCCACAACCCGCCGTCCAGCCATGCCAGCATCTGCGCGGCAAGGAAACGGTGCTTGGACCACAGGTGCCCCGCCCGCATCCGGCGGAAGGAAAAATCGCGGGCATGGTCGGGATCGAAGAACACCACGGCCTCCAGCGCGAGGCAGCCGTTCTTGGTCGCCCCCAACGACAGCGCATCGACGCCCGCCCGCCAGGTCAGGTCGGCGGGTGTCGCACCTGTCGCCGCCACGGCGTTGGAAAAGCGCGCGCCGTCCATGTGGACGGCCAGCCCGGCGTCCCGCGCGACCGCAGCCAGCGCGGACAGGCCCGAGGCATCGTGGACGGTGCCCCATTCGGTCGCGTTGGTGATCGACAGGACGGCGTTCCTGCCGTCATGCTCGTCCTCCTGCGGATAGTCCGCAAGCCGCGCAGCCACCGTCTGGGGGGTCATCCGGCCTGCCCCGCCCTCTACCAGCGCAAGCTGCGCGCCGCCGGCCATCCATGCGGGGGCGCCGGATTCCGAGGTCTCGATATGCGCGGTCCTGTGGCAGAAAATGCGGCCCCAGGGCGGGCAGAGTTGCGCCAGCGCAAGGGCATTCGCGCCGGTGCCGGTGCCCAGAAGGAAGACGGCGGCATCCGGGGCCTCAAGCACCTCGCGCAGCCGCTCGGCAGCACGTTCGGTCAGCGGGTCGCGGCCATAGGACGGGGCGGTCCCCTCATTGGCGGCGGCCAGCGCCTGCATGATGCGGGGATGGACGCCCGAGGCGTTGTCCGAGCCGAAATTCATGACAGATCCCCGATGACGTAGCGGTCCCATTCCTCTTCCGGGACGTCCAGTTCGCTGACGGTGCGGCCGCGCACCGAGACCCCGGCGCGATGGACCGCCTCGGGGTCGCCCGAGATCAGGTGGTGCCAAGGGTAAAGCGGCCTGCCCTCGGCCCGCAGGCGATAGGCACAGGTGGCGGGCAGCCACCATGAGATCTCGGCCAGCTTGTCCGGCGTCAGCACCACGCAGTCGGGCACATAATCGTGGCGGTTCGGGTAGGAGGAGCAGCGGCAGCTTTCCCCGTCCAGCAATCGGCAGGCGACGCAGGTGAAATCGAGGCTGCCGTCATCCTCGTATTCGATCTTGTTCAGGCAGCACTTGCCGCAGCCATCGCAGAGCGATTCCCACTCGGCGGCGCTGAGTTGATCCAGCGGCAGTTCCCAGAAGCGCGCGCGCATCAGGCGGCCGAAAGGATGCGGCGGGCCTGGTCCTCATCCTTGCGCATCTGGGAGATCAGCGCCTCCAGCCCCTCGAACCTGGCCTCGGGGCGGAGGTAATCGACCAGCGCGACCGAAAGATGGCGGCCGTAAAGGTCGCCGTCAAAGTCGAAGATATAGGTTTCCAGGTTGGGCGCGTTCTCGCCGAACATGGGGCGCACCCCCAGCGAGGCCACGCCGCGGTAATTGCCCTTGTCCGGTCCGTCCAGCACGTCCACCAGCACCGCATAGACGCCCAGCTTGGGCAGGTGCAACCCATCGACGGCAAGGTTCGCGGTGGGGTAGCCGAGTTCGCGGCCACGCTTGGCGCCATGCAGAACCTTGCCCTCGATCCGGTGCCAGTGGCCGAGCATCCGCTCGGCGTCGCGGGGGCGGCCCTCGGCCAGCGCCGCGCGGATCGCGGTCGAACTGGTGGCGGCGGCGTCGATTTCCAGCAGCGGCACAGCGGTGACGCCGAAGCCGAGGCGCCGACCGGCCTCGGCCAGCGTGCGGACATCACCAGCGCGGCCGCGGCCATAGCGGAAATCCTCGCCCACGGCGACATGGGTGACGCCAAGCCCCTCGGCCAGCACCTCGCGGGCGAAGTCCTCAGGGGTCAGACTGGCGAGCGTCGGGCCGAAAGGTAGTTCGTAAAGCTGGCTGACGCCGTAACGGGCAAGGCGGTTGGCGCGGGCCTCGGCGTTCATCAGGCGGAAGGGCAGTTCCTCGCGGCCTTTGAGGTGGGCGAAATATTCGCGCGGATGGGGTTCAAAGGTGACGATGCCCAGCGGCGCATCGGGCCGCGCGCCGCGCGCGGCATCGATCACGGCGCGGTGGCCGCGATGGACGCCGTCGAAATTGCCCATGGCCACGGTCGCACCCCGGGCGGCGGCGGGAAGGCCGCGCCAGTCGCGGTGGATGTGCATCGGCGGGTTCTGCATGGGCCCCCATGTCCGGGCCATGCCTTGGCCGGATCGGTCAGTCGAACTTGCGGGACGGCGCCAGAACCACCGCCTCGCCTTTCAGCACGACCGTATCGCCGACGAGGCAGCGCGTGGCAAGGGTGACGCGGCGCTTCGCATGGTCGATGCCTTCCACCTGCACCTCGGCCCGCACCATGTCGCCGGGGCGGACAGGCCCCATGAACTTCAGCGTCTGGCCCAGATAGACGGTGCCGTGGCCGGGAAGCTGTTCCCCGATCACCGCGGAAATCAGCCCCGCCGTCAGCATCCCGTGGGCGATCCGTCCCTCGAAGATCGTGTCGCGGGCATAGGCCTCGTCCAGATGCACCGGGTTCCGGTCGGTCGAGACCTGCGCGAACATCTCGATGTCCTGGTCCGTCACCTGCTTGAGCAGGTGGCGCATCATCCCGATCTCGAGATCCTCGATGACGATGGTGCCGCGTGGCTGGTTGTCGAGCATGTCCATGATCCCCTGCTGCATTGCAGCGTAGCAGAAGCCTTGGCATCGAGCAATAATACGAAAGTTCAATGCGCGGCAGGGAACGATTATTGCCGCAGCGTCACCGCAGCCTGCCGATGGCATAGGTGGGCGAGATCGCCTGTTCTTCCAGCCATTGCAGCATCCGTTTGGAATCGGGGCGCTCCACGTCCGCACCCATGTGCTCGGCGGCGAGGCCCCCGGTGACGAACAGCGAATCGATGCCTTGGTTCACGGCGCCGGCGATGTCGGTGCCGATGCCGTCGCCGATGGCGAGCGCCGGAACCTCGGGGCCGATGCCGAGGTGACGCCGGGCGAGGTCGTAGATCGGCGCGTGGGGCTTGCCGAAATACAGCGACTCGCCGCCCATGTCCTCATAAAGCGCAGCCAGCGCCCCGGCGCAGTAAAGCCGCTGCTCGCCGTAATCCACGACGAGGTCGGGATTGGCGCAAAGCAGCGGCAGGTTGCGGGCGCGGGCCTGTTCCAGACGCTCGCGGTAATCCTCGGGCGTCTCGGTCATGTCATCGTAGGGGCCGGTGACGACGATGCCCTCTGCCTCGTCCAGCGGCACGCGGGTGATTTCGGCGACACGCGGATCGTCCGTTTCGGTGAAGAAGCCGATGTCGCGATCGGGGCCGACATGCCAGACGCGGGCGCCGACGCGGCCCGAGAACATCGCATCCTGCGCCGCATCGCCCGAGGTCACGATGTCGTCCCAGGCATCATCCGGCACGCCAAGGCGCGCGATCTGCTCGGCCACCAGCGGGCGCGGGCGGGGGGCATTGGTCACAAGCGCGACGCGTCCGCCCTGGCGGCGATAGGCCTGAAGGGCAGCGATGGCAGCAGGATAGGCCTCGCGACCGTTATGGACGCAGCCCCACAGGTCGCAGAACAGCACGCCATAGTCGCCGCCGATCTCGGCGAGGTTCTTGATGATGCGGGTCACGTCCCTGCCCTTTCGCTGGCCTTCGGAAATGCGAGGGGCCGGGAATCGCCCCGGCCCCCATGGTCGTTCATTGCCCGGCTCAGACCTTGAGCGCAGGGATGATCTGCTTCTTGCGGCTCATGATGCCGGGCAGGACGACGGTGTCGCCCTCGACCGGGACGCCGAACGATGCCTCGGCCACACGGCGGACAAAGTCGTTGGGGACCAGCAGGGTGGCTTCCTCGTTCAGGATGTCCACGACGAACAGCATCACCTGGTCGGCGCCGTCCTCGGCCGCGACACCGGGCATGGCGGCCATCAGCCGGTCCTTGCGGTCCAGCAGCACCTGCGGCGCGGTGGTTTCCAGCACGGAAATCCGCATCTGCTTGCCGTCCACCATGTATTCCTTGCTGTCCATCTTCAGCAGCGCCGCGTCCGAGAAGGAGGAGACGTCGGATTTCGCAGTGAACATCTCGGTCGCAAAGGACGGGATCGCAATGTCGAGGTCCTTGGCCAGCTTTTCGGCGACCCTGCGGTCATGCGGCGTGGTGGTGGGCGAGCGGAATTCCAGCGTGTCGGACAGGATGCAGGTCAGCATCAGGCCCTTGACCCAGCGCGGCGCGCGGTCGAGGTCGGCGCCGATCAGATCGTGCATGATCGTCGCAGTGCAGGCCAGCGGGCGGATGGTGATGTTGATCGGCGTGCGGGTGGTGATGCCGCCGGCCAGCAGGTGGTGGTCGATGATCTCGATCACCTCGGCCTCGGCCAGCGAGGCGGGCAGTTCGGCCGGGTTGTTGGTGTCCACGATCACGCAGCGGTCGCCCGCGGCCACGTCGTCGATGATCTCGGGCATCTCGACGCCCCACTTGCCCAGCATCCACACGGCTTCCGTGTTGGGCATCCCCTGCAGCACCGCCTTGGCCGGGGTCTTGCGGGCCTCGGAAAGATACCAGGCCCAGATCAGGGGCGAGCCGGTCGAGTCGGTGTCGGGGGCCTTGTGGCCGAAAACCTGGATCATGGAGCATCCCTTCATGGCGGAGTCGCGGCGGCTTATAGGTGCGGGGAGGCCTGTTGTGAAGCAGAACCGCCGCGCAGGCGGCAGCGCCGGACCGGGGGCCAGCCCCCGGACCCCCGGGATACTTGCACGAAGAAGATGGGCGCAGATGGCGATGCGTTGGCGCTGGCCGCCGGAGAATCCGTGCGGCTAGCGGCCCATCGTGGCGGGTTCGGGATGGCATGCCGCCCCTGCGAGGGCGTGAAGCGGCGCGGGGCCTACCCGGTGATCGTCGTCTGCTGATGCTGGATCATCTGCCAGTCGTCCTTCTGCCGCACCCAGGTCGAGCTGCACAGCGCCTCGGTGTCGCCGTTCTTGCCATTCGCCGTGACGCGATAGGCCAGGACGACGCAATCCTCGGTCTCGACCATGCGGCGGTCGGTCAGCCGCGCGGCGGTCCAGCGGCGGCCGGCGTCAAGCCAGGTCCGGACCTCGCCGCCCTGCATCAGCCCCTTTGGGAAAACCATCACGCAGGAGGGATGCATCCGGCGCCACGCCTCGGCGGCCCCCATGGTCCACAAGGCTTCCTCGTCGGCCCAGCGGTTGTCGGTCCTGCTCATTCCCTGTCCCCTGTAATCGTCCAGCCATCGCGTTCCAGAAGCCGCAGCACCCCGGTCTCGCCCGGAAGGTGCAGCGCTCCGAAGGCCGCGACGACCGGCCTGCCCTCTGCCGCGGCCTTGTCCGCCGCCTGCGTCAACGGCTCGATCCACGATCTGTTCCGCTCGGTCATCAGCCGCGCTTCGGCAAGCTGCAACTGGCGGTCCACGGCCTCGCGCGGCAGGCCCGAGTCGTAGGCATCCAGCCGCCCGTATTCCCAGATCGCCCAGATGTCGCCACGGAAATAGGCTTCGAGCGTCGTCGCGGCATAGTCATCGGCCAGTTGCGCCGCGGGCAACGCGGCGCGGATCATGTCCAGCTCCTCTTCGGGCGTCAGGTCGCGGAAGATGCCGAAGACGGTGTCCCAGGGTTCCAGCGCAAGGATGGGCGTGCCGCTGTCCTCGGCGACCTCGATCAGCCGATGGTCGAGGCCCTCGCCACCATCCCCAGATTGCGCGGCCTCGATCATGCAGGGGGACAGCCCCAGCATCATCGCGACATACCAGGGCCGCAGGCGGCTGACCATGATCGCGGGCAGGCCACGCGCGGCCATGGCGGCGCTGAGTTCCCGCCATTCGGCATCGTCCATCCGCTCGGGCAGCGTCGGGCCATCGGCATCCACCATCAGCGACGGGTCGTCGGCCAGCGCGGCGGTCAGGCGGCGTTCCTCGTCTGGCCCCGCCTCGACCAGCAGCGCGCCTGCGTCTTCGATCAAGGGGCGCATGGCGGTCACCGTCGGATCGTGGCGCGGGTCGCCGAAGTGATAGGTGCCGACGATCTCGATCACCGCGTCACCCCTGGTCGCGCGGTAGCGGATGCCCTGCGCATAGGGGGTCGCCGCCACGGCCTCGGCGATCTGCGCCTGCCGTTCGGCGGGAAGATCCGCCATCAGGTCGGCGCCGGTGCAGAGGGGCGCATCCGTCCCACTGGCGCGGCCGGGATCGGTCAGCGCATGGCCCGGGCCGGTGGCCAGCAGCAGGGCGGCAGCGGCCACCATTGGCGCAAGCAGGCGGGTGACAAGGTTCATGGGCGGTTTCCTTTCATTCCCGATGCCATCTAGGCACAGGGACCCGGCCGTCCCAACCCGTGCATCCACGGGTTGACACCCTCGTGAGGCTGGCCTATCTCGACGCCATTGGCACTCGGCTGGTCTGAGTGCCAACAACACACTGCAACCTGAAATATCGGAGTGTTCACGATGACATTCAAACCGCTGCACGACCGCGTGCTGGTCCGCCGCGTCGAGTCGGAAGAAAAGACCAAGGGCGGCCTGATCATCCCCGACACCGCCAAGGAAAAGCCCGCCGAGGGCGAGATCGTCGCCGTGGGCGAAGGCGCCCGCAAGGATTCGGGCGAGTTGATCGCACCGGCGGTCAAGGCCGGCGACCGTATCCTGTTCGGCAAGTGGTCGGGCACCGAAGTGACGCTGGACGGCGAAGAGCTGCTCATCATGAAGGAAAGCGACATCCTCGGGATCATCGGCTGATCCCTGACGGCATCGCTTCAACCCTCAGACAAGGAACGAATAAATGGCTGGTAAAGAAGTCAAGTTCAGCACCGACGCGCGCGATCGGATGCTGAAGGGCGTGAACATTCTCGCCGATGCGGTCAAGGTGACGCTGGGTCCGAAGGGCCGCAACGTGATCCTGGACAAGTCGTTTGGCGCACCGCGCATCACCAAGGACGGCGTCACCGTCGCCAAGGAAATCGAACTGACCGACAAGTTCGAGAACATGGGCGCGCAGATGGTCCGCGAAGTGGCCTCGCGCACCAATGACGAGGCGGGCGACGGCACCACCACCGCGACAGTCCTGGCCCAGGCGATCATCAAGGAAGGTCTGAAGGCCGTCGCCGCCGGCATGAACCCGATGGACCTCAAGCGCGGCATCGACCTGGCCGTGACCAAGGTCGTGGAATCGATCAAGTCGGCCTCGCGCCCCGTGTCCGACAGCGCCGAAGTGGCCCAGGTCGGCACCATCTCGGCCAACGGCGAAGCCTTCATCGGCGAGCAGATCGCCCAGGCGATGCAGCGCGTCGGCAACGAGGGTGTCATCACCGTCGAAGAAAACAAGGGGATGGAGACCGAGGTCGAAGTCGTCGAAGGGATGCAGTTCGACCGCGGCTACCTGTCGCCCTATTTCGTGACCAACCCCGAAAAGATGGTCGCGGAACTGGAAGACGGCCTGATCCTGCTGCACGAAAAGAAGCTGTCCTCGCTGCAGCCGATGGTCCCGCTGCTGGAAGCCGTGATCCAGTCGGGCAAGCCGCTGCTGATCGTGGCTGAGGACATCGAGGGCGAGGCGCTGGCCACGCTGGTCGTCAACCGCCTGCGCGGTGGCCTGAAGGTCGCGGCCGTCAAGGCGCCGGGCTTCGGCGATCGCCGCAAGGCCATGCTGCAGGACATCGCGATCCTGACCGGCGGTCAGGTGATCTCGGAAGACCTCGGCATGAAGCTTGAGAATGTCGGCATCGACATGCTCGGCCGCGCCAAGCGGATCACGATCAACAAGGACAACACCACCATCATCGACGGTGCCGGTGAAAAGTCCGAGATTGAGGCCCGCGTTTCCCAGATCCGCCAGCAGATCGAGGAAACCACCTCGGACTACGACAAGGAAAAGCTGCAGGAGCGTGTTGCCAAGCTGGCCGGCGGCGTGGCCGTGATCCGCGTCGGCGGCATGACCGAGATCGAGGTGAAGGAGCGCAAGGACCGCGTCGATGACGCGCTGAACGCCACCCGCGCCGCGGTGCAGGAAGGCATCGTCGTCGGCGGCGGCGTGGCCCTGGTTCAGGGCGCCAAGACGCTGGAAGGACTGGAAGGCGAGAACTCCGATCAGAACGCCGGCATCGCCATCGTCCGCCGGGCGCTTGAGGCTCCGATGCGCCAGATCGCGGAAAACGCCGGCGTCGACGGCGCCGTGGTCGCGGGCAAGGTGCGTGAATCGGATGACAAGTCCTTCGGCTTCAACGCGCAGACCGAGGAATATGGCGACATGTTCAAGTTCGGCGTGATCGACCCCGCGAAGGTCGTCCGCACCGCGCTGGAAGACGCCGCCTCGGTCGCGGGCCTGCTGATCACCACCGAAGCCATGATCGCCGAGAAGCCCGAGCCGAAGTCGGCGGCCGGTGCCGGCGGCGGCATGGGCGGCATGGGCGGCATGGACATGATGTGATCCGCTGATAAAGCGGAAGAAGACCAGAGGGCGCCTGCGGGCGCCCTTTGTGTTTGCCCGAGCCATGAAAAGGCACATTATCCTGCAGGGTACGAGGAAACCGGAAACCAAGCCCCGGGTTCATGCATTTATCCGCTACTTTACAGAGTTCACACCCTGGCTGCAAAACAGCAGGGTTCAGGATGTTGGTTGATTGTCTGCCATGGATTTGACTGTTCTGTTCTCGACGCACAACGGTGCGGATGTGCTGCCTTTCGTTCTGGATGCGTATGCCCGTCAAAGCTGCGACTGCACCTGGAACATGGTTGTCGTGAACAATGCCAGCACCGATGAAACAGCGGAATGCCTTCGCAGCTATTCTTCACGCTTGCCTCTGACCGTCATCAATCATCCGGTGCCAGGGAAGAATGGTGCGCTGAATGCGGCTTTGCCGAAGCTTGAAGGATCGCTGATCGTTGTCACGGATGACGACGCGATTCCGGCCCCTGATCTTCTAAATCAGTGGGCGCGTATTGCGAAGGCCCAGCCCGATTTCGACCTGTTCGGCGGCCAGGTCGATCTGCTGTTCCAGAAGGAGCCCCCGGCGTGGATGCTCGAGTCCCGCTTCCATTTCGCGGAGTTGTTTGCCGCCTGCAACCACATGGAAGGCCCGATCGACGCGGGCGACATCTTCGGTCCCAACATGGCCGTTCGCCGGGCCGTGTTCGACAAGGGGATCACCTTCAACGAGGCCATCGGCCCCAATGCGAACAACAGGACCTACCCCATGGGCAGCGAAACCGAATTCTGCCTGCGCCTTGAGTCCTTGGGATACAGGTCCTTCTTTGCGTCAGGCCCGCGTGTCCAGCACATTGTCCGCCCGCATCAGGTTTCTCCGTCGTTCTGGAACTTTCGCGCCTATCGGCATGGACTCGGCGTCGGGCTGCGCGAACGCATGGAAAGAAGCGAGCACATCATTCCTCTCAGGAGGCGTCTGCCGAGCGTGGTCCTGGGCAGATTGAGACAGGCAAAAGGATACCTGGCTTTCAGATCCTCGTTGGCAGATACGTTCGATGCCCATGAAGGGCTGTGGAACTACCACTGGCACCGTGGCTATACCGATGCCAGAGGACATCCCCGGATCGAGGAAATTCACGCTGCCTGAAACCGCAATCGTCCTGCCTTCGGCAGAACGGCCCGCAGCATGGTTTCAGTTGACCACCGCCTCGACACCCATTCCCGCCGCAAGCGCCTTCAGCCGGGCCTCGGCGACCTCGGCCATCAGGTTGCGGCCGGTGCGGGTCAGGGTCAGTGTCAGGGTCCCGGCCTCGCGGTCCAGCGTCAACGTCCCCGCCTCGGCGGGTTCGCCGATGGCAAACATCGCGCCGAAGCGCATGGCGCGACCCAAGGTTTCCGCGTCGCGGATCTCCTCGTCGCTGAGCAGCTTCAGCAGCGGCGCCATCGGCGACGTGCCGACGGCGCGCCCGTTCTTGTAGCGGTTCAGCAGCGCCAGCCCCAGGAACACACGCTCGGGGTGCGACAGCGCAGCAAGGTTCGAGCGCGTCACGTTGTCGAAGCACGCCTCGGCCCGGTAGTCGGGATGCGCCCGCCAGCTCGTGTCGTGCAGGTGGCAGGCCGCGCGGACGAGGCGGTGACGCTCGGGCGGGGCGCCCTCGAACAAGGGCGACAGGAACTGGTGAAGCTTCTTGCCCGTGCCGGGGATGCGGGACATCTGCCGCTCGGTGAAGCGGGCGGCCTCGATCAGCGGGTCGCGCCGGCGGATGCTGTCGGACATCTGTTCGTAAAGCAGCCCCTCGCGGATGCCATATGAACTGACAGCGATCTCGCGCGGCTGGAACGTCTGGACAAGCTGGCGCAGCACCTGCACCGCCAGGGGCACCAGTTCCAGGCGGGACGCCGAAATCCCGGTCAGCGCCTTCAGCTCGGACAGGTTCATGCGGGCGATGAACTTGGCCGTGGCCGCCACGGCGTCGGGCGTCATGCGGTATTCGTGCAGCACCGTCATGGGATAGCCGCGCCGTTCCATGTCCAGCCGCGCGATCGCCCGCCACGATCCGCCGACCAGGTAGATCAGTTCGTGGTCGGCGCCCACGGCCTCGACCAGCCCCTCCATCACCGTCTCGATATGGCGCTTGAGGCCCTTGGCCTCGACCTGCTGCAACCGGAAGGGACCCAGCGGGGACGACGCGCGGCGTCCCACGGTGCCATTGCCGACCTCTGCCACCTCCATCGAGTTGCCGCCGATGTCGCAGACAAGCCCGCGGGCGTTGGGCCAACCCAGCAGCACGCCCTGGGCGGACAGGCGCGCTTCCTCCGTGCCCTCGATCACCACCAGCTTCAGGCCGGTCTGGCGGGTGACGGCGCGGTGAAAGGCGGGGCCGTCCTCGGCCTCGCGCACGGCGGCAGTGGCAACGCAGGTCAGATCCTCGATCCCCATCCCGCGGGCCAGCGCCGCGAACCGCTTGAGCGCGGCCATCCCTCGGACCACGCCCTCGGGGTTCAGCCGGCCGGTCGTGGCAAGCCCCTGCCCCAGCCCGGCCATGACCTTCTCGTTGTAGAAATAGGCGGGACTGCGGGCGGCGCCGTCGAAGACGACAAGGCGGATCGAGTTCGACCCCACATCCACGACCCCGACCCGCTTCAATTCGCGCGCCGAGCGGATGGGCAATCCCTGCTTGCCGAAGGGGGAAGGTTTCTGGCCGGGGGCGGTCGTCACGTTCATCGGTCTTCTCACTGGCTGGCGACGGGACGACAGGCCCGGCCGCGGTCGAGGTTCACTCGCTGGCGTGGGTCAGGGCCGGCACGTCTCCTGCCCCAGCCGTGCCCCGCCCCGACAGGGAGGGGTTTTCCATGAAGAAGCGGTGACAGTTGAACAGGTCGTCACGATCCTCGGGAAGATGACGCAGATAGCGGCCATCTGGTTGCAACAGCCAGCTCTGCGCCTCGTCGGCCATGTTGGCGGCCATGATCTGGCTGGTGATCTGGGCCTTGACCGTGTCGTTCATGCATTCGACCAGGGTTTCCACCCGGCGGGACAGGTTTCGGGCCATCCAGTCGGCCGAACTGATGAAGACCCGCGCCTTGCGCGAGGGCAGCCCGTGGCCGTTGCCGAAGCAGACGATGCGGCTGTGTTCCAGGAAGCGCCCGACGATGGACTTGACCCGGATGTTTTCCGACAGCCCCGCGATGCCGGGCCTGACGCCGCAGATGCCGCGGATCACGAGGTTGATCTTCACGCCCGCGTTGGATGCGGCGTAAAGAGCGTCGATCACGTCCTTCTCGATCAGGCTGTTCATCTTGGCCCAGATCTCGGCCGGGCGGCCACGGCGGGCGAATTCGGCCTCGCGCCCGATCAGGTCAATCAGCGTCGATTTCAGGTCGATGGGGCTGATGGCGAGGTTTTCCAGCCCCTCGGGCTGGACGTAGCCCGACAGGAAGTTGAAGACCTTGGCCGCATCGCGACCCAGCGCCGGGTCGCAGGTGAACAGCGACAGGTCGGTATAGATGCGCGCGGTGATCGGGTGATAATTGCCTGTCCCGTAATGGGTATAGGTCACCAGCCGCTCGCCCTCGCGTCGGACCACGCTGGAAATCTTGGCGTGGGTCTTCATCTGCATGAAGCCATAGACGACATGGGCGCCCGACCGTTCCAGCCGCCGCGACTGGCGGATGTTCGCGGCCTCGTCGAAGCGGGCCTTGAGCTCGACCAGCGCGGTGACGGATTTGCCGCTTTCGGCCGCCTCGCACAGCGCGTCCACGATCGGGCTGTCGCGGCTGGTGCGGTAAAGCGTCTGCTTGATCGCCACCACATCCGGGTCGCGCGCCGCCTGGTTCAGGAAGCGGATGACCATGTCGAAGGTCTCGTAGGGGTGGTGCAGCAGCATGTCCTTTTGCCGGATCGCGGCGAACATGTCGCCGTCGTGGTCCTGCACCCGTTCCGGCACCCGCGGCGTGAACGAGGGCCATTGCAGGTCGCGGCGGCTGTCCAGCACCAGTTCGCGCACATCGGCCATGCCCAGCAGGCCCTCGACCTCGACCATCTCATCGGACCCGACGTCCAGTTCCTGCATGATGGTGCGGCGCAGGCGGTCGGGCGAGCCGGCGGTGATCTTCAGGCGGATCACCTCGCCGCGTCGGCGGCGTTTCAGCGCCGTCTCGAACTCGCGCACGAGGTCCTCGGCCTCCTCCTCGACCTCGAGGTCACTATCGCGCAGAACCCGGAAGCCACAATGGCCAATGTCGCGATAGCCGGGGAACAGGCGCGACAGGTGCATCAGCAGCAGGTCTTCCAGCCGCAGGAAGCGCTGCCCGCCCGGCAGGGGGATGAACCGCTTGAGCTGGCCCGGAATCGGCAGAAGCGCCTGCATCTGCTGCCCGTCGGATTCGCGGGCAAGTTCCAGCGCAAGGCTGAAGCCGGCATTCGGGATGAAGGGAAAGGGATGCGCCGGATCGACCGCCATGGGCGTCAGCACCGGAAACACCTGTTCGATGAAATGCTGGCGCAGGAAGGCGGCCTCGGCACGGGTGACGCGGGACCGCGACAGGATGACGATTCCCGCGCGCTCCATCTCGCGGCGCAGCTTGTTCCAGACGGTCTGCTGCGCGCCCATCAGGCGGCGGGCGTCGGCGTTGATCAGGCTCAACTGCTCGGCCGGCGTCAATCCGTCGTCCGAGGGCGTGGCGTTCCCCTCGCGCACAAGTTCCATCAGCCCAGCGACGCGGACGGTATAGAACTCGTCAAGGTTGGTGGCCGAGATCGACAGGAACCGCAGCCGTTCCAAGAGCGGCACGCGCGGGTTCCTCGCCTCGTCCAGCACCCGCCAGTTGAAGCTGAGCCAGCTCATTTCCCGGTTGAAGAAGCGGGCAGGCCCGGTCGGCGGCCCGTCCGGCAGGGCGCGCGCCGGCGGGAACGGGCATTTCAGGAAGTCAGCCTGGGTCATGAAACGATCACGCGGCAAGGATCAAGCAACCGCCCGACTTGTGGCCCCCATGCGTCCCGCTGTCAAACGGATGCGGCCCGGCATCTCAAGGCCTTGTGCTTCTTTCCGGGTCGGACATCCCGGGGAAAACCCCCGCTGCGACCGCGCAGCCTCAGGCAAGGCCGCCGTTCAGCCGCTCCAGCGCCGCCATCGCCAGCGGCCGCGTCACTGCCCGCCCTTCGGACAAGGCGGCGCGGTCGATCTCGGCCACGAGGCGGCGGGCAAGGCCCAGGTCCCGGTCCATGTGGCGCACCAGCGCCTCGACGACACCCGGTCCGGGCGACAACTGGCGGTCGGCGAACAGCTTGACCAGCACGGCAGTCAGCAGCGGCTCGTCCGGGCGTTCCAGCCGCACCAGCGCGGTCGAGGCCATGCGCGAGGCAAGATCGGGCAGCGCCAGCCCCCAGTCGCGGGGTGGCGTCCGTGCCGTGATCAGCAGCAGCGCCCCCCGCTCGGCGGAAAGGTTCCACAGGTGGAACAGCGCAAGCTCTGCCCCCGCCGCGCCCCCTGCGCGATGGGCGTCCTCGACCACCAGCGCGCCGTCCTGTCCCACCAGCGTATCCGCGATCTCGGGCCGCAGGGCCGAGGCGCGGACCCGCTGCGCCCCGTTCTCGGCCGCCCAGAAGGCCGCGAGATGCGACTTGCCCGAGGCCTCGGGCCCGACCAGCAGCAACCGGCCCTGCGGCCAGTCGCGCGGGCGGTCCAGCAGCGCCATGGCCTCGGCATTGGCGGGTGCGGGTAGGAAATCCGCCCGCGACAGGGCGGGGGGCGTCCGCAGATCAAGCGTCAGTTGCCGCGCCACCCCGCTCAGCCCTTCCGTCCTTCCTCGATCATCTCGGCGGCGGTGCGGGGCGCGCGTCGCTCCTCCGGCTCCTGCGGGTCGGTGCCGTCCTCGGTGCGCCCGCCCCAGGTCCGCACGCGGGGGTTCGGTTGCCCGGTGCCCATCACAGGCGGCGCGTCGGGCCATTTCACCTCGACCTCGGCGACGGCGACCTTGGCATGATCCTCCTCGGCGGCCTCGATGGCGATAATGGCGGCCTCGTCGCGGGCCGATTCGATGCGGGCGTCGCGTATGGCCTCCCGGTGGGTGCGCTGCTGGCTCTCTACCCGGTGCGCGACGGTGCCGCGCGGCACAAGCTCGACCAGCGTGGGCGTGGGCACGGGGGCCGGCGCCTCGGCCCCCGTGTAAAGCGGGCTGACCTTGTAGCGATCGACCGAGTAGCGCACGATCACCCCCAACGCCGCGCCCAGCGGCACCGCGACCAGCAGCCCGACGAAGCCGAAGAGCGTGCCGAAGACGCTGAGCGCCAGCATCAGCCAGACCGGGTGCAGCCCGACATGGCCACCCACGATCTTGGGCTGCAGGTAGTTGCCTTCCAGCATCTGCCCCGCGACGAAGATGCCCGCCACCGCGATGATCCTCGCCGGTTCCCCCCAGAAGGTGAACAGCGCGACCCCGATGGACATGACGCCACCCAGCAGCGTGCCCACATAGGGAATGAAGGACAGCGAAGCCGCCGAGACCCCGATCACAATGCCGAAGGGCAGTTGAACGATCGCCAGCCCCACCGAATAGAACACCGCGAGGATCAGGATGACGACCGCCTGCCCCCGCACGAAGCCCGAGATGCTGTCATTGATCTGCCCGAAGATGCCGCGCAGCGTGTCCAGATGCGGGCGCGGCAGCAGCGCGTCGATGCGGCGCACCATCCGGTCCCAGTCCAGCAGCATGTAGAAGGCCACGACCGGCGAGATCACCATGACCATGACGAAGCCGATCACCCCGTTGAGCGAGCCCATCACCGTGCCGACGATCATGCCCATGCTGGCCGCCAGCGTCTCGCGCCCCCGCTCGATCGCGGTGTCGATGAAGCCGCCGTCCGGCAGCAGCTGCGGAAAGCGGCGCTGCACCAGTTCCTGCAGGCGGTCGATCATCGCGGGGGCGGTCTCGACCAGTTGCGTGCCCTGCCGGATCAGCAGCGGCACCAGCCAGACCAGCGCAGCAGCCAGCGCCAGCACCACGATGGCGGTGATCAGCACAACCGCCAGCACCCGCGACAGCCCCGCCCGTTCCAGCCGGTCCGCCACGGGATCAAGAAAATAGGCGATGGCCATGCCCAGCAGGAAGGGCATGATCGCGCCGCCCAGCACCCAGAGGACCAGCGCGAGGATCAGCGCCACCGCGCTCCACCAGATGGCCTGCTTGCTGCCGGCAAACCGCATTGCGAAACGCTCCGTTCCCGGCCGGGGTGCGGCCATGGTGCCTGCGGGAAAGCCCCGCCCGTGATCTTCTTTGTCGCGTCCCGCCCAGCGGCGCAAGCACGCTTGCGCCCGGCCGCGACCGTTGCCCCGCGCGGGGTGATCCGCTAACCCGGCGCCTGAACTCGCCAAAGGTCAATCCCATGCGTCTGTCGCGCTATTTCCTGCCCGTCCTGAAAGAGAACCCTTCCGAGGCGCAGATCGTTAGCCACCGGCTGATGCTGCGCGCGGGCATGATCAAGCAGCAGTCGGCGGGCATCTATTCCTGGCTGCCGCTGGGCCTGAAGGTCCTGCGCCGGGTCGAGCAGATCGTGCACGAGGAACAGCAGCGCGCGGGCCATATCCCTGTCCTGATGCCCACGCTGCAACCCGCCGACCTGTGGCGCGAATCCGGCCGCTATGACGATTACGGCGAGGAGATGCTGCGCGTCACCGACCGCCACAAGCGCGAAATGCTGTATGGCCCCACCAACGAGGAGATGATCACCGACATCTTCCGCGGCCATGTCAACAGCTACAAGGACCTGCCGCTGACGCTGTACCAGATCCAGTGGAAGTTCCGCGACGAGATCCGCCCCCGCTTCGGCGTCATGCGGGGCCGCGAGTTCCTGATGAAGGACGGCTACAACTTCGACCTGACGCGCGAGGACGCGCTGCACGCCTATAACCGGCACCTCGTCAGCTACCTGCGGACCTATGAACGCATGGGCCTGCAGGCCATCCCGATGCGGGCGGACAGCGGCCCCATCGGCGGCGAGAACACGCACGAGTTCCTCGTGCTGGCGGAAACCGGCGAATCCGAGGTCTTCTACGACAGCCAGATCACCGACCTTACCTTTGGCAATCGGCAGATCGACTATGACGACAAGGCCGCCTGTGCCGCCGTGCTGGAGGAGTTCACCAGCCGCTACGCCCGCACCGACGAGACCCATGACGAGGCGCTGTTCGCCGAAGTCCCCGAGGAACGCCGCAAGTCCGCCCGCGGCATCGAGGTCGGCCAGATCTTCTACTTCGGCACCAAGTATTCCGAACCGATGGGCGCCACGGTCGTGGGTCCCGACGGGCAGCGCGTGCCCGTCCACATGGGCTCGCACGGTATCGGCGTTTCCCGCCTGCTGGGCGCGATCATCGAGGCCAGCCACGACGACCGCGGCATCATCTGGCCCGAGGGCGTGACGCCCTTCCACGTCGGGCTGGTCAATCTCAAGCAGGGCGACGCATCCACCGACAGCGCCTGCGAGGCGCTGGAGCGGGAACTTTCCGCAAGGGGTCTTGAGGTGCTGTATGACGACCGCGACGAGCGCGCGGGCGCCAAGTTCGCCACCATGGACCTGATCGGCCTGCCCTGGCGGATCACCGTCGGCCCGCGCGGTCTGGCGAACAACGTGGTCGAACTGACCAACCGCCGCACGGGCGAGTCGGCCGAAATATCGGCCTCGGAAGCCGTGTCCCGCTTGGCCGACATCTACGCCCCCATCCTCGCGGCGGCCTACAAGCCGTGAGCGGGCTGTTCCGCCTGTTGATGGCGCTGGCCTTCGCGCTGGCGCTGTCGCAGTTCCCGGCCTTCTCGGACCAGTATGTCCAGCGGCTGGGCGGCCAGGCGGACGCCCTGCGCCAGGTCGCGGCCGAGTTCGACACCAGCGCCGACCGCGCCGGTCTGACCCGGCAAGCGGCGCTGGAGCAGATCGCAGGGTCCGCATTCCTCGATTCGCACGGGCAGGACATGGGCCGGGTGTTCGTGCGGCTGGCCCGGATCGAAAGCGACCTTGACCTTCTGCGCGCGGCCTCGCCGTTGGAACGCATCGCCCTGCCCCACCGGATGCGCGACACCGAGACGCTGGCCGCGACTTGGGGCGACTTTCGCCCGGCGGTGCCGCTGACGGCGGCCGGTTTCTGGGCGACCGGCTTCGGCTTCCTGCTGGGCTGGTTACTTGCCGGGCTGGTGCTGCTGCCGTTCCGCCGGAGCGAGCAGGAAGCATGGCGCTGATCCGCCGCCATCAGGCTGGCGGGGTCGAGTCCGAAGCGGTGTTCTCGGATTGCGAACGCTACCGCTATGCCCTTACGCGGGCCTGGGATGCGGCGCTGCCGCGGCTGGTCTGGGTGATGCTGAACCCCTCGACCGCCGACGAGCGCCGCAACGATCCCACCATCGCCCGCTGCGAGGCGCGGAGCCGCGCGATGGGCTGCGGCGCCTACCGGATCGTGAACCTCTACGCCTTCCGCGCGACCTATCCGAAGGATCTGCGCACCGCAGTCGATCCGGTTGGCGAAGGGAACGACGCCGCCCTGCAGGATGCGGCGGCGTGGGCGCGTCGGGTCATCTGCGGCTGGGGGATGCACGCCGCGCCGGATCCCGCGCAGGCGGCGCTGGCACTGTTCCGTCGCGCGGGGGCCGAACCGCTGCACCTCGGCCTGACCAAGGCAGGCCAGCCGCGCCATCCGCTGCATCTGGCCTACACAGTGGCGCCGCAGCCCTTCGCCGCCGATTCACAGGCGCCAGCGGGGCGCGCATCCTTCATGCGCATGACCCCGAGGTGAACCCAATGCGCGCCCGCCTGAACCTGACCGTCGAGGACTCTGTCGTCCACGAGGCCCGCGACTACGGCCTGAAGCTGTCCCGCATCGCCGAGGACGCGCTGCGCCACGCCGTCAAGCTGGAACGCAACCGCCGCTGGGTCGAGGAGAACCGCGAGGCGCTTGCGGCCTAGGCCCGCGACGTCGAGGAGCATGGGCTTCCGCTTGAAAAATACCGGATGTTCTGAACCTTGGCGCAGTTCGACATCCACCGCCTGCCCGACGGGCTGCATGTCGTGGACGTGCAGACGGATCTGATCGACCTGCCGCAATCGCGCCTTGTCGCGCCGATGTTCCGGGTGGATGAACGCGCGACGCTTGCGCAGTTGACGCCGGTGATCCTGTTCGACGGCCGGACATGGATGGTCCGCATCCCGCAGATGTCGGTGATGCGGCCCCGCGATTGGATCGGCCACGCCGTGGCGCGACGAAATCTTCCCCGCCATCGACATCCTGACCCAAGGGTTCTAGGCCAGCTCGCCCTCCAGCGAGTTCGAGGCGCTGGCCTTGATCCGCACCTGCACCAGATCGCCCACCTGCGCCTGAGGCGCATGGACGAAGACGGAATGCAGGTAGTCCGACTTGCCGACCAGTTGCCCCGGCATCCGGCCCGGCTTCTCGAACAGCACGCTCAGCGTCCGACCGACCATCGAGACCTGCGCCGCCTTCTGCTGGCGGTCCAGCAACGCCTGCAGTTCCTGCAGTCGCGCATTTGCCACGGCATCCTCGACCAGCGGGCGGTCGAAGGCGGGGGTGCCGGGACGCGGGGAATACTTGAAGCTGAAGGCGGTGCCGAAGCCCACCTGTTCCACCAGCCACAGGGTCGCGGCGTGGTCCTCTTCCATTTCGCCGGGGAAGCCCACGATGAAGTCCGAGGTCAGCATGATGTCGGGCCGCGCCGCGCGGATGCGGTCGATCAGGCGCAGATACTGATCCGCCGTGTGCTTGCGGTTCATCGCCTTGAGAATGCGGTCCGACCCGGATTGCACGGGCAAGTGCAGGTAAGGCATCAGTTGCGGGATGTCGCGGTGCGCCTCGATCAGGTCGCCCCCCATGTCGTTCGGATGACTGGTCGTATAGCGGATGCGGTCAAGGCCCTCGATCCCGGCGATGCGGCGGATCAGGGTGCCGAAGCCCTCGCCCGCATCACCGTGCCAGCCGTTGACGTTCTGGCCCAGCAGGGTGATCTCGCGCACCCCACGCGCCACCAGGTCGCGGGCTTCGGACAGGATGCGCTCGGCCGGACGGCTGACCTCGACCCCGCGCGTATAAGGGACGACGCAGAAGGCGCAGAACTTGTCGCAGCCCTCCTGCACGGTCAGGAAGGCTGCCGGCGCCCGGCGGGTCGCGGCGCGCGGCGGCAGGTGGTCGAACTTGTCTTCGGCCGGGAAGTCGGTGTCGACGGCGGGCGCATCGCCCCGCGCCATCGCGGGCAGGCGGTGATAGGCCTGCGGACCCACGACCAGATCGACCAGCGGCATCCGGCGGATGATTTCCTCGCCCTCGGCCTGCGCCACGCATCCCGCGACGCCGATCTTCAGGTCGGGCCGCGCGCCCTTCAGGGGTTTCAGCCGCCCGAGGTCGGAATACAGCTTTTCGGCTGCTTTCTCGCGGATGTGGCAGGTGTTCAGCAGCACCATGTCCGCATCCTCGGGGCGGTCGGTCTGGACATAGCCTTCCGCACCCATGGCCTCGACCATGCGCTGGCTGTCATAGACGTTCATCTGGCAGCCGTAGGTCTTGATGAACAGCCGCTTGGGGAGGTGCGAGGTCATGCAGGGTCCTGTAGCCATAATCCGGCGCCCTCATAACAGGCGTGGGCCGGCTGTGAAAGCCGAAGGATCTTGACCATCGATCCACCCGGATCTTTCTGATGCCTGCGCTGGATCACAGTTCTGACCAAATGGACAGCTTGCAACGCTTCGTAGTGAGATTAGTGTGGCGCAGGATTTCAGGACAGGTTTATCCTTTGTTGAACTTTTCAAAAACGGTTCTTCCCGGCTCGCTCTCATTTGATCCAAGAGAGGCGCCGCGCAGGCTGGATGGCATTCAGGCGGGTCGTGCGATAGCTGCGCTGGCTGTCGTCCTCTTCCACGCCAATGTCTATATCCTGCCCCACAAGCTTCATGATGGCGCAGCGGCGGCCACATTCTACAATGCGGGCTACACCGGAGTGGAGTATTTTTTCGTCCTTTCCGGCTTTATCATGTTCCACGTACACAGGCGTGACATCGGACATCGGGGCGCGTTACTGTCTTATGCGTGGAAAAGGTTTGTCCGTATCTTCCCGATTTACTGGCTGGTCCTGATCTCGCTATTCGTTGTCACGCTGATCGTGCCCGGAATCGGGTCAGCGGAACTGCGCGACCCACTGAAGCTGCTGGGATCAGCGCTGCTTCTTCCCTGGCCGCCTGCGCCCGCGCTGGAGGTCGCCTGGACGCTGCGGCACGAGTTGCTGTTCTACGCAGTCTTTGCTCTTGCGCTGGTATCCGCCCGCTGGGGGCTGGTGGTCTTGGCATCATGGACGATAGCCTGCATCGGCATGAGCAGCACGTCGCTTGGAAGCCATCCGCTGGGCTATCTGCTTTCGCCTTACAACGTTCTGTTCTCAATGGGCATCGCTGGTGCTGTCCTGTTCAGGCAGTTCGACCGGACCGCGGGACGGATCATGATCGCGATCGGCGTGCTCGGGTTCATCGCCATCGGACAGGCTGATGTTCAGGACTGGATGCCGTTGCCTTTCAGCCTGCGAACTTGGTTGCTGGGCTTGTGCGCTGCGATCACAATTGCCGGAATTGCGGCGGCCGAGCCATCGGTTCCCCGTGTCATGGCGCGCCTCGGAGACTCTTCTTATCTGCTTTATCTTATCCATGTGCCCGCGATGTCTGTCGTTGCGCGTTTGCTGGCCGCGGCCGGAGGGGCTGAGCTTCCGCCGGATGTCACCATCATCCTAGTAGTCGCGGCAGCGGTTGTCGTTGCTCACGGGCTGCATGTGATGATCGAAGCGCCGCTCTTGCGCCATCTGTCGCGGCGCATGTCGACATCGAGGGCACCGGCAGCACCGCCAGTCCATGTCATGGCGCTGGATCGTTGATCGGGTGCGGGGCCACGTCTCTGATCTTGGCAGCCTTGCCGACAACTGAAGCGAGCAGGGCAGCCTGTCCTGAAGAACACCGCCCTTGAAAGGGAGTGGCTCCTTCTACTCCCCGTCCCGCAGCTTTCCGGCCAGAAAATGGGCCGCCTTCTGCCACGATTCGTCATTGTCGCCGCGGAAGCTGAGTTCGGTATGCGTCTCCAGCTTCTCGCCCTCCAGATCGACGAGGCTGGCGAAAGCCTGCAGGATCAGGGTGCTGGTCTTCTGCACGACGATGAACAGGCCCCGCTCGGCCCCCCGCTCGCGCAGGGCCGCGACAAGGCATTCGGTCGTCTCGCGCGGGCAGGCGGCGGCGATCTCCTCGCGGCTGACCAGCGCGGCCGAAAGCTCGTCGGCAAGGATGCTCTCCATCAGCGCCATGCGGCGGTCATGGTCCGCCTGCTGGTCCTGCACCTCGTGCGAGGTGTCCAGCATCTTGACCGGCGGGATCGCCAGGTCCTGCGCCATCAGCGGCATCGGCAGCAAGGCCAGAGCGAACAGAAGCTTCCGCATGGCATCCTCCATCCCTGCCCCTGCAGGATGATCCTGCGCACAAGGCTGCAACAGCCCGACCAATGTCCTAGACTGTCACCCTGTCCTCTCGTGACGAAGGCTTTGTTGAACCCGCCAGCCCGCCCGGGTAGCCTTGCGCCAACCGCATTGGAGGCGATCATGGACGACAAGAGCTGGGCCGCGCGGGCCGAAACCGTTTCGATGTATGGCTTCACCGACCTGCCCAGCGTCGAAAGCCGGGGCACCATCGTCCTGACCCATGGCGAAGGGCCTTATGTCTTCGACACCCAGGGGAGGAAGTGGCTCGATTCGAACTCGGGGCTGTGGAACATGGTCGCGGGCTTTGACCATCCGGGAATGATCGAGGCCGCCAAGGCGCAATACGACCGCTTTCCCGGCTATCATGCCTTCTTCGGGCGGATGTCGGACCAGACGGTGATGCTGTCGGAAAAGCTGGTCGAGGTCTCTCCGTTCCGGCGCGGCAAGGTGTTCTACACCAACTCGGGGTCCGAGGCGAACGACACCATGGTCAAGATGCTGTGGTTTCTGCACAGGGCCGAAGGGAACCCGCAGCGGCGCAAGATCTTGACGCGCTGGAATGCCTATCACGGCGTCACGGTCGTCTCGGCCAGCATGACCGGCAAGCCCTATAACGAGGTCTTCGGCCTGCCGCTGGACGGATTCATCCACCTGACCTGCCCGCATTTCTGGCGCGAGGGGAAGGCCGGCGAATCCGAGGCCGAGTTCGTGGCCCGCCTTGCCCGCGAGCTTGAGGACACCATTCAGCGCGAGGGCGCGGACACCATCTCCGGTTTCTTTGCGGAACCCGTGCAGGGCGCGGGCGGGGTGATCCCGCCGGCCAGGGGGTATTTCCAGGCGGTCCAGCCGATCCTGAAAAAACACGGCATCCCGCTGATCGCCGACGAGGTCATCACCGGCTTCGGCCGCACTGGCAACACTTGGGGCTGCCAGACCTACGACTTCATGCCCGACGCGATCATCAGTTCCAAGAACCTCACTGCCGGGTTCTTCCCGATGGGCGCCGTGATCCTCGGCCCCGAACTCAGCGACCGGCTTGATGCCGCCATCGCCCCGATCGAGGAGTTCCCCCATGGCTTCACCGCATCCGGCCACCCGGTCGGTTGCGCCATCGCGCTGAAGGCCATCGACGTGGTGATGAACGAGGGGCTGGCGCAGAATGTCATCGACAAGGCCCCCCGGATGGAGGCGGGCCTGCGCGACATCATGCAGCGCCACCAGAACATCGGCGAGTTGCGCGGCGTCGGCTTCATGTGGGCGCTGGAGGCCGTGAAGAACGCCGAAACGAAGGAGCCGTTCCCCCCGCATCTGTCGGTCAGCGAGCGCATCGCCAACACCTGCACCGATATGGGCCTGATCTGCCGCCCTCTGGGGCAGTCCATCGTCCTCTGCCCGCCCTTCATCCTGACCGATGCGCAGATGGACGAGATGTTCGACAAGCTGGACGGCGCGCTCGGCCGCGTCTTCGATGGCTTGCGGGCTGAGGGGCACGCCTGACCGATCCGCGCAGGGTGACCCCATCCGCGCGTTGACCCCGGTCCATGCGCCCGATAGGTCACGCCCCGTTGATCCAGACAGGAATGCGCAGTGCCTTCTTCCCCGACCGTGCTGCTGATTGCCGGAATGCACCGCAGCGGGACCTCGTTCCTGGGGGAAAGCTGCGGCGCGCTGGGATTTGCGCTGCCGCGCGATGCGGGTGGCCCGGCTGACGACAACCCGCGCGGGCATTTCGAGCCGCAGGCCGTTGTCGCGCTGAACGAGGCCATCCTGTCGGATCAGGGCGCGCTGTGGTTCCGTGTCGGGCCGTTGGACCTTCCCGCGCCGGATGACGCGATCCTGGGCCGGATGGACAGGGCGGTGGCGGCCAGCTTCGGCAAGGCCGACCGCATCATGGTCAAGGACCCACGCCTGTCGCTGACCCTGCCTCTCTGGCGGGGGTGGCTGGATGCGCGGGGCGGGCGCGGCGCGGTACTGATCGCGCTGCGCGATCCGCGCGATGTCGCCCGGTCGATCAACCGCCGCAACGGATTCGCCGCCGATGCAGCGATGCTGTCCTGGATCAATCACACGCTCTCTGCGGTTGCCGGGTCCGAGGGGTTGCCGCGGCAGATCGTGCTGTTCCCCGACTGGGCGCAGGACCCCTCCCCCGTCCTTGCCCGTATCGCGGGTCTGTTTGACGAGGACGCGCCAGGCGGGGCGCAGTCGCGTGTTGCGGGAACCTTTCTGCCCGAGTCTGTCCACGGGCGGGACGACATCACGGCCAACGCCGGCCTGATCGAAAACCTTGCGCTTGAACTCTTCGACGCCCTCGCCGCAGCCGCAAGGCGCGGCGAGGTTCCGGCAGCGGCAGGGCTTGCCCTCTTCGCCCGGCGGTTCCATGCGCTGTCCGCCCCGGCCCGCGCGGTCGAGCAGGCGAATGCCGCCGCTTTGCGGGACGGTCATCTGGCCGCCGCCGCGCTGCGCCGCGATCTGGCCGCCCAGCAGGACCGCCTTCGCCAGACCGAGGCGCAGCGCGACGAAAGCGTGGCCATCCTGACCGAGCAGTTGCAATCGACCGAGGCCCAGCGCGACGAAAGCCTCGCCGCCATGGCCGACCAGCTTGCCCGGACCGAGGCGCAACGCGACGAGGCGACCGCCAGCCTCACCGCCCGCTTGCGCGCCACCGAGGCGCAGCGGGAAAAAAGCGTGGCGGACCTGACCGCGCAGCTTGCCAGCACCGAGGCGCAACGCGACGAGATGACCGCCAATCTTGCCGCTCGATTGTGCGCCACCGAGGCCCAGCGGGATGAGGCCGTTGCCACCTTCACGGCCCGGCTTCGGGCCACCGAGGCGCAGCGGGACGAGGGCATGGCCGCCCTTGCCGCCGAGCGGCGCGCAAGCGAGGCGCATCGCGTGGCCGCAACAGCGGCCGCCGCTGCGGCGGGCGATCTTGAACAGCTTGTCGCCGCGACCGAGGCGCAGCGCGACGAGATGACCGAGATCGCCGAGGCGCGCTGGGCCACCATCGAGCATCTGCAGGATCATGCAGCCCAGCTTGAGGCCCGGCTTGAGGCGACGGGGCAGGCGCTCGCCTCGGCCACGGCATGGCTTGAACGGGAACGCCAGACCATCCTGAAGCCGATCTACCGCCGGCTTTATCGCAGCGGTGGCCGGACCCTGCGCCGGGTGCTGCCCGGCGCCGCCGTCGAGCGCGTCAAGCGCGGCCTGCCGGTGCCGGGCGGCATCCCGCGGGCGCTGGCCTTTCCGCCGCTGTCGGCATCCAGCGCCGCAGGCTACGGGACCGTTCCCGCGCGGACAGGCGACAAGCCCGACATCTTCGTGCTGTCGATCATCAACTGGGATTTCCGCACCCAGCGGCCGCAGCATCTTTCCACCCGGATGGCGGCCGAAGGCCACCGCGTCTTCTTCATCGAGATGGAGCAGAACCTGCGCGAAGGCAGCGTGCGCGAGGTCGCGCCGATGGTCCATGTGGTCCGGCTGCCCGGCCGGGGAATGCGCGGGCTGCAATCCTATACCGGGGTGCCGACCGGGGCGCAGGCGCGTGCCTGGGTCGAACATTTCCACGCGCTGGCCGATGCGGTGGGCGCCTCGCCCGTTAGCCATGTGGTGATCGAGCATCCCTTCTGGTGGAACCTCGCCCGCCACCTGTCGCCGGAATACCAGATCACCTTCGACTGCATGGACGACATCGGCGGCTTTTCTAACACCGAACCCCATGTGCTGGAGGCCGAGCTGGAGATGATCGCGCGGGCCGACAAGATGATCGTCAGCTCGCAATATCTTCATGACAAGTTCGCCCCGATGCGCGAGGTGGCGATGGTCCGCAACGGCGCCGACGTGAGCCACTTCATCCGCGAGGGCGACGACCCCGCCCCCGCCTGGCTTGCCGGCAGGCTCAGGCCCGGCGCGATCCGCGTGGGCTATGTGGGGGCGATCGCCGAATGGTTCGACACCGACCTGCTGGAAGCCGTCGCCCGCGACAATCCGAGCTTCGACATCCATCTTTGCGGCGCGGTCACGGCCGAGCCTCCGCTGCGGCTGGGCCGGTTGCGGAATGTCACGCTGCACGGGGAAATCCCCTATGCCGACGTGCCGGCCTTTCACGGCCAGATGGACGTGCTGATCATTCCCTTCCAGTTGCTGCCGATCATCAAGGCCTGCGACCCGGTCAAGTTCTACGAATATTCCGCGGTCATGCGGCCGACCGTCTCGACCTCGCTGCCCGAACTCGACCGCGCGGGCGATCTGGTGTTCCGCGCCGACGATCCGGCGAGCTTCGCCGCGGCCATCCGCCGCGCGGCGCCGCTGGCACGGGACGCGGTGTTCGGCCAGCGGCTGCGGCAATATGCCCTGGACAACGCCTGGTCCTTCCGCGCCGCCGACCTGCTGGCCGAGATGCGGCGCGAGCCGAAGCTGTCCGTGATCGTGCTGCATTACGGCACGGACACCGACATGACGCTGGCCACGCTGCACGCGCTGCTGGGGCGGGGCGAGGTCTATCCAAACCTCGAAGTCGTGCTGGTGGACAACGGCTCGCCCCCCCAGGTGCGAGAGGTGCTGCGCGACCGCGCGGGCCAGGACGACCGTATCCTGCTGGTCGAGAACGGCGAAAACCTCGGCTTCGCCCGGGGCAACAACCGGGGCATCGCCGCGTCCAGCGGGGAATATGTCCTGCTGCTGAACAACGACACCTTCCTTGCGCCGGGCGCGCTTCTGGCGATGGTCCGTCACCTGCAGCGCAATCCCGTCATCGGCATCGTCGGCCCGATGACCAACAACATCGGCAACGAGGCGCGGGTCGAGGTCGCCTATGCCGACATGGACCAGATGATCCGCGCCGCTCGCGTTCTTGCGACCGGGCACCGGGGGGCATGGACGCCCCTGCACGTCTGCGCCTATTTCTGCGCCATGTTCCGCCGCGCCGACCTCGACCGGCTGGGGCATCTGCCCGAGGTCTACGGCCTCGGCATGTTCGAGGACGACGACCACTGCGCCACCTTCCGCAAGGCCGGGCTGCAGATGGCGCTGGCCGAGGACGCCTTCTGCCACCACCACCTGTCGGCCAGCTTCGACGCGCTGCCATCGGGCGAAAAGCAGCAGTTGTTCCAGCGCAACAGAGACATCTTCGAAAGCCGCTGGGGCACATGGATGCCGCACCGTTATCGGCAGGGCCGCCCCTCGGGCAGCCTGCCCGGCCGCTGATCGCCCGGAAGTTCCCGATGCGGACCGTCATCCTTCATTACCATATCTACAAGAACGCGGGGACGTCCTTCGATCACGTTCTCACCCACAACTTCGGCGACCGGCACGAGTTGTTTGACGGTCCCTATCCCTTCTTCACCATCGACCAGGACCAGTTGGACCGGATCATCATGCGCCGTCCGCAGGCGGTGGCGTTCTCCTCGCACCAGATCCTGCTGCCGCCGCCCAGTTCGATTGGCTACCGCGCGCTGGCCGCGATCTTCCTGCGCAACCCCTTTCTGCGGATCGCCTCGATCTACCGCTTCAAGCGCGGGCCGGAACGCGCTGACGGAACGCCGCTGGGCTCGCTCGTGCCCGAGGAGCTTGAGGCCGAACTGACCCGGCAGGCCGCCGAGGCCCAACGCACCGTGAACCCCGGCCTGCCCGAAGGAACGCTGCCCCTGCCAGAGCCGCTGCCCGCGCCCGATTTCGACAAGACGACGACGGCGATGGCCGCGCGCCGGCACGACCTTGCGGGCTGGATCGAGCATTGCCTGAACTCGCCGGCAGAGGTCGTCCATGTCTCGAATGCGCAGACCCGCTTCTTCGCCTCGCCCTACCGGACGCGGCCCGTCCTCAAGCGCACGGCAGAGGGGATCACCTATGATCTGGGAACCGCGCTGAGGACCCTTGCCGGGATCGAGCTGCTGGGCCGGACCGAGCAGTTCGAGGCCGACGTCGCCCGGTTCGGCGACATCCTGGCCGGCCACGGGCTGACGCTGTCCTTGCCCGACGACACGCGCCACAACGTCACCGATGCCGCGCCCGACAGCACGGCCGAGCGGGTCGAGGCGATGCTGTCCGCGCTGCCCCCTGCCCTGCGCGACCGGCTGATCCGCGCCAACTGGCAGGACGCCGCCCTTTACGACCGCGCCTGCGCGCTGATCGCAGCGGACCACCGGATATGAGGAAGAAGATTCTCTGCACCGTCGGCACCCGCCCCGAGGCGATCAAGATGGCGCCGGTGATCCGGGCATTGCAGGCTGATCCCTCCTTTGAATGCCGGGTGCTTGCGACGGCGCAGCACCGGCAGATGCTGGACCAGGTGCTCGACCTGTTCGAGATCACGCCCGATATCGACCTGGACATCATGGAACCCGGCCAGACCCTCGGCGGCCTGACCGGGCGGCTGCTGATCCGGCTGGAGGAGGTGCTGGCGGCCGAACAGCCGGACGCGGTGCTGGCGCAGGGGGACACGACCACCGTTCTGGCGACGGCGCTGTCATCCTTTTACGCGCAGGTGCCTTTCGGCCATGTCGAGGCGGGGCTGCGGACCGGCGACATCGCCAACCCCTTTCCCGAGGAACTGAACCGCGTCGTGGCAAGCCGCCTGAGCCGCTGGCACTTTGCCCCGACCCGGCTTTCCGCCGACCGCCTGCTGGCCGAGGGCTATCCCGCGGCCGACATCCATGTGACCGGCAACACGGTCATCGACGCGCTGCACCATGTGGCCGCGACCAAACCCCATATCGGCCTTGCCCTCGACCCCGGCAAGCGCCTGCTGCTGGTGACGCTGCACCGGCGCGAGAACTTCGGCGAGCCGCTGGGCCGCATCTGCGACGCGCTTGCGCGGCTGGTCGAGGACAATCCCGACGTCCAGATGGTTCTGCCGGTTCACCACAACCCGAATGTGCGCGGGGTCGTGCATGAACGCTTCGGCGCGATGGACCGCGTCCTTCTGTGCGAGCCGCTGGACTATGCCTCGTTTGTCGCCGCGATGAGCCGGGCGACGCTGATCCTGTCGGATTCGGGCGGCGTGCAGGAAGAGGCGCCGGCCTTGGGCAAGCCGGTCCTGGTGCTGCGCGAAACGACCGAGCGCCCCGAGGCGGTCAGCGCCGGGACGACGCGGCTTGTCGGCACCGAGACCGAGCCGATCCGCGCGGCGGCCCAAACCCTGCTGGACGATCCCGCAGCCTGCGCGGCCATGGCTTCCCGCGGATCGCCCTACGGCGACGGCAAGGCCGCTAGCCGAATCGTCGAGGTCCTGCGCCGCGATCTTTGTTGACGGCAGAGGATTGCTTCGGAGGAACAGCGTTCTAGGCAACCTCATCCACTTGCGCCGCGCGGATCTTCGACATGGATGCGCTTGGCCGCGACGGTTCCGACGAGGGCACATCCTCCAATCGAAGCCACGCATATGGAACAGGTCGCGGCCAGGATCATGGAGCCGGGCCGGGCAGCGCGGGAATATGCGAGCACGACCGCAGGTCCGAGGTTCGACGGAAGGAGGCGAGGGCGTTCTGGATTTTGCTTTTCGCGGCCAACCCCGAGCAGCCTGATTCCATCCCTCGGCTCGCCGTTGGCTCATCACGCTTCAAGCCGATAACAGCCTTTCGGTGACTGCAATCGTGCCTACCTTGCTGGAGGCAAAGCCATATCTCGCTATGGAAACGCCGCAGCAGCGCGGCGTCAGTCAGACAGCCTTGGGGACGCAGAGGGCATCCACTGCCTTCGCACGGCGCGCGAGGTCCAGAGCCGCCGTCCGTTCGCGGATGCGTCGCTGATCCACTGCATCTGCCCGTCTTGCAGAAAGCCCGCCGTGGCACCGCCGAGCGACAGGCGGGACTGATCGAACAGTTCGCAGCCGCCACTCAGGCCATCCGGCGCAGGGGCGGCAAGGATGACGATCGTGCCGCTGGTGCAAGCGTCGGCTGCCCGCCCGGCCGCGCCCTTGCCGGTGAGGTGAACGACGTCCCGACCGGCGAGGCTCGCGCGGCGCGCGCCCTGCTCGCCATGCCATCCCGGTCGGGCGGCGGCGTCCTCGGCACTGGCGAGATCGCCGTCGGCGCGCAGCCAGCTGTCCGCCACGAAGGCCCCGGCCGGCTTGGACAGCGACCGTCCTGCCGGGGTCATCAACCCGACCGCCGTCCCATCCGACGCGATCAGAAGATGGGGGCGCCCGGTCGCATGCCAGAGCGCCGCGCTGCCCAGCACCATCAGCCCTGCGAGGAAAAGGGTGATCCGGGAAAGCCGGCCGCGCGTTCCATGCAGGGCAAGCAGGCCGACCGTCACCCCCGTTCCGCCCAAGGGCAGCGCCGCCCAGTGGGGCGCGCGGACCGTCAGCACCGCGCCGCCCCAGCCGGTCACCTGCTCGGCCACGAACAGCATCCAGCGCGTCCCAAGCCCCATCAGCCATAAGGCTGGCTCGGCCAGACCGACAGGGGCCAGCAGCGCCGCGAGCGCGCCCGCGGGCATGACCACCGCCCCCATGACCGGGACCACCAGCAGATTCGCGACCAGGCCGTATTGCGCCGAGCGGTTGAAATGCGCCGCCGCGATGGGCGAGGTCGCCAGCCCCGCGATCAGCGACGAGATCACCAGCATAGCCACGCCCCGGACGATCCAAGGCAGCGCCTGCGCCCGCCGCGACCAGGCGGGAAACAGCAGGATCAGCGCGGCGGTGGCGGCAAAGCTCATCTGGAAGCCCGAGGTCACCAGCGCCTCGGGCGCCAGCAGCAGGATCACCAGCCCCGCAAGCGCCACCGTCCTCAGCGAGATCGCGCGGCGGTCCAGCAGAACCGCCGACAGCATCACCGCCACCATCAGCCAGGCCCGCTCGGTCGCCACGCCGCCGCCGGAGATCCACAGATAGACCGTGGCCACCACAAGGGCCACAAGCGCCGCGATCTTGTGGACCGCGATCCCCGCAGGCACCCCGCCGCCACGGGACTGCAGCGCGGCAAGCGCCAGCCGCAGTGCCGCATAAACGAACCCCGCCAGCATCGACATGTGCAGGCCCGAGATCGAGACGATGTGATAAAGATTCGAATCACGCATCATCTGGTTCGTGGCCTCGGCGATGCCGGAACGGTCGCCCGTCATCAGCGCCGCCGCGACCGCGCCCTCCTGCCCGCCGATGGACCGCTGCATGGCCTGCGAAAGCCGCGACCGGACGGCCGTCGCGTCGATCCGCCGGGCGGGTGCCGGCTCGACGGTCAGGATCGGCGTGCGGGTGTAGCCGACCGCGCCCAGCCTCTCGAAAAAGGCGGCGCGGCGGAAATCGAAGCCGTTAGGCTCGGCCGGACCGGGCGGCGGACCCAGGTGGCCCGTCAGCATGACACGGCTGCCCGGCGCAGGAAGCGCTAGTTCGCCCATCAGGGACAGCCGCACCTGATGGGGCGTTCGTCCGGGGGCTGTGTCGCGCAGCACCACCCGGTCCAGCGTCACCCGCATCCGGTCGCGGGCCGAGCGGTCGATTTCCACCACGCGGCCCTCGATGGGACCATAATAGCGGTAATCCATCACCGGTGCTGCCACGAGATGCAGGCGCAGCCCCGCCGCAAGAAAGCCTGTGAGCACCAGCGCCATGCCCATGGCGCCGAGCCGTAGCAGGTCGGCGCGGTTCCAGTCGAGCCGGCCCGCGACCGCACGACCCCGCGCGATGCGCGCGGCCCAGAGAGCGCCTGCCATTCCCGCCGCGGCAAAGGCGTAATGCGCCAAACCCGGCTCGAACCGCAGCAGGAACCAGCCGCCGATCCCCAGGGCAACCAGCACTGGCGCCCAGATCAGCAGCCCGGCGCGCGTCACCCGTTCGGCCGTCGGCAATGCGCGCGAACTTCCGCGAGTCATCAGGAACGTCCGAAGCACCCGCAACCTTGCGCGGAAGCGCCCACCGGAAGGTTCCGCCGCCTCGACCGCCGTCAATCTTGTTCTTCCCCGTTCCTGTCCGTATCCCTTCCGCGATCCTATCCCTCCGGTCCTTTCCGAAAGGTTAAGGCCCGCCCGAAGACCGAAAAGCAGGACCCGCCATGCCCTCATCCCCCGTTGTCACGCGCTTTGCGCCCTCGCCCACGGGCTATCTGCACATCGGCGGCGCGCGCACGGCGCTGTTCAACTGGCTTTACGCCCGCGGCCGCGGCGGCAGGTTCCTTTTGCGGATCGAGGATACCGACCGCGCCCGTTCCACCCCCGAGGCGACCGAGGCAATCCTTGAGGGGCTGACATGGCTGGGCCTCGACTGGGACGGCGAGCCCGTCAGCCAGTTCGCCCGCGCCGACCGCCATGCCGAGGTGGCGCGGCAGATGATGGCGGCGGGCACCGCCTATCCCTGCTACACCACGCCCGCCGAGATCGAGGCATGGCGTGCCGGGAACCCGAACCAGCCCTTTGTCAGCCCTTGGCGCGATGCGGACCCTGCGACCCGGCCCGACGCGCCCTTTGCGATCCGCCTGCGGGCACCGCGCGAGGGCGAAACGGTGATCCATGACGCGGTGCAGGGGGACGTGACCTTCCGCAACGACCAGCTGGACGACATGGTGCTGCTGCGGTCGGACGGGACGCCGACCTACATGCACGCGGTGGTGGTGGACGACCACGACATGGAGGTGACGCATATCATCCGTGGTGACGACCACCTGACCAACGCCGCGCGGCAGGCGCAGGTCTATGCGGCGAACGGCTGGGACCTGCCGGTCTTCGCCCATATCCCGCTGATCCACGGCACCGACGGCAAGAAGCTGTCCAAGCGTCACGGCGCCGTGGGCCTGCACGAATATGCGGCCTTGGGCTATCCGGCGGCGGCGATGCGCAACTACCTCGCCCGTCTGGGGTGGAGCCATGGCGATGCCGAGCTGTTCGACGACGCGCAGGCGCTGGAGTGGTTCGACCTCGGCGGGATCGGCAAGGCGCCGGCGCGGCTGGACTTCAAGAAGCTGGAGCATGTCTCGGGCCACCATATCGCCGCCATGACGGACGAGACGCTGCTGCAGGAACTGGCCGACTTTCTGAAGGCCACGGACCAGCCTGCCCTGACGTCTGTGCAATTGCAGCGCATGACGCCTGCGCTGGCCGCGCTGAAGCAGAAGGCCCGCACCCTGCCGCAACTGCTGGACCAGGCAAGGTTCGCGCTGATCGAGCGGCCGGTCGAGGCGGACGAAAAGGCGAAAAATGCGCTTGATACGGTGTCCAAAGGTATACTCGAAGATTTGACCGCTGCGCTGCAGAATGCTAACTGGGCGCGAGATGATCTGGAGGCGGCGGCGCAGCGGATTGCCGAGGCGCGGGGCGTGGGTCTGGGAAAGGTCGCGGCGCCCGTTCGGGCCGCCCTGGCCGGCCGGACCGCCACCCCCAGCGTATTCGACATGATGCTGGCCTTGGGCCGCGATGAAACGATTTCCCGTCTGGCGGACGCCACGGCGTGAAAGAACCCGACCTTACCGGCCCGGAATGGGTCAATGGCAAAAGGATTGTGCGATGGCCGACGCGAAGACTGCCCGGATCACGCTGAACGACAAGGATGTGGAACTGCCCATCCTGACCCCGACCGTGGGGCCGGAATGCGTGGACATCCGCAAGCTCTATGCCCAGGGCGATGTGTTCACCTTCGACCCCGGCTTTACCTCGACCGCCGCCTGCGAAAGCGCGATCACCTATATCGACGGCGACAAGGGAGAGCTGTGGTACCGCGGCTATCCCATCGAGCAATTGGCCGAGCACAGCCACTACCTTGAGGTCTGCTACCTGCTGCTGAACGGCGAACTGCCCACCCGCGAAAAGATGGAGTGGTTCGAGAACATCATCACGCGCCACACCATGGTGCATGAGCAGATGCACTATTTCTTCCGCGGCTTCCGCCGCGACAGCCACCCGATGGCGACCATGGTGGGCGTCGTCGGGGCGATGTCGGCCTTTTACCATGATTCGACCGACATCAACGATCGCAAGCAGCGCGAGATCGCCTCGCACCGGCTGATTGCCAAGCTGCCGACGATCGCGGCGATGGCCTACAAGTATTCCATCGGTCAGCCCTTTGTTTATCCGAAGAACGAACTGGATTACGCTTCGAACTTCCTGCACATGTGCTTTTCGGTCCCGGCCGAGGAATACAGGCCCGATCCGGCACTGTCCCGGGCGATGGACCGCATCTTCACCCTGCACGCGGATCATGAGCAGAACGCCTCGACCTCGACCGTGCGGCTGGCAGGTTCCTCGGGCGCGAACCCCTTTGCCTGCATCGCGGCGGGCATCGCCTGCCTGTGGGGCCCCGCGCATGGCGGCGCCAACCAGGCTGCGCTGGAAATGCTGCAGGAAATCGGCAGCGTGGACCGCATCCCCGAATACATCCGCCGGTCCAAGGACAAGGACGATCCCTTCCGCCTGATGGGCTTCGGCCACCGCGTTTACAAGAACTTCGACCCGCGCGCGAAGATCATGAAGCAGTCGGCGGACGAGGTTCTGGGCATCCTCGGGATCGAGAACAACCCGACGCTGCAGGTCGCCAAGGAACTGGAACGGATCGCACTGGAAGACGATTATTTCGTTTCCAAGAAGCTTTATCCGAATGTCGATTTCTATTCCGGCATCATCCTGTCGGCGATGGGTTTCCCCACCTCGATGTTCACGCCGATCTTCGCCTTGTCCCGCACGGTCGGCTGGATCAGCCAGTGGAAGGAAATGCTGGGCGACCCGGACAGCAAGATCGGCCGCCCGCGCCAACTTTACGTGGGCGAGGACCGGCGAGACTACGTCGCCGTGGACGCGCGCTGAATCTGCGAAAGACGAAGGAGGCCGCCGTGGCCTCCTTTTTCATCGGAATGCGCCGATGATCGGTCTGTCAGCCTGTGGATCTGGCGAAAGTTGATCCTCTGGCTGGACCTGTGTGCAGGACAAATCTCAACACAAGTGGCGGGCAGCGACGGCCTTCGGCTGCCCTTTCCAGACAGCTTGCAACGCCATGTCCCATTTCCCCACCTGTCAGACGAGGCGACCCGATTCCTGCGGCACGCGGTCCCTCAGGGCGCTGGCAGTCAGCGGGTCAGACTTTCCTCGGCCTTGTCGGCCAGCGCCTCGGCGCGGGCGGCGAGTTCGGCCAGCGCCTCGCCGATCTGCGGCGGGATCACCGGCACCTCGACCCGCGGCGGGTTCGACTTCAGCCGCGCCAACTCGCGTTCGACATTGACCAGCCGATCCTCAAGCCCCGAGGTCCGGTCGGCCAGCATCAGCCCCGCCAACAGCAACAGGCGCGGTTCCGGCATCCGCCCCGCCTGTTCCAGGATGGTGCGGGCCTCGGTGTCCAGCATGGCGGCCGCGCGCTTCAGCAGCCGCTCCTCGCCTTCCTGAGCGGAAAGTTCGTATTTCCTGTGGCCGATGGTGAACTCGACGATGGGCATCAGCGGCTTTCCTTTTCAACAGGCTCGTTGCCGCCCTCGCCGGCCCGGATGTCCTCGGGCAGCTCGGCATCGGCGGCAGGCTCGTCCTCGGGCAGTGGGTCCTCGTCGCGAAGGACGCCGGGTTCCGGGATCGCCATAGGACGGTCCTGCGGCTGAGTGCTGGCGGCATCAGCTTCCGGTTTCTGCACGGCATCGGCAGGGTTCCGGCCGTCCGTCGCGTGACTGCGCGGCGCGGTAGTCACGCCCAGCATTCGGTCCAGCGCGTCAAGGATTTCGCCCATCTGCGCGATCTCGGCCGCGCGAGCGGCACGCAGCGCATCCACCTCGGCCTGCAGAGCGGCAAAAGTCGCGACCTCGCCGTTTTCGGCCCAGGACTCCGGTCCGCCGCCGGTCGCCTCTATCAGTGCCCGGTTGGCCTGCGCGAGATCCTCGTTGGCCGCCGCAAGCCGCGCGGCCTCTCCGCCCATGACGGCCATGCGCTCATGCGCCTCGGACAGGCGCGCCTGCACGGCTGCGAGCATCGCCGCCTGACGCTCGCGCAGCGAGGCGACTTCGGCGGAAATCTCGGCATCGGCCGTTGCCGGGGGCCGGGGCGGGGGTGCCGCGATCGCCTCGGCCATCCAGCGGCCCGCCTGCTCGACAGCGTTGTCCAGGCGGTCCAGGGCGGCGATCAGCCGACGTTCGGCGGCGGAAAGGACTTTCATCAAAGAGCCTCAATCTGGTTGGCCCTTTGTGACAAAGCCCGCCCGCCAAGACAAGGACGGCCGAACCAAAGGCGGCGCGCCGCCGCTTGTCCCCGCCCGGCACCGTTCCTATAACGCGCCCCATGCTTTCAGCGGCGTGGATATCCCGAATTAGCGACCCGGCGGCGTGAGGTTTCGCGCCGCCGGGATGACGCTTGCCCGACCGCCCTGCCCCAAGGATTTCCGCCCATGAGCGCCGACCAGACACCCGACTACCGTAACACCGTCTTCCTTCCCGAAACCGATTTTCCCATGCGCGCGGGGTTGCCCCAGCGCGAGCCCGAGTGGCTGGCACGCTGGGAACGGCTGGGCGTCTACGACCGGCTTCGGGCGCAAGCCGAAGATCGCCAGCCCTTCGTGCTGCACGACGGCCCTCCTTACGCCAACGGGCACCTGCATATCGGCCACGCGCTGAACAAGGTTCTCAAGGACTTCATCGTCCGCAGCCAGCAGATGATGGGGCGCGATGCGCGCTATGTCCCCGGTTGGGACTGCCACGGGTTGCCGATCGAATGGAAGATCGAGGAGGAATATCGCAAGGCGGGCCGCGACAAGGACGCCGTGGACATCGTCGAGTTCCGCCAGGAATGCCGGCACTTCGCGGAAGGTTGGGTGGACATCCAGCGCGAGGAGTTCAAGCGCCTCGGCATCACCGGCAAGTGGGACGACCCCTATCTGACCATGGACTATCACGCCGAGGCGGTGATCGCGGGCGAGTTCATGAAGCTCTTGATGAACGGCTCGCTGTATCAGGGCTCGAAGCCCGTGATGTGGTCGCCGGTCGAACAGACCGCGCTGGCCGAGGCCGAGGTCGAATACCACGATCACACCAGCCACCAGGTCTGGGTGGCCTTCCCGGTCGCGTCGCAGCGCGACTTCGCGCCGCTGGACGGCTGCATGAGAACGGACCTGCTGGACGCCTCGGTGGCGATCTGGACGACGACGCCCTGGACCATCCCGCAGAACCGTGCCGTCGCCTTCGGGCCTGACATCGCCTACGGGCTTTATCAGGTCGGCGGAGAGAAGCCGGGCACCTACCTGCTGGCCGACAGGCTCGCGCCCGAGGTCTTCAAGGCAGCGAAGCTGGAAGCCGAGAACTGGCAGCGCCTGCGCGACGTGCCGGCCAAGGAACTGGCCTCGCTGGTGCTCGCTCACCCCTACCGCGGGATCGAGGGTGGCGCGGGCGAGTGGGACCATGACGTGCCCTTGCTGCCCGGAGACCACGTCACCGAGGACGCGGGCACCGGCTTTGTCCACACCGCGCCCAGCCACGGCGAGGACGACTATCAGATGGGCCTGAAACATGGCCTGCCGATGACCTACAACGTGATGCCCGACGGCAGCTATCGCGCCGACCTGCCGGTCTTCGGCGGTCAGGCGATCCTGACGCCCGAGGGCAAGGAAGGCCCGGCCAATGTCGGAAACATCAAGGCGCTGGCGGCGCAAGGAGCGCTGTTCGCCAAGGGCAAGCTGAAGCACTCCTATCCCCATTCCTGGCGGTCCAAGGCGCCGGTGATCTACCGCAACACGCCGCAGTGGTTCGCGGCCATCGACAAGCCGCTGGCCGATGGCATGGGCGAGCATGGCGACACGATCCGCGCCCGGGCGCTGGAAGCGATCGACCGGCTGGTGAAATGGACGCCGCCCTCGGGGCGCAACCGCATCTTCTCGATGGTCGAGAACCGCCCCGACTGGGTGCTGTCTCGCCAGCGCGCCTGGGGCGTGCCGCTGACGTGCTTCACAAAGCGCGGCGCCAAGCCCGACGATGCGAACTTCCTGCTGCGGAACGAGACAGTCAACGCCCGTATCCTCGAAGCCTTCGAGAAGGACGGCGCAGATGTATGGTATCGGGAAGATTTCAAGGATCGCGTCTTGTCCGGCATCGTGAATCCTGACGACTACGAGCAGGTCACGGATGTGCTGGACGTGTGGTTCGACTCGGGCTCGACCCACGCCTTCGTGCTGCGCGACCGCGAAGATGGCTCGCCTGATGGCATCGCCGACCTTTACCTTGAAGGCACCGACCAGCATCGCGGCTGGTTCCAGTCCTCGCTGCTGCAGGCCTGCGCGACCAAGGGGCGCGCACCTTATCGGGGTGTGCTGACCCACGGCTTCACGCTCGACGAAAAGGGCATGAAGATGTCCAAGTCGCTGGGCAACACCGTCGCCCCGCAAGAGGTAATCTCGCAATACGGCGCCGACATCCTGCGCCTGTGGGTGGCGCAGTCGGACTATACCGCCGACCTGCGGATCGGAAAGGAGATCCTCAAGGGCACCGCCGATGCCTATCGCCGGCTGCGCAACACCATGCGCTTCATGCTGGGCGCACTGGCGGGCTTTTCGGATGCCGAGCGGATCGCGCCCGCCGAGATGCCGGAACTGGAACGCTGGGTCCTGCACCGTCTGGCCGAACTCGATGCCCGCGTGCGCGAGGGCTACACGGCCTACGACTTCCAAGGCGTGTTCCGGGCGCTTTTCGACTTTGCCACCGTTGACCTGTCGGCCTTCTGGTTCGACATCCGCAAAGACGCGCTTTACTGCGACGCGCCCGACAGCCCCCGCCGCCGCGCCGTCCGCACGGTCATGGACGCGCTGTTCCACCGCCTGACGCTGTGGCTGGCGCCGATGCTGCCCTTCACGACCGAGGACATCTGGCTCTCGCGCTTCCCGTCCGAAGAGGACAGCGTCCACCTGCACGAATTTCCCAAAACGCCCGCCGACTGGCGCAACGAGGCGTTGGCCGCCAAGTGGGACGCCATCCGCCGTGCCCGCCGCGTGGTAACGGCCGCGCTGGAACTGAAAAGGGCCGACAAGACCATCGGCGCAAGCCTTGAGGCGGCGCCCGTGGTCCATGTCGAGGATGCCGCGTTGCTGAAATCCCTCCGCTCTGTCGATTTTGCAGATGTCTGCATCACCAGCGCCATCCAGTTGACCCCCGACCCCGCCCCGGCCGAGGCCTTCCGCCTGCCCGAAGTCCCCGGCATCGGCGTCGTCTTCGAGCAGGCCGAGGGAGAGAAATGCCAGCGCTGCTGGAAGATCCTGCCCGACGTGGGCAGCCACGACCACCCCGCCACCTGCACCCGCTGCGACGAGGTGCTGGACGCGGCTGTGTGACGTGTCAGCCGCATGGTGCCGGGCAAACCAGGCATCATGCGGCGCAGGCTGAAAAAGGATCGATCATATCACGCGCTGATCCGGCCTGATGTTGCGGCCCTCACCTTCCCTTGACGATCCGCAGGATTTTTTCCTTGAACCGTCAGAAAATCACGGAGGTTCCGTCCAAACCGGTAATCTGTGCTGCACCTCGGAATGGCACTAAAGAAAACATCTTCCTTGAGGCGGGGCGCAGCCTCCTCTATCAGGATGTCGTTTGCTCCATAGGCGCAATATCCTCTGCACGAGGATCAAGGGTCAGCAGTTCGATACCGGCAGCGGCAAGTGCCTCTTTCCCGAACTGCCGTGCGAACTCCTCTTCAGCCCGCTTTCGCACTTGACCGTTGACAAGTGCAGGCGCGACAGACCGCTTGTAAACGTCAAAATAACTGGTCGGATGCTGCCTTGCTTCCTGATACAATGTCGGCGAGGTGGTCTCGATTTCAACGAGCCATCTTCTTCCACGCGGAACTGAAAACAGCGGCACCTCTTGTCGAGCCGCAGCGACGGCAAACCATAGGTCGCAGACGCCCTTGGTCTGAAAGTCGTCGAGAGAAACCGCGAAGGTGGAACCATGCCAAGCTGCCGTTCCGGTTCCAAGTAGGTCCACGAAATGACCCTTGTGATGTTTGGCAAAATGATAAACGGTCCGCTGCTTCAGCCGTGAGAACTCTCCGGGCGGAAAGATCACCGCGTGAACACCGACCACGCAACGGCGCTCGAGCATTTCGATATGCTCGACCATCCGACTGACGTAATCCGTTGGATATATTAGATCGTCGTCAAACGTGAAGAGATACGCGTCGAGATCGCGCGGAAGGTCGTAGAACTTCCCATTGTCACGCAGGTCGCCTTCCGCTTCCTGGCTGCGGACCACACGGATTTTCGGTCGCTTCAGGAATCCTGGAACTTCCTCACAGTCATTAAGAGCGCCTAACAAAACCGCCTCTCGTGCGTTAGGGGACATGAGCAAGCCCCTTGTATCCGATGATCTGTGGGCGGCGCTGGAGCCGTTGCTGCCGAGGCCGCGGCCCAAGCCCCAGGGCGGCCGTCCCCGCTGCGATGACCGGCTGGCCTTGGCCGGCATCCTCTTCGTGCTCCGCTCCGGCATCCCTTGGGAGATGTTGCCGCGCGAGTTCGGCTGCTCCGGCATGACCTGCTGGCGCCGGCTGCGGGACTGGCAAGCGGCCGGCATCTGGGCTGGGCTCCACCGCATGCTGCTGGAGCGCCTATCGGATGCCGGACATCTGGACTGGAGCCGGGCCTCCCTCGACAGCGCCGCCGTGGCGGCCAAAAGGGGGGCACCGAGATCGGCCCGAACCCGACGGATCGCGGCAAACCAGGCACGAAGCGCCATCTTGTGGTCGACCGGAGAGGCACCCCGCTCGGGGTGCGCCTGAGTCCAGCCAACCGGCATGACAGCCTGATGCTGGCGCCCACCCTCGATGCCGTGCCGGGCGTGCGCCACGGTCGCGGCCGCCCGCGCAAGCGCCCCGACAAGCTCCACGCCGACAAGGCTTACGATAACCATCGTTGCCGGTCCGAATGCCGCGCCCGCGCGATCATGCCCCGCATTGCTCGGCGGACAGTGGACAGCAGCGAGAGGTTGGGCTGCCACCGCTGGGTCGTCGAACGAACGCTTGCCTGGCTCAACCGCTTCCGCCGTCTGACTATCCGCTATGAGCGACGCGCCGACATTCACGAGGCCTTCGTAATCCTCGGCTGCGCCCTCATCTGCCTCAACCAGATCAGAAGGTTTTGTTAGGCGCTCTAACACTACTCTGCCAGGTTTTGTGGTAGTTCGGGGTGGTGCTCACGGGAGGTGCCGTGATGAGAGCAACCACAAGCCACTGGCGGGCTGCCTATGAGGCTTGGCTCGCACCTTTCCTAGCTCGGCTCGGCAGGGTCGAGCAGCGCCGCTGGGCACCGGTGTATCTTCAGGGGCTGCTCGGGCCGGGCGAGCGCAAGAGCGTCGAGCCAATGGCCGCTCGCGTAGCGCCCGGAGACGTTCAGCAGCTTCACCACTTCATCTCCACCTCGCCTTGGCGCTGTGAGCCGCTCGAGGAGGAGCTGGTGCGGGCCGCCGACCGGCTCGTCGGTGGTCCAGAGGCTGTGCTGATCATCGACGACACCGCCCTGGTCAAGCAGGGGCGACACTCGGTGGGGGTTGCGCGCCAGTATTGCGGCCAACTGGGCAAAAAGGCCAACTGCCAGGCCTTGGTCTCGCTCACGCTGGCGCGCTGCGAGGTTCCGGTCTGTGTGGGCCTGCGTTTGTTCCTGCCTCGCGCCTGGGCCGAGGACGCAGGGCGGCGCGCCCGTGCCGGTGTGCCAGAGGCGATCCCCGGCCGGCCCAAATGGCGGATCGCCCTGGACGAGATCAGTCGCATCCAAGTGGCTGGAGCGCGCTTCGGCGCTGTGCTGGCGGATGCCGAGTACGGCAAGGTGGCAGACTTCCGGCAGAAGTGTTGATTTCCACCCGGAACTGACCCGGGTAGGGGCGTAATTTCCACTGAGAACTGACCCATGTGAACCTTCCCCAAAGCGGAGCGCGGCGGGGGTAATGGAGTGATCCACATGGGACTTTTGAACATCATCCGACGCATGGCGTTGCGGGAGAAGCTGCCGATCCGGGAGATCGCACGGCGGACCGGCCTGTCGCGCAACACCATCAGGAAGTATCTGAGCGCTGGGACCATCGAGCCGAGGTTCGCGACGCCTGATCGGCCGAGCAAGCTCGATCCGTTTTCCGAGAAGCTGGCGGCGTGGCTGAAGACGGAAGCCGGCAAGTCACGCAAGCAGCGCCGGACGCTGAAGCAACTCCATGCCGACCTCGTGGCGCTCGGCTTCACCGGCTCCTACGGCCGGGTCGCGGCCTTCGCCCGGCAATGGCGGATGGACCGGCAGCGCGAGCAGCAGACGACGGGCCGCGGCACCTTCGTCCCCTTGGTCTTTCGTCCGGGCGAGGCGTTCCAGTTCGATTGGAGCGAGGACTACGCGGTTCTGGGCGGGGAGCGCACGAAGCTTCAGGTCGCCCACATCAAGCTGGCACACAGCCGGGCCTTCCTGGTTCGGGCCTATCTGCTGCAAACCCACGAGATGCTGTTCGATGCCCATTGGCACGGGTTCCGCGTCTTTGGCGGCGTGCCGGGTCGCGGCATCTACGATAACATGAAGACAGCGGTTGACCGCGTTGGCCGCGGCAAGGAACGGCAGGTCAACATCCGCTTCCTCGCCATGACCAACCACTATGTCTTCGAGCCGGAGTTCTGCAATCCTGCCGCGGGATGGGAGAAGGGACAGGTCGAGAAGAACGTTCAGGATGCCCGGCCTCGTTTGTGGCAGCCGATGCCGAACTTTCCTGACCTGGCGGCGCTGAACGCCTGGCTGGAACGGCGCTGCCTGGAGTTGTGGCGCGAGATCCCGCACGGGGTTCTGCCCGGAACCGTCGCCGACGCCTGGGCCGAAGAACAGGCCGCGCTGATGCCGCTGCCGCCTGCCTTCGACGGCTTCGTCGAGCGGAGCAAGCGTGTCTCACCCACCTGCCTGATCAGCTTCGAGCGCAACCGCTACAGCGTGCCGGCGTCCTTTGCCAACCGTCCTGTCAGCCTCAGGGTCTACCCGGATCGGCTGGTGGTTGCCGCCGAGGGACAGATCCTGTGCGAACATGGGCGGGTGATCCAGCGGTCCCATCACCTGCCGCCTCGCACGATCTATGACTGGCGGCATTATCTGGCCGTCATCCAGCGCAAGCCGGGTGCCCTCAGGAACGGTGCGCCCTTCGCGGAACTGCCCGCGGCCTTCCGACAGTTGCAGGACCAGATGCTGCGACGACCCGGTGGCGATCGCGAGATGGTCGATATCCTGGCGCTGGTCCTGCAGCATGATGAACAGGCTGTGCTGGTTGCTGTGGAAATGGCCCTGGCCGAAGGCGTCGCGACCAAGACCCATGTGTTGAATCTCCTGCACAGGCTGATCGATGGCAAGACGACCGGCGGCCCGAACATCGACACACCGGAGGCGCTGATCCTGCGCCATGAGCCGAAGGCCAATGTCGAACGCTATGACGACCTGCGGGCGCAGATCGGAGACCGCCATGCGTCATGATCCCGCCAGCGGCGCCATCGTCATCATGCTCCGCAGCCTGAAGATGCACGGCATGGCCCAGGCCGTCACCGACCTGATCGAACAGGGGGCGCCGGCATTCGAGACAGCCGTGCCGATCCTGTCCCAGCTGCTGAAGGCCGAACTGGCGGAACGCGAAGTGCGCTCCATTGCCTATCACATGAAGGCCGCGCGCTTCCCGGCCTACAAGGATCTCTCGGGCTTCGACTTCGCTGCCAGCGAGATCAACGAGGTCACGGTGCGCCAGCTCCACCGCTGCGAGTTCATCGACGGCGCGCAGAATGTCGTGCTGATCGGCGGGCCGGGCACCGGCAAGACCCATGTCGCAACCGCCCTGGGCATCCAGGCCATCGAACACCACCGCCGGAAGGTCCGCTTCTTCTCCACCATCGAACTCGTCAATGCCCTCGAGCAGGAGAAAACCAAGGGCAAGGCGGGCCAGATCGCGGAGGGATTGACCCGGCTCGATCTCGTGATCCTGGACGAACTGGGCTACTTGCCGTTCAGCGCTTCAGGCGGTGCGCTGCTCTTCCACCTTCTGAGCAAGCTCTATGAGCGCACCAGCGTTGTCATCACCACCAACCTGAGCTTCAGCGAATGGGCCACCGTCTTCGGCGATGCCAAAATGACCACCGCGCTGCTCGATCGCCTCACCCACCGCTGCCACATCCTGGAGACCGGAAACGACAGCTTCCGCTTCAAGGCAAGCTCAGCCGCAGCAGCCAGGAAAACCAAGGAGGCCGGCCATGCCTTGACCCAAGCCTAACCCACGAAACATAACCTGAGGGTGGGTCAGTTCTCGATGGAAAACCCGGGTCAGTTCCGAGTGGAAATCAACAGGCAGAAGCTCTCGGAGCAGGGTCTCACCTGGGCGGTGGGCATTCTGCCGACCCAGACGGTCTATCCTGCCGACGTCATGATTGCTCCGGCTATGAAGCGACGGACCGGTCGGCCACCCAAGCATCCGGTGCCTTCCACCCGGACCTACAGCGTTCAGGCCGTCGTGGCCGCCCTGCCGAACGAATGCTGGCGGACCCTGTCGTGGCGGCGCGGCACCAAAGGCGATCTCAGGGCCGACTTTGCCGCGCTCCGGGTCCGGGTGGCCGATGGTCCGGTGATCTCGCGCAACCGGCGCCTGCCCGGTGAGACCGCCTGGCTGGTGTGCGAGCGCCGGACCTCCGGGGAGCGCAAATACTACCTGAGCAATCATGCGGAGGATGTCGCTCTGGAGAGCCTGGCGGCGCTGATCAAGCGTCGATGGGTTTGCGAGCAGATGCACCAGCAGATGAAAGGGGAGATCGGCCTCGATCACTTCGAGGGCCGCAGTTGGCGGGGCCTGCACCATCATGCGCTCATGACGATGATCGCCTTTGCCTTTCTCCAGCATCTGCGGCTTGGGGAAAAAAACCCCCACCAGACCGGGGCCGCCCCCAACCCCATCCTTGCCGCAGGTGCGTCGGCAACTCGCGGCCACACTCAGCGCCTTTGCACGGCTTTGTCCCCACTGCCGCAAGCCCGTGCCCTATCACCTCCGGCTATGAAGGTGGCAGAGTAGTGCTAAGATAGACGACAAGCTCGTCAAGTTGCGGCAGAATCGTGGAGACTGCGCGTTTCAGGCTGCCGAACCGAGGCGGGAAGCTGGCAATTCCGCCAATCCGCTTTTGCTGCCGTGAATGACGGGCCTGAGTCAGGCATTGCGGATGATGATGAGATGAGACGACATGATCTGGCTCGTTGAATGGGAAATGAAAAAGGAATGCGGCGCTCAGGCCCGCAGCCCGGCGAAGGTCATCGGGTCGAGGCTGACCTGCGCGAAGGTCGGCCCCTCGGTCAGCAGGCTGACGGCGTCGTGGGAATGCAACGATTCCTGGTGGCTCGCGATCACGCGGAAGTCGCCGACGCGGGGTTCCAGTTCCAGCTCGTGGGCGAAGGCGCGGACGGCGTCCTCGACGAAGATCGGGTTCGCGGCGTTCAGTTCCGCGAAAGCCTGCTCGTCCTCGCGCTTGACCATCACCTGCGTCTCGGTCGCAACCGCGCGGCGGCAGAGTGCCACCATGTCCTCGAACCACAGCTTCTCCTCGCCTTCCATCACTGCCGAGATACGGGCGATCGAGCGCTGGGAATGGGGCGTCGCCAGCTGGCTGCGCGATTCGCGGGCGTGTTCCGACAGTTCCAGCGAACAGGGGCAGGTCGAGGAATAAACGTAATCGAAGTGCATGACCTTCAGGCGCTGCCCGCCCTGGTCGATCAACTCCATCGCGATGTCGTAATACTGCCAGCCGCTGAGGCCCGAACGCAGCGATTCGACCTGTATCGGATAGGACAGCCGCATCTGCAGCCGCGCGTCGAAGGAATCGAGGTGGTCCTTGTAGTCGCTGACCGCCGCCGCCAGCACCCCCAGCGAGAACTGCTTTTCCGCATGGGCGTAGAAGGACCGCATGATCCGGCTCATGTTGATGCCCTTGCGGTCGGCGTCGAGGCTGACGGTGCCGGTCACGCTGGTTTCCAGCATGATCTCGCCCCCGTCCTGGCGGCGATAGCGGATCGGCAGGCGGAAATGGGAAATGCCGACGTGCTGGATGACCTTGCGGGCGCCGACGATCAGGCTGGCCGGGCCGTTCTGCAGGTCCGGCAGGCTGGCGCGATACTGTTCGTCCACCTTGAAGTCGGACGGATAAGTCCGGCTGAGTGCAGGATAAACGGGAATGAACGGCTTGTTGCGGGTCATGGCGCGTCCAGAGGCTATGCGTTGCCCCGAATATGGGGAACCGCGCCCGAAAGGCCAGAGGCTTAAGCCAAGGCCCCCAACAAGTCGGAGATCAGGTCGTCGGGATGTTCCAGCCCCACTGACAGCCGAACTAGCCCTGGCCCGATGCCCATGGTGGCGCGGCTGGCCTCGCCCAACCGCTGGTGGGTGGTGGTCGCCGGGTGGGTGGCAATGGACTTGGCATCGCCGAGGTTGTTCGAGATCGACACCAGCTCCAGCCGGTTCAGCATGGCAAAGGCTGCCTCCTGCGTGCCGAGGTCGAAGGCGATCATCGTGCCGCCGGACCCCATCTGCCGCATCGCGAGGTCATGCTGCGGATGCGACGGCAAGCCCGGATAGATCGTGGGCAGTCCCTCGCCCTCAAGCGCCTGCGCCACCAGCAGCGCACTGTCGGCCATGGCGCGGACACGCAGATCCATGGTCGTCAGCCCGTTCAGCATGATCCAGGCATTGAAGGGGCTGATCGCGCCGCCGGTGTGCTTGAGGTAAGGCTCGGCCATCTCGCGCACGAACTGGCGGGTGCCGCAGATGATGCCGCCGAGCGCACGGCCGCCGCCATCAACATGCTTGGTGGTGGAATAGACGACGACATCCGCGCCCTGTTCCACTGCGCGGGAAAAGACCGGGGTGGCGAAGACATTGTCGGCAATCACCAACGCGCCCGCTGCATGGGCGATTTCGGCGATGCCAGCAATATCCATGACCTCAAGAGTCGGGTTCGAGACTGTCTCAAAGAAGCAGCCCTTGGTGCCCGGCGTCACCGCCGCCCGCCACTGGTCAAGGTCGGTGCCGTCCACCAGCACCACGTCCACGCTGAATTTCTTCAGAACATCCAAGACGTAAAGACAGGAACCGAACAACTGGCGCGAGGATACCACACGGTCGCCGGGCGCGACCATGCCCATCAGCGCGCCATTCACCGCCGCCATGCCGGATGCAGTGGCAAAGGCGTCCTCGGTCCCCTCCAGCGAGGCCATGCGGTCCTCGAACATCCGGCTGGTGGGGTTGCCGTAGCGGGCATAGATGAACTCGTCGGGACCCACCTTCTGGAACCGCGCTTCGGCCTGCTCGGCGCTGTCGTAGGCGAACCCTTGGGTCAGGAACAGCGCCTCGGCCATCTCGCCATACTGGCTGCGGCGGATGCCGTGGTGGACGGAACGGGTGCGGGGATGGAGCTTGCGGTCGGCCATGGGGCGCCGATACTCCCCCGGCCGAAAAAGCGCAATCATCCCCTTGACGCTTCCGAAGCCGTCCCTAGGTTGAAGGCTCCTCGACCGGGCCCCTCTGGCGATCTCTGCGGATCGTGATGTCGGTCGCATCACGCAACACAACGCAGAGGACGACATGGAGCTGACCTCCCTTTTTCTTGGCCAACCCGTATGGATGTGGGCCATCTTCCTTGCCATCGTGCTGTTCCTGCTGGTGCTGGACCTTGGCGTCCTGAACCGCGGGCAGCAGGAAATCGGCGTGCGCAAGTCGCTGCTGATGTCCGCATTCTACATCGCCATCGGGCTGGCCTTCGGCGGCTTCGTCTGGGCGCAGCTCGGCCAGCAGTCCGCATTGGAATACTGGACCGGCTTCGTGGTCGAGAAGTCGCTGGCGATGGACAACGTCTTCGTCATCGCCACGATCTTCGGCTTCTTCGCCGTGCCCCGGCACCTGCAGCACCGGGTTCTGTTCTGGGGCATCCTCGGCGTGATCGTCCTGCGCGCGATCATGATCGGCTTCGGCGCGGCGCTGGTGCAGCGGTATGAGTGGGTGCTGCTGGTCTTTGCCGTCTTCCTGGTCGTCACCGGCATCAAGATGCTGCGCTCGGGGCACGAGGATGAAAGCGACCTGTCGCAGAACCGCGTGCTGAAATGGATGCAGCGGAACCTGCGCGTGACCGACGGCTTCGTGGGCGACCGCTTCTTCGTCCGCCAGCCTGGACAGTCGGGCAAGATGCGGACCTTCGTCACGCCCCTGTTCCTGGCGCTGATCGTGATCGAGTTCGCCGACCTCGTCTTCGCCGTCGACTCGGTGCCCGCGATCTTTGCCATCACGACCGACCCCTATCTGGTCTATACCTCGAACATCTTCGCCATTCTGGGCCTGCGGGCGCTGTATTTCGCGCTGGCCGCGATCCTGCACCGTTTCGCCTATCTCAAGCCGGCGCTGGCCGCGTTGCTGATCTTCATCGGCGGCAAGGTGCTGGTGGCCGAGGCGATCGGGATCGAGAAGGTGCCGCCGATGATCTCGCTGACCGTGACCTTCCTGATCCTTGCCACCGGGGTCATTGTCTCGCTCGTCAAGACCGCGCCGGGGCATGACGCCGCACTGAAGAAGGACGAGGCGGCCGAGCGTCTGGCCGAGAAGGCTGTGGGACAACCACGTTAATCTAGTCAGCGCAAACGTGAACGGAATGAGAACGCGGGCTTTGCAGAAAGGCCCGCGTTCTTTATGTTAGGCCGCATGAGCCAGTTCGACGATCACGACGCCTTCGAGGCCGCCGCCCGCCCTTCCCTGTCCCAGCGGGCGATGACGGGCCGCGCCGCGCCCTACCTTGACGGGCTGAACCCGGCGCAGCGGCTGGCGGTGGAGACGCTGGACGGCCCCGTCCTGTTGCTGGCGGGCGCGGGCACCGGCAAGACCCGCGCGCTGACGACGCGAATCGCCCATCTGCTGACGCAGGGCCGCGCCACGCCCGGCCGCATCCTTGCCGTGACCTTCACCAACAAGGCCGCGCGCGAGATGAAGGATCGTGTTGCCCGCCTGATGGGCGAGACGGTCGAGGGGATGCCCTGGCTCGGCACCTTCCATTCCGTCAGCGTCAAGATCCTGCGCCGCCATGCCGAACTGGTGGGCGACGGACAGGTCCACCTCAAGTCCAGCTTCACGATCTTGGACACCGACGACCAGATCCGGCTGCTGAAGCAACTGATTGCGGCCGGGAACATCGACGACAAGCGCTGGCCCGCGCGGATGCTGGCCGGGCTGATCGACGACTGGAAGAATCGGGCGCTGACGCCCTCGCGCGTGCCCGAAGGCGAATCGCACGCCTATGACGGCAAGGGTGCGAAGCTTTACGCCCAATATCAGCGGCGGCTGCTGGAATTGAACGCCGTCGATTTCGGCGACCTGTTGCTGCATTGCGTGATGATCTTCCAGGCGCACCCCGACGTGCTGGCGCAGTGGCAGGACCGCTTCCGCTATATCCTTGTGGACGAATATCAGGACACCAACGTCGCGCAGTATCTGTGGCTGCGGCTGCTGGCGCAGGCACACCGCAACATTTGCTGCGTGGGCGACGACGACCAGTCCATCTATGGCTGGCGCGGGGCCGAGGTCGGCAACATCCTGCGCTTCGAGCAGGATTTTCCCGGCGCGCAGGTGATCCGGCTGGAACAGAACTACCGCTCCACCCCCCACATCCTTGCTGCCGCTTCGGGGCTGATCGCGGCGAACAAGGGCCGGCTGGGAAAGACCCTGTGGACCGAGGCCGAGGAGGGCGAGAAGGTCCGCCTGATCGGCCATTGGGACAGCGAGGCCGAGGCCCGCTGGATCGGCGAGGAGATCGAGGCCTTCCACGGCGGCCACCGCCATTCCATCGGCAAGCGCAGCCTGAACGACATGGCGATCCTCGTGCGCGCCTCGCACCAGATGCGGGCCTTCGAGGACCGCTTCATGACCATCGGCCTGCCCTATCGCGTGATCGGCGGCCCCCGCTTCTACGAACGGCAGGAAATCCGCGACGCGATGGCCTATTTCCGGCTGGCCGTCAGCCCCACCGACGACCTCGCCTTCGAGCGGATCGTGAACACCCCCAAGCGGGGCCTCGGCGACAAGGCCATCCAGACCATCCAGCGCGAGGCGCGGGCCGAGGGTCTGTCGCTGCTGGAAGGCGCGGCGGCCGTGGTCGCCTCGGGCGCGCTGACCGGCAAGGGCGCGTCCAACCTGCGGCAGTTCACGCAGTTCATGGGCCGCTGGCACGCCGACGCCTTGGATTCCACCGTGAACCATGTCGAACTGGCCGAGCGCATCCTGGACGAATCCGGCTACACCGCGATGTGGCAGAACGACCGCTCGCCCGACGCGCCGGGGCGGCTGGACAACCTCAAGGAACTCGTCAAGGCGCTGGAGGAGTTCGACAACCTCCAGGGCTTCCTGGAACACGTCGCGCTGGTCATGGACGTGGCCGAGGGCGAGCAGGCCGAGGAAGTGTCGATCATGACCCTCCATGCCGCCAAGGGCCTGGAATACCCCATCGTCTTCCTGCCGGGGTGGGAGGACGGGCTGTTCCCCAGCCAGCGCAGCATGGACGAATCTGGCCTGAAGGGCTTGGAGGAGGAACGGCGCTTGGCCTATGTCGGCCTGACCCGCGCCGAGGAACTTGCGACGATCACCTTTGCCGGCAACCGCCGGATGTATGGCCAATGGCAATCCTCGCTGCCATCCCGCTTCATCGACGAACTGCCCGAGGATCACGTCGAGGTGCTGACGCCCCCCGGCCTTTACGGCGGCGGCTTCGGGGCCGCGGCGCAGGTGACGGGCCAGCCCTTCGCGCAATCGACCATGCACGATCGGGCCAGCCGCGCCGATGTCTACAACTCGCCCGGCTGGAAGCGGATGCAGGACCGCGCGGCCGTGCGGCCCGGCCCCTCGCACCGCCCGCCCATCGTGATCGACGCCGAACCCTCTGCCCGCTTTGCCGTGGGCGACCGGGTCTGCCACCAGAAGTTCGGCACCGGCAGCGTCATGGGCATCGCCGAGGACACACTCACGGTCGAGTTCCCGGCGGGCTTCAAGACCATCAAGGCGGCCTATGTCCAGCCTGCGGGTGGAACCAACGGCGACGTCCCGTTCTAAAGGGCGGCGCTGACCACATCCGCAAGCGGCGTGGTGGGCCGGCCGATCAGCGCCGAAAGCTGGCGGCCGTCCTCGAACAACGCTGCTTGGCCCGCATCCGCATCGAAGCCTGCGACCGCCGCGGCCATCTCCTGCGGCAGGCCCATGCCGGCAAGCGCCTCGGCGTAATCGGACTCGGACAGATTGCGATAAGGGATCTGCTTGCCCGTCTGCGCCGAAACCTCGGCCGCCAGATCCTCCAGCGTCCAGGCGGTATCACCCGCGAGTTCATAGGTCTTGCCGGCATGGCCCTGGCCTGCCAGCACCACGGCCTCAGCCTCGGCATAATCTGCACGCGCCGCGGCCGAGATGCGGCCGTTCCCCGCCGCGCCGATCAGCGCACTGTTGGCAATCGCCGCCTTCAGGTTGCCGGTGTAGTTCTCGGCATACCAGCCGTTCCGCAGAATCGTGTGCGGAATGCCCGACCGGGCAAGCACGTCCTCGGTCTGGCGGTGCTCCTCAGCCAGCGACAAGGGCGAGCGGTCGGCGTGCAGAAGGCTGGTATAGACGATCTCGCCGACACCCGCCTGCTTCGCCGCGTCGATCACGGCCTGATGCTGAGCCGCGCGCTTGCCGACCTCGCTGGACGAGATCAGCAGAAGCTTGTCCACTCCGGCAAGCGCCGGTGCCAGCGTCGCGGGCCGGTCATAGTCGAAAAGCCGCGCCTCGACCGCAAGATCGGCGGCTTTATCGGGCGAGCGGGCCAGCGCGACGATCTGCCCGGACGGCAGCAGCTTTTTCAGCTTCTCGATGGTCAGGCGGCCAAGCTGGCCGGTGGCTCCGGTGACGGCGACGGCCATGGTGTTCCCTTGGTTCCATGTGATGCAATTCAACGGGTCGGGTTGATCCGAAACGATGGTATCCCTTAGATGGTTGCCGTCCCTTACCCGCGAAAGGCAGCCCATGTCCCCCAAGTTCAAGGCCGCGCTCGACTACGGGCCGCTGATCGTCTTTCTGGCGGTGTTCCTGCTTTACCGCGACCGGACGGTCATGTTGTGGGGGCAGGAATATCCCGGCTTGATTCTCGCCACGCTGGTCTTTGTGCCGCTGACCATCGCCGCCAATGCCCTTCTGTGGTCGCGCACGGGCGAGTTGTCGGTGATGCAGCTTGTCACGCTGGTGGTGGTCGTGGTCTTCGGCGGGCTGACCGTCTGGCTGAACGACCCCCGCTTCATCAAGATGAAGCCGACGCTGATCTACCTGACCTTTGCCGCGCTGCTGGGCGTCGGTGCGGCGCTGGGCCGCAACTGGCTTGGCCTTGCGCTGGGCGAGGCGATCCCACTGTCGCCCGAGGGCTGGCGTATCCTGACCCACCGGATCATCTGGTTCTGCCTCGGCCTTGCGGCGCTGAACGAACTGATCTGGCGGACGCAGAGCGACACCGTCTGGGTCGTCTTCAAGACCGTCGGGTTGATCGTCCTGACGATGCTGTTCTTCGTCCTGAACGCCCGTGTCTTCGGGCGCTATGCGCTTTCGGCCCCGAAGGACAGCGGTCCCGGCGTCGGCTGAGGCGCCCCTGCGGCGAAGGGCGGCGCCAGAAGCCGCGACCAGCGCCGCGACGGCTGTTCGGGGCGGCAGCGCGCCAGCGAGGCCAGCGGCAGTTCCGCCGGCGTGCAGAGGATCGCGCGCCAGACGTCGAACAGCCCCCGCCGCAGATAGGGCGACCAGTGGCAGGCCCGGCTCGCCCCGCGCGCAATGGGGAAACCCAGCGCCCGCAGCCCGTCCAGCGTGCTGTCATCGTCGATCTGCAGGTCGAGCCAGTTCCCCCGCGGCCGGTCCAGCCCGAAGCCGAGCGCGCTGTGACGCCCGGCTGAAAGCAGCAGTTCCAACCCCAAGTCATAGGGGTCGTTCTCGCGCGAGGTAACGTTGACGACATCGGCCAGCATCCCGGCGGGACTGGCGATGGCGGCCTCGGCATCGTGGCGCAACTCGGCCGCGCTCAGCAGGATGACCCGGCCGACCGCGCCAGGCGTCGCCCGGCGCAGCGCCGACAGCGCCACCCTGCCCCCCAGCGAATGCCCGATCATCGCCACGGGGCGCTGCGCTGCCAGCGCCAGCCGGTCGATCAGTCCGGCAAGATCGGCCCCTACCCGCGAAGCCCGGGCATGGGCCTGCCGGAACCGCCCGAGCGCGGGCCAGCCGTGGGCGATGGCAAGCCCTTCGTTGCCATCCGCCGTGAACCCCAGCGCCGCGGGCCATGACACCGCCCGCCGTGTCCGGGGATCGGGGTCGAGCGACAGGATGTGCCTGTGCGGCGAGGTTTCGGCGCGTTCGGGCGAGAAGCGATAGCCGTGCAGCATGATGATGATCGGTGCGCCGGGTGGCAGGCTGGCCGCGCGGGCCCACAGGTCGGGTCGTGCCCCTGCTCCGCTATCCAGCGCGATCAACGCCATGGCTGCCTCGTCCTGCCGCGAGGCCGTGATGCCTGCCCGCTGCGACCGCAGGATGACGCGCCGGTGCAGGTTCGGTGACAAGGAAGGATCAGACCGGCGGCAAGCCCGCCTGCGGCTCAGGGGCGTTGGCCGCGGCCCTGGTTTCACGAGGCTCTGGTCTGCGGCCAGGAAAAGGAAAACCGCGCCACGGCAGCAGCCGGGCGCGGTTCTGGTCGTTCGGAAAAGGAGATCTTACTTGATCTTGCCTTCCTTGTATTCGACGTGCTTGCGCACGACGGGGTCGTATTTGTTGACGGTCATCTTCTCGGTCATGGTCCGGGCGTTCTTCTTGGTGACATAGAAATGCCCGGTGCCCGCCGTCGAGTTCAGCCGGATCTTGATCGTCGTCGGCTTCGCCATTGGTCCTGCTCCTGCTTCGGGGCGGGCCGTAGGCCAGTCCGATAACCCCGTGAAATTCCTGAAGCCCGCCTTTTAAGGCCAGCGCGCCCCGAGTCAACCGGATTCTGCGTGAAAGCCCATGGAAATCATGCGCGGATGGCCTGTAAGCCGGGTTCTGTCCGGGGGTGCCCTTGTAGAGGGGGCGCCCCGTGGATGACCATTCCTCTGGTCCCGCCGTTGCCGACGGGCTCTAGCTGCCAACCCGGATCTGCTGGGGCGCAGGCGGCCCTGCGGGGCCAGGCCCCGCGCGCGATCCCTATTCGGCATTGCTCCTGGTGGGGCTTGCCATGCCGGTCCGGTTGCCCGTCCCGCGGTGGGCTCTTGCCCCACCGTTTCACCCTTGCCCCCGCAAGCAGGGGCGGTCTGTTCTCTGTGGCGCTTTCCCTGGGGTCGCCCCCGCCGGGCGTTACCCGGCACCATGCCTGCATGGAGCCCGGACTTTCCTCGGAGGGCCGAAGCCGCCCGCGGTCATCCGGCCATCCGCGCGGGCTTCAGATAGAAGCCGCCGGCCAAGCGGTCAAGCCGCCTCAGTCCAACTGGACGGCTGCCAGGATCGGACCCGGCAGCCCGCCTGCCAGCGCCTGCTGGACAAGGATCGCGTGCCGCGTGTCGTCGGGATAGGCGTCGTTCGGATCGTTGCCCGCCCGCACGGTCAGCCGCAGCGGCTCGCGCGCGGGCCACAGGGTCACCGGCTCGGTCCCAACCACGATATTGCTGTAGACGATGCTGCGGCCGCGATTTTCGCCCGCCTTCACCAGCACCGTGCGATGCGGCAGGTAGCGCACCAGCGTCACCTCGACCCCGCCGGGAATCGGGGCGCGGGGGGTCAGGTCGATGACATGCCCGTCGCCCGCCTCGGTTGCCGTGACCATGACCACTGGCGGACGGGCATGGTGTTCGTCGATCAGCGCCATCAGCGCCGCGCGATGCAGGGTCAGCACCGTGTCCTGCCCGTCCACGATGATCTGCGGCGTATAGACCCCGCGCTCGCCCGCCACGGCGGCATAGCCTTCCTGCCGGGCAGCATGCTCGGGGCGGCCGAACTCATCCGTCCAGCCGAGATAATCCCAGTAGTCGACGTGCCAGCTGAGCGTCAGGACACCGGACTGTTCGGCAAGCGAGGCGACCAGCGCATCGGCCGGCGGGCAGGACGAGCAGCCCTGCGAGGTGAAAAGCTCGATCACCACCGGCGGATCGCCGACCAGCCCGACCCGCCCCTGACCCGGCGCCACGCCCGCCGCGGGGGGGTGGCGTTCGGGCACCAGCGAAAAGGCGCCCTCGGGGATCTGGGTTCCGGCTCCTTCGGGCGCCTCGATCAGCGCGACTTCTGCGGGGGCGGGACCGGCCATGACCGTGAGGGCAAGGCCGAATGCGGCCGCAAGCCGGACAGGACACAGGGAAAAAGTTAACGGCAACATCATCATTGCCGATCGGAGTAGGCCAGCAGGGCGGGCAAGGCCAAATCAAGGCTTCGTTAGCATCCGGGCATGGCGGGCCCACTTGCAAGTTCCGACGATTATGTATACCGTCGCATACAATCAATTGCGCCCCCCTGACTCGTCCAGAACGCTTGCACCGCAGGACGAGTCGGGGCAATTCGGGCGTCGTCTGCCACCTTGTCCCTGAGGAAGCTTGCCATGCCCATCGTCACCGGAACAGACACAGCCAAGACCCGCCGCGACCTGACGGTCGGCGGGAAGACCGTGGCCTATTACTCGATCCCCGCCGCGACCGAGGCGGGACTGGGCGATTTCTCGAAGCTGCCGGCCTCGCTGAAGGTCGTGCTTGAAAACATGCTGCGCTTCGAGGACGACGGCTTCACCGTCAGCGTGGACGACATCAAGGCCTTCGCCGAATGGGCGCAGAACGGCGGCAAGTCCGACCGCGAGATCGCCTATCGTCCGGCCCGCGTGCTGATGCAGGACTTCACCGGCGTCCCGGCGGTGGTGGACCTTGCCGCGATGCGCGACGGGATCGTGGCGCTGGGGGGTGACGCGCAGAAGATCAACCCGCTGAACCCGGTCGATCTGGTCATCGACCACTCGGTCATGGTGGACGAGTTCGGCAACCCCCGCGCCTTCCAGCGCAACGTCGATCTGGAATACGAACGGAACATGGAACGCTACCAGTTCCTGAAATGGGGCCAGGGCGCGTTCAACAACTTCCGCGTGGTGCCGCCCGGCACCGGCATCTGCCATCAGGTGAACCTGGAATATCTGGCGCAGACGGTCTGGACAGACACCGATCAGGACGGCAAGACCGTGGCCTATCCGGATACGCTGGTCGGCACCGACTCGCACACGACGATGGTCAACGGACTTGCCGTCCTCGGCTGGGGCGTCGGCGGGATCGAGGCCGAGGCCGCGATGCTGGGCCAGCCGATTTCCATGCTGATCCCCGAGGTCGTGGGCTTCAAGGTCACCGGCGCGCTGCGCGAGGGCGTGACCGCCACCGACCTCGTGCTGAAGGTCGTCAAGATGCTGCGCGACCACAAGGTCGTCGGCAAGTTCGTCGAGTTCTACGGCGAGGGGCTGGACAACATGCCGCTGGCCGACCGCGCCACCATCGCCAACATGGCGCCCGAATACGGCGCGACCTGCGGCTTCTTCCCGATCGACGACGAGACCCTGCGCTACCTGCGCCAGACCGGCCGCGACGAGGACCGCATCGCGCTGGTCGAGGCCTATGCCCGCGCCAACGGCATGTGGCGCGAGAAGGGCTTCGAGCCTGTCTTCACCTCGACCCTGCATCTCGACCTGGACGACGTGGTGCCGGCGATCTCGGGGCCGAAGCGCCCGCAGGACCACGTCGCGCTGGATGCCGCCGCCCAGACCTTCAAGGATTACATCAGCAGCCTGCCGCCCGCGCCGACGGCGCCCGTCCAGCAGAAGGCGAAGATGACGGCGGAAGGCGGCGCACCCATGCCGCACCCCGACGACATCCCGGGCGGCGACCGGGACGGCTCGATTGCGCGTGCCGCGGTCGAAGGCAAGGATTACGCGCTGCATGACGGCTCGGTGGTGATCGCGGCGATCACCTCCTGCACCAACACCTCGAACCCTTACGTGATGATCGGAGCGGGCCTTGTCGCCCGCAAGGCGCGGGCGTTGGGGCTGAACCGCAAGCCCTGGGTCAAGACCTCGCTGGCCCCTGGATCGCAGGTCGTCAGCGAATACCTGAACGCCGCCGGCCTGCAGGAGGATCTGGACGCGCTGGGCTTCGACCTCGTGGGCTTCGGCTGCACCACCTGCATCGGCAACTCGGGGCCGCTGGAGCCGGTGATTTCCAAGGCGATCAACGACAACGACCTGGTGGCCGTGTCGGTGCTGTCGGGCAACCGCAACTTCGAGGGCCGGATCTCGCCGGACGTGCGCGCGAACTACCTGGCCAGTCCGCCCTTGGTCGTGGCCTATGCCATCGCCGGGGACATGAACATCGACATCACGACCGAGCCGCTGGGCACGGGCAAGGACGGCCAGCCCGTCTATCTGAAGGACATCTGGCCCACCTCGCAGGAGGTCAGCGACCTTGTCCACGAGGTCGTCACCCGCGAGATGTTCCAGAAGAAATACGCCGACGTCTTCAAGGGCGACGAGCGCTGGCAGGCGGTCGAGACCACGGACAGCGAGACCTATGACTGGCCGCCGACCTCGACCTACATCCAGAACCCGCCCTATTTCCAGGGAATGTCGCAGGAACCCGGCGTGATCTCGGACATCGAGGGCGCGCGGGTGTTGGCGGTCCTCGGCGACATGATCACCACCGACCACATCTCGCCCGCCGGCTCGTTCAAGCCGACGACCCCGGCCGGGAAATACCTGATCGAGCGTCAGGTCGCGCCCGCCGACTTCAACAGCTACGGCTCGCGCCGCGGCAACCACGAGGTCATGATGCGCGGCACCTTCGCCAACATCCGCATCAAGAACGAGATGCTGGAGGGCGTCGAAGGCGGCTACACCAAGGGCCCGGACGGGCAGCAGGCATCGATCTACGACGCCGCGATGGCGTGGAAGGACCGGGGCGTTCCGCTGATCGTGGTGGGGGGCGTCGAATATGGCGCGGGTTCCAGCCGCGACTGGGCGGCCAAGGGCACCAACCTGCTGGGCGTCAAGGGTGTCATCGCCGAAAGCTTCGAGCGCATCCACCGTTCGAACCTCGTGGGCATGGGCGTGATCCCCTTCGAGTTCACGGGCGGCGACAACCGCAAGACCCTGGGCCTGAAGGGCGACGAGGAAATCTCGATCACCGGGCTGGCAGGCGACTTCAAGCCGCTGGCGCTCGTGCCCGCCACGATCCGCTACGCCGACGGGACCGAGAAGACCGTGCAGCTCAAGGCGCGCGTCGATACCGAGGTCGAGATCGAATATCTCAAGAACGGCGGCGTCCTGCACTACGTGCTGCGCAACCTTGCCAAGTCCTGAGCCTGTCAGGCAGCCTGTCTGGACATATCATCAAGGCCCCGGGAAACCGGGGCCTCTTTTCTGGGCCTTTCCGGCGTCCTGAATGCACGACGGATACCGCAGGCGAAAACAGGAACGCCTTCTTCCCATCACGGGTCAGAACCCCTCTATCGCCGGTCAGCAAACACCCGCCGGTCGCAATGGCGTCACGGGAATATTTTTCTCCGTGATACGTTGTCTTCGTGACCACACCCGGTCAGGCAAGGAGAATCGGCATGGCGATCATCAACGGAAACGACAGGGCGAACACTCTTTACGGCACCCCGCTGGGCGACCTGATCCGCGGGTTCGACGGTGACGACCGTCTTTATGGCCGCGCAGGCAACGACACCATCCATGGCGGCGATGACGATGACCGCATCTGGGGTGAGGCAGGCAACGATCTCCTCAACGGTGGCGACGATGAGGACTCGATCTGGGGCGGCACCGGCAACGACACCATCAATGGCGGCGACGACGACGACCGCCTATGGGGTGACGCTGGTAACGACCTCCTCACCGGCGGCGATGGCGAGGACTCGATCTGGGGCGGCGATGGTAATGACACCATCACCGCTGACGACGGCAACGACTATATCCACGGCGGCCTCGGGCACAACCTGATCAATGCCGGAGACGGCAACGACACGATCTGGTCGGCATCCGGTTCCGACACCATCAACGCGGGCGATGGCAACGACTGGATTTCGTCGGGCGCGGGCGGCGACCGGATCTTCGGGCTGGATGGCAACGACACCATCGACGCAGGGGCCGGCAACGACATCGTCATCGGCGGAGAGGGTAACGACCGCATCCGCGGCGGCGGCGGCAACGACGACCTGGCCGCGGGCGAAGGCAGCGACACGCTGGACGGCGGCGGTGGCAACGACATGCTGCGGGGCGGCGAGGGCGACGACCTGTTCATCTTCAACGCGGGGCAGGACACAATCCGCAACTTCGACAGCGAGGATGACAGGATCGACCTGCGCAGCTTTGCCGGGCTGGACAGCTTTGCCGATGTGCGGGACCACCTGAGTCAGTCGGGCGGGCACGTCTATTTCCGCGATGGCTCGGACTCGCTGAAGATCGAGTGGACCTCGCTGGCAAGCCTCGGGTCCGACGACTTCATCTGGTGATCGGGGGGCCGGGAGCCGGGGGTGCAGGCAAGGCGCTGCGCCCTCAGCTTCCGGCGGCCAGTGCCTTGTCCAGTTCGTGGCGGAAGCGGTCGGTGTAATCCTCGCGCACCAGCGGCCCTGCGTGGCGGTGCAGGATGTTGCCCTCGCCGTCCAGGATGAAGGTCTCGGGCGGGGCGGTCACGCCCCATTCGATCGCCGTGCGGCCCTGCGGATCGGTGGCGATCGCGGCGAAGGGATCGCCATGTTCCGACAGAAAGCGCAGCGCCGCAGGTTCAGGGTCCTTGAGATCAATGCCGACGACCTTGATGCCCTCGGCCGTCAGGGCCTCCAGCGTGGGATGCTCGGCCCGGCAGGGCGGGCACCAGCTTGCCCAGAAGTTGACAACCGTCACCTCGCCCGTCCGCAGGTCGGCGTCGGTCAGTTGCGTCTTGCCGGACAGCGTGGTCGCGGAGACCGGCGGCGCCTGCCGCCCCACGAAGGCCGAGGGCAGCTCGTTCGGATTGTCCCGCCCCATGCCCCACAGGAAGATGGCGGCAAGGCCCGCGAAGGCCAGCGGCGGAATGGCGACAAGCGGAGAGATCCTAGCCACGGCGTTCCACCTTCTCCAGCGCACGACGCGCCCGTGCTGCGGCGATCAGCGTCTGGGCGATCAGGCCCACGATCAGCACGCCGGAAATGCCCCAGGCGGTCAGCACCGGGACTGCGTGGCGTCCAAGCTCGGTCATCATGCGCGAATCTCCCTTGCCAGCAGGGCCGCGGTGCGGCGGCGGCGGATCTCGGTGCGGGTGCGGATCAGCAGCAGCGTGACGAACAGAAGGAAGAACCCCAGCATGCAGGCATACAGCGGATAGCTGTAGACCGAACTGATCCGGTCACCCGGCGCCACGCTGATGGTTGCGCCCTGGTGCAGCCCCTGGTTCCAGAAGTTCACCGCATAACGCGACAGCAGCGCAAAGACCGAGCCGACGAGGCACAGAACGCCCGTCAGATCGGCGGCGTTGTCAGGGTTCTCGATCGCCGACCACAGGGCCATGTAGCCCAGGTAGAACAGGAACAGGATCAGGAACGAGGTCAGCCTCGGGTCCCATTCCCACCATGTTCCCCAGGTCGGCTGGCCCCAGACCGCGCCAGTGACCAGCGCCATCAGCGTCATCACCGCACCGATGGGCGCTGCCGCGCGGGCGGCCAGCGCGCTGACGTGGTGGCGGCGGACCAGCCAGATCAGCGAGGCGACCAGCATCATGATCCAGATGTTGATCGCCATCATCGCGGACGGGACATGCAGGAACATGATCTTGACGGTCGCGCCCTGCTTGTAGTCCTCGGGCGTCATCCAGCCCCAGACCAGCCCGATGGGCAGGCAGATGGCCGTGGCCCCGATGATCCACGGCAGAACCGCACCGGAGGTCCGCATGAACTTGACGGGGTTGGCATATTCCCAGATCGACATGGTCTTTCCTCTAGCCGCCCAAGGCGGCGCCGTGAAGTCCCCTCACCGCAGGTTGACCCGCAGGGCACCCGCCGCGGCAAAGGGGATCGCGGCCAGCACAAGAAGGGTGATCCCGGCCAGCAGCACCAGAGGCGTCGTTCCGTCACCGCCTGCGGCCCCGCGTCGCACCGCCTCGGCCCCGAAGATCAGGGTGGGCACATAGAGCGGCAGGACCAGCAGCGACATCAGCAGCCCCCCGCGGCGCAGGCCCACGGTCAGGGCCGCGCCGAAGGCCCCCAACATCGACAGGGCGGGCGTGCCCAGCAGCAGCGCGGCGACCAGCCAGAGCTGCGCCTCCGAGGGAAGATGCAGCAGGATGCCGAAGACCGGCGCGGCCACGACCAGCGGCAGGCCGGTGGTGATCCAGTGGGCGGCGGCCTTGACCAGCACCGCGCCTTCCATCGGCAGGGGCGCGGTGGCGAGCAGGTCGAGGCTGCCGTCCTCCCAGTCCAGCGCGAAGATGCGGTCCAGCGACAGCAGACAGGCCAGCAGCGCGCCGACCCACAGGATGCCGGGCGCGATCCGGGCCAGCGTGCCCCCTTCCGGCCCGACGCCAAAGGGAACCAACGTGCAGACGATCAGGAAAAAGGCAAGGCCGAGGCCGAAGCCGCCCCCGGCCCGCGTGGCGAGCCTCAGGTCACGGATCAGCAGGGCGAGCATGACGCTCTCACTTGGGGCAATTCATAAAAATCCCGCGGGGCACCGTTCCCGTTCATGAGGGTGCGATGCTCTCGCCCCCACAGTGAAAGGCCAAGGTCATTCATCCGAAGGCCTCGTCGAAGCTTGCGGGTGCCCGAGAAGGCGCCCCTGCAGTGGCGCGATAGGCGCCCAGGTCCAGCACCCGCGCCTCGGGCAGCCCAAGGTCGATGTGGGTCGCCATCAGCGCCGCGCCCCCTTGCGCCAGATGGGCGCGGACCACTTGCGCGAACAATGCGACCGAACCCGCATCCAGCGAGACGGTCGGCTCGTCCAGAACCCAGACCGCGCGTCCCGTCACCAGCAGCCGGGCAAGGCCAAGCCGACGCTTCTGCCCCGCGGACAGCATCGCCGCCGGTCGCTCGGCCAAGGCAGTCAGGTTCATCGCCTCCAATGCCGGTTCGACGGCAGGTCCGCCGAAGACCTCGCGCCAGAAGCGCAGGTTCTCGGCCACGCTCAGCGCGCTTTTCAGCCCGTCGGCATGTGCGGAATAGGCGATCACGTCGGGATCGGTGATGATCTCGCCTTCGGTCGGCGGCTGCAGCCCGGCCACGGTCCGCAGCAGGGTCGTCTTGCCGATGCCGTTGGGGCCGCGCAGGATCAGCGCCTCTCCCCGGTCCAGCGCGAAGCTGATCCCTTCGACAGCGCGGCGGCCACCTCGGGACACGGCGAGGCCCCTCGCCTCGACCAGCGGCATCAGACGGGTATCAGCGCGCAGGCGACGCGCCGCCCCTCGGACAGCGTGAGGTTGTAGCTGCGGGCGGCGCTGGGGGTGGACATCGTCTCGACCATCAGCCCCGCGTCTTCAATCGCGGCCATCAGGGATGCGGGCAGTCGCGCGATCTCGGCGCCCATACCGATGAACAGCACATCGACCGACCCGCCGAGGCCCGTCAGCCCGTCCACGTCATCCAGCCCGCCCCAGGGCCGCAGATCTTCGCCGGCAAGCAGCACCGGGCCATGATGAACCTGACCCGCCACGCGGAAGAAGCCGGGGCCGTAGCCGTCCACCGGAATACCGTCGGGATAGTCGGTTTCGCGCATCGCCATCAGGGCGCGTCCTGAAAGGGCGTGCCCGCCAGTTCGTCCCGCTCGGCCTTCTGCGTCTTCTCGGGCTTGCCCCAGTCGCGGCGCACGCCCAACCACAGCACGATGCTTTTCGCCAGGTAGACCGTCGAGTAGGCCCCGATGAAGACGCCCAGGAACATCGCGAAGACGAAGTTGCGGATCACGTCCCCGCCCCAGATCAGCAGCGGCGCCAGCGCCAGCGCCGTGGTCATGGCGGTCATGACCGTGCGCGACAGCGTTTCGTTCACCGTCAGGTTCATGATGTCAATCAGGGGCATCGTCTTGAACTTGATCAGGTTCTCGCGCAGCCGGTCGAAGACCACCACCGTGTCGTTGACCGAATAACCGAGGATCGTCAGCAGCGCCGCGATGGTCGTGAGGTCGAAACGCAACTGGAACAGCGAGAAGATTCCGACCGTGATCAGCACGTCATGGATCAGCGCCGTGACCGCGCCCACTGCGAACTGCCATTCGAACCGCAGCCAGATATACAGCAGGATGCCAAGGGCCGCTGCGCTGACCGCGTAGATGGCGGTCATGATCAGCTCGCCCGAAACCTTTGGACCGACCGATTCCACCGCTGCGAAGCTGACATTCGGATCGACCACCTGCAGCGCGGCCTCGATCCGGTTCAGTTCCTCGGGCGTGACCGAGCCGGTGTCGTCGGTCGCGCCGATGCGGATCTGCGCGACATGACGGTCGGCGCCGAAGGTGGGGTCGAAGACCTCGGTGATCGAGACATCGCCGAGATCAAGCGCCTCAAGGGCCTGCCGGTAGTCGCTGACCTCGAAGGCGGTCGAGCTTTCCGCCCGGATCGTGGTGCCGCCCTTGAAGTCGATGCCGAAGTTCAACCCCATCGTCAGGGCGATGATGACCGAAGCAACCATCAGGACGAAGGAGATGCCGGTGGTCAGCCACTGCCAGCGGAAGAAGTCGATCTTCGTGTTGTCGGGGACGAGTTTCAGACGGAAGGCCATGATAATCCCCTTACAGGACCAGTTCGGTCGGGCGGCGGCGTTCCAGCCAGATTATGATCAGCAACCGCGTCAGGTAGATCGCGGTGAAGACCGAGGTCGCGATGCCGATGACCAGCGTGACCGCGAAGCCCTTCACCGGCCCCGAGCCGAGGAAGAACATCACCAGCGCGGCGATGAAGGTGGTGACGTTGGCGTCGATGATCGCGCTCATCGCCTCGTTGAAGCCGTCGTCGATGGCCTTCACCACGCGCTTGCCGGCCCGCAGTTCCTCGCGGATGCGCTCGTAGATGATGACGTTGGCGTCCACCGCCGTGCCCACCGTCAGCACGATGCCCGCGATGCCGGGCAGCGTCAGCGTGGCCCCCATCGCCCCCATGATCGCGAGGATCAGGATGACGTTGACGACAACGGCGATCGAGGCGAAGACCCCGAACAGCCCGTAGCTGGCCACCATGTAGGCCACGACCAGCACGGTCGCGATGGTGGCGGCCTTGCTGCCGGCGTCGATCGAATCCTGCCCCAATTCCGGGCCGATGGTGCGTTCCTCAAGGAAGGTCATCTCGGCCGGAAGGGCGCCCGCCCGCAGCAGCACGGCCAGTTGCGTGGACTCCTCAACCGACATCGCGCCCGAGATCTGGCCCGAGCCGGTGGTGATCGCCTGCCGGATCACCGGTGCCGAGATCACCTGTTCGTCCAGCACGATGGCAAAGGGCTGGCCGATGTTGGCCGTGGTATAGGCCCCGAAGCGGCGCGCACCCTGCGGACCGAAGCGGAAATCCACGGAAGGCTGGCCGTTCTGATCGAAGCTGGGCCGCGCGTCGGTCAGGTCCTCGCCGGTGACGACGGGCGCCTCGGCCAGCGTGTAATAGACGCCGGGCTCGTCCATGGACGGCACGACGATGTTGCCAAGGCCCGCCTGCACGTTCGGATCGGTGCCGCGCCCGACGACCGGGTTGAAGGTCAGCTTGGCGGTGGTTCCGATCAGTTCCTTCAACTCCTCGGCCGAGCCGATGCCGGGCACCTGAATCAGGATGCGATCCTGGCCCTGCCGCTGGATCGTCGGCTCGCGGGTGCCGACCTCGTCCACGCGGCGGCGCACGATCTCCAGCGACTGCTGGATGGTGCGGTCGTCGGTCGCGGCCTTTTCGGCCGCCGAAAGCTGCACGATCAGGGTGGGTCCGCTTGCCGTGACGTCGAGGGTCGAGGCCCCTGCCCCCGTCAGCGACACCACCGGCGCCGCGAAGGTCCGCGCGATCTGCACCGCGCGGGACATCTGGTCGGGATTGCCGATCTCGACATGCAACTGGTCAGGAGGCCCCGGAACCCGGCGGACGCCGCCTAAGCTGTCGCGCTCGGCCGCCAGCGCATCGCGCAGTTCCGGCCACAGCGCAGTCATGCGCGACTGATAGACCTCGTCGACATTGATCTCGCCCAGAAGATGCGCCCCGCCCCGCAGGTCAAGCCCGAGGTTCACCAGCGTCGAGGGCAGCCAGTCCGGCCACAGCGACCGGGCCGCCGCCTGTTCGGGCGTCTCGAACCCCGCCCGTCCGGCCTCGACGATGGCGTCGTTATGCGCCTCGACCCGCCCGTAGAACAGGTTGGGCATCGCATAAAGCAGCCCGAGGGCCACGAGGGCGAGGATCAGGATGCGCTTCCAGGTCGGGATCTGCAGCATGGCGGCCGCGCCTTACGCGTTCGCGGCGGCGGGGGCGGTGCGGTTGACCACCTGCGCGATAGTAGGGCGGACGACGCGGATGCGGACGCCCTGGGCGATCTCGACCTCGACCTCGTCGTCGCGCACGGCCATGACCTTGCCGATGATGCCGCCCTGGGTGATGACGGTGTCGCCCTTTTTCAACGTCTCGATCATCTGGCGATGCAGCTTCATCTTCTTCTGCTGCGGCCGCATGATCAGGAAATACATGATCAGGAAGACCAGAATCAGCGGGATGAACTGGGCGAAGGCTGCGCCGCCGCCGGCGGCGGGTGCCGCGGCCTGGGCAAAGGCGGGGGAGACGAACATGGGCGATCCTTGTCGAAGGGTCCGGGTGCGCGGGCCACAGGGGCGCCGGGCGGCGAATTGGCGCGGAACCTAGTCGCGCAAGCCGCCCTTGTCCAGAAACAGCCGCCGCTGTCGGGCCTACGCCAGGTCACGACTGCGGGGGCGGATGGTGGACTCTCTCCCTCCGCTCGTGTCTTTGGGCGGCAGTCCATCTCAGGGAGGCAATCTCCATGTCCGACGCATCCGAGGAAACCCGCCGCCTGATCGCCATCATGGCCGCCCTGCGCGACCCCCGGACCGGCTGCCCCTGGGACATCGAGCAGGACTTTGCCACCATCGCCCCCTACACCATCGAGGAAGCCCACGAGGTCGCTGACGCCATCGCGCGGCAGGCCTGGGATGAACTGCCGGGCGAGTTGGGGGATCTGCTGCTGCAGGTGGTGTTCCACGCACAGATGGCTTCTGAGAAGGGGATGTTCGATTTCGCCGATGCCGCCCGCGCGATCTCGGACAAGCTGGTGGCCCGCCACCCCCATGTCTTCGGCGACGAATCGCGCGAGAAATCCGCCGAGCAGCAGGTGAAGGACTGGGAGGCGATCAAGGCGCAGGAACGCGCCGCCAAGGCGGAACGCGGCACGCTGGACGGCGTGGCGCTGGGGCTTCCTGCCCTGACCCGGGCAGTCAAGCTGCAGAACCGCGCGGCCCGCGTCGGCTTCGACTGGCCCGCGACGGACCAGGTGCTGGACAAGCTGCGCGAGGAAACCGCCGAGCTGGTCGCCGCCCGCGACAGCGCCGACCCCGGGCATCTCGCCGAGGAATTTGGCGACCTGCTGTTCGTGATGGCGAACCTCGCCCGCCACCTCAGGATCGACCCCGAGGAGGCGCTGCGCGGCGCGAACGCCAAGTTCACCCGCCGCTTCCAGTCGATCGAGGCCGCGCTGGCCGCGCAGAGCCGCCGCCCCCAGGATTCGACGCTGGAAGAGATGGACGCGCTGTGGGACGCGGCAAAGGCGGCCGAGAAGACCTGACCGAAAACCACAACCGCGCGAGATGCGGCGGCGCGGCTTGACTTGGGTCTTCCCAGCTGCCGTCCTGAACCTGCCGCCCGCGGTTGCGGGCCAGCAGCAGAGGCAGCCCCATGGCCCCACATGATCCGACCCGTCGCGCGCTGCTTGCCGCGCTTGCGGCCACGTCCGCCGCGATGCTGGGTGCCCGCCCGACCGTCGCACAGGGGAACGCGGCGGCCTCGGCGGGCCTCATCTCGCCCAATGTCTGCCTGCTTGGCGTCGATGTGACGGAAGGCCCGTTCTACCTTGACCGGAGGATGGTCCGCGCCGACGTGACCGAAGGCAGACCGGGCCTTCCACTGGAGATGGCGATCCAGATCGTGGACGCATCCTGCCGCCCCATCCCGCAAGCGCGCGTGGACATCTGGCATTGCGATGCGCTCGGCGTCTATTCCAACGTCGCCGGACAGGATACCGCGGGGGAAACCTTCCTGCGCGGCACCCAGATGGCGGACGAGCGCGGGATTGTGACCTTCAGGACGATCTATCCCGGCTGGTACCGGGGACGCACCACTCATATCCACCAAAAGGTGCATCTTGATGACACCAACGTGCTGACCGGCCAGATCTTCTCTCCCGACGCGCTGTCCCGGCGGATTTATGACCAGATGCAGCCCTATGCCGGGCGGCGGGCGGAACGCGACACCTTCAACGGGAGCGACGGGATCGCGCGGCGTGCAGGCCCCGGCGCCTTCGCCGGGATGGAGGCGGCGGGCAATGGCTACCGCGGCAGCCTGGTCATCGGCGTGGACCCGCAGGCCACAAGCCGCAGCGCCTGACTAGCCGCTGACCGCGGCCAATGCGGCATCGTAGTCCCCGAGCGTTCCGCTCGCGCCGCGCTCGGACAGGATGCGCTTCCATGCCCTTGCGCCGGGGCGACCGTGAAACAGCCCCAGCATGTGCCGGGTGACCTGGTGCATCCGCCCGCCCGCCCCGATGTGCCGCGCGATCAGTTCGCGCATGGCCAGCGCAGCTTCCGCCGGTTCGGCAAAGGGCGGCTCGTCGCCCCAAAGCCGGTCCGCCGCCCCGAGGATGTTCCACGGCTCATGATAGGCTGCGCGACCGATCATGACGCCGTCCATCGCCCCAAGATGCGCCTCTGCCGCCTGCAGCGAGCCGATGCCGCCGTTGACCGACAGGTGCAGCGACGGGAAGGCCGCCTTCATCGCATGGACCAGCGGATAGTCGAGCGGCGGGATCTCGCGGTTCTCGCGCGGGCTGAGCCCCTGCAGCCAAGCCTTGCGGGCATGGATGGTGACGCGGCGCACCCCCGCGGCGGCAAGCGTTTCCAGAAAGGCGGGCAGCACCTCGGCAGGCTCCTGCTCGTCCACGCCGATGCGGCATTTCACCGTGACCTCGACGGGGCTGACGGCCTGCATGGCGCCGATGCAATCGGCGACCAGTCCGGGCGTCTTCATCAGCACGGCCCCGAAGCAGCCCGACTGCACCCGGTCGCTGGGGCAGCCGACGTTCAGGTTGATCTCGTCGTAACCCCAGTCGGCTGCGATCCGCGTGGCCTCGCGCAGTTCGGCCGGGTCCGAACCGCCAAGCTGCAGCGCCACCGGATGCTCGGCCGCGTGATGGTCCAGAAGCCGCGCACGGTCGCCATGGATGACGGCGGGCGCCGTCACCATTTCGGTATAAAGCAGCGCCCGCCGGCTGAGCAGCCGGTGGAACCCTCGGCAGGCGCGGTCAGTCCAGTCCATCATGGGGGCCACGGACAAACGGGCCGCCCGGACGGCCGGATCGTTGTCGCAGCGGTTCAGGGGCATTCCGACCGTCATCGGTGTATCAGTATGAGGGGGCAGCGGATTGGGCATGAGACTGGCGCATGTAGCAGATGCAGGGCACCGGCCGCAACTCGGCGGCCGATGACAGGCCGCCGGGGTTGATGCGGCCATGCAGGCGCGGCTTGAGCCTGACGCTGTCCCTTCCTATCTTGGTGGCAAGCGCGAAAGGCCTCCTCATGTTCTCGATCCCCGGCAAGTCCCCTGTCACCATCACTCCCGCCGCCGAGGTGCGGATCGCCCGGCTCATGGCCGACAAGGGCGCATCGGGCCTGCGGATCGGGCTGAAGAAGGGCGGCTGCGCGGGGATGGAATACACGATGGAACTGGCCGAGACCGCCCTGCCCAATGACGAGGTGGTGGAACAAGGCGCCGCCCGCGTGCTGATCGCACCCACGGCACAGATGTTCCTGTTCGGCACCCAGATCGATTACCAGACCGGGCTTCTGGACAGCGGCTTCCGCTTCGTGAACCCCAATGTCACCGATAGCTGCGGCTGCGGGGAATCGGTCCGGTTCGAGCCTCTGGAAGGCTCGGCTGCGCGCCGCGACAGCTGAGGGCGGCCCTTCGTCAGCGCCGGAGCCTCCGGCGGGGATATTTCAGGCCGAAAGACGGACTGTGCCTTTCTTGACCGGACGACGCTTCTTCTTCGGGCAAATATCCTGGGATCGTCGTGTACGCCGATGGGGCAACGTCCCTGCGCGGCGGTGACGCGCGGCACGGGGCCTTGATCCGCCTTGACCTGACGGGCTAGGCCAAGGCCGACCTTACAGGAGGATCTGATGTCGCCCCGCAAGCTCGCTGCCGGAAACTGGAAGATGAATGGAACCCTCGCCGCGCTGGCGGAGGTCGAGATGCTGATGCGCGACTGCGCGGGTGCGGGGGTCGAGATGCTGATCTGCCCGCCCGCCACGCTGCTGCGCCCGATGGCCGAGCGCGTCAGGCAAGGCACCGTTGCCGTCGGCGGGCAGGACTGCCACGCGAAGGAAGCGGGCGCGCATACCGGCGACATCTCGGCCGAGCAACTGCGGGATGCGGGCGCGACCCATGTGATCGTCGGCCATTCGGAACGCCGGGCCGATCACGACGAGACGGATGAGGCCGTTTCGGCCAAAGCCGTGGCCGCTCATCGCGCCGGCATCACCAGCGTCATCTGCGTCGGCGAAACCGAGGCGCAACGCGACGCGGGCGAGACGCTGGACGTGATCGCGCGCCAGCTTGCGGGCTCGGTCCCGGATTGCGCCACCGCCGGGAACACCGTGATCGCCTATGAGCCTGTCTGGGCCATCGGCACCGGCCGCACGCCCACGAGCGACCAGATTGCCGAGGTCCATGCAGCCATGCGCGATGCGTTGGTGGCCCGCTTTGGTGACGGGGCCGGGTTCCGCCTGCTTTACGGCGGCAGCGTCAAGCCGTCGAACGCCGCCGAAATCTTCGCCATCGCCAATGTCGACGGGGCGCTGGTGGGGGGCGCAAGCCTCAAGGCCGCGGATTTCGGTCCCATCGTCAAGGCGCTGGACGCCGCCTGAACCCTTGGCACGGCCCGGCGCGCCGGGCCGTCCCTACCGGAACAGGATCAGCGAGCCTGGCGACCAGCTTACGCGAGTGCGGGTGCCGAGGTCCGGCAGGTCGCGACCGAAGACGTTGCGCATCGAGATGCGGACCTGATGCGCCTGGCCGTCGAAGCGGTCGGCTCCGTCCAGCCGCACGTCGTAATACGTCATGTCACCGTAATAGACCATTTCCTCGATCACGGCAGAGGTCTCGCGGTCCGGCGCGGGGGCGTCGCGGGGCAGCAGCGTCACGGCCTCGGGGCGGAAGCCGACCGAGGGGCCGCTGTCGCCCGCATCGGCGCGGCTGACATTGGCGGCGGGGATGTCGAACTCGCCGAAGCCGGGGACATCGACCCTCACCCCCTGCCCCCTTTCGCCCAGGATATGGGCGGGCAGGAAGTTCATCACCCCGATGAAATCCGCGACCCGGCGGCTGACGGGGCGGGTGTAAAGCGCTTCGGCGTTGTCGAGCTGCGCGATCTCGCCCTCGAACATGACGGCGATGCGGTCGGACATGACCAGCGCTTCCTCCTGGTCGTGCGTCACCAGCACGAAGGTGATGCCGACCTGCCGTTGCAGCTTGATCAACTCGACCTGCATCTGCTCGCGCATCTTGCGGTCGAGGGCGGACAGCGGCTCGTCCAGCAGCAGCACCTTGGGCTTGAGGATCAGCGCGCGGGCCAGCGCCACCCGCTGCCGCTGGCCCCCCGACAGGGCGTGGGCGGCGCGGGCGCCGTAGCCGCGCAGCCCGACCATCTCCAGCGCTTCCTCGACCGCCTTGGCCTTTTCCGCCTTGGACCGGGGATCGCGGCGCAACCCGAAGGCCACGTTCTGGGCCACGGTCAGGTGCGGGAAGATGGCGTAGGACTGGAAGACCATGTTCGTCGGCCGCACGTTCGCGGGCACCTTCGCCATGTCACGCCCGTCAATCAGAACCACGCCCGAGCCGATGTCCTCGAACCCCGCAATGGTCCGCAGCAGCGTGGTCTTGCCGCAGCCCGACGGGCCGAGAAGCGAGAAGAACTCGGCCTCGCGGATGGTCAGGTCGATGCCGCGCAGGGCGTGGTAGTCGCCGTAATACTTGTGGACGCCCCGGCACTCGATCATGGCGCGGCGCGTCTCGATGGGCGTGGGACGGCCGTGTTCGTCGCGGGCAGGTCCGCCCTCGCGGGGGATGGGGTTTCGGGCGTTCACAGGAACCCTCCGCTGCTGGTCTGGCCGGTGCGGGCGGCGCCGCGGCGGCGGAAATATTCGGCGATCGCCAGAAGCAGGATCGACATCGCCACCAGCACCGTCCCCAGCGCCATGATCATCGGGATCGACTTGGGGAAGCGAAGCTGGCTGAAGATATAGGTGGGCAGGGTCGGCTCGTTCCCGGCGAGGAAGAAGGCGATGATGAACTCGTCCAGGCTGACGGTGAAGCTCATCAGCATGGCCGAGATGATGCCGGGCATGACCAGCGGCAGGATCACCAGCCGGAAGGCGCTCCATTTCGTTTCGCCGAGGTCGTAGGCGGCTTCCTCGAGCGACTTGTCCAGCGAGGAAAAGGCGGTCGTCATGATCGCCACGGCATAGGGCATGCAGATCAGCGTGTGGCCGATGATGACGGTCAGGATGGACAGTTGAACCCCCACCGCCAGCAGCACCACCAGAAGCGAGATGCCGACGATGATCTCGGGCAGGATCAGCGGCAGCATGATGAGGCCAAGCGCCGCTCCCTTCCCCGGAAAGCGGTAGCGGGTCGAGGCGCGGGCGGCGAAGATCCCGAGGCAGGTCGCCAGCACCGCCGAACTCAGCGCGATGGTCAGCGAGTTCACCAGCGCCCGCCGCAAGGTCGCATTCCCCCACATTTGCCCGAACCACTGGGTGCTGAAGTCCTGCAGCGGGAAGGCGATGATCGTGCCCGAGTTGAAGGCGAAGATCGGCAACAGCAGGATCGGCGCGTAAAGGAACAGCAGGTAAAGCAGCGCATAGGCGCGCAGGCCCCCGCCCCTCATTGCCGGACCCGCAGGAAGCGTCGGTTGAGCAGCAGGAAGATCACCGCCAGCACCGCGACGATGCCCATGGCCGTGACCGCGATGGCCGAACCATAGGGCTTGTTGTCGATGTCCAGCATCTGCGCCTGGATGAGGTTGGCAACCATGGGGATCTTGCCGCCGCCGATCAGGGTCGGGGTGACGTAGTCCCCGATGGTCGGGATGAAGACGATCAGCACCGCCGCCAGGACGCCCGGCATCGCCAGCGGCAGCGTCACCCGCCAGAAGGTCATCAGCCGGCTTTCGCCGAGGTCGCGACCCGCTTCCAGCAGCGAGCGGTCGATCTTTTCCAGCGCCACGTAGATCGGCAGGATGGCGAAGGGCGCATAGGCATGGGCCAGAGTCACCACGATCGACCCGGTATTATACAGAAGGAAGCCCAGCGGCTGCTCGATGACCCCGAGGTTCTTCAGGCCAGAGTTGATGACGCCGTTATAGCCCAGGATCACCTTCCACAGGAAGACGCGGATCAGGTAGCTGGTCCAGAAGGGGATGGTGATGAGGAAGATCCACATCGCCTTGTGCTTCGGCGGCACCACGAAGGACAGGAAATAGGCCACCGGAAAGGCCAGCACCACCGTCACCAGCGTCACCAGCCCCGCGACCCACAGCGACCGCAGCATCAGCGTGCGGAAGATCGGATCGGCCCAGACGGCGCGGTAGTTTTCCAGCGTGAACTCGCGGATGATGGTCTGGTAGCCGTCCTTGAGGAAGGAAAAGGCCAGGATCGTCAGCAGCGGGATGGCCAGCATCAGGACGGCATAGACCAGCGGCGGCGCGATCATGCGCAGCCCCTGCCCGGCCTCGCTGCCGTGTGCGGTCGCCATCGTTCCGTCCCTGCCGGTTAAATCGTTTTGCGGCATCGATTCCATAGTCCTGCGCCAAGGGAAAGACGCAATCGCGCGAGCGCGGCCAAAGCCCGAGATGACTTTCCGTCAGGTCGATGCGGCGCCATGTGGACAGACCCCCCGCGCAGATGCAATCTGCGCGCATAAAGCGGGGGCGGCCGGGTCAAGGCCGACATCCGTCACAGAGGAGGACATGATTTGACCGACAAGACCAAACTCGACCGCCGCCGGTTCCTGACGACCGCCTCGCTGGGCGGCGCCGCGGCTGCGGCCGGTGCGACGCTCGCAGCGCCCGCCATCGCGCAGGAGATGCCCGCAATCACCTGGCGCGTTGCCTCGTCCTTCCCCAAGTCGCTTGAAACCATCTACGGCAGCGGCGTCGACGTGTCCGAGCGCGTCAAGGCCATGACCGACGGCAAGTTCACCCTGCAGGTCTTCGCGGCGGGCGAGATCGTCCCCGGCCTGCAAGCCATCGACGCGGCGACCGATGGCACGGTCGAGGTCGCGAACTCGGTCGGCTACTACAGCTGGGGCAAGGACCCGGCCTTCGCCTGCGGCGCCGACCTGCCCTGGACCTTCAACGCGCGGGGCAAGGCGGCCTACAACTATCACGGCGGCGGGATCGATTCCTACAACGAGTTCCTGGTCAAGCAGAACCTGTTCTGCCTGCCCGTCGGCAACACCGGCGCGCAGATGGGCGGCTGGTACCGCAAGCAGATCACCGGGCTGGCGGACATGCAGGGCCTGAAGATGCGGATCTCGGGCCTTGCGGGCCGCGTGGTGGAAAAGCTGGGCGTCGTGCCGCAGCAGATCGCCGGGGGCGACATCTATCCGGCGCTGGAAAAGGGCACCATCGATGCCGCCGAATGGGTCGGCCCCCATGACGACGAGAAGCTGGGCTTCCAGAAGGTCGCCCCCTATTACTACTATCCCGGCTTCTGGGAAGGCGGGCCGACCGTGGGGATGTTCTTCAACCTCGCCAAGTGGAACGAGCTGCCCGAAGTCTACAAGGCGATCCTGCGGTCTGCCTGCCAGGCGACGGACCTGAACACGTTGTCGGAATACGACTACAAGAACCCGCCCGCGCTGAAGCGTCTGGCCCAGTCGGGCGCCCAGCCCCTTCCCTTCCCCGAGGACGTGATGCAGGCGGGCTTCGACGCCTCGCGTCAGGTTTATGACGAGCTTTCCGCCGAGAACGCCGAGTTCAAGCGGATGTGGGACGCGCAGAAGCCGTTCCTGTCGGACTGGTATCTTTACAGCCAGACGACGGACTACACCTTCGACACGATGATGATGATCCAGCAGCGCAACGGGAAAGTATAAGCCTTTCCGTTCGGGCTGCGCCGCCGTCCCTTCTCGGGGCGGCGGTTTTTTCCTGCCGGTATCGCAAATCGAAAAGGGCGCCTCGCGGGCGCCCTTTGTTTGTTCAGTTGCTGGCCGGAGCCGGCGGCGCGGGTGTGACCGGAACGGTGATCGTCCCGGTCGTCGTGCCCGCCTCGGGCTGGGCTGCCGGGGCAGGTGCGCCGAAGCTCGGCGGACCACCCAAGGCCCCAAGACCACCCGCCGGAGCCGCTGGCTCGGCTGCAGGTGCCGCAGGCTCGGGCGCAGGTGCAGGTGCAGGTGCAGGTGCGGGCGAACCGAAGTTCGGCGGGGCGCCAAGTCCCCCCAATCCGCCGCCCGGCGCTGCGGGAGCGGCAGGCGTCGCCGCATCCGAAGGCGCAGGCGCGGCGGGCGCCCCGAAGGGGTTGCCAAGTCCGCCCACCCCACCCGGCGCCGCGGGGGCGCCAAAGGGGTTGCCGCCAAGGCCGCCCAAGCCCCCAAGCCCGCCGCCGAGGTTGCCCGCCGGGAAGCTGACCTCGACATCCGAGGTGTCGATCGCCGGTCCCTTGTAGTGCATGACCATGCCCGGGAAGAGCATGACGATGCCGACCATCACCAACTGGATGCAGACATAGGGCACCGCGCCCCAGTAGATCTGCCCGGTCCGCACCGGCTCCATCATCAGGCCGGTCACCTTGTCCTTGTAGGGGACCTTGGGCGCGACTGATCGCAGGAAGAACAGCGAGAAGCCGAAAGGCGGGTGCATGAACGAAGTCTGCATGTTCACGCCCAGAAGGACGCCGAACCAGATCAGGTCGATCCCCAGGCTTTCCGCCGCAGGCGCCAGCAGCGGGACGATGATGAAGGCCAGTTCGAAGAAGTCGAGGAAGAAGGCCAGCAGGAAGACCAGGATCGAGACGACGATCAGGAAGCCGTACTGTCCGCCCGGCAGCGAGGTCAGCAGATGCTCGACCCAGATATGCCCGTTCACCCCGTAGAAGGTCAGCGAGAAGACCCGCGCCCCGATCAGGATGAACATGACAAAGGACGAGAGCCGCGTGGTCGCGGTCAGCGCCTGCGGGATCACGCCGCCGCCCAGCCGGCCCTTGGCGCCCGCGAGGATCAGCGCACCGACCGCGCCCATCGCTCCGCCCTCGGTGGGCGTTGCGATTCCAAGGAAGATCGTCCCCAGCACCAGGAAGATCAGCGCCAGCGGCGGGATCAGGACGATGATGACCTGCTGCGCCAGACGGCTCATCACGTTGGTCTTCAGCGTCCGGTCCAGCAGCGCCAGCACGTAGATCACGATCACCGCGGCCGAGGGCGCGAGGATATCCGCGTTGGTGCCGTAGCTCGGATACATCCAGATGAACAGCGCATAGGCCAGCGCACCCGTCAGGCCCAGCGCCACCAGCAGCGAGGTCACGCCGGAACCCAGCGTCCGTGCCTCTTTCGGCAGCGCTGGCATCGAGTTCGGGCGGATGATCGTCATCACGAAGATATAGGCCATGTAGAACCCGGTCAGCACGAGACCCGGGATCATGGCGCCCTTGTACATGTCGCCCACCGACCGGCCGAGCTGGTCGGCCAGAACGATCAGCACCAGGCTGGGCGGGATGATCTGCGCCAGCGTCCCCGAGGCCGCGATGGTCCCCGAGGCGATCCGCCGGTCATAGCCATAGCGCAGCATGATCGGCAGCGAGATCAACCCCATCGCGATCACCGAGGCTGCGACCACGCCCGTCGTCGCCGCCAGCAGGGCGCCGACGATGATGACGGCATAGGCAAGGCCGCCCCGCACGGGTCCGAAAAGCTGGCCGACGGTGTCGAGCAGATCCTCGGCCATGCCGGATTTCTCAAGCACGATGCCCATGAAGGTGAAGAAGGGGATGGCCAGCAATGTCTCGTTGGATAACAACCCCCACAGCCTGTCGGGCATGGCCTGCAGCAGGTTCCAGGACAGGTTGATGTTGCCGCCCGACAGGGGCGCGAGTTCCACCCCGATGACGAAGAACAGCAATCCGTTGGCGGCCAGCGCGAAGGCGACGGGGTAGCCCAGCAGCAGGAACACCACGAGGCTTGCGAACATGATCGGCGCCATGTTCTGCGCGATCAGTTCCATCATTTGCGCGGTCCCCGGTCGGTATGGTTGGTGCTGTGGTCAAGGGGATGGTCGATCTGGTCCGTCAGCGGATGATCAGGATCGGCAAAGCCCGCCCCGGACAGCAGCTTGTCGTCGATAACGACCTCGCCATGGGCCGAGAACTGCGCCTGCGTGTCGGGGATGATGCCGCGCATCACCGCGATCTTCTTGATGATCTCGGATATCCCTTGGAAGAACAGCAGCACGAACCCCGCCAGCAGCAGCGCCTTGGCCGGCCACAGGACCAGCCCGCCCGCGTTCATGGACCGTTCGCCCGAGGCGATCGAGCGTTCCAGCCAAGGCACCATCAGCCAGATCATCAGGATGACGAAGGGCATCAGGAACAGCACATGCCCGATCAGGTCGATCCAGTGCTGGGTCCGGCGCGAGCGACCGCCGTAGATGATGTCGATGCGGATATGTTCGTTTTCCAGCAGCGTATAGGCCGCCGCCAGCAGGAAGGCCGCGCCGAACAGATACCATTGCAGTTCCAGCCAGGCGTTCGAGGAAATCGACCATACCTTGCGGATGATCGCGTTCCCCGCGCTGACAAGCACGGCGACAAGGATCAGCCAGCTCACGCTGCGTCCGATCACCGTGTTGATGCGGTCGATGCCGCGGGACATGGCCAGCAGGCCGCTCATGTCGAGATCCCTCCCCGTCGCTGCCGCTTTGCCTGGGCCTTGGCGGCCTGTTTGATGCGGCCTTGATTGTCGCGCGGATATGGATGAGCAGCCCGGCAGCGGTCAAGCATTTCCGTGGGTCAGGCGATGGGTTGTGCAAACCAAGCGACAGACAGCATGAAGAACTACCGCAGCGCATGATTTCCGCATCACCTGCGACGGCTGAAAGCCCGGTCGGGCCGATCATTCGAGAAGCCCCCTCAGAAGCGGGTCGCCAGGCCGATCTTGAACAGGCAGCCGTCCTCGCGATAGTCCACCTCCGCCTTGGGCTGGTCGTCGGACAGATTGCCGACGCTCGCATGGAACAGCGTGCCGTCGGTCAGATCGCAGCACGCGGCCACGTCCACCATGTAACAGGGATCACTGTTCTGCCCGTCTGGGACTGAGGGCTGCTTGCCCGGACCCAGATCCATGTCATCCTCGACCACATGACCGGCCCGCTTGCCGACATAGATGACCTGACCCGACAGGTTCAGCCGGTCACTCGCCTGCCACGCCAACCGGGTGGCGACGTTCCATCCGGTCGTCGTCGCCATCGGATGGGCGGTGTCGAAATCACCATGCTCGAACTCGGTTTTCGCGATCCAGATGTCCGAGGTCGTCCACAGCAGGTCGTCGTTCAGGTAATGCTCGCCCCCGAACTCCATACCCGAGGTCTTGCCATGGTCGAAGTTGTCGCGTTCAAACAGGGGACTGCCGTCGGGCGTGAACTCGCCGGTGCGCCGGACGCCAGCATGTCCTTGATGTCGTTGTGGAAGGCGGTGATCTCCCAGCCTGTGTCCGCACCCTGATAGTTCAACCCGATCTCGCAGTTGTCCGAGGTCCTGGGGTCAGTCCGGGTCGCCGATGATCGTGCGAGGTTGCGCAGGTCGAGCGCGCCCGGCCTGCCGAGAGGCTGAGGTTGTCGCGCGGCGGCCCCGAAACATGGGTGCCCTTCCTGGTGATGATGTTGATGACCTTGCCCATCGCGTCCGAGCCGTGAAACGTGGACATCGGTCCCAGCACGACCTTGATGCAGTCTCTGGCGTCTGGCGGGACGATCTTCAGGTCGCCTCCATAAGCTCCGGGCGAGGGTGTTGCGGGTGCTGACCCGCTTGCCGTCGATCAGCCTCAGCGTGCGGCTGCTGGAAAGGCCCCGGAAAGACACGCCCGAGTTGCCGTCGTTGCTGCAAGTCAGGTTCCGCCTCGGCCTAGTCAGCAGCAGGTCGCGAATATCGCGTGCGCCGCTGGTCTGGATCACCTTCTGGTCGATCACCGTGATCGAGGAGGGGGCGTTCTGCACCGAGGTCGCGATGGACGGGATCGAGGTCATCAGGATCTCGTCCAGCGCGATGTTCTCGACGACTTCCTGCGCATGGGCGACAGGCGCGCAGACGATGTCAGCGCCGTTACGGAAAGAAGAGGCGAGCGGAGGCGGCGATCAGGGGCATCGCGATGCGGCATGTGACAACCTTCGACATGGGTAAAGATTCTGCCTGAGTGATGACGAAGATCGCCGGATGCCTTGGTAATTCAGTCTGCTTCTGGCAGGGTCAGCTCCGGTGAAGGTCGAAATCCATAATAAAAACAGTATGATGCCAAATCAGTCACATCAGCGCGGGGATGCTGAAGATGACCCTTCATGGGCAATGGACGTTTCGGCAAGGCTGCTGCGGTGAAGGTCCGCGCTGCCCCGGGCCGAGCGTTCCTCCGCATTGCCTAAGATCGCGAAGGCGGCCATCCAGGGCATACAGGGGAAACCCGGGGGCCGTTGTCCCTTCCCGAAAGATCGCGGTGCCATCGGTCCGCTACGGCGAAGGCTCAGTCGGCTGCGGCGATCCTGTCGATCATCGTGCCCCAAAGGACTGTGTCGGCCTCGATCCGCGCGGCCAGGTCGGCGGGCGTGCCGCCCTGGGCCTGCCATCCCGTCCCAAGCAGTTCTTCCTGCAGGGCAGGATCGGCAAGGATGTCGTTGATCATGGCATTCAGTCGCCGGATCACCTGGGGGTCGGTCCCGGCGGGGGCGATGATGGCGTTCCACAGCTCGGCACCGAAATCGTCGGGCAGGCCCGCCTGCCCCGCCATCACCGGCGCTTCGGGCATCTGCGGGGAGGCCTCGGCACAGGTGGCGCCAAGGATTCGCATCGTGCCGGACTCGACATGGGGCAGCGCGGCCGAGGGCGCCATGAAGCCCGCCTCGATGGCGTTCTCGAGGATGGAACTGGTGACCTCGGCGTAGCTGGCAAGGGGGACATGCCGCATCTCGATGCCCGCCGCCGCTGCGAAAAGCTCGGCGGTCAGATGGGCGGCCGACCCTTGCCCGACCGAGCCGTAGCGGATCGTCCCGGATTCGGCCTGCGCGGCCCTGACGAAGCCGGAAACATCCGTGTAGGCAGCATCAGTCGACACCGCCAGGACCAGCGGCGAGGTCGCGATCAGCGCCACGGGCGCGATGTCGGCCACCACGTCATAGCCCGGGTCCGACATCAATCGCGGAGAGGCTGTCAACGGCCCGTTGCTGGTGATCGCGAAAGCGTGGTTGTCAGGAGATGCGGCCAGCATCTGCCGGATGCCGGCGACACCGCTCTCGCCCTCGTTGTTCTCGACCACCACCGGCTGCCCCAGCCGCTTGGACAAGGGCCCGGCGATCAGCCGGGCCAGCGTGTCGGGTGACGAACCCGTTTGAAATCCGACATGAAGATGCACCGGGCCGGTCGGCCACGATTTTTCATGCGCCGTGGCGGCAATCGGCGGAAGGGCAAGAGCCAGAGCGGCGGCCAGGATGGTGCGGCGGGTTGAAATCAGCATCGGTCGGTCCTGAAGTCGTCAACGCCCGGTTGCGCGCGGCAGGACTGGGCGGGCGGACCCTCGGATATTCGGGATGAATGGGTCAACCCTCGAAGCGCGGAAAACTGTTTGCGTTCAATGCGGCAGAATGTCGTGCCATTCCGGGTGGCGGCGGAACTGCGCGGCGGCAAAGCTGCAAAGCGGCAGCAGCCTGCGCCCGTTCGCGCGGGCGTCCTCGACGGCGCGGGCCACCAGCGCCTGCCCGACCGATTGGCCGCGCAGCTCGGGCGGGACAAAGGTGTGGTCGATGATGTCGATGCTGTCCGACGCGGTCCAGGTCATCTCGGCCTCGGCGCCGTCCAGCCGGGCGACATAGCGTCCGCCCTTGTCGCTTTCCTCGCGTTCGATCTGCAATCCGGTCATTGGGATGTCCCTTCGTTTCTGCGATGTTCATGTGGCAACCGGATGTCCTCGGTGAATCCCTCGGCCCCGATGAGTGGGACAAAGGCGACGGCCCCAAGGTCATCCCGTTCGATGCCTCCCCGGGTCCGACGCAGGCGCAGCAGCCGCTGCATCGCGTGTCGCGGCCCGACCGGCATCACCAGCCGACCGCCCGGCGCAAGCTGCGCCAGCAGGGCGGGCGGCACCTCGGGTCCGGCCGCGGCGACCAGGATCGCATCGAACGCGCCCTTTTCGGGCCAGCCCCGCGAGCCGTCGTCATGGCGGATCTCGATGTTTTCATAGCCGAGCCGCGCCAGCCGCTCTCGCGCCGCCGCGGCCAGCGGTCCGATGCGCTCGACGGCTATGACCTCTCGCGCCAGCCTGCCGGCCACGGCGGCGGCATAGCCGGAACCCGCGCCGATCTCGAGCACGCGGTCGTCCGGGCTGATCTCGGCCGCTTCAAGCATCGCCGCGACGATATAGGGCTGCGAAATCGTCTGCCCCTCGCCGATCGGAAGCGGGCGGTCGGCATAGGCATCGGCGCCGCTGCCCGGCACAAAGGCCTCGCGCGGGACATGCCGCATCGCCTCCAGCACCCGGGGGTCGCGGACGCCGCGCGCCTCGATCTGGATGGCGACCATCTGCAGCCGTTCCTGTCTGCGGTCCGACATCGTGCAGCCTTCCATAACCCGGTGACACGGGATCAACGACCGTCCGGCCGCCGCGTTCCCGGCGCGCCCCTTGCACCCCCCCTCCCTCCGGCCTAAGTCAGACGGCAGCAGAGGAACCCGGAGGTTGTGACATGGCGATCGAAGCCTACGAGATCGAAACGTTGATCCGCGAGGCTTTTCCGTCGGCCCAGATCACGATCACCGACCTTGCGGGCGACGGGAACCACTATGCCGCCGAGGTCGTCGATGAAAGCTTCCGCGGCAAGAACCGGGTCCAGCAGCAGCGCATGGTCTATGCCGCGCTGAAGGGCCGCATGGACGGCCCGACCGGGGCGCTGCACGCGCTGGCGCTGACGACCAAGGCACCCGACTGATCGCAACTTGCTTGGGGACATACCCGAAATGACCGACACCCGCACCGCAATCCAGGAACTGATCGACAACAACGATGTCGTGCTGTTCATGAAGGGCACGCGCGAGGTTCCGCAATGCGGATTCTCAAGCCGCGTCGCTGGCGTGCTGAACTACATGGGCGTGGCCTACCGCGACGTGAACGTGCTTTCCAGCGACGACATGCGGCAGGGCATCAAGGATTTCTCGGACTGGCCGACCGTGCCGCAGCTTTACGTCAAGGGCGAATTCGTCGGCGGCTGCGACATCATCACCGAGATGACGCTGTCGGGCGAACTCGACCAGCTTCTGGATCGCACCGGGGTCGCCTATGACAAGCAGGCTGCCGACAAGATCCGCGAAGCCAATAGCTGAACAGGATTTCCGCAGGAAAAAAGGGCCGCAATCCGCGGCCCTTTTTCATGTCTCAGACGTAGCGGTCGTCGTCGCGGTACTGGTCATCGTCGTCATACGGGTCGTAATCGTGGCGTTCGTCCGACTGGCGGCGGCCCTTGACCCGGTTGGCGATGGCGATCCCGATCGCGAAGGCGCTGAGCAGCGGCGGTATCGTGGCCATGTCCGAATGCTTGACGCGGTCCACGGTGTTCTGCGCCTCGGCCAAGAAGCCCGGCGTCAGACCGACCTTCTGTGCCGCCTGCCCGGCGACATTGCGGGTGAACCCCTGGACCTTCGCCTCGGCGTCGCTGGCGAACTTCTCGGCCTTGTAGGCCGCATTGTCCATCAGCGTGTGCACCTTGTTCTCGACGGTGTCCACGACCTCGGTCGCCTTGACGCGGGCCTTTTCCAGCGCCGCGTCGGTGGCGAGGCTCAGCCGCGTCTCGACCTCGGCCTTCAGCTCGTCGGTGCTGGGCACCGGGTGCTCGACCTTCTTCGACATCGACAGAAGCACGACGCCGAGGATCACGAACAGGAGGCCGATGGCAAGCGAGGCCCCCAGCGGGCCCCAGCCGAGGTTGCGCGCAAGGAACGTCCACAACGCCGCCAGCAGGAAGCCCGCCGCCAGTGCGAAGACGGCGCCGGCGGCCGCCTTCATGGCGACCCTCCGGCCCGCGTCGCTCAGCGCGAGCTGCATGTTGCGCGCGTAATCGAACATCGGATCAGCGACGCGCGAGGATCAGGCCGACGAGAAAGCCGATGCCGGCCGCGATGCCCAGCGCCTGCGCGGGCTTGCGGCGGACCATGTCCGACATCTCGTCGTAATAATCGCCGGCATATTCCGCCACCTCATGGGCGCGGCGCTCGCCTTCGCGATACAGGCGGTCAGCCTCGGACTTGGCGCGGTCCACATACTCGGCGCCACGCTCCTTGGCCGTGTTTGCCACGTCAGCGGCGACGCTCTTGATCTTGTCGGCGTTGGTGTTGCCGGTGGCCTCGTTCCACGCGTCCTTGGCGTCGTCGGCCAGCTTGTTGACGCCGTGCTTCACATCCTTGGCAGTATCCTGCGCGGCGTCCTTCACGTCCTTGGCGGCCTGGTTCATGTCGTTCTGGGCGTTGGTGGGGTTGTTGGCCATCTTCGGTGTCCTTTCGAAAGGGCAGTTGCTTATGGCACCTGAACAAACCCCGCCGGGGTTTCGTTCCATGGTCGTGACGAAGATCGGGATGCCGCGATCCCCAAGGGGTTGGAACGCCCCGACAGTTCTCATCGTTGATCCTGTGACAGCCTGCAGGTTGCCGACGCCCTTGTATCCTGCAGCATGAACATGAAGGGAGTCCCCGGGCCATGACCGACATCACCGCCAACGCCGAACGCGACACTGAGACGCTGCGCAGCAGAAGGGGCTGGTTCATCGTCCTGGGCATCGCGCTGATCGCCCTCGGCATCATCGCCTTCGCCAACCTGTATGTCGCCACTGTCGCCACCGTCTATTATGTGGGCATCCTGATGATCGCCGGGGCCGTGGCGCAGATGGTCATGGCCTTTGGCGTCAAGGGCTGGACACGGGCGATCTTCCTGATCGGCGCGGCCATCCTTTACGGGCTGGCGGGGCTCTTCGCCTTCATGGACCCGCTGCTGGCCTCCACCGTCATCACGCTGCTGCTGGCGGCCATGCTGATCGCCTCGGGGATCGTGCGGATCGTGCTTGCCATGCGTGAACGGCCGCGCAGGGGCTGGGGCTGGGTGCTGGCAATGGGCATCCTCAGCATCATCGTGGCGCTGGTCGTGATGGCCGGATGGCCGGTCAACAGCCTGTGGATTCTGGGGCTGTTCCTGTCGGTGGACCTGATCTCGCAGGGTCTGGGCTGGCTTTTCGTGGGCATCGGCCTCGGCCGGGTCTGAGGCCCCCCGCCCATGCCGCGCAATCCGTTCTACAGTGGCCCGGTGTCCGACCATTTCGACGGGCTGCGCTTTCATTCCCCCCGGGAACCCGAGGCCAACAGCCTGCTTGAGCTTGCCTGGATGAACGCGGTCAAGACGGCGCGCTTCTGGCCGCCCGTCACCCCCGAGCCGCGCTTCGACCGCCCGCCGCAGCGGCATGGCGGGCTGCGGATCGCGATGATTGGCCATGCCAGCCTGCTGGTGCAGGTGGCGGGGACGAACCTGCTGGTCGACCCCGTCTATGCCGACCGGCTGGGACCTGTCCCCGGCACCGGCCCGCGCCGGGCGCAGCCGCCGGGCATCCGCTTCGACGACCTGCCGCCGATCGACGCGATCCTGCTGACCCACAACCATTACGACCACATGGACATCCCCGCGCTGATCCGCCTGTCGCGCCGGTGGGAGCCGAGGATCATTGCGCCCCTGGGCAATGACGTGCTGATCCACCGCCATGATCCGGGCGCCGGGGTCGAAGCCTATGACTGGGGCGAGACGGCCGTGTTGTCGCCCCGCCTTGCCGTTCATCTGGAACCGGCCTTCCACTGGTCGGGGCGCGGCGTGGCGGACCGGCGGATGACGCTGTGGTGTTCCTTTGTCCTGACCAGTCCCGGCGGGGGCGTCCTTTATCATGTCGGCGACACCGCCTATGGCGACGGCAGCATCTTCCCCCGTATCCCGGAACGCTTCGGCTGGCCCGACGTGGCGATCCTGCCCATCGGCGCCTATGAGCCGCGCTGGTTCATGCAGGCTCAGCATGTCGATCCGAACGAGGCCGTGCAGATCATGCTGGATACCGGCGCCCGCCGCGCCTTTGGTCATCACTGGGGCACCTTTCAGATGACCTACGAGGCGCAGGAAGAACCCTGCCACGAACTCCGCCGGGTGCTGGACGCCCGTGGCCTTCCCCGCCGGTGCTTCCAGCCGCTCAGCCCCGGCGAGGCGGTCGAGCTTCCCTGGCGCTGAGCCGTCACATCAGCGGGGAAAACAGCCGCGCGACCGAATCGCGAAAGCGCAGCGCGGCGTTGCGGCTGCGGTATTCCTCGGCCGTGAAGGCGCGGCAGTGCCTGCTGTCCTCAAGGAACGCCCTTTCAAGCTGTTCCGACAGCCCGGCGTCATAGATCACCGCGTTCAGTTCATAGTTGATGCTGAAGCTGCGGATGTCGATGTTGGCCGAGCCGACCGAACAGACCACCCCGTCGGTGATGACCGTCTTGGCGTGCATGTAGCCCGGTTCATACAGCAGCACGCTGGCGCCCGAGGCGGCGATCTCCTCCATGTAGGTGTTGGCGGCCCAGTAGGGCACATGCTGGTTGGTGCCGCGCTCGCTGATCATCACCCGCACGTCGACGCCCGACAGCGCCGCCGCCTTCAGCGCCTCCGAGATGCTGGTGTCGAGGATGAAGAAGGGCGACTGCATGTAGACGCGCTTGCGGGCGCTGGTGATCATGGCGAAGTAAAGCTGGCGGATCGCTTGCCATTCGGAATCCGGCCCCGACAGCGTCATCTGCACCGGCAGATGCGCATCGGCCAGCCGGTCGGGCGCGGGCGAGAAGTTTTCGGGCCGGAAAAGGTCCTCGCCGGTGGCGTTGTGCCAGTCCACGGCGAAAACCGCCTGCAGCAGCGTCGCGGCCGAGCCCACGACGCGGATGTTGGTGTCGCGCCAGGTCTCGAAGCCTTCGGGCGGCCTGATATGCTCGCACCCGATGTTCAGCCCGCCCGTGTGGCCGACCACCCCGTCGAAGACCGCGATCTTGCGGTGGTTGCGATAGGAAATGGTGTGGACGCGCCATAGCTTCGAAAAGGGCTCCATCCTGATGCCCGCCGCGCGCATCTTCCTGATGAGACGCCGCTTGAGCATGAAGAGCGAGCCGACCGGGTCGTAGATGATGCGCACATCCACGCCCTCGGCGGCCTTGGCGGACAGGATCTCGTAAAGCTCGTCGGCCAGCGCGTCGGTGTTCCAGCTGAAATACTGCAGGTGGATGGACTGGCGTGCCGCCTTCATGTCCTCGATCAGCGGCGGATAGGCCTCTTTCGCGTCATGCAGGATGCGAACCTCGTTGCGGGTGGTGATCGTCGAATGGCTGGTGTTGTAGACAAGCTGCGCCAGCGTGCGCCCCGACCCGCCGTTCGCGTCCATGCGGGCCACCGCCCGCTCGTGTTCCGGCGCGAGTGCCGCGAATACCGGGTTCAGCCGGTCGGCAAGTTCCTGGCGCATCAGGTTGCCGGTCTGGCCGAAATCCTGGTGCTTGCGCCCGAACAGCAGGTAGACGACCACGCCGAGGCCGGGCAGAACGAAGAACAGCAGCATCCAGGCGAAGGTCGCGCTGGGGCGGCGGTTCTCTGAGATGATGTAGGTCACGGTGACGACGAGATAGCCGGCGAAGGCTACGGACAGGATGGTGGTCATCGTCGCCTGCATCATGTCTTTCCTGATGTTCCCGCCGGTTCATATTGGCGGCGCGCCGGACCAAGGGCCAGCGGCTTCTGGCGGCGGAACTCAGCCGTCGCGGTCATAGGCGAACCAGTAGCAGCCGGCGATCAGCCCGCCGCCCACGATGTTGCCCAGCGTGGCCCAGAACAGGTTGGCCGCCATCCCGCCCATCCCCAACGAGGGGTCGGCCCCGGCGGCGGGGTCCAGCCACATCACCCCCAGTCCCATCGGGATCAGCGACATGTTGGCGACGGAATGTTCCAGTCCCGCCGCCACGAAGGCCGCGATCGGCGGCACCAGCGCCAGGATCTTGCCCTGCGTGGTGCGGGCGGCATAGCTCATCCACACCGCAAGGCAGACCAGCATGTTGGCCAGGATGCCCGAGGCGAATGTCGCCCCCGCCGACTTGGCCGTCTTCTGCCCGGCGACCTCCAGCGCGGCCGAGGCCAGCAACCCCTCGCCCGCCTCATGCCCGCCGGCGGCGATGAACAGGACCACCACGAAGACCGAGCCCGCGAGATTGCCGGGCCATGCCAGCGCCCAGGCGCGCCCGATCGCGGAAAACGAGGACTGCCCCTTGAACAGCCGCCCCAGCATGAGGGTGTTGCCGGTGAACAGCTCGGCCCCTGCCACCAGCACCAGGATCAGGCCCAGCGAAAAGGCAAGTCCCGCCCCCACCTGCAGGATGCCGAAGGGAACCGACCCTTCGGGAACCGCCATCACCACGAGAAAGGCGACCGAGCCGAAGGCGATGAACACGCCGGCAAGAAACCCAAGCACCAGCGTTTCCGCAGCCCCGAGATCAAGCGCATCCCCATAGCTGTCACGGGCTTCCGCCGGCAGATCGGGTGGCGCATGGTCGTCGATCTTCTTTCCGGCTTCGCTCACCCTCTGTCCTCCTTGGCCTCTGGTCCGAACCGATGGCGGGGAAGAGGGTTCCGAGCGGATGAGGCCGCTGGCGCGCATGTGAGGGAAAGACCGGGATTTTCCGTGGCGCGCGCCACCCGGAAACGAAGAACCCCCGCCGCGGCGGGGGTTCCATGGGGATCACTCGGCGATGGTGACGCGCGCCATGTAGTCGGGTTCTTCGACCGCGCCATTGGCGTTCGAGTCGCCCTTCTTGATCGCGTTCAGCACGTCCCAGCCTTCGACAAGCTGGCCCACCACGGTGTATTGTCCGTCAAGGAACGGCGCCGGGGCAAGGTCGATGAAGAACTGGCTGTTGGCGCTGTCCGGGTCCTGGCTGCGGGCCATGCCCACGGTGCCGGCCTGGAAGCTTTCGTCATTGAATTCGGCCTTCAGGTCCGGCAGGTCCGACCCGCCCATGCCGGCGCGAGAAAGGTCCGCGCCCTGCTTGCCGAATTCGGTATCGCCTGTCTGGGCCATGAAGCCGTCGATCACGCGATGGAAGACGACGCCATCATAGGCGCCCTGCTGCGCCAGTGTTACCAGCCGCTCGACATGGTTCGGGGCCTTGTCGGCCAGCAGGTCCAGCACGATCGTGCCCTTGGCGTTGCCGGCGGCATCCGCGACCTCGATCACCATGTTGGGACCGGGACCATCGGTGGCCTGCGGGGCGTCCTGCGCGGCGGCCATGCCCCCGGACAGGATCAGGGCAGAAGAGATCAGCAGCTTACGCATCGGCGGCAACCTTCATCGAGATCATGCGGTCCGGGTTCGCCGGCGGCTCGCCGCGGGCGATCTTGTCCACGTGCTCCATCCCCTCGATCACCTGGCCGTAGACGGTGTATTGGCCGTTCAGGAAATCGTTGTCCTTGAAGTTGATGAAGAACTGGCTGTTGGCGCTGTTGGGGCTCTGCGACCGCGCCGCCCCGATGGTGCCGCGGGCGTGCGGCAGTTTCGAGAACTCGGCCGGCAAGTCCGGCATGTCCGACCCGCCGGTGCCCGCACGGCCGGGGTTGTAGTCCTTTTCCATGTTGGCGTGCTGGACGTCGCCGGTCTGGGCCATGAAACCCTCGATCACGCGGTGAAAGGCCACGTTGTCGTATTTGCCGGCGCGGGCCAGTTCCTTCATCCGGGCTGTGTGCTTGGGGGCGACGTCGGGCAGAAGCTCGACCACCACGCGGCCGTCCTTCAGCTCGATGATGATCGTGTTCTCCGGGTCCTTGATCTCGGCCATCGGGGTTCCTTTCGTTTCTGCGGCGCCGGTCTAGGCGGGCCGCGGCACCGACGCAACGCCTGACGCCCCGCATGGGTCCGCCATGGACAGGGGCGGTTGACGCAGAGTTGACGCGCCGTCACCCTTTGGCGACAAGCACGGACAAATCCTCAAGGCAGGAAGGATGCCCGATGGCGCGCTTCAATACCATTGACGACATGGACCTGGATGGGAAGGTCGTCCTGACCCGCGTGGACGTGAACGTGCCGGTCGAGGGTGGCCGAGTCACCGATGCAACACGGATCGAGAAGATCGTGCCGACCGTCAAGGCGATCCAGGGCAAGGGCGGCATCCCCGTCCTGCTGGCCCATTTCGACCGGCCAAAGGGCAAGCGCGTCGATGAGATGAGTCTCCAGCAGATCCTGCCCGCGCTGGAACAGGCGCTCGGCCAGCCCGTCGCCTTCGCCGATGAGGCGATCGGCGGCGATGCCAAGCGCGCGGTCGCCGCGCTGAAGCCGGGCGACGTGCTGCTGCTGGAAAACACCCGCTTCTATCCGGGAGAGGAGGAGAACGACCAGACCTTCACCGCCTCGCTGGCAGCGCTTGGCCAGGCCTATGTGAACGACGCCTTCTCGGCCGCGCACCGGGCCCATGCCTCGAGCGAGGGGCTGGCGCGGCTGATGCCCTCCGGGGCCGGCAAGCTGATGGAGGCCGAGCTGAACGCGCTGGACGCCGCGCTGGGCACGCCCGAGCGACCGGTCGTCGCCATCGTCGGCGGGGCCAAGGTCTCGACCAAGCTGGACCTGCTGTCGAACCTGATCTCCAAGGTCGATCATCTGGTGATCGGCGGCGGCATGGCCAACACCTTCTTGGTGGCGCAGGGCATCGAGGTCGGGAAAAGCCTGGCCGAGCGCGACATGGCCGACACCGCCCGCGAGATCCTGTCGCGGGCGCAGGGAGAAGGCTGCACCATCCACCTGCCGGTCGATGTCGTGATCGCCCGCGAGTTCGCCGCCAACGCCCCCAGCGAGGTGGTCCCCGCCAACGCCTGCCCCGCCGATGCGATGATCCTCGACGCAGGCCCGCAGACGGTGGCGAAGATCCGCGAGGTCTTCGGCCAGTGCCGGACGCTGATCTGGAACGGCCCCCTGGGCGCGTTCGAGATCGAGCCCTTCGACGCCGCCACCACCGCCGCCGCGAAGGTGGCCGCCGAGATGACGCGGGCGGGCCAGTTGATCTCGGTCGCGGGCGGCGGCGACACGGTCGCGGCCCTGAACAAGGCCGGGGTAGCGGGTGACTTCACCTTCATCTCGACCGCGGGCGGTGCCTTCCTTGAATGGATGGAAGGCAAGGACTTGCCCGGCGTGGCCGCGCTGATCGCTTCGAAGCGCTGAGAACGGCTGCCGCAAGGCGCAAGGGCGGCCCGGCGGCCGCCCTTTTCATGGATGGTGGATCAGTTGCTGGCCGGCGGCGCTGCGTCCGTGCTGGTGGCGCTGTCCGACTGCAGGGCGTCGGTGCCGGGCGCGATGATCTCGACATCGCCGGTCTCAGGGTCGCCGCCCATCGGCGCGAACAGCAGTAAGGCGACCACCGCCAGCCCGATTGCGACGGCGATGGCCCAGATCGCCGGCCGATGGCGGCGGGCGGAACGCCCTGGAATGTTGTCGTTGTGGGACATGGGATGCCTTTCTTCCCGATGGCTCTGCTTTCGGCACGGTAACGTTGCTCGAAGGCGCCCCGTTCCGCCCGCCGATCCGTGCGGAACGGACCCGTTAGCGCAACCGCCCTTTCGTTCCCGCACTTGTCTGATATGGGAACGCCGACAATGACCAACGCGGAGCCAGCCCGATGCAGATGACCGACACCGTCAAGAAGATCCTTGCCAATTACGAGAGCGAGAACCCCGGGGTGAAGGGCAACCTGGCCCGGATGCTGATGACCGGGAAACTCGCCGGCACCGGCAAGATGATCATCCTGCCCGTGGACCAGGGCTTCGAGCACGGGCCGGCGCGGTCCTTTGCCAAGAACCCGCTGGGCTATGACCCCCATTACCACTACAGGCTGGCGATCGACGCGGGGCTGAATGCCTATGCCGCGCCGCTGGGCATGATCGAGGCCGGGGCCGACACCTTCGCCGGTCAGATCCCGACGATCCTCAAGTGCAACTCGGCCAACTCGCTGATGAGCGACACGGCCGGCAAGAACCAGGCCGTGACTGCCACCGTGCGGGACGCGGCGCGGCTGGGCTGCGCGGCCATCGGCTTCACCATCTATCCCGGCTCGGACATGGCGCTGGACATGTTCGAGGAGATTTCCGAAATGCGGGCCGAGGCTGCGGCCTATGGCATCCCGACGGTGATCTGGTCCTATCCGCGCGGCGAGGCGATCAGCAAGGACGGCGAAACCGCCATCGACATCGCGGCCTATGCCGCCCAGATCGCGGCGCTGCTGGGCGCCCATGTCATCAAGATCAAGCTGTCCACCGACCATCTTGAGAACAAGGACGCGAAGAAGGTCTACCAGGATCAGGGCATCGACATTTCCACGCAGGCCGCCCGTGTGCGTCACTGCATGGACGCGGCCTTCGGCGGCCGCCGGATCGTGATCTTCTCGGGAGGTGCTGCCAAGGGTTCGGACGCGGTCTACGAGGATGCCCGCGCGATCCGCGACGGCGGCGGCAACGGCTCGATCATCGGCCGCAACAGCTTCCAGCGTTCGCGCGAGGATGCGCTGGAGATGCTGGGCAAGCTGGTCGACATCTATCTCGACAAGGCCTGATCGCGACCGGCACGGGGCTTTGCCCCGCCGCCGGACCAAGGCATGAAGGGGCGGCGTAACCTGCCGCCCCTTTTTCACGAGCGTTCCGATGATCCCTCTCGGCCCCATCCGCATCGGCGCGGTCGCGCCCATCGCGCCGGGCGTTCTCAGCGCCATCGGCAAGCATCCCATGGACCAGCCTCTGTGGCTGGGGACCGAGGGCTTCGAGGGCAACAGCCAGGCCGACCCCCGCCACGGCGGGCCTGAGAAGGCTGTCCATCACTATGATGCGGGCCACTATCCGTCGTGGCGCGCGGATCTGGGCGACCTGCCGCAACTCGCCCCCGGCGGCTTCGGCGAGAACCTGTCGAGCCTCGGGCTGACGGAATCCGGCGTCGCCGTGGGCGACCGCTTCCGGCTGGGGGCCGCGCTGATCGAGGTGTCGCAGGCCCGCCAGCCCTGCTGGAAGCTGAACATCCGCTTTGGCATTCCCGACATGGCCCGCCGCGTGCAGGACAGCGCCCGCACCGGCTGGTATTACCGGGTGATCGAGCCGGGCATGGTCGCGCCGGGCGACGGGCTGGTGCTGGCGGATCGCTGCGCCCCCGACTGGACGTTGGACCGGCTGTGGCGCGTCCTTTACCGCGACCGGCTGAACCGGGCGGAACTGGCGGCCATGGCGGAACTGGCAGTGCTGTCCGAAGGCTGGCGGGCGCTGGCCCGCCGGCGGCTGGACAACATGGCGGTCGAGGACTGGACCGCGCGGCTGAAGGGCCAGCGCGGCGGGTAAACGCGCCATGCTGCGGGGCCCGTGATGATTCGCCGAAGGTCTATGCAGGGCGCCCACGGTTCCTCTTGCTCAGGATGAGCTTCGGCCACCCCGGCGCTGCCCTTCCCCTTTCGCGCCCGAAGCCCTAGTTTCCGCAGCACAACGAAAGGTGGCCCGGCATGTCGTTCTTTTCCAAGCTGCGCGAGCGTCTGACGAAGTCCTCGTCGAAGATCGGCGGTGGACTTGACAGCCTTGTCGCGGACCATGCCGACCAGTCGCCCCCGCCCGCCGAGCAACCCGCCCCGCGCAGGATCGAGCCTGTGCCCGCCGCCCCCGCTGCGTCTCCGCAGCCCGCAGCCGCCCCCCAGCCCGCCGAATCCCGCCCCGGCCTGATGGGCCGCCTGTTCGGCCGCACCGAGACCGTCCCTGCCGAGGCGCGGCGCGAGCTTGACGATGCGATGCTGGAGGAACTGGAGGACATGCTGATCTCGGCCGACATGGGCACCGAAACCGCGCTGCGGGTGACCGCGAACATCGCCGAAGGCCGCATGGGCCGCCGCATCAGCGCGACCGAACTCAAGCAGGCCTTGGCCAACGAGGTGACGCGGATCATGACCCCCGTCGCGCGTCCGCTGCCGCTGTATCCGAAGAAGCCGCAGGTCGTACTGGTGGTGGGCGTCAACGGTTCGGGCAAGACGACCACCATCGGCAAGCTTGCCAGCCAGCTCAAGGCCGCCGGCAAGAACGTCGTGATCGCGGCGGGCGACACCTTCCGTGCGGCGGCGGTCGAGCAGTTGCAGGTCTGGGGAAGCCGCGCGGGCGTGCCGGTGATGGTGGCGGCGCAGGGCTCGGACCCGGCGAGCCTCGCCTGGGACGCGATGACGCGGGCCGAGGCGGACGGGGCCGACCTGTTGCTGATCGACACCGCGGGCCGCTTGCAGAACCGCGCCGACCTGATGGAGGAACTGGCCAAGATCGTCCGCGTCATCCGCAAGAAGGATCCCTCGGCGCCCCACAACACCCTTCTGGTGCTGGACGCGACCACCGGCCAGAACGCGCTGAGCCAGGTGGAAACCTTCCGCAAGCTCGCGGACGTGTCGGGACTGGTGATGACCAAGCTGGACGGCACCGCGCGCGGCGGCGTGCTGGTGGCGCTGGCCGACAGGTTCGGCCTGCCGATCCATGCCATCGGCGTGGGCGAGCAGATCGACGATCTCGACGCCTTCGAGCCGAGCGAGTTCGCGCGGGCGCTGGTGGGCCTGTAATCTCAGGCAGCAGCACGGACCCTGAAATCGCTGCCGCGCGGCAGACGGGGCATCTTCCGCCACCGTGACGCAGGGGCGGAACCAGCCGGCACCTGCGCGCCGGCCGTTCTTGCAATCACCGCTGGCTGTTGTTTTCGCCCAGCTTTACGGGCGAGCCATCCTCTTCCTCGAACAACTGCCCGGCATTTGCGGCATCCGCCGAAAGCCACAGCTTGCCGCCCTCCGTGGAGGTCACGGCCGACAGCTGCACATAATGGTGGTGCTTGTCGTCCTGCCCATGCTCTTCGTCCTTGCGGACCATCTTGATGCGGTCGCCCTCGACCCCATCGACCTTGCCGACATGGACTCCGTCGGCGCCGACGACCTCCATGTGTTCCCTGATCTCGCTTGCTTCGACCATGACGGTCTCCCTTTCCGGCTGTGACGCGGGCCAACGCGCGAGAACGGGAAATGGTCCCTTTCAGTCGAAGGGCGTGGTCAGCTCGGTCACCCCGGTCTGCTTTTCGTAGATGCAGATCACTCGCTCGACACGCTCCTCGGCCTGCAGGGTGACGAGGGCCGCGGCGAAGCGTTCGGACCCGAAGGGGTTGACCTCGATCGTGGCGGCCGCGCCCTCGGGCAGCAGCGCACGGCACTTGGTTGCCACGTCAGCGCGCATCTCGGCCCATGCTTCTTCCGTCGAGGCATGAGCCGAAGTGGCAAGCAGCATGGCAAGCAGGACGAGGTGACGCATGGCGGCTCCTTCGGCACACGAACGCGGCGGGAAGCAGCGGGGTTGCAGGCTCAGCCCTGCGCGATGCCCAACCGCAGCGCAAGCTCGCGCATGGGCGCGGTCCCCGCGGCGGCGCGGTTGGCGAAAAGCGTGGCCTGGCTTGCATGGACCAGCGCATCGGGCAGGATCTTCAGGTGGTTCGCCCGCAGCGTCTCTCCGGTCGAGGTGATGTCGGCGATGGCCTCGGCGGTCAGGTTCGCCACGGTGCCCTCGGTCGCGCCCTGGCTGTCCACAAGCTGGTAGTCGGCGACCTCGTGTTCCGACAGGAAGGCGCGGACCAGCCGATGATACTTGGTGGCGATCCGCAGGCGGAAGCCATGGGCGGCGCGGAAGTCGCGGGCGATGGCGGCGAAATCGTCCAGGCCCTCGCAGTCGCGCCAGCAGGCGGGCACAGCCAGCACAAGGTCGGCATGGCCGAAGCCCATCGGTGCCAGTTCCACCACGTCGGACCGCCAGCCGGCCAGCTTTTCGCGGACGAGGTCGGAGCCGGTCACGCCAAGCTGGATGCGCCCGGCAGCGAGTTCGCGCGGGATCTCGCCCGCCGACAGCAGCACCAAGGACAGACCCTCGACGCCTTCGGCGCGGGCGGCATATTCGCGGTCGGACCCGGTGCGGGCCAGGCGGATGCCGCGCGCGGCGAACCAGTCGAAGCTTTGCTCCATCAGGCGGCCCTTGGACGGCAGGCCCAGCTTCAGCATGGCGCGCATTCCAGTTCCGTGACAAGGCCCGGACGGATGATGCCGCCGACGGCGGGGATCGCCTCGCCCTGCCCCAGCACCTTTGTCAGCGCGTCATAACGGCCGCCCGAAGCGACGGGCGGCCAGTCGGGACGCCCCTCGGCAGTGAAGGAGAAGGTCATGCCGTCGTAATATTCCATCGTCCGCCGTCCATGGCTGGTGTCGAAGCGGACCGTGGCCGGATCGATGCCGCGGGCTGCGATGGCCTTCAGTCGGGCGGCCAGCCGTTCCATCGCTTCGGCGATGGCAGGGATGTGGTCGGCCAGGACGCGCAATTCATCCACCGCCGTGGGCGCGGGGCCGGCAACGGAAAACAGCCGGTGCAGTCGTTCGCGCCATTCGGGGGCAAGCGGCGGACCTTCGGCGGCGGCCTCAAGCCGGGCAATGCGGGCCGCCATCTCGGCTTCGGTCCGCAACCCGGTCCAAGGGGCGCTGTTGACGGCGAAATGCCGGGGCTGCTCGACCTTTGAAAAGCGGTCGAGCAGGCGCTCGAACCTTTTGGGCCGCCAGATGTGATGCGCCAGCATCGCTCGGCGCGGGGCCGACAGCGGCAGGCCCGCCACGGCATCCAGCAGCAGATCCATGTCGCCCATCGTCGCCGTCAGGCCGCATGGGGCAAGAAGACAGTGGAACAGCGCGAAGACCTCGGCATCGGCGTCGGGGTCGCGCGAGAACAGCTCGAACCCGGCCTGCAGGGATTCGTTGTCGCGGGGGTTGGCGGGCCGGGTGTCGCCGTGGTCCTGCTTGCGGAAGACCTCGCCCAGATAGCAATAGCGGGCAGGTTCCGCGCCCTGCGCCATGTGCATCCGCACCACGGGCACGGTGAAGTCGGGGCGCAGCACGACCTCGCCGCGGATCGGGTCGGTGGTGAGGTAAGCGCGGGCGCGGATGTCCTCTCCGTACAGGTCCAGCAGGGTATCGGCGGGCAGCAGGATGTCCGGGGCGACCTCGACCGCGCCAGCCGCGCGGAAGGCGTCGAGGATGCGCCGGCCCACCGCCGCCTTGACGGTGCGGGAGATCATCGCGTCAGCATCTCGCGGACGGTGGCGACCAGATTTTCGCGCGGAACCTCGACCTGCGCGGGCTGGGATTTCCATTCCTCGACCGAGGCTTGCGTAGCGATCTTTGCGCCGAGAATGAGGTTTTTCACCTGCACGACATTCTGCGCCGCTTCGTTCGCGCCCTGGATCACGGCCACGGGTGCGCCGCGCCTGTCAGCATACTTCAACTGATTGCCGAAGTTCTTTGGATTGCCAAGATAAACCTCGGCCCGGATACCTGCAGCGTGCAGTTCCGACGCCATGGCCTGATAGTCGGCCATCCGGTCGCGGTCCATGACGGTGACGACGACCGGCCCCGCAGCCTCGGCCCCCGCCAGCCCCTTCTCGCGCAGCGCGGCCAGCAGCCGGTCCACGCCGATGGAGATGCCCGTCGCGGGCACTTTCTGCCCGGTAAAGCGCTCGACCAAGTCGTCATAGCGCCCGCCGCCCGCGACCGAGCCGAACTGGCGCTTGCGGCCCTTGTCGTCGAGGATCTCGAAGGTCAGTTCCGCCTCGAACACCGGGCCGGTGTAATAGCCAAGGCCGCGCACGACCGAGGGGTCGATGACGACCCGATCCGCGCCCATGCCCATGGCGTCCAGCATCGCAGCGATCTGGGCCAGTTCGTCCACGCCCTCGGCCCCTGTGGCCGAGCCGCCGACGGCCGCCCGCAGGTTCTCCAGCGTGGCGGCGTTGTCGCCGCCCTTCGAGGTCAGAAAGCGGAGCACCGGCTCGGCCTGCGAGGCGTCCAGACCAACGCCCTCGATCTCGGCCCCCGAGGCATCAAGGCGCCCGGTGGTCAGCAATTCGCGCACGCCGGTCTCGCCGACCTTGTCGAACTTGTCGATCTGGCGCAGCACGTCCGCCGCCTGATCGGGCTGGACGCGCGCAGCCTCCAGCACACCGTTCAGGACCTTGCGGTTGTTTACCCGCACCAGATAGTCGCCGCGGGCGATCCCCGCGGCTTCCAGCGCATCGGCCAGCATGGCGATGATCTCGGCATCCGCCGCGACGCTGGCCGCGCCCACGGTATCCGCGTCGCACTGGTAGAACTGCCGGTAACGCCCCGGCCCCGGCTTCTCGTTACGCCAGACCGGTCCCATCGCATAACGGCGGTAGGGCGAGGGCAGATCGTTGCGATACTGCGCCGCGACCCGCGCCAAGGGCGCCGTCAGGTCATAGCGCAGCGCCAGCCAGTCGCCCGCGCCGCCTCCGGGGACCGCTTCCTCCTGCCAGGCGAAGACCCCGGCGTTGGGGCGGTCCACGTCGGGCAGGAACTTGCCCAGGGCCTCGACCGTCTCGACGCCGCTGGTTTCCAGCGCCTCGAAGCCGTGCAGGTGGTAGACGGCCGCGATGCGGTCCAGCATCGCCTTGCGTTCCGTGACCTCCGGCCCGAAATAGTCGCGAAAGCCCTTGGGGGTCTCGGCGCGCGGGCGGCGCGGTTTCTGTTCCTTGGCCATGGGGGATCTTCCTTCAGGTCGCGGGCATCGCTTAACGGAAGGGTGCGGCATGGACAAGTTGCAGGCGCTGGAGGAGCGGATCGCCCATCTTCAGCGCAGCGTCGAGGACCTGTCAGACGTGGTCACCCGGCAGGCGGCCGAGATCGCCCGCCTGTCCCGCCATGTCGGCCTGCTGATGGAACGCGAGGCCGGGCGCGAGGCCGACGAGGGCACCATCCCCCTGGCCGATCAGCGCCCCCCGCACTGGTAGCGGTCGCGGCGCAGTTGCTGCCATGCCAAGATCGGCGCCACCAGCAGCATCAGGCAGACGAAACCGGCGACCATGGGGATCTCGGGCCAGCTCAGCGAGGCGGGGACGGCAGGGCCGAGCCGCTCGGACATGATGCGGGCGACCAGCGCCATAAGGATATAGCCCCGGTGCTGGCAAGGATCAGAACGGCGGCAAAGCCCTGGGCGACCGACAGGACGAAACGCGTGGGCGCCCCCTGTCGCACAGCAGGGCGAACTGTCCCGCGAACAGCGCCCTACCAGCGTCAGCGCGCCCAGTTCCGCGAGCGTCACCAATACCTGCCGCCACTGCAAGAATCGACAGCGCCGAACGCATATCACCGAGGATCGCGTGCAGTTGCGGCAGAACCGCGTCGGGGAAGAACGCGGCCGTCTTCCAACTGGCCGGAATACCGGCAGATGGCGCAGTTCGTGCCGGCCCCGTTGCCGTCGGCGATGAACAGGATCACGTTCCTGGCGCGGTTCACAACGTGCCGGGAGGTCCGGCAGGAGCGTGACAGGGCCGCGACGGCTGCGTGACGGCGAAATTCCGTCCGGATCAGCGTTCGGCAGGACCCAGTCGGCCGCCATTCCCCGGCATGGGTTCCGAGAAGATGCCGCCCGTGCGGGTTTCCGGCCGCTGTGCGGAAAGCGGCGGGCGCTGGACGAAGGGCGGCGCTTCGGCCGAAGCCTCGGCGCGGTCGGGGTCAAAACCCGGCTCGTCATAATCGTCCACCCGCGCGGCTTCCGCCCTGGCGGGTTCGGAGCGCGCGGTCTCGGCAGCCCCATCGCCGTCCGGCCAGTCAGGCGGAGGATCTGCCTGAACCGCCGCCTCGGGCGCCTTTGCCGCCGGCTGCACGGCAGCCAGAGGGCGCAGGGCGGGTCCCGCCTCGTGCGAGGCCGCAAGCGGCCGCTGCGTGCCCACGTCCTGCTGCACCTGCGCGGGGGCGAGCGCGCGGCGGAAGACCAGCAGGTTGTGGTAGACGGTCGTGCGGCTGGTCAGGCCGCTGCGTTCCTCGCAGGGCAGCGTCTCGGCGCGGACATATTCCCAGCCCGCCTGCGCCATCCGGTTGATCTCGGTCGCCAGCGCATGGGCGAAGCGGTCGGCGCCGCTGCGGGCGCCGCGGATCTTCTCGCCCCGGTTCGGCGCGGGCAGGACGGTGTATTCATAGGCTTGCATCGCACGCTCCTTGCGCCCCGGTCGCGTCAGTTTTAGCCGAACGCCCTTTTCCTCGCCAGCGTTGCAGATGGCCGGGGCTCAGAGCCCGAGCTTTTTCGCCACCAGCTCATTGACCGCCGCGGGATTCGCCTTGCCGCCGGTGGCCTTCAGCACCTGCCCCGTGAACCAGCCCGCAAGCTTGGGGTTCGCCTTGGCCTTTTCCACCTGCGCCGGATTTGCGGCGACGATCTCGTCCACCGCCGCCTCGATGGCGCCGAGGTCGGTGACCTGCTTCATGCCCCGCGCCTGCGCGATTTCGGCCGGGTCGCCGCCTTCGGTCCAGACGATCTCGAACAGATCCTTGGCCATCTTGCCCGAGATTTCCCCGCTGGCGATCAGGTCCAGCACGCCGCCAAGCTGTGCCGCCGACACCGGGCTTTCGCCGATGGACAGCCCCTGCTTGTTCAGCCTGCCGAACAATTCGTTGATGACCCAGTTCGCGGCCTGCTTGCCGTCGCGTCCACCGGCGACCGCCTCGAAGAAATCGGCGTTCTCGACCTCGGCCGTCAGCACGCCCGCGTCATATTCCGAAAGGCCGAGGCCCGTGACGAAGCGCGCCTTCTTCTCATCCGGCAGTTCCGGCATCGAGGCCGCGATGTCGTCCACCCAGCCCTGCTCGATTTCCAGCGGCAGCAGGTCGGGGTCGGGGAAGTAGCGGTAATCATGCGCTTCCTCCTTCGACCGCATCGAGCGGGTCTCGCCTTTGTCGGGATCGTAGAGGCGGGTTTCCTGCACCACCGTGCCGCCGTCCTCGATGATGGCGATCTGGCGGCGGGCCTCGTATTCGATGGCCGCCTGGATAAACCGCATCGAGTTCATGTTCTTGATCTCGCAGCGGGTGCCGAGGACCGAGAAATCCCCGGTCTCGATGAAACGCTCGTAATCGCCGGGCTTGCAGACCGACACGTTCACGTCGGCGCGCAGGTTGCCGTTCTGCATGTTGCCGTCGCAGGTGCCCAGATAGCGCATGATCTGGCGGAGTTTCGCGACATAGGCCGCCGCCTCCTCGGGGCCGCGGATGTCGGGACGGCTCACGATCTCCATCAACGCGACGCCGGTGCGGTTCAGGTCCACGAAGCTTAAGCTCGGGTCCATGTCGTGGATCGACTTGCCGGCGTCCTGTTCCAGGTGGATGCGTTCGATCCTGACGCGGCGGGCGATGCCGGGGGCCATGTCCACGATGATCTCGCCCTCGCCCACGATGGGGTGGTAAAGCTGGCTGATCTGGTAGCCTTGCGGCAGGTCGGGGTAAAAGTAGTTCTTGCGGTCGAAGGCGCTGAACAGGTTGATCCGCGCCTTCAGGCCCAGCCCGGTGCGGACCGCCTGCGCCACGCAGAATTCGTTGATGACCGGCAGCATCCCCGGCATCGCCGCGTCCACGAAGCTGACGTTCGAGTTGGGTTCCGCCCCGAAAGCCGTCGAGGCGCCGGAAAACAGCTTGGCGTTCGAGGCGACCTGCGCATGGACCTCAAGCCCGATGACCAGTTCCCAGTCGCCCTTGGCCCCGGCGATGACCCTGGGTTCGGGGGCGGTATAGGAAAGGTGGTCGAGCATGGTGGCCTCCGGCAGTGTTGCGGTGGTTTCTATTGCCGGGGCCATTTGGAGACAAGGGCCGCCTGCGCCGGTCCCGCGATGCCGGTTGAGGGCGGGCGTCCCGCAGGCTAGGTCACGGACCGGAAAAGGAAGGGAAACACCATGCAGCGCAAGATGCTTGCGGCATTGGCGGTCGCGGTGCTTGCCGGCTGCGGCGTGACCGAGGCCGCACGGCAGGCGACGACCGCCCCCACCATTGCCCCGGCAGGGCGTCCCTCGATCACCGGATGGCTTACCCCTGACGCCCAGACCCCCGCTACGGATGGCGTGAGCGGGGACATGGAATGGAAGCAGGCGGCGCTTGGAGCGCTGGAATCCGAAGGCGTCACGCTGCTCTCTGCCCTGCCCGCCGACGTGATGCAGTTCTGCCCCGGTTACGCCCGCCAGACACGAGAGAACCGGGCGGCCTTCTGGGCCGGGCTGGTCTCGGCCATAGTCGAGCGGGACGCCCGGCCCGAAGCCCGCGAAAGGCGGCTGCCGCTGATGCAGATCTCGTTGCCGGACGCGCGGGCGAACGGCTGCGGCGGCGCGATGACGGACGGTGCGGCCAACGCGCGCTGCGCCGTGCGGATCATGGCGCAGGCAGTCGCGCGGGACGGCGCGATCGCGGGCCGAAGCGGTGCAGGCAATTCCGGCTGGACGGGTCTTGCGCGCAACTGGCTGCCGCTGCGATCCGACCGGCAGCGCGGCGAGATCGCGGGCTGGACCCGCAGGCAAAGCTACTGCCGCTAGGTCAGCGGCCGTTCAGGATCGGCAGGTTGTAGGTGCGCCCGCCCTTGACGTAGCTGATCTTGCCGTTGCCGATCGAATTGATCGCGCCGCCGTCGATCCGGTCGCCCAGGCGCACCGTCACGATCTTGCCGTTGCGAAGGCGGATCAGCCCGCGGCTGGCCCGCCCGGCGCCGATCACGCCGATGACCTGCGTCTTGTTCAGCTCGATCCCGCGCACCGTCGCGTTCTTCGCGACATCGCCGGCGGTGCGGCCCTCGACCGGTTTCTGGGCGATCTCGGGCTCGTCATCGACCTCGGGCGGGCGGTAGCTGCCGCGTGCCGCGATGGCGGCGCGTTCCTCGGCCTCGGCCTGTGCGCGGGCGCGGGCTTCGGCTGCGGCGCGGGCCTGCAGATCGGCCCGTGCGTCCGCAGCGGCGCTCTGGCGGGCGCGTTCCTCGGCCTGCCGCTGCAGCCCCTCGTCCCGCAGCCGCTGGGCGGCTTCCGCCGGGGCGGGCTGGACGCTGGCGGCCGGAGGCATCGCGGGGGCCGTCACCGGAGCCGTCGCGTCGGGACGCGGCCGCATGGTCGTCGCGGCCGCCAGCGCCACGGTTTCCGGCACGGCGGGCGTCACGCGGGCAGGCTTGCGGACGGGCACGAGCGATGCGGCGGCGGCCATGGTCGCAGGCTCCGCCCCGGCGTTGGTGCCCACGGCTTCGGCAAGCGCGGCTTCGACAGCCGAGGGCGCGGGCGTGGTCCCGCGGGCGGGCCGCGCAACCGGCCGGCCCCTGGTGTTGGCCGCGGTCCTGACGGGGGCGCTTGCAGCCTCGGCAGGGGCGGCGGGCTTTGCCGCCGCGCGCTTGGCCGGGCGATCACCCCGAGCCGCCGCCGGCTTTGCCGCGACGGCTTCGGCGATGGCCGCATCCACTGCCGAACCGCTGCCGGGACGGCGGGACGGCCGGCTTTCGGCATAACGTTCTTCCGCCCCCGCGGGGAGTGACAGGCGCGGCAGCCACGGAGTGGCGGCGTAAAGATCGGACAGCAGAGAATCCGCCGCCACGCGTTCCTGCGGGGTCATCTCGGCGGCGGTCACGGATTCATCGGCCGAGCCTTCCTCGGGACGCGGGCGCGGCCGAGCCGAGGACACCGGCAAGGCGCTGGTTGCCTGCGGCTGTGCCGCTGCCCGCGGCGCGGCCTCGGGGCGCGGGGGGGCTGCGGGGCGCGAGGCGGCGGGTGCCGGCGCCGAAGGGGCGCGGCCCGGTGCCGCGGCACGGGCAGGTTCAGCCGCCCGCGAAGGCTGGGCCGGCGCCGCAGCGGGCCGAGAGCTTGGCCGTTCCGAACGGGTCAGCGTGCTGCGGCCGGGCACCACCGCAGGAAGCGGATCAGCCTGCGAGGCGGAGGGGGCAGCCGCAGGCGCAGGGCGCCGAGGTGCGTTCGACGGTCGGATCACCGGGGTCGGCGCGACCGGGGCTGCCGCAGAGGGAGCCTCTGCCCGTTCAGCAGGCGCCTCAGAAGGTGCCTCAGACGGCCGCGCCGCAGGGACGGCGGCGGGCGCTGCCGCAGCGAGTTCCGCGCGGGTGGCCGCCGGGTTTTCCTCGGCGGAAGCACGGTTCGCGGCGGGCTTCACCACGGTCGGGGTGGTCGGCGTCGAAGGAGCTGCCTGCATTTGCGCAGGCGGGCGTTCGTTCGGGGCCAATGCGCTTGTTCCGGCAGGGAAAGCGGCAGGTTCCCGCGCGCCGGGGCGCGACGTCACGGCAGGTTCTTCACGTGGTCCCGCTGGCCCCCCGATTCTGCCGGTCGGGGCCGCCGAGACGTTAGCCGCGTCCGGTGCCGATGGCGCTGTCGGGACAGCAGAGATCCCGGCATTGGCCGGGTCGTTGCTGGACGTGGCCCGAGCAGCAGGCGTGGCTGCAGGCTCCGGCACGGGTGCCGCGCTGCTCGGGGGGGGTTCGGACGGTCCCGCCAGAGGGGCAGAAAGCACGGGCTGCGCCGCATCAGCAGCAGGGGGCACGGCGGCTACACCCGCCGGAACAGTGCTTTCAACCGTCCGTGCGGCAGGTGGCACCGTTGCTGCCGGACGCCCCTGCGCGGGTTCGAGCGTCGTTGTCGAGGAAGCAGACGGCTGCGCTGAAGGCGGAGCTGCAGGCGGCGCAGACGCAGACGTTGTTCTCGCTGCGGGCTGCGTTGCGTCCAGGGTCGCGCTTTCGACGTCCGGAGAAGGTGTTCCGGCAGTCTGCGTGTCACCGGGACCGGGCGTCGCGAAAGCCCAGATCAGCACCAGTCCCAGCAGCAGCGCGCCCAGCATCACCAGCAGCGCCCCGACACCGCCTCGCGCGCCGGGATGGCGGCCGGATGGAACCGCCGGACCTTCGGGGATGATCGGCGCGCGGCCGGGTGAAACACGCGCCTGTTCGGGCGACAGTGCTGCAGGACGGCGCGCCGTCGGAACCATCCCGGAAGCACCACGACCCTCTGGCCTAGCGTCCTTGCGCACTGCGACCGGCGCTATCGGCTGAGCCGGAGAGCCCATGGGCCGGGTTTCGGCAGGCGTGTCTGCTGCAGCGGGCGTAATCGCCGCCGGCGGGAGCTCGCCCACTGCCTCGGCCGGCGCGGGGGCCTGCGTGGTCGGACCAGCCTCCGGCTCGGCTGCAAGGCTGTCAGCCGGGGTCTCAGAAAGGGTTGCGGCATCCGCTTCTGCCTGTGGCCGGTCAGGGGACAGGTCGATGCGGCCGGCCCTCTTCTCCTCATCCCCAGTGTCCCCCGCGGATGCGCCATTGTCCGAGGTCGATTCGCCCACATCCCCTGCCTCATCCGCGTCGGGCGGACCTGCGGGTGACAAGGGCGCGGGGGATACCTCGGCAACAGAGGCAGCGGCGTCCGGCTGCACGGCGGGCGAATCCTGCAGGGCAGCGATCCCGACCTCTCCATGATCATCGGCAGAGGCGCTGCCGGCGGTCTTGGCCGGGGAATCGGTCGGGGCCTCTGCCACCTCGGGCGGCGAAGCGGCCGCGACATCCTGCACGGCATCTCCCGGCAGGTCGGCGTCGCCCAAGGCCGCCCCGCTTGTCCAGTCCTTGCCGCCGAACTGGGGAGTCGCGGGAAACACCCCTTCGGGCGGGTCCGCCAGGAAACCCTCGGCCGCAAAACCGTGGCGGCGGGCGAAATCCTCGGCCTCGCGCAGCGTCTGCCGCGCCACCGCCGCCACGCGCACGTCGCCCGCGCCCTCGGGCCGCCAGTCCCAGGCCAGATCGGCCACGGGATAGGGCGTCAGCCCGTCCAGCGCGCGGCCGAGGTCGGCGGTTCTGCGGACATCCTCTCCCACCGGCAGCGAGGTGTACAGGATCTGGTCGTCGGGGATGATCAGCGCCACGCGCGCATCCGGCCCGTTCGCCGCCAACTTGTGCAGCCGCGTCATTTCGGCCCGGAAATCCGGCGCATCGAAGGCCGCGACCGCCTTTTCCTTCCACTGGATGGATGTCGCGGCGGGCGAGCCTGCGCGTTCCATCAGGTGGACGGCCTCACTGCTGAAGGACAGGGCGTATTCGGGCGCGGAACGCGTGCTCATGGGCGGGGCTTTTCCGTTCTGGCCGGTCGTCGTTCATGCGCGATCCGGTCCGTTTCTGCTCAACCCATGGATAACCCAACTGCGGCGCGGTGCAAAGCGAAACACCGTCTCGTGAAAGGCCCCCGGCGAAATTGCGAAGTTGCGCCCAAGGGGCCAGACTGGCGCCGACGAGCGGCAGCCTGCCCGTCGCGGAACTGTTCTCAAGGAGCGCCCATGGCCCAAACTTTCTCACTCATCCCGGCCGCGCTGGCGGGCGCGGCGGCGCTTGCGCTGACAGCGTGGCCGGTGTCGGCCCATCCTGCGGGGCATGGATGCGGCAAGCCCGCGACGATCAACGTGCAGGGCGAAGGCCGCGCCAGCGTCGCGCCTGACCTTGCCACGGTGTCGCTGGGCGTGACCACGCAGGCCCCCACCGCCGCGCAGGCGATGGCCGACAATGCCGCGCGCCAGACGGCAGTGATCGAGGCGCTGCGGGCGCAGGGCGTGGCCCCGGCCGACCTGCAGACGCAGGGGCTGAACCTGTCGCCGATCCAGGACTATTCGCGCGAAGGGCAGCCGCCGGTCATCACCGGCTACCAGGCGCAGAACATCGTGACCGCCCGCATCCGCGACCTGCCCCGCTTGGGCGAGATGCTGGACGCCATGGTCGGGGCCGGCGCGACCGACGTGCAGGGCATCGGCTTCTCGCGCGAGGACGCCGCCGCGACCGAGGACCGCGCCCGCACAGCGGCCGTGACCGAGGCCCGGCGCCGCGCCGGGGTGATCGCTGACGCCGCCGGAATGGAAGTGGGACCGCTGGTGTCGCTGACCGACACGAGCATGTCGGGCAGCCCCCGCCCCATGGCGATGATGGCGCGGGCGGCCGAGGCGGATGCCTCGACCCCCGTCGAGACCGGAGAGCTGACGCTGACGGCGCAGGTGACCGGCGTGTGGACGCTGCTGCCGGCGGGCGGGACCGCCGATTGCGGTCCCGGCAAGGGCCGGGGACACCACCATGGTAAGATGCCCGGCAAAGGGCATGGTCCGGGGGACGGCCATCATTCCGGCATGATGGACGGACATCGTCACGGCGAGGGGATGCCGCCGGAGGGCGAGGGGCGCCCTGCCCCGCCCGTCCCGCCGCAGGCTGCGGGCGAGCCGGCCGGGTCGCCCGGATGGTCGCTTGCGCCGCAACCCGCCCCGCTGTCGCCCTCGGACCCCGCTGGCGCCGTGCAATCCGCACCGGCGGCGATCCCGCCCGTATCCGGCGGCCAGGCAGCGCCGCAGGAACCCGCCCCACAGGTCGGCGGAACCGCCACCCCCACGAATGGCACCGATGCAGCCACCCCGGATACAGGCGACGCGGCATCCGTCCCGCCCGCGCCCCTGAACTGACGCGCCCCGCAGGAATGCGGAAAGGGGAGCCTGCAGGCTCCCCTTTCCCTTGTCTGCAGCCCCTTGTCTGCCGCAGCGGGTCAGTCCAGCCTAACCGACCAGATAAAGGTTTCGCCCGAAGCATCCTCCACCCCGTCGTTGTCGGTGGCGATCCATGCGGTGCCGTCCGAGGCGATGGCGAGGCTTTCCACCTTGTCCTGCACAAAGCCGCCCCAGCCCAGCAGGTCGGGAATGAGGTCGCGCACCGGCTCTTTCGTGACCAGCGGCAACTCGCCGCCCAAGGACGCAGGGTTCAGGTCGGCCAGCGGAATCCGGGTGATGGCCTTCAGCCGGGCGGCCTGACCGATCAGGTTGTCGCGCTCGATCACATAAAGGTGGTCGCCGTGGCGGGCGATCTCGGACAACCCGACCCAGCCCTCGCCGCTGTCCAGCGGATAGCGGACGGCGGCCCAGTCCTGTGTGGCGGGGTCCAGTTGCAGAAGCTTCGTCTGCCCGTCAGGATCGTCGCCCCATTCGCGCTGGACGGCCAGCCACAGCTTGTCCTCGACCAGCGCGATGCCTTCAAAGCCGAACCGCGTCTGATGCGGGTCCAGCGCCGCAGGAAGGCCGATCTCGTCCGTGATCGCGCCCGAGGCATCGACGCGCAGAACGGCGTGGGGCACGTCCTTCCCGGCATCGCCCTCCGAGGCAAGCCAGAAGCCGCCATGCCCGTCCGATGTGATCCCCTCCAGATCCAGCTTTTCGGCAGGCTGGCCGTCACGGGTCACGATGGTCTTCGCGGTGATCCGCGCGGGCGTCGCGGCCGCGTCGATCGTGTAGATCGCAGGTTCGGCCGAATAGGCGCTGTCGCTGACGGCGAAAAGCCGGGTGTCATCCGCCGGATCGACGGCCAAGCCCGAGATCGCGCCCCAGCCGATCAGCGGCTCGCTGCCTTCGCTGGTCAGCGTCGGATAGGCGGCAGGTCCCTCGGTGCGCTCGTAGATCATGACATGGGAACGGGCGCCGCCGTCCTCGCCCAGATCGGTCTCGTTCGCGGTGGCGAACAGGTTGCGCGCGGGAATGGGTGTCAGCCCCTCCGGCCCGATGCCCGAGGGCAGCAGTTGCAGCAGCCGCGGGTCCGCCGGGTCGGCGACGTCATAAACCCCCACCACGCTGCCGCGTTCGGAACCGACGAACAGCAGCCGCTGGTCGCCATAGGCGGCAAAGGCCATCCCCTCGGGCTCGACGCCCTTGTTGTCGGAACGGCCGTCCGGGTAGTGGCCGATGGCGATGAGCGCGCGTTCAAACGCAGTGCCGCTTTCATGGACGACGCTTCCGTCCTTGGACCAGATGGTGAAGCCGCGAGAGCCGCCCTTCCAGTCGCCCTCGTTCGCGGTGGCGAAATGGTCGTCGTCAAGCCACACCACGGCATCCGGTTCTCGCGGAACTTGGCGCTGTGCGCCGGTGAAATCCAGCCGGCCATCGTCCTCGGTATCGATCCCGTCCAGATCGACGGCGCCCGCGCTGAAATGCGCCGCCACCTGCCCGTCCGCGCCGATCACCACGAGATGGTTGTTTTCCTGCAGGGTGACGGCCAGCTCGCCCGCCTCGTTGAAGGACAGGTATTCGGGTTCGGGGTCCTCGGGGACGACATCGGCCAGCCCGGTCAGGTCGATCCGCTGCAGCCCTGCGCAATCGACGCCCGCGTCGGTGACCGGCAGGCGCAACACGAAGCCTGCGGGCATCTGCGGCAGCGCCCCGTCGTTCACCTCCTCGTCGCGCTCGTTCTCGATGGCCACCGCAATCATGTCGCCCGCAGGCGAGATCGCCACGGCATCGGGCTGCCCGCCCAGATCGCAACCGGCGATGACCTGCCCGCTGGACAGATCCAACGTCCGCAGCACGCCCGAAGGATCGGTGAAGCTGTCCGAGGTGTTCACGCCCACGAAGGCAAGGGTCCCGCGCACGACCGCAGTGGTGGGTTCCCCGTCCATCGGCACGTTACCAAGTGGCTTCGGCTGGCGCGGATCGGTGATGTCCACCATCCCCAGCGCCCCCAGCGGGCTGTCGGAATAGATCAGCATGCTGCCGTCCGGGGTCACGGCCATGATCTCGGCCGAGGTCTCGCGCGCGGGGTCTTCCCCTTCGGCCATGTTGTCCACGGTCGCAAAGCTCGCGATGCGGTTGAAATGCGGCTCGGCCAGCGCCGGGGCGGCGGCCAGAAGCGCAAGCGCCGAGGTCAGCATGGAACGGATCAGCACGGACAAAACCCCCTTGTTCGTGAAAGCTGCGCCCATGTCGCAGGCCAGCGTGACGGACGCATGACAGAATGGTGCGCTTGCCGTTTGGCGGGCATTGCCCTCGAATGGCTCAGGGTCTATGCGGCGCGCCGGGCTAGGCGGCGCGAGAGACTCGGGCGGCTGCCGCCGTCCGCAACGGAACGCCGGCTCTCGCGGTCGGGTGAAGCGAAAGGATCAGCATGGATTTCATCACCGGAGACTGGCTTGCGGCGCTGTTCCAGGTCATCGCGATCGACCTGGTGCTGGCGGGCGACAACGCCATCGTGATTGGCCTGGCCGCGGCCGGGCTGCCCAAGGACCAGCGCAACAAGGCGATCCTCGTCGGCATCATCGCCGCGACCGTCATGCGGATCGGATTCGCGCTGGTCACGACGCAGCTTCTGGCGATCACCGGCCTGCTGCTGGCCGGCGGCCTCTTGCTGCTGTGGGTCTGCTACAAGATGTGGCGCGAACTCAGCGCGGGCCACGCCCATCACGAGGTCGAGGCGCACGAGGTCCTCGAGGACGCCGACCTCGACCACGACGGCCGCGTGGGCGGGCCGCCGCGCAAGACCTTCGCGCAGGCCGCGACCCAGATCATCATCGCCGACGTGTCGATGTCGCTGGACAACGTGCTGGCCGTGGCCGGCGCGGCACGGCACCACATCGACGTGCTGATCATCGGCCTTGTGCTGTCGATCGCGCTGATGGGCTTCGCCTCGACCTTCATCGCCCGGCTCATCAACCGCTATCGCTGGATCGCCTGGATCGGCCTGGTCATCATCCTGTTCGTGTCGCTGAAGATGATCTGGGAAGGCTGGCACGAGGTCTCGGTCGCCTGGGCGCTCTGAGGCGTCTGCCGAGAGCCGACATCCCCGCCCCGGCCGGTCCTCCGGCCGGGGCTTTTCGTTTCCGCTCGTGGCGAGGTCAGCCTGACCGGATGGCGCGCAGGCCGCGGCGCTGGCGGCCATGCGCGTCGAAGTTTCCGGGCGACAGCCATTCCGCGTTCGCGGCGGCGATTGCGGGCCAGTCGGTATCGGTGATTGCCCACCAGGCGGTGTCGCGGTTGCGGCCCTTTATGACCATGTGGTTGCGGAATATGCCTTCATAAGCGAATCCATAGCGCCCGGCTGCCCGCATCGAGGCGGCGTTCAGCGCGTTGCATTTCCATTCCACCCGGCGATAGCCCGCGCCGAAGGCCCAGGCGATCATCAGCATGATTGCCTCGCTCGCCGCCGCTGTCCGCTGCAGGGCGGGCGCGAACTGGATATGGCCGATCTCGATCACGCCGTTGGCCGGGTCGATCCGCAGGAACGAGGCCACGCCCGCGACCCTGCCCGTCCCCCGCTCGCGCAGCGCGTAGAAGAAGGGATCGCGGCCCAGAGCGACGGAGTCCTGCCACGTCCGGTAGTCGGCCCGGGTCGTGAAGGGGCCGTAACCCATGTAGTCCCACAACTCGTCATGGCTGTCGTTGGCTTGGAACAGGTCATCCGCGTGCCGCGCCGGGTCGAGCCGTTCCAGGACGACGAACCGCCCCTCGATCCGGTCGGGACCGGGTGGCAGAGGAGGCGTGAAATCAGGAACCGGCGCGCCCAGTGGCCGTTCGGGCACTGCCATCTCAGGCGTCCTTCGGCAGCACCCGCAGGCGCAACTCGCGCAACTGCTCGTTGGTGGGCTCGCTGGGCGCGCCCATCATCAGGTCCTCGGCCCGCTGGTTCATCGGGAACATGATGACCTCGCGGATGTTCTGCTCGTCCGCCAGCAGCATCACGATCCGGTCGATCCCCGCCGCGCAGCCACCGTGCGGGGGGGCGCCATAGCGGAAGGCCTTGACCATGCCGCCGAAACGCTTTTCCACCTCGTCCCGGCCGTAGCCCGCGATCTCGAAGGCCTTGAACATGATGTCCGGCGTGTGGTTGCGGATGCCGCCCGAGATCAGCTCATAGCCGTTGCAGGCGAGGTCATACTGGTAGGCATGGACCTTCAGCGGATCGCCCTCCAGCGCCTCCATCCCGCCTTGCGGCATCGAGAAGGGGTTGTGGCTGAAGTCGATGCGGCCGTCCTCGGTCTTCTCGTACATCGGGAAATCGACGATCCAAGCGAACTTGAACTGGTTTTCGTCGATCAGCCCGAGTTCGCGCCCAATCTCGGACCGCGCCCGGCCCGCGACGGCCTCGAAGTCCGAGGGCTTGCCGCCGAGGAAGAAGACGGCATCGCCTTCGTTCAGGTTCAGCGCGGTGCGGATGGCCTCGGTCTTCTCGGGACCAAGCGCCTTGGCGATGGGACCGGCGGCCTCTGTCGCGCCCGTGTCATCCTTGCGCCAGAAGATGTAGCCCATCCCTGGCAGCCCCTGCTGTTGGGCAAAGGCGTTCATCCGGTCCGCGAACTTGCGGCTGCCGCCGGTCGGCGCGGGAATGGCGCGGATCTCGGTGCCCTCCTGCTCCAGCAGACGCGCGAAGATGCCGAAGCCCGAGCCGCGGAAATGCTCGGACACGTCCACCATCTCGATCGGGTTGCGCAGGTCGGGCTTGTCGGTGCCGTATTTCTTCAGTGCCTCGACATAGGGGATCAGCGGCCATTCGCTGTCCACGCGGCGGCCGTTACCGAACTGTTCGAACAGCCGCTGGATCACCGGCTGGATGGCAGCGAAGACGTCCTTCTGCTCGACAAAGCTCATTTCCACGTCAAGCTGGTAGAAGTCGGTAGGCGAGCGGTCGGCGCGCGGGTCCTCGTCGCGGAAGCAGGGGGCGATCTGGAAATAGCGGTCGAAGCCCGCCACCATGATGAGTTGCTTGAACTGCTGCGGCGCCTGCGGCAGCGCGTAGAACTTGCCCGGATGCAGCCGCGAGGGCACGAGGAAGTCTCGCGCGCCTTCGGGCGACGAGGCGGTGATGATCGGCGTCTGGAACTCGGTGAAGCCCGCGTCCCACATGGCGTCGCGCAGCCATTTCACCACGTGGGACCGCAGCATGATGTTGTTGTGCAGGGACTCGCGCCGCAGGTCGAGGAAGCGATAGGCGAGGCGCGTTTCTTCGGGGTAGTCATGGTCGCCGAAGACCGGCAGCGGCAGATCGTCGGACGCGCCCAGCACCGCGACATGCGTCGCATAGACCTCGATCTCGCCGGTCGGCAGCTTGGGGTTCACGAGGTTCGTGTCCCGCAGCTTCACCTTTCCGTCGATGCGGATCACCGTCTCGGCCCGCAGCTTTTCCAGCGTGGAAAACGCCGGAGAGTCGCTGTCGGCGATCACCTGGGTGATGCCGTAATGGTCGCGCAGGTCGATGAACAGCACGCCCCCGTGGTCGCGCACCCGATGCACCCAGCCCGACAGGCGCACGGTGGTCCCGGCGTCGGCGGCGGTCAACTGGCCGCAGGTGTGGCTGCGATAGGCGTTCATGGCGCGTCCTCTTGTGGTCCGGTGCCGCATGAACGCCGCGCGGGCCATCAAGTCAAGCCGGTCAGAACGGCTGCACCACGTTGCCCGAGAAGAAATACCGCCCCATGCACATCGTGAACAGCGCGTTGCCCGAGATGCCATGCAGCACCCAGACAGCCGGAAAGCCGCGGCGCAGATACACATGGGCGAACACCAGGCCGCCCAGGAAGGTCAGCGCCAGCACGACCCAGAACCATTACATCAGATGCGCCTGCGCCTCGCCGGAAAACAGCCCGGCATAGCGCTGGAGGAACAGCGAGCGGAAGATCAGCTCCTGCGGCAGTGCCGACAGCAGCGGACAAAGGCACCACAGCACCAGCAGGAAGCGCAGCCGGTCCGGCGACAGGTTCGGCAGGAAGCCCGGCTGCGCCAGCCACATGATGGCCAGCCCCGTGACCGCCACCAGTGCAGCGAAGGCGATGCTGCGGGTCCAGCTTACGCGCCCCCACCCGCACAGGAGGTTGCGCCAGTCGAAATTTCCGGTCCATCACAGCAGCCCAAGCCCCGCGAGGGCGAAAGCGAACAGCGCCGCGAACATCTCACGCGGGGGCAGGAACAGCGCGATGGCCAGCGGCGCGCCGACGAACAAGCTGGGGAACTCGGCCCATAATGCCGCGCGCCGCGTCATCGCCTCAGCGCTGCATCCGCATCGCCAGCCAGCGGTTCCACTGGGCGCGGTTGCCGGCGAAGGCGTTCAGGTCCACGTTGCCGCGGAAACCCGGCGCGGTGCCGGTGCCGGTGTACTGCCAGAAGCTCCAGCGCTGGCCCGGATAGGTGCCGCGCGGATGGTCGGCGACCGAACGCAGCCAGAACTCGGCATTCACGTTCCGCACGCCGGTCTCGCGGTAGAAATCGACGGTGGTGTAGATGATTGGGCGCTGGCCATAGTGGCGGGTCAGCATGTCCATGAAGATGGCGACCTCGCGCTGCACCTCGGCCGGCGTCGGCCGATAGCGGCAGGTCCGCGAATGGCTGTTCCATTCGAGGTCGAGGACGGGCGGCAGCGCGCCGCGTTCGCGCGGCACGTTGGCGATGAACCAGGCCGCCTGCTCGGCCCCGCGGCGGCAGAAGTAGTAGAAGTGATAGGCCCCGCGCGGGATGCCGGCGGCCCGTGTCTCGGCCCAGTAGCGGCGGAACATCGGGTCGATGTGGTCGCCACCCTCGGTCGCCTTGATGAAGGCGAAGCTGACGCCCGACTGCCGCGCCAGAGGCCAGTTCACGTCGCCCTGATAGCGGGCCACGTCCACGCCATGCACCGGCAGGTTGTAGGGGTGGCCGCTGGTCCAGACATGGGGGGCGGTATCCCCGAACAGCGGCACCGCGCCGCCGGTGAAGGCGCCCCGGACCGTCTGGCCCGACCCGATGCTGACATCCGTCACCACGCGCTGTGTCGGCGCGCCCGCACAGCCTGCCAACGCGGTGACGGCTGCCAGCGCCACCGCCTTGATCCACAATCTCATGTCCCGCCTCGTTCCGTTTCTTGGCCTTGTTTGGCGAGACTATTCCACGGGTTTCCGGGCAAAGTCACGACAGCCGCCCCGGGCAGCGGCGCGGCCCTGTTCACGAAACCGTCAGGCCCTCAGTCCATGTCCGGCAGCAGCTTGCCGGGGTTCATGATGTTGTTGGGATCGAGCGCCTGCTTGATGGCCGCCATCACCGCGCAGGCCTCGCCATGCTGGTTGCGCATCAGCTCGCGCTTGCCGATGCCGATGCCGTGTTCGCCGCTGATCGTGCCGCCCACCGCCAGCGCGCGTTCCGCCATGCGGTGGGCCAATCGCTTGGCAGTTGCAATCTCGCCCTCGTTGCCCGGCTCGACCAGCAGCAGCGTGTGGAAGTTGCCGTCGCCGACATGGCCGACGATATTGCCGAAGATGCCGGCTTCCTGCATGTCGGCCGCCGCCGCCTCGACCGCTGCAGGCAGTTCGGACATCGGCACGCAGATGTCGGTGACGACCCCCGTCGCGCCGGGCCGCAGCTTCAGCGTGGCCCAGTAGGCCGCGTGACGCGCCTCCCACAGCCGGTTGCGCTCGTCGGGGGTGGAGGCCCAGTGGAACCCCTGCCCACCGTTCTCGGCCGCGATCTCGCCGAAGCCCTGGGCATTGGCGCGCACGGCCTCGGGCGAGCCGTTGAACTCGACCATCAGATGCGGCTCCTCGCGGTAGTCCGAACCCGAGTGCAGGTTGATGGCGCGCATGGCCATCGGGTCCATGAACTCGATCCGCGCCATGGGAATGCCAAGCTGCATGGTCTGCGCCACGCAGGTCACGGCTTCGGAAAGCGAAGGGAAGGCGCAGACGGCGGCGGAGACGTCCTCGGGCTGGCCGTGCAGGCGCAGGGTCAGTTCGGTGATGATGCCCAGTGTGCCTTCGGACCCCACCATCAGCGCGGTCAGGTCATAGCCGGCGCTGGACTTGGCTGCCCGCGTGCCGGTGCGGATGATGCGCCCGTCGGCCAGCACGACCTCCAGCGCCAGGATGTTCTGCCGCATCGTGCCATAGCGCACCGAGGTCGTGCCGCTGGCCCGCGTCGCGGCCATCCCGCCCAGCGAGGCGTTGGCCCCGGGATCGACCGGGAACATCAGCCCGGTCGCCCGCAGTTCGGTGTTCAGCGCCTCGCGGGTAACACCCGGCTGGACGACGGCCAGCACGTCCTCGGGGCGGACCTCAAGCACCCGGTCCATCCGCATCAGGTCGACGACCAGCCCGCCATGGATCGCCAACGCGTGCCCTTCCAGCGAGGTGCCCGTCCCCCAGCCGATCACCGGCACGCCGTTGTCGTCGCAGACCTTCAGGATGCGCGAGACCTCGCCCGTGTCCAGCGGAAAGGCTACGGCATCCGGCGGCGGCGCCCGGTGGAAAGTCTCCGAGGCGCCATGCAGCGCGCGGTCGGATTCGCCGGTGGAAAGCCGATCGCCGAGGATGGCGCGCAATTCAGACAGGACGGCTTCGGAAATGGGCATGGTTAGTCCTCCAAGGCTGACGGAAGATGCCAGCGCACCGCGCCGCGCTCAAGGTGCTTCTTCTTCGTGAAAATATCCCGGGGAAGGCCGGAACGGCCGGGGGCAGCGCCCCCTGCGACCTCACCCCTGCAGCGGCGCCGTCGCTTGCTGCAGCCAACCCCGCACGTCCTCGGGCACCAGCGGCCCGATCTCGTCCCGCACCCGCGCGTGATAGGCGTCAAGCCAGGCAATCTCGGCGCGGCTCAGCATCCCGATCCCGATCAGGCGCTTGTCGATGGGCACCAGCGTCAGCGTCTCGAAGCCCAGCATCTCGCGCCCGTCCGGGCTGGCGGCGGGTTCCACGACGATCAGGTTCTCGATGCGGATGCCCCACTCGCCCTCGCGGTAATAGCCGGGCTCGTTGGAAAAGATCATGCCCGGTTCCAGCGGCAGTTCCGACCGGCGGGATATCCGCAGCGGCCCTTCGTGCACGCACAGCGCGGCGCCCACGCCGTGGCCGGTGCCGTGGTCGAAATCCATCCCGGCCGTCCAAAGCGGTGCGCGCGCCACCGCCTCGATATCCCGTCCCGACAGGCCATTGGGGAACCGCAACCGGCTGAGCGCGATCATCCCCTGCAGCACCCGCGTATAGGCGTCCCGCGCGGCTTCGGCCGGCGCGCCGATGGCGATGGTCCGGGTGATGTCGGTCGTGCCGTCGGGGAACTGGCCGCCCGAGTCCAGCAGCAGCAACTCGCCATTCTCGACGGTCCGGTTCGTGGCCCCGGTCACGCGGTAATGCACGATGGCGCCGTTCGGGCCTGCGCCGCAGATGGTGTCGAAGCTGATGTCGATGGCGCCCGCCTCGCGGCGGAAGCCTTCCAGCGTCCTGGCCACGTCGATCTCGGTGAAGCGGCCCGGCTCTCGCCCGTCCACCCACGCCAAAGCCCGGATCACCGCCACCGCGTCGCGGCGATGGGCGGCGCGCATCCCCTCGATCTCTGCGAGGGTCTTGCGGGCCTTGGGCAGCGCCACGGGATCGCGGTCGCGGGCGATCGCGATCCCCGCCTCCTCGACCGCGCGGAACACCGCCTCGGGGGCGGTGTCGGCATCCAGCCTGACCGGACCTTGCAACTGCTCAAGCGCCGGGGCGAACTGTGCAGGATGCGAGATCGTCACCTCATTGCCCAGATGCGCCCGCAGCTTGTCGTCGAACTTGTCAGGGTCCGCGAACAGGCCTACCCGCTCCTCGGCGTCGATGGTGGCAAAAGCCTGCACGATCGGGTTCCGGGGAATGTCCGCGCCCCGGATGTTCAGAAGCCAAGCGATCGAATCCGGCATCGTCAGCACCGCCGTCCGCTGCCCCGCCGCCTGCAGCGCCGCCGCGATGGCGGCCCGTTTCTCGGCCGGACCCGCCCCGGCCAGCGCCGCGTCATGGACGCGCGCCGCGCCTTTCGGCGGGGCCGGGCGGTCGGGCCAGATCGCATCGACCGGATTGGCGATGGGCCGCAGGACGATGCCGCTGCCCGCAAGCCCCTTTTCCAGCGCCTCGATCTCGGCGCGGGTATGCAGCCAGGGGTCGTAGCCCAGCGCCCCGCCCTGGGGCAGCGCCTTTTTCAGCCATGCGCTGGCGGTGGTCTCTGGCCAGGGCACGGGGGTGAGGATCGACGGATCCACCTCGGCCCGGACCTGCACCCGGTAGCGCCCGTCGATGAAGACGCCCGCTTTCAGGGCCGTGACGATGGCAAAGCCGGCGCTGCCGGAAAAGCCGGTCAGCCAGCGCAGCCGCGCGTCTGCGTCGGCCACGTATTCGCCCTGATGCGCGTCGGCGCGGGGCACGATCACCGCGTCAAGCCCCCGGCGCGCCATCAGGTCCCGCAGCGCGGCGATCCTCGGCCCCGCTGCCGCGGGGTCGAGGGTGGCCGAGAAGTCCTGCCAGCTCATCCGCTTTCCTTTCCTTCAGCGCCGCCCCAGCAGAGGCTGCGCGTCATCCGCCCAGCCACGCGCCGAGCGGCCCGTCGCCAGTCCCGCGGCGAACAGCGTGTTCATGTAAACCGCGTCGAATGGCTGGTAGGACGGCAGGTTCAGGTCAGGCGGCACCGCCGTCACGTTGAAGTCGAAGCCGTCGCGCCGGGCCTGGGCCTGCATGTCGGCAATGTTGCTGACCGACTGGTGCTTGATCAGCGTGGTCACGCTGCGCGCGGCGATCGACACGACGCCGGGCGGGGTGGCCTGATGCTCGGCCGCAAGCTTGGAATTGCGGATCACCCACATCCGCCGCGGTCCCCGCGGCGGCGGCGGCCGCAGGTCGGGCGGATAGGCGAAGACGCCGCGCGTGACGCCGCCATCGACATGCAGTTCCTGATAGCGCCGCCCGCCGGCCACCACGTCGATGGTGACGGGCGGGAAGGCCCCCGGCACCGAGGCCGAGGCGAGCAGGATCTTGCGGATCAACTGCACCCGGTCGGGCTGCCCTGATGCGGCGATCCGCCCGATGTCCCAGATCACCTGCCGCTGGGCATCGAGATCGGTCGTCCCGATCAGCAGCAACCGGCCGCGCCGTCGCTCGGCCGCGATGACGGCGACCATCTGCGGCGTGACGATCCGGTTGATCTGGTCGCGCAGCGGCGCGCTGTCCCCGATCGAGGGCGCGCCCGCCAGCACCGCCAACGGGCGCAGGATGAAGATGTCGGCGGCCGTGGTCTGGGTGTAGAACCGCTGCAGCGCGTCGTCATAACCGGGACCGAGGAAGGCCAGCGGCGCGATCAACGCCCCGGTGGACACGCCCGTCACATAGTCGAACTCGGGCCGGTCCCCACGCTGGGTCCAGCCCTTCAGCACGCCCGCGCCGAAAGCCCCGGCATCCGCGCCGCCCGACAGGGCCAGCAGGTCCAGAGGCTCGCCGGAGGCCAGCCGCTCCAGCGTGGCGCGGCCCAGGTCGTCGGCCGAGGCGTCGCTGGGTCCAAGCTCGTCGCCGTAGAAACGGATATGGGCATAGCCCGCGGGTTCGGCCTGCGACTGGACTGCGGCCGGAACGGCGGGGGCCATGCGCAACGGCACGATGCCGCAGCCGGCCAGCGCCACCGCCGCCGCCACCGCAAACATGCGCACGAAAGCCTTGGGGATCATCACGCCCGGCGCCGCAGCCGCTGCAACGGGCGTGGCACTGCCGTTTCCGCCATCACCCCCGCCGCCCTGCGCCGCCCATGGCCCGCGCGCGCTTCCTCGGGTCGCTTTCGAACAGCGCGGCCAGTTGTTCGGTCATCGCCCCGGCCAACTGGTCCACATCGGTGATCGTGACCGCGCGCTGGTAATAGCGGGTCACGTCATGGCCGATGCCGATGGCGATCAGTTCGACCTGCGCCCGCCGCTCGATCATGGCGATCACGTCGCGCAGGTGCTTTTCCAGATAGCTTGCGGGGTTCACCGACAGGGTGGAATCGTCCACCGGCGCGCCGTCCGAGATCACCATCAGGATGCGCCGCGCCTCGGTCCGCCGCGCCAGCCGCCGATGCGCCCATTCCAGCGCCTCGCCGTCGATGTTTTCCTTAAGCAAGCCTTCCTTCATCATCAGCCCGAGGTTCGGGCGAACCCGCCGCCAGGGCGCGTCGGCCCCCTTGTAGATGATGTGGCGCAGGTCGTTCAGGCGCCCCGGCGTGGCGGGCCGCCCATCCTGAAGCCATTTCTCGCGGCTCTGCCCGCCCTTCCAGGCGCGGGTGGTGAAGCCGAGGATTTCCACCTTGACAGAACAGCGTTCCAGCGTCCGCGCCAGCACGTCCGCGCAGATCGCGGCGATGCTGATGGGCCGCCCGCGCATCGATCCCGAGTTGTCGATCAGGATCGTGACCACCGTATCCCGGAACTCGGTGTCCTTCTCCCACTTGAAGGACAGCGGAGTCGTCGGGTTTGCCACCACCCGCGCCAGACGGCCCGCGTCGAGCGTCCCCTCCTCGCGGTCGAATTCCCAACTGCGGTTCTGCTGGGCCTGAAGGCGGCGCTGCAGCTTGTTGGCCAGACGGCTGACCGCCCCGCGCAGGGGTTCCAACTGCTTGTCCAGATAGGCCCGCAGGCGTTCCAGTTCGGCAGGATCGGCCAGATCCTCGGCCCGGATCTCCTCGTCGAAGGCCTGCGTATAGACCTTGTAGTCGGCGCTGGCCTCGCTGACGGGCGGGGGCAGGTCCGGCGGCATCTCGCTGTCCGCCATCTCGGCGTCCTCGACCAGTTCCTCGTCGGACTGGTCGTCCAGGGACACCTGCGCCTGCCGCTCGTCCTGCGTCCGCTCCTGGCTTTGTTCGGGGCTGGCCTCGGCGTCGTCGCCTTCCTCCTGCTCGCGGGACTGGTTGTCGCCGGATTCCTCGTCCTGCTCGGCGTTCTCGTCCGAGTCGTCCTGCTGCGGCTCGTCGGGGTCGTCGCCCAACTGGTCGCCATAGCCGAGGTCGGCGATGACCCTGCGCGACAGCCGTGCGAAGGCCGCCTGATCCGCCAGCGCCGCGCTGACGTCGGCCAGCGAGCCGCCCGCCTGCTGTTCCACGAAGGGCCGCCACAGGTCCGCGACATGCTGCGCGGCCGGGGGCAGCGCCCGACCCGTCGCCGCCTGCCGCACCAGATAGCCCGCCGCGACCGAGAGCGGCGCGTCGGCAGGGGCCTTGATCTGGGCATAGCCCTTGCGCTCGGCCTCGGCGCCCAGCCTGGCGTCAATGTTCGACAGCGCGCCGGGCATGTCGCGGGCGCCCAGCGCCTCGCAGCGGGCGGTTTCCATCGCCTCGTAAAGCTCGCGCGCCATGGGGCCTGCGGGCGCATAGCGGGCATGGGTGGGGGCGTCGTGGTGGCGCAGCTTCATCGCCAAGGCGTCGGCGGTGCCGCGCGCCTGCACGATCTCGTCCCGCGTCATCCGCCGGCTGATCTGCGGCAGCCGCATGGTGTCGCCCGCGACGCCCGAAGGGTCGGCGGTGAAGGTGACGTTCAGTTCATGCTCGTCGGCCAGGGCGCGGGTCGCCTCGGCCAGCGCCTTCTTGAACGGATCGGCGGGGTTGTCGGTCTTCTTCATGATGATCTTTTCCGACGTTCGGGGACGGCTGTCCATAAGGCTTCGCTGTCGGACCGGGGGCCAGCCCCATCGTCGTACACGACGATCCCGGGATACTTGTCCGAAGAAGATGGGATCAAGGAAGGCTCAGGAGTCCGGAATGACGCGCTGCCGCAATGTGCCGGCGCGGTCATAGAGCAGAATCTCGCCTGCATCGGTCACGACCACGGTCCAGTCGCGGGCAAAGGTGATCGCGGCGGCACTCGCGCCACCGGGCAGGGCCAGCCCTTCGGGCAGCGCGGGCAGCTGCGGTTGGGACAAGCGCAGCCAGAGGATCGCCACCAGCGCGAGGATGCCGAAGCCCATGACCAGCGCCAGCGCCGTCACCAGCCGGCGCAACCATGCGAGTTCGGGCACTTCCGCCGGGTCGTCACCTGCCCTATGATCCCGCGCCATGCCCGACCTCGTCCTGACCATCCCGGCCGACTGCCCAGCGGCCGACGCCTTGCGGCTTGATAAGGCGCTGGCCGAGGCCGCGCCAGAGTCAGCGGCCCTGTCACGCTCGCGCATCGGCAAGCTGATCGCCGAGGGCGCCGTGCGGGGACCGGACGGGCCGGTGCGCGACGGCAAGACCCGCGCGGTGCCGGGCGACTATACCATCACCATCGGCGCGCCCGAGCCGATCGACGCGCAGCCCGAAGCGATCCCGCTGGACGTCGTCCACGAGGACGATTCGCTGATCGTGATCGACAAGCCTGCGGGGATGGTGGTCCATCCCGCGCCCGGCTCGCCCTCCGGCACGCTGGTGAACGCACTGCTCGCCCATTGCGCGGGCAGCCTGTCGGGGATCGGCGGGGCAGCCCGGCCGGGGATCGTCCACCGGATCGACAAGGACACCTCGGGCCTGCTGGTGGTCGCCAAGACCGACCTCGCCCATCACGCGCTGGCCCGGCAGTTCGAGGATCACTCGGCCGCCCGCCGCTATCTGGCGCTGGCGCATGGCACAATCGACCTAGCCGACCCCCGGCTGCGCGGCCTGCCGGGCGTCAGCTTCGAACCCGGTGGTGTGCTGCGGATCGCAACGAAGCTGGGGCGCCATCCGACCGACCGCCAGCGGCAGGCGGTCAGCATGGATCATGGGCGCCACGCCGTCACCCGCGCCACGATGCTGGAAAGCTTCGGCACGCCTCCCTCGGCGATGCTGGCCGAATGCCGGCTGGAAACCGGGCGCACGCACCAGATCCGGGTCCATCTGGCCCATTGCGGGCTGGGGCTGATCGGCGATCCGGTCTATGGCGGCGCCCGTCGCGCCTCGGCCCGCGCGCTGGGCCGCGCCGCCGCAGCGGTCACAGGCTTCCCCCGGCAGGCGCTGCACGCCGCGCATCTGGGCTTTGCGCATCCGCAGGACGGGCGCTGGCTTGCATTCGATAGTGAAATACCCGCCGATATGCAGGCGCTGGTGGCGACCCTGCGGGGAACCCCGCCTTCAGGCGCGACGTTCCCTGAATGATCCCGCCAGCGTCATCACACAGGAAAGGACAATGGCAAATTATACAAGGCTTCCGGCACCCAGCCCGGAACAGGGCCTCAACCGCTACATGCAGGAGATCCGCAAGTTCCCCCTGCTGGAGCCGCAAGAGGAATACATGCTGGCCAAGGCCTGGGTCGACCACCAGGACTCCGAGGCCGCGCACAGGCTGGTCACGTCGCACCTGCGGCTGGCCGCCAAGATCGCCATGGGCTATCGCGGCTACGGGCTGCCGCAGGGCGAGGTCATTTCCGAGGCCAATGTCGGGCTGATGCAGGCCGTCAAGCGCTTCGACCCGGAAAAGGGCTTCCGCCTCGCGACCTATGCGATGTGGTGGATTCGCGCCTCGATCCAGGAATACATCCTGCGGTCGTGGTCCCTGGTGAAGATGGGCACCACTTCGGCCCAGAAGAAGCTGTTCTTCAACCTGCGGAAAGCCAAGGCCAAGCTGGGCGCGCTGGAGGAAGGCGACCTGCGCCCCGACAACGTCCGCCAGATCGCCACCGACCTGAACGTGACCGAGCGGGAGGTGATCGAGATGAACCGCCGCCTGTCGGGCGGCGATGCCTCGCTGAACGCGACGGTCGGTTCTGCGGACGGCGATTCGACTGCGCAGTGGCAGGACTGGCTGGAGGACACCAGCGCCAACCAGGCCGAGGACTACGCCGAGGCGGACGAGCTGGACACCCGCCGCTCGATGCTGCTGTCGGCGATGGACGTTTTGAACGACCGCGAGAAGGACATCCTGACCGAACGCCGCCTGCGCGACGACCCGATGACGCTTGAGGCGCTGTCCGAACGCTACGGCGTCTCGCGCGAGCGTATCCGCCAGATCGAGGTCCGCGCCTTCGAGAAGCTGCAGGAGCGGATGCGGCGGCTGGCGAGCGAACAGGGCATCCAGATCGGCGAGGAATAGGAACCGGCCGCAGCGTCAGGCCCGATCGTCGTGCAGGGCATTCCGGACGGTTCCAGGTATCCAGCGGGATCGTCATAGGCGACGCTGGGGGGCGTGAAGCCCTCGCTCCCCACCCGCAGTCGCCGCGAGGACCCCTTCGCGATTACCTTGGCCGCATCGCACGCACGGCTCTGGACGCAGGCTGCTGAATCGGCACATTCTTGCCGAAACCCCGCCCCGTTCCTGACGGACTGGCGCACCCACAGGAAAGGGCTTCCGCGATCGTGACCGCACTGACGCAGTTCCAGCGCCTCGAGGCGACCGGCGTCTGGCGGCCGAACCCGTCCGAGCGGCTGCGCGACGTGATCGTATCCTTCGGGGACGCCACGCTGATCCTGCGCGACCCCCGGTCCGAGGAACCCCTGTCCCACTGGTCCCTGCCCGCCGTCACCCGCCTGAACCCCGGCCAGATGCCCGCGATCTTCGCGCCGGGCGCGGCCGAACAGGACGAGGTCGTCGAGATCGGCGACACGCTGATGGTCGATGCGATCGAGCGCGTCCATTCCGCTATCGCGGCCAGCCGCCCACATCCCGGACGCCTGCGCGGGGTGCTGCTGTGGTCGCTGATCGGCGCGGTGGTGCTGGCGGGTGCGGTCTGGCTGCCGGGCGCGGTGATCGCCCATGCCGCGCGGATCGCGCCCTCTGCGCAGCGGACGGCGGTAGGGCTGTCGATCCTTGCCGACATGCGGCAGACCACCGGCGCGCCCTGTGACCGGCCCTCGGGCGCGGCGGTGCTGGACAGGCTGTCGGCACGGCTTCTGGGCCCCGAGGGGCGGATCGTGGTGCTGCCCGCGACGATGCGGGGCGCGCGGGCGCTGCCGGGACGGATCATCGCCATCGGCGACGACATGATCGCGGGCGAACCGGGGCCGCAGGTGGCGGCGGGCCATGTCCTTGCGGCGGACCTCGTGGCCGCCGAGGGCGATCCGCTGCGCAAGGTGCTGGACGAAGCCGGGCTGCGGGCCGCCATGTCGATGCTGACCTCGGGCGAACTGCCCGCCCGCGCCATCGCGGGACAGGGAACCGCGCTGCTGCTGCGCCCCGCCCCGCGCCCCAACGAAGATGCGCTGCTTGACCGGCTGCGCGAGGCGGGCGTGCCCAGCGAGCCCTATGCCCGCTCGCTCGATCCCAGCGGCGAGACGGTGCTGACGCTGATCGAGGCCGACCCGTTCCGCGCGAATCCTCCGCCCGAGCCGCTGATGTCGGACGGCGAGTGGGTCCAGCTTCAGCAGATCTGCTCGCGCTGATCCGGTCCCCGCGAGGGAACGGGGATCATTCCCCGCGGCCGGTGTTCCTGAACCACAGCGGACTGACCAGATTGAGGCCGAGGATGCGCAGGATGTGATGCGCGCCGACAAAGGCGGGCTCGAGGTTCAGGACCAGCGCCATGGCCGCCATTGCCTCGACCCCGCCCGGCGCATAGGCGAGCCACAACTGCCCGAAAGGCAGGTCCAGCACCCATGCGCCCCCCGCTGCGAACAGCGCCGAGACCGCCAGCGCCAGCAGGATGCTGACCGCTGCGCCCGGCACGGTCTGCGTGACCGTCTGCAGGGTCGTGCCCCGGAACCGCGCGCCGATGACCGCCCCCGTCGCGATGAAGCCCAGGATGACGAGCGGCTGCGGAAACCCTCCATGCACCAGGCCCGACGCATGCAGCGTGGCGCTGATGGTCATGGCGGCCAGCAGCGTGCCCGCCGGGACATGCAGGCGGTTCAGCAGCACCGCCGCGGCGCCGCTGGCCAGGAAGACCGCCAGCGCCTCGGGGACCGAATTGACGGGTCGCTGCGGCAATGCCGCGCCCTGCGCCTGCACGCCGCCATTCAGCAGCGACAGGATCGGCGGCATCAGCGCGACCAGCGTGAAGACCCGCAGGCTCTGGGCCAGGATGACGCGCGGCAGGTCGGCGCTGCTGTTCGCGGCGATGATGGCAACCGAGGAAAACGCCCCCGGCATCGAGGCGAAGCGCGCCGTGGTCCGGTCCCAGCCATGGACGCGCTGCAGGTAGAGGCTCGATACGCCCATGGTCGCACCGATCGAGGCCACCAGCATCACGACGCTGCCCGGCCATGCGGCGATCTCTGCAACGATGCCGGGCGTCACGCTGGACCCGATCGAGATGCCCAGAAGCAGAAAGGCGATCTCGCGCAAACCCCGGCGCAACTCGACCGGCAGGCCTGCGACCGCTGCCAGCGCCGTCGCGACCATCGCCCCCATCAGCCAGGCCGCAGGCAGGCCGAGCGCCGCGAACAGCCAGGCGCCGAAACCCGCGATGGACAGCGTTGCCAGATCCCACCCGAACCGCCGCAAGCCGGAACGGAAGAACATGGGTCGCGGCATTCTTCGGATGTCCTTTCGCTCGACGTCAGGTCTGCCCGACTTGCGCGGCCGGCGCTTCAGCCTCTGCCGGGATGGAAACGCGCGGGCAAGCCCTGCCGGCTGCCGATGAACCGGAAACCACAATTGCCGCTTGGGGCCAAAGCGGCAGTCCTTCTGCCCGGACTGGCGCCCACCTTCCCGGCCTCAGGCGTTGAACAGGAAATGCAGCACGTCGCCATCCTTGACCTCGTAGGTCTTGCCCTCGACGCGGAACTTGCCGGCCTCGCGGGCGCCGGCCTCGCCCTTGCCCGCAACGTAATCGTCATAGGCGATGGTCTCGGCTCGGATGAAGCCCTTTTCGAAATCGCCGTGGATCACGCCCGCCGCTTGCGGAGCGAGCGTCCCCTTGGTGATCGTCCAGGCGCGCGCCTCCTTGGGGCCGACGGTGAAGTAGGTCTGCAGGCCCAGAAGCGCGTAGCCCGCGCGGATCAGGCGGTCGAGGCCCGCCTCCTCCAGCCCCATCTCGGACAGGAACATCTGCGCCTCGTCGGGGGCAAGCTGGCTGATCTCCTCCTCGATCCGGGCCGAGATGACGACATGGCCGGCGCCTTGTTCGGCGGCCATCTTAGCCACGGCCTCGGAAAAGGCATTGCCGGTGGCCGCGTCCTCCTCGGCCACGTTGCAGACGTAAAGGACGGGCTTGGCGGTCAGAAGCTGCAGCATGTCCCAGGGCTTGCGGTCGTCCTCGGCCACCGTGACGGTGCGGGCAGGCTGGCCTGCCTCCAGCACGGCCTGCGCCTGCTTCAGCAGGCGCTCCTGCGCGACCGCCTCCTTGTCGCCGCCCTTCAGCTTGCGCTGCAGGTTCGCCATCCGCCGCTCGACCGACTCCAGATCGGCGATCATCAGCTCGGTCTCGATGGTCTCGGCGTCGGCAACGGGGTCCACGCGGCCCTCGACATGGGTGATGTCGCCATCCTCGAAGCAGCGCAGGACATGGGCGATGGCGTCCACCTCGCGGATGTTGGCAAGGAACTGGTTGCCCAGGCCCTCGCCCTTGCTGGCGCCCTTCACCAGCCCGGCAATGTCCACGAAGGTGATGCGCGTCGGGATGATCTGCTTCGACCCGGCGATCCCGGCCAGGGCGTCGAGGCGCGGATCAGGGACGGCGACCTCGCCCACGTTCGGCTCGATGGTGCAGAAGGGGAAGTTCGCGGCCTGCGCGGCGGCGGTGCGCGTCAGGGCGTTGAACAGAGTGGACTTGCCCACGTTCGGCAGCCCGACGATACCCATGCGAAAGCCCATGATCCCATTCCTTCCAGCGGTTGGGGCGCTATCTAGGTCACGCGGGCGGGGGCGTAAAGCGGGCCGCGCGGGCCTGCCCGCTTCCCCTTTGCGGCCGCTGCCGGTAAAGCTGCATCAACGCAGGAAAGGCCCCGGCATGAACAGCGAACCCCTCATCACCACCCCCGCCGAGGCCACGCGGCCGCAGACCCGCATCGACCGGCTTTTTGCCCGGCTGGGGGAAAACAACCGCAAGGCCTTTGTCACCTATATCATGGCCTTCGACCCGGACCGCGACGCCTCGCTGCAGATCATGCGCGGGCTGCCCGGCGCGGGCGTGGACATCATCGAGCTGGGCATGCCCTTCACCGACCCGATGGCGGACGGGCCGACCATCCAGGCGGCAGGTCAGCGGGCGCTGGCGGCAGGCGGCACGATCAGCGGCGTGCTGGAGATGGTGCGCGAGTTCCGCCAGTCGGACAACGAAACGCCGGTGGTGCTGATGGGCTATTACAACCCGATCTACGCGCGGGTGGGCGGGGTCGAACGCTTCCTGTCGGACGCGGCCGAGGCGGGCGTGGACGGGCTGATCGTCGTGGACCTGCCGCCCGAGGAGGATGCCGAGCTGTGCATCCCCGCGCAAGCCGCCGGGCTGAACTTCATCCGTCTGGCCACCCCCACGACGGACGACCGGCGACTGCCGGCAGTGGTGCAGAACACCTCGGGCTTCGTTTATTACGTCAGCGTGACCGGCATCACCGGCGGGCCTGCCGCCGACGCTGCCGAGGTCGCCCCCGAGGTCGTCCGCATCCGCAAGGCGGCCGGGCTGCCGGTGGTGGTCGGCTTCGGCATCTCGACGCCCGAGGCGGCCGAGGCGGTGGCGCGGGTCGCGGATGGCTGCGTCATCGGCTCGGCCATCGTGAAGCAGATCGCCGAGGGCAAGCCGGTGGCGGAGGTGCTGGATTTCGTGCGCGGTCTGGCCGAGGGCGTGCATCGGGGATGAGCGGGCGGCGCGGATTGCAGCCGCATGGGGGCTTTGCCCCCGTCGTTCTGCGAACGACTCCCCCAAGATATTTTTTCGAAGAAGATGAGGCTTGAGGGTTCTGGAATGGCCATGCCGGGGCCTTTCGTGATCCGGGATGCGGGGGCAGAGGATGCCCTTGGCATCGCGGCGATCTGGAACCCCATCATCCGCGACACCGCCATCACCTTCTGGCCCACCGAGCGCCGCGAGGACGAGATCGCCGCGATGATCGTCCAGCGGCAGGCGGCGGGCCACGCCTTCCTGATCGCCGCCACCGCTGCGGGCGTGGCGGGCTTCGCCACCTGCACGCAGTTCCGCGGCGGCGCGGGCTACGCGAAGGCGCTGGAACATTCGATCCATGTTGATCCCGCGCATCGGGGCATGGGGCTGGGTACGGCGCTGCTGGCGGCAATCGAGGATCACGCCCGTGCCGGCGGGGGGCGGATCATGATCGGCGGGATCACCGGCTCGAACCAGGGTTCGCTGCGCTTTCATGAACGCCACGGTTATGCGCGTTGGGGCTTCATCCCCGCTGCCGGCTGGAAATTCGGGCAGTTCCATGATCTGGTGCTGATGGGCAAGGACCTGTCCGCCCTGTGACCTTCGGCAGTGCCGTCGCGCATGGCCCGTATGCCTGCTGCCCTTTCGCACGGGCCTGCGCTCGGCTAGGCTGGGCGTCATGGACGATTTCGCGATCACCGCCCAGGCCCCGCCGCACCTGCCCCCGCCCCGCGGGTTCTGGCAGCGCATCGGCGACCGCCTTGCCGCGCTGATTGGGCGCAACCGCGCGGTCGTGCCGCCGGAACGGTCCGTCGCCTTTACCATCGGGGTGATCGCGCTGGGGGCCAAGATCGCCAAGGCCGACGGCCGCGTCGCGCGGGAGGAGGTCGCGGCCTTCCGCCGCATCTTCAAGATCCCCCGGTCCGAGGAACGCCACGCCGCCCATGTCTTCGACCTTGCCCGCAAGGACGTGGCCGGGTTCGACCTGTGGGCGGAACGGCTCGCGCGGCTGTTCCCACCCGGCGACCCGGTGCTGGTGGATGTGCTGGACGGGCTTTACGTCATCGCGACCTCGACCGCGCACGAGCTGCACGAAGGCGAGCAGGTGTTCCTGGACGAGGTCGCCCGCATCTTCGGCATCTCGCCCGAGGATCACGCCGCCATCCGCGCCAGCCGCACGCCCGGCCAGCCGCGCTGCCTGCCCTGCGAGGTGCTGGGCATCCCCCCCGGCACGCCCCTGCCCGAGGCGCGGACCCGCTATCGCAATCTGATCCGCGAAAACCACCCCGACCGCGCGCAGGCCCATGGCCTGCCGCCCGAGGCGATCCGGCTGGCCGAATCGCGCACCCGCGCCATCAACGAGGCCTGGGACGCCTGGCGCGCGCAGTTCGGCTGAGGGACGGCGCGGGAACCCTTGTCTCGCCCCGGCGGTTCGTCTTCTGCCGCCATCACAGGACTGCCCGCATGATCCGTTTCGCCCTGACCGCCGCGCTGGTCGTTCCCCTTGCCGGCGCAGCCACGGCCCAGGACTCGCCGTGGCAGATGCCGCGCGCCGAGGAGCCGCCGGCGGGCGAGGCGCGCCCCTACGAACTGCCGGATTCGGAACCGGGGCTGCTGGACAATTTCTTCAACGACCTTCTCAGCCGGGCGCAGCCGCACCTGCAGGGGCTTGCCCGCGACATGAGCGGGCTGATGCAGGACTATCGGCCCGTCTTCGAGGAAATGTCGAAGCTGATCGACGACCTCGGCAATTACGAACTGCCGCCCGAGCGGCTGCCGAACGGCGACATCATCATCCGCCGCAAACCCGGTGCACCCCCGCCTCCGCAGCCCGAGAACGTGCCGGACCTCGCCCCCCGGATCAACCCCGTCCCGCCGGGCGCAGGGATCGAGCTTTAATACCGCAGCCGCGCGAATTGCGACTGGTCCGAGGCCGCCCGCGCCTGCCCCAGCGTGACGATGCCCTGCCGCGCCAGCAGCGGGATCATGCGCCGGAACACCTCGGCCGTCGCCAGCGCATCGCCCAGCGCGGTGTGGCGCCCGCCGATCCGAACCCCCAGTCGCGCGGCGATGGCTTCCAGGCTGTGGCTTTCCTCGGCCGGATGCAGGACGCTGGACAGCAGCAACGTGTCCAGCACCGGGTGGTCAAAGCGCAGGCCGGTCGCCCGTTCCTTCATCTGCAGAAAGCGCAGGTCGAAGGCGACGTTGTGCCCGACCAGGACGCTGCCCTCGGCAAAGCGGTGGAAGACCGGCAGCGCCTCGGCGATGGTCGGCTGGCCCTGCACCATGTCCTGCCGGATGCCATGGATTGCGGTGCCCGCTTCCGGGATCAGGCGCCGGGGATCGACAAGCTGGTCGATCACCTCGCCTTCAAGGATGCGGGTGTTGAGAATGCGGACGGCGCCGATCTGGATGATCTCGTCCCCGCCCGCGGGATCGAGGCCCGTGGTCTCGCAGTCGAAGACGGTGAAGGACAGTTCCACCAGCGGGCGGCTGTCCACCGCCTCGCCATGGCCGGCGGTGAACAGGTCGAAGTCGTAGAACTCGGGGCGGCTGCCGGGCTTGGCCTCGGCCAGGGCCGTCTCGACGGCGGCGAGCGGCAGCAGCATGCGGAAGAAGGATCGCCCGGTGTCGGGGTTGCGGCCGACCCAGATCTCGCCCCCGTGGCGGTCGATCACATCGCGGACCGACACCGTGCCCGGCACGCCGTCGATCGGCTCGTCCGGCATCGTGCTGAGCGCGCGCGGGTCCACCGGGGGGATGCCTTCGCGCACCACCCAGTCGAGGTCCAGATGCGCATGACGCCCGGCGCGGTTCAGCCGCAGCCACAGCACCGGGTCGTGGCGCAGGTGCAGGATGCGCCGGGCGAGGTGATCCAGCGCACCGATCAGCCCGAAGCTGTCGATCCGCAGCCACAGTTCCGCGTCGGGCGGCGAGGTGGTGATGGGCGCCCCGGCCGTCGCCTGCAGCCTGCGGACGGCCGCCGCCATCAGGTCGCTGCCCAGCATGTCGTGCAGGGGCCAGCGGGCGGCAAGCTCATGCGCGGCCTCGGCATCGTCGGCCAGCAGCCGCTCGCGCATCTGCGCGACCTCGTCGCCAAGGACGGACAGGAAGCGCTCGCGGTCCTCGGGGGAAAGGTCGGGGTAATCCAGCATCTCCAGCGCCGCCTGCAGGTTGGCGATGGCGGCACGGCTGCGTTCCGTCATCCGCAGCAGCGCCCCGTCGCGCCGCGCCTGCCGCTGCTGGTCCTCGGTCACGTCATCGACCAGCAGGACGTAGCCCCGCAGCTCGCCCCGCTCGCCTTCGGCCTGCTGCACGGGGGCGAGACTGACGCGCAGCAGGTGCCCGTTGGCCGAGGTGGTGACGACCTGCGCGACCGAGGCGCTGGCGGGCACCCCCCGGGCGATCCGCCCTTCGACCGTTTCCAGCGCATGGCCGATGGCCGCGGGGTCCAGCACCGCATGGATCGACCGGCCCAGCGCCACCCTGTCCGCGCCGACCGCCAGCCGGCCGGCCAGCTTCCGCATCCGCGCGTTGTAAAGCAGCATGCGCCCGTCGCGGTTGCAGACAGCGACGGCGTGATCCAGTTCGTCCATCAGCGCCGCAAGCTGGTCGCGCTGTTCGGCGACGCTGCGGCTTGCCTCGTCGACCAGCCGCGCCATCTCGACCCGCAACTCGCGCCGCTCGGCCACGAGCCGCTCGATCTCGGACCCCAGGGCGCGGGTCGCGCGGGTCGTCATGACGGCTTCGGGCAGGCTGGCGGCATCTTCCTGTGCGGCAAGGATGCGGGTCGCGGCCAGCAGCCGCTCGGGGCCGCGGACCAGGCGGCCGTAAAGCTGGCGCACCAGCCAGCCCGCAAGGGCCGCGGCGATCAGCCACCACAGCACCAGCAGCATCCCGTGGCTTTGCAGCGCCACCCGCCAGGTCGCCCGCAGGGCGGCGCTGCGCGGTCCCAGCGCCAGCAGGAACACCACCGCGCCCAGCACGACCCACAGCGCAAGCGCGACCCCCGGCGCAAGAACCGCCGCCACGAGGCCGCGCCGCCTCATCCCAGAAGCTCGCGCACCCGCGCGATCAAGTCGCGGGTGGAAAAGGGCTTGGGGACATAGGCGTCGGCACCCGCGCCGATGCCCCGCGCCATGTCGGGGGGGCGGGCCTTGGCAGTGAGCATCAGGATGGGGGTCGCAGCGATCTCGGGGTCGGCGCGCACGGCCTCGCAGACCTCGAATCCCGACATGCCGGGCATCATCGCGTCCAGCAGCACCAGCGCGGGCCGCTCGGCCCGGATCAGGTCCAGCGCCTCGGCCCCGTTGCGGGCGATCAGCACGCGATGGCCCTCGCGCTTCAGCATGAACTCAAGCGAGATCACGATGTTCGGCTCATCATCGGCGATCAGGACGGGGCGGGTCATGCCGCACCCTCCGCCAGCGGCAGGGACAGGGCGAAGCAGGCGCCGGCGTCGGAAGGCTCGACCGACAGGCTGCCGCCATGGCGCCGGGCGATGCGGCGGCTGACCGGAAGGCCGAGGCCCGTGCCTGTCTGCCCCAGCCGGTGGAAAGGCTGGAACACCGCCTCGCGATCCTCGGGCGCGATGCCGGGGCCGTTGTCGATGACGCGGATGGTCACGGCGTCCCTGTCCGGGGCAAGCGCAAGGGCGACGTGCCCGCCCTGCCCCGAGGCAGCCTTCGCCGCGTTCGACAGCAGGTTCAGCAGCACCTGCAGCAGCCGGTCGCGGTCGCCCCGGACCGGGGGCGCGGTCGCCGGCAGGTCCAGCGACAGTTCGACACCGCGTTCCCGCATCAGCCCGGTGGCGAGCCGCGCGGCCTCGGCGGTCAGGGCCAAGGGGTCCAGATCCTCCATCCGCCACTCGGCCTCGGCCGATCCGATCCGCGCCGCCTCCAGAACCTCGTCGACCAGTCGTCCCAGCCGGCGCGATTCATCCGCAATGATGGACAGGAAGCCGCGCCGCTCGTCCTCCTCCATCTCCGGCGTGTCGAGCATCAGTTCCGCCAGCGCGCGGATCGTGGTCACGGGGGTCCGCAACTCGTGGACCATCGCGGCGACGGCTTCCTCGGTGAACAGGTCCGCGCTCATGCGACCAACCTGAAATGCTGGACCAGCCAGCCGCGGAAGTCGCGCACGATGGCCAGCGCCTGCTTCAGCCCCTGCCGGTTCAGCGTGCCAAGGGCATCGATCCGGATCAGGTTGTCCGGCACCCGCCCCTCGGCCATCTGCGCCAGGTTGTTGTCAAGTTTGACCCCCATCAGCAGATGCAGCGCGTCGGTCAGGTCGCGGGCCAGTCCTGGCCTGATCCGCCGGGCCGAGGCCAGAGCCCTCAGCCGCTCGGCCGTCGAAAGCTCGGGGATGCGGTATTGCAGCGCCAGCGCGCGGGTGCCCTGCACGATGGGAAAGATGCCCAGCTTCTTGATGTCGATCTCGGCCCCCGCGCGGCCCTTCATGCCGGGCAGGCGGCTCCACCAGCTTCCATCCTCGGCAAAGCTGTTGGCCGAGGCGGCAAAGCGCGCCAGATAGGCGTCGTTGCCCGCGATCAGCCGTCCCATATGCGCCTTGAGACCATCCAGCAGGCCCGTGTCCCCGGCCACCGGCAGGGCGTCCATGAAGATGGCGAGGTTCATCGGACCCTCGGGATCGGTCCCGTGAATCCATTCCCCGATCGCGGCGCGGTAGCCTGACACCGTGCGCCGCCAGTCGGGCCGGCTGGCCATGATGCCACCCGGACAGGGGGGATAGCCGAAATCGACCAGCGCGGCGGTGAAGGCGGCGGTCGCCTGTTCGGCCCGTTCCTCGGGAAAGCCGTCGGGCAGGATCAGGCCGTTGTCCTGGTCGGTCCGCATGATCTGCTCGCCCCGCCCCTCGCTGCCCATGACGATCAGGCAGGATGCGGCGCGCAGATCCTCGGGCGCGACCAGTTCCCACAGGCGGCGGAAGACGGCGCGGTTCAACTCGCCCACAAGCCGTGCGATCACCTCGACCCGCACGCCGTCCTCGTGCAGCACGGCGATCAAGGGCGCGATCTGGTCGGCGGCCTTCTTCAGTTCGGCCACCGTTCCCGCCTGCGCCGCTTGAATGGCGATCAGATGCGAGTGGTTCGCCACGAAGCTCATCAGGTCAAGCTGGCCAAGGACGCCCACGATCTTGCGGCCCTCGTGGACCGCGACCCGATGGACCCGGTGGCGCAGCATCAGGATCATCGCCTCGATCAGCTCGGCATCAAGGGGGACCGAGACGGCGGGAAAGCTCGCGACCTCGCGCACGGGGATGGCGGCGGGGGGCCGGTCCATCAGCAGCACGTCGCGAAGGTTGGTGGTGGTGAAGATGCCGATGCCCGCGCCATCGCGCACAAGGGCGTCGGTGACACCGTTCTCGGCCATCAGCCGGCACAGCGTCACGATGTCGGTGTCGCCATCGACGAAGAAGGGCTTGCGCAGGAACGCATCGCGCACCTGCGAGGACAGCAGCGTCAGCGTCTCTCGCCCGGCATGGTGGCCTGCGGCGGAGGTCAGGGAAACGGCCGGACCCGAAGGTCCGACCGCGTGGTCTTGCAGGTGGCGCCCGTTGTTCAATGCGCCGAGGCTTCTGACGCGCCGATGCCGGTTTCGGACCGGATCTGCTGCGGCAGGAACCCCGCCTTGTCGACTGCGGCGCGCCGGCTCTTGTCGGTCACCGAGAAGAGCCAGATCCCCAGGAAGGCCAGCGTCATCGAGAAGAGCGCGGGCGAGGTATAGGGGAAGGGCGCCGAACCCGCCTCATTGCCCAGCGTGACTTCCCAGACCGAGGGCGACAGCACCGTCAGCAGCACCGACGAGATCAGCCCGAGGAAGCCGCCGATCACGGCGCCGCGCGTGGTCATGCCGCTCCAGAGGATCGACAGGAACAGCACGGGGAAGTTCGCCGAGGCCGCGACCGCGAAGGCCAGCGACACCATAAAGGCGATGTTCTGCTTCTCGAAGAGAATGCCCAGCAGCACCGCGACTACGCCGAGCGCCAACACCGTGTAGCGGGATACCCGCAACTCGGCCGCGCTGTCGGCATGGCCCTTTTTCACAATTGTGGAATAGATGTCGTGCGACACCGCCGAGGCGCCCGACAGCGTCAGCCCGGCCACGACCGCAAGGATCGTCGCAAAGGCCACCGCCGACATGAAGCCCAGGAAGATGTTGCCGCCAACGGCGTTCGCCAGGTGGACGGCCGCCATGTTGTTGCCGCCGATCAGCGGAGCGCCAAGGACGCCGCCTTCCAGGAAGCCGGGGTTGGTCAGCACGAAGGTGATGGCGCCGAAGCCGATGATGAAGGTCAGCATGTAGAAATAGCCGATCCACACCGTCGCCCACATCACCGACTTGCGCGCCTCTTTCGCGCTGGGAACGGTGAAGAAGCGCATCAGGATATGCGGCAGGCCCGCGGTCCCGAACATCAGCGCCATGCCGAAGGAGATGGCCGAGATCGGGTCCTTGACGAAGTTGCCCGGTCCCATGATCGAGCGCCCCGTCGCGGCGGCTTCCTCGGGCGCAGCGCCCCCGGTCGCGGCAATGTCGGTCTTGATCCGTACCGATTCCGCAAATAGCCGCTCGAAGCTGAAGCCGAACTGCCACATCACCATCAGCGCCATGAAGGACGCCCCGCCCAGCAGAAGGCAGGCCTTGATGATCTGCACCCAGGTCGTGGCCGTCATGCCGCCGAACAGCACGTAGACCATCATCAGCCCGCCGACGATGACTACGGCCATCCAGTATTCCAGCCCGAACAGCAGCTTGATGAGCTGGCCCGCGCCGACCATCTGCGCGATCAGGTAGAAGGCCACGACGACCAGCGTGGACGATGCCGCGAACAGCCGCACCGGCGTCTGCGAGAAGCGAAAGGCCGCCACGTCGGCGAAGGTGAACTTGCCCAGATTGCGCAGCCGTTCGGCCATCAGGAAGGTCAGGATCGGCCAGCCGACAAGGAAGCCGATCGAATAGATCAGCCCGTCGAAGCCGGTCGCCATCACCGCCGCCGAGATCCCCAGGAACGAGGCCGCCGACATGTAGTCCCCGGCGATCGCCAGCCCGTTCTGGAAGCCGGTGATGCCGCCGCCCGCGGTGTAGAAGTCGGACGCCGACTTGGTGCGCCCGGCGGCCCATTTGGTGATGTAGAGCGTGCCCGCCACGAAGACCGCGAACATCCCGATGGCGGTCCAGTTGGTCGGCTGCCGCACCGCCTCGCCCTCGATGGCAGGCGCGGCCATGACCAGTGACGGGACGGCGATCAGAAGCGAAAGGCCGAGAATGCGGCCAAGTGTCAGGTTCGACGTCATTTTAGCGCCTCGCGCTTGATGCGATCGGTCAGGTCGTCGTATTCGCGATTCGCGCGCAGGACATAGACGCCGGTCAGGACGATGGTGATGAGGATCACGCCGAAGCCGATCGGAATCCCCCAGGTCGTGACCCCGCTGCCGATGGGCGTGGCCAGCAGGTCCTTGCCGAACGCCACCAGCAGGATGAAACCGTAATAGACGATCATCATGATGATCGTCAGCGTCCATCCGAATTTAAGTCGCCGCGTTCGCAGCTTGTCATAATTCGGGTCGGACGCGATGCGTGCAAGCATCGGGTCGAGCATTCAGTCGTCCCTCCTCCAAGGTTCCTTGACTTTTTTATCCTTTTGGACGCCCGGTCGCTGCCGGGCATCCGCGGGTTTCATCTGCAAGCCGCCAAGGCCCGCGTCAGTTGCGGTTCATGCGGTTCTCGATCAGTTCCTCGACCACGCCCGGGTCGGCCAGGGTCGAGATGTCGCCAAGGCTGCCATAGTCGTTTTCCGCGATCTTGCGCAGGATGCGGCGCATGATCTTGCCCGAGCGCGTCTTGGGCAGGCCCGGCGCCCACTGGATCAGGTCGGGCCTGGCGATGGGACCGATTTCCGTCCTGACCCAGGTTTCCAGGTCCTTGCGCAGTTCCTCGGTCGGCGTCACGTCGTTCATCACGGTGACATAGGCGTAGATGCCCTGCCCCTTCAGATCGTGCGGATAGCCCACGACCGCCGCCTCGGCGACCTTGGGATGGGCGACAAGCGCGCTTTCGACCTCGGCCGTGCCCATGCGGTGGCCCGAGACGTTGATCACGTCATCGACCCGGCCGGTGATCCAGTAATAGCCGTCCTCGTCCCGCCGGCAGCCGTCGCCGGTGAAGTAATAGCCCGGATACTGCTGGAAATACGCCTCTTCGAAGCGCTGGTGGTCGCCCCACAGCGTCCGCATCTGCCCCGGCCAGCTGTCGGCAATGCAAAGCACGCCCTCGACCCTGTTCCCTTCCTGCACCGCGCCGGTCGAGGCGTCCAGCACCGCCGGCTTGACCCCGAAGAAGGGCAGCGTGGCCGCGCCCGGCTTGGTCTCGATGGCATAGGGCAGGCTGGTGATCATGTGCCCGCCGGTCTCGGTCTGCCAGAAGGTGTCAACGATCGGGCATTTCCCCTTGCCGATGTGCTTGTCGTACCAGACCCAGGCCTCGGGGTTGATGGGCTCGCCGACCGTTCCGAGGACGCGCAGGCTCGACAGGTCGTGCTTCTCGACCCACTCCGTCCCCTGGCTTATCAGCGAGCGGATGGCAGTCGGCGCGGTGTAGAACTGGGTGACCTTGTGCTTTTCGCAGACCGCCCAGAAGCGCCCGGCGTCGGGATAGGTGGGCACCCCCTCGAACATCACGGTGGTCGCGCCGTTGGCCAGCGGGCCATAGACGATATAGCTGTGGCCCGTGACCCAACCCACGTCCGCCGTGCACCAGAAGACGTCGCCGTCCTGGTAGTCGAAGGTGTATTGATGCGTCATCGACGCAAAGGCCAGGTAGCCGCCGGTCGTGTGGACCACGCCCTTTGGCTTGCCGGTGGACCCCGAAGTATAAAGGATGAACAGCGGGTCTTCCGCGCTCATGGGCCGGGGCGGGCAGTCGGGGCTGGCAAGCTCCATCAGGTGCTTCACGTCCACGTCGCGGCCCTGCACCCAGGTCGTCTGGTCGCCGGTATGCTTGACGACAAGGCAGCGCACCTTGTCCGAACAATGCAGCAAGGCCGCGTCGGTGTTCGACTTCAGCGCCGTCCTGCGCCCGCCGCGCGGCGCGGTGTCCGAGGTGATGACCACCTTCGCGCCCGAGTCGTTGATCCGGTTCGCCAGGGCGTCGGGCGAAAATCCAGCAAAGACGATGGAATGGATCGCCCCGATCCGCGCGCAGGCCAGCATCGCATAGGCGGCCTCGGGGATCATGGGCAGGTAGATCACCACCCGGTCGCCGCGCATCACGCCCTGGCTCAGCAGGACGTTGGCGAAGCGGTTCACCTTTTCCGACAGTTCGGCATAGGTGATGTTCAGCGCAGGCTCGCTCGCATCGTCGGGTTCGAAGATGATGGCGGTCTGGTTGGCGCGCTTGGGCAGGTGGCGGTCAACGCAGTTCACGCAGGCGTTCAAGACCCCGTCCTCGAACCACTTGATCGAGACCTGCCCCAGCGTGAAGTCCGTGTTCTTCACCTTGGTGAAGGGCTTGATCCAGTCAAGCCGCTGCGCCTCGCGGCTCCAGAAGCCTTCGGGATCGGACAGCGACTCGGCGTAGCGGGCCTTGTAGTCTTCAGGCGTCACGTGGGCTTTGGTGAACCCTTCGGGGATAGGGTGCTTGGCGACATGTTCGACGGACATATGACCTCCTGGCAATGGAACGACCGGCAGCGGCTCCCCCCGCTGCGGAACGCCCGCGCGCACAAATCACGGCGGGTTGAGCAAAGCCTATGTGCGCGCCAGCGGCTTGTCACATGCAAATGTTGCAAAACTGTTTCCGCCCGCCATGCCACCTGCAAAACTCTGCCGCCGGTTTTGGAAGAAAGGAAACCCCATGACCCGAGACCCGCATCAGGACGCGGATGCCGGTGCCGTATCACAGGCCCATGCAATTCTGGATGCGGCGCGGGACGGGGTGCTGGCGGTGCTGGACGCGCAGGGCTGGCCGATGACCTCGCGCATCGCCTTGCAGACGGACCCGGCGGGTGAGCCGCTGGCGCTGCTGTCGGGCCTGGCGCTGCATACGGCGGCGCTGGGCCGCGATCCGCGCGCCGCGCTGCTGATCGACGAAAGCCGCGCCGGTGACGGGCGCGGCATGGCGCTGACCCGCGCCCGGCTGTCGCTGCAGGTCACGGCGACGATGGTCGCGGCCGAAGCCGAGGGGGATCTGCGCCGCGCATGGCGCGACCGCGACCCGAAGGCCGCGGTCTATGCCCGGCTGCCGGATTTCCGCTTCTGGCGGCTCGAGATCCGGGCCGGACTGCTGAACGCCGGTTTCGGCCGCGCCTTCCGGCTGACAGCGGACGATCTTCGCCGCTGAGGGAACGCCCGAAAGGCCCGGCAGCCTTCTGCCGGGCCTTGGTCATGTCCTGCCGCAGCCCTATTCCGGCTGGTCCATCCTGATCTTCAGCCCCATCGTCCCCCGCACGGCCTGCGAGAAGTCAAGGATCACCTGGTTCTTTCCCGATCCATGCCCGATCGAAACGGACGGCAGGTCGGTGTTGCGCGCACCCCCGCCTGTCTGCACCGTGCCCTGCGCCACGATCGATTCGACGCGCATGGACTGGCCGTTGAACGGCAGCGCGCCGTCCGTCGTCACCACCCAGCGGGCCGAGGCCGTGTTCTGGGCATGGCTGACGGTCAGCGGGTTGGCCGTCGGGATCTTGACGCCGTTGAAGGTGTTGCCCTCGAACCGCACGTTCCGCATCTTGCCGACGTCCAGGTTGGCAAAGCTCGTGTCCACGCGCTCGACCCGGTCGATCTGCGCGTAAAGCGACTTGAAGACGTTGCCCATCACCGTCAGCCCCTGCAGCGAATGTCCCGCGCCATAGGGCTTGATGACGATCCACGAAAAATTTGCCGCCGTATGCGAGCACAGGAAGGTGTTGCCCGTCAGCGTCAGACCGCCGAACGGTGGCTGGCCCGCGGCCCAGTTGGGCACCGGATGATGCTCGTTGGTCCATTCGACGGTGGCGTTGTCGATATAGTTTCCCGTCACGGTCACCTGCGCGTTGCGCCCGGTCAGCACCAGCCCCGCCGTCCGCAGCCCCGAGTTCTGGCTGTCGCCCTGGAACCAGTGGTTGCCGGTGATCAGGTGCCCGGTGCCCGCCGCCACGCAGAAATGGCCGAAGCGGACAAAGCGGTTGTCGCGGATCTTCACGTCATTGGCGTTGACGTTCAGGCAGACGCTGGTGCGGTCCTGCGCGGGACGGTCCATGTCGTCGGCCATGAACTCGCAGCGGTCGATCAGCATCCCCTGGCAGGCCTCGCCGATCGAGGTGATGGCCCGGTCCTTCGGTCGGGTCACGAAGCAGTCGCGGAATGACCACAAGCCCCCCTGCGGCGGCAGCATCACCCCGCTTGCCAGCCCGTCCAGCCCGAAATCGACGTTCATGAAATAGAATCGATCCACCTGCGGCACCGTCGAGAAGTCGAAGGCATAGCGGTAGCGCAGGAAGCCGTAGCTGCGGGTGCCCGCGCCGCCGTAAAGCGGCTGCGACAGGGTCAGGGTGCCGGTGGCGACGTTCTTCGCGCGCACATAGACCTCGCGCCCCACGCCGGGGCCGGTCAGGCGCGAGCCGACCTCGATCGCCGTGATCTGCGCCACGTTCCGCAGCTCCTCGGCCCGCGCCGGGTCATAGGTCGCGGTCGAGTTGACCGTGCGCGTCGCCCATTCCGGTCCGTCCACGATGCCGATCTGTCCGTTGGCAACCACACGGCGGGCCGAGAACTGGGTCAGGCCCGGCGCAAGCTCGCCGATCACCAGCGGCTCGGTCAGGTCCACCTTGCGCCCGCAAAGGTCGAAGATGTTGTGGTCGCTGTAGTCCAGCAGCGCCTGAAGCCCACGCTTCATCCCCTCGGTCTCGTCCCCGAAGGCGTCGGCATAAGAGGGCAGGTCGAAGTTGCGGCGCAGCCCCAGCCGGGCGCTGCGCGGCATCCGCAGGGTGCCGGTGAAGCGCACCGGCTCGTTCATGGTCAGGTTGCCGCCGATGTAATAGGTGCCGGCGGGCACCAGTACCTGACCGCCCGCCGCAGCGGCGTCCGCCCGCTGGAAGGCCGTGCGGTCGTCCGTCACGCCGTCGCCGATGGCGCCGTAATCGCGCACGTCCACCCAGTCGATCATCGCTGGCACGAAGGCGGCGGTCACGTCCTCGATCCGCAGGTTCTCGATGCGGATCGCGCCGCCGTTCGGCCCGGTCAGGTCCAGCCCCATGTGCCCCAGCGTGGCGGCCGGTCCCCAGCCCATGTTGACGCCCTGCCGGGTGGCGGTGGCGACGATGGCCGACACCTCGACCACCGCGCCATAGCCCGGCAGCGCGACTGCAGGCCCTGCTTCGGGCAAGCCCGTCACCCGCTGGCGCTGGGCGGTCCCCGGCCAACCCGCGATGCGGACCGAGGGCAGGTTGCCCGCGATCCCCTTCACCCGCGCCGAAACGCGCAGGTAGGTGCCGGGCAGGATCGGCGTCTCGCCAGTAAAGCGGATGCGGGTGACGTTCTCCTGCTTGACGATTTCCAGACAGGCGCCGAAGTCCTGGTCCGCCGGCACGATGGCCGCGTTCGGCGCATTGGCCCAGGTCGCCTCTCCCGACAGCCCGTTCGCCTGGGACCATGCGTCCAGACCCGCGGAAAACCCCGGAGGCATCAGTTGCAGCCCTGCGGTGATGGCGATGTTCATGCGCTCTCGTCCTCTCTCGTGGGCGCGAGGACGACGGCCCCGCGGCGATGCGAGGGAACCTGCCGGACGAGGGTTGACGCGCGGTTAACCGACCGCGCGGTGCAACGGGGATGGTGGCAACGCCGCGCCGGGAAAGATGCGCGGCGCTACGGGGCCGGCGCGCCCTGAAGCTCTCCGGCCAAGGCCCGCTCGATCAGCGCGCGGGTCTCATCGACGCCGTAGAGCGCGATGAAGCCGCCGAAGCGCGGCCCCTGATCGGCCCCCAGCAGCACCTGGTAGAGCGCCTGGAACCAGTCGCGCAGAGGCTCGAAGCCGTGTTCGGTTCCGACCGCGAAGGCCATGGTCTGCAAGGCTTCCGCATCCGCGGGCTGGTCCCATGCGGCCAGCCGGCCCGCCAGATCCTGCAGCGCCGCGCGTTCCTTGTCGGTGGGCACGCGGAACTGGCGGGTGGGCGCCACGAAGTCGTTGAAATAACGCACCGCGAAGCCCGCCGCCGCGTCCAGGTCGGGATGCGTCTCGGGGCTTGCCTCGGGCGCATAGCGGCGGATGAAGCCCCACAGCCCCTCCTTGTCCTGTGCCCCCGCGACCGAGGCGAGGTTCAGCAGCATCTGGAAGGGCACCACCATGTTGGACGCAGGCACCTTGCCGCCGTGGATATGCCAGACCGGGTTCGCCAGTTGCTGTTCGGGCATCTGGCCGGGGAAGGCGCGAAGCTGCTGGTGATATTCATCCACCGCCTTAGGGATCACGTCGAAATGCATCCGCTTGGCGGACTTGGGCTTCTGATACATGAAATAGGACAGGCTTTCGGTGGCCGCATAGGTCAGCCATTCGTCGATGCTCAGCCCGTTGCCCTTTGATTTGCTGATCTTCTGCCCGTGCTGGTCAAGGAACAGCTCGTAGGTGAAGTGCTCGGGTGCGCGGCCGCCCAGCACCTCGCAGATGCCGTCGTAGATCGGCGTGTTGGTGGAATGGTCCTTGCCATACATCTCGAAATCGACATCCAGAGCCGCCCAGCGGGCGCCGAAGTCCGGCTTCCACTGCAGCTTCACTTGCCCGCCGGTGACCGGCAGGGTCCATTCGCGGCCCGTCTCGTCGTCAAAGGTGATCTCGCCCTGGACGGCGTCCACGTTCTTGATCGGCACATACAGTACCCGACCCGTTTCCGGGTGGATCGGCAGGAAACAGGAATAGGTCTGCTGGCGTTCCTCGCGCAAGCTGGCCAGCATGATCTCCATGATCGCATCGTAACGCTCCGCCGCCTTCAGCAGCGTCGCGTCAAACTGGCCCGAGCGGTAGAACTCGGTCGCGCTGATGAACTCGTATTCGAAGCCGAAGGTGTCCAGAAACCGCCGCAGCATGGCGTTGTTGTGGTCGCCGAAGCTGGGGTATTCGCCGAAGGGATCGGGGACCGAGGTCAGCGGCCTCTGCAGGTGTTCGCGCAGCATGTCGGGCTGCGGCACGTTGTCCGGCACCTTCCGCATCCCGTCCAAGTCATCGGAAAAACAGAACAGCCGCGTGGGGATGTCGCTGATAAGCTCGAAGGCGCGGCGGATCATCGTGGTCCGCGCTACCTCGCCGAAGGTGCCGATATGCGGCAGGCCTGAGGGACCATAGCCCGTCTCGAACAGGACATATCCCTTCTCGGGGTCCTTGCCCGCGTAACGTTTCAGCACCCGGCGGGCTTCCTCGAAGGGCCAGGCCTTGGAATTCATCGCCGCATCGCGCAGGGTGCTCATGAGTGCTCTCCGTCCGTTCGGCCCTGCCGTAGCGGCCGGTCTGGGTATCGTCAACATTGCAGCCCTGCCCCCGGAGACCATGATGAGCCTCGACCTGCCCTCGTTTTCCCCTTGCGACGCCCTGGTCGCGGTGATGGTGGCGGTGTCGGCCTCGGGCAAGGGACTGGGAACCGCCGAGATGGTGGCGATCGAGCGGCTGGTGAACCACACTCCGGTCTTCGCGACCTATGACATCGGCCGGCTGCGGCCGGTGTCGCAGACCATCCTGACGATCTTCGAGGATGAGGAAGGGCTGGACGCGCTGTTCGGGCTGGTGCGCGACGCCCTGCCCGAAAAGCTGTTCGAGACGGCCTATGTGCTCGCCTGCGACGTGGCGACCGCCGACGGGCAGGTGGGACAGGACGAGTTGCGGATGCTGACCGAGTTGCGGGACGAACTGGACATCGACCGCCTGCACGCCGCAGCCATCGAGCTGGCAGCGCGGGCGAGGAACCGGCGGATCTGATCCTCCGTGTTGAAATCGGCGGGTGGTGATGGGGTGGAACCCCCACCCTACGGAAGCCCGTCCTGCCATGATGCAGATGCCAGAGCGCCGAGCCTTGCAAGGACGCAAGGTGGGGTTTCCACTCCACCATCACACCGCGCTTTAGATCTCCGGCGGCAACGCGCGCAGGGCACGGGGCGGCGCCATGCTTGCCGCGACCAGGTCGCGCTGCAGCAGCTTTGCGCGCTTGACCCAGGCAAGGCTGCCTTCGGGCCAGTCCTGCCCCTCGGTCGCGGCGCGCCGCGCCTCGTCGGCGGCCAGCACCGCAAAAGCCACCCTGCGTCCCTCGGGCATCGAGGCGTAACCGGCCAGCGAGGACACGAAGTTCAGCGTCCCCGTCTTGGCCTGCACCAGCGGCGCGCCGGCCTTTCCGCCGCCGCGCGAGGCCTCGCCCAGCACGTCCCGCAACGGGTCGGGGTTCAGCAGCGCCGGCAGGGCCGATTGCGCCTCTGGCCGCGCCAGCAGCCGCGCCAGCGTTTCGCCCGAGATGCGGTTCCCCGCATTCAGGCCCGAATGATCCGCCAGTTGCGCCATGCCCGCGCCGGTCGCCTGCAGCCACTCTGCCATGCGCTGCGCCGACGCCACCTGTCCGTCCGCCCCGCTCGCGGCCAGCCCCAGCACCTCGGCCGTCAGGTTCGTCGAGTGCCTGAGCATCCCGCCCAGCACCGCCGGCAGGGGCTGGCTGTCATGCCGGGCGATCTCATGGCCGCTGGGGGTTTCCTCGATCACCTCGGGCGACGGCAGCGGCAGGCCCGCGGCGCGGGCGAGCGTCTGGAACACGTCACCGGCATAGGCCTCGGGCTGGCGCACCGGCAGCCAGCGGGTGCCCCGCGCGCCTAAGCCCGCGCGCGGGATGTCCCAATGCTCGCGGCCCTCGCCGACGCAGTGCAGATATGCGCCGCCGCCCGGCCGCACGCCTGCGCCGATGGTATAGGCGCGTGGGGAATGGCCGCTGGCCCGCGCCTCGAGGCTGAGCGCGCAATCGGTATCGCAGCGCCAGCCCAGATGGACCCGGTTGAAGTTGAGGATCAGCCCGGAAACCGCCGGATTATAGGCAAGATGCGCCGCCTGCCCCGGCGCGATCTCGACCACCCGCGGCAGCGCGCCGCCCCAGACGGCAAAGCGCGCCGGACGCCAGTCGCCCGCAGCCTGCGCCGCCTGCCCGGCAAGGCTCGCCAGCCCGTCGCTGTCCAGCGTCGGATCGCCCCCGCCCGCCAGCACCAGCCTGTCCCCATCGCGCAGCACGCGGGTGGAAAAGCGGTGCGCGGCCCCGAGGCGATCCAGCGCATAAAGCGCCGTCACGATCTTGAGGGTGCTTGCCGGCGGCAGCATCAGCCCGGACTGGTGTTCGGAAACAGGAAGTTCCGTCGTCAGGTCGATGGCGACAAAACCAAGCTCCGCCCCGCCGAGCCTCGCCTGCGCCAGCATCTCTGCCGGAGAAAGCACGGGCCGGTGCCGGGGACGGTCCGCCAAGGCAGGTGTCGCCAACAGGGCCGAGGCACTCAGCGCCGAGAAAAGAAAGCCGCGTCTGTCCATCATCCTGAGGTCGGCACCTGGCGCATCTTCAGGGATCGGCCAAGCCGCCCGCCCTCGACCAGCCATCCGATCAGCGCAAACCCGGCAACCAGCAGCAGCCAGGCCCATGGCGGCAGCAGGGGACGCACGGCCAGCCCGTCCACTGCCTCGGCCTCGCGCGGGGTGATGGCGATCCACGGGCGCTGGATGCCCTCGCCAAAGGCCTGCCTGCCCTCGGCCACCCTCCGCAGGTCTGGCATCCCGTCCGACAGCCGCAACACGGCGCCGCGCGTGGCTTCGGCAAGATCTGCCATGGCCTCGCCGGTGGCGACGGTCTGCTCGAACTCGCGCGGCGCGGCGGGACCGACCGCGACGACACGCGACAACTCGCCCTCGGACAGGCGGTAAAGCCCCGGCCCCGGCGCCTGCCAGCGGGCCGAGAAGCGCCCGTCCGCGACAGGCTCCAGCCCCAGTTCGGCGGTTGTCCCGTCCGGCCGGGTTATGGTCACGGCTCCGACCGACTCCTCCATCGTCTGCCGCGTCACCTGCAGGCCCAGCCCCTCGGTGACGGAGACGGCCAGCGATTCTTCCTCAAGCTCCGGCTCCTTCATCGACCAGTGGGCAATGCGGCGCAAAAGCTCGGCCTGCGGGCCGCCGCCCTCGAAGCCGCGCGCCCAGAGCCAGACCTGGTCCGAGGTCAGCAGCGCGATCCGCCCCTCGCCCACCCGGTCGGCGATCAGCAGCGGACGGTCCTCCTCGCCCACCATCAGCACCTCGGCGCCCGGTTCGGGGATCACGTCGCCCATCTGCAGCCAGCGGCCCCAGTGCGAAGCCCCGGCCGCGTCGGGGTCGGGCGCGCCAGGCAGCGCGGCCGTGACCGGGTGGCGCTGTCCGGCATCGGTCAGGCGCGGCAGGAAGGGCACGTTCAGGAACCGCCCCGTGGGCCGGCCCGGCAGGATCGCGCCCAAGGGCGACAGGTGCAGGCTTTCGACGCTGGCGGCCTCGGGGCCGGATGACACCAGCAGCGCCCCGCCCGCTTCGACATAGCGGCGGATGTTGTCGAAATAGACCGGCGGCAGGATGCCGCGCACGCTGTAGCGGTCGAAGATGATGAGGTCGAAATCCTCGATCCGTTCCTGGAACAGCGCCTCGGTCGGGAAGGCGATCAGCGCCAGTTCGTCCACCGGAACGCCGTCCATCTTGTCCGGCGGGCGCAGGATGGTGAAATGCACCAGATCGACATTGGTATCCGATTTCAGGATGTTGCGCCAGACGCGGCTGCCCGGGTGCGGTTCGCCCGACACCAGCAGGACGCGCAGCCGGTCGCGAACGCCCTCGATCTGGACGGCGGCGCGGTCGTTGAGATCGGTCAGTTGCGGCGGCTCGGCCTCGGGCGCGTCGATCGAGATCGCCACCACGTTCTGCCCGGCGTGCGCGGGCGTCACGGGAATGTCCAGCGGCATTCCGGGCGGGATCGTCAACACCTGCTCCTCGGCCCCGTCGATCGAGATGCGCAGGGTCGCGGCGCGGCCTTGCACGGGGTCGGGAACCGCGCCCTGGTCCTCGACGCGGACGCGGATCGTCACCGGCTCTCCGATCAGGCCGAAGGCGGGGGCTTCCTCGATGACCAGCCGGCGGTCCCAGTCGGCGGGCTGGCCGGTCAGCAGGACGTGGACCGGCGCAGGGGCCGTGGCCGGCAGGGCGGCGGGGTCGTGCAACTGGCCGTCGGTGACGACGATGGCGCCCGCGACCCGCGCCTCGGGCTCGGCGGCCAGCGCACGGGTGATCGCCTCGCCCAGCCGGGTGCCGTCGGGATCGTCGCCGACCGTGATGCGGCGCAGTTCGGTGCCGGGGCTGGCGGTGAGGCGGTCTGCCATCGCCTGCGCGGCGGCGCGGGCCTGTTCGGTGCGGCCGGGCAGCGACTGGCTGGCGCTCTGGTCCTCGACCAGCAGCACAATGTCGGAAAGCCCGCGCCGCACCCCGGTTTCCAGCGTCGGTCCCGAAAGCGCCAGCGCCGCCGCAAGCCCGGCCAGCCCCCGCCACGGCCAGCCGTGCAAGCCCCGCCACCATGCCAGCGCCGCCGCCAGCACCGCCAGCGCCACCAGCGCCGCGACAAGGGGCCAGGGCAGCAGCGGATCGAAGTCGAGCCGCGTCATGGCAGCAGCCCCGGTATCCGCAGGTCCGAGGGCGGTTCGCCCCGTTCGCGCCCCAGCCGTTCCAGCAGTTCGGGGACATGGACCTGGTCGGACTTGTAGTTCCCGCTCAGCGCATACATGACAAGGTTGATGCCGAAGCGCAGCGCCAGTTCCCGCTGGCGGACGGCATCATAGCCCCGGCCGATGGCATAAAGCGGGCGGCCATATTCATCCTCGGCCCAGGCCTCGGCCCAGGCATTTCCCCCGATCACCACCGGCGACACGCCGTCGTTCGACCGGCCCAGCGCCCCCGTCCCGGCGCCCGCCTCAAGCGCCTCGACCCAGACGGTGGTGCCCTGCCAGCGGCCGGGAAAGTCGTCCAGCAGGTAGAAGGCGCGGGTCAGCACATGGTCGGGCGGAACCGGCGCCAGCGGCGGGATGTCGAGCGGCGCGGCCAGCCGCTGCAGCGCCGCCGAACCCCCCGGCGCCCCCGTCCCGGCCAGATCGCCGTCGCGGGTGTCGAAGAGGATCATGCCCCCTGTCCGCAGAAAGCGGTTCAGCCGCGCATAGGCCGTGGGCGAGGGCAGCGGCTGGGTGTCGGTAACGGGCCAGTAAAGGAAGCTGAGTAGCGACAGGTCGTCCTCGTCCAGCGCGACGGCGACGGGCGTTCCCGGCTCGACCGTCGTGCGCGCCCGCAGCGCCCCGGTCAGCCCGGCCAGCCCGAGGTCCGATGCCTCGTCCACCTCGATCTCTCCGGTGACGACATAGGCGAGCGAGCTTTCACGTGCCGCCTCGGCCAGCCGGGGGTCCGGCTCGGGCAGATCCTGCGCCTGTCCCAATGTCGGGACCAGCGCCGCCAGCATCAGCAGCGCGCGGCGGGTCAGGGGCCGGCTCATGCAGCGGCCCCCTGCCCGCGCCGGCTGCCCGCGATCAGGGCGGTGCCCAGGGCGTCGGCGGTCAGCAGCAAGCCGGCCAGCGCCAGCAGCCAGCCGGCCAGCGGCGTGCCGGGGGCGGTGTCCGCGGCCTCGACCGTGGCGCCGGGCCATGCGGCGGGCGACAAGGGCCCGCCCGCGTTCAGCGCCGCCCGGCGCTCAGCCGCGGCATAAACCCCTGCCGGGGCAAGCGGACTCGGCCCGGCCGCGAAATCCGCCGCCGCGACCGGGGCCAAGCCCTCGGGCGCCTGCGGGCGGCCGAAGCCGTCCAGCACGGTCTCGGCCGTCCAATGCGCGGCCTCGGCCGTGTCGGCAGGATCGGAGAGGCTGCGGCGGGCGGATTGCACCATGCGGTCCAGCATGCTCACGAACAGACCAGACAGGGCAAGGTTGCTCCATTCCGCATTGGCCGTGGTGTGGACCAGCATGACCTGCCCTTCGCCGAAGGGGGCGCGCGTGACCAGCGGCGTGCCGTCGGCAAGCTGCGCCAGCGTGCGGCCGGGCAGGTCCGGGTCGGGCTCTGGCAGCAACTGCGCCCGGATCGTCACATCCTGCGGGACCGCAAGACCGGCGAACAGCCCGTCCGCGGCGAAGGGAGAGATCCCCCGCGGCTCGCCCCAGCTGAGCGCGCCCCCCGCGTCACGGCCGCCGGGGCGCAGGCGCACGGGCAACAGCGGGTCCTCGGCCAGCGTTTCCTGTGCCGCCATGCGCGGACCGGCAAAGCGGATCAATAGCCCCCCGTCCTCGACCCATTCCGCCAGCGGGTCGGCATTGGCGCCCGGCGCGGCATCGACCAGAACCACGACATCCGGCGCGGCGGGCAGGACATCGGCAAGCCCTCCTTCGACGAGATCGGTCGACGGGGCGAGCGCCTGCCGGAGGTAATGCAGCGGCGACAGCAGGCTCTGCCCCTCGGTCGCGCGGGCGTCACCCACCAGCGCCACCTTGCGCCGCCTGACGCGGTCGTCGGCAAGCACCACGGCACCCGCCGAGGCTTCGCCCTCGATGGCAAAGCGGGTGACGCGGTTGCGAAGTTCGGGCGGCAGGTCGATGACCAGCGTAGCGGCAACGGCGCCATCCGGCGTGGCAACGGCTTCGGGCGGAGTCAGGCGCGCAAGCTGGCGCTGCACGCCCTGCGGGTCCGGTCCCATCGCCAGCACGTCCGGCAACGGCCCCGCCGCCGAGGCTCGCAGGACCAGCGCGGGCTGCGGCGCGCCGTCCAGCGCCAGCGAGCGCAGGATGCGGCGCGGCGGCACCACGGTCACGCCGCCCCGCGTGGCCAGAGCCTGCAGCAGCCCCGCGCGGCCCGGATGGTCCAGTCCATCGGCAAGCCACAGCGTATCGAGCCGCTCGGGTGCCTCGGCCAGCATCGCCGCCGGATCATCGGGGTAGCGCGTCCCCCAGGCCTGCGGTGCAGCGGCGCGCAGGGCGGCGGCAGCCTCCGCGCCCGTGCCGAACACCGGGCCTGAACCACGGCCACCCTGCCCGTCCGCAATCCATAGCGCCACCGGCCTGCCCTGCCCCTGCGCCTGGTCCAGCGCCGCGAGCCCCCGCGCCTGCGCCTCTTGCCAGCCCGGCGCCGCCGCCCAGCCCGCATCCACCACCAGCAGCAACGGTCCCGAGCCGGTCGTCTGCGGCCCCGGCCTCCAGACCGGGCCGGCAAGGGCCAGGATCGCCGCCGCGACCGCCATGAGCCGCAGCATCAGCAGCCACCAGGGCGTGTGCCGGGTGATCGGCGCGGGATCGGCCAGTCCCTTCAGCAGCGCGGTGCCGGGGAACACAACCTCGCGCGGGCTTGGCGGCACCGCGCGCAGCAGGAACCACAGCACCGGCAGCGCCGCCCCGGCCGCGAGCATCCACGGCACCGCGAAGCCCAGGGGGCCCAGCATCATCATGGCGCCAGCGCCTCGTGCAGCCACATCAGCGCGACCGAGGCCGCCGCGCCGGTGTCATGCGTGCCGAAGCGCCAGCCCGCTCCTTCGGCCATGCGCGACAGTTCCGCCCGCCGTTCGGCCAGCCGGGCGAGATAGGCCTCACGCAGCGCCCCGGCATTGCGGGTCGCGTGACGGTCGCCCGCGGGCGCGCGGAAGCGGACGGCGCCGGCAAAGGGAAATTCCTCCTCCATCGGGTCGAGCACCTGCATCAGCGCGCCCCGGCAGTTCAGCGCCGTCGCCTCGTCCAGCAGCGCCCGCAGGGGACCGATGTCACCCAGAAAGTCCCCGATAAGCACCACCCGGCGATGCGGACGCAGCGTGCCTGCGCCGGGAAGTTCGGCCTGCGCCGACAGCAGGTCCCGGCCCAGCACCTCGGCCTGCAGCCGCCCCGCCTTGGCATCCGCGGGACCGACGCCCACCCTCTCACCCCCGCGCAGCAGCAGCAGCCCCAGCGCCAGCGCCAGCAGCCGCGCCCGCTCGCCCTTCTGCGGCCGCGCGGCATCCCCGCTCCACCCCATGCCGGCGGCGCCGGACGCCCACAGCACCGCCGACTGCGGCGCCTGCCGCTCGCGTTCCCGCACGAAGGCCGCGTCGGACCGGGCCGAGCGGCGCCAGTCGATGGCGCTGGCCGGGTCGCCCGCGGCCGCAGGGCGGTATTGCCAGAAATCCTCGCCGCTGCCTGCCCGGCGCAACCCATGCGCACCGGGATCGACGCTGGCGGCCAGCTTTTCAGCCGACAGCATCAGCTCGGGCAGGCCAGCGGCTGCAGCTTCCGCCCCCAGGCGCAGCGCGACCGCGCCTTCCGCGCGAGGGGATGCGGGCTGACGCATCGCGGGCCTCAGGCGGCGGCCCGCAGGCTTTCGCCCATCAGCCGCCCGATCACGGCATCGGCTGAATCGCGCCGCGCGCGGGCGGCGAAGGACAGCGCCATGCGGTGTCGCAGCACAGGCGCCGCCATTGCCGCCACGTCGTCCAGCGTCGGCGCAAAGCGGCCCTGCAGCACCGCCCGCGCCCGTGTCAGCAGCATCAGCGCCTGCGCCGCGCGCGGCCCCGGTCCCCACACCAAAGTCTCGCCGACCCAGCCCGGAGCCTCGGCCCCACCCGGCCGCGCGGAGCGCACCAGATCAAGGATCGCCGCCGTCACGCCCTCGCCCACTGGCATCGCGCGGACCAGCCGCTGCGCGTCGATCAGCGAAGCCGCGTCCAGCACCGCATGGGGCCGGTCCCGCTGGACCCCGGTGGTTGCCAGCAGGATCGCACGTTCCGTGTCGCGGTCGGGATAGTCGATGTCCACCTGCACGAGGAAACGGTCAAGCTGCGCCTCGGGCAGAGGGTATGTCCCCTCCTGCTCGATCGGGTTCTGGGTCGCGAGCACATGGAACGGGCGGCCGAGCGGACGGTGCTGGCCGCCGATCGTGACCTCGCCTTCCTGCATCGCCTGCAGCAGCGCCGACTGGGTGCGGGGGCTGGCGCGGTTGATCTCGTCGGCCATCAGAAGCTGGGTGAAGACCGGCCCCTCGACGAAGCGGAAGGCGCGGGTGCCGTCCGGGCGCATGTCCAGCACCTCGGAGCCGAGGATATCCGCCGGCATCAGGTCCGGCGTGAACTGGATGCGGGCGCTGTCGAGACCCAGCACGGTCGAAAGCGTATCGACCAGCATCGTCTTGCCCAGCCCCGGCTGACCCACCAGCAGCGCGTGTCCGCCCGACAGGATCGCGGCCAGCACCTGTTCCACCACCTCGTGCTGGCCGACGAAGCGGCGCTCGATGCTGGCGCGGGCCTCGGTCAGCCGCCCGGCCAGAAGGGTGGCATCCGCGACGAGTTTATCTTCTGCGGCCATGACTCTGCCTTCGCTCTGCTGTAACGGAGAGCATATTGGCGGTTCGCGGAAGGCTCCACTGGCAATGACGGACAAGGGCGAAAAATCCGGGCACGATCGCGCGACCGGCGCGGGCATCATGGAAGCCGCACGACAGGCCGGACGGCGCGGGCCGCCCCCGGTTCACCTGTGGAACCCGCCCTATTGCGGCGAGATGGACTTGGAAATCCGCCCGGACGGGCAGTGGATCCACGAGGGCTCGCCCATTGGCCGGCCCGGGATGGTGCGGCTTTTTGCATCTGTGCTGAAGCGTGAGGGGGATCAATTCTTCCTCGTCACGCCGGTCGAGAAGCTGGGCATCCGGGTCGTGGACGCGCCCTTCCTCGCCGTGGATGCCGAGATTTCCGACGACCTGATCCGCTTCACCACCAATGTCGGCGACGAGGTGGTGGCCGGTCCCGACAACCCCATCCGGGTCGAGGACCGGGACGGCGAGCCGCGCCCCTATGTCCATGTCCGCCGCGGCCTTGATGCGCTGATCGACCGCAAGACCTTCTACCGGCTGGTCGAGGCGGCACAGGACGGCGGCTCGGGTCGGCTTGTCCTGCGTTCTCAGGGCGCCAGTTTCCCCCTGGAGGGCTGAATGGCGCGCTTTGCCGCCAACCTGACCTTCCTGTTCACCGAACTGCCGGTGCTGGAACGCTTTGCCGCCGCCCGCAGCGCGGGGTTCGAGGGCGCCGAGATGCTGTTCCCCTATGACCTCGCCGCGCCCGAACTGTCCGCCGCGCTGCGGGCAGCGGGACTGGAATTCGTGCTGATGAACACCCCGCCCCCGAACTGGGCGGGCGGACCCCGAGGCTTCGCCGCCGTGCCCGGGGGAGAGGAGCGGTTCCGCCGCGACTTTGATCGCGCCCTGCGTTTCGCCCAGGCGCTGCGCTGCCGTCACCTGCATGTCATGGCGGGCCGCGCCGAAGGCCCGGCGGCGCGGCGCAGCCTTGTCGAGAACCTGCGCTGGGCCTGCGCCCGCGCGCCCCATGCCAGCCTGCTGATCGAGCCGATCAACAGCGACGACATGCCGGGTTACTTCCTGGCCGACTACGACCTCGCGGCCGAGCTGATCGACGAGGTCGGCGCGCCGAACCTCGGGCTGCAGTTCGACGCCTACCACGCCCAGCGGATCACGGGAGACGCCATCGCCTGCTGGGACCGCCACGCCCGCCGCGCCCGCCATGTCCAGATCGCGGGTTTTCCCGGCCGGCACGAGCCGAAAGGCGGCGAGATCGACTATGCCGTGTTCTTTCGCCATGTGGATGCGGCGGGCTACAACGGCTGGGTCGGCGCGGAATACGTCCCCGCGACGACGACCGAGGCCGGGCTGCGCTGGTTGCGCGGAACGGCTGCCTGAGAACGGCCCGATGCGGCCAACCTTGTGGCAACCTCCGCAGGTCACGGCAGGGGATGCCGGCAAGCGGTGATCCGGTAATGCCTTGGCCTTGGCAAGGCTTCAGGATACCAGACCGCGTTCAGCCTGCGCGTCCGACCAGCAGCATCAGCACGGGGTCCGCCCCCGCGGAGCGGCTCTTTCCGGTCGCATTGCATCTCGTCCAGGCAGTGATTGCACAGCGCCCTTGGGAATGGCATCCGGGCGCCGACCACGCCACCGGCAAAAGGCTGCCTCCCTGACCATGCAGATGCCTGCACCGCCTTGTCGCCCCGTCCGGTCGGGGCCGCGCCCGTGACCGCCGGAGTTCTCGCCGCCCTTTCGCCTGTCGTCCTGCTGATCGGGCTGGGGTTCCTGATGCGCCGCAGGGGCTTTCTCGCCGCCGCTTTCTGGCCCCAGGCCGAGCGGCTGAGCTATTTCGTCCTGCTGCCGAGCCTGTTCTTCCACGGCCTCGTCACCGCCGACATCGGCGCGCTGCCAGTGGGGGCGCTGGCCCTGACGCTGGTCACGGCGATCGTGATCGTGGCGGCGCTGACGCTGGCCTTGCGCCCGGCGATGGGACTGGACGGACCCGCCTTCACCTCGGTCTTCCAGGGCAGCATCCGGTTCAACAACTATGTCGGCGTCACGCTGGCGGTGGGGCTGTTTCCCGAAAGCGGCATCGCGCTGGCGGCGATCTGCAACGCGGTGATCGTGCCCACGGTCAACATCCTCTGCGTGCTGGTCTTTGCCCGCCATGGCCATGCGCGGCTGGGCCTGCGCGGCGTCGTCCGGCAGGTGGCGACGAACCCGCTGGTGCTGGCCTCCTTCGCCGGGATCGCGGCGAAATCCGCGGGGTTCGAGATGCCGCCGGGAATCGGCCCTGCACTGCGCTCGCTGGGGGCGGCGTCTCTGCCGCTGGGGCTGCTCTGCGTCGGCGCGGCGCTGCAGTTCGGGGGCGCGCGGCGCTGGCTTGGGCCGGTCGCCACAGCCTCGGCGCTGAAGTTCGGGGCGATGCCGCTCGCCACGCTGGCCGTCGCGCTGCTGATGGGGCTTGAGGGGCAGGCGCTGGTGACGGCGCTGGTCTTCCAGACGCTGCCGACGGCCTCGTCCTCCTATATTCTCGCCCGCCAGCTTGGGGGCGATGCGCCGCTGATGGCGGGTATCACGGCGGCGCAGACGGTGCTGGCGGTGCTGGCAATCCCGCTGGTGCTGGCCGGACTGATCGCGATGGCGGGGATCTAGGGGCCGAAGCCCTCTACCCAGTCGATCAGGCGCGGCAGGCTGTGGCGGCGCAGGTCGTAGCCGCCGGCAATCACCGCTCGCGCCGCCGCCCGCAGCCCTTCGGCTTCGGGGTCGCCTTCAAGCGCGCGGATCAGCGCGGCTTCCAGCGCGGTGCGATCGTGGAAGGGAACGAGCCGGCCGTTCTCGCCATCGCGGATCAGTTCGCGCACCGGCTCGGTGTCAGAGGCGACGATCAGGCAGCCCGCCGACATCGCCTCGGTCAGCGACCAGCTGAGGACGAAGGGATAGGTCAGGTAGCAATGGACGCGCGAAACCTGCAGCGTGGACAGGTAAGTCTGATAGGGCACCCGGCCGAGGAAATGCACGCGGTCAAGCGGCAGCCGGTCGCCCATCTCGTCCAGCATCTTCGCCTTCCAGCTTTCGGCGTCGGCGGGCTTGCCGCCGTAGCTGACGCCCTCGGCCCCGATCACGACCACCTGCGCCTGCGGCCGCGCCGCCAGCACGCCGGGCAGCGCGCGCATGAAGACATGAAAGCCGCGGTAAGGTTCCAGCGAGCGCGAGACATAGGTCAGCACTTCGTCACCCGCGCGCAGCACCCGTCCATCGGGCAGCGGCAGCGTGGCCGAGGGGTCGGGCTTCACCCGGTCGCTGTCGATGCCGTCGTGGATGACGGTCAGCTTGGACCGCAGTTCGGGCGGGAAGCTCTCGGCCTGATAGCGGGTGGGCGACAGCCCGGCATCGGCCTGCACCAAGCCTTGGATGAGATGCGCCGAGCGGGCGACGGTGCGCACCCGCGCCTCGTCGGTGCCGGGGCTGATCTCGGGTTCGAAACCCACGTCATGGCCTCGGGTGCGATACATCAGTTCGGCATAGACCAGCAGCTTCGCCTCGGGCCAGATCTCGCGCAGGAACAGCGTCTCGCCCCAGCCGGAATGGCCGAAGATCACGTCGGGCGCATAGCCATGGCGATCCCTCAGCGCCCGAGCGCCACGGGCGGCGAGCCAGCCGCGCTCGGCCATCTCTGCATAGGTCCGCCCCAGCGGGTGGCTGGTCGTCACCTGCGGGGGCTTCGCGTATTTCACCACCCGGACCGGGCTGGCGCGCTCGTTCGCCTCGTCCGTCAGCGCCAGCACGTCATGGCCACGCGCGGCAAGCGCGGGGGCAAGGTGGGGGAACTGGCCGGGGAAGTTCTGGTGGACGAACAGGATCTTCACGGTCGGTCTTTGCTGTCGTGAAAGGCCGCGGCCATCAGGGCGCGGGTATAGTCGCTTTGGGGCGCGTCGAAGACCTGCGCGGTGGTACCCTGTTCCACCACGTCGCCCGCACGCATGACCATGATCTGGTGGCTCATGGCGCGGACCACGCGCAGGTCGTGGCTGATGAACAGGAAGGCGAGCTTATGGCGGCGCTGGAGGTCGCGCAGAAGCTCGACGATCTGGACCTGCACGGTCATGTCGAGCGCACTGGTCGGTTCGTCCAGCACCACCACCTTCGGCCGCAGGATCATCGCCCGCGCGATGGCAATGCGCTGGCGCTGGCCGCCCGAGAACTCGTGCGGATAGCGGTCCATCGTGGCGGGGTCGAGGCCGACCTCGGCCATGATCCCGGTCACCATCTGACGCGGATCGCGGCCCTTTTCGACGCCGTGCACGCCCAGTCCCTCGGCGATGATCTGGCCTACGGTCATGCGGGGGGAGAGGCTGCCGAAGGGGTCCTGGAAGACGATCTGCATGTCGCGGCGAAGCCGCCGCAACCCGCGGCCTTGCAGGGCCGAGATGTCGCGGCCCATGTAGACGATCGGGCCAGTACTTTCGATCAGCCGCATGATCGCCAGCGCCAGCGTCGTCTTGCCGGACCCGGATTCGCCCACGATCCCCAGCGTTTCGCCCGCCCGTACCCGCAGGGTCGCGGCGTTCACCGCCTTGACGTGCCCTACGGTGCGGCGCAGGAAGCCGCGCTTGATCGGGAACCAGACGCGCAGGGCTTCGGTCGAGACGATCTCGGGTGCGGCGGGGTCGATCGGCTCGGCGATGCCCTTGGGTTCGGCTGCCAGCAGCTTGCGGGTATAGGGATGACGGGGGTTGCGGAAGATGTCCTCGACCGGCCCTTGTTCCACGATCTCGCCGCCCTGCATGACGCAGACGCGGTCGGCGATGCGGCGCACGATCCCGAGATCGTGGCTGATGAACAGCATCGACAGCCCCTCGTCGCGCTTGAGGTCCGCCAGCAGGTCGAGGATCTGCGCTTGGATCGTCACGTCGAGCGCCGTGGTGGGTTCGTCCGCAATCAGCAGCTCCGGCCCGTTCGCCAAGGCCATGGCGATCATCACCCGCTGGCGCTGGCCCCCGGACAGTTGGTGCGGATAGTCGGCCAGGCGGCTTTCGGCATCGCGGATGCCGACGCGGTTCAGCAGTTCAATGATGCGCGTCTGTGCTTTCTGACCTGTCAGGCCCTGATGCAGCGCCAGGCTTTCGCCGATCTGCCGTTCCAGCGTGTGCAGCGGGTTCAGCGAGGTCATCGGCTCCTGGAACACGAAGCTGATATCGTTGCCGCGCACGGCGCGCAGCTTTTCCTCGGGCGCCCCGATCATCTCAGCACCATTGTAGCGGACGCTGCCCTCGATGCGGGCCGAGGCGCCCAGAAGCTGGACGGTGGACAGCGCCGTGACCGACTTGCCGGACCCTGATTCGCCCACCAGCGCGACGGTTTCCCCGCGACCCACGGTGAAGCTGACTCCCTTGACGGCGGGGGTCGAGCGGCCCTCGTTGACGAAGCTGATGCGCAGGTCGTGGACGGAAAGGACGGCGTTTGTGTCGCTGCCGGACCGGGCCGCCGCCCCGCTCGGGCTTCGCCCCTCATTTGCTGAAAACAGTCCGGCGGACTGTTTTCCGGGCGCTTCCGAGACTGGGATATGCTCAGACCGCTCGAAAATGGGCGGCTTGTCCGAGGTGGCCTCGGGGACAGCGGCGGCCTTGCCGGGGGACGGGACCACCGGCAGAACGGCAGCGGGGCCAGCAGGTTCCGTTGGGTCGGGGCGAGGGTCGGTCAGCACCTCGTCGCGGGCGGGGTCGCGCGGATCGCGGGCCATCGCCGGGTCGGCGGCGTCGCGGGGGCTGTCCAGCGGCGGGCGGGGGTCGCGGGGGTCCTTCACCGAAAGGTTTTCCTTGGGTCGAAGGCGTCGCGGATGCCCTCGAAGATGAAGACCAGAAGCGACAGCATGATGGCGAAGGTGAAGAAGGCGGCAAAGCCCAGCCATGGCGCCTGAAGGTTCTGCTTGGCCTGCAGCGCCAGTTCCCCGAGCGAGGGCGCCGAGGCGGGCAACCCGTAGCCGAGGTAGTCCAGAGCGGCAAGGCTGGAGATGGTGCCGGTCACGACGAAGGGCAGCATGGTCAGCGTCGCCACCATGGCGTTGGGCAGGATATGGCGGAACATGATGGTGCGGTCGTTGACGCCCAGGGCGCGGGCGGCGCGGACATATTCAAAGTTGCGGGCGCGCAGGAACTCGGCCCGGACGACGCCGACCAGCGCGGGCCAGCCGAACAGGATCGAGACGAAGACCAGCAGCCAGAAGCTGCGCCCGAGGATCGCAAACAGGATGATGATGACGTAAAGCGAGGGGGTCGAGCCCCAGATTTCCAGAAGGCGCTGGAAGATCAGGTCGGTGCGGCCGCCGAAATAGCCCTGCACCGCGCCTGCCGCGATGCCGAGGGCCGAGGCGATCACCGTCACGATCAGCGTGAACAGGATCGACAGGCGGAAGCCGTAGATCACGCGGGCCAGCACGTCGCGCGCGGTGTCGTCGGTGCCAAGCCAATGCGCGGCATCGGGGGCCGAGGGGGCGGTGCCCACGTTGTTGATCGTGCGGTAGTGGTAGGGGATCGGCGGCCAGATGGTCCAGCCGCGATGGATTTCCTCACCGTTCACGGTGCCGGTGCTGCGGGCCTCGGCGATGGTGGCCTCGGGGTCGTCCCAGCATTCCTCGCGCCCGCCCGAGATGATGAGGCATTCCACCGAGGGGTCGGTGTAGTTCGCCTGCGTCCCGAAGTCGCCGCCGAAGGCAGTTTCGGGGTAGAAGCGGTAGGCGGGGAAGTACAGGTCTCCCCGATAGCTGGCGACGATGGGCTTGTCGTTGGCGATGACCTCGGCCAGCATCGACAGCACGAAGATCACCGCGAAGATCACCAGCGACCAGAAGGCGCGCTTGTTGCGGCGGAAGTTGCGCCAGCGGCGCTGGTTCAGGGGCGACAGGCTCATCCGGCGCGGCTTTCGAAGTCGATGCGCGGATCGACCAGCACATAGGTCAGGTCCGAGAGGATGCCGACCAGAAGGCCCATCAAGCCGAAGACATAGAGCGTGCCGAAGATCACCGGATAGTCGCGCTGCACCGCGGCCTCGAAGCCAAGGCGGCCGAGGCCGTCCAGCGAGAAGATCGTCTCGATCAGGATCGAGGCGCCGAAGAACACGCCCAGGAACAGCGAGGGGAAGCCCGCGATCACGATCAGCATCGCGTTGCGGAAGACGTGGCCGTAAAGCACCCGCCGTTCCGCCAGCCCCTTGGCGCGGGCGGTCATGACATATTGCTTATTGATCTCGTCCAGAAAGCTGTTCTTCGTCAGCAGCGTCAGCGTGGCGAAGCTGGCGATGGTCGAGGCGATCACCGGCAGGGTGATGTGCCACAGGTAGTCCTTGACCTTTCCCCAGGCCGACAAGCTTTCCCAGTTGTCGCTGGTCAGCCCCCGCAGCGGGAAGATCTGCCAGTAGCTGCCGCCCGCGAACAGCACCATCAGCAGCACCGCGAACAGGAAGCCGGGGATGGCGTAGCCCACGATGATCGCGCTGGAGGTCCAGGTGTCGAACGGCGTCCCGTCCCGCACCGCCTTGCGGATGCCCAGCGGGATCGAGATCAGATAGGCCAGCAGCGTGGACCACAGGCCCAGCGTGATCGACACCGGCATCTTCTCGATCACCAGATCGACGACCGAAATGGACCGGAACCAGGATTCGCCGAAGTCGAAGCGCAGATAGTCCCACAGCATCGACAGGAATCGCTGGACAGGGGGCTTGTCGAAGCCGAACTCGCGTTCCAGTTCGGCGATGAACTCGGGCGGCAGGCCCTGCGCCCCGGCGTAGCGTTCGGTGGATGCGCCCTGCCCCGCGTCGCCCCCGCCGGCGATGTTGCGGAAGACGTCGCCTTCGCCCTGGACGCGAGCTACGATCTGCTCGATCGGGCCGCCGGGGACGAACTGGGTCAGGGTGAAGTTGACCAGCATGATGCCGATCAGCGTAGGGATGATCAGCAGCAGCCGCCGCAGAAGATATGCGCCCATCGGTGTCCCTGCCCGCGCGCCCGGCCGGTCAGCGGATCGCCCCGGCGCTTCTCAGCGCCTCGGCCTTATCCGCGTCATGCCACCAGAAATCAAGCTCACCCAGCGCGTAAGGAGGCATCGTCTCGGGGTGGCCGAACATGTCCCAGTAGGCAACGGTGTGCTTGCCCTTGAACCACTGCGGCACCCAGAAATACATCGCCCGCAGGCTGCGGTCGAGCGCATGGACGCCGGTGTTCAGTTCCTCCTGCGTAGTGGCGCCCTCGATATGCGAGATCAGCCGGTCCACCGCCGGATTCGCCAGCCCCATGACGTTGAACACGTCGTCGGTCGAGTTCGAGCCGAAATACTGCTGCAGCCCCGAGCCGGGGATCGGGTCCTGCCCCAGTTGCGCGGTGATCACGTCGAAATCGTGGTTGCGGCGGCGATCCTCAAGCTGCGCGTCGTCCACCCGCTCGTTCACCGCATCCACCCCGAGGGTCCGCAGGTTTTCGACCCACGGGTTGATCACCCGGTCGAAGGTCTGCGAATCGTTGAGTATCTGCACCCGCAGGGGCTGGCCTTGCGCGTTGCGGCGGATGCCGTCGCGGCTGCCTTCGGGGATCGTCCAGCCCGCCCCGCCCAGCAAGGCGGCCGCGCGGCGCAGGTTGCCGCGGTCCATCTGGCGCTCGCCGCTGATGGGGGGAACGGCGGCCTCCTCGGTGAAGACCTGCTCGGGCAGGTCGGCGCGCAAAGGTTCCAGCAGGGCAAGCTCGGCCTGACTGGGCAGGCCCGTGGCTTTCAGCGGGCTGTTGTCCCAGAAGCTCGTGATGCGTTCGTAAAGGCCGTAGAACAGCGTCGCGTTCGACCATTCGAAGTTGAAGACCATCCCGATCGCCTGCCGCACGCGCGGGTCCTGGAACTGCGGGCGGCGCAGGTTGATGGCCCAGGCTTGGCCGCTGGCGATGTTGCCGTCCTCCAGCTCTTCCTTCTTCACCCAGCCGTTGGTGAAGGACGGAAAGTCGTAGCGCGTCGCCCAATGGATCGAGGACGCCTCGTTGCGGAAGGTATAGGCCCCGGCCTTGAACGCCTCGAAGGCTGAATCGTAGTCGCCGAAATACTCGATGCGGATGCGGTCGAAGTTGTGGCGGCCCCGGTTGATCGGCAGCCCTTCACCCCAGTAGTCGGGGTTGCGCTTCCAACTGACGGAACGGCCGATGTCGGCGCTGTCGAACATGTAGGGGCCCGAGCCGACATAAGGAAGGTTCGAACTTTCGGCGATGTCGCGGTTGTTCGCGTCGAAATCGGACTTGGAAAAGACCGGAAGCCCGCCCACCGCCTGAATCACGTCGCGGCGCGGATAGTCGGGCGTGAAGGTGAAGCGGATGCGGCGGTCGTCCAGCACCTCGGCCTGCGCGACCATCTGCACGATCACCGCGCGGAAGGACGACAGCCCCTTGTCACGCAGCGTCTCATAGGAAAACAGCACGTCACCCGAGGACATGGGCGTGCCGTCGGAAAAGCGCACACCCTCGCGCAGGGTGAAGATCGCCCAGTCGCGGCTTTCCGGATATTCGATCGTTTCGCAGAGCAGGCAGTAGGCGGTCCCGATCTCATCGGCGGTGCCCTCCAGCAGGCTTTCCAGCATGACGGTGGACAGCGCCGCGCCGCGGCCCTTGACGGTGAAGGGGTTGTAGCTGTCGAAGCCTCCCGCCGCCCATTCGCTGATCTCGCCGCCTTTCGGCGCGTCGGGGTTGACGTAAGCGAGATGCGCGAAATCGGCAGGCAGGCGGATCGCGTCAAAGGTGCCGACACCATGGGAAACGATGGTTGGCCCGGTGGCCTCGCCTTGCGCGACGGCCAGCGTCGCCACCAAAGACAGAACCGCCGCCAGAATCCCGTTGCGTGTCGCGACCATGCGCTTCTCCCTTTGCCTGCCCTTTCCGGCAAACCGGCCAGGGATCGTTCGGACGCTAAGGCACGCAGCGCGGCACCCGCAAGCGGCCTGTCGCCATTGTGACGCCGGCTCGCCCCGACGGAATGGAAAAAGGCGCGGGGTTTCCCCCGCGCCCACAATCTTCCCCCGAAACGACGGATCAGTTGGTGGTCTGCAGATAGGCGATCAGGTTCGCACGCTCTTCCGCGTTCTTGATGCCGGCGAAGGCCATCTTGGTGCCGGGCATGTATTCGCGCGGGTTGGTGACAAAGGCGTCGATGTTCTCGGGTTCCCACGCGCCTTCCTGCTCAAGCGCGGCGGTGGAGTAGTTGAAGCCATCGACCGCGGCCTTGTCGCGGCCGACGACGCCGTTCAGGTGCGGCCCGACGCCATCGGTGCCGTCCAGCTTGTGGCAGGACCGGCACTTGCCGAAGGCACGTTCGCCCAGCGCGGGATCGGCCGAAGCCAGCAGCGTGGCCAGGTCGGGGCCTTCCTCGACGACCTCTTCCTCGCCGCCGCCGCTGCTGTCCTCGACCGGGATGCGGTAGGCCTGCGGGATTTCCTCGCCCTCGGCGACATGGCCGGTGTAGCCGACGTGATACAGCGACGACGCGAACCAGGATGCAAGCATCAGGAACAGCAGCGAGCCGATCAGCGCAGCGGCTGTCTTGGTCACCGTCATCGTGTTGAACATGGCGTCTTTCCTTGCGGTCGCGGCTTTTGTCTGGCCGCTATCTATCCGCTTTCACTTTGCCGGTTCAAGGTATAGTTCGGCCCCGCCGGACGATTGCAGGGCAGGTGTGACGCCAGCCCCGCACCGACTGCCCTTGGCCCCTTGCGACAGGTTCCAGATGCCCCAGCCCCCCACCGACCCCGCGTCGCCCGCCGGCACCCTCACCGGTCGGATCGCGTTCCAGGGCGAGCCGGGCGCCTATGGCCACGAGGCCTGCCGCCAGGCCCGCCCGGATATGGAGGCGCTGCCCTGCGCCACGTTCGAGGATACGGTGGAAGCCTGCCGGTCAGGCGTGGCCGACCTCGCGATGCTGCCGGTCGAGAACTCGACCTACGGCCGGGTCGCCGACATCCATCACCTGCTGCCCGAATCCGGCCTGCATATCATCGACGAGACCTTCGTGCGCGTCCACATCAGCTTGCTGGGCGTTCCCGGCGCCCGGATGGAGGACATCACCGAGGCGATGAGCCACACGGTCCTGCTGGGCCAGTGCCGCAACTTCCTGCGCCAGCACGGCATCAGCACCGTCACCGGCGCCGATACGGCCGGCAGCGCCTTGATGGTCGCGCAGGCCGGCGACAAGCGCCGCGCGGCGCTGGCAAGTCCGCTTGCCGGCGAGATCTACGGGCTGCACCGCCTGGCCGACCGGATCGAGGACCGCCAGAACAACACCACCCGCTTCCTGATCATGGCGCGCGAGCCGGATCACTCCCGCCGCCTGAACCGCGCGGGGGACGCCTCGATGCTGACCAGCTTTGTCTTCCGCGTCCGCAACATTCCGGCCGCGCTTTACAAGGCGATGGGCGGATTTGCCACGAACGGCGTCAACATGACCAAGCTGGAAAGCTACATGGTGGACGGCGTCTTCACCGCAACGCAGTTCTATGCCGACATCGAGGGCCACCCCGATGACCCCGCAGTGATGCGGGCGCTGGACGAGCTGCGCTATTTCACCTCGGCCCTGACCATCCTCGGCGTCTATCCCGCTGACCCGCTGCGCGCCGAGCAGTCCGCCCGCCGCTGACGACAGGGCTCAGCGCCGCCGTTCCGTCAGGTCGAACAGGAACTTGCCCACCTTGTCGGCGAACCTGCGGTCAAGCTGGGCCTTGCCAAGCTTGGCCGTCTGCAGCATCAGCCGCGCGCGCATGTTGCGGGGCTTCACCTTCAGCTCAAAGATCACCCTCGACTTGGCGCGCGTCAGCGCGACCACGGTCATCTCGATGCCGATGTCCAGAGAATCGCTTCCTCCCGCCATCGCGATCTTTTCTGGACGGTCGAACCGGGTGACGTCCAGCCGCAGCTCGCGGCGCTTGCCGCGATGATCGAAGGCCAGGTCCCAGGCCATGCCCGCGCCTGGTTCCTGCGCCGGATCGACCCGCCGGATGCTCGTGCCGCGCCGCACCAGCATCCGCTCCATCCGGGGGAAGTCGCTGATTGCGTCGAAAAGCTGGACCGCTGGCAATCCGGTATCCTGACGCAGTGAAAATTTCATCGAGCGGCCACCAGATCCTTGAAAATCACCAGCCTCATAAACTTGGACGTGCATGCTTACAAGTTAACACGCGCAGGTTGTCTTGGGATGAAGCGGGCTTGCAACGCGCCTTGTCCCGTCCTATCTGTCGGGCCGAGAGGTTGGCGCGGGCGAGCGCCTCGCCAACCCGGTCAGGTCCGGAAGGAAGCAGCCGTAACGAGCCCCGCTTGGGTCGTTGTCCAACCTCTCACCTTTCCCTTGCCTCGACCTGCTGACGCCCGATCCCGAGGATCTGGTAAAGCACCAGTGCCGCAAGCGTCGAGGTGCCGATTCCGCCCAGCGCGAAGTCTCCGATGTTCAGCGTGAAGTCGCCGGCGCCGAGAATCAGCGCTACGCCTACAGTGAACAGGTTGCGCGGGTCGGCGAAATCCACCTTGTTCTCGACCCAGATCCGCACCATGGCCGAGGCGATCAGCCCGAAGACCGACACCGACAGTCCCGCCAGCACCGGCGCGGGAATCGTCTGCAGGATGGCACCGAACTTGGGCGACAGCCCCAGGCAGATGGCGACCACGGCGGCGATCACGAAGACCAGCGTCGAATAGACCTTGGTCATCGCCATGACGCCGATGTTCTCGGCATAGGTGGTGACGCCCGTTCCCCCGCCCGATCCCGCGACCACCGTCGCCAGCCCGTCCGCGAAGAAGCCGCGCCCGATATAGCGGTCCATGTTCTGCCCGGTGATCGCGCCCAGCGCCTTGATATGGCCCAGGTTCTCGGCCACGAGGATGATCGCCACAGGTGCGATCAGGGTGATGGCGGACCAGTGGAACTCGGGCCGCTGGAAGGCCGGCAGGCCGAACCACGCCGCGCCCGCGACCTTGCCGAAGTCGATCCCCGGCACGATGCCGAGACCGTTCCCCAGCACCAGCACCAGCACATAGCCGAACACCAGCGCCAGCAGCACCGAGATCCGTCGCGAGGCCTGCGGCCCATGGCACGAGATCATGGCCATGCACAGCACCGTCAGCAGCGCGATGGTCGTATGCGCCGCCGTGGGATTGCCGAAGGCGTTGAGCTGCTGCACCGCGACCGGCGCAAGGTTCAGCCCGATCGCCACCCCGATGGTCCCGGTCACGACCGGCGGCATCAGCCGCTCGACCCAGCCCGAGCCGACCATCATCACGATCAGACCAATCAGCGCGTAAAGGGCGCCGCAGGCAACAATGCCCCCCAGCGCGTGCCCGATGGTCGCGCCCTCCTGCCCCATCACTGCCAGCACCACGGCGATGAAGGCGAAGGAGGACCCCAGATAGCTCGGCACCCGCCCGCCGGTGATGAGGAAGAACAGAAGCGTCCCTACCCCCGAGAAGAACACCGCCACATTCGGGTCGAAGCCCATCAGGATCGGCGCCACGATGGTCGAGCCGGACATCGCCAAGAGATGCTGGAGGCCCATGGTGAACGAGGCCGCCGCAGGCAGGCGCTCGTCCGGCATCACCACGGGGCCCGCGGCGGGGCGCCAGGTCGGAAAATAGGACATTGATTCCTCGGGGGTAGCGGTTCGGCGATTGCCTTACCGCTTTCACCGCGCAGCGCCAATCCATCCTCGGATCGGCGCCTCGGTGGCGACAGGCGATCCCACGATCCACAGCCGGATGCGAGACCCGGCGCAGATGCGTGGAAAAGCCATGCCATGCGGACCGTTCAACAGCCGCGCGCCTGCCGGCTCAGCGGCAATCCAGCGACACGTTCACCGGATTCGGGACCAGGTCCAGCATGGCCCCGCTGCTCGAATCCACGGCCACGCCGATCAGCCCGCCGACGAAGACGTTGCCCGCCATCGCCGCCCCGCCGCCACCGGCGACGCGGTTCGTCACCCGGATCTGCTGCGGCTGGCAACGTTCCTTCTGCACCAGCAAATTCAGTTCCGACTTGCGCGGCACCTTGAAGGTGCAGGGCGTGGCATCGCAGGTTTGCCCGTCGCTCATCTTCACCTGCGCCGCGCCCGGCGTCGAGTTCACGACAAGCGCATCGTTGGTGCCCCGCGTGATCGTGGCGCAACCCGCGGTCAGGGCGACCAGCCCGAGAATAACAAGTCTGGAATACATGGATTTTCCCCTTTCACATCCGTGATCGGAGATAGCGCGAGCCTGCTTAAGAACGGGTATCCGGGCATCCGCGGAATGGTTCAAATGCCATGCAGATGCCGGAACTGCCCCGGGGCAGGCTACAACCTGCCCGCCACCCACTGGCTGATCAGCCAGCCCGCGATCGCCCCCGCCCGTGGCGCCTTCAGCACCGCATGGGTGCCGGCCATGACCGAGGCCATCTCGTCCCGGGAAACCCAGCGGGCATCCTCAAGCTCGACCGGGTCAAGGGTGATCTCGTCGCTCTCGGCCTCTCCGACCATCCCCAGCATCAGCGAGGAGGGAAAAGGCCAGGGCTGGCTGGTGGCATAGCGGACAGAGCCGACGCGGACGCGGGTTTCCTCGAAGACCTCGCGGCGAACGGCGGCCTCGACCGTCTCGCCCGGCTCGATGAAGCCGGCAAGGCAGGAATACATCCCCTCGGGCCAGCCGGGCGAGCGGCCGATCAGCGCACGGTCCCCTCGCACCACAAGCATGATGACGAGCGGATCGGTGCGGGGGAAATGGGCGGTGGAACAGGCCGGGCAGATGCGCTGCCAGCCGGACTGGCGCGGCTCGCTCGGCTGGCCGCAGGCTGCGCAGAAACGATGGCTCGCGTGCCAGCCCGTCAGCGCGCGGGCGGTGGCGGCAAGCTCGGCCTCCAGCGGCGACAGGCGGGACATGACGCCGCGCAGTTCGACAAAGCGGGCCTGCGGCAACTCGGGATGGACCTGCTCGGTCGGGTCGAAGAACATCTGCGTCTCGGGCAACGAGGGCGGCAGCCAGGCAGAGATGTCTCGGGCCGCAACCGCCTGCTCGCCATCGAAGCCCAGCAGGACGGAGGGAAGGCCATCCTCCAGCGCCGGGTGATCGGCGGGAAGCCGCACCAGCCGCTCGCCTTCAAGGCAGAGCTTGCCGCGCCAGACCGGCAGCACCAGCGCGCCCTCCTGCCAGTCGCCGGACCCCCGCCGATCCGCCGCGCGGTCCAGCCCGCCGCCTGCAAATGCCAGATCCATGCCTGCCCCCATTCTGCCGCGCCACCCTGCCGCCGCAGCGCCGTAAAGCCAATGTCTTTCGGCCCCAAATATCCCCGCCGGAGGCACGCCCGGCCGCAAGCCGGGTGTTCTTGCAACCGTTGCCCTCGCCCGCCTCGCCGCCTACATTCCCCCGGTCAGACGAGGACCGAATGCCCGACACCCCCGCCTATCAGGTGCTCGCCCGGAAATACCGGCCGGAAACCTTTGCCGACCTGGTCGGCCAGGACGCCATGGTCCGCACGCTGCAGAACGCATTCGCCGCAGACCGCATCGCGCAGGCCTTCATCATGACGGGCATCCGCGGGACCGGGAAGACGACTACGGCGCGGATCATCGCCAAGGGGATGAACTGCATCGGCCCTGACGGCACCAGCGGCCCCACGACCAACCCTTGCGGGGTCTGCGAGCATTGCACGGCCATTGCCGAGGGCCGCCACGTCGACGTGCTGGAAATGGACGCCGCGTCTAGAACCGGCGTGAACGACATCCGCGAGATCATTGAATCCGTTCACTATCGGGCAGCGTCCGCACGCTACAAGATCTACATCATCGACGAGGTGCACATGCTCAGCACCTCGGCCTTCAACGCGCTGCTGAAGACGCTGGAGGAACCTCCGCCGCATGTGAAGTTCATCTTCGCGACCACAGAAATCCGAAAGGTTCCCGTCACCGTCCTGTCGCGCTGCCAGCGTTTCGACCTGCGCCGGATCGAGCCCGAGGTGATGATCGGCCTGCTGCGCCGGATCGCCACAGCTGAGGGCGCGCAGATCACCGACGACGCGCTGGCGCTGATCACCCGCGCGTCGGAAGGTTCGGCCCGCGACGCGACCTCGCTGCTGGATCAGGCGATCAGCCACGGCGCGGGGGAAACCACTGCTCCGCAGGTCCGTGCCATGCTGGGGCTGGCCGACCGGGGTCGGGTGCTCGACCTTTTCGACATGATCCTGCGCGGCGCAGCGGCCGAGGCGCTGGCCGAGCTGCAATCGCAATATTCCGAGGGCGCCGACCCGCTGGCAGTGTTGCGCGACCTGGCCGAGATCACCCACTGGGTCAGCCTCGTGAAGATCACGCCCGACGCGGCCGAGGATCCCACGGTCGGCCCCGACGAACGCACCCGAGGCCGCAAGATGGCCGAGCGCATCCCCATGCGCGCGCTGACCCGCCTGTGGCAGATGCTGCTGAAGGCGCTGGAGGAGGTCTCCGCCGCGCCGAACGCCATGATGGCCGCGGAAATGGCGATCATCCGCCTGACCCATGTGGCTGACCTGCCTGACCCCGAGGCGCTGATCCGCCGCGTGCAGGCGGGACAGGCAGCGGGCGAACTCGCGCGTCCGGCGATGCAGGCGCAGCGCGCACCGACCCATGCCGCGCCCAGCCACCAGATGTCCGCGCCCCCTGCCCGCATGACGGCCAGCGGTGCGATCGCGCTGGCGCCCGAGCCGCAGGTGGCGGCGGATGCGCTGGCAACCTATCCCGATTTCACCTCGGTGGTCGAACTGATCCGCCGAATGCGCGACATGGTGCTGCTGACGCAGGTGGAAGACCACATCCGCCTTGTCCGCTATGCCCCCGGCCGGATCGAGTTCCAGCCGACGCCAGATGCCCCGCGCGATCTCGCCCAACGCTTGGGCGAACGCCTGCGCGGCTGGACCGGCGGCGCCCGCTGGGCGGTCTCGGTGGTCGATCAGGGCGGCGGCCCCACGGTCAGCGAACAGAAGGCTGCGGCCCGCGCCGCCGCCGAGGCCGAGGCAATGAAGAACCCCGTGATCGCCGCAATCTTCGCGGCCGCTCCGGGCGCCCGCTTCAAGGCGATCCGCGACGAGACGCCGCCACTGGTGGATGACGAGACGGAAGACCTGCACGGCACCTCGCAAGGCGCGGTCGCGGCGGTCGAGGAATGGGATCCCTTCGAGGACGAGGAGTGAGACGATGAAGAACCCCTTCGGAGGAATGGGCGATCTGGGCAAGATGATGGCCGCCGCCCGCGACATGCAGGGCCGCGTCGAGGAGTTCCAGAAGACGCTGGAAACCCTGACCGTGACCGGAGAGGCCGGTGCGGGGCTTGTCCGCGTCACTGCCAATGCCAAGGGCGAGCTGAAGGGGCTTGAGATCGACCCTTCGATCTTCGTGCCGTCCGAAAAGCAGGTGGTCGAGGACCTGATCCTCGCCGCGATCAGGGACGCGCAGGAAAAGGCCGGAGCGCGGGCGCAGTCCGAGGGCCAGCGGCTTGCGGGTGACATGGGCCTGCCGCCGGGCATGAAGCTGCCCTTCTGACGTGGCCGAGGGCAGCGACGACATCCAGGCGCTGATCGCCCAGATCGCGCGGCTTCCCGGCCTTGGGCCGAGATCCGCCCGCCGCGTCGTGCTGGCGCTGATCCGCCGCCGCACCGGCCAGATGGCGCAACTGGCGCAACTGATGGCGACCGTGGCGGAACGGTCCCGCGAATGCACCCGCTGCGGCAACATCGGCGAATCCGACCTCTGCCCCATCTGCGCCGACCCCAAGCGTGGGAACGGCGAGCTTTGCGTGGTCGAGGATGTCGCCGACCTTTGGGCGCTGGAACGCGGCCGGGCCTTCCGGGGCCGCTATCACGTCCTCGGCGGGACACTATCCGCACTGGACGAGGTCGGGCCGGACCAGCTTGGCATTCCGCGCCTGATCGGGCGGGTGGGCGAGGAGGGCATCTCCGAGGTGATCCTTGCGCTCAACGCCACGGTCGAGGGCCAGACCACCGCCCATTACATCGCCGAGGCTCTGGAGGGGACGAATGTCACCGTCACTGGCCTCGCGCAAGGCGTCCCAATCGGGGGCGAACTGGACTATCTTGACGACGGCACCATCAGCGCGGCTCTGCGGGCGCGCAGACGGTTGTGAATGCGCCGCGATCCGACGCTCTGGCTGATCGATGCGTGGAAATCACGCAGGCTGCGCAGCGGCAGGGCGATATCGCGGATGCGGAGGTTGCGTGCCGGACAGATCGGTGCGTGAAAACCGCGCATCCTGCGGGCACTCCACAAGGACGGAGGACAGATTGACCACCCCCTTCACCAGCCCGCCGATGCAGGTCGAGCAGGACTGGACCGACTACAACGGTCATCTGAACATGGCCTATTACCACCTGTTGTTCGACCGCGCGGTGGACGGGGCGCTGGTGCCGCTGGGGCTTGGGCCCGAGGTTGCGGCGAAAACCGGCGCCTCGGTCTTCACCGCGCAGGCGCAGGTGCATTACATGCGCGAACTCCATGCGGGCGACAGGGTGGTGGTAGAAACGCGGCTGATCGAGCACGACTCGAAGCGGTTGCATTACGTCCAGACGATGCGGCGCGTCGGGGAAGACGCGCCCGCCGCCATCAGCGAGAACCTGGTCCTGCATGTCGATCTGAACAGCCGCCGCGTCGCGCCCTTCACGCCCGAGGTGCTGGCGCGGATCGCGGAAGCGGTCGCGGCCCATGCGGACCTGCCGCTACCCCGGCAGGTCGGGCGCCAGGTAGGATTGCGGCGCGACTGAAACGAAAAAGGGCGCGCGGGTCTCCCCGCAGCGCCCCCGATGCCTCGCCCGAACAGGTCAGGCGTCCAGCTTCTTGACCTCTTCGGCTTCCAGCGTCGTGCCGGCCGATTTCGAGATCTCGATCCTGCGCGGCTTCAGCGCCTCGGGCACCTCGCGCACCAGGTCGATGTGCAGCATCCCGTCAACGTGGCTCGCGCCCGTCACGCGGACATGGTCGGCCAGCGCGAACTTGCGTTCAAAGGCGCGGGTCGCGATACCGCGGTGCAGGAAGGTCTTGCCCTCGTCTTCCTCGGCCTTGCGGGCGGAAACGATGACGGCACCCTCCTTCATCTCGACCGACAGGTCGTCGGCGGCAAAGCCTGCGACGGCGATCGAGATGCGATAAGCATTCTCGCCGGTCTTCTCGATGTTGTAGGGAGGATAGGTGGGCGTGGTGATGTCGGCGGCAAGCGCGCGATCCATCAGGTCGGCAATGCGGTCGAAGCCAATCGACGCACGATATAGCGGGGTCAGGTCCATAGTGCTACGCATGGGTCGCATCCTTTTCAGCGATGTGAACAGTCATGCCCCCCGGAAACCGGGCAGGCGGTTCGCCGGCGCCATCTGGCCATCCGGCTGCAATGAATCTGGGAAGCGGCCCCGCCCCTGTCAAGGGGTGAGTCAGGTCGAAGGCACGCCCTTCGGGGCCCAGATCGCGGGGTCCGCAAGCTCGATGGAATTGCCCGCCGGGTCGCGGAAATAGATCGAGCGGCGGCCGTTCGGCCACAGGAAGTCCGCCTCGATCCCGATGCCGTGGTTTTCCAGATGCGCCCGCCAGCGGTCCAGCGCCTCGGGTGCGACGGCAAGGCAGGCGTGGCCCGGGCCACGTGCGCCATGCGGGGGCACAGGCTGGTCGGCGTCGGGCTTGGGCGGCACCTCGGTTGCATCGGGGTTGAAGACCAGCAGCACCTGCGGGCGCGGCTGGTCGGCCGTGCGAAAGAAGACATGGCGGTCGGGGACGCTGACGATTTCCTCCAGTCCCATGATCTCTGTCCAGAACATCCGGGCGGCATCAAGGTCGTCGGCGTAGAGCGCGGTTTCCAACGTGCCCAGCAGCGGCAGGATGGTCATGCGGCGTGCTCCAGTTCGGTCAGCGCGGCGGGGCGTGGGCCGCCGGTCGCCCAGTCGAGCAGCTCGACGGTGTGGACGATGGGGATGCCGGTGCCCTGCCCGATCTGCATCATGCAGCCGATGTTGCCGGCAGCGATGACCTGCGGGCCGACAGCCTCGATGGTGCGGACCTTGCGGTCGCGCAGGGCAGCGGAGAGTTCCGGCTGCAGCAGGTTGTAGGTGCCCGCCGAGCCGCAGCACAGGTGCGAATCTGCCGGTGTCACGACTGTCGCCCCCGCCTGCCCCAGCAGCACCTTGGGCGCCGCGACGATGCGCTGGCCGTGCTGCAGCGAACAGGCGGCGTGATAGGCCACGCGCAGGTTCAGGGGCTGCGTGACCGGGGGCAGGCCGTGGCTGTCGAGGAACTCGGTGATGTCGCGCGCGAGGCTGGCCACCCGCTCGGCGGCTTCGCGGTCTGGGTCATGGGCGAAGAGATGGCCATAGTCCTTGACGACCGTCCCGCAGCCTGAGGTGTTGACGATGATCGCGTCCAGCGGCGCCTCGGCGTCGGCTGCAAGGAAAGCGCGGATCGTGTCGCGTGCGGTTTCCCGTGCCGCGTCGTCGCGGCCCATGTGATGGGTCAGCGCGCCGCAGCAGCCGAGATCGCGCGGGATCACCACCTCGCAGCCTGCGCGGCGCAGCAGGCGGATGGTGGCGTCGTTGATGTCGGCATTCAGCGCCTTCTGCGCGCAGCCGGTCAGGATGGCGACTCGCGCGCGTTTCGGGCCGATGGGGGCATAGGTCGCGCCCTTGTCGTCGTTGGTGGGGCCGACGATGCGGGGCGGTGCCATCTCGAGCATCGCGCGCAGGCGGCGGTCGGGCATCAGCCGCGCGAAGGGTTTTGCTAGCTTTGCGCCGATCAGCGCCATGCGGAAGCGGCCGGGATGCGGCAGCACCCAGGCCAGAACCGAGCGCAGCGCCCGATCGCGCCAAGGGCGTCGGTAGGTCTTTTCGACATGGACCCGCGCATGGTCGATCAGGTGCATGTAGTCCACGCCCGAAGGGCAGGTCGTCATGCAGGCGAGGCAGGACAGGCAGCGGTCAAGGTGCAGCGTCGTCTTCTCGTCCGCCGGCCTGCCGGATTCCAGCATGTCCTTGATGAGGTAGATACGTCCGCGCGGACTGTCGAGTTCGTCGCCCAGGATCTGGTAGGTCGGGCAGGTCGCCGTGCAGAAGCCGCAATGGACGCAGGTCCGCAGGATCTTGTTGGCGGTGGCAATGCCGGGGTCGGCCAACTGTTCAGGGGTGAAGTTCGTCTGCATCTCAGGCCACCGTCAGTTCGGGTGCGGCGAATATCCCGCGCGGGTCGAAGCGTTCGCGCAACCCGTCCTCGAGCCTCCGGGTGACGGGATCGGGAGGGGGCAGCGGGCCGCGGTGCGTGCCTTGCAGGCAGAGGGCGCGGGCGCCTTGCGGCAATGCGGGACGAGCATTGGGCGCAAGTGAGAAGAAGATCAGCGAGGCGCCCCAGTCAAGCGCCAGCGGGGTCGCATCAGGGTTCATGGTCAGGATCGCGGCGGTCTGTGAGGGGCGGCACGCGATGCGCCAGATGGCGCTGCCGGACCGGGGCGCTGCCCCGGACCCCGGGATATTTCCACGAAGAAGAAGCCAAGGGTCATCCTTGAGGGACTGGACCTCTCCAAAGGCGGACAGGCGGGCGGTGAGGGTCTCGGCGCGAAGTTCGACCGAGCCTTCCAAGCCCTCGATGCGGACCAGTGCGCCCAGGTCGGGCAGCCAGGCGGCGCCGGTCACGTCCCAGGGGCCGGTCAGCGCGGCAGTGAGGGCGGGGACAGCCGCAGCGGCGTCTAGTTCAGGTAGCGCGAGCGTGAGGCTGAAGGGCGGGATCGGTTGGATCTTGAGGCTGACCTCGGTGAGAACGCCAAGGGTGCCGCGGCTGCCGGCCATCAGCTTGACGAGGTCGTAGCCCGTGACGTTCTTCATGACCCGGCCGCCGTTGCTGACGATCTTTCCGCCGCCGTCCACGAAGCGGACGCCCAGCAGGCTGTCACGGGCGGCCCCGTCCTTGACGCGGCGCGGACCGCTGGCGTTCGCCGCAATGACGCCGCCGATGGTTGAGCCCGGCGCGGGCGGTGGCTCGAAGGCGAGGCGCTGACGTTCCGAGGCCAGCAGCGCCTCGATCTCCGCCAAGGGAGTTCCGGCGCGGGCAACCAGCGTCAGGGCGGCTGGTTCATAAAGCGTCACGCCGGTCAGCGCGGCGGTCGGAAGCCGCGTCCCCTGCCCCTCGCCCGGCAGCAGGCGGGTGCCGCCACCGATGATTGACAGCGGGCCACGGCCTGCGCGGATCAGCGCGGCCAGTTCGGCTTCGGTTTCAGGCCGCATTGCGGCGGGCCTCCCGGCGGGTTTCGGAAACTTCCAGCGGGAAGACCTTGGCCGCGTTCAGCAGCCACTGGGGGTCGAAGACGTCCTTGACGCGCATCTGCGCCTCCATGTCGGCATCGGTGAACTGCGCAGTCATCAGGTCGCGCTTTTCCACGCCCACGCCATGCTCGCCGGTCAGGCAGCCGCCGACCTCGACGCAGAGGCGCAGGATGTCGGCGCCAAGCGCCTCGACGCGTTCCAAGTCACCGGGGCGGTTGGCGTCGAAGATGATGAGCGGGTGCATGTTGCCGTCGCCTGCATGGAAGACGTTGGCGACGGGCAGGCCCGCGGCCTCGGACATCTCGGCGATGCCGCGCAGCACCCTGGGCAGGGCCGAGACGGGGATCGTCCCGTCAAGGCACATGTAGTCGCCCATCTGCCCCATCGCGCCAAAGGCCGACTTGCGGCCCAGCCAGATGCGGCGGGATTCGTCCTCGGACTTGCTTTCGCGAAACTCGACGGGCGAGAACGCCTCGGCGATGGCGCGGATCAGGGTCAACTGCTCGTCAATTTCTGAGGGCGTGCCCTCGACCTCGACGATCAGCAGGGCCTCGCAGTCGGGATAGCCGGGGCGGGCAAAGTTTTCCGTGGCCACGATGCAGGGGCGGTCCATGAACTCGATGGCGACGGGCAGGACGCCCGCGCGGATGATCGCAGCAACGCAGGCGCCGGCGGTTTCCGAACTGTCGAAACCGATCAGCACGGGGCGGGCACCGGCGGGCTTGGGCAGGATGCGCAGCGTGGCCTCGGTCACGACGCCAAGCTGGCCCTCGGCCCCGCAGACGACGCCCAGCAGGTCGAGGCCCGGTCCCTCGCCCATCGGCCCGCCCAGTTCCACGATGCTGCCGTCCATCAGCACCATCGTCACGCCCAGCAGGTTGTTGGTCGTGACCCCGTATTTCAGGCAATGTGCCCCGCCCGAGTTCATGCCGATGTTGCCGCCGATTGCGCAGGCCAACTGGCTGGAGGGGTCGGGCGCGTAGAAGAACCCGGCTTCGTCCACAAAGGTGGACACAGACAGGTTCGTCCGTCCCGCCTGCACCCGGATCACGCGGTCGCCGTAATCGACCTCAAGCACGGCGTTCATGCGGGCGAGGCCAAGCACCACCGCGTCAGCCGTGGGCATGGACCCGCCCGCAAGGCTGGTGCCCGCGCCGCGGGGGACGACGGGCACACGTTCCTCGTGGCAGACTCGCAGGATGGCGGCGACCTCCTCGGTCGTTGTGGGCAGGGCCACGGCCAGCGGTGGGCAGCGGTAGGCTGACAGCGCATCGCACTCATAGGCGCGCGCCTCAACCGGATCGTCGATGACGTCACCCGCGCCGATGACCGCGCGCAACCGCGCGACGATCGACTCGCGGCGGGCGATCACGCCAGCGTCGGGGATGGGCATTCGCATGATTCAGCCTCCTGCGACGAGGCAGGCGGCCTCGTCCCTGAGCATGGCGCGGGGCTTGCAAGAGCCGGTTTCCGCATCGTCGGGCAGCCAAGCGAAACCGCTGCCCGTCATCTTCGAGGGGTCGATGCGGTCGGCGTCAGCGGGAAAATCCCCATGGATCGCGTGAGGAGCGGCCATCCTGTTCCTCCCTGTTCTTCTTTCCGAGATAGTCACCGACCGACGCGCTGGCAACCGCCGCAGGCCGGGCCTATCGTCTCTCCGACCGACCCGAGGGACACCCGTGACCCACCTGCCCCTGACCCTGACGCGCCTCGACCTTCTGGCGCTGGCGCTGCTGGCCGCCGCCTGGTTCGGCGCGGCGCGGGTGATCGAGCATCCGCCCGCGCGGCTGCCTTCCGTCTCGGTCCTGATGACGACCTATCGCCGCGACTGGATGCGCCAACTGGTCGCGCGCGATTCGCGCATCTTCGACGGGAACATCCTGACAAGCCTGCGCGAAGGCACGTCCTTCTTCGCCTCGGCCTGCATGATCGCCATCGGGGGCGGGCTGGCGCTGATCGGCAACACCGATCCCTTGGCCGGGATCGCCCGCGACCTGGACGCGGGCGAGATCCCCGAGATGCTGTGGCGGCTCAAGATCCTGCTGGTGCTGCTGTTCGTGGCGAACGCATTCCTCAAGTTCGTCTGGGCGCACCGGCTGTTCGGCTATTGCGCGATCATGATGGCCGCAGTTCCGAACGACCCCGACCTGCCGGAAGCCGAGCCGCGCGCCATGGCCGCCGCGCAGGTCAACATCCAGGCCGCCCGCAACTTCAACATCGGGCTGCGTGCGGTCTATTTCGCCCTCGGCGCGATCGGCTGGCTTGCGGGCGCATGGGGACTGATGCTGGGCACCGTGGTGGTGACCAGCATCACGCTGCGGCGCGAGTTCGCTTCGGGGTCGCGCCGGGCGATCGTCGCGGACCTGGGGCGGCGGGATTAACCCTGCCAGTGCGGCTTGCGTTTGGCGAAGAAGGCCTCAATGCCGTGGGGGGCCTCGTCGTCCTCCCACACGGCGATCAGCGCGTCCACGGACATGTCGATGATCCCGCGGTCGATCCGGGGACCCAGCGCACGGGTCAGGCGCTTGGCTGCGGCCACCGCCTTGGGCGCGGTCTGCAGGTAGGGCGCCACCTCGTCCTCGATGGCGGCGTCAAGGTCCTCGGGGTCCACGGCATAGGCGAGCAGGTTCAGCGCCTCGGCCTCGGCTGCGTCGAAGATGCGGCCGGACATGAAAACGCGGCGGGCCTTGTCCTCGCCCATCCGCGCGACAACGTAGGGGCCGATGGTGGCGGGGATCAGGCCGAGCTTCGTTTCCGTCAGCCCGAACTTCGCCGTGCGCGCGCCCACCGCCACGTCGCAGACCGACATCATGCCGATGCCGCCGCCAAAGGCGTTGCCATGGACGCGGCCGATCAGGGGCTTGGGCAATTCGTTCAGCGCATTCAGCATCAGCGCCAGTTCCGCCGCGCCCTGCCGCCGGGTCGCGGCGTCTGCGGCCATCTGGTCCTGCATCCAGCCGAGATCGCCGCCCGCGCAGAAGCTTTTGCCTTCGGCGGCCAGCACCACCACACGCACCGCAGGATCGGCGCCAAGCTGCTCTGCGGCTTGCGTCAGCTCGGCGATCATCTGCGCCGACAAGGCATTGTGCTTGTCGGGACGTGCCAGCCACAGGGTCGCTACCCCGCGCGCGTCTGTTTCGATGCGGATCGTTTCCATTCAGTTCTCCCGTTTCCGCGCTCGCCTTATTCCCTACCCGCGCATCCCCTGCGCCATCTCGGCGGCCTGCCGCAGCACGGCCATGTCCAGCCCGGTGTCGAACCCGCGCCCGGCCAGATGCGCGGCCACCTTCTCGGTCGCGACGTTCCCTGCCGCGCCCGGCGCATAGGGGCAGCCGCCGAGGCCGCCGACCGCGGCGTCGAAGACCCGCAAGCCCCGCGCGAGGCTCGCGTCGATGTTGTCCAGCGCGCGGCCGGACGTGTCGTGGTAATGCCCGGCCAGGATCGTCGCGGGCATCTCCTCCAGCACGGCGGCCAGCATGGCGTCGATCGCCTCGGGTACGGCCTGCCCGATGGTGTCGGCCAGGCTGATCTCATAGCAGCCCATGTCGCGCAGGGCGGTGGCAACGCGGACTACGTTTTCCGGGGGGATCCTGCCGTCGAAGGGGCAGTCGGTTGCGACGCTGACATAGCCGCGCACCGGAATTCCGTCGGCACGCGCGGCCTCCATCACCGGGGCGAAGCGTTCGAGGCTTTCGGCGATGGTGCAGTTCAGGTTGGCGCGGGCGAAGCCTTCCGAGGCGCTGGTGAAGACCGCCACCTCGGAGGCTTTGGCGTCCCGCGCGCCCTGGTAGCCCTTGAGGTTCGGGGTCAGGGCCGCGTAGCTGACGCCGGGGGCACGGGTGATGCCCGCCAGAACCTCGGCGGCGTCGGCCATCTGCGGCACCCATTTCGGGGATACGAAGCTGGTGACCTCGATCCGGCGGAAGCCTGCGCGCGACAGCAGATCCACCAGCGCGATCTTGTCGGCAGCGGGGATCAGGCGCTTTTCGTTCTGCAGCCCGTCGCGCGGGCCCATTTCGAAGATCTCGACGGTTTCAGGCATCTGACACCTCGTAGAAGTCGCGGTCGTAGAGCACCACCTCACCGTCCTTGGGCAAGGCGCGCTGGAAAGCTGGCCGTTCGGCGCAGCGGTCGGCATAGGCTTGCAGCGCAGGCGACAAAGGCACGAAGCGGCGGGCGGTCCAGACCGACCAGCCGACCGCGCAATCGACGCCCGAGAAGCCCCCGGCCATCAGCCAGTCCTGTTCCTCGACCGTCTGTTCGACCAGCCGCAGGGTGCGGGCCAGCCGCGCGGTTTCCAGCTTCATCACCGTCAGCGAGCGGGTTGCCGGATCGCGCAGCATCAGATGGCTCTGGGTGAGATTGGCAATGTGCTGGCCGATGGTTTCCGCAAAATGCAGCCAATCGAGCCAGCCGAGCCGCCCCTCCTCGCCCGGGGCACGTCCCAGATGCGGACCCCGCGTCTCGCACAGGTATTCGACCATCGCCCCGGATTCATGGATCACGCTGCCGTCGATCTGCAGGGCGGGGGCGCGGCCCACAGGGTGGATGGCCTCGTATTCCGCCTCGCGCATGTCCTTGCTGCGCAGGTCCATGACCCGCAGGCTGAAGGGCAGGTCCAGTTCGTTCAGCAGCCACAGGATGCGCATCGACCGCGACAGGGGCACGTGCCACAGGATGATGGCATCCTGATCGGCGTCCTTGACAGGGCCGCCGCTGGCGGGCGGGGTCTCGGCCATCAGTCGCGGCCCACCATGACGTCGCTGGCCTTGATGACGGCATAGGCCTGCTCGCCGACCTTCAGCCCCAGATCCTCGACCGCCGCATTGGTGATCGAGGACGTGATCACCGAACCGCCAACGTCGATGCGGACGATGGCGTTGACGGCGCCCTTGGTGATCTCGGTCACGGTGCCTCTGAGGACGTTGCGCGCGCTGAGTTTCATGGGGTTCTCCCTCGTTGATGCGGCCAGCCTAGGCCGGGGCGTGTTCGTCTTCCAGCCGGATCAGCGGGGCGCCCGCCTCGACCTGGTCGCCTGCAGCGGCCAGCACCTCGGCCACAGTGCCGTCGCGGGCGGCGGTCAGGGTGTGTTCCATCTTCATGGCCTCAAGGATCGCCAGCCGGTCGCCCGCCGAAACCTGCTGACCGGATTCCACGAAGACCGCCTTGACCAGCCCCGGCATGGGGGAAAGCGTGAGTCCGCCCCCCGCCGCCTCGGCCTGCCGGTCCAGCGGGTCCTGCGGCACCAGCGTCAGGCTGCGGCCGCCGAAGACGCTGACGCCCGCCGGATGGGTCACGATGCGAGAACGGCGGGGGGCGCCGTTCACCCACCAGCGTTCACCTTGCCAGAGGACGTCATGGGCGGTGCCATCCAGCGTGACGCGGGCGCGGCCGGGGCCGAGCACCTCGACGACGCCCTCACCGCCCTCCCATGTCACGGTGCGCCTGAGCGGTGACCAGAGCGTGACGCCGCCGCGCACCTTGGGGTCATGCAGTCCAGCCACGCCCAGCGCGGCAAGCGCGCGGGTCTCGGGGGACGGCTCGGCCTGATCGAGCAGTTGGTCGAGATCGCGGGCGATCAGGCCGGTATCGACCTCGCCCTTGCGGAAGCCCTGATGCCGGGTCAGGGCGATCAGGAAGTCGATGTTGGTGACGGTGCCCGCGACCTCGGTATCCACCAGAGCGGTTTCCAAAGCGCGCAGGGCAATGGCGCGGGTGGGGCCGTGGGTGATGACCTTGGCGATCATCGGGTCGTACCACGGGCTGATGCTGTCGCCCTGCCGCACGCCGGTCTCGTTGCGGGCGTTCTCGGCGAACCTGAGGTGCGCGAGCTTGCCCGTCGCCGGCAGGAAGCCTGCAGGCACGTCTTCGGCGTAAAGCCGCGCCTCGAAGGCGTGGCCGGTGATGGTCAGTTCGTCCTGCTGTTTGGGCAGCGGCTCGCCCGAGGCAACGCGAAGCTGCCATTCGACCAGATCGACGCCGGTGATGGCCTCGGTCACGGGATGCTCGACCTGCAGGCGGGTGTTCATCTCCATGAACCAGAAGCCATCGGAGCGCAGGCCGCGGCTTCCGTCCACGATGAACTCGATGGTGCCGGCGCCGGCATAGCCGATGGTCTCGGCGGCGCGGACGGCGGCGGCGCCCATCGCGGCGCGGACCTCGGGGGTCATGCCCGGGGCCGGGGCTTCCTCGATCACCTTCTGGTGGCGGCGCTGGAGGGAACAGTCCCGCTCGAACAGGTGGACGGCGATGGTGCCGTCGCCGAAGACCTGCACCTCGATATGGCGGGGGGCGGTGATGTATTTCTCGATCAGCACGGCAGGGTTGCCAAAGGCGGTCTGCGCCTCGCCCTGTGCGGATGCGAGCGCGTCCGCGAAGTCCTGCGCGCGCTCGACCAGCCGCATCCCCTTGCCGCCGCCACCCGCCACGGCCTTGATCAGCACGGGATAGCCGATCCGCTCGGCCTGATCGGCCAGAAAGGCCGCGTCCTGGTTCTTTCCATGATAGCCGGGGACGACCGGAACGCCCGCCTGTTCCATCAGCGCCTTGGCCGCATCCTTGAGGCCCATCGCGCGGATCGCCTTGGCCGAGGGGCCGATGAAGACCAGCCCGGCGGCCGTCACCGCATCCACGAAGTCGGGGTTTTCGGACAGGAAGCCATAGCCCGGATGGATCGCCTGCGCGCCGGTATCCAGCGCCGCCCGGATGATGGCGTCGCCGCGCAGGTAGCTGTCCTTGGGCGCGGGGCCGCCGATATGGACGGCCTCGTCGGCCATCGAGACATGGCGCGCACCCCGGTCGGCGTCGGAATAGACCGCGACGGTGCCGACGCCGAGCTTGCGGCAGGTGTCGATGACGCGGCAGGCGATCTCGCCCCGGTTGGCGATCAGGATCTTGCTGAACATGCGGTTGTCCCATGCTGCCCGGCCGCACCGGGGGTTTTCCACCCCCGGACCCCCGGAGGATATTTGTGCGATGAAGAAAGACCAGGGATGCTTTGCATCGTCACATCCTGAAGACGCCGAAGCGGGTGGGCTCGATGGGTGCATTCAGGCTGGCGCGCAGGGACAGCGACAGCACGTCGCGGGTCTTGCGCGGGTCGACGACGCCATCGTCCCAAAGCCGGGCCGAGGCGTAGAGGGGGTGCGACTGGCGGTCGAACATTTCGATCGTGGGGCGCTTGAACTCGGCTTCTTCTTCCGCGCTCCAAGTGCCGCCCTTGCGCTCGATCCCCTCGCGGCGGACGGTGGCGAGGACGCCAGCCGCCTGCTCGCCGCCCATGACGCTGATGCGCGAGTTGGGCCAGCTCCAGAGGAAGCGCGGGGAATAGGCGCGGCCGGCCATGCCGTAGTTGCCCGCGCCGAAGGAGCCTCCGACCAACATGGTGATCTTGGGGACCGAGGTCGTCGCCACCGCCGTCACCATCTTGGCGCCGTGGCGGGCGATGCCCTCATTCTCATATTTCCGGCCGACCATGAAGCCGGTGATGTTCTGCAGGAAGACCAGCGGGATCGACCGCTGAGAGCAAAGCTCGATGAAATGTGCGCCCTTGATGGCGGCTTCCGAGAACAGGACGCCGTTGTTGGCGATGATGCCGACAGGGCAGCCCTCGAGATGGGCGAAGCCGGTGACCAGCGTCTCGCCAAAGCGGGGTTTGAACTCGTCGAACCGGCTGCCGTCCACCGTGCGGGCGATGACCTCGCGGATGTCGTAGGGGGTGCGCAGGTCGGCGGGGACGACGCCCAGGATCTCCTCGGGGTCGTAGAGAGGCGCTTCCGGCGACTGCCAGACCACTGTCTGCGGCAGGCGGCGGTTCAGGTGGCTGACGGCGCGGCGGGCGAGCGCGAGGGCGTGGGAGTCGTCCTCGGCGAGATAGTCGGCCACGCCGGACAGCCGCGTGTGGACGTCGCCGCCGCCCAGGTCCTCGGCGCTGACGACCTCTCCGGTCGCGGCCTTCACCAGCGGCGGGCCGGCGAGGAAGATCGTGCCTTGGTTGCGGACGATGATGGTGACGTCCGACATGGCGGGGACATAGGCGCCGCCCGCCGTGCAGCTTCCCATCACCACGGCGATCTGGGGGATGCCCTTGGCGCTCATTTGCGCCTGATTATAGAAGATGCGGCCGAAATGGTCGCGGTCGGGGAAGACCTCGTCCTGATTGGGAAGGTTCGCGCCGCCCGAGTCCACCAGATAGACGCAGGGCAGATGGCAGGCTTCCGCGATCTCCTGCGCGCGGAGATGCTTTTTCACCGTCGTCGGGTAATAGGTGCCGCCCTTCACGGTGGCGTCGTTGGCGACGACCATCACGTCAAGGCCGTGCACCCGCCCGACGCCCGCGATCACGCCCGCGCCGGGGGCCGCGCCGTCATACATCCCGTGCGCGGCCGTCGCGCCGATTTCCAGAAAGGGCGAGCCGGGGTCGAGCAGGTTCGCCACCCGTTCCCGCGGGGGCATCTTGCCGCGCGAGGCGTGGCGGGCCAGCGCATCCGCGCCGCCGCCCTGGGCCGCGGCCTCGGCCGCCTGCCGGATTGTGTCCAGCATGGACAGATGCGCCTGCCGGTTGGTGCGGAAGGCGTCGGACGAGGTCAGGGCCGCCGATTTCAATTTCATGCCGGATGATCCTGTAAGGGCCAAGGGGTGCGGCGCGTTGTCGCGGGGGCGTTCACGCGGCGAAAGGTTTGATCTGGATCATGTGACTGTTCCGCGCGCGGGCGCAGGTCAGCGGCAGATGATCGAACGGGAGAACAGCGATGAAAACGATCAGCCTTGCCGCCCTTGTCGCCGCCCTGGCGATGCCCGCGCTTGCCCAGCAGGCAGGCGACTGGACCATCGGCCTGGGCCTGGGCAGCGTCATGCCCAAGGACGACAACGGCACCGTCGCCGGGAACCTTGACGTCGAGGTCGGCAACGACCTGCGCCCGACTCTGACGGTGGAATATTTCCTGCGCGACAACATCGGCATCGAGCTGCTGGCTGCCACGCCCTTCAAGCATGACATCGACATTGATGGTCTGGGCAAGGTCGGCTCGGTCAAGCACCTGCCGCCGACGCTGAGCGTCAACTATCACTGGGATACCGGTTCGGTCTTCAAGCCCTATGCGGGAATCGGGCTGAACTACACCAGCTTCTGGGATGAATCGACGAGTGGGGCGCTGGACGGCAACGACCTGGATATTGAGCATAGCTGGGGCCTTGCGCTGCAGGCGGGCGCCGACTGGTGGCTGAACGACAAGTCCGCCGTCCGCGCCACGGTCCGCTGGATCGACATCGATGCCGATGTGAAGCTGAACGGCGAGAAGATCGGCGAGGTCGAGATCGACCCCTTCGCCGTGCAGGCCACCTACGTCTTCAAGTTCTGACAGGGACGCATGGGGACTGGCGGAGATCATGTGCCCTCCGCCAGCTTGCGCAACTCGCGCCGCATGACCTTGCCCGTCACAGTCATCGGCAGCGCGTCGAGGAAGACCACCTCGCGCGGGTAGCTGTGCGCGGCGCAATGGGTGCGGGCGTGGTCCTGCAATTCCCTCGCCAAAGCGTCCGAGGGCGCGAAGCCTCGGCGAAGCACGACATAGGCCACGACGATTTCCGTCCGCAGCGGGTCGGGTTTGCCGATCACGCCCGCAGCGGCGACGGCGGGGTGCTTGATCAGCACGTCCTCGATTTCCGACGGGCCGATACGGTAGCCGGCGGATGTGATCACGTCGTCGTCGCGCCCGACGAAGCGGACATAGCCGTCCTCGATCACGCCGCGGTCGCCGGTGACCAGCCAGTCGCCGCGGAACTTCTCGGCCGTGGCTTCAGGGCGGTTCCAGTAACCCAGCATCATGGAGCCCGCGCCGCGGCGGATGGCGATGTCGCCCTCTCCGTCCGTGGGCTGGCCCTGCTCATCGATCACTTGCAGGTCGAAGCCGGGCACCGCCTTGCCGATGGAGCCGGGGCGCGCGGGAAACATCGACGAGGCCGAGGCGGCGACCATGTTGCATTCGGTCTGACCGTAGAACTCGTTGATCGTCAGGCCGAAGGCGCGGCGGCCCCAGTCGAGCATCTCGGCCCCCAGCGTCTCGCCGCCCGAGGCGACGGATCGCAGGCCAGGGACCGTCGCCTCCGCCGCCTTGAGCATCCGCAGCGCGGTCGGCGGCAGGAAAGTCGCCGTCACGCCGCAGTCTCGGATCAGCGCCACGCAGGTATCCACGTCGAATTTGGGCAGGCGCGCGGCCACGACTGGCACGCCGAGGGCAAAGGCCGGCATCGCCACGTCGAAAAGCCCCCCGATCCAGGCCCAGTCCGCCGGGGTCCACAGCACGTCGCGGCCGGGTTCCAGCAGGTCGTGGCTCATTTCCACCCCCGGCAGGTGGCCGGTCAGCATCCGGTGCCCGTGCAGCGCGCCCTTGGGGCTGCCGGTGGTGCCCGAGGTATAGATCATCACTGCAGGGTCTTCCGGGCTGGTCTCGGCTGTCGGGAAAGGTCCGGCGTCGGGCAGGTCGTCCTCCTCGGGGACGATCACGTTGAGGCCGGAGGGGGCCAGCATCGCGCGGCCCTCGGGGTCGGTGATGACCGTTCCGATCCCGGCATCGGTCAGGCGCAGGCGCAGCGCCTCGTCCCCGAACAGCTTGAACAGCGGGACCGAGATCGCGCCGGATTTCCAGACCGCGGCATGGGCGGCGGCGGTCCAGGCGGACTGGGTGCGGAACACCCCGATCCTCTCCCCCCGGATCGCCCCCAGCGCGTGGGCCAGGCGGTCCGCCCGCGCCGCAAGCTCGCCGTAGGTGATGGGGCGCGGCGTGCCGTCATATTCGATGATCGCCGTCCGCCCAGGCTCGGCCCGCGCCCAGTCGCCGACGGCCTGATCCGCCATGTTCAACCGCGCGGGCCAGTTCCAGCGGAACTCGCGGCGAAGCCGATCGTAATCGGTGCTGTCGAGCGTCGGGTTCATCGGGTCCGCTCCGCCAGATAGCCGTCGATCCGCAGGGATTGCAGCGCCGTCTCGCGCGTCAGGCAGGCAGGTCCGGCCATGTCACCTTCGGGCTGGCTCGCCCAGGATCGGGCTTCATAGGCACAAAGCGAATCGCGGAAGGCGATCCAGGCCCGCTCGGCCTGCCGCAAGGCATCGGCGCCCTCTCCCACCTCGGCCGCCATCAGGCGGGTGTAGCCGTCGTTCAGCTGCCCATCCCAATAGTCGCGTTCGGCGCCCAGGCAGGGGCCACGTCCGTCCACCGGGCCGACGTCCTTGTAGACCTGCTTCAGCCGCGCCACGCAGGCTGCCTGCTGGGTGCCGATGCAGGTGCTTGCCGTCACCATGTCGGGTGCCGCTGCGACGCAGGCATTCATCGCTTCGGCATCCACCCTGGCCTGATCGGCGGGCATGGCGATGCCGGGGGCGGCCAACCCGCAGGACAGCGTTGCAAGAACGGCGCGCAGCAGGTGCAGGGGCCACCTGCCCGCCTGCGCGATCTGCGAGCGGATCACCGTCCCCCCTCCTCCACATAGTCGCGCAGTTCCAAGGCGCGCTCGGCGGTGCGCTGCATCCGGCACGTCCCGCCGACTACGCCTGCAAGCGAGCCGCCCTCGTAGGCGCTGGCCTCATAGGTGCAGGCGGCGTCCACAAAGGCGATCCAGGCGCGCTGGGCGTCCCGCAGCGCCACCGCCCGCGCCTCCGGGGACTGGCGCAACTCGGCATAAGCGGCGTTCAGCATCTCATCCCATTGGGCGGTTTCGGGCGACAGGCAGCCGTGCATCCCGGCGGTCGTCTCTCCTCCAGCAGCGTTCATGCAGGCCTGAAAGGCGACGCCGATGCAGGCGCGCCGCGTAGTCTGGTCCGGGGCAGCGCCGAGGCAGGCGGGGATCAGCGCCGGATCATACTGCTGCGCCGAGGCGGGCAGCGCGGCCATGAACGCGAGGGCAAGGGCCCGGATCACTCCAGCGCCATCAGCTCGCGGCCGATCAGCATCCGGCGGATTTCGCTGGTGCCGGCCCCAATCTCCATCAGCTTGGCGTCGCGGAAGAGCCGGCTGACGGTAGAATCGTTCAGGAAGCCCGCGCCGCCCAGCGCCTGCACGGCCTGATGCGCCTGCGCCATCGCCTGCTCGGAGGCGTAAAGCACCGCCCCCGCCGCGTCCTGCCGCGTCACCTTGCCCGCGTCGCAGGCCCGTGCGACCTCGTAGACATAGGCGCGGGCGGTGTTCAGCGCGACATACATGTCGGCGATCTTGCCCTGCATCAACTGGAAGTTCCCGATGAACTGGCCGAACTGCTTGCGTTCACGCACATAGGGCATCACCTCGTCGAGGCAGGCGGCCATGATGCCGGTGCCGATGCCCGACAGGACCAGCCGTTCGTAATCGAGGCCGGACATCAGCACGCGCACGCCCCTGCCCTCCTCGCCCAGCACGTTCTCGAAGGGAATCTCGGCATCCTCGAAGATCAACTCGCCCGTGTTCGAGCCGCGCATCCCCAGCTTGTCGAAATGCGGCCCCTGGGTGAAGCCCTTGGTGCCCTTTTCCACGATGAAGGCGGTCATGCCCTTCGAGCCCGCCTCGGGGTCGGTCTTGGCATAGACCACCAGCACATCGGCATCGGGACCGTTGGTGATCCAGTATTTGCTGCCGTTCAGGACGTAGTAGCCGTTCCGCTTCTCGGCCCGCAGCTTCATGCCGACGACATCGGACCCCGCGCCTTCCTCGGACATCGCCAAGGCGCCGACATGCTCGCCGGAACACAGCTTCGGCAGGTATTTCCGCTTCTGCTCCTCGGAGCCGTTCAGCTTCAACTGGTTGAGGCAGAGATTCGAATGCGCCCCATAGGACAGGCTGACCGAGGCCGAGGCTCGCGCGATTTCCTCGACCGCAATGGTATGGGCAAGATAACCCATGCCGGTGCCGCCGTATTCCTCGGGTACCGTGATGCCCAGCAGGCCAAGCTCTCCCATTTCGCGCCAGAGGTCGGCGGGAAAGACGTTCTCGCGGTCCACCTGCGTGGCGATGGGCCTGATCCATTCCTGCGCCCAGCGGTGGACGAGGTCGCGCAGTGCGTTCACGTCCTCGCCAAGGTCGAATTCCATCCCCCGCGTGAACATTTCAACCCTCCCCCGGTTATTGAACGTTCGTTCAGTTAATTCGCCTTATGCCGCAGAGAGCAGGCGTCGGTCAACAGTAACCGCAATGCGGCGGCAGCGCGCAAGGCTGGTCTCCGGCGCAAGTCGATGGTCGGTGACGGGCGGCCTGCTGCGGCTCTCGGCCGCGACAACGCAAGATGAAGAAGGCCCCCTCAGACCGGCCGATGCGCGAGGTAGTGGCGCACCGCGCCGATCACATGGCGGAAGCGGTCGCCGCCAAGATTCTTGCCGCCATACCAGCGGGTGACGACGACGAGATGATCGTCCAGCCCCTCGCTTTCCAGCATCCGCAGGATGATCGCGCCGGCACCGGATTCGCCGTCATCGGCCTTCAGCCCCTCGCCGCCCAGCCGCGCGGCCCAACTGTTATGGGTGGCCTTGGCAAAGCGGCGGACGGATTTCAGTTCGGCCAGCCGCGCCTCGATCCCGGCCCGGTCGGCGACGGGTCCGCCCGAGACCGCATAGACCGAGCCGCGGTCCGAGATGATGCGGTCGAAGGTGGTAAGCCGGGACACTCAGAACAGCCCTTCGATCCGCCCCTCGGCGTCCAGCCCGATCCGGTTCGCCGCAGGTTCCCGCGGCAGGCCGGGCATGGTCATGATGTCGCCGCAGATGGCGACGATGAAGCCCGCGCCTGCCGCCAGTCGGACCTCTCGGATCGGGATGGTGAAGCCGCTGGGTGCCCCGAGCGCGGAAGGGTCCGCCGAGAAGCTGTAGGGCGTCTTGGCCATGCAGATGGGCAGGTGGCCGTAGTCCTCCTGCCAGGCGATCAGGCGGGCGCGGATGGAAGGCGGCGCCTCGACCCGCGCGGCGCCGTAGATGCGGGTGCAGATCATCTCGATCTTGTCCCACAGGTGCATCTCGTCGGGATAGAGCAGCCGGAAGCCCGAGGGTTCCGCCGAAAGCGCCGCCACCTCATGGGCAAGTTCCTCGGCCCCTGCCCCGCCCTCGGCCCAGTGGTGGCAGAGGATGGCGCGGACGCCTTCGCGGGCGGCTGCGTCTTGGACGGCGGCGATCTCGGCCGGGGTGTCGGTCGCGAAATGGTTGATGGCGACGACGAGCGGCAGGCCATAGGCGCGCAGGTTGCGGATATGGCGGATGAGGTTGGCGGAACCCGCGCGGACGGCACCCACGTCCTCGTTGGCAAGATCGGCGCGGCCGACGCCCCCGTTCATCTTCAGCGCCCGCACGGTCGCCACCAGCACCGCTGCGGCAGGCGCAAGACCGGCCTTGCGGCACTTGATGTCGAGGAATTTCTGCGCGCCCAGGTCGGCCCCGAACCCCGCCTCGGTCACGACGAAATCCGACAGCCGCAGCGCGGTGCGGGTCGCGATCACCGAGTTGCAGCCATGGGCGATATTGGCAAAGGGGCCGCCATGGACCAGCGCCGGGTTGTTTTCCAGCGTCTGCACAAGATTGGGCTGCAGCGCGTCCCGCAGCAGCACGGTCATCGCGCCGTCCGCCTGCAGGTCGCGGGCCGTGACCCACCTCCCGTCGCGGGTCTGCGCGACGATGATCCGCGCCAGCCGTTCCTGCAGGTCCTGAAGGTCGTCGGCAAGGCACAGGATCGCCATGACCTCGGAAGCGACGGTGATGTCGAAGCCCGTCTCGCGCGGCACCCCGTTGGCGGGACCTCCAAGCCCCACAACGGCGTCCCGCAGCACCCGGTCGTTCATGTCCATGACCCGCCGCCAGGTGATCCGGCGCGGGTCGATGTCCAGCGCATTGCCCCAGTGGATGTGATTGTCCAGCATCGCCGCCAGCAGGTTGTGGGCGCTGGTGATCGCGTGGAAATCGCCGGTGAAATGAAGGTTCATGTCCTCCATCGGCACAACCTGAGCGTGGCCCCCGCCTGCCGCGCCGCCCTTGATGCCGAAGTTCGGGCCAAGCGAGGCCTCGCGGATGCAGACGGTGGCAGGGTGGCCGATGCGGTTCAGGGCATCGCCGAGGCCGATGGTGGTGGTGGTCTTGCCCTCGCCCGCCGGCGTCGGGTTGATGGCGGTGACGAGGATCAGCTTGCCCTGCGGACGCCCGGCCAGCCCGTCGATGAAATCGCGCGGGATCTTCGCCTTGTCATGGCCATAGGGCAGAATATCGTCCGCCCCGATCCCCAGCTTTTCCGCGACCTGCCCGATCGGCAGCTTGGTCGCGGCGCGCGCGATCTCGATATCCGTCTTCATCCGCGTCCCCCTGTTGCGCCCCTTGGCCCGGCTTCGGCAAGCCATCAGCAAAAGGCATCGCCGCCCGGTGATACCGGGCGGCGACCTGTCATGTCCCTCGTCTTTCAGTCTTAAGCGCGCACCCATTTTCCGCGACGTTGCAAGTCGAGGCCGCTAGCGGCTGATCTGCTTCTTCTTATCAGGTGCCTGCGACAGTGCAGATCCGGCTGCAGTCTTGGAGTCCTTGCCGGTTCGCCCATCCTTCAACACACGCGATGCGGCGCTTGCCGCTTTCGGACTTTTTTTTCGTCCTTGGCCATTGTTGAAACCTCTCTGGTTATCCACACCATCGAAGTCGTGGATGATTGAGGCAGTTATCACGGCTTCCCGTCCGCTCAGGTTGCCACCGGCATGCGGCCTCTGATCGTAAAGCGCTCCCACGCGGTGCATTCGTGTGAGGCGGCGGGGGTGCAGAGCTTCCACTTCTGCGCCCCGACCAGATCTCTCAGCTGCAGCCCGACGTTCCGCCGCAGGTGTTGCACTTCATGCAGGTGCCGTTGCGGACCAGCGTGTAGTTGCCGCATTCGCCGCAGGGATCGCCCTCGTAGCCCTGCATCTTCGCCTTGGCGCGGGGGTCCAGCGTGACCGTCGCCACGCCGACCTCGAAGCTTGCCTGCGTCTCGGCCAGGCTTGACGCCACCGCCACCGCCGAGGTGCCGCCCTGCAGCACCATCAGGTCGTGCGGTAGGCGCTTTCTCAGGTAGCCGGTCGAGCTGATCTGGCGCAGCAGTTCCACCGACTTCGAGGCGGCGCTTTCATCCGCAGGCTCGGGCCGGCCCTCGTTCGCGCCGCCGCCCAGCGTGTCGAAGCTGGCGCCGTTCGGCTTCACATGGGCAAGGTCGGTGCGGTCCAGGTAGGACACGGCCAGTTCCCGGAAGATGTAGTCTAGGATCGAGGTCGCGTTCTTGATCGAGTCGTTGCCCTGCACCATGCCTGCGGGTTCAAAGCGGGTGAAGGTGAAGGCGTCCACGAACTCCTCCAGCGGCACACCGTATTGCAGGCCCACGGACACGGCGATGGCGAAGTTGTTCATCATCGCCCGGAAGCCCGCACCTTCCTTGTGCATGTCGATGAAGATTTCGCCCAGCCGGCCGTTGTCGTATTCGCCGGTGCGCAGGTAGACCTTGTGGCCGCCGATCAGGGCCTTCTGGGTATAGCCCTTGCGGCGGGACGGCAGCTTTTCGCGCTGGTTGCGGATGGCTTCCTTGACGATGATCTTCTCGACGATCTTTTCGGCAATGACCGCCACACGCTCCTGCGCGGTGCCGCTTTCCAGAATCTCGGCGGCTTCCTCGTCATCCTCGACCAGCGCCGAGGCCAGCGGCTGCGACAGCTTCGATCCGTCGCGGTAAAGTGCGTTGGCCTTGATGCCCAGGCTCCACGACAGTTCGTAAGCCGCCAGCGCGTCCTCGATCGTGGCCGAGTTCGGCATGTTGATCGTCTTGGAGATCGCGCCCGAGATGAAGCTCTGCGCCGCCGCCATCATGCGGATGTGGCTGTCCACCGACAGGTAGCGCGTGCCCTTCTTGCCGCAGGCATTGGCGCAGTCGAAGACGCTGTAATGCTCGGGCTTCAGGAACGGCGCGCCTTCCAGCGTCATCGTCCCGCAGACATGGTCATTGGCCGCGTCGATCTGCGCGCGGGTGAAGCCGAGATGCCGCAGCAGGTCGAAGCTGGGATCGTTGAGCTTCTCGGCGGGGATGCCGAGGGAGCCCTTGCAGAACTCTTCCCCCAGTGTCCACTGGTTGAAGACGAAGCGGATGTCGAAGGCCGAGGCCAGCGCCGCATCCACCTTTTCCAGTTCCCGCGGGCCGAAGCCGTGGCCGACCAGCGCGGCATGGTTGATGCCGGGGCAGTTGCCCAAGGATGCGTGGCCCACGGCATAGGCCACGATTTCCTCGATCTGCGCGCTCGGATAGCCTAATGTTTCCAGCGCCGCCGGCACCGACTGGTTGATGATCTTGAAATAGCCGCCGCCCGCGAGCTTCTTGAACTTGACCAGCGCGAAGTCGGGCTCGATCCCCGTGGTGTCGCAGTCCATGACCAGGCCGATGGTGCCGGTAGGCGCGATCACCGTGGTCTGGGCGTTGCGGAAGCCGTTTTCCTCGCCCAGCGCCAGCGCCTTGTCCCAGGCGCGCTGCGCCATGGTCGCCAGTTGCGGATCGGGGCAGTTGTCGACGTCCAGCGCGACCGGGTTGACGTTCACGGCCTCGTATTCGCCGGTCCCATGCGCCGCCGCGCGGTGGTTGCGGATCACCCGCAGCATGGCATCCGCATTGCGGGCATAGCCCGGGAATGGTCCAAGCTCGCCTGCCATCTCAGCGGACGTCGCATAGGAGACGCCGGTCATCAGTGCCGTCAGCGCGCCACACAGCGCCCGGCCCTCGTCGCTGTCATAACCAAGGCCGAGGTTCATCAAGAGGCCGCCGATATTGGCATAGCCGAGGCCCAGCGTGCGGAAGTCATAGGACCGCTGCGCGATCTCTTTTGAGGGAAACTGCGCCATCAGCACGCTGATCTCCAGCGTGACGGTCCACAGGCGGGTGGCGTGGACATAGCCCGCGGCGTCGAACTGGCCGTTCTGCAGGAAGGTCAGAAGGTTCATCGACGCAAGGTTGCAGGCCGTGTCGTCCAGGAACATGTATTCCGAGCAGGGGTTCGATCCCCGGATCGGCCCGTCCGCCGGGCAGGTGTGCCAGGCGTTCACCGTGTCGTGAAACTGGATGCCGGGGTCGGCGCAGGACCAGGCGGCATGGCCGATCTGGTCCCACAGCTCGCGCGCCTTGACGGTCCTGGCGGTCTTGCCGTCGGTGCGGCGGATCAGCGCCCAGTCGGCGCCGTCTTTCACGGCCTGCAGGAAGGCGTCGGTCACGCGGACCGAGTTGTTCGAGTTCTGGCCCGAAACGCTGGCATAGGCTTCCGAGTCCCAGTCGGTGTCATAGGTCGGGAACTCGATCGAGTCAAAGCCTTGACGGGCATATTGCAGAACCCGGTTGATGTAGGTTTCGGGGATCATCGCCTTCTTGGCGGACCGGATCGCGGATTTCAGCGCCTCGTTCTTTGCCGGATCGGTCGCGTCCCCGGCGCTGCCATCCCACTGTCGGATGGCGGCGAAGATCTCGTTCAGCTTCGTCTCGTGCTGCTTGGAACCGGCCACCAGCGAGGCGACCTTCTGCTCCTCGATGACCTTCCAGTTGATGAAAGCCTCGATGTCGGGGTGATCCATGTCGCAGATCACCATCTTGGCCGCGCGGCGCGTGGTGCCGCCCGACTTGATCGCGCCCGCCGCCCGGTCGCCGATCTTGAGGAAGCCCATCAGCCCCGAGGACTTGCCGCCGCCTGACAGCTTTTCCCCCTCGCCGCGCAGGGAGGAGAAGTTGGTGCCGGTGCCTGAGCCGTATTTGAAGAGCCGCGCTTCCCGGACCCACAGGTCCATGATGCCGCCCTCGTTCACCAGGTCGTCCGCGACGGACTGGATGAAGCAGGCATGGGGCTGGGGATGCTCATAGGCGCTGTTCGACTTGACCAGCTCGCCGGTCTGGAAATCGACGTAGAAGTGGCCCTGCGACGGCCCGTCGATGCCATAGGCCCAGTGCAACCCGGTGTTGAACCACTGCGGCGAGTTCGGCGCGCCCATCTGGCGGGCGAGCATGAAGCGCATCTCGTCGTAATAGGCGCGAGCGTCGGCTTCGGCGGTGAAATAGCCGCCCTTCCAGCCCCAGTAGGCCCAGGCGCCGGCGAGACGGTCAAAGACCTGCCGCGCCGAGGTCTCGCCCACGAAACGCTGGCCCTCGGGCAGCTTCGCCAGCGCGGATTCGTCGGGGACCGAGCGCCACAGGAAATCGGGGACGCCCTTTTCCTTCACGCGCTTCAGCGCGGCGGGGACGCCCGCCTTGCGGAAGTATTTCTGCGCGATGACGTCCGAGGCCACCTGGCTCCAGCCCTCGGGAACCTCGACCGAGTCGTTGCGGAAGACGACCGTGCCATCGGGATTGCGGATTTCCGAGGTGGTCGTGGTGAAGGAGACCTCGCCATAGGCCCCGCCCTTTTCCGTCGTGAAACGCCGTTCGATCTTCATGGTCCCGCCCTCTCTGTCCTTCGTTCCCACTGCGACTTGCGCCTGCCGTCGGACATGCCTCACCGACCCTGCGGATCACATCCGCAGGCCCGGCGAGCTGCCGGACACCCGGCAACATGTCTTGCTTTGTCCCTCGTCCCGTCACCACATCTAGTAGTGCGCGACTTACGCTCACACTAACTGCAGCGTGTCCTGCATGGTTTCAAGCAGTTTATTTGCGCCCGCAAGTTGCGTTAGGCGTTGACAAAAACCGGCTTCGTGATCCGCGCCAGCAAAGCCGGGCCGGGTTCGGGACCGGTCAGGAAATCTGCCGGGTGCGTCTTTTTCCAAGCATGGTGCAGGCTTGCGGCACCACGCCCCCGAGTTGTCCACAGGCTGTCCCCAGAGTCGGTCCGAGTCGCTTCTCGGCCCGGCCTTGCCGCCGGTGTCACCGGATAGTCACAGATCCCGCCGCCACGTTCCGGCGTCCGTGACGATCATGTCGAGCGGCTGGTCGAAGGACTCGGCCGGGATCGTGTCCAGACGCTGCGCTTCCCATGCCAAGCCGATGGCAAGGACCGGCCTGATTCTCCGCAGCGCCTCAAGCGTGCGGTCGTAATAGCCGCCGCCATAACCCAGCCGGTTCAACTGGCCGTCAAAGGCCACCAGCGGCACGATCAGCACCTCGGGGGTGATCTGGGGCAGCGACGCAGGCGGCTGGCTGGTGCCCAAGGGGCCGCGGTCCAGCGGCTCACCGGTCCAGCGACGGAAGATCAGCGGCACCGCGCGGCCCGGCACCACCGGCAGGCAGACAGGGCCGTCATGGCCCGCCATGGCTGGTCGCGGGTCCGGCTCTCCCTTCATCGGCCAGTAGCCGGCGAGGACACGGCCCGCATGGGGCGCCAGCGCCTCGGCCAGCCTGCGGTCCAGCGCCGCCTGATCGCCGCCCTGCGCCCGCGCCGCCAGCGCCTGCGCTCGCAGCGTGCGCTTCTCTTGGTTCAGATCAGTATCCATGTCGCCAGCCCCAGAAACGCAAAGAACCCCATCACATCGGTCAGCGTCGTCACGAATGTCCCCGAGGCCAGCGCCGGGTCCAGCCCCAGCCGGCTGAGCAGCAGCGGGACCAGCACGCCTGCAAGGGCCGCGACGATCTGGTTGACGATCATTGCCGAGCCCAGCACCACTCCCAGCAGCGGATCCCCGAACAGCAGGAACGCCCCCGAGGACAGCAGGAGCGCCAGCCCGATGCCGTTGAGCATCCCGGCCAGCAGTTCGCGGATGACCACGCGACGGGCATTGCCCATGTTCAGATCGCGCGTCGCCAGACCGCGCACAGCCACCGCCAGCGACTGCGTTCCGGCAATGCCCCCTGTCGAGGCGACGATGGGCATCAGGGCCGCCAGTGTGACCAGCGCCGCGATGGTGTTCTCGAACATTGTGATCACCATCGCCGACAGCGAAGCGGTGAACAGGTTGGCCACCAGCCACGGCAGGCGCTGGCGTGCGGTGCGGAGGGCGGTGTCGCTGACGTGGCTTTCCTCGCCGACGCCGGCCAGCCGCAGCACGTCCTCCTCATGCTCCTCGTCCAGCACGTTCATCGCGTCGTCGATGGTGATGACGCCGACCAGCCGCCCGTCGGCATCGACCACCGGGGCCGAGATCAGGTGATACTGGTTGAAGGCATAGGCCACATCGCCCTCGTCCTGCAGCACGTCGATGCTTCGGAAGCTGTCCTCGGCGATGTCGGCCAGCCGCGTGGCCCGCTGCGAGGACAGAAGCCGCCCCAGCGTCACATAGCCGATGGGATGGCGGCGCGGGTCCACGAGGATGACATGGTAGAACTGGTCGGGCAGCCATTCCTCGGACCGCAGGAAGTCGATGGTCTCGCCCACGGTCCAGTGCTCGGGCGCGGTCACGACCTCGGACTGCATGAGGCGGCCGGCGGAATATTCAGGGTAGTTCAGCGACTGCTCGACCGCGACCCGGTCGGTTTCGTCCAGCGCCGATAGGATCGTCTCGCGTTCGGGGCCTTCCAGGTCTTCGACCAGATCCACGACGTCGTCGCTGTCCATCTCGCGCACGGCATCGGCCAGGACCTCGGCCGGGAGTTGTTCCAGAACCTCCTCGCGGATGGATTCGTCGATCTCGGACAGGATCTCGGCGTCGAACTCGCCGGAATAAAGGCGGACAAAGCGGATGCGCCGCTGGGGCGTCAGCTGCTCGATCACGTCGGCGATGTCGGCGCCGTGCAGGGGGTCCAGCAGTGCGTGCAGGCGCGGGCCGTCGCCCGCGTCGATGGCCTCGGCGATCTCGGCGACAAGGCCCCGGCGGGGGACGAAATCGTCCTCGATCCCGTCGGACTCGGGGCGGTTCTCGGTCATGGGGCACCTGTCAGGCTGAGGCGCCGCGACCATAGGCGCGCCGCCCCGCCGCGGCAACCAGCCCGCGATCAGCCGGCGAGCAGGCTCAGCACGGCCGCGTGAAGCTCCGGGGTCGCGGCGGCGATGACCCGCCCGCCTCCATGCGCCGGGCCGCCCTGCCAGTCGGTGACGATGCCGCCCGCGGCCTCGATCACGGCGATGGGCGCCACGATGTCATAAGGCTGCAGCCCGGCCTCGATCACCAGATCGACCTGCCCCATCGCCAGCAGCGCATAGGCATAGCAGTCAAAGCCGTAGCGGGTCAGCCGCACGCGCGCGGCCACGCGGCGGAAGGCGGCGCTGTCGGCCTCGGTCCCCACTTCCGGGTAGGTCGTCATCAGCGTTGCCTGTTCCAGCCCCACGCCCTGCCTGACGCCGAGCGGGCGGTCGCCCTGCGGCGCAGTCAGGCAGGCGAGACCCAACCCACCCTCGAACCGCTCGCCGGTCCAGGGCTGGTCGATCATGCCGTAAACCGGACCCTGTGGGTCGGTGACGCCGATCAGCACGCCCCAGGTCGGCGCACCGCATAGATAAGCCCGGGTGCCGTCGATGGGGTCCAGAACCCAGGTCATGCCGCTGGTTCCCGGCGACGGGCCATATTCCTCGCCCAGAATGGCGTCATCCGGCCGCCGCTCGGCCAGGATGGCCCGCATCGCGCGTTCGCAGGCGCGGTCCGCTTCGGTGACGGGATCGAAGCCGGCCGCCGCCTTGTTGTCCGGCGCAAGCAAGGGGCTGCGGAAATATCGCAGCGTCTCGGCGCGGGCCACATCGGCCAGCGCACCCGCGGTCTGCAGGATCGCGGCGGCGGCAGGCGTCCGCGCAGAGAATGAGGTCATCGGCAAGTCCGGGTCCGGGCCGCGCAACGGCGGCGATCAGACCCAAGCCTATCCGGGCGCGCGGGGCATGACCAGCGCGCCCGGACCGGGTTCACGCAGGCTCGGACAGGACCCGTGCCAGTTCGAAGATCTGGCGGCGCTGCGCCTCGGGCATGGCATAATATGCCCGCACGAGCTGAAGCGCCTCCTTGTCGGCCAGAAGATCGACCCCAGCGGCCTCGGCGGTCTGGCCCAGCCCCTCGAAGAAGAAGGCGACGGGGACGTCCATCGCCGCGGCGATGTCCCACAGGCGCGAAGCCGAGACGCGGTTCATGCCGGTTTCGTACTTCTGGATCTGCTGGAACTTGATGCCGACGGCATCCGCCAGCTGCTGCTGGGTCATCCCGATCGTCCAGCGGCGGTGACGGATTCTCTGTCCGACATGGGCATCGACAACATGCTTCATCGTTAAAACCTCACACAATCTATCCGCGCACTACCGCGCCCCAGCGCAATCAGCGAGCATTATCCGCGGGCAACTTGCCTGATTTGACCAAAAAGACAGGTCGGATCGTCCGGTTTACCCCTATTTGTCGCCCGTATAGAGATCACGCAGACAGCACGGGCAGAGAGAGCGGACGCATGACTCGAATCATCAGCATAGCCGGGCCGGGGGCAGCCCCCAGCCTGACAGAGGCCGAAAGCCGTGATCCGGGTGCGGGCGAGGTGAGATTGCGCCTGCATGCCGCCGCGCTGAACTTTGCCGACCTGCTGATGGTCGAGGGCAAGTACCAGGACACGCCCCCCTATCCCTTCGTGGCGGGGATCGAAGGCGCGGGCGTCGTCGAGGCCGCAGGGCCGGGTGTCGGGCTTGCCGCAGGAACGCGGGTCAGCGTTTCGGGAAGGGGGACCATGGCCGACCACGGCGTGTTCGCCGCCGATGACTGCATCCCCATCCCGGACCGGATGTCCTGGTGCGAGGCCGCTGGCTTTCAGGTGGCCTACGGGACCAGTCACCTCGCCCTGACCGGACCCGCGCGGCTGCAGGCGGGAGAAACGCTTGCCGTGCTGGGTGCGGGGGGCGGCGTCGGCCTGACGGCGGTCGAGATCGGCGCGGCCTTGGGCGCCCGCGTGATCGCGGTCGCTCGCGGGGCAGACAAGCTTGATGCGGCACGGCAGGCGGGTGCGGCCGAGACCATCGACAGCGTCGGGACGGATGACCTCAAGGCAGCCCTGCGGAGCCTTGGCGGAGTCGATGTCGTCTATGATGCAGTGGGCGATGCGCCGGGGCTTGCCGCCTTTGGCGCTCTGCGGACGGGGGGGCGGCATCTGCTGATCGGCTTTGCCGGAGGGCGGCCCCCGGCCCTGCCGCTGAACCATGCGCTGGTGAAGAATATCGCGATCCTCGGTTTCTACTGGGGCGGCTACCGCCAGCTTGACCGTCCGGCCATGCGCGGCAGCCTAGAAGCGGCTCTGCGGATGTACGACGAGGGACGGCTGCACCCCACTACAGGCGCCGTCCTGCCGCTGGAGCAGGCGGCGGCAGCCTATGATCTTCTGAAGACGCGAAAAGCCGTCGGCAAGGTCGTCCTGACCATGACTCAGGAGGCCGCCGCCGGGTAAGAGCCGGCAGTGGTCAAGAATGTGTCAAGCACTTGGCAACAGAACCGCTTTTCATGCCCTGACGGTTGAAATTCCGGAGTGATTGCCGATATTCCGCAGATGAGGGACCGGTCCGTCAGGCCCGGCCCAGCGAGAGGGAGAGCTTATGGTCGACTACAACACGATCCGCCGCCCGGCCACGACGGCCAACCGTGCTGCGGTCATTGACGAGGGCCTGCGGGCCTACATGAACAAGGTCTACGGCCTGATGACCGTGGGCATGCTGGTGACGGCCGCCGTCGCATACGGCTTTGCGCAGATGGCCGGCGGGCCGGGCGCCTGGACCGAGTTCGGGCGCGTCGTCTATACCACCCCGCTGCGCTGGGTGCTTCTGTTCCTGCCGCTGCTGATGGTCTTCGGCTTTGGCGCAGCGCTGAACCGCCTGTCCACGCAGGGCGCGACGATCCTGTTCTACGCCTTCGCGGCGGCAATGGGCGCATCGGTCAGCTCGATCTTCCTGCGCTACACCGACAGCTCGATCGCGCTGACATTCGTGGCGACGGCCGGCGGCTTTGCGGCGCTGTCGCTATATGGCTACACCACCAAGCGCGATCTTTCGGCCATGGGCCGCTTCCTGATGATCGGCCTTGTCGGCCTGATCATCGCGATGGTGGTCAACCTGTTCGTCGGCTCGGGCGCGGTCAACTTCGCCATCTCGGTGATCGGCGTGCTGATCTTTGCGGGCCTGACCGCCTATGACACGCAGAACATCAAGAACACCTACCTGGAACTGGTGAACTCGGACGCCGACTTCATCGGCAAGTCAGCGATCCTAGGCGCGCTGACGCTGTATCTGGACTTCCTGAACCTGTTTACCTTCCTGCTGAGCTTCATGGGGCAGCAGGAGTAAGGGTTTTGCAACGCGCTTGGAAAACGGAACGGGCCAGCTTTTCGCTGGCCCGGTTCCTTTCAATTATCAACGTAATCCAGAATTTTGATCCCTAGAAAACATTATCAAATCTCTCCGGTATTCTATGTAGTTGCTTATGCGATCGCCCGGAACGTCTCCAGACCCCAGATCTTCTGTTGAATTTTGCGCTCTCGAGCCATTTCTTGCGTGGCCTTCTGAAGTCTATGTTGTTTATGGGTTGGCGACTCTCGATTGTATATTCATGAAATTCGTCAGTGCGCATCCATTCCTTGCCGCCAGGACCCATGATCAGTTCGCCAGTTTCTGGATCAGTAACCATAGCCTTCCGCTTGGCGGCTCGTTCGCGATACGTCAACTTATCAAATAACTTCAGGTGAAAAAGAACAAGAGCGTCCGACAAATAAATTTCTTCGCGGTTAATAAAGTGACCTCCGGTTCCCCATATGACCGGGTCACTTATGATGCAGGGTTTGGAGTATGGCGGATTGCAAGCGACGAACGATCTTTGGGACAGTATCGGGCGGGACAGATCGATCGCAGGGAGATCGAGTTCAATCGGTTCTACCAGATCGACACCAAAAGGTGATACCACTGGCTCAGGCCTGTCTAAGATATAATCGATTGGATTATTTCCGTGCTTTGGATCAAGCGCGATTATCTCATCTACATCCGTGTAGATGACCCGATCGAACATAAGTGTCAGACCAGAAGCCAAACTGGACAACATCTTCCACCTGCTGACCTCAGAGCCGGCGTGCATTGGCGGTCGGGCGATCCTGATCGTATTGCAGCCACTCGCCATCTGTTCGTAGTGTCCATAATCCGCATGGATCAAAACATAGAGATTACTGCGGGGAACAAATTTTTCCCAGTAAGAAAGCCAGATTTTCAGGTAAATGTCGTCATCATAGACCATTGTCAGAATGGCAACAGACTTCATGGCGGACTAACCTCTGCAACTCACGCGGATGGCGCTGTGTATCGCTGGTGAAAGGTCAGGTTTGAAAATGCCTGTTTCAGCGATGCTTCATAGATCGAATTATTCTTGAAATAGGAATTGGCGTAAAGATGAACCCGCCGTCCCATCATCGCGGCGGCAATCGAAACATGCAGGCGGTTGGTATGTATCGTCCCGAACCGGGCGATGGCATCCAGGAAACCCGACATCGGTGTGCTCTCTTTGCCCTCTGTCGAGATGTCACGATTGCCCTCGGGGACAGGCATGTCCTCGATCTTTTCCACATCGCCGCGGAAGAAATATCCTACTCCTGAACCATTGCCGGATGTCGTGATCCGCCCAAGGCTGAGCGCCATGTCGTGGCAGAAGATTGACCGAGGAGCGAACTCTTTCGATCCGCCTTCATCCCGGCGGAAAAGGATATCCGTTCGTCGGAATCCCAGGCTTCTACGCGGAACTGCAAAAGTATTAGGAAGAACCAGCATCCGTTCTGATCGCTCGATCAGTGCGGGCATTTTTTTATGCATTCGATATTTATTCAGAAACGCTCCGCCCCCACCGTAAACCATTCGAACCTTCGAACTGGATGATAGTTGACGCAGGTCATCGGGCGACATTGACATGGCGCGACCTAGAGGAACACTGACATACCGAAAAGCATTGTGCCGGAAGAATTTCTCTGTGGCATATCGGATCAGCCCGTCGCCCCAATTTCCCGTATTGGCAACGAAGATGAAGGTTTCATCTTCTGCAAATTCTTGAAGGGTTTCCTCAAGCCTGATGAACTCGATGGACCCGGCAAGGCCTGCCGGCTGACGATGATCACAATGTTGCACTTGCGTTCTCCGTTTGCTGGGGCGGTGCCCGTGCCCCGCCTGTTGCGTTCGGTTTCCCAATTGAAACCCGCGCAGACATCCCGAAAACAACGCCAACTCTGCAACAACACCGTGGCGACCCCGGGAGGGCTCGAACCCCCAACCTTGGACTTAGAAGGTCCCTGCTCTATCCAGTTGAGCTACGGGGCCGCGCCCGTTGTGATTGCGGCAAAGCCCGGCCCGGTGCAAGGGGCGAGGCTGCGTCAGACCTCGCTGGTCATGAAAACGCTGTTCGGGTCGGGGGCGTAGCCCGCGAACGGCGCGCATTCGGTGAAGCCTGCGCGGGCGTAAAGGACGCGCGCCGGGCCGAAGCTGTCCTGAGTTCCGGTTTCCAGCGATACGCGCCGGTAGTCCCTTGCTTTCGCCTGGTCGATCAGTGCCTGCAGCAACCGGCGGGCGTGCCCCTCTCCCCGCTGCTCGGAGAGGATGTGCATGGACTTGATCTCGCCATGATCCGGCGCGATCCGCTTCAGTGCACCCATGCCCACTGGCGCGCCCTCTGCCCGCAGCACAAGGAAGTCGATCAAGGGCGAGACAAGATCCTGGCGCGGCAGCATGTGGATCGACTCGGGCGGGGTGTCGGCGTGCATCGCCTGAACGTGGCGGGCGAACAGAAGATCCAGATCGGAAGAAAGCGGGCTTTCCATCGCAATGGTCACGCCTGCCATGGCCTGCAGCGCAACGGGAACTGGACGCGGATCGCTGCCCTGTTTGTTCATGTCAATGAACAGGGCCCAGCGCGGACCTTTGCCCGGCAGACGCATCCACCTTCCGCCTGCGGCAACTCCGGCACGATTTTCCGGTCAATGCGTCCACGGCGCCTTGCGGTCCGTGGCGAAGTTTTCACCATAGCCACGCGGGCGGATGTTGTGGGCGCGGGGTTTCGGCTCGGTCACGATATATTCCAGCCCCTTGGCCTTGGCGTAAGCCTCGGCCTCGGCACGGCTGTCAAAGCACAGGCGGACCTGCGACTGGGTGTCATCGGAACTCGTCCAGCCCATCAGCGGGTCCAGGTCCGGCCGGTCGGAATGAGAGAATTCGAGCACCCATTCCTTGGTGCGGGCAACACCGGACTGCATGGCGTTGCGGGCGGGCTTGTAGATGCGGACGCGCATGGCGGAACCCCTTGACGGCTGAAGACGGGCCGGCCTCTTGTGGCGCAGGCGGCGCCGACGATCAAGCGCCACTGTCCGGCAAGGGCGAAACAGGGGGGAACGGCTGCCGCCCTCGGGCGTTGACGCCAGGCAAGGACAGACAGGAGTGCCCTCGATGACCCGATCCCTTAACGCGACACGTGTTCTGCCCCAGCCTCATGCCCTCGGCGCCCTGCTGCTGGGCGCGGCTCTGGTGCTGGCCCCGCATCCAGGCCATACGCAGGATTCGGCACCTGCCGCGGCAGATGCCCAGCCCGCGCAGGCGGCGCCGGTCGAGAATGCCTCTCCGGCAGCAACAGGCGCGGATCAGCCGGATGCGCCCGCAGCAGGCGATGCCACGGCAGCGGCAGGTGGCGAGCAGTTCCGCCAGGCAGGCGGCGTTCTTCGCAATGGCGAAGGAGCGGATGTCGGCAGCGTCCTGATCACCGAAACCACCTCGGGCGTGATGCATTTCGTGCTGGACATCAGCGAGGGCGCGGTGTCCGCCGCACAGCACGGGCTGCATATCCATGAGGCCGGCCTGTGCGAAGGCCCCACCTTTGAAAGCGCCGGCGGCCATATGGCAGGCGACCGGGAACATGGCGTCCATTCGGCGAATGGCCCGCATCCGGGCGACCTTCCGAACATCACGATGGGGACGGCAGGCGCGCTGCATGTCGAATATTTCCTGCCCGGTATCCTGATGGATCAAATCCTCGATGAGGATGGTTCGGCCGTGATGATCCATTCCGATGTGGACGATTACACGAGCCAGCCTGCCGGCAACGCGGGCGACCGCATCGCCTGCGCGGTTCTCGAACTGTCAAGCTGAACCACGCCTGCAGCAGCATGGGGCCGCCCGCGACAGGGCGGCCTTTTCCTTGAAAACGGGCACTTTCCGCACCACCTAACGGCATCCTTCGCACCACCTTCCCTCAAGGATCGTCATGGCCCATAACAACACCAACGCTCCCATGCCGATGCTGCTGCAGCCCGAGCGGCGGGTGAAGCTGGAAGGCGGCAAGCACTTCGTCATGCACAGCGAGTTCTCGCCGGCCGGCGACCAGCCCGGCGCCATCGCCGAACTGGCCCGGGGGGTGCGTGAGGGCGAGCGCGATCAGGTGCTGCTTGGCGCGACCGGCACCGGCAAGACCTACACCATGGCCAAGGTGATCGAGGAAACGCAGCGCCCTGCCATCATCCTGGCACCGAACAAGACGCTGGCCGCGCAGCTTTACGGCGAATTCAAGGGCTTCTTCCCCGATAATGCGGTGGAATATTTCGTCAGCTATTACGACTACTACCAGCCCGAAGCCTATGTCCCGCGGTCGGATACCTATATCGAGAAAGAATCGCAGATCAACGAGGCGATTGACCGGATGCGCCACTCGGCGACCCGGGCACTGCTGGAACGAGACGATGTGATCATCGTGGCCTCGGTGTCCTGCATCTACGGCATCGGCTCGGTCGAGACCTATTCGGCGATGACGCAGGACATGGTCGTGGGTCAGTCCTACGACCAGCGCGCTTTCATCAACGAGCTGGTGGCGCAGCAATACAAGCGGCTGGACACGGCCTTCCAGCGCGGCGCCTTCCGGGTGCGCGGCGACGTGGTCGAGGTCTGGCCCGCGCACCTCGACGACCGCGCCTGGCGATTCAGCTTCTTCGGCAACGAGCTTGAGGCCATTGTCGAGTTCGACCCGCTGACCGGCGCCCGCGATGGCGACTACAAGCAGATCCGCATCTATGCCAACAGCCACTATGTCACGCCTCGGCCGACCTTGCAGCAGGCCAGCAAGGGGATACGAGCGGAACTTCAGATGCGGCTGAAGCAACTGACCGACGAGGGCAAGCTGCTGGAAGCCCAGCGGCTGGAACAGCGCACCAACTTCGACCTAGAGATGCTGGAGGCCACTGGCGTCTGCAACGGCATCGAGAACTACAGCCGCTACCTGACCGGCCGCGCGCCGGGCGAGCCTCCGCCCACGCTGTTCGAGTTCATCCCCGACAACGCCATCGTCTTCGCCGATGAATCCCACGTCAGCGTGCCGCAGATCGGGGGCATGTATCGCGGCGACTTCCGGCGCAAGTTCACGCTGGCGGAACACGGTTTCCGCTTGCCCAGTTGCATGGACAACCGCCCCCTGAAGTTCGAGGAATGGGATGCCATGCGCCCGCAGTCGGTCTTCGTCTCGGCCACCCCCAGCCAATGGGAAATGGATCAGGCCGGCGGCGTCTTTGCCGAGCAGGTGATCCGCCCGACCGGTCTTCTGGACCCTGTGATCGAGATCCGCCCCGTCGAGACGCAGGTGGACGACCTGCTGGACGAGGTCCGGCTGGTTGCAAAACAAGGCTATCGCACGCTGGTCACGACCCTGACCAAGCGCATGGCCGAGGACCTGACCGAATACCTGCACGAACAGGGCATCCGCGTCCGCTACATGCATTCCGACATCGACACGATCGAGCGGATCGAGATCCTGCGCGACCTGCGCCTTGGCGCTTATGATGTTCTGGTGGGCATCAACCTGCTGCGCGAAGGCCTTGATATTCCTGAATGCGGCCTCGTCGCGATCCTCGATGCCGACAAGGAAGGGTTCCTGCGGTCCGAAACCTCGCTGATTCAGACCATCGGCCGAGCCGCCCGGAACGTGGACGGGCGGGTCATCATGTATGCCGATCGCATCACCGGCAGCATGGAACGCGCGATGCGGGAAACCGAACGCCGCCGTGCCAAGCAGCAGGCCTATAACGAGGCGCATGGCATCACCCCGACAACCGTCCGCAAGAACGTCGATGACGTGCTGGCCGGGCTGTGGCAGGGCGACACTGACCAGTCGCGGATCACGACAAAGATCGACAAGCCCCTGGTCGGCGCCAACCTGCAGGCGCATCTGGACGCCCTGCGGACGCAGATGCGCAAGGCCGCCGAAAATCTCGAGTTCGAGGAAGCCGCCCGCCTGCGTGACGAGGTCAAGCGGCTGGAGGCGGTCGAACTGGTGGTGGCCGACGATCCCTTGGCTCGGCAGACGGCGGTCGAGGAAGCAGCCGAGGCCGCTGTCCGTTCGCAGGGCCGCTCGACCGCCGGTCGCGCAGGCCAGCGCGGAGGCAACAAGCGCAGCAAGCGGCGGCATTGAAAAGCCGCTGCTGAACTGATCAAGGGCAGGCTGTCTGCATCGTGGGTCTTGCGACCGCTGCCCTCTGGAAAGGCTTCAGCGCCGCGCCATGAAAGAGCCGCGGTTGGGTGTCGGGTCGGGGATGTCCTCGATCATGGTGAACCTGCACTCCTCCAGCATGTCGCGCACGCAGGCGCGGGTCGGAAACCATTTTCGGACATGGTGGACGCCCTCGGCCGGCGGCTTGAAGTAGAGAAAGCTTTCCTCGCCCTCGTGCAGCGTCGTTTCCAGCCACAGCAGGTCCGACGCGCGGGAGATGATCTCAAGGTCGTGGAAGGGATGGCGCAGGTGGTAAAGCAGCCCCAGCGCCAGCACCGCGTCATAGCGTTCGCCGGGCTGGATGGCGGTCACATTTCCGATCCGGGTCCAGATCCGGTCCTGCAGACCCGTGACCTGCGCCGCAAAGCGCAGCCGCCGGATCATCGCGCCCCAGAAATCCTGCGCCAGCACGAAGGCGCCCCTGCGCGCCATCTCCAGCGCAAAGAACCCCTCGGCCGAGCCGAGGTCCAGCACCCGCATCCCGGTCATGTCCTGCGGCAGCACGTCTTCGTAAACCTGCCAGCGCCGCAGCGGATGATCGACGGGCTGAGGTCCGGCCGAGGGTGCGATCCCGCGCGTGGACAGGCCGGGCGCAAGATCGATGTTGTGAAACCACGGTCCCAGCGCGACGACCTGTTCGCGCAAGGCATCGGGGGCAAGCGGCGTGGCCAGTGGCTCGATGGGCGTGGCACCGGAAATGCCGCTGAAATCTGCCGTTTCGGCCATCATGTCCCCTTTCCACTGCCGGGCTGGTTCTTGATCGGCAGCATCAGGCCGTCAACTGCGGCTCGGACCGCCGATGGTTGCTGCGCCCTCGATCCCGGCATGGGCCATGACCTCATCCGCCAGCACCGCCATCTCGTCGCGCGCCGGACCGGACGGCCCCTCGGCCACGGCGCTGCCGTGCCCGAGCGTCTCGGCATAGGCCACGCGGTTCGCGATCTCGGCGCGGGCCACGTCCACCCCAAGCGCCGCCGCACCTGCAGCCACTTCGGCCCCCAGCCGGGTGTTCGGCCGGGTGCGGTTCAGCACGATCAGCACCGGCCGTTTTTCCCGGTCGGCAAGGTCCAGCACGCCTTCCGTCGCCCACAGGTCCACCTGGCTGGAAGCCACCGGCACCAAGATCAGGTCGGCCACCCGCAGCGCCGGGCGCAGGTCGCTTTCGATCTTCGGCGGCGTGTCGATCAGCACCACGTCAAAGCGCCGCTTCAGCTTCTCGCTTTCATAGCTTGCCCCCCAGGCCGACGAGGTCGAGAACTCCAGCCCCGCATCCTCGCCGATGCGGTTCAGCCGTTCCATGAACCAGCGCCCGAGGCTGCCCTGCGGATCGGTGTCCAGCACCGCGACCGAAAAGCCCTTGCGGCGCAGCGCCACGGCAAGGTTCACCGTCAGCGTGGTCTTGCCCGAGCCGCCCTTCTGCTGAGCGACGGTGATGATGCGTCCCGCCATGTCGTTCCTGTTTCCCGCCGCCGATAGAAATGCGTTGCATGCAGCCCGCCGAAGGGCAAGCCCGGCGCGCTTGCATCGGCGCCGCCGGAATGATCTTCGTGCAGGCGCAAATCTTGGGACTGGGCCGGATGATCCCCGTATTCGATGGACATAACGATTTCCTGCAGCGCGCCGTGGCCGCTGGAACCGATGCCGCCCGGCTGTGGCAGGAAGGGGACGGCACTGGCCACATGGACCTGCCGCGGCTGCGGCAGGGTGGCATGGCCGGCGGCTTCTTCGCCATGTGGGTGCCCGACGCCCAGACCGGGGACATAGCCGAACTGCTGCGCCAGAAGGAAAACCCGCCCTTCGACCTGCCCCTGCCGCCCCAGGTCGCCTGCGACGCGGCCCTGCCGCTGGCCTTCGCGCAGGCCGCGGCGCTGTTCGGGCTGGAACGCACGGGCACGCTGTCGATCTGCCGCAGCGCCGCCGACATCCGCGCAGCGATGGATGCAGGCCGCGTCGCCGCGATCCTGCACATGGAAGGGGCCGAGCCGCTGGCCGACCTTGATGCGCTGCACCTGTGGCACGCGATGGGGCTGCGCTCGATGGGGTTCGTCTGGTCGCGGCCGACGGCCTACGGGCATGGCGTGCCCTTCGCCTTCCCCTCGGCCCCCGATCGTGGCGAGGGGTTGACAGAACGTGGCCGAGCCCTGGTGCGCGAATGCAACGCGCTGCGGATCATGATCGACCTGTCGCACCTGAACGAGAAGGGCTGCGACGACGTGGCGCGGCTGACCGACGCGCCGCTGGTCGCCACCCATTCGGGCGCCCATGCGATCTGCCCCAGTTCCCGCAACCTGACCAACCGGCAGTTGCGCCAGATCGCCGATACCGGCGGCGTGGTGGGGCTGAACTTCAACACCGGCTTCCTTGCCCCCGACGGCCGGCGGGAACAGTTCCGCGGCTTCGACATCCTGCTGCGCCATCTCGACCATATGCTGGCAATCCTGGGCGAGGACGGCGTGGCGCTGGGTTCCGATTTCGACGGCGCGGTGATGCCGGCGGACCTGCCCGACGCGGCCGCGCTGCCCCGGCTGACTGACGCCATGCTGGCGCATGGCTATGGCCGCGACCTGGTTGAGAAGATCGCCTGGCGGAACTGGCTGTCGGTGCTGGAACGCAGCTGGGGCGGGTAAGCTGGTGCCGGCTGAGGGATTTGAACCCCCGACCCCCTGATTACAAATCAGACGCTCTACCACTGAGCTAAGCCGGCATGACGCCGGAATACGCGCCCGTCGCGGGTGGCGCAAGCACCACGCCCCCGCAACCCCGCCCAAGTTTTTCCATGACAATCCCGGCCGGCCCCTTGACCCCGCGCCCGCGCAGGGCGACGGGACGGCCAGCAGCAGGACGAGGGTTCTTCCATGCAGGTCGCGATCCATTTCGGCACCCACGGCACCGAGCCCGAGCGGATGATCCGCACGCTGATGGAAAACCGCGACTGGCTGCTCGCCAATGGCGTCGAGGTGGTGCCGCCCGGCCGCTACAAGGGCGTTCTGGACGAGGCGCTGAACTCGCTGAAAGGCGGCGATGCGCCGGCCGAGATGGAGGAGGTCATCTACGACGCGATGCTGGAATCCGAAAGCGCGCAGAGGATGGTGATCTCGCAGGCCTCGCTGATCGGGGCGCCGGTGCGCTGCCTCAGCGAAAAAGGGCTGTTTCCACAGGCGGGCACCCGGATGCGGGCAGTGGCCGGCCTGTTCCCCTCGGCCGAGGTCGAGGTGTCGCTGGCGATCCAGAACCCCGCGCTGCAGATCCCGCATCTCGCCTCGCGCGTGCCGGATGGCTCGGTCGAACGCCTGCTGAAAGGCTGCGACCCCCGCCAGTTGCGCTGGGGTCCCGCAATGCAGCGCATCATCGAGGCGATGCAGGGCCGGCGCGTGATCGTCTGGTGCTACGAGGACACCCCCCTGATCTGGCCCGAGGTGGTGCGGCGCATCGCCCGGATGCCCGCGGACGTGCCCCTGAAATCCGGCCTCGCCGTCCTGGGCGACCTGCTGCCGCCCGAGGGGATGGCGGACCTGAAGGAGGCCATGACCCGCGCCGCCCCGCTGACCGTCGAGGCGCGGCGCCGGATCTTCGCCGAGATGCTGGGCCGCCACGCCCGCGCCGACCTGGTGCGCGAAACCGTCACCGTCCCCGGCTGGACGCAGGACCTGGTGGACGAGATCACCGACGCCTATGAGGAAGACGTCGGCCGCATCGCCGCCCTGCCGGGGGTGGAGTTCCTGAGCCCCTGAGGCCGCAAGAAGGCTGCGCTGCGCCTTGCGTCACCGCTGGCCTATTCTTCGCCGTCTTTGATAACGCTGCTGCGTGCCGCATGATCGGTGACAAGCTCGGCTGGAGGCCGACCTGCCAGACATCCATCGGCTTCCAGATGCCGCCCTCTGGGAATCAGCGGGTGAGCGGCAGTTCCGGCCTGCCCGGTCCGCTCACATCCCCAAAGCGGATTTGTACATTTCCAGGATCGCCTCTTCCTCGGCCACGTCGTCCTTGTCGCGTTTGCGCAGGGCCACGATCTTGCGCATCACCTTGGTGTCGTAGCCGCGTGCCTTGGCCTCGGCCATCAGTTCCTTCTGGCGCTCGGCCACGTCGTTCTTCTCGGCGTCGAGCTGCTCGTATTGCTCGATGAACTGGCGCAGCTCTCCGGCTGCGATGCCATAGGCCTGATCGTCGCTCATGTCGCTGTCCTTCGCCGCGGAAATGAGGCGCTGCAATAGGCCGTCTTGCCGGGACGCGCAATCGCCGCTAGGCCCGGAAGCGACTGGTTGACGGAGGCCGCATGACCATCCACGACATCCTGATCTGGTGCGGCGCGGCGCTGACCACCGCAGGTCTGGCGGGCATCGTCTGGTGCATCGTCGCCGTGGCACGGGCAAAGCGCATGGGCGGGGATGACGCCGCCATGCGGGCCACCATGCATCGTGTGGTGGCGGTGAACATGGGCGCGCTCGCGGCCTCGATGCTGGGGCTGATGGCGGTAGTCCTCGGGATCATGCTGCGCTGAGGGACGGTCATGCGGGTGCTGATCCAGCGGGTGAGCGAGGCAGAAGTCACCGTCGATGGCCGGTCCGTCGGCCGGATCGGTCCCGGGCTTCTGCTGCTCGTCTGCGCGATGCAGGGTGACGACCAGGCAGCGGCCGAACGCCTTGCCGGCCGGGTGGCGCGCCTGCGGATATTCCGCGACGATCAGGGCCGGATGAACCGGTCCGTGCAGGATACCGGCGGCGCGGTTCTGGTTGTCAGCCAGTTCACGCTTGCCGCCGACACGCGCAGCGGGAACCGCCCCGGCTTCTCGACCGCCGCACCGCCAGAGGAAGGCAAGCGCCTGTATCTGGCCTTTGCCGAGGCGCTGAGGGCGCTGGACCTGCCCGTCGAGACAGGCGAGTTCGGCGCCGACATGAAAGTGGCGCTGGTCAATGACGGACCCGTGACGATCTGGATGGATAACGGGTGATCCCGCGCTGCCGATGGCCGGGTATCCTACGGGATGACCCTGATGATGCAGCCGCCACCCGGAAGAACTGAGATCACGCGCAGAAGGTCCGTCCTTATGCCGGTCTGACATCGATCCGCGCAATGGCGCGTCGGAGAAACGATCCCTACGGCTGCTGCTCGCACGTCGCGCCTTGGCCCTGTCAGCGGCGGGCCACGACATCGCGGAACCCGGCGCGGCCGAGGCGGTCGATCATTCGCACGATCGCCTCGCGGCCGTCGAGCGGCCCGACAAGGATCATTTGCTGCCCTCGCCCTGCATCCCGCGAACGCGCTACCGGCAGGCCCAGCCCGGCAAGCTTCCTCGCCATGCGATTCGCTTCTTCCGTTTCGCTGAAAACCCCGACCTGCAGATAGCGCGCTCCCGGAGGGATCATTCCCCGAGACGCCCGGGGCAGCGATGGGGTCGGGCGAGCCTTGGTTGCGGCAGAGTCCACGCTGACGATCTGTCTGCCAGGCTGCCGGGTGCCGCGTTCAGCCCGCTCGTCGGTCGCGATCCGACGCGCAGCCGGCTTGGCTTCCGACACCTGGCGCCCCGGCGGCGCGGCAGACAAGGCAGTTCCCGATCCGCATAATCCCAAGCCGGCAGCACCCGTGTCATGCGCCGGCTTGCCGATCAGGGCACAAAGCCGGTCGGTGTGGTTCGCACGGGTCATGCCAGCGGCCAAGCCGGGCGCACGGGCCATCATTTTGCCCAGTTCGCCTTGCGTTCCGCCTTCGTCGGCCATTGCCAACCGCGGGGGAATGGCGGCGCCATGATCGGCACCGACTCTGGCAGGGTCCGCCCCGGAAGTTGCCAGATCATCCTGCGTTCCCGGAACCTGCAGCAACTCGCCCGCCTGCAGGTTCGGAATGATCGCTTCGGCAAACTCGCGGTGGATTCTTTCCGCTGCCGGCTCATCAGGTTTGGGGAACAGCGCCCCCTCGTTGCCGAAAGCGGTGCGCCTTGCGGACAGTGTCGGGGGAAAGCCGCAAAGTGGCGCGCCATCGGGATCCGCCCGCACAAGCCATCCGCCGTCCGCCCGCTTGAAGACGCAGCCCGCCGAGTCGATATACTGTTCCGCCGTGAAATCCGGGGGCGGGATCTCGGCCGGCTGCCGCACCGTCAGGGCCAGTGAGGCACCAAGGGCGGAGGTTGCAGTCGCAGGCGTTTCCGCATGAACCGGCAGGGCAATCCCTGCCAATCCGGCCAGCGCCGAGGCCGCCGCAAGCAGCAAAGAGAAACCCGTGACAGCCATGACCGGCCCCTTGATTCGGTTCGTGCGGAGCCGGGTCTATCCCGGGATGCTCTAAGGACCGGTTAACGCCCTACTTGGTGCCGAACATCCGGTCCCCCGCGTCGCCCAGTCCCGGCACGATGTAGCCGTGCTCGTCCAGTCTTTCGTCGAGCGCCGCGGTATAGACCGGCACGTCGGGATGGGCTTCCAGCATCCGCCGGACTCCCTCGGGGGCGGCCAGCAGGCAGAGGAAGCGGATGTTCTTCGCGCCTCGCGCCTTCAGCAGGTCGATGCTGGCCACCGCGCTGTTCCCCGTGGCCAGCATCGGGTCCACCACGATCACCATCCGCGCATCAAGATCGCCCGGAACCTTGCAGTAATACTGCACCGGCTGCAGCGTGTCTGGGTCTCGATAGAGGCCGAGGAACCCCACCCGCGCCGCCGGGATCAGTTCGAGGATGCCGTCCAGAAGCCCGTTCCCCGCCCGCAGGATCGAGATCAGCGCGAGCTTCTTTCCTTCCAGAATCGGCGCGTCCATCTCGCAGATCGGGGTCTGGATGCGGGCGGTCGTCACCTCAAGTTCGCGCGTGACCTCGTAGGCCAGAAGCAGGCTGATCTCGCGCAGGAGCCGCCGGAAGCTGTTGGTCGATGTCTCGTGCTTGCGCATGATCGTCAGCTTGTGCTGGACCAGCGGGTGATCGACGAGCGTGAGGTTGGGGAACTGGGTCATCGGGCAGCGTCCGCGTTCAGGGATCGGTAGGGATGTCGTGCCATGAAGGGGACGGCCGGGCGAAGCAAGCGCAGAGTGGCCCTGCGGTCCCTCATGCGCCGCCCATGTGGCCTGCGTCGAAGCGGCCCGGCAGCAGCTCGGCCACGGTCGTGGCCAGCTTCTCGCCGCCGACCGTCGCCAGAAGGACGGGGGTGTCGGCGCGGGCGAACTCGGCCAGCTTCTGGCGGCAGCCGCCGCAGGGGGGCGTGGGGCGGGCGCTGTCGGCGACGACGCAGACCTCGATGATCTCGGTCTCACCCGCCGCGACCATGGCGGCGATGGCGCCGGCCTCGGCGCAGGTGCCCTCGGGGTAGGCCACGTTTTCCACGTTGCAGCCGGCATAGATCACGCCGGATGCGCCGCGCACCGCCGCGCCGACCTTGAAGCCGGAATATGGCGCATAGGCAGCCTCGCGCACGCGGCGGGCGGCGTCGATCAGGGACATGGGCGCACCTTCGGTTTTGCCCCATCATCCGCAGCGTCGCGACCCGGCGCAACCCCGCCCCTTTCGCCATGCGCAAAGCCGCGCGCCAGCCGCTTGTGACGCGGCGTCGCGGGGGCTACGACGAAAGGACGGTCAAGGGAGACGGGCAATGGACGAGCGGCAAAGGGAAAATCTGCGGCAGGCGGCGCTGAAATATCACGAGCATCCGCGACCCGGCAAGCTCGAGATCCGCGCGACCAAGCCGCTGGCGAACGGACGCGACCTGAGCCTCGCCTATTCGCCGGGCGTGGCCGAGGCCTGCCTGGAGATTCAGGCCGATCCCGCCTGCGCGGCGCGCTATACCGCGCGGGGGAACCTCGTCGCGGTGGTGACGAACGGAACGGCGGTGCTGGGCCTTGGCAACATCGGCGCGCAGGCCTCGAAGCCGGTGATGGAAGGCAAGGCCGTCCTGTTCAAGAAATTCGCCAATATCGACTGCTTCGACATCGAGGTGAACGAGACCGATCCGGTGAAACTGGCCGAGATCGTCCGCGCGCTGGAACCGACCTTCGGCGCCATCAATCTCGAGGATATCAAGGCGCCGGAATGCTTCGTGGTGGAAAAGCTCTGCCGCGAATCGATGAACATCCCCGTCTTCCACGATGACCAGCACGGCACCGCCATCGTCGTGGGCGCCGCCGCCACCAATGCGCTGCGCGTCACGGGGCGGCGGTTCGACGACATCAAGGTCGTGTCCACCGGCGGGGGCGCGGCGGGAATAGCCTGTCTCAACATGCTGCTGAAGCTGGGGGTAAAACGCGAGAACGTGTGGCTCTGCGACATCCATGGGCTGGTTTACGAGGGCAGGGCCGAGGACATGAACCCGCAGAAGGCCGCCTTCGCGCAGGCGACCGAGTTGCGAACGCTGGGCGACGTGATCGACGGGGCCGACCTGTTCCTCGGCCTCTCCGGCCCCGGCGTGCTGAAGCCCGAGATGGTGGCGCGCATGGCGCGGCGGCCGATCATCTTCGCGCTGGCGAATCCCTCGCCCGAGATCCTGCCCGAGGATGTGCGCGAGGTCGCCCCCGACGCCCTGATGGCGACCGGACGCAGCGACTATCCCAACCAGGTCAACAACGTCCTGTGCTTTCCCTTCATCTTCCGGGGCGCGCTGGACGTGGGCGCGACCGAGATCAACGACGCCATGCAGATCGCCTGCATCGAGGGGATCGCTGCGCTGGCCCGCGCCACCACCAGCGCCGAGGCCGCCGCGGCTTATCGCGGCGAGACGCTGACCTTCGGGCCGAACTATCTGATCCCCAAGCCCTTCGACCCCCGCCTGATCGGCGTTGTTGCTACCGCCGTCGCCCGCGCGGCGATGGAATCGGGCGTGGCGACACGCCCCCTGCCCGACATCCACGCCTACAAGCGCAAGCTCGACGGCTCGGTCTTCCGGTCCGCCCTGATCATGCGGCCGGTGTTCGAGGCCTCGGCCACCGCAGAGCGGCGCATCGTCTTCGCGGAAGGAGAGGACGAGCGGGTGCTGCGCGCCGCCAATGCCATGCTTGAGGAGACCAACGACGTTCCGATCCTGATCGGCCGCCCCGAGGTGATCGAGACCCGGGCCGAACGCGCTGGCCTGCCGATCCGCCCGGTCGTCGATTTCCAGATCGTGAACCCCGAGGACGACCCCCGCTACCGCGACTATTGGGAAACCTATCATTCGCTGATGGCGCGGCGCGGCGTCACCCCCGACATCGCCCGTGCGTTCATGCGCACCAACACCACGGCAATCGGCGCAGTGATGGTGCATCGGAACGAGGCCGACAGCCTGATCTGCGGCTGCTTCGGCCAGTATTCCTGGCATCTGGGCTATGTGCGCGAGATCCTGGCGCGCGGCGGGCTGCATCCGGTCGGCGCCCTGTCGATGATGATCCAGGAGGAAGGACCCCTCTTCATCGCCGACACCCAGGTCCACCACGACCCCACCCCCGCCGAGGTCGCCGACACCGCCACGGCCTGCGCCCGCCACGTCCGCCGCTTCGGCCTGACGCCGCGGATCGCACTCTGCAGCCATTCGCAGTTCGGCAATCTCGACACCGCCTCGGGCCGCAAGATGCGGGAAGCAATGGACATCCTGACCGGACGCGAGGTCGATTTCCTCTTCGACGGCGAGATGCACGTGGACGCCGCGCTCGATCCTTCCGTCCGCGCCCGCCTGCTGCCCAAGTCACGGCTGGGGGACGAACCCGCGAACGTGCTGGTCTTTGCGGGCACCGACGCAGCGTCGGCGGTGCGCAACATCCTCAAGACGCGGGCATCAGGGCTGGAGGTCGGGCCGATCCTGATGGGGATGGGGAACAAGGCGCATATCGTGACGCCCTCGATCACCGCGCGGGGCTTGCTGAACATCAGCGCGCTGGCCGGGACCCCGGTCGCGCATTACGGCTGAGGCGAATCGGTCCGGGCCGGGATTTGCAAAGACCCGCAATTCTTGCCCGTCAGATCGCAAGGTATTTCATCGCTTTGCAAATGCCAGAGCCGCCTGCCGGGACATTCCGCCACATCGGCGGGGTGTTCCGGGCAATATTGTTGATTTGCCTGCCCCCTCGCCTCTAGGACAAGAACAGGACGTAAGGGGGAGAGACGGGTATGGGTTATCAGGACATCTACAGCGCGTGGAAGACCGATCCCGAAGGCTTCTGGATGGAGGCCGCCAAGGGCATCGACTGGATCGAATCGCCCAGCCGCGCCCATTTCGACCAGGGCCCGGCCGGCGAGTGGTTCGCCGACGCGAAGGTAAACGCCTGCTGGAACGCCGTTGACCGCCATGTCGAGGCCGGGCGCGGCGATCAGCTTGCCGTGATCCACGACAGCCCGATCACCCATTCTTATCGTGGCATCACCTACCGCGATCTGCGCGACCGCGTGGCGCGTCTTGCCGGCGCCCTGCGCGACAAGGGCGTGCAGAAGGGGGACCGCGTCATCATCTATATGCCGATGGTTCCCGAGGCGATCGAGGCGATGCTGGCCTGCTCGCGCCTCGGCGCCATCCATTCCGTCGTCTTCGGCGGCTTTGCCGCGCATGAGCTGGCCGTCCGCATCGACGACTGCACCCCCAAGGCGATCATCGCGGCGTCCTGCGGGTTGGAACCCGGCCGCGTCGTCCATTACAAGCCGCTGCTGGACCGCGCCATCGAGGAAGCGAAGCACAAACCCGAGTTCTGCGTGATCTTCCAGCGCGAACAGGAGGTCGCGGAACTGATCGAGGACCGCGACTTCGCCTGGCACAGCTTCCAGTATGGCGTCGAACCTGCCGAGTGCGTCCCGGTCGAAGGCAACCACCCGCACTATATCCTGTATACCTCGGGCACGACCGGCCAACCCAAGGGCGTGGTGCGTCACACGGCGGGCCACATCGTCGCGCTGAACTGGACGATGAAGAACATCTACGGCATCGATGCGGGCGATGTCTTCTGGGCCGCGTCCGACGTGGGCTGGGTCGTGGGCCACAGCTACATCTGCTACGCCCCGCTGCTGGCGGGCGCGACCACCATCGTCTTCGAGGGCAAGCCCGTCGGCACCCCCGACCCCGGAATCTTCGGCCGCATCATCCAGAACCACAAGGTCAAGGTCTTCTTCACCGCGCCGACCGCCATCCGCGCCGTCAAGCGCGAGGACCCGGCCTGCGTCTATATCCGCGACTACAGCCTCAAGTCGCTGAAGGCGGTGTTCCTCGCGGGCGAGCGGGCCGACCCCGACACGGTGCAATGGGTGGAACAGAACCTCAACGTGCCGGTGATCGACCACTGGTGGCAGACGGAAACCGGCTGGGCCATCGCCGCCAACCCATTCGGGATCGAGGTGCTGCCGGTCAAGCACGGCAGTCCCTCGGTGCCCATGCCCGGCTATGAGGTGCAGATCCTGGACGAGGCGGGCCATCCCGTGCCACCCGGCACGCTGGGCGCGGTCACGATCAAACTTCCCCTGCCCCCCGGCACGCTGCCGACGCTGTGGAACGCCGAGGACCGCTTCCGCAAGTCCTACCTGACCGCCTTCCCCGGCTATTACGAGACCGGCGATGCCGGCTACATCGATGAGGACGGATACCTTTACATCATGGCCCGCACCGACGACGTCATCAACGTCGCGGGCCACCGGCTTTCGACCGGCGCGATGGAGGAGGTGCTGTCCTCGCATCCTGCCGTCGCCGAATGCGCGGTTATCGGGGTGGCGGATGCGCTCAAGGGCCAGACGCCTCTGGGGTTCCTCTGCCTCAAGAAGGGCGTGGACACGACCCCCGAACAGATCGGGCGCGAGGTGGTGAAGATGGTCCGCGACCGCATCGGCCCTGTCGCCGCCTTCAAGGACACGGTCGTCGTGGACCGTCTGCCCAAGACCCGTTCGGGCAAGATCCTGCGCGCGACCATGGCCAAGATCGCGGATGGCGAAGAGTTCAAGATGCCCGCCACCATCGACGATCCGGCAGTTCTGGACGAGATCCGCGAGGCACTGAAAGCGACCGGACAGGCGACCGCTGGTCGGGCCTGACGATCCTTCCGCCAAGGGGCGCAGTCATGAGGCTGCGCCTTTGCCAAGTAGCGGGAGCCACGGGTTGTGATCGCGACGACAAAGGCAGGTAAAGCGCCATTCCAGCACTTCCTGCCGGGTCAGAAGAGCTGTGGCATCGCCGCGCCTCTCGCAAGAGAGAGCGCTGCGATCACCGCAAACCCTCCGCGTCTCAGCCGATCCGAGCGCCCAGGCGAGTCATCAGCGGCACGAAATCGGGGAAGCTCGTCGCGATCGGCCCGGCGTCATCCACGCTGATCGGCTGGTCCGAGGCAAGCCCTGCCACCAGAAAGGACATGGCGATACGATGGTCAAGATGCGTGGCGCAGATGGCCCCGCCGCTCAGACCGCCGGTCCCGTGGACCGTCAGGCTGTCGCGAGTTTCCTCAAGGCGCGCTCCGTTCGCCTCAAGCCCCCGCGCCATGGCGTCGATCCGGTCGCTTTCCTTCACGCGCAGTTCCGCCACGCCGTTCATCACGGTCGTCCCTTCCGCAAAGACCGCCAAGACGGACAGGATCGGGAACTCGTCGATCATGCTGGCCGCGCGCTCGGCCGGAACGGTCACGCCGCGCAAGGGGCCGTGGCGCACAATCAGGTCGGCGACCGGCTCGCCGCCTTCCTCGCGCTGGTTTTCCCAAGTCAGGTCGGCACCCATGTCCTCCAGCGTCACATAAAGCCCGTCCCGCGTCGGGTTGCGGCTGACACCGGGCACGCGGATCTCGGACCCCGGCACGATCAACGCCGCCGCCACCGGGAAGGCGGCGGAGGACGGGTCGCGCGGCACCGCCACCGTGCAGGGGTGCAGTTCGGGGCGGCCGGTCAGGGTGATGACGCGGCCCTCATCGGTCACTTCGGTCGTGACGGTTGCGCCGAAGCCAGCAAGCATCCGCTCGGTGTGGTCGCGCGTGGGTTCGGATTCGATCACCACTGTCTGCCCCGGCGCGTTGAGGCCCGCCAGCAGCACCGCGGACTTGATCTGGGCGCTGGCGACCGGCGTGCGGTAAAGCACCGGCAGCGGGTCAGCCGCGCCCCGGATCGTCAGCGGCAGCAGCCCGCCCTCGCGTGCCGTGACCTGCGCGCCGAAAAGCTCCAGCGGGTCGGTGATCCGCCGCATGGGGCGGCGCGACAGGCTCGGGTCGCCGGTGAAGATCGCGGTGATGGGCGTGGTCGCCATCGCGCCCATGATGAGGCGAACGCCGGTCCCCGAGTTGCCGCAGTCGATCACGCCCTCGGGCTCGGCAAAGCCGCCGACGCCGACGCCGTGGACGATCCACGTGCCCTCGCCCACACGCTGCACGTCGGCGCCGAATGCCTGCATGGCCTTCGCGGTATCCAGCACGTCCTGCCCTTCCAGCAGGCCGGTGATGCGCGTCTCGCCTACCGTCAGCGCAGCGAGAATCAACGCCCGGTGGCTGACCGACTTGTCGCCGGGCACAAGCGCCTCGCCACGCAGCGGGTCCGATCGGCGGGCGGACATGGGCAGGGGTGCGGCGCTGTGCGACATGGGGCTCTCCTTCATTCGGGCGAGACCTTAGCGCGGGGCGCGCGGCCCTGCCATCATCCGTCTGAAAATATCCCGGACCCGAGGCCCGGGGCGTCAACGCCGGAAGGTCGCGTAATGCGGCACCCGGCCCTCGCGCAGGGCCTTCTGCTCATAGCGGGTGGAGTGCCAGTCATCCCAGGCCTGCGGCCCGTCGTGGACCAGGGTGAAGCCGGCCTTCGGCACTTCCTCCAGCGTCTGGCGCATGTAGTCGGGGATGTCGGTCGCGACACGGAACTCGGCGCCGGGGGCCATGATGCGGTGCAGCGGGATCAGGTGCTCGGGCGTGACGAAGCGCCGGCGATGGTGGCGCGCTTTCGGCCAGGGATCGGGGTAGTTGAGGAAGGCCTTGCTGATCGCGCCGTCCGGCAGCACGTCCATCAGGTCGCGCGCATCGCCCGGATGGACGCTGACATTCGTCACGCCCGCCGCACGGATCTTGCCCAGCAGCATGGCCACGCCGTTGATGAAGGGCTCGCAGCCGATGATGCCGATCTCGCGGTAACGGGCTGCCATGGCGACCATGTGCTCGCCGCCGCCGAAGCCGATTTCCAGCCAGACGGGACGGCCGTCCCCGAAGATCGCGGCAGGGTCGATGGGCGCACGGTCGGGGTTGTCCGCAACGGTGATCCCGCGCGGGCGCAAGGTGCCAAGGTCTTCGGACAGGTAGCCCTTCTGGCTCTGCCGCAGGGTCTTGCCGTGGCGGCGGCCATAGAAGTTGCGGTGCGTGGGGGTGGGGTCGAACTCGGTCATGCGGGGGCGATGCCAAGGCGGCAGCGGAAGGTCAAGCGGCAAGGTCGGACGGGGGCGCTGCCCCCGCCGCACTTCGTGCGCCCCCGGGATATTTTTCCGAAGAAGAAGGTCAGGGCGCCCGGCTGCGGCGCCCTGCGCTCAGTCGGCGGCGAGGCGGCTGATGATGACCTTGACCTCGGGCTTCTTGCCGATCTCCTCCATCGAGACCTGGCGGGTGATGCGGCGGATGCCCTCGTCAAGCTTGCGGTCGTTCATCACCGTCGCATCGTCCACGCGGTCGAGATACTCGGCCAATTCGCTTTCGATGCGGTCGGCCAGCGGCACCCCGGCGCGGCCCTGTGCCGGCAGGCCCATTGTCTCGACCCAGGCGTCGGGCAAGACCTCGTCGTTCTCGTCCACGATCACCGAGACCGTCGCATGGCCGTTCAGCGCCATGCGGATGCGGTCGCGCACCACGCCGTCCATCGCCCCGATCAGGACATTGCCGTCGAGGTAGATGCGGCCGGTCTCGATCTGGTCCACGACGCGTGGCTTGTCGCCCGCAAGGTCGATCATCGTCCCGTTGGTCACGATTTCCGAGATCAGCCCCTTGGCGCGGGCGAGCTTCGCATGTTCCCGCAGGTGCATGTGCTCGCCATGCATGGGGATGACGATGCGCGGCTTGAGCAGATCATGCACCGCCTCGAGATCCGGGCGGTTGGCATGGCCCGAGACGTGGTAAAGGCCCGAGTCGGCATCGAACACATTCACCCCCAGACGGCTGAGGTTGTTCTGGATGCGGCCAACAGGGCGCTCGTTCCCGGGGATGGTCCGGCTGGAAAAAAGGAAACTGTCACCCTCTTTCAGCTGCAGGCCCAGATACTTGCCCATCGAGAGCTGCATCGATGCGGCGCGGCGTTCGCCCTGGCTGCCGGTGACGATCAGCAGCACCTTGTTGCGGGGCAGGTCGGCGGCTTCCTCGGGGCCGATCACGGCGGGGAAGTCACGCAGGATGCCCGTTTCGACCGCAGCCGTCGTCATCTTGCGCATTGCGCGGCCGAGCAGGCAGATCCGGCGGCCCGCGGCCGTACCGGCATTGGCCAGCGTCTTCAGCCGCGCCACGTTCGAGGCGAAGGTCGTCGCCACCACCATCTGCTTCTGCGCCACCACCCAGTCGAGCAGCGGATTGGCCAGCACGGCCTCGGACCGGCCGGGGTGGGTGCTGAAGACATTGGTCGAATCGCACATCAGCGCGGTGATCGGGGTCTCGCCCGCGATCTCGTGCCACTTGATGGGGTCGAAGGCCTCGCCCACCACGGGGGTGCCGTCCAGCTTGAAATCGCCGGAATGGACAATACGGCCTGCGGGCGTGTCGATGATGAGGGCCGCGCTTTCGGGGATCGAGTGGCTCACGGGGACGAACTGGACGCGGAAGGGACCGGCCTCGACCATCTCGGGTCGCGGCTCGACGATGCGCAGCTTGTCGATGGGCTGGCCCGCTTCCTCCATCTTCATGCGGGCGAGCGTGCCGGTGAAGCGGCGGGCATAGACCGGGGCGCGCAGGCGGTTCCACAAGAGGCCGAGCGCGCCGACGTGATCCTCGTGCCCGTGGGTGATGAAGATCGCCTCAAGCCGGTCGCGGTTGTCCTCCAGCCAGCGGACATCGGGCATGATCAGGTCGATCCCCGGCGCGCTGTCCATGTCGCCGAAGGTCACGCCCAGGTCCACGAGGATCAGGCGTTCCCGTCCCGGCTGGCCATAGCCGTAGACATAGGCGTTCATGCCGATTTCGCCCGCGCCGCCCAGCGGCAGATAGATCAGGCGCTCAGACATTGCCCATCTCCTTGTTGTAGTCGTTGATGAGCCGCAGCCCGTGCATGGTCAGATCGTCGTCCCAGGTGTCGAACAGATCCTCGATCTGGTCGAACAGCGCGGCAAGCCCCCCGGTTGCAATGATCTTCATCGGACGGCCACGCTCGACGGCGATGCGGGCGCAGATCTCGCGCACAAGGCCCGCATAGCCCCAGAAGACGCCGGACTGGATGCATTCTACGGTGTTGGTGCCGATGACCTGCTGGGGCCTGGTGACATCGACATGCGGCAGCGAGGCTGCGCCCATGTGCAGCGCCTCAAGCGACAGGTTCACGCCCGGAGAGATCACGCCGCCGACATAGGCGCCGTCCGTGTCCACCACGTCGAAGGTCGTGGCGGTGCCGAAATCGACCACCACGAGGTCGGGGCCATAGCGGTCGAAGGCCGCCCAGGTGTTCACGATCCGGTCAGGGCCGACGACGGTGCCGGGATCGACACGCGGCGGCGCGGGCAGCAGGCAGTCGGGCTTGCCCACGACCAGCGGCCTTGTGTCGAAATAGCGGTTGCAGAGGACGCGCAGGTTGAAGACCACCCGCGGCACGGTCGAGCTGATGATGCAGGCATCCACCTCGACCTCCAGCCGGCTCAGCGACATCAGCGAGCGCAGCCAGACGAAATATTCGTCGGCGGTGCGGCGGTGGTCGGTGGCGATGCGCCAATGGCTGATGAACCGCTCGCCATCCCAGATCGAGAACAGCGTGTTGGTGTTACCGGTGTCGATGCACAGAAGCATCAGGCAACCTCGTGGAAGAAGACGTCGGCGGCGGGGATGACCTCGCGCCCGGCGGCGGTGGTCAGAACCAGCGCGCCGGTCTCGTCGATACCCTCGAAGCGGCCGGTGCGGATGGCATTGCCGGTGCGCGCGGTGATGGTCTCGCCCAGCCGGGCCGCGCGGGCGGTCCATGCGGTGCGGATGGGGGCGAAGCCCCAGGTCATCAACTGCCGCTGCCAGCGGTCGAAGGCTGGCGCGAGCAGGTCTAGGAAATCATCCGGGCTGACGGCATGACCGGTTTCACCCAGCACCGAGACCGGGTGAACCGCACCCGCCTCGATGGCCTCCGGTTCCGGTGCAGCGGCAAGGTTGACGCCGATGCCGACGGCCAGCGCCGAGACCGCCCCGCCCTGCCCCGCGCTTTCCAGAAGGATTCCGGCGACCTTGCCGCCATTCAGCAGCACGTCGTTCGGCCACTTGATCGCCAGCCGGGTTGTGGGGCCGCATACAGCCGTCAGCGCTTCATGCAGCGCCAGGGCGGCAACAAAGCTGTAAAGCGACACATCGGAGGGAGAGCCCTGCGGCCGCATCGCCAGCGTTGCCGCGAAATTGCCCTCGGGCATCGACCAGCTTCGTCCGCGACGACCCCGCCCTGCCGTCTGCTGCCGGGTCATGATCCAGGCCGGACCGCTCAGGCCGGGGGCGAGGCGCAATGCCTCGGCATTGGTGCTTTCGGTCCGCGCAAGGACGTGGCGCGCCACGCCCTCGGGCCAGGCCACCGGACGGGGCGGCTCAGTCAACGGCGGCAGTCGCGACGGCGACCGGGTCCGCCACCGCCACATTCGCCGTCACCAGCGAGGCCGCCGCACGTTCTGCCGCAGCCTCGGTGCCCAGCATGGTGAAGGCGCCAAGGATCATCACCGCGGCCGAGCCCATCAGCGCCAGCCACTGCACGCCGCCCATGCGGGTTTCCACCGGCACCTCGCGCGCGCTGCCGAAGTAGATGTAATAGACCATCCGCAGGTAATAATAGGCGCCGATCACCGAGGCGATGACGCCCAGCAACGCCAGCCAGCCCATGTTTGCGTCCACCGCCGCCTTGAGCACGCCGAACTTGGCGAAGAAGCCCAGCATCGGCGGAACGCCCGTCAGGCTGAACAGCAGCACGGCCATAGCCAGCGCCTTCAGCGGCTCGGACCGCGCCAGCAGGTTCAGGTCGTCGATGGCGGTGACGGGACGGCCGTCGCGTTCCATCGACAGGATGAAGGCAAAGGTGCCAACGTTCATCACCACATAGATCGCCATGTAGATCAGCATGGTCTGCACGCCATAGACGGTGCCCGCCGCCAGGCCGATCAGCGCAAAGCCCACATGGGCGATCGAGGAATAGGCCATCAGCCGCTTGATGTCGCGCTGTCCGATCCCGGCGATGGAACCGAGGAACATCGACAGCACCGCCATGACCGCCAGCACCTGCGTCCATTCCCCCGGCACGCTGCCGAAGGCGCCCCACATCAGCCGCGCGATCAGAGCCATCGCCGCAACCTTGGGCGCGGTCGCGAAGAAGGCCGTCACCGGCGTGGGCGAGCCCTCATACACGTCCGGCGTCCACATGTGGAAGGGAACCGCCGAGACCTTGAAGGCAAGGCCAACCAGCAGGAACACCAGACCGAACAGCAGACCCAGCGACAGCCGCTCGCCGCCCACTGCCTGCATGATACCGGCAAGGTTGGTCGTCCCCGAATAGCCATAAACCAGCGCCGCCCCGTAAAGCAGCATCCCCGAGCTGAGCGAGCCGAGGACGAAATACTTCAGCCCCGCCTCGGACGACCGCGCGCTTTCGCGCCGCAGAGCCGCCACGACGTAAAGCGCCAGCGACTGCAGTTCGAGCCCCATGTAAAGCGTCAGCAGGTCGCCCGCCGAGACCATGACCATCATGCCAATGACCGCCAGGACCACCAGGATCGGCAACTCGAACCGCATCAGCCCGTTGCGGGCCAGGTAAGATGCACTCATCGCCAGCACGGCGGCGGCGCCCAGCAGCATGACCACCTTGGCGAAGCGCGCGAATGCGTCGTCGATGAACATCCCAAAGAAGGCCTGCGAGTCCGTGCGCCCGCCCCAACCGAGGGCAAAGGCGGCGGCCAGCATGGCGATGACCGACAGCCACAGCACCGGCACGGCGGTCCGGTCCTTGCCGAAGAAGGCACCGAACATCAGCGCCACCAGCGAGAACAGGGCCAGCGCCGCCTCGGGCATGAGGGTGTTAAAGTCGAGAGACGTCATGGCGGGTGCCCCTTACTGTCCGGCCACGGGCGCGACGGCGACTTGCGTCGTGTCGTCGGCGGCAGGCAGGCTGGCGTGATAGTCGTTCAATAGCGCGGCCACCGAGGGGCCGGTGATGTCGGTCACGACGCGCGGATACACGCCCAGCAGGATCGTCATCGCGATCAGCGGCACGAAGATCCAGCGCTCGCGCGGGGTCATGTCGCCCATGGTCCGCAGGCTCTCCTTCACCAGTGCGCCAAGCGTCACGCGGCGGTAGAGCCACAGCGCATAACCCGCCGACAGGATCACGCCCGAGGTCGCGACGACCGCCACCCAGGTGTTGACGTGGAAGGTTCCCAGCAGCGTCAGGAACTCGCCAACAAAGCCCGAGGTGCCGGGAAGTCCCACGTTCGCCATGGTGAAGAACAGGAAGATCAGCGCGTAAAGCGGCATCCGGTTCGCCAGCCCGCCATAGGCGTCGATCTCTCGCGTGTGCATCCGATCGTAGATGACGCCGACCAGCAGGAACAGCGCACCCGAGATGAAGCCATGCGACAGCATCTGGAAGATCGCGCCATCGACGCCCTGCTGGTTCGCGGCAAAGGTGCCGAGCGTCACATAGCCCATGTGGGCGACCGAGGAATAGGCGATCAGCTTCTTCATGTCGGATTGCGCCAGCGCCACGAGGCTGGTGTAGACGATGGCAATGGCCGACAGCCAGAAGATGAAAGGCTGCGCGGCGTTGGAAGCCTCGGGGAACATCGGCAGGCTGAAGCGCAGGAAGCCGTAGCCGCCCATCTTCAGCAGCACCGCCGCCAGCAGGACCGAGGCCGCCGTCGGCGCCTGCACGTGGGCGTCCGGCAGCCAGGTATGGACCGGCCACATCGGCAGCTTCACCGCAAAGGACGCCAGGAAGCACAGGAACAGCAGCATCTGCAGGCCCGTCGCGACCGAGATGCCGAGAACGCGCATCGGCTCGGACGGGAAGTCGAAGCCCAGCAGCGTCGGGATATCCGTCGTGCCCGAGACCCGGTACATCACGATCATCGCCACCAGCATCAGCACCGAGCCGAGGAAGGTATAAAGGAAGAACTTGAAGGCCGCGTAGATGCGGTCGCGGCCGCCCCAGATTCCGATGATCAGGAACATCGGGATCAGCCCGGCCTCGAAGAACAGGTAGAACAGCACAAGGTCCAGCGCCACGAAGACGCCGATCATCAAACCTTCCAGCACCAGGAAGGCGATCATGTAGTCCTTGGCGCGGTCCGTCATGGTCCAGGTAGACAGGATCACCAGCGGCATCAGGAAGGTGGTCAGCATCACGAAGAGGATCGAGATGCCGTCCACGCCCAGCTTGTAGCGCAGCCCCATGATCCAGGGCTGGTCCTCGACGAACTGGAAGCCGGTGTTCTGCGGATCGAAGCCAGCCATCACCACGCAGGAGACCGCGAAGGTCGCGACAGTTGCGACCAGCGCCAGCCACTTGGCATTGCGCCCCGCAGCCTCGTCATTGCCGCGCAGGAACAGCGCGAGGATCAGGCCCGCGACGATCGGCAGGAAGGTGATGATCGAAAGAAGCGGATAGGTCGTCATGTCAGCTCATGCTCCGCGCCGTCACCCAGAGCAGCAGGGCAACAAGGCCCAGCACCATCCCGAAGGCGTAGTGGAAGAGATAGCCGGACTGAACGCGGCCGGCGAAACGGGTCAGGCGCGGGATCAGGCCCATGGCGATGCCGTTGATCGTGCCGTCGATTGTGCGCTGGTCGCCGCCCTTCCACAGCGCCCGGCCGATCCATTGCGCGGGACGGACAAAGACCCAGTCGTACAGCTCGTCGAAATACCACTTGTTCAGCAGGAAGCGGTAGAGCGGCCGCTGCGTCGCGGCCAGCCGCGCGGGGGCGGCGGGGTTGCGGATATACATCGCGTAAGCCAGCCCGAGGCCGATCAGCATGGCGATGAAGGGCGAGACCTTCACCCAGACCGGCGAATGGTGCGCTTCGTCCATCACATGGTTGTCGGGGTGCATGTAGATCGCGCCTCCGACCGGGGCGGCGACCACCGCAACCTCGCCATCAGCGGGCGCGCTCTCCGGGTTGGTGGCCCCCGTCGCCGGGTCGACGGCGGCATGGTCGGCCGCCACTTCGGCCGGAGCCGTCGGGGCCGCAGCCTCGCCCGGCGCCGCCACGTGGTCGGCGGGATCGGCGCTGGCATGCTCGGCACCCGCCGCATGATGCGGCATGTGGAAAAACTGCGTCACGCGGTCATGGTCGCCGAAGAAGGGGCCATACCAGACCATCCCAGCGAAGACCGCGCCGACCGCCAGCACGCCCAGCGGCACCAGCATGACGGGCGGGCTTTCATGGGCATGCTCATGCGCGTGCATGGGATCGTGGTGATGATGCGCGTCGTGGACATGGGCGTGGGCGGGCGAAGGCTGGACCTCCTCCTCGGCCTTGATCTCGGGGTCCCAGACCTGCTGCGGGCGCGGCTGCCCCCAGAAGGTCAGGAACATCAGGCGCCAGGAATAGAAGCTGGTGAAACAGGCGGCGATGACCAAAAGCCAGAAGGCATAAGCCTCGCCCGAGGCATAGGCGCTTTCGATCACTGCATCCTTGGACAGGAAGCCGGCAAAACCGATGGTGGTCAGCGGGATGCCGACGCCGGTGATGGCAAGGGTGCCGATCAGCATCGCCCAGAAGGTATAGGGCACCTTCTTCCGCAGCCCGCCATAGTTCCGCATGTCCTGTTCATGGTGCATCGCGTGGATGACGGAACCGGCGCCCAGGAACAGCATGGCCTTGAAAAAGGCGTGGGTGAGCAGGTGGAACATCGCCACCGAATAGACGCCCACGCCCGCCGCCACGAACATGTAGCCAAGCTGCGAGCAGGTCGAATAGGCGATCACCCGCTTGATGTCGTTCTGCACGAGGCCGACGGTCGCCGCGAAGAAGGCGGTCGCCGCGCCGATGAAGACGATGAACTGCTTGGCCTCGGGCGCAAATTCGTAAAGCGGCGACATCCGGCAGACGAGGAACACGCCCGCCGTCACCATGGTCGCGGCGTGGATCAGGGCCGAGACCGGCGTCGGGCCTTCCATCGCGTCGGGCAGCCAGGTGTGCAGGCCAAGCTGCGCCGACTTGCCCATGGCGCCGATGAACAGCAGCACGCCCAGCAGATTGGCGGCGTTCCAGGTGGTCCAGAGGAAGGGTACCTCGGTCGTGGCGATGGTCGGCACCTGCGCGAAGATCTCGTCGAAGCGGACCGAGCCGGTCAGCCACCACAGCCCGAAGATCCCCAGCAGGAAGCCGAAGTCGCCCACGCGGTTGACGATGAAGGCCTTCATCGCCGCCGCATTCGCGCTGGGTTTCTTGTAGTAGAAGCCGATCAGCAGGTACGAGGCGAGGCCCACGCCCTCCCACCCGAAGAACATCTGCAGCAGGTTGTCGGCCGTCACCAGCGCCAGCATGGCGAAGGTGAAGAAGGACAGATAGGCGAAGAAGCGGGCGCGGTAAGGCTCGTCCTCGGTCCAGTTGTCGTCATGGGCCATGTAGCCGATCGAATACAGGTGCACGAGCGCCGAGACGGTCGTCACCACGATCAGCATGATCGCGGTCAGCCGGTCGATGCGGATGGTCCAGGTGGCGGCGAAATCGCCCGAGACGATCCAGTCCATCATGTGGATCGAATATGGCTGGCCGTCGAAGCCGAGGAAGATGATCCAGCTGAACAGGGCGGCAAGGAACAGCACGCCTGTCGTCAGGACCTGCGCGCCCTTTTCCGAGATCACCCGCCAGCCGAAGCCGGCGATGACCGAGGCAATCAGGGGGGCAAGGAGGATGAACTTTTCCATGAACTGCCTCAGCCCTTCATCACGTTGACGTCTTCGACCTCGATGGTGCCGCGGTTGCGGAAGAACACCACGAGGATGGCAAGGCCGATGGCCGCCTCGGCCGCGGCGACGGTCAGCACGAACATGGTGAAGACTTGCCCCGCGAGATCGCCCAGATGCGCCGAAAAGGCGACGAAGTTGATGTTCGCCGACAGCAGGATCAGTTCGATCGACATCAGGATGACGATGACGTTCTTGCGGTTCACGAAGATGCCGAACACGCCGGTGACGAACAGGATCGCCCCCACGACAAGATAATGTGTCAGTCCGATCATCTGCCTTCGTCCCTTCCGGTTCGTGGTCCGGTCTTCTTGCGCGCGACTCTCTTGGGCCGCTGTTTAGATCACGCCGCCGCGAGTGAACAGACGCGAGCCGCGAAATCCGCCGCCTGCATCGGGGATGCAGGCGGACGTCTTATTGCAAGCCCTGCCCCGGCTTGGGATTGGTCATCCGCATCGCCTTGGCCGGGTCGCGCCACATCTGCTGCAGCACGTCCTGGCGCTTGATGTCGCGGCGGTGACGCAGGGTCAGCAGGATGGCCCCGATCATGGCCACCAGCAGGATCAGCCCGGCCAGCTGGAAGGGCAGCAGGTAGCGGTCGTAAAGGATGCCGCCAAGCGCATGGGTGTTCAGCGTGTTTTCCACGATGGGCGCGATCCGCGCCCCCTCGGCCGTGGCGGCGCTTTCCCAGGCCCCGAAGGCGATACCCAGTTGCGCCAGCACGACCAGCCCCATCAGCAGCGCCAGCGGCAGATAGCGCGCCAGTTCCCCTTTCAGCGCGGCGAAGTCGATGTCGAGCATCATCACCACGAAGAGGAACAGCACCGCGACCGCGCCCACATAGACGATGATCAGCAGCATCGCCACGAACTCGGCCCCCTGCAGGACGAACAGCCCCGCCGAGGACAGGAAGGCGAGGATCAGCCACAGCACCGAATGGACCGGGTTGCGCGAGATCACCACCATGAAGCCGGCGATGCAGACGGAGATCGCGAAAAGGTAGAAGGCGAAAGCCATCATGACGCGTCGTCCTCCTCGGCAAAGACCGACTGCGCCAGTTCCAGCGCCTTCTGCATCGCCGGCAAGCCGCCGAACATGCTCATCTGCCAGATCGTTTCGGCGATCTCGCGCTTGGTGGCACCGGATTCGCGGGCGTGGCGCACGGCAAGCCGCAACTGCGGCTCGGCCATCGCGCCTTGCACGGTCAGCGCGCCGATGGTCAGCAGCAGGCGGGTCTTGGCGTCCAGCCCCTCGCGGTTGAAGGTGCGGCCGAACCACATCTCCATCATGTCGGCGGACATGGTGGGGAACATCTTTTCAAAGGCGCGGGGATCGAATTTTTCCAGCGCAGGATTGAAGGCCTGCGCCATCTCCTGCCCGGACTGCAGCATCTGCTGGAACAGCTTGGTGAAACCGTCGCTCATCTGTAGGGCGCATCCAGTTGAAGGTTGCGGGCGACCTCGGCCTCCCACCGCTCGCCGTTGGCGAGCAGCTTGGCCTTGTCGTAGAACAGTTCTTCGCGCGTTTCCGTGGCGAATTCAAAATTCGGCGTCTCGACGATGGCATCGACCGGGCAGGCTTCCTGGCAGAAGCCGCAATAGATGCACTTGGTCATGTCGATGTCATAGCGCGTGGTCCGGCGCGAGCCGTCCTCGCGCGGCTCGGCGTCGATGGTGATGGCCTGCGCCGGGCAGATCGCCTCGCAAAGCTTGCAGGCGATGCAGCGTTCCTCGCCGTTGGGATAGCGGCGCAGGGCGTGCTCGCCCCGGAAGCGCGGCGACAGCGGGCCCTTTTCATGCGGATAGTTGATCGTGGGCTTGGGCGCGAAGAAGTATTTCATCGCAAGGCCGAAGCCCTTGATGAAGTCCCACATGAAAAAATACTTGGTCGCGCGGACGAAATCGACGGCCATTACAGGGTTTCTCCGACTGCTTCCACGCCGCCCTCCGGGGCGGCATAGCGGTCCATCGCGCCCACCAGGATGCGCTTGACCGAGCCGTCCGGCGTGATCCCGTGCGGTGCCAGCGCGTCCAGCAGGAACTGGGCGAACTCGGCCTTGTCGTTTTCCGTGGCGTCGCGCAGGGCAACCGCGATTTCATTCGTGATCAAGGCTTATCCTCCGACAATGGTCTGGCCGATCGGCACCAGATGATCCCAGCGGGCCCAGAAGCCGTCCAGCGCCTGGAAGCGGGCGAGGAAGGCGATCAGCACGACCCAGCCCAGCGACAGGGGCAGGAACACCTTCCAGCCGATCCGCATCAACTGGTCATAGCGATAGCGCGGTACCATCGCCTTCACCATGGCGATCATGAAGAACCAGAATACCATCTTCAGGAACATCCACAGCGCGCCATCGGGCAGGCCGGGGATCGGCGACAGCCAGCCGCCGAAGAACAGCAGCGACATCAGCGCGCACATCAGCCAGATCGAGATGTATTCGCCCGCCATGAACAGCAGGTAGGGGGTCGAGGAATATTCGACCATGTGGCCGGCGACCAGTTCGGATTCCGCCTCGGCCAGATCAAAGGGCGGACGGTTCGTTTCGGCCAGGGCGCTGATGAAGAACAGCACCATCATCGGCAGATGCGGCAGCCAGTACCAGCTCAGCATCCCCCAGCCGCTCCGCTGGCTTTCGACGATCGCCGACAGGTTCATCGACCCTGCCGAGATGATGACGCCGATGATGATGAGGCCCATGCTGACCTCGTAGGAGATCATCTGCGCCGCCGATCGCAGCGAGGCGAGGAAGGGGTATTTCGAGTTCGAGGCCCAGCCGCCCATGATGACGCCATACACATGCAGCGAGCTGATGGCGAAGATGAACAGGATGCCGACGTTGAGGTCGGCCATCACCCAGCCGGGCGCGAAAGGAATCGCCACGAAGGCGAACAGCGCCAGCATCATCGACAGGAACGGGGCGAGGAAGAAGACGAACTTGTCCGCACCCGACGGGACGACGATCTCCTTGAGGACGTATTTGATCGCGTCGGCGAAGGTCTGCAGCAGGCCCCAGGGGCCGACCACGTTCGGGCCGCGCCGCAACTGCACGGCGGCCCAGATCTTGCGGTCGCCGTAAACCAGCCAGACCAGCGACAGCATCACGAAGGCGATCAGCGCCAGACCCTGCGCCAGCAGGATGACCGTGTAGCCGAGGGGGGATGCCCAGAATTCAGTCATGTGTTCGTTTTCCCCTCGTCAAGCGGCGGGAATGCCGCGGTCCTTGCAGCTTCGCAAGGTCTGGTCGGTTTCCATCACGCGCAGCCCCATGGGCTTCTTGTCCGACAGGGTGAAGACCGAGCCGGTCATCAGCTTGCCGTTCCGCTGGTTCTGCAGCGTGCGGATATGCCGGCCGTAGTCCTTGCCCTGCGTCTTGGCCCAGCCGGCCAGCGCGCAGGTGGCATAGGCGAAAGCAACCTCGGGGTCCACACCGGCCGCAAGGTTCGCCGTCACCTCGACAAGCTCGTTCTTGCGGTCGCCCTGCACGGGATCGACCCGGACGGCGATGAAATTCGCAGGCTCCGCCTTGAAGCCCTCGGGGAAGTCAGGCAGCGCCGGGCGGGTGCGGGCGGCGAATTCCTCCAGCGCCTTCTGCTGGGCGGTCGGCATCCGGCGGCGTTCCGGCGCCACGACATCAAAGCCGGCGATGTCGGCCGCCGACAGGTCAAGCCCCAGATTGACCTCCAGCGCGGCCAGATCGGCTTCCGTGACCTCGAAGGCGTCGCGGCCTGCCGGGCTGTCCAGCGCGACGGGCGTGACCGAGCCGTCAGGCTCGAGGATCAGGATCTCGCCCGACTTGGTCGAAACCCGCGCCAGCCCGAGCCTGGGCTGGGCCTTGCCGCGTTCGGCCCCGGCCTGTGCCACAGCGCCCGGCGCAACCAGGTTCTGGCTTTCTGTCTGGGCCGCGCAGCCGGTCAGCCCGGCCATGCCGGCTGCCGCGATCAATCCCGTGATGAGCGCCCGCATCAATTACTCCGCTGCCAATGCCGGTGCCCGGCGTGCCGCTGCCATTGCTGAAAGCTCGGCCATCAGCGGCGATGACCGGGCGATAGGGTTCGTCAGGTAGAAATCGCGGACCGCGTTGCGGAAGCTCGCGCGGCCAAGCTGGCCGGGTTCGACCGGCTGCCACGCATTCGCGGGCACCGCGTCGATCTGCGCCAGATGCGGCACGGCGTCGATCAGCGCCCGGCGAAGCTCGGCGAGGCTGTTCCACGGCTGGGTCAGGCCCAGTTCGGCCGACAGGGCGCGCAGGATCGCCCAGTTCTCCTTGGCCTCGCCGGGGGCAAAATTGGCGCGCATGGCAAGCTGCGGGCGGCCCTCGGTGTTGACGAACAGCCCGCTTTCCTCGGTGTAGCAGGCGGCGGGCAGGATCAGGTCGGCGCGGTGCGCGCCCCGGTCGCCGTGGCTGCCCTGATAGATGACGAAGGGCCCGCCCTCGACGCGCGGCGCGATCTCGACCTCGTCAGCGCCGAGGCTGTAGATGACCTCGGCCCCCTCGATGGCCGCGTTCAGGCCGCCTTCGGTCACGGCGCCCACGTCCATCGACCCTACGCGGGCAGCGGCGGTGTGCAGGACCAGCAGCTTGCAATCGCCAAGTTCGCAGATCCGCATCGCATGGCCGAGAACAGCCGCGCCGTCTGCCTCGCGCAGCGCGCCCTGCCCGATGATGACGATACCGGGCGTGCCGGCCGTGTTCGTCAGGTCATCGTCCAGCAGCTTCGCCAAGGCATCGCGGTCGCTGCCGAGATGGTCGTAGTCATAGGTCAGGTCGGCAGCCTCGCCCAGCAGCGCGATCTGCGCCCCATGCGCCCAGGCCTTGCGGATGCGCGCGTTCAGGACCGGCGCCTCGACGCGCGGATTGGTGCCGATCAGCAGGATGCGGCGGGCGCTGTCGATCTCCTCGATCATGGCGGTGCCGACATAGCCCGCGCGGTTGCCTGCGGGCAGCCTGGCCCCGTCGGTGCGGCACTCGACCGAGCCGCCCAAGCCCTCGACAAGCTGCTTCAGCGCGAAGGCGGCCTCGACCGGGGCGAGATCGCCCACCAGCCCGGCGACCCTGCGGCCCTTCATCGCCGAGGCCGCGGCCTCAAGCGCCTCGGACCAGCTTGCGGGACGCAGCCGGCCGTTCTCGCGCAGGTAAGGCTTGTCCAGCCTTTGCCGGCGCAGCCCGTCCCAGACGAAGCGGGTCTTGTCGCTGATCCATTCCTCGTTCACGCCGTCATGGTTGCGCGGCAGGATGCGCATGACCTCGCGCCCCTTGGTGTCGATGCGGATCGACGACCCCAGCGCGTCCATCACGTCGATGGATTCGGTCTTCCGCAACTCCCACGGGCGGGCGGTGAAGGCATAGGGCTTGTTGACGAGCGCCCCCACCGGGCAGAGGTCGATGATGTTGCCCTGCAGGTTCGAATCCAGCGTCAGCCCCAGGTAAGAGGTGATCTCGGAGTCCTCGCCGCGCCCCGTCTGGCCCATCTGCTCGATACCCGCGACCTCGGTCGTGAAGCGCACGCAGCGGGTGCAACTGATGCAGCGGGTCATGTGCGTCTCGACCAGAGGCCCCAGGTCCAGATCCTCGTTCGCCCGCTTCGGCTCGCGGTAGCGGCCGAAATCGACGCCGTAAGCCATCGCCTGGTCCTGCAGGTCGCATTCCCCGCCCTGGTCGCAGATCGGGCAGTCGAGCGGGTGGTTGATGAGCAGGAACTCCATCACCCCTTCCCGCGCCTTCCGCACCATGGGCGAGTTCGTGCGGATTTCCGATGGCGCGCCCTCGGGTCCGGGGCGCAAGTCACGCACCTGCATCGCGCAGGAGGCCGCGGGCTTGGGCGGGCCGCCCACGACCTCGACCAGGCACATGCGGCAGTTGCCGGCGATGGACAGGCGCTCGTGATAGCAGAAGCGCGGCACCTCGATCCCCGCCTGCTCGCAGGCCTGCAGCAGGGTCATGTTCGGGTCGACCTCGATCAACTGGTCATCGATCTTGATGGTGCGGAGATTGCTCATCTGCGTGCCTTGCGCTTTGCCTCAGTCCAGATGGACAAAGGTCTTCTGCTGATACCCGGTCCATGGCCCGGCGTCGACAATTGTCGTCACCGGCTGGACAGCGCGACGATAGGTCACGGGACCATCCGACGTCCGGCCCGGCGTCGAGGGAAAGCCATGCGGCATGGCCGCCTGCAAGCCCCCTACCCGCGCATTGGTGGCGGGCGGCTGGCGCCCGGCTGCGTCCGAGGATGCGGCAAGCGCCACATCCGCCAGCAGCATCGTCGCGGCGGCGGCCACGGTGATGCCGATCCCGATCCAGCGCACCGCCTGCTTCATTTCGCCACCAGCAGCGAGCCGGTCACGGTCCCGCCCGCCATTTCCTGACGGCCGAGGCGGCAGTAGCTTTCGGGATCGCCCTTCTTCACGCCGTTACGGGCCATGTAATCCTCGGCCACTGCATAGATGCGCCTGCGGTCTTCCTTGCTGTCAAGGAAGGCATCCACCTGCGCGCGCGAATAGCCCTTGTCCAGCGCATAGCGTTCCAGCGCGCGGGCCTGGCTGTAGGCATAGATCATCCGCGCGCCCAGTGTCGGGCATTCACGGCGGATGCGGTCGGCAATGCGCGCGGCGATCAGTCGGTCGTTGATGTAGCGTTCCTGGCTCAGCGGCTCCAGCGCGGCGGCGGGGGTGGCCAGCGCCCCCAGCGTCATCATCGCGGCGGTCAGGGCGGCAACTGTCTTTCCGGTCATGGCGTTTCCCTTGTTGCGGATGCCTGCAACATAGGAACAAAGGCCGCGAACCGCCGCACACGAGGCAGTCATGCGGGCGTGATCCCGGCTCGATCCCGCCATCAGAACCATTCCTTCCGGCGGATTTCGTAGGTTTCGTGGAACTGCTCGTCCGAACGGGTCATGTAGATGATTGCCTCGATGAAGGCGATCACGCCCACGATCATCGTCGGCAGGAAGAAGACGACCCACCCCAGCAGCGTGCAGGCCAGCATGATCAGCCCGGCCTTGTTGAAGCCGAGGTAGAACTTGTGGACGCCGAAGGTGCCGAAGAACAGCGCGAGCAGCCCGGCGATGAACTTGTTTTTGTCGCCATATGCAAAGGCGGCGGGGGTATTGGGGTCGGGATAGATCTGGACCGCCGCATCACCCTGCGGCTGGAAATCCACCGGCACGCCCGCGCGGGCGATCTGCCCGCTGCCCAGCAGGTCAGCCTCGCCGAAGGCATAGCGGCGGCCGTCGGCGCCGGTGATCACACCGTTGCCCGACTGCGCGTCGATATGGAGGATCTGGCCCTTCACGCCTCACTCCGCCGCCATCGCGCCCATGCGGCCGGTGCGCTTGGCCTTGATGCGGTCCTCGATTTCCTCGCGGTAATGCCGGATCAGGCCCTGGATCGGCCAGGCCGCGGCATCGCCGAGCGCGCAGATCGTGTGCCCCTCGACCTGCTTGGTCACGTCCAGCAGCATGTCGATCTCCTCGACCTCCGCCTCGCCGCGCACCAGCCGGTCCATCACACGCATCATCCAGCCGGTGCCCTCGCGGCAGGGGGTGCATTGGCCGCAACTTTCATGCTTGAAGAAGGCCGACAGCCGCCAGATCGCCTTGATGATGTCGGTGGACTGATCCATCACGATCATGCAGGCGGTGCCGAAGGACGACTTCAGCTCGCGCATCCCGTCGAAGTCCATGATCGCATCCTCGCACAGATGCGCGGGGATCACGGGACAGGACGCGCCGCCGGGGATGATCGCCTTGAGGTTCTTCCAGCCGCCGCGGATGCCGCCGCCGTGCTTCTCGATCAGCTCGCGCATCGGGATCGACATGGCTTCCTCGACCACGCAGGGCGTGTTGACGTGCCCGGTCAGGCCGAACAGCTTGACGCCCGCGTTGTTCGGGCGGCCGAAGCCCGCGAACCACTCGGCCCCGCGCCGCAGGATGGTGGGGACCACGGCGATGGATTCCACGTTGTTCACCGTGGTCGGGCAGCCGTAGAGGCCAGCCCCCGCCGGGAAGGGCGGCTTCATCCGGGGCATGCCCTTCTTGCCTTCAAGGCTTTCCAGCAGCGCGGTTTCCTCGCCGCAGATATAGGCCCCGGCACCGTGGTGCAGGAAGATGTCGAAGTCCCAGCCGGAATTGGCCGCGTTCCGGCCCAGCAGGCCAGCGTCATAGCATTCGTCGATGGCGGCCTGCAGCGACTCGCGCTCGCGGACGAACTCGCCGCGCAGGTAGACATAGGCGGTATGCGCGCCCATGGCGAAGCCGGCGATCAGCGCGCCTTCGATCAGCGTATGCGGATCGTGGCGCATGATCTCGCGGTCCTTGCAGGTCGCGGGCTCGGATTCATCGCCGTTGATGACCAGATAGGACGGCCGTCCGTCCGATTCCTTGGGCATGAAGGACCACTTCATCCCGGTCGGGAAGCCCGCGCCGCCGCGGCCACGCAACCCGGATTTCTTCATCTCGTCGATGATCCCATCGCGGCCCCGCGCGATGATGTCTGCCGTGCCGTCCCAATGGCCGCGTGCCCGCGCGCCCTTAAGGCTGCGGTCGCCCATCCCGTAAAGGTTGGTGAAGATCCGGTCCTGATCGCTCAGCATCGCGTGTGTCGTCCTATCGTTCGCGCGGCGCGTCGTCACGCCGCCGCCAGATCCGCCAGGTCACCGCAAGCGACCAGACAAGTGCCCCGATCGCCGCCAGATCGGCGAGAAAGGCGTATTCCGAGGGCCAGCCGAAGCGCCGGCCCGCCCAGTTGGCGGCAAGCCACAACAGCATGGCCGTGGCGATGACACCACCCGCCAGCCGCATCTGCCCGGTATCGCCAGAGGGCCGCACCGGCGTCATGCCGATTCACCATGCCCCACCGCACCGGAATGCGCCGTTTCGGGCACTTCCGCAAGAACGGCGGCCTTCGCACGACGGGCCAGCCGGCTTGCGTCCGTCGTATTCGGCCCGGACCCATCCGCGCCGAAGGTCACGGCCTGCGCCGCCTGAACCGAGGCCCCATGCGGTGCCCCATCCATCCCCTCGGGCCGCTGGGGCCGTGCAATCGGGACCTGCGCCACCGGCGCCCCGTCGCGCCGGATCGAGCGGGCGCCGGGCACGTCAGGGTCCTTGGCGCTGTCAACGGGGCGTGCCCATTCCTCGACGTCGTCGGCACCCTGGCAGAACAGGATGATCAGCAGCCCGCCCAGAAGGCCGGCCGTCACCAACCCGAGAAACAGCCCCGGAACGGTCCCGACGCTGCCCGCCCCGAAGGCGAACACGACCACCCCCATGACGGCGGCGAAGATCCAGCATTGGCGGGCGCAGGTGCTCATCGGGTCCCCCTGTGGGTGTCAGTTCAATCGGTGCTCTTCGCGTCGGCGGGCTGGCCGGCCGGCTCGCGCTTGGATGGCGGCCGCGCCGCCGAGGTTCCCGGCGCCTCCTGCACCGTGACCCCGGTCTTGTCGATCGGGCGCCCCTCGCCGGGGGTCGGATCATGCTCGGCGTCGCCGCTGACCTCCTCGGGCCGCTTCCAGGGCGTCAGGATCGGTGCTTCGGTCCCGTCGATCCGCTTGACCGTGTCGCGCAGCTTCACCGCCAGCGCGGCCGAAGCGTTCATCTTCTCGGCCCGCTCGATCGAGGCCAGCGCCACCGCACCGCCCAAGGGTTCCGAGGAGAAGCGGCCGTTCTGCGGACCCGGCACGGGCACCTGTCCCGCCGCCAGCGCGTCGATCAGCTCCGACAGCTTCTCGGCAGTCAGGTCTTCGTAGTAATCCTTGCCGATCTGGACCATCGGCGCGTTCGTGCAGGCGCCGAGGCACTCGACCTCTTCCCACGAGAAATTGCCGTCGGCGGAAATGGTATGCGGGGTCGGCGCGACCTTCTCGCGGCAGACGCGCATCAGGTCCTCGGCCCCGCAGATCATGCAGGTCGTGGTGCCACAAATCTGGATGTTCGCAATCCGGCCAATGGGTTGAAGCTGGAACATGAAGTAGAAGGTCGCGACTTCCAGCACGCGGATGTAGGACAGCCCCAAAAGATCGGCGACATATTCGATGGCCGGGCGGGACACCCAGCCCTCCTGTTCCTGCGCCCGCCACAGCAGCGGGATCACCGCGGACTGCTGGCGGCCTTCGGGATATTTGGTCATCTGCGCCCGCGCCCATTCAAGGTTCGCGGGCGTGAACTCGAAGGACTCGGGCTGGACGGGGGACAGGCGGCGCAGCATCAGGCGAAGACTCCGGGCAGGGCGGACAGGGTGGAACGGGCGATCAACGGTCCACCTCTCCGAAGACGACGTCCGATGTGGCGATCAGGGCGGTCACGTCGGACAGCATGTGGCCGCGGGCCAGCCAGTCCATCGACTGCAGATGCAGGAAGCCCGGCGCGCGCAGCTTGGCGCGGTAGGGCTTGTTGGTGCCGTCGCTGACCAGGTAGACGCCGAACTCGCCCTTGGGCGCCTCGACGGCGGCATAAACCTCGCCCGCCGGAACCTTGAAGCCCTCGGTATACAGCTTGAAGTGGTGGATCAGGCTTTCCATGTCGCGCTTCATGTCGATGCGCTTGGGCGGGGTCAGCTTGCCCCGCGCCAGCACGTCGCCCGCAGGCTCGGCCTTCAGCTTGGCGACGGCCTGCCGGATGATGCGGGTTGATTGCCGCATCTCCTCCATCCGCAGCAGGTAGCGGTCGTAGCAGTCGCCATTGGTGCCGACCGGCACCTCGAACTCGAACTCGTCGTAGCATTCGTAGGGCTGCGAGCGGCGCAGGTCCCAGGCGAGGCCGGAGCCGCGGGCCATGATCCCTGACCAGCCCCGATCCACCACGTCCTGTTCGGTGGCGATGCCGATATCCACGGTCCGCTGCTTGAAGATGCGGTTTTCGGTGATCAGCATGTCGAGGTCGTTGACCTTGGACGGAAACTGCACCGCCCAGTCGTCGATGTCGTCCAGCAGCTTCGGCGGCAGGTCCTGATGCACCCCGCCAGGTCGGAAATAGGCCGAGTGAAGCCGCGCGCCCGAGGCCCGCTCGTAGAAGATCATCAGCTTCTCGCGTTCCTCGAACCCCCAGAGCGGCGGGGTCAGGGCGCCCACGTCCATCGCGCCGGTCGTGACGTTCAGCAGGTGGTTCAGGATGCGCGTGATCTCGGAATAGAGAACACGGATCAGGCTGGCGCGGCGGGGGATCTCCACGCCCGTCAGCCTTTCGATCGCCAGGCACCAGGCATGTTCCTGGCACATGGGCGAGGTGTAATCCAGCCGGTCCAGATAGGGCAGGTTCTGCAGGTAGGTCCTGTCTTCCATCAGCTTTTCGGTGCCGCGGTGCAGCAGGCCGATATGGGGGTCGCAACGCTCGACGATCTCGCCGTCAAGCTCGATCACCATGCGTAGGACGCCATGGGCCGCCGGGTGCTGGGGCCCGAAGTTGATGCTGAAGTTGCGGATGCGCTGTTCGCCGGTCAGCACGTCGAAGCTGCCGTCGTCATAGGTGTTGCTGCGGATGTCGCCGTCCATCGGCCTACCCTCTTGCTGCGACGCGAGCGGGGCTGTCGGCCAGCCGCCCGGCGAATTTCACTGCCGGTGCGCCGGGACGATGGTCCCGGCGCCCGCGCATCACTTCTTGCCGTCCGCCGTGACGCCGGTGGTGGCGGGGGCCTTCTCGTCGCCCGGCAGAACGTAATTCGCGCCCTCCCACGGGGACAGGAAGTCGAACTTGCGGTATTCCTGCGGCAGGCTGACGGGCTCGTAGACGACGCGCTTCTCGATGTCGTCGTAGCGGACCTCGACATAGCCGGTCGTCGGGAAGTCCTTGCGCAGCGGGTAGCCCTTGAAGCCGTAGTCGGTCAGGATGCGGCGCAGGTCCGGGTGGCCCGAAAAGAGGATGCCGAACATGTCGAAGACCTCGCGCTCGAACCAGTCGGCGGCGGGGGTGACGCTGGTGATCGAGGGCACCAGCTCGTCCTCGCGGATCGCGGCCTTCAGGCGGATCCGCTGGTTGGTGTACATCGACAGGAATTGCCAGACCACGTCGAAGCGCGCCGGCCGCTGCGGGTAATCGACCGCGGTGATGTCCACCAGCGTGCCGAAGCGACAGGCCGGGTCGTCGCGCAGCGCCTGCACCAGCCCGACGATGGAACTTGCGTGGATCGTCAGGTTCAACTCGCCAAAGGCGACCTCGTAGCCCAGCACGTCATTGGGGCGGCGAGCGGCGATGGTCTCGCCCAGTTCGGCCAACGCCTCGGGATCGGGATAGACGGCCATCGCTTACCTCATCAACGTCGAGGTGCGGCGGATCTTCCGCTGCAGTTGCAGGATGCCATACAGCAGCGCCTCGGCCGTGGGCGGACAGCCGGGGACATAGATGTCCACCGGCACGACCCGATCGCAGCCGCGCACGACGGAATAGCTGTAATGGTAATAGCCGCCGCCATTCGCGCAGGACCCCATCGAGATCACATAGCGCGGCTCGGGCATCTGGTCATAGACCTTGCGCAGCGCCGGGGCCATCTTGTTGGTCAGCGTGCCGGCGACGATCATCAGGTCCGACTGGCGCGGGGATGCGCGGGGCGCGGTGCCGAAGCGTTCGAGGTCATAGCGCGGCATCGAGACCTGCATCATCTCGATGGCGCAGCAGGCAAGGCCAAAGGTCATCCAGTGCAGCGAGCCGTTGCGCGCCCAGGCGATGATGTCCTGCGTCGTGGTCAGCAGGAAGCCCTTGTCCTGCAATTCGCGGTTCAGGGCCTGTGTCGCCACGTCGCGGTCGGGACCGGCCGTGTTCGGGCCGGTCTGGACGCCGCCCGGGAAGATCAGGCCCGACTTGGTGTGGGTGGGATGCGCCCCATGATGCGCCGGCCCCGTGCCGGTGCCGATAGCCGAGCCGGGATTCGCGCCGGTCTGCCCGGCTGCGCCTGGATCTCCGCGCGTTTCGTCCATCACGCCCATTCCAGCGCCCCTTTCCGCCATTCATAGGCAAAGCCGATCGTCAGGACGGCCAGGAAGACCATCATCGACCAGAAAGCCACGTCGGACAGCGTGGCGAAGCTGACCGCCCAGGGGAACAGGAAGGCCACCTCCAGGTCGAAGATGATGAACAGGATCGAGACGAGGTAAAAGCGGACATCGAACTTCATGCGCGCATCGTCGAAGGCGTTGAAGCCGCATTCATAGGCGCTGGTCTTTTCGGGGTCCGGGTTGCGGACGGCGATGATGGCGGCTGCGAGCACGAGGATGATCGCCAGCGCCGAGGCCATGCCCAGGAAGACCAGCACGGGCAGGTATTCGGATACGAGATAGTCCAAGAGGCGGGCTCCCCTGACGACGCGGGTGCTTGTGCCCGCGTGGGTTGGCTGAGCCTCATTTAGCCCCGCCCGCACCAAGGGTCAATGGAACCCGCCGCTTTCGCCGCATCCTCAGGTGGCGGTATAGCCGCCGTCCACCAGATGATAGCTGCCGGTGATGAAGCTCGCCCGGTCAGACAAGAGGAATAGGGTCAGGGCGGCGACCTCCTCGGGGGTGCCGAGACGGCCGAAGGCGTGGCGCTCGGCCAGTCCCTGCAGCGCTGCGTCATCCATGCTCGATTCCACCAGCGGGGTCAGGATGAAGCCCGGCCCCACCGCGTTGACTCGAATCCCGCGTGATCCGTATTCCCATGCGGCGCTCTTGGTCATGCCGACAACGCCATGCTTGGCCGCGACATAGGCGCTAGAGCCGGCAAAGCCCACGCTGCCGAGGATCGAGGCCATGTTGACGATGCTGCCCTTCGTCCCGGCCTTCGCCATCGCCGCAAGCTGCGCCCGCATTCCGTAAAGGACGCCGTTCAGGTTGATGTCGATGACCCTGTTCCAGTCGTCTACCGGATAGTCCCCCGCATCGGCATGAGGACCGCCAATGCCCGCGTTGTTGACCGCCATCGCCAGCGTTCCGGGCAGGCTTTCGGCAGCCCGCACCAGCGCCTCGGCATTGGCCGGGTCGGCCACGTCGCCAGAGACGCCCAGCGCCTTGCCGCCCGCCTGCTCAATCTCGGCCGCGACCTTGTCGGCCACGCCCTGCTGAAGATCGCCCACGACGACGCCTGCGCCGGAACGCGCCAGCTCAAGCGCGATGGCGCGGCCAATGCCGGACCCCGCGCCGGTCACGATCGCCACGCGGCCCGAGAAGTCGAATGTGATGTCGGACATGAAAGCCTCCTTCGCCAGTTCGCCCGGAAAGGGAACGAACCGGCGGCCGAAGGGTTGCCCCTGCCCCCATCACCGCGGCATCAGGCCGCAGACACCCGCGCGCGTCTGGCCTTGGGCGCGGCATCGCGCCGTCGCGCCGCCACTTCCAGCATCGGCGCCAGATAGTGGCCGGTGTAGCTTTCCGTGACCTGCGCCACATCCTCGGGCGTTCCCTCGGCCACGATGCGACCCCCGGCGTCACCGCCTTCGGGGCCGATGTCGATGATCCAGTCGGCGGTCTTGATGACGTCGAGGTTATGCTCGATCACCACCACCGTGTTGCCCTGATCGACCAGCCGCTGCAGCACCTCCAGCAGCTTGCGGGTGTCGTCGAAATGCAGGCCTGTGGTCGGTTCGTCTAGGATATACAGCGTCTTGCCGGTGGAAGCTCGGGAAAGTTCCTTGGCCAGCTTCACCCGCTGCGCCTCGCCGCCCGACAGCGTCGTCGCCTGCTGCCCGACCTTGACGTAACCCAGTCCCACCTGGACCAGCGCGTCCATCTTGGACCGGATCGAGGGCACCGCCTTGAAGAACTCCTGCGCGTCCTCGATGGTCATGTCCAGCACGTCGGCGATGGACTTGCCCTTGAACTCGACCTCCAGCGTTTCGCGGTTGTAGCGCTTGCCCTTGCAGGTTTCGCAGGTGACATAGACGTCGGGCAGGAAGTGCATCTCGATCTTGATGACGCCGTCGCCTTGGCAGGCCTCGCAGCGCCCGCCCTTGACGTTGAAGCTGAAGCGGCCGGGGCCGTAGCCGCGCGCCTTGGATTCCGGCAGGCGGGCGAACCAGTCGCGGATATGGGTATAGGCGCCGGTGTAGGTCGCCGGGTTCGACCGGGGGGTGCGGCCGATGGGGCGCTGGTCGATGTCGATGACCTTGTCCAGATGCTCCAGCCCCTTAATCGCGCGGGCGGGCGCGGGGGTCTGCCGCGCGCCGTTCAGCCGCATCGAGGCCGTCTTGAACAGCGTCTCGACCGTCAGCGTGGACTTGCCGCCGCCGGACACGCCGGTGATGCAGACGAACCGGCCCAAGGGAAAATCGACGGTCACGTCCTTGAGGTTGTTGCCCGTCGCCCCTTCCACCGTCACGGCCTTGCCGTTGCCCTTGCGGCGTTCGGCTGGAACCTCGATCTCGCGCGCGCCGGAGAGATACTGCCCGGTGAGGCTGTCCGGGTTGGCCTCGATCTCGGCGGGCGTGCCCTTGGCCACGACCTCGCCGCCGTGGACGCCCGCACCCGGTCCCATGTCGAAGACGTAATCGGCATGACGGATCGCATCCTCGTCATGCTCGACCACGATCACCGAGTTGCCCTGATCGCGCAGCCCCTTCAGCGCCTCCAGCAGCCGGTCGTTGTCGCGCTGGTGCAGGCCGATGGAGGGCTCATCCAGCACATAGAGCACGCCCGTCAGGCCCGAGCCGATCTGCGACGCCAGCCGGATGCGCTGGCTTTCGCCGCCCGACAGCGTGCCCGCCGCGCGGGAAAGCGTCAGGTAGTCCAGCCCCACGTTCACGAGGAACCCCAGCCGCTCTCGGATTTCCTTGAGGATGGCGCGGGCGATCTCGTTTTTCTGATTCGACAGATGGTTCGGGGCGTCCTCGACCCATGCCAGCGCCTCTCGGATCGACTGGTCCGTGACCTGACCGACATGGCGGCCAGCGATCTTCACCGCCAGTGCCTCGGGCTTCAGCCGGTTGCCGTCGCAGACATGGCAGGGGCGGCTGTTCTGGTAACGCTCAAGCTCCTCGCGCGACCAGGACGAGTCGGTCTCGCGCCAGCGGCGCTCAATGTTGGGGATGACGCCTTCGAAGGTGCGGCTGACCTCGTAGACGCGGCCCGCGTCGTCGAAGCAGAAGCGGATTTCCTCAGCGCCTGAGCCGTGCATCAGGACGTGGCGCACATGGTCCGGCAGGTCGCGCCACGGCGTCTTGGGGTCAAAGCCGTAATGCGCGGCCAGCGCATTGGTCGTCTGAGTCATGTAGGCCGACTTGGACTTGGCCCAGGGCGCGATGGCCCCTTGCGCCACCGACAGGCCGGTGTCGGGAACGACCAGGCGTTCGTCGAAGAACAGTTCCACCCCCAGCCCGTCGCAAGCGGGACAGGCGCCCAATGGCGCGTTGAAGGAAAACAGGCGCGGCTCGATTTCGGGGATGGTGAAGCCGCTGACCGGGCAGGCGAAGTTTTCCGAGAAGGTGATGCGCTCGGGTTGACCCTCGGAAGGCGCGGTTTCCAGAACCGCGATGCCTTCCGCAAGGTCCAGCGCCGTGCGGAAGCTATCGGCCAGCCGCGTTTCCAGCCCCTCGCGCACGACGATGCGGTCCACCACCACGTCGATGTCGTGGCGGAACTTCTTGTCCAGCGTGGGCGGCGTATCAAGCTCGTGGAACGCGCCGTCGATCTTGACCCGCTGGAAGCCCTTTTTCCGCAGGTCCAGCAGTTCCTTTTCGTAAGCGCCCTTGCGGTCGCGGACGATGGGGGCCAGCAGAAAGGCGCGCGTCCCCTCGGGCAGCGCCATCACCCGGTCCACCATGTCCTGCACCTGCTGCGCCTCAATGGGCAGGCCGGTCGCCGGGGAATACGGTGTCCCTGCACGGGCGAACAGCAGCCGCAGGTAGTCGTAGATTTCCGTGACCGTCCCCACCGTCGAACGCGGGTTCTTCGAGGTCGTCTTCTGCTCGATGGAAATCGCCGGCGACAGGCCCGAGATATGGTCCACGTCCGGCTTGCCCATCATGTCGAGGAACTGCCGCGCATAGGCCGACAGGCTCTCGACATAGCGCCGCTGGCCTTCCGCATAGATCGTGTCGAAGGCGAGGCTCGACTTCCCCGACCCCGACAACCCGGTGATGACCACCAGCGAGTCGCGCGGAATGTCCATGTCCACGCCCTTGAGATTATGCTCGCGCGCGCCGCGCACCTCGATGAACTTCTGTTCCATGCGGACCTCTCGGGGGGACAAGGGCATCAGATATGGTCGCCTGCGCGAAACGCAAGCCGGAAAGAACATCAGGCGAACATCTGCGCTGAAGTCAGCTTGTCACATGAGCGTGCCACTGGCAGGCTGAACCTGATCCCCTGACGGAGTCCGCCATGACCCGACTGCTTCTGACCACGGCGCTGGTCGCCTTCGCCAGCACCGCGCAGGCCGACTACGTGCTGCACATCCTGCACACCAACGATTTCCACAGCCGGATCGAGCCGATCAATGCCTTCGATTCGACCTGCGACGCCGAAACGCTGGCGAAGAACGAATGCTTCGGCGGCGTGGCGCGGCTGAAGGCCGCCATCGACGCGCGGCGGGACGCAATCCGGGCCGAGGGCGGCAACGTGATCGTGCTAGACGCGGGCGATCAGTGTCAGGGATCGCTGTTCTACACGACCTACAAGGGCCGGGACACGGTCGAGTTCATGAACGCCATCGGCTATGACGCCATGAGCCTCGGCAACCACGAGTTCGACGATGGCCCCGAGGGCGCGGCGGTCCTGCTGGACGGGGCGGAGTTCCCGGTCATGTCGGGCAACCTCGACGTCTCGCAATCGAACCTGCTGGCGGGCAAGCTGCGCCATACGGTCACGCTGGAGGTGGGCGGAGAGAAGATCGGCCTCGTCTCGGCGCTGGCGATGGACACGCCCGAGACGGCTTCGCCCGGTCCCTCGGTGATCTTCCTGGACGACATGGAGAGCCTCAAGGCCGGGGTGCAGGCGCTGGAAGCCGAGGGCGTGGACAAGATCATCGCGCTGACCCATGTGGGCTATAGCAGTGACCTTGAGTTCGCCACAGGGGTGCCCGGCCTCGATGCCATCATCGGCGGCCACAGCCACACGCTGCTGGGAGAGATGGAGGGCGCCGCTGGCCCCTATCCGACGCGCGTCACAGCTTCGAGCGGCGCCGAGGTTCCGGTCGCAACTGCCTACGCTTATGGGAAATACCTCGGCGAGTTGAAGCTGACCTTCGACGACCAGGGCCGCTTGACCGCAGCCGAGGGTGCGCCGATCCTCCTGGACGCCAGCCACCCCGAGGACGACACCATCGTCGCCCGCGTGCAGGAACTGGCCCGGCCGCTTGAGGAGCTGCGCCGCAAGCAGGTGGCCGAGATCGCCGTTCCCTTGGGCGCTGACCGGGCCGACTGCCGGGCACGGGAATGCGTCATGGGCAATGTCGTGGCCGATGCGATGCTGGCGCGGGTGGCAGATCAGGGCGTCAGCATCGCAATCCAGAACGGCGGGGGCTTGCGCGCCTCGATCGACGCAGGGCCGGTGACGATGGGAGAGGTTTATGACGTCCTGCCCTTCCAGAACTCGCTTTCTACCTTCCGCGCCAAGGGCTCGACCGTTCTGGCCGCGCTGGAAAACGGCGCCAGCGAGATCGAGGATGGCGCAGGCCGCTTCGCCCAGGTCGCGGGGCTACGCTATGCGATTGATCCCGCAGCGCCCGCGGGCAGCCGGATCAGCGACGTTCAGGTTCGGACGGGCGAAAGCTGGGCGCCGCTGGACCCCGCGGCGACCTATGGCATCGTCACCAACAACTACCTGCGCGGCGGTGGCGACGGCTATGCGATGTTCGCCACCGAGGGAACCGACGCCTATGACTTCGGCCCCGATCTGGCCGAGATTCTGGCCGACTGGCTGTCGCGGCAGGGGCTGGGCTATGCCCCTGCATTGAACGGCCGCATTACCGTGAAATGAGAGGATGACCCATGGCCGCGCAACATCATGCCGGCAGTTGCCAATGCGGCGCCATCGCCTTCAAGGTGGACGCCGACCTGGACCAGACCGTCACCTGCAACTGCTCGCGCTGCCGCAGGCTGGGATCGGTGCTGGCCTTTGTTCCGAGGCAGGCGTTCCGGCTGACCTCGGACGGGCCGACGACGGAATACAGGTTCAACGAGCAGGTCATCTCGCACCGCTTCTGCCCTGTTTGCGGCATCGAACCCTTCGCCTATGGCGAACAGAACGGGCAGAAGATGGTGGCGATCAACGTCAACTGCCTCGAGGGGGTGGACGCGCGGACGCTGGAGTCAAGCCACTACGACGGCGCCTCGGCGTAAGGGCCACAGCGGTTCCGTCTTGCCGGATCAGCGGCTCGGGTTTTCCCTACCCGCGCGTGTGACAAGGCGGGATCGTCCCCTGCCCGTCCTTCGCGCCGCCGACCACGACCGCACAGCAGGCGGCGCGTCCCTCATCCACGGCTGGCCCCCTGTCACACTGAAGGGGCTGGATCGCGCCAGACTTCGGCAGCGGCCAGGTCATGCCGGGAGGGGAACACGAGGCGCAGCCGCGCGATGCAGGGCTGCGCGTGATGGTGCCCGGCGTGGTCTGGATCAGGCTGTAGTTACAGGTCAGCCGCCGGTGTGGCTCATGTGCCGCGTCACCTGACCGCCGACTCCGCGGGAATAGTCGAAGTCGTGGCCCTTCGGCTTGCGGGCAATGGCGGCGCGGATGGCGTCCTTCAGCGGCGCGTCGCCGGGGCTGGCGCGCAGGGGTCCGCGCAGGTCGGCGCGGTCCTCTTGCCCGAGGCACATGTAAAGCTCGCCCGTGCAGGTGACGCGGACGCGGTTGCAGCTTTCGCAGAAATTATGCGTGAGCGGCGTGATGAAGCCGATCTTCTGGCCGGTTTCCTCAAGCCGCACATAGCGGGCGGGGCCGCCGGTGCGTTCCGCCAGCGGGGTCAGGGTAAAGCGGGTTTCCAGCCTTCGGCGCAGGTCGCTGAGGGGCCAGTACTGGTCCAGACGGACCTCCTCGCCCATGTCGCCCATCGGCATGACCTCGATGAAGGTCAGGTCGTGGCCCTGTTCGCCGCACCAGTCGATCAACGGGAACAACTCGTCCTCGTTGAAGCCCTTGAGGGCTACCGTGTTGATCTTGATGCGCAATCCGGCGGTCTTGGCGGCGGCGATGCCGTCCATGACCTGCGGCAGGCGGCCCCAGCGGGTGATGGCGGCGAACTTGTCGGGGTCCAGCGTGTCCAGCGAGACGTTGATGCGGCGCACCCCGCACTCGGCCAGTTCCTCGGCAAAGCGGGCAAGCTGGCTGCCGTTGGTGGTCAGGGTCAGCTCGTCCAGCCCCTGCCCCAGCCGGTCGGACATGACGTGGAAGAAGGACATGATGTTGCGTCGCACCAAGGGTTCGCCCCCGGTGATCCGCAGCTTGCGCACACCGAGGTCGATGAAGGCGCCGGCGAGGCGTTCCAGTTCCTCCAGCGTCAGCAGCTCGGCTTTCGGCAGGAACTGCATGTGCTCGGCCATGCAGTAGGTGCAGCGGAAATCACAGCGGTCGGTGACCGACACCCGCAGATAGGTGATCGGGCGGGCGAAGGGGTCGATCAGGGGAGCTGCAGTCATGGGGGCAACATAGGTCCGTGGCGTCCGGGGCACAAGGTTGGCGGCTTGCCGCCGGGGCGCGCGCCGGGCGTGGACAGCGGGACGGCCAGCGGCGCAAAATCGCGGTCACAGGCCATGCACGGTCGATGCACATCTCATGCACAAGGGATACGACATGACGATCCGCCCCATTCTTTCGTCCGCCGCGCTGGTTCTGGCGCTGGCCGGCTGCGACATGATGTCCGACCTGCGGCCCGCGCCACCCCCGCGGACCCCGGCGGCGACGGTCAGCGCCGCGCCCACGGTGGCGGCCGGTTCGCTGCAGCGGCCGGCAGGCTCGCAGTCGGTGGCGCAGCTTGACGCCTCGGCCGCCGAGAAGGCGGCGGCCACGCGGCCGAGCGCGGCGGGCGGGCGGCTCGGCACCACCATCGCCTCGCTGGGCGACGCGACCGAGGGCGGGTTCTGGATCAAGACGCCGCTGGTCAGCGCGCCCGGCAAGGGGCGGATCGTGGACGCGGCCTCGGGGCGGTCGGTGAACGTGGACCTGATCCCCCTGCCCGGTCCGGCCTCGGCGGGCAGCCAGGTGTCGCTGCCGGCGCTGACCACGCTGGGCGCGGACCTGACCGACCTGCCCGAGCTTGAGGTCTATCGAAGCTGAGGCCCGCGCCGGGTCACGACCAGTCGGCGCGGCGGGCCTCGACCCAGTCGCGCCCGGCATCGCCGCCCCAGAGCAGCCAGGCGATGTAGCCGGTCGAGGGGTTCGCGGCATCGTCCCAGCGCCCCCGCCCGCGCAGATAGCCGAAGCGGGCGAACCAAGCCGCGATCACCCGCATCTCTCTGGCTGAATGGGGGCGCAGGGCGGACAGGCCTTGCGCGCGGGCAAGGCCGACTTCGGTGCCGCCGCGGCCATGCCGCCGTCGCAGGGCAAGGCCCTGCCGCGCGGCAAGACCGACCTCGGTCGGCGGGACGAAGCCCCCGCCCAGGCCCAGCAGGTCAAGCTGGACCGCAAGCTCGGGCGGAAGGGTCTGCGTCACGCGGCGGGCATCCGGGCCTCGATCATGCCAGCATACCAGCTTGAACCCGCCGGGATGGCCTCGTCGTTGAAGTCATAGGCCGGGTGGTGGAGCATCGCCGTGTCGCCGTTGCCCGTGAAGATATAGGCGCCGGGGCGTTCCAGCAGCATGTAGCTGAAATCCTCGCCCGCCATCATCGGCATGATCTCGGTGTCGACCTCGCCCGCGACCTGCCGGGCGACCTGCGCCGCGTGAAGGGTTGCCTGCGGGTCGTTCATCGTCACCGGATAGCCGCGCTGGTAGTTCACCTCGGCCGAGCCGCCCATCGCCCCGGCCACCCCGGTCGCGACGCGGTGCAGCCGTTCTTCGACAAGGTCGCGGATGGCGGGATCAAGGCTGCGGGCCGTGCCGCGCAGGCGGACGGTCTGGGGGATGATGTTATGGGCACGGCTGCTCGTCTCGACCACGCAGACCGAGACCACGGCGCTGTGCAGCGGATCGACGTTGCGCGAGACGATGGATTGCAGCGCCACGATCACCTGCGCGGCCATCAGGGTCGTGTCCACGCCGTCATGGGGGCGGGCCGCGTGGCCGCCCTTGCCGGTCAGCAGGATCTCGAATGTGTCGGCGGCGGCCATCATCGCGCCGTCGCGGATGGCGAACTGTCCGGCGGGCAGGCCGGGCAGGTTGTGCATGGCGTAGAACTCCTGGATGCCCCAGCGGTCCACGAGGCCGTCCTGCACCATCGCCTGCCCGCCGCCGCCGGCTTCCTCGGCGGGCTGGAAGATCACCACCGCCGTGCCGTCGAAGTTGCGCGTCTCGGCCAGGTATTTCGCCGCGCCCAGCAGCATGGCCGTATGGCCGTCATGGCCGCAGGCATGCATGACGCCGGGGGTCTTCGAGGCGTAATCGGCGCCCGTCGCCTCGGTGATCGGCAGGGCGTCCATGTCGGCGCGCAACCCGATGACGCGGCCGCTGCTGTCGCTGCGGCCCCTGATGACGCCGACGACGCCGGTGCGGCCGACGCCTTCCGTCACCTCGTCGGCGCCGAAGCCGCGCAGCAGTTCGGCCACGCGGGCGGCGGTGCGGTGGACGTCGTAATCCAGTTCGGGCTTCTCGTGGAAGTCCCGCCGCCAGGCGGTGATCTCGGGGTGAAGCTCGGCAAAGCGGTTCTTGACGGGCATGGGTGTCTCCTTCGCGGCGGTGGCAGGGTGGCATGGCGCGCGGGCAAGGGGAAGATGCGGCGCAAGAGTCAAGGGGCGCTGCCCCTCGGCCCGTTCCGGGCCTCACCCCGGGGATATTTCGACGAAGAAGAAGCCCGCAGGCTACCGTCAGGCCGAGGTGATGGCCTGGATGGCGGCGGCGGCCTGGGCGCGGGGCAGGATGACGAGACAAGGGCCGTCGAGCGCCAGTTCGACGGGGCCGGTCGTCTCGTTCGAGGTGCCGGTGCGCCGGGCGGGGTCGAGCGTCAGGCCGTCGATGGGCCAGCGCAGGCCCCGGCTGGTGCCGGTGACGGGGCCGAGGGGATAAAGGGACAGCCGGGTGCCCGGCGGCAGGTCCAGCGCCAGCCGGGCGGGGGCGGCGAAGATCGCGTCCTCGCCCCCCAGCAGCAGGCAGGGGCGCGGCACCCGGACAAGCGTGGTCAGGCAGGCCAAGAGGTGGTCGGCGCGCGAGCCGGTGAAGCCCACCGCCACGACAAAGGGCGCGGCGATGCGGGTCAGGCATTTCTCGAAGTCGGTCGTTTCCTGTTCGGGAACATGGTGCAGCCGATCGGGAGGGATGGCCGCGCGCCCCGCCGTCGAGAGCGAATCGAGATCGCCGATCACCGCCTGCGGCATGATGCCATCCGCCAAGGCCCGGTCGGCGCCGCTGTCGGCGGCCGCCACGGTGGGCGCCAACGCCAGCGCCTCGGCAAGATCGGCCGCCGTCACCGCGCCGCCGCCGATCAGGGTGACGCCGGCGGCCGAGGTCAGGACCGGCGTCATTCCCCCCGACCAACGCCCCGGAAGACGCGGCGGAAGGGCAGCAGCCAAGCAAAGGCGAGGAAGATATAGACCGGCACCTCGGCCCAGATCGGCATTCGGCCGAAGCGGGCGTCCAGCCAGTTGATGAAGGTCACGGCGATGACGATCCAGACCGGCATCCAGACCAGCAGCAGGACCAGCGACCATCTCTTGCGTTGCTGGAGGTTCATGTCTCGCGCTCCTGCGCCTCGACGGCGATGCGGCGAGCGGTGGGGCGGCGGCGCAGCCGCAGGGCGGTGGCGGCCGCGCCATGCAGGCGGCGGCGCCAGCGGGGCATGTTGCGTTCCGCCTCGCCCTCGCGGACGCGGCCCAGATAGATGCGGCGGATCGGGTCGAGCCCGCAGTAGCCCAGCACCTGCCAGCCCATTCGCGCGCCTAGGGGGTCGCGCATGACGAGGCGGTAAAGCAGCGGCGGCGTGTCCATCGTCACGATCATGTCCACGGAACGCCCGGCCAGCATGGGGTCGGGCATCAGCGCGCCCTCGGCCACCGAGAACGCCTTGGCGGGAAGGATCAGCCGATCCCACAGGCCCTTGAGCCGCGCGGGTTCCGCCCCCCACCACAGCGGAAAGCCCAGAACGATATGGTCGGCGGCCAGCATCGCCTGCCAGAGCAGGTGCAGGTCGGGTTCCCATTCCTGGATCGTCTCGTAGCCGCGCCGCAGGTTGGGGTCGAAGTCGAGATCGCGGACCGCCAGCCGCGCGACGCGGGTGCCGGGGGGCAGCCCCTCCTCATAGGCGTCCAGCAGCGACTGGGTCAGCCGGTCGCTGTCGGGATGGCCGTCGAGGATCAGGACGCGCATGGATCAGTCGGCGAAGGGGTCGGTGACAAGGATGGTGTCCTCGCGTTCGGGGCTTGTCGACAGCAACGCGACGGGGCACTGGATCAGTTCCTCGATCCGGCGGACATACTTGATGGCCGCGGCCGGCAGGTCGGCCCATGACCGCGCGCCTTCGGTCGATTCCGACCAGCCCTCGATCTCCTCGTAGACCGGCTGGGCGCGGGCCTGCAGGGCGGCGGCGGTGGGCAGGTAGTCGTAATGCTGGCCGTCCACGGTGTAGCCGGTGCAGATCTTCAGCGTCTCGAAGCCGTCCAGAACGTCCAGCTTGGTCAGGGCGATGCCGTTCACGCCGGAAATGGCGCAGGTCTGGCGCACCAGCGCCGCGTCGAACCAGCCGCAGCGGCGCTTGCGGCCGGTGACGGTGCCGAATTCGTGCCCACGCTCGCCCAGCCGTTGGCCGATCTCATCCTCAAGCTCGGTCGGGAAGGGACCGGAGCCGACGCGGGTGGTATAGGCCTTGACGATGCCCAGCACATAGCCGATCGCGCCCGGCCCCATGCCGGTGCCGCTGGCCGCAGCGCCCGACATGGTGGTGGAGGAGGTGACATAGGGATAAGTGCCGAAGTCGATGTCCAGAAGCGCGCCCTGCGCCCCTTCGAAGAGGATGCGCTTGCCGGATTTCCGGGCGTCGGCCATGATCTTCCAGACCGGCTGGGCATAGGGCAGCAGCTTCGGCGCGATCTCCAGCAGCTTCGCCTTCAGCTCGGCGCGGTCGACGGGCGCGGCGCCAAGCCCCTGCCGCAGCGGGTCGTGATGGGCCAGCAGGCGGTCGAGGCGCTGGTCCAGCGTCTCCTCGTCGGAAAGGTCGGCAAGGCGGATGGCGCGGCGGCCCACCTTGTCCTCATAGGCCGGGCCGATGCCGCGGCCGGTAGTGCCGATCTTCGAGGCGCCCGCGGCTTCCTCGCGCAGGCGGTCGAGGTCCTGGTGCAGGGGCAGGATCAGGGGCGTGTTTTCCGCGATCATCAGGTTGGCGGTCGAGATGGCGACGCCCTGCCCCGCCAGCTTGTCGATTTCCGCAAACAGCGCCCAAGGGTCCAGCACGACGCCGTTGCCGATCACGGCCAGCTTGTTCTTGCGGACGATCCCCGAGGGCAGCAGCGACAGCTTGAAGACCTCGTTGCCGATGACCAGCGTGTGGCCCGCGTTGTGGCCGCCCTGGAAGCGGGCGATCACGTCGGCGCGCTCGGACAGCCAGTCGACGATCTTGCCCTTGCCCTCGTCGCCCCACTGGGCGCCGACCACCACCACATTTGCCATGAATAAACCCCTTTGACGGTCCGCGCGGGGTATAGCCCCGATGACAGCGCCATGAAAGCCGCTATCCGTGCAAAGCCCCTCGGGGGCGGAGTTCATAGGAAAGATGGTGGGGGCAAGACGATTCGGACCTGCGGCCTGCGGCAACCGGACGCGTTGTGAAACACTGAACCTGCCTGGCAGTTCTTCAAGCTGTCATCCGGCCCGCAGCAATCACATCAATAGATTAGAAGCGGTTTGCAAACTGGATTCTTGCCTGAAAGCCTCTGACGCTGCCCATCTTTCAACAGGCCCGCCAGCGCGCACCGGAAACGATCGGCCTGGCAGCGCGGCCATTTCCGGGCCGCTCGCGTGTTCAGTGGTGGCCCTGCTGGACCAGCGGCCTACGGTGTTGGGAATGGCGCATGACAAGCTTCCGTCCCATCCGACCCGAGGCAAGGAAGCGCGCCCTCTGCGACATGGTCGAGATCCCCGAGTCAGGGCAACAGCGCGAAGTTCTCGTCCTGTGCCGCCCGGCCGACCGCCAGATCCTCGACGGCGACAAGGCCGCGCCCGGTCTCGATCAGCGTTCCGCGCGTGAAGCGGGAAACTTCGTTCGGAGGCTCGTCCGGATCGACGGCGCCGGGGAAGGTGAAAGTATCGGTTGCGCCGTTCAGGAAGGCGCCGGGATTCTCGCGGTAAAGGGCATACTGTTCCTGCGTCATCCCGATGCAGAGGTCGACCTGGTTGAGGGCGCTGCCATTCACGAGGTTCAGAGAGCCGTCTGAATAGGAAGCCTCGCGCAGGGTGTTCAGCCCGCCAATCCCTTGACCGTCGATCGGGATCACCAGCCTGTCGCCGGGACCGATCTCGTCGATGGTCAGGAAGGCGCTTGCGAGGATTCCGATGGCAGGCCGCACCTCGGTGAATGTCCCCGGACCGCTTCGCGAGAAGGCGATGGTCGTTTCGTTCCGCAGGTCTGTCAGCACGGAGGCGACGTCGAGAGTGCCGGCATCCAGGGTGAAACTGCTTTCACCGTCGATGATCACTGTGCGGTCGGTGACCAGGCGCGCATCCGGCAGCCCGGCATCGATGCTCAGGTCGGCGCCCCCCGGTTGCAACGGTATAGCTGCCGCTGAGAACATTGACGCCCAGCACGCGCGTGAGGTCGCCGTCGCCGTCGCCATGGTAAACGACGGTATCGGCGCTGAGCACGCCGGCATTCACGAGGTCGGTGTTCGACGGTCCGGTCGTTGCGTCAACATAGAAGACATTCTCTTGCACAAGGGCGAGGTCGATGAGCGCCATGTTTTTTCCTCACAGGGACAAGGATCAGGCGCTCGGTTGCTCTGCAGTCCTGCGGGGGCGTCACGAATGGTATGGGCGGCATGTGAACGTCCTGACAGAATGCCAGCAAGCAGGCGATTCGAAGGCAGTTGGTGATTCAAGCCACTGGAGTCAGGCATTTTTGAATCTGGGGTTGCAGCATCCTTGCAGCTCTCGCCTTGATTTTCTGCTGCCGGATTTGGCCTGTATGCAACCTGTTAGTGCGAGATGCTGCAACGTGGTCTGGAACCGCTCCGTCGCTGAGGCTGCGCTTGGCCGCCGCTTGTTTGACAGGTTGCTGAAGAACCCGACCCTGACGTGGTTTCGAGGACATGGTTCACTCTTACCGCTGCGCTTGCAGGATGAGGATGCGCGGGATGGACGAGGCGACGGGGGCGCTGTTCGGAAATGTCGATCCTGAGGGGGCGCACCGCCCCCGGGGTAGAGGAGGGATGAGACGACGCGAACTTCATCGCCATTCCCAGCACGCCTGCGTTACCTGCATGTCGCCCGGCAGGCGAGGCAGCGGCACTTTTCAAAGGACAGTTCACGCGTGCCGGTTCGAGGCAGTGGTCACCCTGCCATGATGCGTTTTCTGCAAATCCCGCGAGTGGCTGACAGGGTCCGGGATCAGGCCAGCAGCAGCACCTGAACGTCGGCGACGTTGGTGCCGGTCGCGCCGGCGATCAGCAGGTCGCCCGCAGCCCCCAGTGCCGCGTGGCTGTCGTTGTTGGCCAGCAGGGCCGCGGCATCCCGGCCCGCGGTCGCGATGCGCCCGATGGTGCCGCCATCGACCAGCCCGCCCGCGGCATCGGTCGGGCCGTCCCGGCCATCGGTCCCGCCGCTGAGAAAGACCCAGGGACGCCGCCAGTCACGGCCCAGCATGGCCAGCCGCAGCGCCAGTTCCTGGTTGCGCCCGCCGCGGCCCGTTCCCCGCAGCGTGACGGTGGTTTCGCCGCCGAAGACGAGGACTTCGGGCCGGCCGGGGGCGGCCTGCGCGGCGGCCTGCGCGATCCGCGCGGCGGCCTCGCCCACGTCGCCGGTCAGCCGGTCGCTGACGATGCGGGCCTCCCATCCCTGCGGGACCGCCGCGCGGATGGCGGCAAGCGAGATCTCGTTGCTGCCGATCAGGTGATTCTCTGCCACGGGCGCAGGGGGGGACTCGTTTCCTTCTTCCAGAAGCGCCGTCACCGCGGGGGGCAGCCGGTCCAGAAGCCCCTGCCGGGCCAGCAGCGCCAAGGCATCCCCGGGCGTGCCGAGCGGGGCGACGGTCGGGCCGCTGGCGATGGCGCCGAGGTCGTTGCCGATCACGTCCGACAGGATCAGCGCCCGGACCGGGGCCGGGGCGGCATGGCGCAAGAAGCCGCCGCCCTTGAGGTCGGAGAGCTGCTGGCGGATCAGGTTGACCTGCCCGATCTCCAGCCCGCTGGCCAGAAGCAGCCGGTTCACCTGCTGCTTGTCGGCCAAGGTCAGCGGCGGGCGCGGCGCGGGCACCAGCGCCGAGCCGCCGCCCGAGATCAGCGCATAGACCCGGTCCTGCGCCCCTGCCCCGTCCAGCAGCGCGATGATCTGCTGCCCGGCGCGCAGCCCGGCCTCGTCCGGCTCGGGGTGGCTGGCGGTCAGGACGCGGGCGCCGGGAATGTCCCGGCCGTTGCCGTAATGCGTGACCGCCAGCGCCTCGGTCGGGCCGGAGACATGGCCCATCGCCTCGGGCAGCATGGCGGGGGCGGCCTTGCCGATGGCGATCAGGATGTTGCGGCCCCCCGCCGGAAGTTCGGCGGGGGGATGGCTGTCGAAATGCCGGCGCACGGCCAGGGCGGGATCGGCCGCGCGAACGGCCTCGTCGTAAAGCTTCCGCGCCAGGGCGCGCATCTCGGCAATCCTCGGTGTCATGCAGCGATCTGCCGGGCCTTCTGGACCAGCACCTCGGCCTGGCGGATCGAGGCATAGTCGATCAGCCGCCCGTCCAGCGAGACCGCGCCCTTGCCCGCGGCCTCGGCCTCGGCCATCGCGGCGAGGATCTTCTGGGCGCGCTCGACCTCGGCGTCCGAGGGACTCATCACCTCGTTGGCCAGCGCGATCTGGCTGGGATGGATCGCCCATTTGCCCTCGCAGCCCAGAACGGCGGCGCGATAGGCGGCCGCCTTGTAGCCCTCGGGGTCCGAGAAATCGCCGAAGGGGCCGTCGATGGGGCGCAGCCCGTTGGCGCGGGCGGCGACGACCATCCGCGACAGGGCATAGTGCCACATGTCGCCCCAGTGGACATGGCGGGCGCCATCCGCGTCCTTGTCGGTCAGGACCGAGTAGTTCTCGTTCACGCCACCGATGATGGTGGTGCGGGCGCGGGTGCTGGCGGCATAGTCGGCCACGCCGAAATGCAGGCTTTCGTTGCGCTTCGAGGCCGCGGCGATCTCGCTGATGTTCTGCATCCCGAGGGCCGTTTCGATGATGTGCTCGAAGCCGATGCGCTTCTTGTAGCCCTTGGCGTCCTCGACCTGCGTGACCAGCATGTCCACGGCATAGACATCGGCGGCGGTGCCGACCTTGGGGATCATGATCAGGTCCAGCCGCTCGCCGGCCTGTTCGACCACATCCACCACGTCCCGATACATGTAATGGGTATCGAGCCCGTTGATTCGCAGCGACATGGTCTTCTTGCCCCAGTCGATCTCGTTCAGGGCCTTGATGATGTTCTTGCGCGCCTGCGCCTTTTCATCGGGCGCCACCGCGTCCTCGAGGTCGAGAAAGACCACGTCCGCCTCGGACGCGGCGGCCTTTTCAAACATCGCGGGCTGGCTGCCCGGCACGGCGAGTTCGCTGCGGTTCAGGCGGGCGGGGGCCTGCTCGATGGGATGGAAGCTCATGGCTCATGCTCCTGCTGATTGTCGGGGGGATGGGCGCAGGAAGAGCGGAATATTGTTTCCTGTCAATCAACAAAACTTACGGAAAGTTACGCCAATGGTCGTATGTGCGCCTGAACCTGCCCTGCAACTCACGGGTTTTGCTTCTGTTTGCTGGAATAGTAATAGGCGATCGCCTGCGCCCTGCTGCGGACCGAAAGCTTGTCGTAAAGGTTCGACAGGTGGAACTTGACGGTGTTGGCCGAGATTCCAAGCTCTTTCGACAGCTCGCGGTTCGTCAGCCCCCGCGACAGGGCTTCCAGCATGTCGGCCTCTCGCCGCGACAGGGTCTGCAGCAGGTTGTTCTGCAGGTCGCGCACGTCGAGATAGGGGAAGACCATCTTGCCCTGCGCCACCGCAAGGCAGGTGTCGAGCAGCGTCCCGACCGCACCGCTGCGCGGCACGAATCCTGCAGCCCCTGCGCCCAGCGCGCCCAGATGCGCCTCGCTCGCCTGATCGCCATAGACGACGATCCGGGGGGCGGACGGCTCGTCGCGCAACTGCTCCATCAGCCGCGCGCCGCCCATGGCGGGCAGGTTCCATTCGATGATGCCCACCTGCGCCGGAATCCGTATCGCGGTGGCGAAGAAGCCCTCGGCCGTGGCCGAGGTGGTCAGCAGCGAGAATCGGGCATCCCGCTCGAAGACCTCGGACAGGGCCGACAGCACCAGCGGGTTGCTGTCGGCAAGGATGATCGAGATCGCGCGTTCGGAACTTTCGACAGTGCGTATGGCGAATCCCTCCTCCTGAAAAGCAGGATCACATACCCCTGCCCGTTCGGGTGGGAAAGCGCCCACCTATTTAGATACCTGACTGCAACATAATCTTACGTTGTAGGAAGGGTCCAGAACGTCTTTCCTGATGAGCAAGAAATGTTCACCTGAAGGAAAGATCATGGCCGAAGTCGCAATCTTCCCGCAACTCGAGATCCCGGACACCATCGCGGCGGGACCCGGACCCGGCAACACCGATGCGCGCGTGCTGAAACGCTTTGCCAGCGCGGGGATGGCCGATCACATGCAAGCCGATGTCCTGCGCGGCATGATCGAATCCAAGCTGATGCTGCGCGAGGTGATGGGCACGAAGAACGTCCATACCTTCGGCGTGGCGGGCACCGGGTGGAGCGGGCTGGACTGCCTGTTCAGCGCGGTGATGCCGGGCGACAAGGTCGTGGTCTTCGCCAACGGCACATTCTCCGGCATCGACGGGCTGACCCTGCGGATGAAGGCCGCGACCGCCGAGGAACTGGCGGCGAACCCGATGGACCCGCAGCCCGCCTCGGTCCAGATCGTGGCCGTGCCCCATGGCCAGTCCGTGACCGCCGAAACCATCGAGGCCGCGCTGGCCGAGCACAAGCCGAAATGGGCCGCCATGGCGCATTGGGAAACCGGATCGGGCCGGATCAACGACCTGCGCGGCTTTTCGGACGCCTGCGAGCGGCACGGCGTGATGGGCCTGATCGACGCGGTCTCGTCGCTGGGCGTCGAGGATTTCCGCATCGACGATTATCCGGGCGTGGCCGGCTGGGCATCCTGTCCGCAGAAGGGCATCTGCTGCCTGCCGCTGACCTATGCGCCGGTGTCCTTCACCGACCGCTATATCGACAACCTGCGCAAGACGGGATGCCGGACCTTCGTGCATCACCCGATCCTCGAAGCGCGGCACTGGGGCATCATCGACGGCCGCGACGTGGAAAAGGGCACCTATCACCGCACCCACAGCGCCTATGCGGTCGCGGCCTTCCACGAGGCGCTGCGCATCACCCTGCAGCAGACCGTGGCCGGACGCGCCCGCGCCTATGCCTTCCACGAGGCGGCGCTGCGCGACGCGGTCGAGGCGATGGGCTGCAAGGTCACGTCCAACATGACCTCGCTGGTGGTGCTGAACCTGCCCGAGAAGCTCGCGGGCCGCGAGGCGGAGCTGGTGCAGGCCTGCCGCGCCGCGGGCTTCGGCATCTGGCCCACGCTGTCCGAGCCGGTCCAGGTCCGCATCGGCATCCTGAACCTGCTGAACCAGAATGCCATCACCGACATCGTGACGCGCTTTGCCGCGGCCATGCGGAAGATGGGCGCCGACATCGACATGGGCCGGGTCAACGACCGTCTCGAACAGCATTACCAGACGATGGTCGCGGCCGAGTAACGGCGCCACGGGGGAGGAGACCCAGATGGACATCCATGAATATCAGGCCAAGGAGATCCTGCGCGACTTCGGCGTGGGCATCCCGCAGGGCGCCCTTGCCTACAGCCCCGAGCAGGCGACCTACCGCGCCCGCGAGATGGGCGGCGACCGCTGGGTGGTGAAGGCGCAGGTCCATGCCGGCGGACGCGGCAAGGCGGGGGGCGTCAAGCTCTGCGGCAGCGACACCGAGATCCAGGAGGTGACCGAGGCCATGTTCGGCCAGAAGCTGGTCACCCACCAGACCGGGCCCGAGGGCAAGGGCATCTATCGCGTCTATGTCGAGGCCGCCGTTCCCATTGCGCGTGAAATCTACCTCGGTTTCGTCCTGGACCGTGCCAGCCAGCGCGTGATGATCGTCGCCAGCCGCGAGGGCGGGATGGAGATCGAGGACATCTCGGCCCAGCGCCCCGACAGCATCGTGCGCGCCACGGTGGAACCCGCCGTCGGCCTGCAGGAATTCCAGTGCCGCGAGATCGCCTTCGCGCTGGGGATCAAGCCCGCGCTGGTCCAGCAGATGGTCCGCACGCTTCTGGGCTGCTACCGCGCCTTCCGCGACCTCGACGCCACCATGGTCGAGGTGAACCCGCTGGTCGTCACCTCCGACGACCGCATCCTGGCGCTGGACGCCAAGATGACCTTCGACACCAACGCCCTGTTCCGCCATCCCCAGATTTCGGAACTGCGCGACAAGTCGCAGGAGGACCCGCGCGAATCCCGCGCCGCCGACCGCGGCCTGTCCTATGTCGGGCTGGACGGCAACATCGGCTGCATCGTCAACGGCGCGGGCCTGGCGATGGCGACGATGGACACGATCAAGCTGGCGGGGGGCGAGCCTGCGAACTTCCTCGACATCGGCGGCGGGGCCACGCCCGAGCGGGTGGCCAAGGCCTTCCGGCTGGTGATGTCGGACAAGAACGTGCAGGCGATCCTTGTCAACATCTTCGCAGGCATCAACCGCTGCGACTGGGTGGCCGAGGGGGTCGTCCGCGCCCTGCGCGACGAGCCGGTGGACGTGCCCGTCGTGGTCCGGCTGGCAGGCACCAACGTCAAGGAAGGCCAGCAGATCCTGGCGCAAAGCGGGTTGCCGCTGATCCGCGCCACCACCCTGATGGAAGCCGCCGAGCGCACCGTGATGGCATGGCGCGCCGACACCCACCGCAACCCCAAGCTGAAGGCCGTGTGATGAGCATTCTTCTTGATCGCGAAACCCGTGTGCTCGTTCAGGGCATCACCGGCAAGATGGCCCGCTTCCACACCCGCGAGATGCTGGACTACGGCACCAATGTCGTGGGCGGCGTGGTGCCCGGCAAGGGCGGCGAGACCGCCGAGGGCGTGCCGGTCTTCAACAGCATGAAGGAGGCGGTGGCCGAGACCGGCGCCGATGCGACGCTGGTCTTCGTGCCCCCGCCCGCCGCCGCCGACAGCATCATGGAGGCCGCGGACGCGGGCATCCGCTATTGCGTCTGCATCACCGACGGCATCCCCGCGCAGGACATGATCCGCGTCAAGCGCTACATGTACCGCTATCCCAAGGAACGGCGCATGATCCTGACCGGCCCCAACTGCGCGGGCACGATCAGCCCCGGCAAGGCCATGCTGGGGATCATGCCGGGCCATATCTACCTGCCCGGCCATGTCGGCATCGTCGGCCGCTCGGGCACGCTGGGCTATGAGGCGGCCGCGCAGCTCAAGGAACTCGGTCTCGGTGTCTCGACCAGCGTGGGGATCGGCGGCGACCCGATCAACGGCTCGTCCTTCCGCGACGTGATCGAGCATTTCGAGAACGACGACGAGACCCACGCCATCTGCGTGATCGGCGAGATCGGCGGCCCGCAGGAAGCCGAGGCCGCGGAATACATCCGCGACCATGTCAGCAAGCCGGTCATCGCCTATGTCGCGGGACTGACCGCGCCGAAGGGCCGGACCATGGGCCATGCCGGCGCGATCATCTCGGCCTTCGGCGAAAGCGCGTCCGAGAAGGTGGAAATCCTGGCGGCGGCCGGGGTGACGATGGCCGAGAACCCGGCCGTGATCGGGGCGACCATCGCCCGCGTCCTGCAGTAGAAAGGGCAAGACCATGGCAAGACCCCGAGTCCTCGTCACCCGCCGCTGGCCCGCAGCGGTCGAGGCGCGCCTGTCGGACATCTTCGACGTCCGGTTGAACACCGCCGACAGGCCCCTGACGCCCACGGATTTCCGGGCGGCTATCCGGGAATATGACGCGATCCTGCCGACGGTGACGGACAGGATCGGCGCGCCCGCGCTGGAATGCGACAGGCCACAGACGCGCATTCTGGCGAATTACGGCGTGGGCTACAGCCACATCGACCTGAACCGCGTGGGCCAGCACGGCATCGTCGTCACCAACACGCCCGACGTGCTGAGCGAATGCACGGCCGATCTGGCGATGACGCTGCTGCTGATGATCGCCCGCCGCGCGGGCGAGGGCGAGCGCGAGATCCGCGAAGGCCGCTGGACCGGCTGGCGGCCCACGCATCTGGTCGGCACCAAGGTGTCCGGCAAGACGCTGGGGATCGTGGGTTATGGCCGCATCGGGCAGGAAATGGCCCGCCGCGCCCATCACGGCTTCGGGATGAAGATCCTTGCCTACAACCGCAGCCCGGTCGCGCCCGAGGTGCTGGCCCGGTGCAACGCGACCCAGGTGGACAGCATCGACGAGCTGATGCCGCTGTGCGACTTCATCTCGCTGCATTGCCCCGGCGGGGCGCAGAACCGCCACCTGATCAACTCGGCCCGCCTGGCGCTTATGCGGCCCGACGCCTTCCTCATCAACACCGCGCGGGGCGAGGTGATCGACGAGGCGGCGCTGCTGCACGCGCTGTGGTTCGAGACCATCGGCGGCGCGGCGCTGGATGTCTTTGACGGAGAGCCCGACATCAACCCGCAACTGGTCGCCTCGGACCGGCTGGTGATGCTGCCGCATCTGGGCAGCGCCACGCGCGAGGCGCGCGAGGCCATGGGCTTCCGCGTCATCGACAACCTGCAGGACTTCTTCGCAGGGCGCGAACCGCGCGACCGGGTGAACTGATGCGGGCGGCGATGGTCGGCATGGCGCAGCCCGAGGATGCCGGCACCGGCTATGCCGACCGGCTGCGCGCCGAACTGGGCGGGCTGTGGCGCAACGTCATCGCCCGCCGCGCCCCCCGGGTCCTGCCCATGCTGCTGGGCGAGGACGGGAACCTGCCGGCGGGCGCGGACATGACCGCCTACCTGCAGGGGCTGGACATCTGGTTCCAGCTTCTGCGCATCATCGACGAGAACGCGGCGACCCGCAGCCGGCGGGTGGTCGAAACGAACGAAGGCGCCGCCGCCGTCGCGGGCAGCTTCGCCCGCGTGCTGTCCGCCGCGCCCGAGATGGCGCCAGACAATTTCCGCCGCGTCACGCGCCGGCTTTGCGTCGGTCCGACCCTGACCGCCCATCCGACCGAGGCCAAGCGCGTCACCGTGCTGGAAATCCACCGCCGCATCTACCGGGCGCTGGTGAACCTTGAAACCGACCGCTGGACCCCGCGCGAAAGGGAGGGGCTGCTGTCGGCCATCGAGGGCGAGATCGACCTGCTCTGGCTGACCGGCGAATTGCGCCGCCAGCGCCCCACGCCGTTGGACGAGATCGAATGGGGTCTGCAGTTCTTCCGCGACAGCCTGTTCGACGCCGCGCCCAACGTGCTGCGCCGGTTCCAGGAGGCGGTCGCCCCGCACCTCGGCCCCGAGGAGCACGGGGTTCCGCTGCTGCGCTTCCATTCCTGGATCGGCGGCGATCGCGACGGCAACCCCCATGTCACCGCCGAGACGACGGGCATCGCGCTGGCCGCCGGAAAGAAGGCGATCATCGCCCGTTACCTGCAGGGCCTGACGCTGGCGGTGCAGCGCCTGAGCATCAGCAGCGAGATTTCCGCCCTGCCGCAGGACGCCCGCGAGCTGCTGCACTCGGTGATCGAGGCCGCCCCCCTGCCCGATGAGGCCCGCCGCCGCAATCCCGGCGAAGTTTTCCGCCAGGCCATGAGCGCGATCCGGCATCGCATCATCGCCACGGCAGAGGACGGACCGGGCGCCTATCGGCATGTCCGCGACTTCATCGCCGAGCTTCGCAAGGTCGAGACGGCGCTGGCCATCATCGGGGCCGAGCGGCTGGGCCACCTGCTGGTGCGTCCGCTGCGCTGGCAGGCCGAGGTCTTCGGCTTCCGCACGGTGACGCTGGACGTGCGGCAGAATTCCTCGGTGACGACGCGGGCGCTGGCCGCGATCTGGTCGCAGGCCGGCCCCGCGCCGGAATACGGCACCGCCGAATGGTCGCGTCGGCTGCGGGCCGAACTGGGGCAGGCCGACCTGTCCGAGCCTGACCCCGGCTTTCTGGGCGATGAGGCGGCCGAACTGCTGACGCTGCTTCGCCTGATGCACCGGATGCGCTTCGGGGCCGATCCGCTGGCCGTGGGACCCTTCATCCTGTCGATGACGCGATCCTGCGACGACCTGCTGGGTGTGTTCCTGCTGGCGCGCTATGCCGGCTTCGGAACCGAGCGGCTGGACCTGCGCGTCGTGCCGCTGTTCGAGACCATTGCCGACCTGCGCGCCGCGCCCCAGATCCTCGACGAACTCCTGCGCGTCCCCCTGGCCCGCCGAAGCCTCGCGGCCGAACATCGGGTCGAGATCATGCTGGGCTATTCCGACAGCAACAAGGACGGCGGCTTCGTCTGCTCGACATGGGAGCTGGAAAAGGCCCAGCGCAGCATTGCCCGGACGCTGGCGCGCCACGGTCTGGCGCCAACCTTCTTCCACGGGCGGGGCGGATCGGTCAGCCGCGGGGGGGCGCCGACGGAACGCGCCATCGCCGCCCAGCCGCAGGGCACGATCGACGGCCAGTTGCGCACCACCGAACAGGGCGAGGTCGTGTCGTCGAAATTCGCCAATCGCGGCACGGCGGAATACCAGCTTGAACTGCTGGCATCATCCGTGATGGCGCAATCGCTGAAGACCGCGCCCGAGCCGGTCCGGCCCGAGTTCCACGACACGCTGGAAGCCCTGTCGGACATGTCCTTCACCGCCTACCGGGCGCTGCTGCACCGGCCGGGCTTCATCACCTATTTCACCCAAGCCAGCCCCGTTGAGGAACTGGCGCTGCTGAAGATGGGCTCGCGCCCGCCCCGGCGCTTCGGCGCGAACAGCCTTGACGACCTGCGCGCGATCCCCTGGGTCTTCGCCTGGTCGCAGAACCGGCATCTCATCACCGGCTGGTATGGCTTCGGCTCGGCCATCGGGACCTTCCGCCGCTTTCACCGCGACGAGGGCGATGCGCTTCTGCGCCGGATGTTCCAGCAGTCCCGCATCTTCCGCCTGATCGTGGACGAGGTCGAGAAATCGCTGTTCCATGCGGACATGGGGATCGCCGCGAAATATGCGGCGCTGGTGTCGGATGCGGCGGTCAGGCAGGACATCCTTGGCCGGATCACGCAGGAATACGACCGCAGCCGCTCGGCCGTAGCCTTTCTGAACGCAGGTCTCGACGTCGGCGGGCGCTTCACCAACATGGCGGCCCGGTTCGGCCATGTGCGCGCCGATCTGGACCGGGTCCATGACCTGCAGGTCAGGCTGTTGCGCGACAACCGCGCGCAGGCCGATACGAAGAATTCCATCGCGCTGATGCAGACGATGAACTGCATCTCGACCGCGCTTGGCTGGACCGGATAGCCGACAAGGAGACAAGGCATGAACCAACACCCGTTCCGATCGGGCTTCTTCACCGAGACCCTTTCCACCCGCGACCCTGCGATCTTTGACGCGATCCGGGGCGAGCTCGGGCGGCAGCGCGACGAGATCGAGCTGATCGCGTCCGAGAATATCGTCTCGCGCGCGGTGCTCGAGGCGCAGGGCTCGGTGATGACGAACAAATATGCCGAAGGCTATCCGGGCAAGCGCTACTACGGCGGCTGCGAATTCGTGGACATCGCCGAAAACCTCGCCATCGACCGGGCGAAGCAGCTGTTCGGCTGCGACTTCGCCAACGTCCAGCCGAACTCGGGCAGCCAGGCCAACCAGGGGGTCTTCCAGGCGCTGCTGACGCCCGGCGACACCATCCTCGGGATGAGCCTCGATGCGGGCGGGCACCTGACCCATGGCGCCAAGCCCAACCAGTCGGGCAAGTGGTTCAACGCCGTGCAATACGGCGTGCGCCAGCAGGACAGCCTGCTCGACTACGACCAGGTCGAGGCGCTTGCCCGCGAGCACAAGCCCAAGGCGATCATCGCCGGCGGCTCGGCCATCCCGCGGATCATCGACTTCGCCCGGCTGCGGGGGATCGCCGATCAGGTCAGGGCCTGGCTGATCGTGGACATGGCGCATTTCGCCGGGCTGGTGGCGGCGGGGCTTTACCCCTCTCCCTTCCCGCATGCGCATGTGGCGACGACCACCACCCACAAGACGCTGCGCGGCCCGCGCGGCGGCATGATCCTGACGGACGACGCGGATATCGCGAAGAAGGTGAACTCGGCCATCTTCCCCGGCATCCAGGGCGGGCCGCTGATGCATGTCATCGCCGGCAAGGCCGTGGCCTTCGGCGAGGCGCTGCGGCCGGAGTTCAAGGACTATTCGCGGCAGGTCGTCCTGAACGCGCAGGCGCTGGCGGATGAGCTGATGAAGGGCGGGCTGGACATCGTCACCGGCGGCACCGACACGCATCTGATGCTGGTGGACCTGCGGCCCAAGGAGGTGAAGGGCAACCAGACCGAGGACGCGCTGGGCCGCGCCCACATCACCTGCAACAAGAACGGCATCCCCTTTGACCCGGAAAAGCCCACCGTGACCTCGGGGGTGCGGCTCGGCTCGCCCGCCGGCACCACGCGCGGCTTCGGCGAGGCCGAGTTCCGCCAGATCGGCCGCTGGATCGTCGAGGTCGTGGACGGCCTGGCCGCCAACGGCGAGGGCGGCAATGCCGAGGTCGAGGCCCGCGTCGCAGGCGAGGTCAAGGCGCTGTGCGCAAGGTTCCCCCTCTACGACGGGATGTGAGGAACAGGGGCGCGCCGGGAAAACCGGCGGGCCGGCCTTGTCAGCCGATCAGCGAGGCGACCCATTCAGGGACCGTGCGGCTTGCCGGTCCCTCGATCACCCGGTCGAAGCGGCCGGGTGCAGTGGCGGCAAGGTTAAGCTCAACCGTTTCCGCGCCCGTCATGCCCGCCACGTCCACGAAACCCGCCGCCGGATAGACATTGCCCGAGGTGCCGATGGCCGCGAACAGGTCTGCCTGCGACAGCGCCGCGTCGATCCGCTCCATGTGATAGGGCATCTCGCCGAACCAGACGATGTCGGGCCGCGCCGTGGGCCTGCCGCAATCCGGGCAGGCCGTGCCGACCGGCATCACGGCGGGCGCGGCCCAGCGGTGGCCGCAGGCGGCGCAGAGGGCCGAATCGAGCCGCCCATGCATGTGGATCACGTCCCGCGCGCCCGCGCGGTCCAGCAGCGAATCGACATTCTGGGTGATCAGTGTCACGCTAGGGGCTCGGCTCAGCCGCGCCAGCGCCTCATGCGCCGCATTGGGCCGGGCCGTGGCCGCCCCTGCCCGGCGCCCGTCGTAGAAGCGCAGGACCAGCGCGGGGTCGCGGCGGAAGGCCTGCGGGGTTGCCACGTCCTCGACCCGGTGCTGTTCCCACAGCCCGTCCGCATCGCGGAAGGTCGCAAGTCCGCTTTCCGCCGACAGGCCTGCGCCTGTCAGGACGACGATCCTCACCTTGCGCAGTAGCGTTCGGCGGTCGCGGCGAAGCTCTTGTAGCGGTCCCAGAACTGGTTGTCGGCGGCCCGCCTGGACATCCGCACGTCCTGCGCCGCCTGGGCGTTGCGGAAGAAGCCGGCGGCGCGGCGCTGGTCGGCGCGCGACAGGGTCTGGTCGGCAACCTGCTGGATGCAGCCGCACAGCGCTCCGCTGCGGGCGCCGCGGTCGGATCGCAGGCAGGCGTTGTCGATCGGCCCGGCCTCGGCAAAGGGGGTGGTCAGCAGGACAGCCGCAAGGGCGATGATGGGTTTCTTCATCCGGTGTCTCCTCGTCCGTTGGCGCTGCCTTTCGCGGCAGTCGTGCTTTGTTTCCGCCGATGGTTGCGGACAAGGACGAAGATACCACCCGTTCAGTCTTGCGGCAACAAATCCGACGCGGGCGGACTGTGGCAAACTGGCCGGCCAAGGCCTTGGCTTTCCCTTGCCCCGGCAGGGTGCTAGGCCCCGCCCATGCTGACCATCGGTTTCGACGCGGACGACACGTTGTGGGAGAACGAGGCGTTCTTTCACCTGACCCAGGATGATTTCGTGAGCCTGCTGAAAGGCCACGGGGACCCGGACGTGATCCGCGCCCACCTGCACGACGTGCAGGTCGCCAATCTCGAAATCTACGGCTACGGCATAAAGAGCTTCACCCTGTCGATGATCCAGACCGCGCTGGACCTGACCGGAAACGACCTGCCGGGACCTGTGGTCGCGCGGCTGCTGCGGCTGGGGCAGGACATGCTGCGCCATCCCGTGCACCTGCTGGACCATGTGCGCGATGTTCTGGCGGACCTGCGCGACCACCGGCTGATCCTGATCACCAAGGGCGACGTGCTGGACCAGGAACGGAAAGTGGCGGCCTCGGGGCTTGCGCCGCTGTTCGAGGGGATCGAGATCGTGCAGGACAAGACTCCGCAGGCTTATGCCCGCGTGTTGCAGCGGCACCGGCTTGAACCGGAGGAGTTCCTGATGGTCGGCAACTCGATGCGCTCGGACGTGCTGCCGGTGATCGAGATCGGCGGGCGCGGGGTGCTGGTCCCTGCAAGGCTCGGCTGGGTGCATGAACATGCCGAGCCGCCGGAAAGCCCCCGCTTCCATCGCGTGGACAGCCTGGCCGACCTTCCCGCGCTGGTGCGGCGGATCGAGGGCTATTCGACCGGGATGGCGGTGTAGCCCGCTTCCTTGATCAGCTCGGCCGCCCTTGCGCTGCCGATGCCCTCGACCGTCACCGTCCTGTCGTCCAAGTCGGCGCGGGCCTTGCCCCCGGCGCTGGCGATGGCGCTTTCGATGGCGGCGGTGCAGTGGCCGCAGCCCATGTCCTCGACGTGGAACTTCATGGCGTGACCCTTCGTGCTTGACGAGACGCGGGGAGTCTAGCATCGCCGGTGGCATGACCGCCACCCGTGACACGCTTCGCTCTTCTCACGCCGCCAACCTGCGCGCGGCAGGCTTCATGGTCGGCTCGATGGCGATGTTCGCGGTCGAGGATGCCGCGATCAAGACCCTGACCATGCGGCTTCCCGTCGGGCAGGTTCTGGCAACGCTGGGGGTGCTGGGGCTGGGCATCTTCTGGGCGGTGCTGGCGCGCAACGGCGGCCGGATGTGGACGCGGCACCTGCTGCTGCGGCCGGTGCTGCTGCGCAACCTCGGGGAAGCGGTCGGCTCGATGGGCTTCACCTCGGCCTTGGCGCTGACGGACCTGTCCTCGGCCTCGGCGATCCTGCAGGCGCTGCCGCTGGCGCTGGTCATGGGCGGCGCGCTGTTTCTGGGCGAGAAGGTCGGCTGGCGGCGCTGGACCGCGATTCTCGTAGGCTTCGCGGGCGTGCTGCTGATCATCCGCCCCGGCGCCTCGGGCTTCCAGCCGGAATCGGGGCTGGCTCTGATCGGGGTCGCGGGCCTTGCGCTGCGCGACCTCGCCACGCGGCGGATGCCGGCGGATGTGCCCTCGCACCAGTTGTCCGCTTCGGCCTTCGGATCGCTGATCCCGGCGGGGCTGCTGCTGGCCTGGGGGATGGGGACGCCGCTGATGCTGCCCGGCGCGGGCGAGGCGCTGTGGTTTCTCGGCTGCATCACCTTCGGCGTCCTCGGCTATGCGATGATGGTCGCCGCGACTCGCGCGGGCGAGGCCTCGCTGATCGCGCCGCTGCGCTATGTCCGGCTGCTCTTTGCGCTAATGATCGCCGTCGCGGTCTTCGGCGAGCGGCCCGACGCGCTGACCCTTGCGGGCGCGGCGCTGATCGTGGGGTCCGGCGGCTTCGCCATGTGGCGCGAACTGGTGCGCAATCGTCCGCGCTGACGCCTCGCGTTCCCCCTTCCCGCAGGCCCGGCGCCCCTGTATTAGCCGCGCATGACCCAGCTTGATCTCATCCGCAACTTCTCGATCGTGGCCCATATCGACCACGGCAAATCCACGCTGGCCGACCGGCTGATCCAGTCGACCGGCACCGTCGCCGACCGCGACATGAAGGAGCAGATGCTCGACAGCATGGACATCGAGCGCGAACGCGGCATCACCATCAAGGCCAACACCGTCCGCATCAGCTATCCGGCCAAGGACGGGCAAACCTATGTTCTGAACCTGATCGACACCCCCGGCCATGTGGACTTCGCCTATGAGGTCTCGCGGTCCATGCGCGCGGTCGAGGGATCGCTGCTGGTGGTGGACGCCACGCAGGGGGTCGAGGCGCAGACGCTGGCCAACGTGTATCAGGCGATCGACGCGGGGCACGAGATCGTGCCGGTGCTGAACAAGATCGACCTGCCAGCGGCGGAACCCGACCGGGTCAAGGAACAGATCGAGGACGTGATCGGCATCGACGCCTCGGACGCGGTGCTGATTTCCGCGAAAACCGGCCTCGGGATTCCCGACGTGCTGGAGGCCATCGTCGCGCGCCTGCCCGCGCCCAAGGGAAAGCAGGATGCGCCGTTGAAGGCGATGCTGGTGGATTCGTGGTATGATGCCTATCTGGGCGTCGTGGTGATGATCCGCGTCATGGACGGCGTGATCCGCAAGGGCGACCGCGTCCGCATGATGCAGACCGGGGCCGTCTACGGCATCGACAAGCTGGCCGTCCTGACCCCGCGCATGGTGGACATCCCCGAGCTTGGGCCGGGCGAGATCGGCGTCTTCACCGCATCCATCAAGCAGGTCCGCGACACCCGCGTCGGCGACACCATCACGCATGAACGCAAGGGCACCGACAGCCCGCTGCCCGGCTTCAAGCCCGCGCAGCCCGTGGTCTTCTGCGGGTTGTTCCCCGTGGACGCCGCCGACTTCGACGCCCTGCGCGACGCGATCGAGAAGCTGGCGCTGAACGACGCCAGTTTCAGCTACGAGATGGAGACCTCGGCGGCCTTGGGTTTCGGCTTCCGCTGCGGCTTCCTGGGGCTTTTGCACCTCGAGGTCATCCGCGACCGCTTGGAGCGCGAATACGACCTCGACCTCATCACGACGGCACCCAGCGTGGTCTTCCGCCTGCACATGAAGGACGGCGAGGTGCGCGAGTTGCACAACCCCGCCGACATGCCCGACCCGATGCTGATCGACCATATCGAGGAGCCGCGCATCAAGGCCACGATCATGGTTCCCGACGAATACCTGGGCGACGTGCTGAAGCTGTGCCAGGACCGCCGCGGCATCCAGCTTGACCTGACCTATGCCGGTTCCCGCGCGATGGTCGTCTATGACCTGCCGCTGGCCGAGGTCGTCTTCGACTTCTACGACCGGCTGAAGTCGGTGACCAAGGGCTATGCCAGCTTCGACTACCAGATCTCGGAATACCGCGAGGATTATCTGGTCAAGATGTCGATCCTGGTGAACGACGAGCCGGTGGATGCGCTCTCGATCATGGTCCACCGCGACCGCGCCGAGTCCCGCGGCCGCGCGATGGTGGAAAAGCTGAAGGAGCTGATCCCCCGCCACATGTTCAAGATCCCGATCCAGGCGGCCATCGGCGGTCGCGTGATCGCGCGCGAGACGCTGGCCGCGCTGCGCAAGGACGTGACCGCCAAGTGCTACGGCGGGGACGCGACCCGGAAGAAGAAGCTGCTGGAGAAGCAGAAGGCCGGCAAGAAGAAGATGCGCCAGTTCGGGAAGGTGGAGATCCCGCAGAGCGCGTTTATCTCGGCGTTGAAGATGGATGGCTAATGACGCCTCGGCGTCTTATCCGACGGAAGCTAGATGTCACATCCCGTGTGATTATACGGCTGTTTCCTGAATAGCTCTGGTCTTTCGTGATGCCAGACCTTGAGGGCATCGATGGGTGTTCGACCTTTGAGGACAGACTGGGGCAGCTGGCCGTTGTAGAGGCGGACATAGCGCAGGATGGTCTGCTCCAGGTCCTCGCCACTGCGGAAGCGGTGGCTCTGCAGGATGTCCTCGATCCGGCCATTGAACCGCTCGACCATGCCATTCGTCTGCGGTCGCATCGGCGGCGCCAAGCGGTGTTCGATGCCGAACTCGGCGCAGAGCCGGTCGAACTCGTGGTTGCCGGTGGCGGCGCGGCGGCGCAACCCGAAGAGCCGGTCGGTGAACTCCTTGCCATAGCACGTCAGGAACCCGGCGCCGCATGAAGGTTATGGCCGCGCGCGAAGCCCTCACACGGCGCAGCGCGCGGCCATAACCGGGGCTCAGGTCTCTATGGTGGTTTTGCGAGCCCACACCACAGAGGAGACCGGCTATGGCCAAGGCTGAGCATAATGCGGATGCCCGTGTTCTGGTAGGCATCGACGTTTCCAAGCATCGCCACGAGGTGCTGATCGCCGTTCCCGGCAAGACGCGCCGGCGGCGGCTGACGATCACCAATACGCTCGAGGACTTTTATCGTCTCATCGCCCTGCTGGGTGATTATCATCTCCCGGTCAGGATTGGGTTCGAGGCAACGGGCAACTACCATCGCGCGCTGATGTATCGCCTCGGCATGGCCGGCTTCGACGTGAAGCTCGTTTCATCGGTCGCGTTGGCCAGAACCCGCGAGGCGCTGCACAACAGTTGGGACAAGAACGATCCGAAGGACGCCCAGGTTATCCTGCACATGCTCCAGATCGGCGCCACGCAGGTCTTTCTGGATCCGCTCCACGCGGGGATCAACGACATCCAGGAGCTGTCCAAGACGCACGAGATCGTATCAAAGGCCAAAACCGAGCTGTGGCATCGGATCTTGGGGCACTATCTCCCTCTCTATTTTCCTGAAGCTGGCCGCTTCCAGCGCAGTTCCCGAAGCGACTGGTTTCTTGCCTTTCTCGAGATGTTCCCGTCGCCACACCTGATCACCGCAATGGACAAGGATGATTTCGTTGCGGCCGCATGGGCAGTCGTGGGGAAGAAGGTTTCGAAAGCCGCTCTGATCTCAGACATTTACGAGACGGCGCGCAGTTCGGTGGGGTTGCCGGTCGCAGCCGATTCCGATGCGCTGCGGATGTTCCGCATGGTGCTGGCCGAAGGCCGCAGCTTGATCCGCCAGCGCAACGAGATCGAGAGTCGGGCAGTTGAACTGCTCAGTGATCACCCCCACTACCAGCTTCTCACGTCAGTGCCTGGCATCGGCCCGATCAATGCGCTAACCATCCTGGCCGAGGCGGGAGACCTGCGCCGCTTCAATCATCACCGGCAATTCCTGAAGTTCTGCGGCATGGATCTGGCCACGGTGCAATCCGGTCTGTTCCGCGGCAGAAGCAGGATCTCGAAGTATGGCAATGCCAGATTGCGGCGGACGCTCTGGATGGCTGGACAGACCGCCGTGCTCCAGCGGGCCAACAGCTTCCGCGACAAGTTCGAGCGCTACATTGCGCAAGACCGCCATAATCCGGACCTCCGTCGCAAGGCCTACACCGCCATCGCCGCGAAGATGGCCCGCACCATTCACGCCGTGATCAAATCCGGCGAACCCTATCGTCCCTTCTTCGAGGGGGCGAGCCCGAGCGGAAGGACCTCTCTCTGGCGAGCCGTGGAGGCAGCGTGCTGACCTCGTAGATAATGTTCGGGCCTTCCGCTTGGGAATTCGGATCTCGTCTTGAGGACGGTGAGGGCGGCGACCGGGCCGACCCTGTGTTTGCTATGGGAGAGACCACTTCTTGACGGCGGAGCCCGCTCGGGCGAACATCTTAAGGGTATCCGGTCGCTCGGATGCCCCGCGATCTGACGCCTCAAGCGGCGATTTGCTCCTGACATAGGACGTTGTCGGTCAGCACCCGGGCGATCTTCATCGGCGCCGCGCGCTCCAGATCACGAAGGAAACGGCGTGCGTTGGCAGCCGTCTTCGCCGGGTAGACGCGCACGAAGACCCATCGGGTGGCGCGGTCGATCGCGACGAAGAGGTAGCGCCGGCGGTCCTCGTCGGCCATCTGCGGCAGGTATTTGACGTCGATGTGGAGGTAGCCGGGCGCATAGGCCTTGAAGGCTTGTGCGCGGGCTGCGGCGCGGCAGGCTTCAACTCGCGCAGGTTGCCCGCCCCGTGCCGCCGCAGGCAGCGGTCCAGCCCCGAGCGCGAGACGTCCGGGTTGAGGAACTCGCGCACCACCGAGAGCAGGTCATCGAGCGGCAGCAGCAGGGACCTGCGCAGCGCCACCGCCACGGCCTCCTGCGCCGGCGTGAGCGTGGTCTGAAGCCGGTGCGCCGTGTGGCTCAGGTCATGGACGCTGTCGCGCTTGCGCCATTTCCAGACCGTCTGCTCGGAGATGCCGTAGCGCTCCGCCACTATCCAGGCCGGCTCGCTGCTCGCCTGGATCGCAGCCCGGATCCTCGGTGTCGTCGTCGCCTGCTTGTGCAGAGAGATCAGCATGCTCGCCTCCCGTCCCGGACGTCTCGCAGGATCGATCTTGCCATGAAGAGGGCGGTCCGGCGAGGGTCTATGTGATCGTCCGGGATGGGACAGCTAGACAATAATATTTGATCGGCGAAGGATACATGGCGAAAAATATTGATTACGCAATACTGAACTTGGTTGGGCATCCGCATCCTCCAGGAACCTACAAGAAGTATTTCGATATGGCATCGAACGTGGAAGGGACTCGATTTTTTGGCGACCTTTCGGCTGGAACATCGCCGGTTGCCGAGCGAGACGGGTTGCTTCTCGGGCGACTTGCTTTTTGGACTGATATTGACCCCAAAGAGCCGGTTCTTCAGAAGGCTAATAAGGAGCGTATCTCGCAGAGAGATGCAAACATCGGCCTTCCAAGAGGGATTGGGTTCAATCCTCGCGTTTTTAATTTTGCATTCAATATAAAAAAACACACATTGTATGTGGAGCTAAGAAATGATGAGGGCAAGACGACCTCTGCGGGAATGGTAGAGCGAGCGATGAAAGCTATCACTTCTGCTCTTCCAGAAACAGGCATTGAGTACGAAGTGCAATTGAAACCATCTAAAGATGCCTTGCGTGCAGTGCTGGGCATCAAGCAGTTGAATCGCATCGAGATAGACTTTCGTATCCCTAATCCCGACGATCTTTCGCAGGAGGAGCGCGAGATACTGCAGGAGATGGATGACCTAAACGCTCGCAGGAAAAATGTAGAGCTTTATAGAGATCGGGATGAAGAAAGTTTGACACTTACCCCACGTTACGAGACGCTAGCGAGTATGGCAAAAGACAATGGGTATGTGAAGGCTGAGGGGAAGACACGTGAGGGCCTCCGAGAGGCGAGAAGCACCAAGCAGCACCCTGCAGTGGTATCTAGAACTTTCGAGGGAGCCGGGGATGATTCCAGTTACGGTGCTCTCATCTCGGTGGCTGCGGAATAGGCTGGTGGCCTATTTCGGGGAGAAATTTACTGGTCTTGCGCACTATTGGAAGGCTTATGGCGGTGCCAAGGAGATTATCCGATCGCCATATTTTCATATCGCACTGATTATTTCGGTTATCCTACACCCTCTTTGGAGGGTAGAGGGCGATGCTGTTCCTGCATGGGTTGAATTCGCCAAGAGTGTTGTCCCTTCAATGGTTGCATTTAGTCTGGGCGCGTTGGCGATTATCTTCACTGTAAATTCTGGACAGTTTTTTGACCTCATAAGAAAGGAAAGGAGTGGCTACTCGTATTTTATGAAGTTAATGGCTTCTTTTTCCCACTTTATTGTTCTTCAAGTGTCATCAATTTTTGGCGCCATGATTGTAATGGCCTACAGAACAAATCTTCTCTCGTTTATTTTCTTCTCCATTTTTTGCTATGCTCTGCTGTCTGCTATTGCAGCGGTCGGGACTCTGATGGGACTTGCGTTCATTCGTGGAAAAAATGGATAAGCCGCTGGTGATCTGGATTTCTTCTTCGTGCCTCTATTCAATCCTGTTGCGCCCCGGCGATCTCGCACGTGTAACGCGATGAATTTATAGCAAACGTAGGGTGCGTGCTCTGCACGCACCATCCTCCGCCGAAAAGGTGCGTGGGGACCACGCACCCTACGGAGCCTCGTCCTGCATCGCCCATTCCCATCGGGGGCCGCCAATCTCTCGGTGAACCGACGAAAACGGCCAATCCTCCACCCGCTGCACCAACCCATGTTTCACCGGGTTGAACCAGCAATACCGCAGATGTGCCGCAAGGTCCGCCTCGTCGCGGATGTGGTGGTCCCAGAACCGGCGCTGCCAGACTCCCCGCTCTCTTCTCGCAATGTGACTGTCGCGCCGAGTGCCCATCGGCACCGCCCGCGAGAAGCGCGCCTTGATCAACCGCCAGCGCGCCGGATAATCCGTATCCCCCTCGGGCAGCCGCCAGATGCAATGCAGGTGATCGGGCAGCACCACCCATGCTTCGATCGCAAAGGGCCGCTCGGCCCGCGTCACGCGCACGGCCTGCCGCAACTGCTCCACCTCCTCCAGCAGCAGACTCGACCCCCGCTGCGCCAGCGCGACGGTGAAGAAGATCGGGACGCCGGGCAGGCGCGGGCGAAGATAGCGGGGCATGGCTCCAGCATCCATGCCCAAGGTTAATGCCCCCTTAAGTTGCGTCCGATCCCCACACCCGCACCCCTCACACTTGACGAACCGCGCCGCCGCCGCTGATCTGGACCCAAGGCACATCCGCCGCGACAGGAAGGCCCACCATGACCCCAGACACCGCCCGCGAGACCCTTCTCGCCCGCCGGGCCGAGCTGCTCGGCAATATCGCCCGCATCGAGGACCAGCTCGACGATCCCATGCCCAAGGACTGGGAGGATGCCGCCTCGGAACGGCAGGGGGACGAGGTGCTGACCGCGCTCGGCCATTCCGACCGGGCCGAGATCCGGCGTATCGACGCGGCGCTGGCGCGGATCGAGGCGGGCGAATACGGCGATTGCGTGAAATGCGGCAATCCGATCGCGGAAAAGCGGCTGCAACTGCTGCCTGACACGCCCTTCTGCGCGAACTGCTCGCCCTGAGGCGCTGATTCTGCAAGGCTTCGGGAACATTCCCGCCCTCTGCCGCATTTGAGCCAGAGAACCCTTCCGCGAAGGTCCAGCCATGCGTGAGCCAGCCCGATACTCTGCCGTCCAGATCGTGCTTCACTGGGCGGTCGTTGTCCTGATCGTCGTCCAGTTGCTGACGGGCGATCTGATGAGCGAGTATTTCAGCGCCGTCATGCGCGCGGGCGGCGACCGGCCGCGGATGGGCAATGCCGTCTGGCACATGGTCTCGGGCACCTTGATCCTGGTCTTCATGGGCACGCGGCTGGCCCTGCGCTTCACCCATGGGGCGCCGCCGCCCAAGGCGGATTCGCCCGGCTGGGACAGGGTGCTGTCCAAGCTGAACCACTGGGCCTTCTACGTGGTGCTGCTGGCGATGCCGCTGGTCGGGGCGGCCGCCTACCTGATCCCCAGCCGCGCCCTGGGCAACCTGCACGAGAACACGGCGGTGCTGCTGCTGGCGCTGGTCGCGCTGCATCTGGCGGGGGTGGTCTATCACCAGTTCATCCGCAAGGACGGGCTGATCCGGCGGATGATCGACCCCGAGCACGGGGTCGAGCGGGTGCCCCCGGTCAACCCGCGCAGGTAAGAAAAGGAGAATCCTGCCGATGTCGCGGCTGTTCATGTTCCTTCTGATGATCGCGGCCCCGACCTTGGCGGGCGTGGGGATCATTATCATGCTCGCGCTTGGTCATTACGACTGGCGCGCGATGCTGAGCGCGGCGGCCATCGGTGCGGTCGCGGGCTTCCCGGTTGCCTGGCTGATCGCCCGGAACATCCAGGCGACGGACCCCAAGGACAGCCTGTAGCTCAGTTCAGGAAGGTGGCGACGCGCCCGGCGACCTCGGCGGGCTTGTCGGCGTGCAGCCAGTGGCCGGTGCCGGGGACGGCCTCTATCACCGCTTGAGGGAACAGGGAACGGATCGCGGCTTTGCCGCCGTCGTCCACATAATCGCTGTCGCCCCCGTGCAGGAACAGGGCCGGGCCGTCAAAGGGTTGCCCCCCTTCGGGCCACCCGGTCAGCTTGTCCATGTTCGCCCGCAGCGCGCTCAGGTTCATCTTCCAGCGAGGGGGGGTTGCGCGGACGTCCAACGACTGAAGCAGGAAGGCCCGGGTGCCGGGATCGCGCAGGTTCTGCGCCAGCGCCGCGTCGGCCTGGCTGCGCGAGGTCGCCTCGCTGAAGTCGGTGGCTTCGATGGCGTCGATCACCCCGTTCTGCGTATGGGCATAGGCCACGGGCGCGATATCCAGGGCGACCAGCCGCTGGACCAGTCCTGCGTGCGTCGTCGCAAGCCGCATTGCGGCCTTGCCGCCCATGGAATGGCCCACGACATCGGCAAGCCCGCCATGCGCGCGGATCACCCCAGCCAGATCCTCGGCCATGGCGTCATAGTCGTGGCGGTCGTCCCAGGGCGATTCGCCGTGGTTGCGCATGTCGACTGCGATCACCTGCCGCGTCTCGGACAGGGCGCGAGAGATGACCCCGAGGTTCCGCGCCTGACCGAACAGGCCATGGACGACAAGGACGGGCGGCTGCGGGCCGGGCTGGCCGGTGAGGGTGAGCGAGAGTTCCATGCGGCCATGCTTACCCGCTGGCGATGCCGCTGCAAGCCACCTATCCTTTTCGCGGCACCAGCAGGAGGCAGGCGATGGCGCAGCATGACGTGCTTGCGATGGCGGATGAGGTGGCGGCGCTGATGGCCGAGCGGCTGGGCGGTGCGCGGCGCGGCGCAAGGCCCGACCTCGCCACGATGCTGCGCCGCCGGGGCGGGGCCTTGCCGCGCCGCCAGCGCAAGGCGGCGCAGGTGCTGGCAAAGGCGCAGAAGCAGGCGGCGACGCCGAAGCTCGCGCGGCAGATGGACAGCACGGCGGCGGCGCGGGCGCATGGGGAACTGGTGCGCTATCTGCGCAGGCTGGGGAAGGCCGCGCGCTGGCAGGCCGGTGCGTTGAACGTGGCGGCGGCGGTGATGATGGGGCTGCTGCTGGTCGTCGCCATTGCCGTCTGGATCATGGTCCGGCGCGGGCTGGTGTAAGCCCGGCGCAGGTGGCGCCGGGCTATCGTTCAGCGGAAGCGGCGCAGCCGAAGCGCGTTCGTCACCACGAAGACCGAGGACAGCGCCATGGCCGCCGCCCCCAGCATGGGCGACAGGCGCGGCCCGCCGAATGGGACCAGGACCCCCATCGCAACCGGGATCAGCGCGACGTTATAGGCGAATGCCCAGAACAGGTTCTGGCGGATGTTGCGCATCACCGCGCGGGACAGCCGGATCGCCTTGGCCACGCCTGCAGGATCGCCCGAGGCCAGCACGACCTCGGCCGCCTCGATGGCGACATCGGTGCCGGAACCGATGGCGATTCCGGTTTCCGCCGCAGCCAGCGCCGGCGCGTCGTTGATGCCGTCGCCGACGAAGACGCTGCCCTTGCCCATGCCGTGGATCGCGTCGAGCTTGCCTTCGGGCAGCACGCCTCCCGTCACCCGGTCGATGCCGATCTTGCGGCCCACGGCCTCCGCCGCCGCCTGCACGTCGCCCGAGATCATCCACGTCTCGATCCCCAGATCATGCAGCGCGGCAACCGCCGGGGCCGAGGTCTCGCGGATCGGGTCGGCCATGCCCATCACCGCGACATGGGTTCCGTCCACGGCCAGATGCACCGGGGTCGCGGCCTCGGCCGACAGTCCTTCGGCGCGGGCGATCAGCGCGGGGTCGGGGGCAATCCCCGCCTCCTCCAGCGCGCGGCGGTTGCCGATCAGCACGGCGCGGCCCTCGACCGTCGCCTGCAGCCCGCGTCCCGCGTTGGCGGACACCGAGGACGCAGCGGGCGGTTCGATCCCCCGCTCGCGGGCGGCGGTCAGCACGGCGGCGGCGAGGGGATGTTCGGACCGGGCCTCGGCCCCGGCGGCGAGCCGCAGGGCTTCAGCTTCGTCCATGCCCCGCGTTTCCAGCGCGACCAGCGCCGGGCGGCCCTCGGTCAGCGTGCCGGTCTTGTCGAAGCCGACTATCCGCGCATCCGCCAGCCTTTGCAGTGCGTCGCCGCGGCGGAACAGGATGCCAAGCTCGGCCCCCCTGCCCGTCCCGACCATGATCGAGACCGGCACCGCAAGCCCCATCGCGCAGGGGCAGGCGATGATGAGGACCGAGATCGCGGACACCAGCGCATTCGTCAGCCCCGCCCCCACCAGCATCCAGACGGCGAAGGTCAGGATGGCAAGGCCGATCACCACGGGCACGAAGACCCGCGTCACCCGGTCCACCATCCCCTGCACCGGCAGCTTGGCGGCCTGCGCGTCCTCGACCATCCGCACGATCCGCGCCAGCGCCGTATCCGCGCCCACCGCCGTCACCCGGTAGGTCAGCGCCGAGGCGCCGTTGACCGTGCCGCCCGTCACCGGGTCGCCGGGGGTTTTCGTGACCGGCAGCGGCTCTCCGGTCAGCATGGATTCGTCGATGGCGCCCTGTCCTTCGGTGATCTCTCCGTCCACCGCGACCCTCTCGCCCGGCAGAAGCTGGACGAAGTCGCCGGGGACGAGCTCGGCCACCGGGATCTCGGCCACCGCGCCCTCCCGGAGAACCCGCGCCGTGGACGGCGCAAGTTCCACCAGCCGCCGGATCGCCTGCCCCGCCCGACCGCGCGCCCGCGCCTCCAGCCAGCGGCCCAGAAGGATCAGGGTCACGATGACGGCGGCGGATTCGTAATAGACGTGCCAGCCGTCGGGGGGCAGCACCTGGGGAATGAAGGTGGCAGCCGCCGAATACAGGAATGCCGCACCCGCGCCCAAAGCCACGAGGCTGTTCATCTCGGGCGCGCCGCGCAGTAGGGCCGGGATGCCCTTGGCGAAGAACACCCGGCCCGGCCCGGCCAGGATCGCCAGCGTCAGCAGGAACTCGACCCGCCACAGCAGGCCCATGTCCACGACGCCCATCAGCCAGCCGTGGAAAGGGGGGAACAGGTGGCCGCCCATTTCCACGATGAACAGCGGCAGGGTCAGGATCGCGGACAGGATGACCCGGCGGCGCAGCCCCTCGGTCTCGTCCTCCTGTGCGGGACGGGCGGAAGCGGCCCCGCCTTCGGGTGTGGTCGCGGCATAACCCGCGCGCGTGACCGCCCCGGCCAAAGCTGCGGGGGTGACCGAGGGCGCATGGGTGACCGTCACCGAACGGGTGGCGAGGTTCGCCACCGCGCCCGTTACGCCGGGCAGCGCGGTCAGCGCCCGTTCCACCCGGCCCGTGCAACTGGCGCAGGTCATGCCTTCGACCGACAGCCGGGTGCTGTCCAGGGTGGCGGGATAGCCCGCGCGGCCCACTGCCTCGATGGCGGGGACAGCGGCGGTGGGGTCGTCCAGTTCGACCCGGGCGCGGCGGGTAGCAAGGTTGACCGAGGCCCCGGAAACGCCGGGGACGGCGGACAGCGCCCGCTCGGCGCGGCTCACGCAACTGGCGCAGCTCAGGCCCTTAAGTTCAAGTTCGATATGATGTGATTGTGCCATGACATGCCTTTTCGATCCGTGGAGGAGGTGTCGAAAAGGGGCATCGGCGGTCCCTGGGGGCGTCCGGGCGGCCAGGCGGCCATCTCGGCCGGTTGCAGCGGCGTGATTTCTTCGGGTTCAGGCGCAAGGAAAGCCAGCGGCGCACGGGCCGCCAGCCGCCGCCCCTGCTGGTGGCAGCGGCAGCCGCGCCCGCCACGTCCTCGGCACAGATGCGCGGGACGCACCATTGCGCGGCGCGGACGGGCGACAGGGTGGGCCTGGGAACGGCAGCACATGGGCTTTCTCCTCCTGCCCCATATGGGAACCCGCTGCTGCAAGCGCAACGCCGCCACCTGACGCTGCTTTGAGTTGAAATGCCGCAGCGATGACGCTAGCGCAGGGGCAAGAGGCTCACGAGGGACAAAGCCCATGAACCGCCGCCAGATGATGATGCTAACCCTGCCGCTGATCGCCGCGCCTGCGCTGGTGATGGCGCAGGCGACCGCCCCCGCCGCGCCCCCGCCGGCCCGCGCGGCCTATGACCCGGCCCCGACCGAGGTGTCCATCCGCGAGGGGTTCGAGGTCGGGTCGATCGTCGTCGTCTCGGGCGACTACTATCTTTACCACGTCGTCGCGCCGGGCCGGGCGATCCGCTACGGCGTCGCGGTCGGCACCGACGAGCTGGTCTGGAAGGGCCGCGCGCTGGTCGGCCGCAAGGTCGAATGGCCAAGCTGGACCCCCACCAAGGCGATGATCGAGCGCAAGCCCGAACAATACAAGAAATACGAGAACGGGATGCCGGGCGGCCCCACCAACCCGCTGGGCGCGCGGGCGCTGTATCTGCATACCGTGAACGGCCATGACACCGCGATCCGCATCCACGGCACGACCGACCCCGGCTCGATCGGGCGGGCGGTGTCGAACGGCTGCATCCGCATGCGGAACGAGGCGGTGATGGACCTTTACGACAAAGTGCCGCTCGGCGCCCCCGTCTACGTGTATTGATTGCAGCCGGCCCAGTTCCGCATGACCGCCCTGCCGGACCTTGGCCCGGCCGGGTTCGACACGATCATCGACGCCCGCTCGCCTTCCGAATTCGCCGAGGATCACCTGCCCGGCGCCATCAACCTGCCGGTGCTGGACGATGCCCAGCGAGCCGAGGTCGGCACGATCTACAAGCAGGTCTCGCCCTTCCAGGCCCGCAAGATCGGCGGGGCGCTGGCCGCGGCCAATGTCGCTCGGCATGTGGCGGGACCTCTGGCCGACCGCGACGGCGGCTGGCGGCCCTTGGTCTATTGCTGGCGGGGCGGACAGCGGTCGGGCGCCTTCTCGACGATCCTCGCGCAGATCGGCTGGCGGACTTCGCGGCTTGAGGGCGGCTGGAAAAGCTGGCGGGCGCTGGTGCTGCGGCAGGTGCAGGATCTGGGACCGCCCTGCCCGCTGGTGGTGCTGGACGGCAACACCGGCTCGGCCAAGACTGAGATCCTGCAGCGGCTGGCCCTGCGCGGCCTGCAGGTGATCGACCTCGAAGGGCTGGCGAACCATCGCGGCAGCCTGTTCGGCGCAATGCCGGGGAGGCAACCCTCGCAGAAGCTGTTCGAAAGCCGGCTGGCGGTGACGCTGGCAGGGCTGGACCCCTCGCGCCCCGCAGTGGTCGAGGCGGAAAGTTCCCGCATCGGCGATCTGTCGGTGCCAAAGGCTGTGTGGCAGGCGCTTTGCGCCGCACCGCGGCTACGGCTGCAGGTGCCGCTGGCCGAGCGCGCCCGATACACCTCGCGCGCCTATGCCGATGCGGTTGCCGAACCCGGCCGGGTCGAGGCGACCGTGGCGCGGCTGGCGCCCCTGCACCCGGCCGAGCAGATCGAGGCATGGCGCGGCATGGCGGATCGCGGCCAGTGGGCGGCACTGGCCGAGGGGCTGATGCGCGAACACTACGATCCCCGCTACGAGAAAAGCCGCGCCCGGCATGGCGAGAACGAGCGCGGCGTGATCCCGGTGGCGGACCTTAGCCACGCCGGGCTGGACACCGCCGCCGCACGCATCGAGGCGGCGGTCGAGCGGCTGCATCAGGACAGCGGCCTGCCGCTTCGTCCGGGCGCATGATCCTTCCTGCGCCGCCGGATCAGGATTTTCCGCACCCGCCCTGCGCCTGCCGATCCCTTCCCGCTTGAAAACAGTCCGCCGGACCCTTGCCGGGTGGCTCAAGGCCCGGAGGATGGTTTCACGAGGAGGAACAGGCCCTAGTTGCTATGGCCGTTCCCTGCCTCGGGCGCGTCAGCCGCGCCGCCATGCGAGGCCGGCATCCCGGCCGCATTGTCCACCTTCACCGTCAGGGGCACCTGCCCGCAATCGCCGAAGTCGAGGGTCATCGCCACCTCGTCCCCTTCGGCCAGCGGAGTGGCGGTGTCCATCAGCATCACATGGTCGGCACCGCGTTCCAGGGCATGGCTGCCACCCGCCGGGATGGTGATGGACTCGACCTGCACCATCGACATGACGCCGTTTTCCTCGCGGTGGGTGTGCATCTCGGCCCGTTCGGTGACTTCGGGGGCGCTGACGGCGGTCAGGGTGCAGTCCGTGCTGCCCGCGTTCTCGATCACCATGAAGGCCGCGCCCACCTTGGGGTTGGTCGAGCGCGCATAGGCGCCGGTCACGGTCAGGTTGCCGACGGTGGTGCCGTGGTCGTGGCCCTCATGGGCCGGGGCGGCAAGGGGAAGGGCCGCCACGGCGGCGGCAAGGATCAGGGTTTGGTTCATCGGGAACTCTTCGAAAGCGTTGCAAGGGGCTGTCTCACGCGGCGCGCGGCGACGGAGGGCCTCGGGCCTGCTGGGCGGGAACCGGCATGGGCGCAGGCGCGGGCCTTCCCCGCATCCCGACACGCTGTCCCCGGCTTTCCGGCGGGGCGATGGCCGGAGGCGGCGGGTGGTAGGCCGCCAGAAGCCCCTGTGCCATGTCCGGGCAATAGCGCGCGCCCGTGTGCGGGCCGTCCAGGCCCATCACGACGGCGCTGCCCGAACACAGGATGACCTCGGTTCCCGTCCGCAACTGCCCGCGCGCCATCCCCAGCGACAGGCTGGTCAGGACGATGACCCAGACAAGGCCGAGGCGAAGCAGCATCTGCATGGCGGTCAGCCTAGGCTGGCGGAAACCTTTCGCCAAGAGGCCCGAACGACAAAGGCCCCGCCGCGTGGGGCAGGGCCTTTCCGAATCGCTGCTGAATGAAATCAGGCCTTGGTCAGCTCACGCTTGATCTTCAGCGCGCGTGCCGACAGTTCGTCGTCCTTGGCCTTGGACAGGAAGGCGTCCAGACCGCCGCGGTGGTCCACCGAGCGCAGCGCCGCCGCCGAGATCTTCAGCGAATAGGACTGGCCCAGCTTGTCCGAGATCAGCGTGACGTCGTTCAGGTTCGGCAGGAACCGGCGACGGGTCTTGTTGTTGGCGTGGCTGACGTTGTTGCCGGTCATCGGCCCCTTGCCGGTCAGTTCGCAGACGCGCGACATGATGTTGATCCTTCGTTGCAGCGTCCGGCCCCGCAGCCGGGCGCCGGAAATTGAAAGGGCGCCGACTGGCAGCGCCCGGAAATCCGTTGCGTGTGGATAGGGGCCGCGACCCTGCAAGTCAAGCCCGAATCGCAGGTTATGCCGACTTGGCAATCCCGCCGCGCCTTACTACCACGGGCCGGACCCATGACCGCACGCGAGGCGAAGATGCCGGACCCGCAAGCCTCCTCTCCCGATCTGTCCGATCTTGCCGCGCGGCTGGTCGCCGGCGAACGCCGGGCGCTGGCCCGCGCCATCACGCTGGTGGAAAGCACCCGCCCTGACCACCGCGCGCAGGCAATCGCGCTGCTGGCCGTGCTGCCGCCGCGGCAGGCGCTGCGGATCGGGCTGTCGGGGACCCCGGGCGTCGGCAAGTCCTCGTTCATCGAGGCTTTCGGGCTGATGCTGACCGGACAGGGCCTGCGGGTGGCAGTGCTGGCGGTGGACCCGTCCTCGGCGCGGTCAGGCGGCTCGATCCTCGGCGACAAGACGCGGATGGAGCGGCTGTCGCGCGACCCCTCGGCCTTCATCCGCCCCTCGCCCAGCCAGGCGGAACTGGGCGGCGTGGGCCGGCGCACGCGCGAGGTCGTGCGGCTGGCCGAGGCTGCGGGCTTCGACGTGTTGCTGATCGAGACGGTGGGCGTCGGCCAGTCGGAAACGCTGGTGGCCGAGATGAGCGATCTCTTCGTGCTGCTGCTGGCCCCCGCTGGCGGGGACGAGTTGCAGGGCGTCAAGCGCGGCATCATGGAGATCGCGGACCTGATCCTCGTCAACAAGGCGGACGGGGAACTGAAGGCGACGGCCAGCCGCACGGTCGCCGATTACGCCGGCGCCCTGCGGCTGCTGCGCAAGCGCCCGCAGGATCCCGAGGGCTTTCCCAAGGCCCTGCCCGTCTCGGCGCTGGAGGGTGACGGGCTGGCCCGCGCCTGGGACGAGATGCAGGCGCTGGCGGAATGGCGCCGCGAGACCGGCCATTTCACCCGCCGCCGGGCCGAGCAGGCGCAAAGCTGGTTCCTGTCCGAAGTCCGCACCGGCCTGCTGGGCCGGCTGCAGCGCAACCCCGCGGCCGGCAGGCTGGCGGCCCTTGGCGCCGATGTCGCCGCCGGCCGGGCCGACCCCGTGGCCGCTGCGGCAGAGATGCTGGCCACGCTGGACTGACCTTCCGGCGACGGGCCTGCCGCAGATGGCAAGGTCGGATGCCGCGAAAGAAGGAGCTTTCACTCCTGACATGGTCCGCATCGTCATGGCCCGCCGACACAGGCGGCCGGGGATTGCGGTTCAGCGGAACAGTGAAATGCCGGGGACCAGGCCCGCCTGCTGCCGGTGCAGCGTCAGGGCGAAGAGGAACAGGATCACGCCCAGACCCTCGGCCCCTTCCTCGATGTTGACAAGCGCGCGGTAAGGACGCGCCAGCACATCCTCGCCCATGGCCAGGAAGACCTGTCCTCCGATCGCCTCCATGCCCAGCGCGCCGAACAGGAACACGCCTGCGGATGCCAGCATCAGCGCCCGCACCCTCGGGCTGAGCGCGCGCAGGAAGGGGATGGCGGCGGCCAGCCCGGCAACGCAGACAGCGGCGGCCGGGATGACCCAGGCAAAATGCAGGCCGCCGAGACCCGTGAGACGGGCTGAAACCTTCTCGTGGAAGCCCAGCGCCTCATCGGCCGAAAGCAGGAAGAACAAGGCTCCCAGGCCGATGAACTGGACCCCGACCCAGCGTGACTGCCCGACCGTCTTGGTCCCGGTATCGACAAGCAACAGCCCGGCCAGCGCCAGAAGCAGTTGTGAAAACCATGTGTAGAAGCTGCGCTCGTTGCCCACGTCCAGCAGCCATGTCCGTGCCTCGGCATCCAGCCCGAGCACGTCTTGCACGACGCTTGCGCCCAGAAACACCGCCCAGGCCGCAAGAATAATGACCAGGGCGGGCTGGCTGCCAAAGCGTGCGGATCGGGGGGTCTGCGTCGACTCTGGGTCGCCGGACCAATAAGTGACCATATCGGCTCCTGTAAAATGAATGTGTCAGATGCGTGACAGCTTACAGGCGGGTTCCGGTGGCGGAAGCCTGTCCTTTGTGGCAGGTCGCGCGCCGGCCCGGGACACAATCCATCTGCCCGGATGCGACGCCCGATCCCCGGCTGCACAGGAATGCGAATCGGATAAGATGCGGGCATGGACAGCTTCTTCACCCTTCCCGACGACGCGACTCTTTACCGGGCGTTGGCCAGCCGCGACCCGGCCTATGAAGGCCGCGCCTGGGTGGGGGTCAGGACGACCGGCATCTTCTGCCGGCTGTCCTGCCCCGCCCGCAAGCCGCGGCCGGAAAACTGCCGATGGTTCGACAGCCCCGCCGCGGCGCTGGGCGCGGGCTTCCGGCCCTGCCTGCGCTGCCATCCCTCGGCGCCCGAGGCCGAGGGCGATCCGGTGATCCGGCAGATGCTGTCGGCAGTGACAGCCGACCCCGCCCGGCGCTGGACCGAGGCGGATGTGGCGGCTGCCGGCCTTGACCCCTCGACCGTGCGGCGCGCTTTTCAAAGGCACTATGGCATGAGCTTTCTCGATTTCACCCGCCAGTCCCGGCTGCGTCAGGGCCTGCGCGGCCTTTCCGGTGGCGCCCCGGTGATCGAAGCCCAGCTTGACGCGGGCTTCGACAGCGCCAGCGGCTTCCGCGAGGCCTTTGCGCGATTGTTCGGCCATCCTCCGGCGGCAATGGCGCGCGGCGCGCCGGGGCTGGCGGCGGAGTGGCTGGACACGCCGCTGGGCGGGATGATCGCCGTCGCGGACGACCGCAGCCTGCATCTGCTGGAGTTCCCCGACCGCAAGGGGCTTGCGGCCGAGTTGCGCCGGCTTTCGGCCAGGGCGGCCGGGCGGATCGGCTTGGGCCGCAGCGCCGTCACCGACAGGGCCGAGGCGCAGCTTGCAGCCTATTTCGCCGGGGAAGGCGGCAATTTCGACCTGCCCCTGACGCTGCACGGCACGCCCTTCCTGCGCGAGGTGTGGACCGAATTGCAGCGCATCCCCCCCGGCGCGACGGTCAGCTATGGCGGCCTTGCGGCGCGGCTGGGCCGCCCCACGGGCGCGAGGGCGATCGCAAGGGCTGTCGGCGCGAACCAGATCGCCATCGTGGTCCCCTGCCACCGGGTCATCGGCGCGGACGGAAGCCTGACGGGTTACGCGGGGGGCTTGTGGCGCAAGCAGGCGCTGATCGGAATCGAGCGGAAGCTGGCGCAGCAGGAATCAGGCGGTCGTTGAGGCGGCAAGGCTGGACCGGGGCTCTGCCCCATCGTCGTATACGACGATCCCGGGTTATCTTTACGATGAAGAAAGACGGGAGCCCCCTTCGCCGCGGTATTGAGTGAGGCAACAGACGTCTGTGCGGGGGCGGTTCTGTCCTGCACCGGTTGCGAGGCGACAGTGCAGAGGGCCGCTGGGCTGCTTTCCGGGAGCGTCCCCCGAGAGACTTGCGCCGTGACCCGGCAGGGGCAAGATTGCCTGTGCCCCTGTGCCCCTGTGCCCCTGTGCCCCTGTTCCGCCAAGGCTCCCTCATGCACCGCCGCGCCGTTCTGACCACGCTTGCCCTTGCCGCCGCCTTCCCGGCTGCGGCCGCGCCCGCCCGGCGCGGGCGTGCGCTGCTGATGGTCGAGGCCCCGCGCTGCCCCTTCTGCGCGGCCTTCCGGCGCGAGGTCCTGCCGGGCTATGCCGCCCATCCCTTGGGAAAGGCCGCGCCGCTGACCGCCGTTCCCATCGACGGGCCCTGGCCTGACGGGCTGGCGCTGGCGGGCGCGCCCTATGCCTCGCCGACCTTCATCCTGCTGGACAACCGGATGGAGGTGGGGCGCTTCGAGGGCTACGACAGTCCCGAAACCTTCTGGCACGCCCTGCGCGGGCTGCTGGCGCAGGCGCCCCTTTTGCCGCGCGCGGCCCTGCGTTAAGGCAGACCCGCGAAGCTGGTTCAATCCAGCCCGGACAGGCAGCAAGAGGGACAGGCCATGCACGACATCCGCGTTATCCGCGACGACCCGGCGGCGTTCGACGCAAGCCTCGCGCGCCGGGGGCTAGCGCCAATGTCGCCCGAGATCCTGTCGCTGGACGCCGAGCGCCGCGCCCGCATCGCCGCGGCCGAGACGGCACAGGCCGAACAGAACCGCGCCAGCAAGGAGGTCGGCGCCGCCAAGGCCCGCGGCGACGAGGACGAGTTCCAGCGCCTGCGCGCATTGGTCGGCACCAAGAAGGACGAGGTCGCGGCCATGCAGGCCGAGGCCTCGGGACTGGATACGAAGCTGCGCGATCTGCTGATGACAATCCCGAACCTGCCGCTGGACAGCGTGCCCGAGGGGAAGGATGAAGGCGACAACGTGGAAATCCGCCGCTGGGGCGAGCCTCGGGCGCTGGACTTCACCCCCGCCGAGCATTTCGAGATCGCAGGCGTCAGGGGCGGCATGGACTTCGCCACCGCCGCCAAGCTGTCGGGCGCGCGCTTCGTCCTGCTGTCGGGCGCCGTCGCCCGCATCCACCGGGCGCTGGCGCAGTTCATGCTGGACCTGCACATCGACAAGCATGGCTTGCAGGAAACCTGGACTCCGGTCCTCGTCCTTTCCGAGATGATGGAGGGCACCGGCCAACTGCCCAAGTTCGGCGAGGACAGTTATCAGACGCGCGAGGGCTGGTGGCTGATCCCGACCGCCGAGGTCACGCTGACCAACACCGTCCATGGCGATCTGGTGGACCACGCCACCCTGCCCCGCCGCTTGGTCGCGCATTCACAGTGCTTCCGGTCGGAGGCCGGCAGCGCGGGCCGCGACACCACCGGGATGCTGCGCCAGCACCAGTTCGAGAAGGTCGAGATGGTGTCGATCACCGACGCCGAGACGGGCCTTGCCGAGCACGACCGCATGACGAAATGCGCCGAAGCCGTGCTGGAGGCGCTGGGCCTGCCCTATCGCACGGTCGTCCTTTGCACCGGCGACATGGGCTTCGGCGCCCGCATCACCCATGACATCGAGGTCTGGCTGCCGGGCCAAGACCGCTACCGCGAGATTTCCTCGGTCAGCTATTGCGGCGACTTTCAGGCGCGGCGGATGAATGCCCGCTATCGACCCGCGGGCGGGGGGCGGCCCGAGTTCGTCCATACCCTGAACGGCTCGGGGCTGGCGGTGGGGCGCGCGCTGATCGCGGTGCTGGAAAACGGCCAGCAGGCCGACGGCTCGGTCGATCTGCCCGAGGCACTACGGCCCTGGCTGGGCGGCGCCACAAGGCTGACGGCCGAGGGCGCGCTCGCCTGACGCGAAAGCAGGTGCCCGACGAAAATCCTCGACCCGCCATGGACCCCGCCCAACCCTGCGGCGTTTCCCCGGCATGAGCCGCAATCTTCAAGCCATGATCGAGGCGTTCACCGCGGGATTGTTCGCGATCTCGGCGGTGCTGACCTCGCTGCGGACGGTCACGGTCTGGGACAACCTTTACACCGATCCGCTGTCCTTCGACCGTCCGATGTCCGGCCGGGTCGCGCTGCAGGGCGGGGACGCCAGCATGAATCTGCTGGGGATCATGTCGCAGCCGGCCAACGTGATCCTGTGGGGGCTGATGATCGCCGCAGTCGCGGCGGCGTTCCTGCATGTTCTGGGGCGGCTGCAGGAACGCTTCGGCCCGCCGCTGCCCAGGGCGATCAACCTCGGGCTGCTCTGCGCCGCAACCTGGCCCTGGATCGTCAACCTCCTGCCACTGGCGGGCATCCTGCTGGCGGGGCTTGCCTGCATTCTGGTGGTGCGCGGGATCGACACCCATCCGGCGCCGGCACGGGGAATGGGGCTGTTCCCCATCGCCTTTCTGGCGGGCTGGCTGCTGATGACGACCTGTTCCTCGCTGAGCCTGCTCATCCACTACATGGGCATCGGCCTGGAACGCTCGATCCTTCTGGGGCTGCTGGTCGCCGCGCTGTCCGCCGTCTGGCTGCAGTTAAAGATCGACAGCTTTCCGACATTCTCGCTGGCGGTGATCTGGGCGATGATCGGGCTGGCCGGCGGAACGGTGGGCTACAGCATCACCATCGCCACCGCCTGCGTGCTGGGCATCTCGGCCCTGGCGGTGGTGCTGGTCCGGGTGACGACCTGACCATGGCGGATCGCGCCTCGGTCGCCCGCGAACTGGGCGCGCTGGGGGTTGCGCAGGGCGACGTGCTGATGGTCCATGCCTCGCTGAAGGCGCTCGGGCCGGTCGAGGGCGGCCCGGCTGCGGTGGTCGGGGCGCTGATGGATGCGGTCGGGCCGGGGGGCACGATCATGGGCTATGCCTCGTGGGACCGCTCGCCTTATGAAGAAACGCTGAACGGCGCGCGGATGGACGCCGCCGCGCGCCGCGGCTGGCCGGCCTTCGATCCGGCGACCGCGGGCGTTTATCCGGGTTTCGGGCTTCTGAACCGCTTCATCGCCGAGACGCCGGGCGCGCGGCGCAGCGCCCATCCCGACGCCTCGATGGTCGCCCTTGGCGCAGGGGCGCGGGAACTGGTCGCACCGCACCGGCTGGGGCAGGCCTTCGGCCCCGGCTCTCCGGTCGAGCGTTTCATCCGGATGGGCGGCAGGGTCCTGATGCTGGGGGCGCCGCTGGATGCGGTGACGGCGCTGCATTACGCCGAGGCGGTGGCCGACATTCCCGGCAAGCGGCGCGTCAGCTACGAGATGCCCCTGCGCCGCCCGGATGGCCGGACCGTCTGGCAGCATTGCGAGGATTTCGACAGCAACGGCATCCTCGACTGCTTCGCCCCCGAAAGCGGGCCGGACGGGGTGGAGACGATCGCCCGCGCCTATGCCGCCCTTGACCGGCACCGCGAGGGCATGGTGGCCGGGGCGCGCTGCCACCTGTTCGACGCAGGCGACATCGTGGCCTTCGGGGTCGGCTGGCTCGAGGCGAGGTTCGGCTGCGGGGGCTGACGCCCGGCCTGCAACCGGAACCGCCCGCCGCGCGTAGGACATTGTGACGGAAAAAGGCGGATGGCATGGATGACGAAATCCTCACCGGCAAGGACCTGATCGACCTCGGCTACACGCCGGGGCCGGTGTTCTCGGAGGTGCTGCGCGAAGCGCGCGAGCGCAAGCTGTCCCGCAGCCAGGCGCTGAAGATGGCGCAGGAACGGCTGGCGAAGGCCGCCGCCGCCGAGGCGCAGGCCCGGTCACGGCGCATGATGCTGCGTGACGCGCCCCTGCCTTACCAGTCCAACATCACCGCCGATCACCCCGACGAGGAACAGAACGTCGCCGCCGTCCGCGCGAGCTTCGACGAACTGATGCGGACCCCCACGATCGAGGCGGGCGCGATCATGCCCGATGCCTGCCCCGCCGGGCCGCCGGGGACGATCCCGGTCGGCGGCGTGGTCGCCGCGCGGGACGCCATCCATCCGGGGATGCATTCGGCCGACATCTGCTGTTCGCTGACCGCCAGCTTCTACGACGACGTGGCCCCCGGCGCGCTGCTGAACGCCATCCACGAGGTCACGCATTTCGGCCCCGGCGGCCGCCCCCGCGCCGACGAGATGCCGCTTCCGAAGGAGTTGCATCAGGCCATCCGCGACCACCATCTGCTGCGCGGCAACGCCAGGCTGCAGCAGATGGTGCAGTCACATTTCGGGACACAGGGCGACGGCAACCACTTCGCCTTTGTCGGCCGCTCAGAGGCGACCGGGCGGACAACGCTGGTCACGCATCACGGCTCGCGCGGGTTCGGAGCGCTGCTTTACAAGATGGGGATAGAGATTGCCGAGCAATTCCGCCGCGAGATCGCCCCCGACACCCTGCCTGCCAACGCATGGATTCCGGCGTCCAGCCGCGAGGGCGAACTGTATTGGCAGGCGCTGGAGCTGCTGCGCGAATGGACGCGGCTCAACCACGCAGCCCTGCATGACGCGGCAAGCAGGCTTCTTCGCGCAAAGGTGGCCGACCGGCTCTGGAACCCCCATAACTTCGTCTTCCGCGAGGCGGACGGCGACCCGCGGGGCGATCTCTTCTGGCACGCCAAGGGCGCGACGCCGATCCACGATCCCCTGCAGCATGACACCACCGGCATGCAGATCGTGCCGCTGAACATGGCCCAGCCGGTGCTGCTGGTGCGGGGCGAGCGCAACGCCCGCAACCTCGGCTTTGCGCCCCATGGCGCGGGGCGCAACATGAGCCGGACCCAGCACCGCCGCCGCATGGCAGGACGCACAGATGCCGAGATCTTCGCGCAGGAGACCGCGGGGCTTGACGTGCGCTTCCATTCCCGGCGGGTGGATATTTCCGAACTGCCCTCGGCCTACAAGGACGCGGATTCGGTGCGGGCGGACATGGCCCGCTTCGATCTGGCCCGCGTGGTGGACGAGATCGCGCCTTATGGCTCGATCATGGCGGGCGACTGGCAGGCGGACGCGCCGTGGAAACGGAAGGCCGCCGCCAGGCGCGCCCGCCGGGAGCGCGCCACCGTCGAGCCGCAGGCGGATTCGGTCGGCTGAGAACAAGGCAGGGGAAAGCCGCCTGACCGCGCCGCGGTTGTGCCGGAATGATGTCCGGGACCGGCCTTCAGACCCGCCGGTCCGTCGGGATTCAGGTGGCAATTCCGCGGGATGCGGCGGCAGGCGCTTGCGCGGGGGCACGTTCCGGTCTTTCCTCGACCCCGCCGATCCGTGACCTTCGGCGCTGGACAGGGAGACGCCGATGGCTGGACGCATTGCGGTGATCGGGTCGAACAACGTCGATCTCGTGACCAACCTGCCCCGGATGCCCTTGCCGGGCGAGACACTGGCGGGGACGCGCTTTTCAACCGGCTTCGGCGGCAAGGGCGCGAACCAGGCGGTCGCGGCGGCCCGGCTGGGATCGGCGGTGATGATGGTCACGCGGGTCGGCGACGATGGCTTCGGGCAGGACGTGCTGCGCAACCTTGAAGGCCACGGGATCGACCTGACCCATGCGCGGGTGGCAAAGGGGACGGCGAACGGCGTGGCCTCGATCTTCGTGGACCCCTCGGGCGAGAACGTGATCGTCATCGTGGCCGGGGCGAACGGCACGCTGACGCCGGCCGACGTGGAGGCGGCGGCGGATGACCTGACCCGCTGCGACCTGATCCTGCTGCAACTCGAGGTGCCGCTCGAGACAGTTTATCACGCGATCAAGCTTGCCGCGCGGCTTGGCGTTCCCGCGATCCTGAACCCCGCGCCCGCCGCGCCGGGGCTGGATCTTGCGGCCTTGCAGGGCCTGTCATGGTTCTGCCCGAACCAGACCGAGCTTGCGATGCTGACCGGCCTGCCCGTCGCCACCGAAGACCAGATTGCTGCCGCCGCGCAAAGCCTGCTCGTCCATGGCATCGGCAACGTGGTGGTGACGCTGGGCGCACGCGGCGCGCGGCTGGTCACGGCCGGGGGCGTGACCGCGATCCCCGCGATCCGCGTCCGGCCTGTGGACACCACGGGCGCAGGCGATGCCTTCATCGGCGCCTTCGCGCATTTCCTCGCGGCGGGCGCGGCGCCCGAGCAGGCGTTGGCCCAAGCCGCGGGCTACGCCGCGCTGTCGGTGACGAAACCGGGGGCACAGGGGTCATATGCCTCGGCGCAGGAGTTCGCGGCGTTTCAGGCGACCACCGTCCAGTCCTGATCCCAGCGGTATTCCTCAAGGTTCGGCCCCTCGGCGCAGCGGTCCACCACCGCGAACAGTCCCGGATCGGCCAGCGGAGTCAGCACCCCGTGCCACGCCCCGCGCGCAAGGTTGATCCCCTGCCCCGGCGCCGTGACGAAAGCGTGGGGGCGGCCCGGCTCTCCCCCGTTGTCCCGTGCGACGATCACCAGAAAGGGATGCTCGGTCATCGGCAGGAAAGCCTGAGACCCCAGCGGATGCCGTTCGACTAGACGAAAGGCATGGGGCAGCGCGACCTTCTGCGACAGGAAGACCGAGATCCCCGTCCGCCCCTCGACATCCAGCCGGGCGCGGTCGTGCCAGCGGCCGCAGCGGCCCTCGTTGATGATGCGGTCGGGCTCGCCCGTGGTGTCCAGCACCTCGCCCCAGGGCGCGAAGGCTTCGGCCGTCAGCGGCTCGGTCCGGATGATGCGGTCGTTCATCGCTTCCCTCATTCTTCTGCGAAAGGATAAGCTGAATGTGGTCTGGGCCACTGTCCAGTGCCGGGGCACCTGCAGTATCAGGGCAACAGCAAAGATGAACGGGGGGATGGATGGCCGGATTTCTGACGACCCATGTGCTGGACACCGCGCAAGGGCGGCCCGCCGCAGGGATGCGCATTACGCTTTACGCACTGGACGGCGACCGGCGAGCCTTGCGCGAGGTGGTGACGAACGACGACGGCCGGACCGACGGCCCGATCCTGCCTCAGGGCGAGTTCCAGACCGGCCGCTACGAACTGGTCTTCCATGTCGGCGAGTGGCTGGACAGCCACGATCAAACCCCTTCGCCCCGCTTCCTTGACGAGGTGCCGATCCGCTTCGGGATGGCCGAGGAGGACCATTACCACGTCCCGCTGCTGGTCTCACCCTACGGCTATTCCACCTATCGGGGAAGCTGAGATGAACGGCGTCATCCTGCACGACTGGGCGTCCTTCGCCATCCGCTGGGTCCATGTCATCACCGCCATCGCCTGGATCGGGTCCAGCTTCTACTTCATCGCCTTGGATCTCAGCCTGCGGAAGGCCCCCGGCCTGCCAGACAAGGCGCATGGCGAGGAATGGCAGGTCCACGGCGGCGGCTTCTACCACATCACCAAATATCTCGTCGCGCCCGAGCGGCTGCCCGAGCACCTGACCTGGTTCAAGTGGGAAAGCTATTCCACCTGGCTGTCGGGCGCGGCCATGCTGATGGTCCTCTACTGGGCGCAGGCCGAGCTTTACCTGATCGACCCGACCAAGGTCGAACTCTCCACATGGGCCGCCATCCTGATCTCGGCCCTGTCGCTGGGGATCGGCTGGGTGATCTACGACCGGCTGTGCAAAAGCCGGCTGGGCGAGAACCCGACCACGCTGATGCTGCTGCTCTTCGCGCTGCTGGTCGTCATGGCCTGGGGCTATGATCAGGTCTTCACCGGCCGTGCGGCGCTGCTGCACCTCGGCGCTTTCACGGCGACGATCATGACCGCGAACGTCGCCATGATCATCATCCCGAACCAGCGGATCGTCGTGGCCGACCTCAAGGCGGGCCGCACGCCCGACCCGAAATACGGCAAGGTCGCCAAGCTGAGGTCCACGCACAACAACTACCTGACCCTGCCGGTCGTGTTCCTGATGCTGTCGAACCACTATCCGCTGGCCTTCGCGAGCCGCTGGAACTGGCTGATCGCCGCGCTGGTGTTCCTGATGGGCGTGACCATCCGGCATTTCTTCAACAGCTCGCACGCCGGCAAGCCCAAGCCCTGGTGGACCTGGGCCGCGACCGTGGCGCTGTTCCTCGGGATCGTCTGGCTGTCCTCGCTGGGCACCCAGCGGCTGGAAGGCGAAGCCGCCCTGACCGCCCGCGAGGCCCGCCTGACCGCCGATCCCCACTTCGATCAGGTCCGCGACATCGTTCTGGGCCGCTGTTCCATGTGCCACGCGGCCGAGCCGAACTGGGATGGCCTTGCCACTGCCCCCAAGCGCGTCGTTCTGGAAACCGACGCCCAGATCGCCCGCCACGCGCGGGAGATCTTCCTGCAGGCCGGCCTGACCGACGCCATGCCCCCCGGCAACGTCAGCTTCATCGAGCCCGAGGAGCGTGCCGCCCTGCGGGCCTGGTTCGACAGCGCCCGGCGAGGCTGACACGGCGATGGCGAAGCGGAGGCTTTCCACTCCTGCTCGCCACTGTTGTTGCCTTCCTTGTTGAAATATCCTGGCCTTATACTTCGGCCAGTCTTTCGCCTGCCCCCGCCGCATTATCTCGCAGTCCAGTTCCGCGAACTCCGCAGTCCAGCACCTAACAACAGGGCGGCCATAGCATCCAGGTCCCCAAAAGCGCAGGCGAAAGTTCTTGCACGAGCCGTTCAAGCGCACCGCGTCACTATCAAAGGGGCCGGTCCTGCCTAGCCAGCCCCGCTGGGGTGGTCCCTTTCCGATCTTGGTGCATGACGGGTGCTGGCGCCATGCTTGGGGTGGCGAAGGCGGTCCCTGCGGGACCTCGGGAGCGGGGGGCCGCTCGCCCGGGGAGGAATGCGGGCGCTTTGTGGTGCAAGGGCGGCGCCCCGCCGCGAGGACGATCTTCGCCGCGGCGAGGCTGCAGAGGATGTCGCCGGTGAGCCGCTCGTCGCGCAGCTTGGCGGTGAAGCTCTCGCAGCGGCCCGTCGTCGGGCACACAGTCCCCCGGACCGTTTCCTGATCCTCCTCCCTCCCCGGGGGATCCAGGCTCGACAGAGGCCGTTCCGGCGCCGGCCGCGGCGATCCGGTCGCGCAGCGCGGTGGCCACGAACGCCGGGCCGTTGTCCGGCCGGACAGGGCCGGGCACGCCGCGGAGGAGGAACCGGTCCGGCAGCACGTCGATGACAGCCGGCGCGTTCGGCTTGCGGCTGAGCCGGAGCGCCAGGGATTCCCGGGCGAACCCGCCGATCAGGTCGCGCATGCGGAACTTCCCGCCGTCACGGGTCCGGGCCGCGACGAAGTCGCAAGACCGGACGTGGTCTGGACGCGCTGGCCGCAGACGGAGGCACGATCCGTCGTCGCGCCGGAGCCGCGCCTTCCCCGGTTGCGGCGCAGGCGCCGTCAGCCCCTCCCGCCGCCGGCGACGCAGGCCTCGCCCCCGCGCCGCGCGTCACGTTCCCCGTCCGGCCGGCATGCCCGAGCAGGGCCGGGATCCGCCGCTGGCCGCAGCGCCCCTGCCGGGCGGCAAGCGCAACGATGCCGGCAGTCAGCGCCTCTTCATCGGCCCGTCCGCGCGGCACCTTCCGGCTCGGGTCGAGCGAGGCGGGCCGGGCACGCGGCAGGCGAGGCGCGCCGAGACACGGAACTCCTGCCGGACCTGCCCGATGCAGGCACGGCGACGCGCGGGGCCTGGAAGTTGCCCGAGGCGTTCGGCCACAGGCCTCACCACGCAGGATCAGCTTCTCCGGCGTCAGGCCGGAGACGGCCTTCCGCAGCCGCCCGTTCTCCTTCTCCCGCTCCTTCAGGCGTTTGACCCGATCGCTCTGCAGCCCGCCGAACTCCTTGCGCCACCGGGAGCAGGTCAACTGCGCCACGCCGATCGAGCGCACCGCCCCGGCCACCGACCGGCCCCGCGACACCAACACGCCGACCTGCCGGAGCCTGGCCACGATCTCCTCGGGTTCGTGCTTCTTCCGCGACATTCCGCCGGCCTCCATCCGGCTCGAAAGCCTGCTTCAGGGAGGACCACTTTCAGGGGGCGGACCAGCGCCTGACCTCCCTTTCAACGAAAGCGCCCGCGCAAGAACTTGACGGGCCTCAAGCTTCAGACCAACAGCAGGTCCATGTCGCGCGCATCGATCAGGGCGCGCTCGACGTTCAACAATTCAATCACGATGTTTTCGCATGTGATGCGGGTATGCTGGTCCGAGGTTCCGAAGCTGGTGATGACAAGATCCTCATAGGCGACGGCGGCCCCGGTTCGGATGCGAAGCTGGTCCACCCCATCCTCGAAGTCACCGATACGGCCAGCGGAGCCTTGGGTGAACTGGAACACATCGGCGTCCGCCCCGCCGAGAAGCGTGTTTATGCCCGACCCACCGTCGAGAAGGTCGGCTCCACCCCCGCCCCGCAGGATGTCGTTGCCGATCATCCCGTAAAGCCTGTCGGCCCCTGTCTCGCCATTCAGCGTGTCGTCGCCCGTCTCGCCGAAAAGCCAGTCGCTATCCGCGCCGCCATTGATGCGGTCGTCGCCGCGCCCGCCATGGACGATGTCGTTCCCCGCCCCGACGGCGATCACCTCGTCGATCTGGATGCCGTTGATCCGGTCGGCCCCCGACGTGCCACGCACGATGCCGTCGGCGGGAGGCGGCACATCGTTCATGATGTCGCGATAGTTCGCGATCCCCAGCGCCTCCCCGCGGCTTACGCCAGTCGGCAGCATCGCCGAGGGGTCGCCACCGGCTGCAGCCAGCATCGCGCCTATGAAGGCGTTGGAGTTTTCACCGAAAACCTCGTAGCCATTATCAGCCCTGTCGATCATGCGCGCGTACTTGACCATGATCGCCCAAGCCTGATCGTCGGTCAGCCCAGGGAAGTCGAGCGGTGTGCTCAAGCGCTCGGCCGGCGTGTCGCCGTCGCGGTCATCGGCAGAGTCGACAATGGGGATGTTGGTCTCGACCTTCATGTCACCGAACCACGGCAAGTACGGACGCTCCGGCCCAGAGCGGATCACGTACTCCTCGCCATTGCTGTCGCGCAAAACGAGGTAGAGATGCGTCGCGCCCGAGGGCAGGCCGAAGAGCTCGACATCATTCGCCTCGATGAAGATCTGTCCGGTCATGGCAGTTCCACCAGCGTGGCAGGATCTACATGAAAGACTAGCAAGAACCAGCCCCTCGGATCAACGATCTTGCGGTGCAGGGTGCAGGCCAGAACGGCTGAACCTGCACTTCCCGGCCGTGCACAAGGTGCACGAGCATCCCGGCCCCCAAATCATCCAATCGCAGTATCTAGCGATACGCCGTGTCATGAGCCGGATGCTTGCGATCAGGGTCCAGGGCGTTGAGCTTTCAAGCGATATCATGGTCGCCGCAATCAGGCCGTTGATGGTTCGCCTTCAACCCGGCCCGGCGCCGTCGACCGTGTATTCGTCCATGCCCGCAGCCGTCCTTCTTCCCGGCTTAGCGGCCGCCGCGTGGAGGATGCGGGCTGTCGCTGCGGCGATCAAGTGGCACCCAAGCCGAAGTCTCGCCTTGCTTCAACCCGCCGAGGACAGCGAATCGAATACACATCGATCCGAGTGGTGTAAAATCGTGTCGGGCGCGGGACAGAGAATGGAGCGAACCATGAAAAAGGCACCTTTGGCCGCAGCAGTGGCATTCGCCGCGCTGGCGGGGGGCACGGGAACGGCGGCCGCTCAGGCGTTCTCGCTGGAAGAGGTCTACGTCAAGAGTTTCGGAGGCGCGACCTGGCCCCGGGACTTCGACACCACCCTTACGGAGGACGGGACGCAAATCGCCCTCCCCAGCTTCGATCATGACACCGGGTATACCCTGGGCGTCGCGGTCGGCGCGGCCGTCACGCCGAACATCTCGGTGGAGGTCGAATACGCCTACCGCAACGCCGACTTCACCGTCACAGACCGTGACGAAGGCGACCGGGCCGACGGCGACACCTCTGCCAACGCCTTCATGTTCAACGCGCTTTACATGTTCGACAGCATGGGCGCGACCGGGACGGTCCGGCCTTATCTCGGCGCTGGCATCGGCGGGGCCAACGTGGAGGTGAGTGCCGGCGGCCAGGATTTCGAAGCCGAGACGTTGCTTGCCTACCAGTTGATCGGCGGCATCGGCTACGAGCTGAACCCAAATGTTAACCTCTATGCCGAGGGACGCTGGTTCCAGACCGAGTCGGACAAGTTCGACGGCCCCGACCGGGAGAGCTTCAACGGCAAGTTCGAGACCTTCGATCTGCTTGTCGGCATGCGCTATGACTTCTGACGAAAACTGACGGACACGCCCAGCCTGCCTGAAAGCCGGATTCAAAAGTTCATGCGAAATCGCAATATCTTGCGAGGCGCAATGTCATGAGCCTGATGCTTGCGATCAGGGTCCAAGCCGTTGAGCTTTCCACTGATCGCTCCCCATCCTTTGCCAACCTGCGGCATCGCCCGAGCCATGCGAATGTTCGCTCGAGGACCCGTCGACGCGGCGGAACCTCGAACCCTTTCATGGCGTCGAAACGCTTGATGAGCTCGAGCGTCCAGTCGCCGCGGCCTCTGGGCGTTGCCTTCAGCTTATCCCCGGCATAGCCGCCATTGGCGAACACATGGCGCAGCCAGGGGAATCGGTGCCGGATGGAGCGGAAGACGTCCGGGGCGCCATCGCGGTCCTGGATGCCCACCGGATGGATGACGGCAAACAGCAGCAAGCCGAACGTATCGATCATGATGTGACGCTTGCGCCCCTTGATGCGAACGCTGGCATGGCTCAACCGCTTTCGCGGGCCGGCAATCCGCTACGAACGGCGGCCCGACATCCGCGAGGCCTTCATGATCCTCGGCTGCGCCCTCATGTGTCTTAACCAGATCAGACGGTTATGTCAGGTGCTCTGAGTGCGAGAGTGAGGGCACAGGGAACTCATCCCATTGCTGCCGCAACCCCTCGCCGCTTCGCCCGCTTCCGGTCCGCGCGCGTGATCCAGAGCGCGAGCGCCACCCACGAGAGCAGATAGAGCGCTCCCAGAGCCAGGACGACCAAGCCGGGGATTGGCCCGACGTCGGCCCGGTTCACGAAGGCTTCGACTGACGTGACCGGGGTCGGATGAACGATGAGCTTCCCGGCAAAGGCAATTGTCTGGATGAGCAGGATCCAGAGATAGTTGTTGCGCACGCGTCGCGCGACCGCCGTGAGGTAGCTCACATGATATTCGGGCCTGTCGTAGTCCGTGGCCAGGATCTCATGCCAGCCTTTCTCGGTGCGCAGGTCGCCGTCCCGCAGGATCGGTACAAAGAGGTGCCTTTCGATCCAGCGCGCCCGTGCCCGCCAGACATTGAAGTAGCGATACCGCCGCGCTTCAAGCGTGAGAAACAGCATGATGAGAATGCCTACCAGCATCAGAGGCAACGGCGAGGCGTCAGGCGTGGAGAAGGTGATTGACAGCGCCACCCCGAGGGTCACTACCGACCAGTTGGTCGTGGTGTCGAGGCGGGTGCGCCAGATGGTGGAACGGTAAACCTCGCCTCGGTAGAGGTGGGCCAGCGCAGTGATTTCGGCTGCGCTGAACTCCTGCAAATCCGTTGACTGGCGTTTGGCGGCCATCGTGGGTCAATCCTCCGTTACGGGTGCTGCGTCGAAAAACGCGCCCGCATGTCCACAGGTCAAGCAGAAGTGGCTCGGTTCGGATGAACGGCTTCGGGATTCCTGCCAGGCGGCGAGGCATAGGGGAACAGCGCGAAGCTCGCGGCATGGCTTTCGGGAAGGCCGTAGGAGCCGAAGCCTTCGAGCTGGCGGGAAGTGCGCGCGGCGAAGTCCGGGGCATAACCGCGGACGACCATGCTGGAGACAAGCTTGCCCTTGAAGGCGCTGACGCCCCCGGTGAACTTGAAGGTGGCCATGGACTTGCGAAGGAAATCCGCTTCACGTCCTCGTGCAGGCCGCGTTAAATGGAAAACGCTTCCTCCGACACGATCATTTTGATCCCGTTGCTCGCCTGCTTGGAGAGCGATGAATAACCGAGAGCTTGCCCTTGGCGCGGAGCAGTTCGCCGGATGAGGTACGCTGCTCAGGAGGTATCAATTCTGGACCCCGACCCGGGAACATCCTGTAGTCTCCTGCGTTTCACTAGGTTGCTCGATGCTCTTGGCAGGCAAGGCCATGGCAGGACGCCCAGCGTGGACTGACAGGCGGGCTCAGCCAGCCACACGTGCCGGAAAGAGAAAACGTCATGGATTTTATTGTAAACGGGCAGGCGCGCAGTTTCGACGGCGACCCCGAAATGCCGCTTCTGTGGTATCTGCGCGACGAGCTGGGGCTCACCGGCGCGAAATACGGCTGTGGTGCCGGGCTGTGCGGCGCCTGCGTCGTCCATATCGACGGGGTTGCCAGCTTTTCCTGCGTCACCCCGATGAACGTTGCCGAGGGGGCTCAAGTGATCACCATCGAAGGCCTGTCCCCTGACGGGACCCATCCGGTGCAGGCGGCATGGCAGGAACTGAACGTCGCGCAATGCGGCTACTGCCAAGCCGGGCAGATCATGCAGGCCGCGGCGCTTCTGGCCAAAACGCCGGAGCCGACCGATGCCGACATCGACTCCGCGATGAGCCAGAACATCTGCCGCTGCGGCACCTATCCCCGCATCCGCGCCGCGATCAAACGTGCAGCCGAGCAGGGAGCTTGACCATGGCCGCTCTGGAAAATGTCAGCCGGCGTGCAGTCCTGCTGGGACTGGGGGCAGGCGCGCTGGTGATCTCGCTGGGCCTGCCTTCCCTGGCGCAGGAGCAGGAGGAGCCGCTGAAGTTCGGCGCTGACGCGATGCCGCATGGCTGGCGGGACGATCCGCGCATCTTCGTCGCCATCGATCCCGACGGAACGGTGACGGTCACGGTCCACCGTGCGGAAATGGGACAGGGGGTCCGCACCTCGATCGCCATGGCCGTCGCGGATGAACTGGAGGCGGACTGGAGCCGGGTGCGCGTTGCCCAGGCACCGGCAGACGAGCCGACCTTCGGCAACCAGGATACTGACGGTTCGCGCAGCCTGCGGCATTTCTTCGAGCCGATGCGGCGTGCCGGTGCCGCCGCGCGCCAGATGCTGCGAGAAGCCGCCGCCGCGGAATGGGGCGTTCCGGTGGAGGAGGTCACGGCCGAGAACCATGCTCTCAGCCATGCTGCCTCCGGCCGGCAGGCCGGTTACGGCGACATGGCCTCGCGTGCGGCCGAGGGCGAGATCCCCGTCCGCGAGTCGCTGGCGCTGAAGTCACCGGACAAGTTCCGCTACATTGGCCGCGACGATGTGGGGCTGATCGACAATCCCGGCATCGTCACCGGCGCCGCGGTCTATGGCATGGATGCAAAGGCCGAGGGCATGCTGTTCGCGGTGGTCGCGCGCCCGCCTGTCATCGGCGGTCGCGCTGTCAGCCATGATGCCGAGGCCGCGCTGAAGGTGCCCGGCGTGCAGCGCGTCGTGATGATCGATCCGCCGCCCCAGCCTTCCGAGTTCCAGCCGCTGGGTGGCGTGGCGGTGATCGCGACGAACACCTGGGCTGCCATGCGTGGGCGCGATGTGCTGAATATCCGGTGGGAGGACGGCCCCCACGGCGCCTATGACAGCGAGGTCTTCAAGGCCGAACTGGAACAGGCCGCGCGCAGCAGCGACGGCGCGGTCGTGCGCAACCAGGGTGACGCCCTGACAGCGCTGCAAGAGGCGCCGCGCAAGGTCGAGGCCGAATACTACATCCCCCATCTGGCGCAGGCGCCGATGGAGCCTCCGGCCGCGCTGGCGATGATCCGGGACGGCCGCTGCGAGGTCTGGGCCTGCGTGCAGGCGCCGCAGGTGACACGCGTGCGCATTGCCGAGAAGCTGGGCCTTCCCCCCGAGAATGTCACCGTGAACGTCACCCTGCTGGGCGGCGGTTTCGGCCGCAAGTCCAAGCCCGACTTCGCCATCGAGGCCGCGATCCTCAGCCGTGAAATGGACGGGGCGCCGGTCAAGGTGGTCTGGACGCGCGACGACGACCTGCATCACAGCTTCTACCATACCGTATCCGTCGAGCGGCTGGAGGCAGGGCTGGACGACAGCGGCCGTCCGGTCGCTTGGCTTCACCGCACGGCGGCGCCGACCATCGGGTCGATCTTCGCCCCCGACCCCATGCAGAAGCTGCCGTTCGAGTTGGGCATGGGGCTGACGAACATGCCGCTCGACATCCCCAACGTGCGCGCTGAAAATCCCAAGGCTCAGGCGCACACGCGGATCGGCTGGTATCGCTCGGTCTCGAACATCCCGCATGCCTTCGCGATTCAGTCCTTCATCGCCGAACTGGCCCACGAGGCGGGCCGCGACCACCGCGACTATCTGCTGGAGGTGATCGGCCCCGCGCGGAAGATCGACCCGACCGAGCTTGGCGACGTCTGGAACTATGGAGAGGACCCGGCACGCTATCCGGTGGATACCGGCCGCCTGCGCCGGGTGATCGAGACCGCGACCGAGGCCGCCGGCTGGGGTCGAGAGATGCCCGCGAGGCGCGGACTTGGGCTTGCGGCGCATTACAGCTTCGTCAGCTACGTCGCCGTGGTGGTCGAGGTCGAGGTCGACGAGGCCGGCAACGTGCGCATCCCCGCTGCCCATCTCGCCATCGACTGCGGCCCCCACGTGAATCCCGATCGGATCCGTTCCCAGATGGAAGGCGCGGTGATCATGGGCTCGGGCCAGGCGCTGACCTCGCAGATCACCTTCGCGCAAGGACGGGCACAGCAGGACAACTTCGACACCTACCTGGTCCCGCGCATGGATACCGCCCCGCGTGAGATCCACGTTCATCTGGTCGGCGGCGAGGATTATGGTCAGCCGCTCGGCGGCGTAGGCGAGCCCGGCCTGCCCCCCGTGACGCCTGCCATCACCAACGCCATCTTCGCCGCCACGGGCCAGCGGATCCGCCGCCTGCCGGTCGGCAACCAGCTGAGCAGCTAGGAGAGTGACATGATCCGCTTCCGTCTTGCCCTGAGTGCCGCTTTCATCGCCGTGTTAACCACCTCGGCCGCAGCCGATTGCGCCGACCATCTTGCGTTCATGGACGAGGTGCTGGACCAGGCGTCACGGGAATCCATTGCTGCATCCTCCGGCGGGCAAGCGGTAGCAGGCGCACGCGAGGCACGTGCCATGACCGGTACTGACGCGCCGGGGAATGACGAGACGGCAACCAACATTCCACCTGATGAGCCCCAGCCGACACAGGCGCCCGGCCATGCGCCGGTCGCCGAGGCAGGCGATAAAGTGCAGCAACTGCGGGCCATAGTTGATGAGGCGCGTGCCCTGGCAGGTCAGGATGAAGCTGCCTGCCGCGACATCTTGGTAACGGGGCTGCGCGAACTGTTCTCCGGCGAGGACGAGCAGCCGTAGGCGTGAATGTGGAGGATCGGCAGACCGTCGCAGCGGTTCAGGGACAAGCCCAGCGCCCGTCCTTGCAGGGCGGTAGAGCGCTCAGCTTTCAGCTTCATGCGCACAGGCTCCGGCAAGAATTCGCTCGGTCTTATCAGAGAAAGCATCCGAGTTAGGAGTTTGTCCCTCAAGGGCGTCGGCGCAGCCGCGGGAATTCCTTTTGCTCACCAAAAGGCGCTTTCCGATGCGCGCGCGGCAGGGCGCATAGCCGCGCTTGCGCAGGAGCGTGAGCATCAGGGCCAGCAATACGCCATGCACGTAGGAGACTAGAGCCTATAACGCGCCAGCCGGCGGGCACCACAGTCTGTTGCAACCATCCAGAAATGTCACCCTTGCTGGCAATTCAGGAATGTCACCGGGCGCCACGATGCCGGCAGCCGGGCAGGGCGGAGACCTCCGCCATCGCAGCCCTGACCGGCTGCCTTGAGCGGCCGTCGGATCCAGTGCTCCGTCTGGCGTTCAGTTCGTTCTGGCTTCGACCTGCGCTCGACGTGCCTTGACCAGCAGAGGTGTGCGACCAGGTCCGACGGTGCCCTTGGGCTCATAGCGGGTGCGCTGCTTGCCGACGCGCCGCGCCCTGGGCGGGTCCTGGTCCTGCTGGGTCTGGATGAAGGCCAGCACCTCGGTCAGGCGCTTGTTCTCGGTGATCGCGGCGTGGGTGACGCGCTGCTCCTTGTCGAACATCCGGCAGGGCAGGGACACGCCCCTGGCCCGGATCTCCAGCCGGCCGTCCGGGAACTCGTAGGTGTCGACGTATGTGCCGACCAGGCCGAGCGTCAGGTGGTTCGGTTCGAGGATGATGCGCTTCCTGTCGTAGGACAGCGCCAGCTGCTGGCCGACATGGCGTTCGTCGCGCAGGCAGAAGATGTCGCGGAGCCGCTCCGGCTCGACGTTCAGGGGACGGTGCAGATCGTCCGACCGGCGCGGGATGCGGGCGAAGCGGGTATTGAAGGCCGCGATGAAGCCGGGCAGGAACGTATTGCCGGCTGCCATGTCCGCGATCCCGGCAAGCCGCAGTTCCTTGACCAGACGGTCCTGCAGGGTGCGATTGGCGCGCTCGACCCGGCCCTTGGCCTGCGAGGAATTGGCGCAGAGGATCTCGATGTTCAGCTCGTTCAGCGCCCGGCCGAATTGCGTCATGCCATGGCCGCTGCGCGCCTCGGTGCGGTTCACCCGAAACACGCTGTGCTTGTCCGAATAGAAGGCCACGGGCCGGCCGTGCTCCTGAAGGTAGCCCTCCAGCGCATTGAAATAGCTGAAGGTGCTCTCGGAGGCGACAAACCGGAGATGCATGAGCCGGCCGGTCGCATCGTCGATGAACACCAGCAACGTGCAGGCGGGGCCCCGATCCTCGAACCAGCGATGCTCCGAGCCGTCGATCTGGACCAGCTCACCCAGGGCCTCGCGCCGCAGCCGCGGCTGGTGCAGCACCCGCTGCTGCTTGCGCGAGACCCATAAACCGTCTTCGATCATCCATTTGCGCAAGGTCTCGTGCGAGATATGGATGTCATGCAGCTCGGCCAGCTTCTCGGCCGCAAGCGTCGGACCGAAATCGGCATACTGCGTCCGAACGAGTGCCAGCACCTGCTCCCGATGAAGGGCAGACAGGGCGTTGTTCGGCGCACGTCCGCGCGCACGGTGGGCCAGCCCGGCCGGGCCATCCGCCCGAAACCGCGCCAGCAGCCGAAATACCTGCCGCCGGGTCAGGCCGAGCAGGCCGGCGGCGTCTTCAACCCGCAACCGGCCAGTCCCAACCTCCGACAGCACCTCGATCCGGTTCAGCTCGCGTTCGCTCATCACCAGCCATCCCATGTTCGTCCCCCGAGGATCATGCTTCAACCGGGGGAGAGTGACATTCCTGCTTTGCTCAGCGGTGACATTTTAGCTTTGCGCGTATACCGCCGGCTTGAATACTTGGTTTTATGGATGCCTTGATCTGGAGACCGTCAGCCCGTCAGCCCCAAGGTCAGATGGGCGATGATGACCGAGCCGATATAAGTCCCGAACATCACGCAGAGCGCGACAATCACGATCTTCCAGCCAGAGGTCCGGGCGATGTGGAACTCCTGTGCAGTCAGGGCCAGACCGCCATAGGCCAGCGCCGGAGTCGCCAGCGCGAGGAAGTTCAGCTTTCCGACGGCTTCCGTCACCCAGGCCGAGCCGGGAACCCCCGGAATGGTTGCGAGCACCGCAATCAGCGACACCCAAGCCACTGCCGGAAGGCCGATCCGGATGACCTGCGCAAGCATCAGCCCGATCGCCGAGCCGACCAGAAGGAACAACATTCCCGGCAGTGCCCCTCCGGGTAAGGTCCCGGTTGCAACCCAGTTCGCCACCAGCCCGATAACCCCGGCGACAAGCAGCATCGCCATCTTGTCGCCAACGGGGATGTCCGACCGTTCATCATCTGCGATGGCATCCGCTAGGTCATGCATCTCGGTCGCCTGGGTCATGCTTTCTCTCCCTTGGTCGGATTGGCCGGATCGTTGGGACGGGCGCGCTGGTAAAGCCACTCGGTCAGCGGCAAGGCCACGAATACGGCGACATAAAGCCCGGTGGCATAGGTCAGGATGTTGCTGGCCGCGGCCAGCGCAAGGATGATTTCCTCCTGTTCGGGGATCACTGCGACGAGGCCGCCGGTGCAGGCAGCCAGCATCGAGCCCGAGCCGACGCCGCAGGCCATCGCCAGCGCGCGGACGTCGAAGATGTCGAGTGCATGGATGAGAGGCGGCATGATCGCAAAGACAAAGGTGGCGATCAGCGTGCCGGTGGCATAGACACCCATGGCGCCGGCGCCTTCGGGGCTGTTCAGCCCGTATTTCTCGGCGATCAGGGCAAGGTTCGGCTCACGGTCGATCGAATAGGACGCGCCGATCGCTTCCCGTCCCATGCCGAGCAGGTAGACGGCCACAGGGAATGCGACAGCGATCGTGCCGAGGTTGCCGATCTCCTGAAGGATGAGAGCCGGGCCGGCGGCGATGATGTCCCCCATCGCTGGTCCGACGGTGGTGCCGAAACGCGCGATGAAGGGCATGATCGCGACGATGATCATCGCCCCCGCGATCTTGCTGGAGCGCGCCGTGAGAACCTGTCGTGTCGCCTTGTTGATGACCGGATTGAGTGCGATCCCGATTGCAAAGGCATAAAGGATCGGCAGGAGGATCACCGTGGCAATCCCGATCGGCAGCCGGATGATGCCGATCAATTCGGAAATCACAACGATGACCAGCACCAGCAGATGCAGTGGCAACGCGTCGCGCGAGAAAACATTGGTCATCAAGCCCCTCCCGTGGATCGATGCAAGTGCCGAAGGCTAACCCGCTTCGCACATGACCCGGCAGCACGCTGCTGGGCAACGCGGTGTTGCCCCTCGGGCAATCCTCGCGCACCTATAGGACCGGCTGGACTTGCTCCGTGTGCCGCACGCATCATTGCCGCGTCGCGCCGAACCGGATCAAAGTCATGTCCAACGGAACGCTCATCGAAGCCGCCGCAGATCTTTTCCGCCACGCGTCACTGCTGCAGGAACGGCAGCGTCTGGACGCGTTCGGGAATTGAGGAACAAGACGATCATGGACGCTTTCGACCACCGGTTCCTGCGCGAATTCGCCGTGGTGGCGCAGGAAGGATCTATCCGGCGCGCCTCCGAGCGGCTGAACGTCGTGACCTCCTCGATCAGCCGCAAGATCTCGGACGCGGAGATCCGACTTGGCGTGAAGCTTTTCGAACGACATTCGCAGGGGATGCTTTTGACCGAGGCGGGCAAGCTGCTGCTCGACCACGCCAACCACCTGCACAACGAGCAGGACTATGTCCGTGAACTGATCGGCCAGTATCGCAACGACACGCGGCGGGTGATCCGGCTGGGCGTCGGCGAAGGATTTGCGGCCGATCTGATGCAGAACGGACTGGCGGCGCTGATGAGCACCAACCCGAACCTGCGCTACCAGATCACCACTGCTGGCACCGACAGGCTGGTCGAACTCGTCATCCAGGACCAGGTGGACATCGCTCTCGCTTATAACCCCATCCTGCTTCCGGGGACGCGATCGCTGGCGATCGGGCGGCAGCCGCTTTGCGCGATCGTACCGGTCTCCTCCTCGCTGATCGGCCGCTCCAGACTGTGGCTTGCAGACGTGCTCGAGCAACCGCTCGCGCTGCTGAACGAAAGTCATGGGATCCATCAGCTGCTGGCCCGGGCAGCCAGCGATCATGGCTTGTCACTGCACCCGGTTGTAGAGACCGAGTCGATTGCCCTCTTGATCCGCTTCGTTTCGGCCGGCCTCGGCGTGACGTTCCTGCCTCGCTTCTCGGCCACCATCCAAGAGGCGCGGGGCGAGCTGAAGATCCTCGATGTCGATGAGCCGCTGCTGCTCAGTGCAAGCGCCCATGCGATCGTACGTGCGCGGCGGCGGCTGCCGAGATCAGTTGACGCCGTGGCCACGCTGCTTGCTGCCCGCATGTCGGCCTTCTCGCCGGCGGCGTTGCCCTGAGGGCAACGCGGCGTGCGCGGCTCGTGTTCTGCACGCCGCGTGATCCTTAAGGATAGGATGGCACGACAGGCGGCTGCGCATGCTGCGGCCGCCACGAACCGCAGGGAAGCACGCATGACCACACATGACGCATTGCGCACCGGCATGATCGGACTTGGTGCAATGGGTCTGCCCATGGGCAAGACCTTGATTGGCAAGGGCTTTGACGTCATCGGCTTCGATCTCGATCCCGCCCGTCGCGCCAAGGCGGCCAAAGCCGGACTAACGGTGGTAGAGTCCCCGGCCGAGGTGTTCCGCAATAGCCGGGTCATCATCTTCTCGTTGCCTGCCGCGCAGCACGTGCGAAGCGTGATCGACAACTCCGGGCTCCTGACCGACGACATGGCTTTCAGGATCATCATCGACACCTCCACTTCAGAGCCGCAGGTCAGCCGCGATCTGGCTGAGGCGCTGGGCGCGCGTGGACACGGATTTCTGGACGCGCCCGTCAGCGGCGGTCCGAGCGGCTCTGCAAGCGGCCAACTGTCGTTCATGGTCGGGGGAGACGAGGCACATTTCCGCGAGGCGCTGCCCCATTTCGAGGCTATGGGGACGAAGATCCTCCATGTCGGTGGCAGTGGCGCGGGGAATGTCGCCAAGCTCGTGAACAACATGCTGGTTGCCTGCCACATGCTGACCACTGCCGAGGGGCTGCGCCTGGCCGAGGCGAGCGGCGTCGGCGCCGCCGATGCGCTGCGAGTGGTCAATGCGGCGTCTGGACGCTCGATGCTGTCCGAGGTGCATTTCCCGAATTGGGTTCTCTCCGGGTCGTTCTGCAGTGGCTTCTCGGCGGGATTGATGCGCAAGGACGTGCGTCTGGCCCTCGACCTGGCCGGCAAGGTCGGAGCCGACCTGCCGATGGCGAAGCTGGCTCAGGAGATCTGGGCCGAGGACGCATCCGGCATCGCCAATGACGAGGATTTCACCAGGCTGGGCGATCCCGCACTCGGCCAGCGCACCAAGGCGGAGACGCACTGACATGAACACCGTTCCCGAATTCGACACTGCCGCCCGCGTCGCACAGTTGATGAAGCAGCTTTGCGGCTTCGATGGACTCGCAAGCTTTGTCGGCGGCGAGGCACAGAAGGGCGACGGCGATTCGATCGAGCTCTACGATCCCGCCACCGGCAAGTTGGCGGATACCTATGCCGATGCGGGCGCCAACGTCATCGATGCGGCAGCCGCGGCTGCCGTCCAGGCCCAGGCCGAATGGTGGGCCAAGACCGCCTCTGAGCGTGGGCGGATCATGTTCCGCATCGGCCAACTTCTGCGCGAAAACGCGGAGGCGATTGCCGAACTGGAGGCAATTTCTGCCGGACGGCTGATCCGCGACATCTCTGGCGAGGTCATCCGGGTGGCCGAGATGTTCGAATATTACGCGGGCTGGTGCGACAAGCTGCATGGCGAAGTGATTCCGGTCCCGACCACACATCTGAATTACACCCGACCTGAGCCTTATGGCGTCGTGGTCCAGATCACGCCGTGGAACGCGCCGCTTTTCACGGCCGGCTGGCAGGTCGCCCCCGCGATCTGTGCGGGCAACGGCGTGATCCTCAAGCCGTCCGAGCTGACGCCGCACAGCTCGCTGGTCATCGGGGTCCTTTGTGAGAAGGCCGGCGCGCCGCGCGGCCTGGTGAACGTCATCGCCGGCGCGGGTCCGACCGCGGGCCAGTATGCGATCAGTCATCCCGAGACGCGGCTGGTGGTCTTCGTGGGTTCGGCCGCGGCAGGCGCGAAGATCGCCGAGACAGCCGCTCGCAACATCGTGCCCTGCATCCTCGAACTCGGCGGCAAGTCGGCCAACATCATCTTCGACGACGCCGATCTGAACCGCGCGATCGTCGGCTCTCAGGCCGCGATCTTCGGCGGCGCCGGGCAGAGCTGCGTCGCCGGCTCGCGTCTGCTGGTGCACCGGAACATCCACGCCGAGTTCATGCGCCGCTATGCGGAGGCGACCACCCGCATTCCGGTCGGCATGCCGCTTGACCGCACGGCCCTGATGGGGCCAATCAACAACCTGCGCCAGTTCGAGAAGGTCAGCTTGATGGTGCGTCGCGCCGCGGCCGAGGGAGGCCGGATCATCACCGGAGGAGAGCGCCCGGAGGCGTTCCCCGAGGGGTATTTCTACGCACCGACCGTGATAGACGAGGTCAGGCGAGACATGGAGATCGCCAACGAGGAGGTCTTCGGCCCGGTGGTCGGCGTCACTTCGTTCGGGGACGAGGACGAAGCCGTGGCGATCGCCAATGCTACGAACTACGGTTTGGCCGGCGCAGTCTGGACCCAGGATGTGGGCCGCGCCCACCGGATCGCCGGCAAGGTTCGGGCCGGGACATTCTGGATCAACTCCTACAAGACGATCAATGTCATGTCGCCCTTCGGCGGCTTCCGCAAGAGCGGCTACGGCAGGTCTTCGGGTCGCGAGGCCCTGAAAGCCTATTCGGTGACGAAAAGCGTCTGGGTCGAGACATCCGCAACGCCGACGATGAGCTTCAGCTACTCGCCCGCCTGACATCTTAACGCGCGAGGGGAGCGTGCAATCTCCCGCACCCTTCAGTGTCGCTCCCGTCAAAGAGGTCCGAATCTCAGGAGAGCTGGCTTGCTTCGTCTGACCAGTGTCGGGTGTGCTGCCAAGTGGATCTCCGTCCTGGTAGCGCCGCCGCCGGGATTGGCATCGGCTGGCTGAGACAGGCTGATCAGGCGTCTGCCCGCCGGGCGACGAATGCGGCCTGGTGCTGATGATGTGACCGCCCCCCGACGGCATCGATGTGCCAAGGTGGGTCTGCGACGATCCACACAGGGGAGCGGTCATGTCGAAGATTACTACGATCGGGCTCGATCTGGCGAAGCATGTGTTTCAGGCGCACGGGGCCGACGCGTTTGGCCAGGCGGTGCTGCGCAAGAAGTTGCGGCGGGATCACGTGCTGGAGTTTTTCAGCCAGCTGCCGCCATGCGTCGTGGCAATGGAAGCCTGTGGCGGCGCTCATTTCTGGGGCCGAGAGATCAGCAAGCTGGGCCATGAGGTGCGCCTGATCCCTCCTGCCTACGTGAAGCCTTTCGTGAAGCGCCAGAAGAATGATGCTGCTGATGCAGAGGCGATCTGCGAAGCCGCACAGCGCCCGACGATGCGCTTCGTGCCCGTGAAGAGCGAAGAGACGCAGGGAGCCGCGATGGTCTTCCGCGTGCGCGAGCTTCTGATCCGGCAGCGGACACAGGCGATCAATGCCCTGCGCGGGCATCTGGGCGAGTTCGGGCAGATCGTGCCCCAGGGTGCGGCCAACACCGCGCGGCTGATTGCCATCGTCGAGGATCCGGAAAGCGGCCTGCCAGCAGACGCCATCGCCACGCTGACGGTGCTGGTTGCGGCCCTCAGGCACCTCCAGACGGAGATCGGACAGCTCGATGTCGAGATCGCCCGTCACGCGAAAGAGAACGAGGTCGCCCGGCGTCTGATGACGGTGCCCGGCATCGGGCCGCTGATCGCCACAGCCATCGCGGTCCTGGCTCCGCCGCCCGAGACATTCCGCCGGGCACGGGACTTTGCGGCCTGGCTCGGCCTCACGCCGCGGCAGCATTCGACGGGCGGCAAGCAGCGGCTCGGGGCGACGACGAAGATGGGCGAACGGTCCCTCAGGCGATTGCTGATCCTCGGCGCCAACAGCATCATCATCAAGCGCCATGTCCACGCTGCAGCCCGGCCAGGCACCTGGCTGGCGGGGATGCTGATGCGCAAGCCGCCAATGCTGGTGCGGGTGGCACTGGCCAACAAGATGGCGCGCATCGTCTGGGCGCTGATGCGCAGGGGTGGTGTCTACCGGGCTCCGGCCGTAGCGGCGTAAGCCGCCCGTCGGTCGCGAGGACGTCGGAGCGGAAGAGGGCAAGGAGCAGTTTGGCGCAACGGTCGTGAGACGGGGTCAGAGGAACCAGCCTGCAACAAAGTGCCATCGAGCACGCGGCGTTGATTTGGGGCCTGATCCGCGAACACCATACGGGCCCGCGGCGTGTAGCAAGGCCGCATCAGAGGCCGGACACATGTCAGCACCCGACACCGCGTCAAGATCAGCTCCGAAGATCCCTCTTGCGCACGGGGCGGTTACACATGTTGCAGAAGCCCACATAGCGGCCGATCGAGGCCCCGGTCCCGGAGACGCTGCCGCAGGGGCGCCGGGACACCTCCTCTGTATTTCGCTGCGCGGTCCTTCGGTTCACCGTCCGCCAGCGCCGCTCGACGAAGGCGTTGCCGCGCCCTCGGCGTATGGGCCGACCCCCTGCCGTCCATGCTGATGGCGACCCTGGCGTTCTTCAGCGCCGTGATGAACGCCACACCGGTGAACTGCGAGCCCTGGTCGCTGTTGAAGATCTCCGGTCGGCCGGAGCGGCCGAGCGCGTCCTTCAGGGTCTCGATGCAGAAGTCCGGTGACCGCGTGATCGCCAGCCGCCGGGCGAGGACCTTGCGGCTGAACCAGCCGAGGACGGCGGTCAGGTGGACAAAGCCCTCGCCATCGGAATGGAGGTGATTGTCCATTGCCCAGGCCTGGCCTGGCCCCGTCACTGCCGGATGGCGCACCAGACAAGGAGAGATCTTGTGGCCCGGCACCGGCTTTGACGTGTTCGGGCGGCAGAGCGCCGGGCTCGCCATCCCCTTCCTCAGCGGGCAGACGTGAAGCCGGCCCGGTTCGTGTTCCTCCGCCCGCAACAGGCCCTTCAGCATCCGGCTGCCCGCGAAGGGATGCTCAGGATGAAGTGCGTCGATCCGGCGCATGAGCGCGGGATCGGCGGCCGAGGCAGGCCGCGGCAGGTAGCAGGCGCGGCCCCCGCTGATCCCGGGCACCTTCGCCTTGCGGCTGACGCCCAGCCCATGGTCGCGGTCGATCATCGTCCTGCGCCCGGCAGCAGACCGGCCCCGGCCCGAGCGCGCCGGACAAGAAATCCTTCCCCGGCGTCAGCTCGCCGCTCTTCGCGTGCAGCGTGCTCACCTCCACCGCCGATGCCGGATCCACCGCGGCCGCCCCCCCGCGCCCCGGACACCCCGGAGGCGCCGTCCAGGCGCTGCCTGCGCTACTGCGTGGCCTGGGTCCGGATGCACGTCGAACTGCCCGGCCAGTCCGGCCAGCGTCTTCCTGCCCCTGATGGCGGCCAGCGCTGCCTGCGCCTTGAAAGCCGGGCGGTGGTTCCGGCCCGGTCGTCTGCTCATGGCCTCTCCCCGCCCCCGGCATCATGCCGAGGACGCCCGGATGATCCACTCACCCCCCTATGCAGATTGCCCGAACTAGCTCTAGCGGCGGCGTCTTGGCATTCCGCCTGCTCATCGCGCAGACGAGAAACCGGTCATGATTATTTTCGACGAAGTGATGAAAAAAGGTTCTGCGCTTCCTATATATGCGACGACTCCGTGAACACTTCCCGCGGGGTCTCTTGGAGGACCCAACGATGGGTGCCGATGACAAGATGCCGGGTGATGGCCAGCAAGTGAGCCAGATCACCGAACCCGCTCAGATAACACCAGACAACGGGAGCGATGAGGGCCTGCAGCGCGGCAACGGGTACCTGGGTCGTGGTCCTGAAGACCATGCGCGCCCTGCCAGTGCAGATCAAACGTACTGTCTGGCTCATGTATCGACGAAAGGACCGTGGAAACTTCCTGTTCGGTCTTCACCTTCCTTTCCTCCTTTCTGCCTCATGGCGGCATGGCGAAGCGCCAACTCATGCAGAGAAAGGAAATCGCCATGAAGACGTTTGCAGTTGCCTTGGCCGTCCTCGGCCTGGCCGCCACCGCGGCGCAAGCCGATAAGCTCGTGGATCCGAGTGACCACGGGGACCGGGACGACGGCTCTGTTGTGGTCCAGGCGGAATACACCGTTGAGGTGCCTGCCGGCACGATCCACAGCAGCGAGGACTTGGTGAACGAGAACCTGCCTGCCAGCGAACTGGTGAGGGTGACTCTTATCCCATCCAGCGGCGTGATCGACACCGGGCAGTGAGTCTCACAGATTGAAGGATGCCGCAGTAATCGCGGCATCCCGCCTGCTTCCGGCCGACCGGGATAAGGGAAGGCTCAGGGCGGTGCGTGAGACCTGCTACCGATCGAAAAGCTGGCTGTCTCTAGACTGACTCGTCCGTAAGCGTGGCGGCGGGTCCCTGTGCGGTGAGGCCTGACAGCAGTGTGCGGCCCCCAGGCATGAATTTTTCGATGCGGGATTTCGGGTGGCCGTCGGGGATGGCACGGAGAGTATCGGCGATGCAGCCGACCGGGTTGACGCCGGACATCTTGCAGGTGGCGGCCAGCGAGGCCAGCATCGCCCCGTTCTCGGCGCCGACCTCTTTGCCCGCGAAGAGGGCGTTTTTCCTGGTCAGGGCGATCGGACGGATCTGGTTCTCGACCGGGTTGGTGTCCAACTCAAGGATGCCGTCGTCGAGGACAAGGCTTTGCCGAACGATCAGGCCGGGCCAGTGCGCGAGGGTATAGCGGATGTCCTCGGCCAATTGGGATTTCTGCGGGATGCGCGAGAGCTGGGCCTCGAGACATGGTCCGGGCGCGGCAACGACGGGTGCCGCATGCTCGCGCCGAACGACTAGACGGATGGCCGCGCCGTTGCCACGCACGGCCTTCTCGATCTGATAGAGCAGCGCGATCTGACGCAGCATCTTCTCAGCGGTCGGCGAGTGCACGTTCTTGAAGCGATTGACGAAGCGGCGGCGGACATGGGTCCAGCAACAGCCAGTTGCCACGGGCCACCCTCGCGCACGCCCGGTGAGCGCGTTGCAAGACTGGCAGGCATCGCATTGCGAGGCAAGCGGCCGCGGTATCCGTCGAGGAACTTCAGCGGATGCTCCCCTCCCCGGCCGGAAGCATAGTGGAACAGGACGAGGGGCGGGCCCGCACCGCCATGGCCGCGGTCGTCGGACCCGGCGGCCCGGAAGTGGCCGCTCTTCGTGGCCTTCCGGCCCGGGTCCAGCATCGGCGCGGGGGTCTCGTCGACGAAGATCCGTTCCGCGCCGCGCAGATGGGCGCGCATGACGCAAGCGCTTTTTCCCGGTCCAGTGTCATCACCTCGCAGGTCACCAGGACAAGCATCTCAACTCCAGAACCACGGGGGATGTCTGCTCGCCTACCACTGTCGATCTCGGCCTTCTTCACCCATTCGTTCAGGGTGCTGAACAGCCAATCTTCGCCGCGATTGACACAATCGCCTGCCAGCGAGAGCCATGCTGACCCTCGTTATCAGAAACCAGCCGCACCGCGCGCTCGCGCACTTCAGGGGAAAACTTGTTCGTCGTCTTGCTCATGATGCTCCAGCCTACTCGGGAATTGGAGCCTCCGGCAAACCTGACTCGGTTCAGTGACCCAATCCGCCGTCTTGCTACAAACCTCGATGCGCTGGTTCGAGGTCGGGTCATCCAAGGCGTTCTCCTTCGCGCAGCTACGTCAGGCGCCGTTGCCGTGGACCTTCTTGAAACCTGCGGTGCATTCCGACTGCCATGCCGCATAATGACGTTCCGCATCGGCCGGAAAGCGACCCAGTTCGACCGCAAGATCGAAGAAACCGCGCCTCGGCAGACCATTCATGCGGCTGACGACCAGAGCCGCAACCATGGGCCGCCCCGCTTCGACATCCTCTCGCATCGTTTGCTCGAGCGCGGCGGCGATTTGGGAGATGGTGCCGGGGGGCACCAGTCCAAGCGCTTTCGCGAGCTCCTGATAAGTGAGGCAGGACGCACCGGCCACCTGGCTCGACAACAGGGCTCGCACCAGCGCCGCGAGCGCCACAGTACTGTCCGCAGGGCCGGTCATGTACCAACCGCCTCGCTGACCAGGCGGCGCACCAGTGGCGGGGCCTCGTTCCAGTAGACAGGTTTCCCAATCTCTGCGCCAGTGGACGAGTGCTCTGGCGTTGCGTCATCCTGGCGACTGTCGTGGGCCATAGGCCTCGCGCATAGAGGTTCCGCCTTGGCGGGCCAGGGTGGGACGGCGTCGATTTCAGCGGGCATCCCCATTTTTCCTTCCTGTTGGTCCGCTTCACCCCATTCGATAACCGGGCGTGGAGAGCGACAGTGCACGCTCCTCATCGTCCATGTCCTCGTGGATCGCCTCGAACAGCGGCGTGGTCAGGTACCGCTCGCCGGTGTCGGGCAGCATGGCCAGAATCACGGAGCCTTCAGTTGCACGCTCGGCGATCTGCATGGCGACCGCAAAGCTCGCCCCGCCCGAGATCCCCGTCATGATGCCCTCCCGGCTTGCAAGCTTCCTGGCCCATGCGATGCCGTCAGCCCCAGAGACCGGGATCAACTCGTCATAACCGCCGTTGTCCAGCGCCTCCTGCAGCACGAAGGGGATGAAGTCCGGCGTCCAGCCCTGGATCGGATGAGGCTCGAATGCAGGATGACTGGCTGCGGGCGCTTCGTCTGGCCCGCGCTCCTGCGCGAGGCCGCTGGACACCAGAGCGGCATTCGTCGGCTCTGACAGGATGATCTTCGTCTCGGGTCGTTCACGGCGCAATACGCGGGAGAGGCCAGTCACCGTGCCGCCGGTGCCGTAGCCCGTGACCACGTAATCCAGTCTGTCGCCAGCAAAATCGCCGATGATCTCGCACGCCGTGGTTGCCTCGTGGATATCGGCATTCGCGGGTGTCTCGAACTGCCGAGCCAGGAACCAGCCGTGTTCGTTGGCCAGCTCCACGGCCTTCATGTACATGCCGGTTCCCTTCTGCGCGCGGGGGGTCAGCACCACCTTGGCGCCAAGCATCCGCATCACCCGCCGCCGTTCGACCGAGAAGCTTTCGGCCATCGTCACAACCAGCGGATAGCCCTTCTGCGCACAGACCATGGCCAGCCCGATGCCAGTGTTGCCGCTGGTCGCCTCGATCACGGTCTGGCCGGGCTGCAAGGTGCCGGCGCGTTCCGCCGCCTCGATGATGTTCAGCGCGAGGCGGTCCTTGACGGAGCCTGCCGGGTTGAAGAACTCGGCCTTGACGTAGAGGCGCACACCGTTGGGCGCGAGATTCTTCACCCGGATCACCGGGGTGTCGCCGACAGTGTCGAGGATGGAGTCGAATAGGCGTCCCCGCCCCTTCGTTCTACGGATCGACTTCCCGATCATGGTCTCACTCCCGAGTTGATTTGTTTGCGCAGAGGCAAGCCAACCGGTGCACCGTGACCTGTGAGCGGCTCCGCATTGCTTAATCGGCGCTTCCCGCGTCAGCTCGCGCGCGGATAGACGCTCAGCACGCGCCCGATGAAGTCGCTGAACTCCTGCATGTAGTTGCGCAGGAAGTCCTCGGTTCCCGGCACGCTGACCTCGCCTGCGTCAGAGATCAGGTTCGGCGTGAACTGGATATAGGCCTCGACCGCGTTCATCATCGGCGAGTTGCAGAAGCCCAGGATGCTCTTGAGGTGCTGCTGGCCGACGGCGGTGCCGATCGCGCCGGGCGAGGTGCCGATGATCGCCGAGGGCTTGCGGGTGAACGCGTTCTGCCCGTAGGGCCGGCTGGCCCAGTCGATGGCGTTCTTCAGCGCGCCGGGGATCGAGCGGTTGTATTCCGGCGTGACGAACAGCACGGCGTCCACGTCTGCGATCGCCGCCTTGAAGTCCCGCGCGACCTGCGGGTAGTCGCTGTCATAGTCATAGCTGTAAAGCGGAAGGTCCCCGAAGGGGATCTCGCGCATCTCCAGCCCGGCCGGCGCCAGCCGCACGAGCGCCCTGGCGAGCTTGCGGTTGATCGAGCCTTTCGCGAGACTGCCCACGAAGTAACCGACAGTGAAGTCCGACATCTCATCCTCCGTATCTAGGGGTCCTGCGCGCATTCTGCAGCAGGAAGACCTTCCGCACTGCCACTCAGGCTACGGCAATTCCGGCCTTCCGTCTCGGGTCGAGTGTGCCTTGGTCGCAGGAACTTTGCCAGCCCGCGCCCGTTTCCCGGCATGGCGCAGGAGGAGGTCTCCGCCGCAACGCCATCGTGACGTTGCGCGCCATGCTTCAGAGAGATTGCAATGGCGCCAACCATTTCTGGCATTCTGCCGGGATCGGCACTGTCCACCCCCATGGTCCTGACCCAAGAAGCGGGACAGCCGCCCTAGGACGGCGACACCCTTTCGCTCGAAACCTTCTCGGGCCGGGTGCTGGCCAATGGCCCCGAAGGTCCCTGAGAGTTGACCTGGGAACCCGATGACATGCTCTGAGTATCGTCCCGGTCGGACCCGATCATGTGATCCGACTTCTGGAGTCAGTCAGGATCGTGACTTGACGGCTTGGTACCGGACAGTCCTCAGAGTTGCGCGTGCCGGGCACAATTTGCCAGAGAGCTACTTACCGAGAGGTTGGCTTACCCTCCTTGCTCTCGCAGGTACCGGCGTCTGAGGGAAATCCGTGAGCTGATCTGATGACGTCTGCGGCTTCGATTCAGGCGGACGCTGAGCGCAAGGAGGGGTTCTCGACGCTTAAGGCCGAGGCTACGAGGACGGTGGTGGTGAATCCGAACCGTTGCGGACGCGCTGCGAAAGCGGCCCGGGGGGAAGACAGACGGCAGGAACGGACGCAGGCTGCGTGAGAACGACGGCCCGCAAATGCAGGGGAACTTTTTCCGGCGTATCGCATCTAATCGAGTGAAGCGGCCGCCTGACCTGCGCTCATGACTACGCGAACGACAACCATTGCGAGTGATGCCTGAAACGGAGGAGATCATGTCCGACATCACCCTGCCCAAGGCCAGTGCCGCGCTTGCGGCCAGGCGGCATGCCTTGGCACCCGACATCGACGATGCCTTCGCAGCCTGGTCAAAGGCCGTGCTTGCCGACGGCGCGCTGGACAAGCGCACCAAGCAGTTGATCGCGCTTGCGGTGGCGCATGTGACCCAATGCCCGTGGTGCATCGAAGGCCACACCAAGGGCGCCAAGCGTGAGGGCGCAACCAATGAGCAGATCATGGAGGCGATCTGGGTCGCGGCCGAGATGCGGGCCGGCGCCGCTTATGCCCACGCCAACAAGACGCTGGCGCTTCTGGATGAAATCGACGGCGGATGACCGGGAGGAGCAGGATCGGGCTTGCGCGGGTCTTGGACTGACGCCTGAACGCGTGGATCTGAGCGCACGAGCCATGCCGATGCGAACCTTTCCGGCGAGGCTGCATCCAATGGAATGAGGCCGGGCTGATCCGGCCCGCAAACCGAAAGGTCATCCCATGTTCCGGTCCCTCCCCGCTCTCGCAGCGTCCATGATTCTCGGCACCCTGCCACTTCCGGCAGCCGCCCAGACGGCCAGCGGAACCGCGCCCCCTGCCGCCCCCTTCCAGAAGGTCAGCGACCTCGTCACGCTGCCGGATTTCCTGCCTGGTCTCGGAACCCTCTATGTAGACCCTACCAATCTGCCTGCCGGACCCTTCCTCGGCTATGATCATGACGGCAAGCTGTCGGCCACGATCTACATGGTTCCCATTGAGGATCTGGAAGGCGGCACTGCCTTCAACGACCTCGCGGTCGGCAGCGGCACCGTCACTTCGGTCGATATCTATTACAACGCCGGCCATCCCGGTGTGGAAAAGCCGCATGCCCATGTCGTGCTCTACCACGACAAGGATGCCAAGGCGCGGCTGGCGGAATGACCATGAACCGCCGAAAGCTGATCATCGGGGGGGCGGCCATGTTGTTGGCCGCCCAGGTGCGGCCCCGCCTGGCCATCGCGGCAGGGCCGCTGCCGGTCGAGATGAAGGGTACTCCGCGGGGCGAGCAGGTCTGGTTCGTGCCGGTGGGCCTTGCCGTCACGCCGGGCGCGACGATCCGTTTCGTGAACCGAGATGCGGGCAACAGCCACACCGCGACGGCCTATCACCCCGACATCCTGGACCGGCCGCGGCGCATCCCCGATGCCGCCCGGCCCTGGGACAGCGACCTGCTGCTGCCCGGCGAGGAGTTCGAGGTCACGCTGACCGCGCCGGGGGTTTATGATCTCTACTGCCAGCCGCATGAACATGCCGGCATGGTGGCGCGGATCGTGGTCGGGCGGCCGGACCGCGATCCCCGGTGGCAGGGTCCGGCGCTCGACGCGGGCGATCTTCCCAAAGCGGCGCTGGCCGGCTTCCCGCCGGTCGGCGTTATTCTCGAGCGTGGGGCAGTGATGCCCCCAGAAAGAGGCTGGACATGAGCGAACCTGAGAGGTCGGTGTCCCTCCGTGCCGAGCGGCAATCGTCCGAGGCTGCTCTGGTGGCGGCTGCCCGGCTGCACGACGAGGCCGCCGTGCGGGAACTGATCCGGCGACTGAACGGGCGCCTGTTCCGCATCGCGCGTGGGCTGATGCCCAGCGACGCCGAGGCCGAGGAGGTCGTGCAGGATGCCTGGCTGGCCGCCTTCACCCACCTGGACGGCTTCCGCGACGCGGCCCGGTTCTCGACCTGGATCACCCGCATCACGCTGAACTGCGCGGCTATGCGGCTGCGCAAACAGCAGGCACGGCAGGAATACGACACGGTGAACGAACCCGTGGTCCGCAGTGCCGAGGTGCTGCTGTTTCCCGGCACCGACCCCCAGCCGATAGAAGCGATCCTCGGCCGGATGCAGACCCGCGCCCTGATCGAGGCTGCCGTGGGCGAGCTGCCGCCCGACCTCCGGCTGGTGTTCCTGATGCACGAGGCGGTCGGGCTGAGCCTGGGCGACATCGCCCGCGACCTGTCGCTGCCGCTCGGCACTGTCAAGACGCGGCTGATGCGTGCCCGCCACCGTCTGCGGCGGATTATCGCCGACCGGATCAAGGGCGGGTTCGAGACGATCTTTCCATTCGCCGGTGACCGTTGCGCCCACATGGCGGACCGCGTGGTGGCCATGCTGAAAGCACGACCGTGCTGGTCCGCCCCCCTGTCTGGGCCTGTGCAACGAGACGCTGCGAAGGAGGAGCGATGAACGACAGTGACACTGTCAGACGCCGCGGCAGCGGCAGCCATCGCAAGCATTGCACAGTTGTCGATGGAACCCTCATCGGTCGCGATTTCGGGGTCCTTGAACCGGGGTGGCGTCCTGCTGGCTGCTCCTGCTGATGAGCGAGCGGCCGAGAACCGCCTTTGTCCTGGCTGGTGGCGGCAGCCTCGGGCCATCCAGGTCGGGATGCTTCTGGCGCTGACGGAAGCAGGGCTGAGGCCCGATTTCGTCCTCGGCTCCTCCGTGGGCGCGCTTAATGCCGCCTATTTCGCGGGGGCGCCACTCCTCGCCGACGTGGAGCGGCTGGCACGAATCTGGTGCGGGTTGCGCCGATCCGACATCTTCCCGCTGTCGCCCTCGGGCCTGCTCGGGAGCTTGCGCCAGTCGGGCAGCATTGTCGATCCGGCCCATCTGCGGCACGTGCTGAAAGCCTATCTCCCCTTTCTCCGGATCAAGGGAGGCCCTGCTGCCGTTGCGTGTCATGGCGACCGATCAGCAAGGCGCGAGCGTGCGGCTTTTCGCAGGGCCGGCAGTGGAGGCAATCCTCGCCGGTTCAGCCATGCCCGGAATATTTCCGCCGGTCACCATCGATGGCCTCCAGCTGACGGACGGAGCGATCGCCGGGAACACGCCGCTGCGTGTTACCGCCGGGCTGGACGCCGCGCAGATCATCGTGCTTCCCACCGGCTATGCCTGCGCCCTGACCGAGCCGCTATGCGGCGGGATCGCACGGATGCTGCATGCCGTGACGCTGCTGATCGCCTCGCAACTGCGACACGAGATTGAGACAATGCCGGAAGGCGTGAGGGTCCACCTCGCTCGTGCCATCTGCCCGCTCGTCGTATAGCCCCATGATTTCACCGCCTCACGCCAGCTGATCGAGCGTGCGCAGAACCGCAGGCAGGCGTGAATCGCCCGCGGCGGTCTGACCCGCGCAGCCTGTGCACGTGAACTTGCCGTGCATCACCACCGAGGCGCGAAGGTGCAGACAACCTCAGCCGGCCGGTTCGGGGGGATAGACCGCTTTTCCTGCTGCGGTCCTTTGCGTGCCGGGCGTGAGCGTGGCGGAGACGATCTGGCCCGGTCCCATCAGGTGGTCCACGGCATGGCCGTTCAGCAGCAGATGGTCGGCGATGATGCGGCGATGACATCGCCACCAGACCGCCTCCGAACACATCAGCGCCAGCCGCTGCTCTCGTCCCAAGCGCACGAGTTCCTCGAAGGCTCCGGCGAACTCCGGCCCCAGCGCGTAATCGGCGTAGTTGTGGAAACTCTGCACACGCCACAAGGCATTGAGACCGGGGTCCACCTCAGGCTGCTTCGGCCGCCGCCCGCCCAAGGCGGGACAGTGGCAATAGCCGATCTGCACCCGCGCGAGATCGTCTGGAAGCCGGTCGATGTTGTATTCGGGATTGCGCCGCGACCGGGGAAACGCCCGCACATCGACGAGCAGGCGGACCCCGGCAGAGCGCAGCATGCTCAGGAATTCCGCGAGGCTGCGGTCGGAATGCCCGATTGTGGTGAACTGCGCGACCATCAGCCGATCTTCGTCAACGCGCCTTCCTTGTGGGCCGCGACGTGGTCAGTCCTGTCGCTCGCGATCTCGTATTGGGGATCGTCCTTCGAGGCGCGGTGGCAGTGCCCCTTGCAGTCGAAATCCTCGTGATGGACCCTGACGATCCGACCGCTGACCCGGCCAGCCTCGGAGTTCCAGCTGACATGATCACCGATGAAAAACTTCGCAATGCGAGGGTCCCTCCTCTGCGGTGTTGGCCCTGATGCACTAGGCTTGTGGACATCAACGCCGCCACTGCTGAATTGATCCTGCTTCGCGATAGCGTGGCAGGTCCGCGGACATCACGATGATCCGTTCACCACCGTGTCTGGCCTCGCTTGCACATGCCGCTGATCAGTGGAGATGGGGTGGATGCCGCTCTCTCCCCTACGGCGTCGCAATGCGCCAAGCTTGTGATGCTGAAGTCACAAGAGAAACAAGAGGGCATCCATGAAGGAAATTAGCATCATCGGCGTCGACCTTGCAAAGAACGTGTTCCAGCTGCACGGCGCGGCCGCGGATGGTTCGGTCATGTTTCGCAAGAAGCTGTCGCGCCCGCAATTCCAGCGCTTCATGGCGGAGCATCCGCAATGCCTCGTGGTGATGGAGGCCTGCGGTGGTGCGCATCACTGGGCGCGGGAACTGGTGCGGGTCGGCCATGAGGTGAAACTGATCGCACCGCGCTATGTCAAGCCGTTCATCAAACGGCAGAAAAACGACGCGGCGGACGCGGAGGCGATCGTGGAAGCGGCGCTGCGCCCGACCATGCGCTATGTCGAGCCGAAGACCAGCGACCAGCAATCGCGCTCTATCCTGTTCCGCACCCGCGAGCAGTTCGTGAAACAGCGCACGGAAGCGGTCAATGCGCTGCGGTCGCACCTGTACGAGTTCGGCTTCATCGCGCCCGAGGGGATCGGCTATCTTCCGCGCCTCGACGCCCTCATCAAGGACGCAAACTCCGATTTGCCGCCGCTCGCCCGGGAAATCTGTAGTGAACTGCTGGACCAGGTCGCGCATCTGACCGCCCGGATAAATGTCATGAAAAAGAGGATCGACGCGATTGCCAGGGAAGGCGAGACATCTCGCCGCCTGCAGACCATGCCGGGTGTGGGTCCGATCAGCGCCTTGGCCGTCGAGACCTTCGCGCCGCCGATGGCGCAGTTCAAACGCGGCCGCGACTTTGCAGCTTGGCTTGGGCTCGTGCCACGACAGGCGTCGACCGGCGGCAAGCAGCGGCTTGGAAAAACCTCGAAGATGGGCCAGCGCGACATTCGCCGTCTGCTGATCACCGGCGCGATGGCCGTGATCCGCTGGGCCCTGCGCCGTGGCGCACCGCAAAACCCCTGGCTTGAGCGCATGTTGGAACGCAAGCCGCCGATGGTCGCGGCCTTCGCACTGGCCAACAAGATGGCGCGCGGCCTCTGGGCGATGCTCACGCGCGGTGAAGACTATCGCGATCCGGTGATCGCCAGCGCTGCCTGATCCGGCATCAAAACGCGAAAACGGAACGCAGAGTTGTGAGGAAGGCATGATCCGAATGGGCAAATGATCGACATGATCCGGGTTGGGCAAACCAGAAACCTTCTCAGAGCTTCGAGCTCGCTGTTGGAGATTTGGCCCCGGTCCGCGCATCTCCATCTCGGCCAGCGGCATCTATCAGGCCGCGCTAACAGGCCTGACAAGAGTCCGCACTCGATCACATGTCTAAGGTTCAGAAATTCCTTGCAAATGAGGGCGGCATCCACAAGAGAAGGTTCGACGTCAGGCCTCTCCCCTCCGCCATTTCAGAGTTTGAAAACAGCGAGTCAGCAAGCCGGATTTTCGGCTGCCAGCCCAGATACCCGCCCACGCTGAAACGCTGCGGAAGAAAGCAGATCGGGGCCGGAAGCAACATCCCGCTGCCTCCGGCCCCGTTGTCGCCAGCGTCCCGCGTGACGACTGCCCCAGACGCGGGGCGTGGCACTTGCTTGTGCCGCGTTGGAAGGCCCCGGTTCGCGCCTGCGGTACGCATTCCATGCGCCGGACCAAGGTGGTGCAGATTTACAAGACAGGGAACCTCCGCGCAGTCCAGTTGCTGCTGGAACATACGAAGATGGACAGCACGGTCCGCTACCTTGGCATCGACATTGAGGATGCGCTGACCCTCTCGGAGGGGATCGACCTGTAGCCGCTCCGCCGAGGGGCGCCTTGCGTGCTGGTCGGCCCAGAGCCGCCACCTGCTCTCAAGAGTTTGCCGCAATGCAGCTTCCCGGAACCGGACGTTCGTGGATGCAGCGACTTGCGGTCCTGAACTCTTGCGCCTTCTATACCGGACCGGATCAACACGCTGGGCGTTTGCCGAAGTTTGGGAAGACCTCGGTCGCTGCAGAAAGGGACTGAGAGGGAGTTCGGAATATGCCAGAGGCACATGGCCCTTCAACTGCCTGCCTCAAGCAGACAGGCCGCAGGGCGGCTCAAGGAACAGGATTGTCCGCATGCTTCCCTGGATAGAACTGGCGACGGCAACTGCGCCTGGCGGAGACAGGCTCCGGCTGCTGCGTCGGGGCGACGAGTTCTCGATCCGGCTGCAGGGTGGCAACGAGTTGATGAACAGCCGGCTCGGCCACTCGGAGGAGGCGCTGGCGACGCTGGCGCTGGAACGCTTGGCCGGCCGGCCCGCGCCGCGCGTGCTGATCGGCGGGCTGGGTATGGGCTTCACCCTGCGAGCGGCTTTATCAGTCTCGCCGCCCGGTGCCCGGCTAGTCGTTTCGGAGATCGTGCCTGAACTCGTCGGCTGGGCAGGGCAGCACATGGGAGCCGTCTTCGGAGAGTGTCTGTCGGACCCGCGGGTCGAGGTCGAGACACGGGATGTCGGCGCCATCATCCGCGAGGCCGCGAGCAGCTTCGACGCCACCTTGCTGGACGTCGACAATGGGCCCGACGGCCTGACCCGCCCCGGCAATGATGCCCTTTACAGCGAAGGCGGGCTGAAAGCGGCGCACCGGGCGCTGGGGCCCAAGGGCGTGCTCGCGGTCTGGTCCGCCGCACCGGCCCCGGTCTTCTCGCAGCGGCTTTCGCGCTGCGGGTTCGAGGTGGCGACGCATACGGTTCGCGCCAGCAGGGGCAAGCGCGGCAACCGCCACACGATCTGGATCGGGGTGCGGGACGGAAACTGAGAACGGAGCATGGCGTCAGGGCAAGCAGGCTGCCGTTGCTTATCCCGACCAGCCGCCCGGACCACGTCCCATCAGGATCGCGGCTATTGGAGGCCCTTGAAGCAGCCGAACCCTATGCAGCGCCGTAGCGCTGGCGTGCCTCTCGGAACGACGTCAGGCGCTTCAGCTTCTCGTCCCACAGATGCAGGTTCACCGAGCGCAGGCTTTCCCGGGGCGTCAACCGCTGGGCTGCCGCAAGTTCGGCATGGTCGCGCAGGATCTCCGGCAGCCGATAGAAGGGAATGCGGCTGTAGAGATGGTGGACATGGTGAATGCCGATATTTGCCGATACCCAGCGCAACGGCGCAGGCAGCACGTAATGCGAGGACCCTGCCAGCGCCGCCTCGTGCAGTTGCCAGTCGTCGTTTCCAGCCCAGTGGGTCTCCTCGAACTGGTGCTGGACGTAGAACAGCCACATCCCGATCGTGGCGGCGACGACAACCGTGGGAAGATAGATCAGGACCACCGGCGCCAGCCCGCCCAGCCAGATCATCGCCGCAAGAATGAGCGCGAGCATGGCATTCGTGCCCATGGCCGACATCCAGTAGCGCCGGCCGGCCGTCATCAGGCCAAGCGGCAAGCGGTTCTGCAGCAGGAACAGGTAACTCGGCCCCAGCCCGAACAGCACGATCGGGTGACGGTAAAGGCGATACATCAGCCTGCCGAGGCGGCTCCGCGCCTGGTATTCGGCCACCGTCAACGTCAGCACATCACCAATGCCGCGCTGGTCGAGATTGCCGTGCTGCGCGTGGTGAAGGGCATGGGTCCGGCGCCAGACGTCGTAGGGCGTCAGTGTCAGCACCCCCAGGCACCGGCCCACCCAATCCTGAACCTTGCGGCTGTGAAAGAACGAGGCATGGCCGCAGTCATGCTGGATGCAGAATATCCGCACAAGGAACAATCCGTTCAGGATCGAGAGGCCGAGCGTCAGCCAGTAGCTGATCGACATCGACGCCCAGGCCAGACCCCAGAGCAGGGCAAATGGCACCAGAGTGACAAGGAGTTCAAGGATGCTGCGGCGCGTGGAGGGCTCGCGATACTTCGCCAGGACCCGGACCCAGTCCTTGGCCGAGCGGACCTGCATGGTCGGCGTGTCGTCGGAAGATGTCATCATCAACGCCCTCGAGCTTGAGCCACGAATGACCATAGGCCCGCACGGCGTTTTTCCTGTGCCGCATCCTCTAAGGCGAGCCTCTCGCCCCGGCAAGGCACGAGTGCGGCACAAGCGGGCTCTGGGCGCGGGCAATGCATCATGGGAGTGCCCGGCATGGCTCGTCGAGGTTGTTTTTGCTCTCCTTCACCAGGATACGGCGCGGCAGCGCGAGATTCCCTCCACCGGAAGCCTGCGCCGAGATGATCTGCGTCTTCCTGTATTGACTGCAGTAAGGGCCAGCGCCGGCCCACGGCGAGGACGACGCAAGCACCCTTCCCGATCTGGTCGGCAAACAGGATGACGGTGTATCTCGACTAGCCGTGCCTTGCTTTGGCGCAAGCACGCGGCCGAGAAGCTCGTTCCGTCTTTCTTCATCCGGTTGTGCCATCTCCGACCTCCCCGCGATCGGATGGCCACCGCAAGCAGGCTCGGGTGGGTCGCGGTCATCGCGCCTTCGGCCGACAGGCCGGCGGCGAAGATTGTATCCGGGCAAACCGTGAACCCGGTCGCGACTGCGCGGGTCAGCACTGCCGGCAGTGCAGCTTCGCTGTCTCGGCATGCTGGCCCTCGGGCCAAGGTCAGAGTTCCAGCATCCTTGGGGTTATGGGGCCTACACCGGATGGGGATAAACCAGGGATCAGTCCATGGCCTTCGGCGTCGCGGTTCATGTCGGTCCTGTAGGAGAAGTGGTCCGGACCTTGGGTGCAGCCGTGCAGCATCAACACCAGTCGGACGGGAACGCCTGCCTCTTGCATGGAGTGGGATGCAATGAAATCCGTGCTGCCACTTGCAAGATAGGCGGCGCACCCTCATATGAGTTCAGCAATACTCTTTTTCGAACCTGTTCCTTCCGGCTCAGCTCTCGATCTTCAGCTTTGCCGGGACGCTGCATCATGTGAGCGGCACAGATAAAAGGAATATCACGATGGCCAATGGCACCGTAAAATGGTTCAACTCCACCAAGGGCTTCGGCTTCATCCAGCCCGAAAGCGGCTCGAAGGATGTCTTCGTCCACGTCTCCGCGCTCGAACGTGCCGGCATTCACCAGCTGGATGACGGCCAGGCGCTTTCGTTCGACCTGGAGCGAGACCGCAACGGGCGCGAGTCGGCGACGAACCTCGTTCTCGCCTGAGCGACAATCTGCGAAATCATGAAGGCTGGGCCGCTCTCGGGCAGGCCCTCCTTCCCCACGAACCGGCTTGCATTGCGGTGCGCCGGTATTCGCCTCTCCACGAAAGAACACGACGTTGATCGAAATTAACTGGGGCAAGCCCCTGTCCTTTGTCATGTCGCCCCACGGCGACATCCAGGACATCACCACGGCCGAACAGGCCCAATACTGGTTGCTGAAGAAATGGCCGGTCGCCGACCACGCCCGTGATCGTGCGCTCCACCAAGTGGAAGCGGCCATGGACTGCATGGCATCTGTCGGCACCGCGCGCCGGGCCTTCATCTCGGCGGCAAGGACGGCGGGGTTCGTGCCCGCAACCCATGTGGGTCAGACTGCGCGAGCCATCGCTGCGTGATGGGGCACCCAGATCCGAACTGGACGACATTCCCGGACTGCCTTGCCGTAAGGGAAGCGATATTCCCCCATTTCAATCTTTTATGCGCAGGTTTGTGAAGACGACATGCGTGATCCGACAAGCCTTATCTGAATGTTTGTTGCTCCTCTCAGGAATCCCTCAGAACAAGAGCAGATCAGGCGAACGACGCTCAGATTCAGCTTGCATTCCAAGAGACTTGCTGACTGAGGTCATAAACGTAGGCGCTTGCCGGATTGGCTATGTTGGTCTGGATGGCGAGCCTGTTCCCTTGAAGCCGACGGCGTGCAATCCAGAGGCGCTTGGCCCTGCACGCCGCCCCCAGATCCTGAAAGGAATATCCGTGCGAAAAGACCTTGGCAGAACGGACGAGGAAGTTGCGCAGTTGATCCTGTACAATTGCCATCAAATGGGTGAGACGCAGCAGGCTGCCCAAGGGATGGTGGAGCGTTGCCTTGAAAATCGGCGCAAGTCGGTCCTGCAGGTTAGTCTTGGGTGATCTCGGCGCCGACGCCCTCTTCTGCCGGAACCGTGCCGCGCTGCGTCATGACGTCACTCCTGGGAGTTGAACTGCAATGACACCGACCCACAGCCGACCGCGCCAGCAGGCCGAGATCGCCTTTGCCAAGACCCAGTCGCATTTCCGGGCAAGGGAGCGCGCTGTCGATGAACTCGACGCTGTGGCCGAGGCTCGCCGAGAGAAGACCCTGCGGCTCAGGACGGCGCGCCTCGCCAGGGAATTCGAAGACCGCGCCCGGGCAGCTTCCGTGCCGCAGAAGCCATGACAGCGGCCTGACTTTCAGGCCGACAACACTTCAGACAGGATACAAGTTTGAGAACCACCAAGACCAACGATCTCGCCGACCGTCGCAGTGCTGCTGCCGATGCGAAGGCCGCGCTCCTTCGGGCCTATCGGGCCACGAGGGAGGCCGCCGAACCCACACGCATCGCGAGGCAAGAGGAGCTTCTCGCGATCGCTGCTGCGCGGGACGAACGGCGTGAAGAGCGGGATCGGCTGAAGACAGAGGCCCGTGCGCAGCAGGAGGAGCAAACGCGCGTCGAGGCCGAGGCGGCCGCTTATCAGGAAGCCGCCGCTGTCGCCGCCCGGGCCAGGATTGCCGCGCGTGAGAAGGCTGACAGCCTGATCGCCCAGGTCATCAAGGACGAGGATGCACGCAAGGCCGACCGCGACCGGCGCTATGCCGATCGCAAGGCACGGCAGAAGTAGGTCGTCCTTCCTCCCTGCACAGAGAGCCTTTGCCCGGGCGGCTTGACCGACCGGCGAAGTCACCTTCCCGATCACGGACATGACTGCTGCGGCTTTTGTCTGATGGATCATGTGGCCCGCGCCGGGGACACAATGAACGCTGCTGTGCGGGGTATCCTCGTGCAGCCGGACTGACTGATCTTCCGCATCGACAGGACGGTCCTCAGCGCCTGCCACGATGGCGACCGGCATCTTGAGCAGGGCGCAGGTGTCCTGGGCCGCAAGAGCATCCGGAACCATCAGGGCCGACTCCGCGGTGCTTGCCCAGAGTTGTGAGGGACGGATGGCCATGGCCTCCGGAAACCCCGCGAACTTCGTCGGCACCGGCCGGGGCCCGAAGATCTTCCGCATCAGGAGTGGCCTTGTCAGTCGGCTCGGGACCGCGAGATCGTATGGCGGATGACGTCGCCCACCGCCGGAGCCGCCACGCAGAGCCAGTAGCAGCCTGACGCCAGCACGAGCCCTCCAACCAGATCGGGATATTTGAGGGCAAGGGCAACGCGGCCAGGCAACCTCCAGGAATGGCCGAGAACCGTCGCACGCTCGATGCCGAGTTGCGCAGGCGCGTCATGGATCAGGTCGGCCTGCGCCTCGGCTGTCCGGATCCTGTTCCGCGGGCGCTCGCTGTGCCCGTAGCCCGGCCGGTCGAGAACGATCACCCGATGCTTCCGGGCCGCAAGCTCGATGATGCCGCTTGTCGCCAAGTCCCAGATCATGCTGCCGTTGCCATGCAGCAGGACCACAGGCGCTCTTGTACCGCGCTCCATATAGTGGAGACAGACGCCAGTCACGTTCAGGAAGTTCTCAGCGGGAAGATTGTCGCGCTCGGCCTTCCGGGCGAGAAGATGATCGGCAACCGCCACGGTGACAGGCCGACAGCAGTGAGGCCGACGACGGCGGTCCGCGTGGACAGGCGGGAGAAGGGTGGCCACTTGCTTGCCCCGGCGCCCGGTTCCGAATGCACTTGCCTGCGGGATTGAAAGCTCGGGGAAACATCCGATTTGAAGAAGCGGCGTTGAGGCGCCGGTGCGCGAGATCGCGCTGCAGTGCTTGGCCTGCCCCTCCGAAAGTTGTCCTTTTCTGAAGCATGTTTTCGAGCCAGCTGGATGACGGAGGGATGGCGCAGAAGAAGCACAAGCCGGAGGAGCTTGCCGCGCGCAGATCCGGCAGGTCGACCTGTTGGTGTCGCAGGGCCGGTCGGTGGCCGAGGCGGTGCGGTCGATCAGGGTGACGCAGTTCACCTGCTCCCGGCGGCGCAAGGAGTTCGGCGGGCGGAAGGGCGACCAGCTCAAGCGAAGGAGCCGGAGAGGGAGAATGGGCGGCTGCGCAAGGCGGTGTCGGAACTGACGCTGGAGAAGCTGATCTTGAGAGGTGGGGCCTGTGGCCGAACGCCTCGGGAAACTTCCAGGTCCCGCCCGCCGCCGTGCTTGCATCGCGCATGTTCGGCAGACGTTCCAGGTGTCGGAGCGCCTTGCCTGCCGCGTGCCCGGGCAGCATCGCTCGACCCGAGCCGGAAGGTGCCGCGCGGGCAGGCCGATGAAGAGGCGCTGACTGCTGACATCATCGCACGCGCCGGCAGGGCCGCTCCGGCTGCCGCCGGATCACGGCGTTGCTCCGCAGCGCGGGCTGGGCGATGGACGTGAAGCGGGGGGGGAAGGGTCGACGCCTGCGTCGACGGCGGCGGGAGGGGCTGAAGGTCCCGCACAGGCAACCGAGGAGGGCGCGCCTGTGGCTCAACGACGGATCGTGCCTCGTCTGCGGCCAGAGCGGCCAGAGCACGGCTGGTCTTGCGACTTCGCCGGGGTCCCGGACCCGGGACGGCAGGAGGTTCCGCATGCGCGACCTGATCGACGATTTCACCCGGGAATGCCTTGGCCATCCGGATCAGCCGCAGGCGCCGGTCGATGGATGTCATCGACGTGCTGTCGGACCGGTTCATGCCTCACGCGGCGTGCCCGATCACATCAGGTCCGACAAGGGCCCGGAGTTCGTGGCCAGGGCGGTGCGCGACGGGATCGCCGCGGTCGGCACCGGCACGGCCTGCATCGAGCCGGGGTCACCTCGGGATGGCGGAGGATCAGGAAACAGTCCGGGGGACTGTTTCCCGGACGATTGGCTGCTGCGAGAGCTTCAACGCGAAACGCCGCGACCAGCGGCTCGATGGGAAGATCTTCTCCCGCCGCGCCGAAGCAAGGATCGTCATTGAGGCGCGGCGGCGCCATTACAACACGAAACGCCCGCATCCATCCCTGGGCCGCCGGCCCCCGAGGTCCAGCAGGGACCGGCTCCGCCACCCCGAACCGCTTCGCCAGCTCCCCCCACCACAGCGCCGAGACCCGTCATGCACCAGGATTGGAAATGGACCACCTCAGTGGAGCAGGCCACCCTTATTGCTGAAGATCGCACCCGCGCTGCGGAAATTCCCGCGCCACGTCCGGTCTGCGCGACCTCGGCCGTCTTGCCGCGTCCGAGCTGCACTGTCACTGGCAGAATCCCCGCCGCGAGCCGCCCATTCGCCTTCGCCGCCGCTGCCCGTTCCTGCGAGCGCAGGGCAACGGCGTCCTAGTCGGCGCGGCTGAGGCCATAGTCGTCGGCGAGGTTCTGCGCCGTCTTGGGCATCGACCCGGTGCCATAGTCCGCGGCCATCCTCGGGTTTACGAAGCGCCAGCCGATGGTGGTGTCGAAGACCTCGTTCCCGCGAGACCAAGCCGCCCCCGCCTTGGGCATCACGAAAGGCGCGCGGGTCATGCTTTCGACGCCCGAGGCGATCGCAAGCTCGATGTCGCCCGCCTGGATGGCGCGGGCGGCGACGGCGACCGCCTCCAGCCCACGCATGATACGCGGGATCACATGACCGCCCGTCATACCCACCCGGCCGCGCCCATCGCCGTCATCGCCGCCGCTCAGATCGCAAAGACCAGCAGGTAGAAGGCCCAGTTCCAGCGCGGACCCACGATGGTCAGCGGACAGCCGGCAGCCCCGAGGCCAGCGCCACCAAGGTCAGGGAGGGCGAGAAGATCATCACCGATGCCCAAGCGCCAGCCAGCGACAGCGCAATGGCGGTCTGGCTGAGATCCGGGATTGCCAGCCCAGCCATGGTCGAGGCGAGAATCGCGGTCACGATGATGGGATTGATGCCCACGCAGGACAACAGAAACAGCGCCGCCATCATCAGCGGCACCGCCGCAACTGCATCTGGCCCCCACCCCATGGCGGCGACCATCTGCGAGCCGCCGGGCAAAAGCTGGTGAATCAGCACGACCATGATGCCGGCCGAGGCGAAGACCGTCAGTTCAGAGGCCATCCCCGCCAAGGCCCGGCCGACATCGCTGCCGTATTCCACCAGCGCGCTGGCGAGGTTGCGCGACTGCCGGACCGCGCCCAGCGCCATCCAGAGGGTGGCATAAAGCGGTAGCATCACCACCAGCGCGGCCTGCACGCTCAGAGGGCTGGCCTAACTCAGTCCGAAGACCAGCCCCGGCAAGCCGAAGATATGTCCCAGAAGCTGCAGCGCCGTCGCCTTCCGGCGCGGGCGCAGGGCTCGGCAAGGATGGCCGCGCCGGTTGCAGGCGGCGGTCCAGCAGTCAGCCGGTGATGCCGAAATCCGGCACGGCCACCACCCCAATCCGCCAGCCCGGCAGCGCCAGCAGCAGCAGGGTTCACGGCAAGACCGAAAGGCGACCAGAAGACGATCAGGCTGAACCCGGGCAAGACCGCCGTCATCATCCGCCGCAGCCGCAAATCGCGCAAACGCGGGGGGAAGGTAGCCCGAAGCCTCCTCGGCGGCGCGGTGCGCCATGTGCAGCAGGATCGTCAGTGCCCCGAAATTGATCAGGACGCCGAGGGTATGCCCGTCGTCAGCGCAGCGTAGCGGCGTGCCGGCGACTGACGCGTCAGGAACCGCCCGGCGACGATCACCGCCAGAGAGTTCGCCGCTACCGCGTGCAACACGCCCAGCAGCCCGAGCAGCGCGGCAAGAAACACCATCCGGCCCCAGCGTCTGCGTCCAGACACCAACTCCCATGCCCTGGACCAGTACCGCGACCCCGCAAGCGGCGGCCAGTGTCAAGGTGACACGGGCTGAGACGTTGAGCCACCGCCTGTTAAGCAGGGAATACACTCCCAGCGCCGCCCGGGCCAGCACCAACAGAGGTCGGGGATCGCCCCGCCGGTGTAGTCCAGCGCCACGGCAACGACCAGCGCGACGCAGGCCGCGGCGATCCGGGATTTCGGATCTTGACAGACGGCGGGTTAAGGGGCATTCAGTCAGGCTGGTCCGTGAAATGGTCCAACAGCCTGTGCTTGAGGATCTTGCCCGAAGGTGCCGCCGGTAGCCGGGCGCAGATCACAATGTGCGAAGGCACCCTGTAGGCGCTGAGCCGCACCGCCGCATGGGCGCGCAGGGTATCCTCGTCAGCCCCCGCGCTTGGATGGGTCTGGCAGAAGGCGATCACCTCCTTGTTGCCTGTCGCGGCTGCGGCCGACATCCTGCATCTCCGCTCCAGCCCCATTGATCTTCAAAGCCAGAAGAGGAGGGTTGCGGCCAGAAGTCGCCGCATGCGTCGACGGCAGGGAAGAAGGTGTCCGGGCAGCCGTCGTATCGAGTTGCGGCATATGAGGAGGATCAGGAAACAGTCGGAGGGACTGTTTCCCCGACGATTGGCCAGTCCTTGAGCCGCCGCCCATGATCTCGATCCGGTTGCGCCGCTTGTAACGCCGCTTGTCGTCTTTCACGGTCGTCTTTCGGGACTTCCAAGCGGGGATGCAGACCTTTCTCCCCTTGCCATTCAAGGCTTCTCTCAGCCAGTTTGCATCATGTCCTCGATCTGCCGGCAGCCAGCCGGCCTCGGGCAGGCTGCCCAGCAGCGCCGCCGCGCCGATGCAGTCGCTCACCTGTCCGGCCGACAGCAAGAAACGGATCGGCCGGTCCCTGGCGTCGGGGACGGCGGGCAGCCTGGTGTTCATGCCCCCGTTCTCGGGAAAACGATCTCGTGGATCGTTTTCCGACCCTCAAACTGCGCCCGATCGGGCGTCCGCGCCCCCTCTTCTTGGCGCGCAGGCTGGAAGCCGTGCGGTGCGCCTTCAGAGGGGTTGCATCGATCATGATTGTCTTGCGCGCGGTGCCTTGCGTGGCCAGGCCCATAATGATCCGGGCAAACACCCGGTTGTCGCGCCAGCGCTTCCAACGGTTGCAGAGCGTCTTCGCCGGACCCTATCCCTTGGGTGCGGCACACTATCGCAAGCCATTGCGGTTGACGAAGATCATGCCGCTGAGCACGCGCCGATCATCGACCCGGGGTTGCCATGGCTCTTCGGAAAGAAAGGCCTCAGGCGCTCTGACCTGCCCCTCCCCGGACAGCCAGAAAAGGTTGCTCACGGATCAGAAACAATGGGGCTGGAGCCTAGGTACTGATGCCCGGGTTGCGGAGAGGTGATCGAGAACGGCCGCCTCGCAGCCGTCAGTGTAGCTGTTCACGGGTAGCTGTTCCATCCCGGATGATCACATAGACGGTCGCCGGGCCGCCTTGTTCATGGCAAGATCGATCCTGGGTGAGGTCCGGGACGGGAGTCGGGCCTGTTGATCTCTCTGCACAGGCAGGCAACCACGACACCGAAGATCCGGGCCGCCATCCAGGCGGGCACGGAGCCGGCTTGGATGGCGGCCGAGCGCTACGGCATCTCCGGGCAGACCGTCTGGAAATGGTGCAAGCGCGACGGCGTCCATGACCGGAGCCACACGCCGCACCGGTTGCAGACCACGCTGACGCCGGCCCGAGGCAGGCGGTGGCGGTTGCGCTGCGCAAGTCCTTGCTGCTGCCGCTCGACGATCTGCTCTCGGTGGTGCGCGAGTTCCTCAATCCGAATGTCTTGCGTTCCGGCCTCGACCGCTGCCTGCGGCGGCATAGCGCCGGCAACTTGCGCGATCTGAAACCGGCCGCGCCCAGGCCCGCCCACAAGCCCTTCAAGGACTATGCGGCGGGCTACCTCCACATCGACGTGAAACATCTGCCGCAGATGGCCGACGAGGACCGGCGGCGCTACCTGTTCGTGGCCATCGACCGCGCCACCCGTTGGGTGTTCGTGCGCGTCTACCCGGCGAAGACGGCTGCGAACGCGCGGCGCTTGTCTCACGCGACCTGGAACGCGCCGCGCCGATGCGGATCAACCGGGTGCTGACCGACAACGTCCTATGTCAGGAGCAAATCGCCGCTTGAGGCGTCAGATCGCGGGGCATCCGAGCGACCGGATACCCTTAAGATGTTCGCCCGAGCGGGCTCCGCCGTCAAGAAGTGGTCTCTCCCATAGCAAACACAGGGTCGGCCCGGTCGCCGCCCTCACCGTCCTCAAGACGAGATCCGAATTCCCAAGCGGAAGGCCCGAACATTATCTACGAGGTCAGCACGCTGCCTCCACGGCTCGCCAGAGAGAGGTCCTTCCGCTCGGGCTCGCCCCCTCGAAGAAGGGACGATAGGGTTCGCCGGATTTGATCACGGCGTGAATGGTGCGGGCCATCTTCGCGGCGATGGCGGTGTAGGCCTTGCGACGGAGGTCCGGATTATGGCGGTCTTGCGCAATGTAGCGCTCGAACTTGTCGCGGAAGCTGTTGGCCCGCTGGAGCACGGCGGTCTGTCCAGCCATCCAGAGCGTCCGCCGCAATCTGGCATTGCCATACTTCGAGATCCTGCTTCTGCCGCGGAACAGACCGGATTGCACCGTGGCCAGATCCATGCCGCAGAACTTCAGGAATTGCCGGTGATGATTGAAGCGGCGCAGGTCTCCCGCCTCGGCCAGGATGGTTAGCGCATTGATCGGGCCGATGCCAGGCACTGACGTGAGAAGCTGGTAGTGGGGGTGATCACTGAGCAGTTCAACTGCCCGACTCTCGATCTCGTTGCGCTGGCGGATTGTTGATTTCCACCCGGAACTGACCCGGGTAGGGGCGTAATTTCCACTGAGAACTGACCCATGTGAACCTTCCCCAAAGCGGAGCGCGGCGGGGGTAATGGAGTGATCCACATGGGACTTTTGAACATCATCCGACGCATGGCGTTGCGGGAGAAGCTGCCGATCCGGGAGATCGCACGGCGGACCGGCCTGTCGCGCAACACCATCAGGAAGTATCTGAGCGCTGGGACCATCGAGCCGAGGTTCGCGACGCCTGATCGGCCGAGCAAGCTCGATCCGTTTTCCGAGAAGCTGGCGGCGTGGCTGAAGACGGAAGCCGGCAAGTCACGCAAGCAGCGCCGGACGCTGAAGCAACTCCATGCCGACCTCGTGGCGCTCGGCTTCACCGGCTCCTACGGCCGGGTCGCGGCCTTCGCCCGGCAATGGCGGATGGACCGGCAGCGCGAGCAGCAGACGACGGGCCGCGGCACCTTCGTCCCCTTGGTCTTTCGTCCGGGCGAGGCGTTCCAGTTCGATTGGAGCGAGGACTACGCGGTTCTGGGCGGGGAGCGCACGAAGCTTCAGGTCGCCCACATCAAGCTGGCACACAGCCGGGCCTTCCTGGTTCGGGCCTATCTGCTGCAAACCCACGAGATGCTGTTCGATGCCCATTGGCACGGGTTCCGCGTCTTTGGCGGCGTGCCGGGTCGCGGCATCTACGATAACATGAAGACAGCGGTTGACCGCGTTGGCCGCGGCAAGGAACGGCAGGTCAACATCCGCTTCCTCGCCATGACCAACCACTATGTCTTCGAGCCGGAGTTCTGCAATCCTGCCGCGGGATGGGAGAAGGGACAGGTCGAGAAGAACGTTCAGGATGCCCGGCCTCGTTTGTGGCAGCCGATGCCGAACTTTCCTGACCTGGCGGCGCTGAACGCCTGGCTGGAACGGCGCTGCCTGGAGTTGTGGCGCGAGATCCCGCACGGGGTTCTGCCCGGAACCGTCGCCGACGCCTGGGCCGAAGAACAGGCCGCGCTGATGCCGCTGCCGCCTGCCTTCGACGGCTTCGTCGAGCGGAGCAAGCGTGTCTCACCCCACCTGCCTGATCAGCTTCGAGCGCAACCGCTACAGCGTGCCGGCGTCCTTTGCCAACCGTCCTGTCAGCCTCAGGGTCTACCCGGATCGGCTGGTGGTTGCCGCCGAGGGACAGATCCTGTGCGAACATGGGCGGGTGATCCAGCGGTCCCATCACCTGCCGCCTCGCACGATCTATGACTGGCGGCATTATCTGGCCGTCATCCAGCGCAAGCCGGGTGCCCTCAGGAACGGTGCGCCCTTCGCGGAACTGCCCGCGGCCTTCCGACAGTTGCAGGACCAGATGCTGCGACGACCCGGTGGCGATCGCGAGATGGTCGATATCCTGGCGCTGGTCCTGCAGCATGATGAACAGGCTGTGCTGGTTGCTGTGGAAATGGCCCTGGCCGAAGGCGTCGCGACCAAGACCCATGTGTTGAATCTCCTGCACAGGCTGATCGATGGCAAGACGACCGGCGGCCCGAACATCGACACACCGGAGGCGCTGATCCTGCGCCATGAGCCGAAGGCCAATGTCGAACGCTATGACGACCTGCGGGCGCAGATCGGAGACCGCCATGCGTCATGATCCCGCCAGCGGCGCCATCGTCATCATGCTCCGCAGCCTGAAGATGCACGGCATGGCCCAGGCCGTCACCGACCTGATCGAACAGGGGCGCCGGCATTCGAGACAGCCGTGCCGATCCTGTCCCAGCTGCTGAAGGCCGAACTGGCGGAACGCGAAGTGCGCTCCATTGCCTATCACATGAAGGCCGCGCGCTTCCCGGCCTACAAGGATCTCTCGGGCTTCGACTTCGCTGCCAGCGAGATCAACGAGGTCACGGTGCGCCAGCTCCACCGCTGCGAGTTCATCGACGGCGCGCAGAATGTCGTGCTGATCGGCGGGCCGGGCACCGGCAAGACCCATGTCGCAACCGCCCTGGGCATCCAGGCCATCGAACACCACCGCCGGAAGGTCCGCTTCTTCTCCACCATCGAACTCGTCAATGCCCTCGAGCAGGAGAAAACCAAGGGCAAGGCGGGCCAGATCGCGGAGGGATTGACCCGGCTCGATCTCGTGATCCTGGACGAACTGGGCTACTTGCCGTTCAGCGCTTCAGGCGGTGCGCTGCTCTTCCACCTTCTGAGCAAGCTCTATGAGCGCACCAGCGTTGTCATCACCACCAACCTGAGCTTCAGCGAATGGGCCACCGTCTTCGGCGATGCCAAAATGACCACCGCGCTGCTCGATCGCCTCACCCACCGCTGCCACATCCTGGAGACCGGAAACGACAGCTTCCGCTTCAAGGCAAGCTCAGCCGCAGCAGCCAGGAAAACCAAGGAGGCCGGCCATGCCTTGACCCAAGCCTAACCCACGAAACATAACCTGAGGGTGGGTCAGTTCTCGATGGAAAACCCGGGTCAGTTCCGAGTGGAAATCAACACACGAAGCGCCATCTTGTGGTCGACCGGAGAGGCACCCCGCTCGGGGTGCGCCTGAGTCCAGCCAACCGGCATGACAGCCTGATGCTGGCGCCCACCCTCGACGCCGTGCCGGGCGTGCGCCACGGTCGCGGCCGCCCGCGCAAGCGCCCCGACAAGCTCCACGCCGACAAGGCTTACGATAACCATCGTTGCCGGTCCGAATGCCGCGCCCGCGCGATCATGCCCCGCATTGCTCGGCGGACAGTGGACAGCAGCGAGAGGTTGGGCTGCCACCGCTGGGTCGTCGAACGAACGCTTGCCTGGCTCAACCGCTTCCGCCGTCTGACTATCCGCTATGAGCGACGCGCCGACATTCACGAGGCCTTCGTAATCCTCGGCTGCGCCCTCATCTGCCTCAACCAGATCAGAAGGTTTTGTTAGATGCTCTTAGAGCACCTGGAGACCGTCTCTTGTGCGTTGCGGGGGTATGAGCAGGCATCTTGTATCCGATGATCTGGGATCGGCGATTGCGCCGCTGCTGCCGAAGCGGCGGGACCAGCCCGGGGGCGGCCGGGCGCGGTTGCGATGGGCGCCTGGCCTTGTCGGGCATCATCTTCGTGCTCCGCTCCGGCATTCCCGGACAGATGCTGCCGGCGAGTTCGGCTGCTCCGGCATGGCCTGCTGGCGCAGGCTGCAGGACCGGCCGACGGTCGGCATCCGGGCCGGGCTCCATCGCATGCTGCCGGAGCGCCTGCCGGATGATGGACAGCCGGACGGGAGCCGGGCCTCCCTCGACAGCCCCGCCGTGCCGGCGAAAAGGTGGCTGCCGGGAACGGGACAAGCCCGAGGGATCGCGGGCCAAACCGGGCACGAAACGCCACCTTGCGGTCGACCGCAAAGGCGCCCCGACAAGCTTCACGCCGACATGGCTTGCGACAATCGCCGCTGCCGATCCGAATTCCCGGCCTGCGCGACCCCACCGCGCATCGCTCGGCAGACAGTGGACAGCAGCGAAAACTGGGCCGCCACCGATGAGTCGCCGAACAAACGCCTGCCTGGCTCAACCGCTTCCGGCGTCTGACCATCCGTTACGAACGCCGCGCCGACATCCACGAGGCCTTCGTCCTCCTCGGCTGTGCCCTCATCTGCCTCAACCAGATCAGAAGCCTTTCTCAGGTGGTCTTATTCCGATCAGACAAAGCGCGTTGCTGGCGAAGTGCTGATCCATCCGCCCGGTCTCGAGCTTCCTGCAACACTGGCACGTCTCGCGCTAGCCTGACAGCGCACCCCGAGTTTCGTCCTGATCCTGAGATCCTTCGGCGTCAGATGAAGGATCTCTGCAGCAGATTGATTTAGGCCGTGGTATTGCCGCCTGCCGCTGCGGCACCACCATGACCTGCGAATCAAGCATGGCGCTTTCCCGCTCTCACATCCTTGAAGCTACTGTCGGGCGTTCAGCACATGTCTGATGACTCGCCGGTGAAGGACGCTAAGACCCGCCAAAAAGGCCGTTCGAGGAACGAAACTGCGAAACGGTCCACTTCGGAACAAGCCAGGTGCTGGTCGGGGCGAGAGGATTCGAACCTCCGGCCTACGGTACCCAAAACCGTCGCGCTACCAGGCTGCGCCACGCCCCGGACCAAGGGTCTTCTAGACCGGGTGCGCGGGGGACGAAAGCGGAAAGCTCAGTCGCAGGGGATGGAAGCGCCGGATTGCGGCACCGCAGGGTGGCTCAGCACCGTGCCGGGAACCAGCCCCCGGCGCGCAGCTTCCGCCCCGCCGATCTCCAGCACCAGCAGCCGGTCGGGGGCGGGATCGCCCGGCATGGCGCCGGGGATCGAGCCGAGGTCCAGGGGACGGGCCTGCGGATGCACATGCCGCAGCACGCCGCGGGCGTCGAAGAACAGGATGTCCAGCGGAATCAGCGTGTTCTTCATCCAGAAGCTGACCGGCTGCGGGGCTTCGTAGACGAAGAGCATCCCTTGTCCGGCGGGCAGATCCTTGCGCCACATCAGGCCCTGCGCCCGCTCGGCCGGATCGTCGGCGATCTCGACGGCGACACGGATTTCGGTCCCTTGCGGCGTCGTCAGGACCGCGGTTCCGGGGGAACAGTCGGCCGCCTGCGCGGCAACGATGCCGGCGAGGGCCGCCATCACGGCAAGCGCCGCGGTCCGGGCAAGGTTCATGGAAGAACCTTTCTGGGCAGGTCCGGCGGATCGGCGGGCGGTGCCGAAAGCCTGCGCATCTTTTCCAGCATCTCGGCATCCGCCTGGAATTCGGCGAGGGGCTGGCCCTCGGTCACGGCCTTTTCCCATGCCGCGACCTCGGCCGCGACCATGCCGCGCTCGGCGGCGAAGACCCGCAGGCAGACCGCCTCGCCACCAACGAGATCGGCAAAGCCGAAGCGGCGCAACACCTCGATGTGCAGGAAGACGTCACCCTTGCGGCCGAAGACATTGGCAAAGCCGAAGCCCTTGCTGCGGTCGAACCACTTGACGCGCGCCGGCAGCAGCGGCAGCGCCCTGACCTCGGCCTCATCCATGTCCGCGAGTTCGGCGATCGGCGGCGGCGCGTCCGACGGCGGCGGCGCCAAGGCACACACCTCGATCGCCTGGCGCCCGCGCGCGGTCTGGACCGCCAGCACCTCGACCTCTGAACCCTCGATGATCGAGCTTTGCCCGAAGCTGCGAAGCACATTGCCATGCAGAAGGACGTCAGGGCCCCCCTCGGCGTCGGCGATGAAACCGAATCCCTTGGCGGGGTCAAACCACTTCACGCGGCCCTTGATTGGCCGGGCAGGCAGTGTCTTGTCATCCCGCATCATAAATCTCGTTAAAATTAACTCTTTGCTGATGGAATCATCAGATATGGCTTAAGGAAGATCCGACAGTGAACGCCAGAAGGGTTAATATAAAATCACCACAAGGGAAACCATTCTCACATTTGCAGGATCAAGGACTTCGCAGCCAGCCGCAAGGTTCAATCGCCCTGAAGTTGCAACTTCTTCAGGGGTGCAGGCGCATCACGTCCCAGCCGCCCTGCCCGCGCGTCCACCGGAAGCGGTCGTGCAGGCGGAAGGCGCCGTCGGCCCAGAACTCGATCTGGACAGGGGAAATGCGGAAGCCCCCCCAGAAGGGCGGGCGCTTCGGCGACAGCCCGTGGCGCAGGCCCTGGCGGGCGACCTCGGCCATCAGGGCGCTTCGGCTCTCCAGCGGCTGGCTCTGCCGGCTGGACCAGGCGCCGATGCGGGATTCAAGTGACCGGCTGGCGTAATAGGTGTCGGCCTGCGGTCCTTCCTCGCGGGTGACGGCGCCGCGAACGCGGACCTGACGGCGCAGGGATTTCCAGTGCATGACGAAGGCCGCCTTGCCGGTTTCGGCGATCTGGCGGCCCTTGGCGCTGCCGTAATTGGTGTAGAAGACAAAGGCGCCGTCCGGCCCCGTCTCGATCTCCTTCAGCAGCACCATGCGGGCGTCGGGCAGGCCCTCGGCATCGACCGTTGCCAGGGCGATGGCATTGGGGTCGTTCGGCTCGGTCCGCGCGGCCTCGTCCAGCCAGCGCCGGGCGATCGCAAAGGGATCGTCGCCCGCGAAAATGCCGCTGCGGTCGCTCATCTTGATGCCCCTTATGCTTTGCCCTAATCCTCACCAAAGGTTGAAATCGTGAGGAACGATCCATGTCAAGCGAGCGCCCGGTTGCAGGTCTGATGACGGGAAAGCGGGGCCTTGTCATGGGCCTTGCGAATGACAAGTCGATCGCGTGGGGCATTGCCCGCGCGCTGGCGGACCAGGGGGCGGAACTGGCCTTTTCCTATCAGGGCGAGGCGCTGAAAAAGCGGGTCGAGCCGCTGGCCGCCCAGCTTGGGTCCGATATCGTCCTGCCCTGCGACGTGGCGGACATGGACTCGGTGGACGCGCTATTTGCGTCGCTGGGCGAGCGTTGGGGGCAGTTGGATTTCCTCGTCCATGCCATCGGCTTTTCCGACAAGGAGGAGCTGCGAGGCCGCTATGTGGACACCACACGCGACAACTTCTTGACAACGATGGATATTTCGGTCTATTCCTTTACCGCCGTGACGCAGCGCGCGGTGGCGATGATGCCGGCAGGCGGCTCGGTCCTGACCATGACCTATTACGGGGCCGAACGGGTGATGCCGCATTACAACGTCATGGGCGTCGCGAAGGCGGCGCTTGAGGCATCGGTGCGCTATCTGGCCGAGGATCTGGGCAAGGACGGCATCCGGGTCAACGCGATCTCGGCGGGGCCGATCAAGACGCTGGCGGCCTCGGGGATCGGGGACTTCCGCTACATCCTGAAATGGAACGAATTGAACTCGCCCCTGCGCCGCAACGTCACGACCGAGGACGTGGGCAAGTCGGCGCTGTATCTGCTGTCGGACCTCGGGTCGGGCGTCACAGGCGAGACTCACCACGTCGATGCGGGCTATCATGTCGTCGGCATGAAGGCGGTGGATGCGCCTGACATCGACGCGGTGACGGGGCGCAAGGCCGCGGAATGACCTGCCGCTGATGGGCGCGATCACCCTGCCCGCTCTGGGCCTGTTCGTCGCGACTCTGGCGCTGGCGATCCTGTCGCCCGGCCCCGCGATCATCGCGGCCAGCCGGTCGGCCGCCGCCCGCGGGCGGCAGGCGTCGATGCCCTATGCGATGGGGCTGGCGATCGGGGCGTCCTTCTGGTGCCTGTTTGCGCTCTTCGGCCTGACGGTGCTGTTCCGGGTGCTGCCACAGTCCTATACGGTGCTGCGGTTCTTGGGCGGCGCTTATCTGATCTGGATCGCCGTGCAGATGTGGCGCCACGCCGCCGACCCGCTGGCGATGGAAGGCGAATCCGTCACCGGCCCCGGCTTCCTGCAGGGTCTTGCGCTGAACCTGTCGAACCCCAAGCCCGCGCTGTTTTACGCCGGTGTCATCATGACGATCTTCCCGGTCCTGTCCACGGCGGGGGCGGCGATCATCTATCTGGTGGCGCTGACCGTCGAGGTCTGCTTTTACGCGGCCGTGACGGTTCTGATGGCGACAGGCCCGATGCGGCGGGGCTATCGTGCCGCCAAGACGGCAATCGACCGCGTCGCCGGCACGCTGATCGGGGCGCTCGGCCTGACGCTGATCCTCCGCCACTGAAAAGGAGTTCGCCCATGTCCCCTTCCGAGGGTCGCCCGGATCGCCTGCCGCATGAACGTGGCTTCCATGTCAGCTGGGACCAGATGCACCGCGATGCCCGCGCCTTGGCCTGGCGGCTGCAGGACAAGGCCCCGTTGGGCGGCGGCGACTGGCGCGCGGTGGTGGCGATCACGCGCGGCGGCATGGTCCCGGCGATGATCGTCGCGCGGGAACTGGACATCCGCACCATCGATACGATCAGCGTGAAATCCTATCGCAAGGGCGAACAGGGCGAGTTGCAGGTGCTCAAGGCCCCCGACCCCGAGATGATGGGCGACGGCGAGGGCGTGCTGGTCGTCGATGACCTCGTGGACAGCGGCCGAACGCTGGAACTGGTGCGGAAGATGTATCCCAAAGCGCATTTCGCCACGGTCTACGCCAAGCCCAAGGGCCAGCCGATGGTGCAGACCTATATCACCGAGGTCACCCAGGACACATGGATCTTCTTCCCCTGGGACCTGGCGCTGCAATATGTCGAGCCCTACCGGGGCAGCGACTAGGCGAAAGGCCGGGGATTTCCCCGGCCTTCTGCATTACCCCGTGGCCTTGCCGGGGTTCGCCGGGGGCACGTTGCCCTCTTTCGTCTTCGGATCCTGGATTGCGGCTTCCTGCTCGGACTGCTGGCGCTTGGCGCGCTCGGCGTTGTCCGACCGCACGTCCTCGGTGCGTTCATAGCGAACGGTTTCAGAGGTCAGGTTGCCCATTTCATTCTCCTTTTCGGGTCAGGCGCCGACATCGTCGGGGCCGCGGGCCTCGGTCGGCTGGGTGCCGTTGGCCGGGATGCCATCGCGCTCGACCTCGCCGGTGTATTCGTTCTGCAGCGCGGCTTCGTCTGCAATTTCGGTCGATTCGCCGCGCTTGAGGTCGCTGACCGCGTGGCGCGGCTCGGTCGGGTCTTTGGGATCGGGCGTCATCGTCGTCTCCTTTGTCATGCGGAAGGAACCGATGCGACCCCGTGCAGGTTCCCCGGAACTTGCGGGCGTCTAAGACGTTCGTATGATTGCTTTGCCTGGGGAGGATGGCATGACCAAGGAAATCCGCCGCTACGAGCTTGCGCTTGACACCGACGATGAGGAGGCGGGCCTGATGAAGGCCCGGATGCGGGTCGAGGAGGCCCAGCGCATCCGCCGCCGCAACCGGGATCAGGAACCGATGCGCCACCCGGCCGCCGGGCGGCAGAACCAGCCGGAACTCAGGTGATCCCGCCGCCCGAGGCACGCAAGTCCCGCGCCCTCGGGCGGCGCGTCAGCCGTTCCCGCGCACGAACCGCGCCGCGCCTTCCGCGGCCCGGATCATCGCGCGGGACTTGTGAAGACATTCCGTGAACTCGGCCTGCGGATCGCTGTCATAGACGACGCCCCCGCCCGATTGCACATAAAGCGTGCCGTCCTTGACCACGCCGGTCCGCAGGGCGATGCACATGTCCATCTCGCCATTCGCCGCGAAATAACCGATGGCACCGCCGTAGATGCCGCGCTTCTCGGGTTCCAGTTCGTCGATGATCTGCATCGCGCGGACCTTGGGGGCGCCGCTGACGGTGCCGGCAGGCAGCCCGGCCAGCAGGGCGGACAGCGCGTCCTCGCCTTCGCGCAACTCTCCGACCACGTTCGAGACGATGTGCATGACGTGGGAATAGCGCTCGATGATGAACTCCTCGGTCGGGCGCACGGTGCCTACCCTGGCCACCCGGCCCACGTCGTTGCGCCCGAGGTCCAGCAGCATCAGGTGCTCGGCCAGTTCCTTTTCATCGGCCAGCAGGCTCGCCTCGTTTGCGCGGTCCTCGTCGGGGGTCGCGCCACGCGGGCGGGTGCCGGCAATGGGGCGGATCGTCACCTCGTTGTCCCGAAGCCGCACGAGGATCTCGGGCGAGGCGCCGACGATCTGGAAGCTGCCCATGTTGAGGAAGAACATGAAGGGCGAAGGGTTCGTCCGCCGCAGGCTGCGATACAGCGCAAAGGGCGGCAGCGGGAAGTCGATGGCCCAGCGTTGCGAGGGGACGCACTGGAAGATGTCGCCCGCGCGGATGTAATCCTTGGCCCTTTCCACCGCCGCGACATAGCCTTCGCGGGTGAAGTTGGATCGCGCCTCGCCGATGGCGACGGTCTCGCCCAAGGCGCGGGGTTCCGTAGGCTGGCGGTCGAGCGCGCGCAGCGCCTCCATCACCCGTTCCGCGGCCTGTGCGTAAGCCGCGCGGGCAGGGACCGCAGGATCAGCCCAAGCCGGGGCACACAGCAGCACCTCGCCCTTCACCCCGTCCAGCACGGCCACGACCGAGGGGCGCAGCAGCATCGCGTCGGGCACGCCGATGGGGTCGGGATTGACGTGCGGCAGATGCTCGACCAGCCGGATCATGTCGTAGCCCAGATAGCCGAAAAGGCCCGCGCCGCTGGCGGGCACGCCCTCGGGCATCTCGATCCGGCTTTCGGCGATCAGCGCCCGCAGACTCTCCAGCGGCGGACGGGGGTCGTCCTCGAAGCTGTCCGAATAGCGCGCCTGACGGTTGATGCGGGCCTGGCGGCCGCGACATTCCCAGACCAGGTCGGGCTTCATCCCGACGATGGAATAGCGGCCCCTCACCTCGCCCCCCGTCACGCTTTCCAGCATGAAGGACAAGGGCGCGGCCTCGGCCAGCTTCAGCATCAGGCTGACAGGGGTGTCGAGGTCCGCGGCCAGCCGGATCGTCACAAGCTGGTTGCGGCCCTCGGCCCAGGCGCGTTCGAAAGCAGGAAAGTCGGGCGTCAGCTCCATCACTGCAGCCGCGCGTCGGCGGCGGCGAGCGCACTGTCGCTGATCGTGATCCCATGCTTCATCTGCAGGGCACGGGCATAGGCGTTGAACAGGTCCGCCTGCAACGAGTTCGTCAGCCGGTTTTCGACGCCTGCAACGATCGGCGCGGCTTCCTCGGCCGTCAGGTCGGCGGGCCTGATCGCGTCGAGGCGGATGATGAACACCCGGCCCTCGGCCTCGACGGCGGCGACCTCGCCCGGCTCGGTCAGGCGGAAGCCGTCGGCGACGACGGATTGCGGCACGCCCTCGATGCCGGTGTCACGCTCGACATCCGTGGCGACCTGAAAGCCCTGTGCGGGCGCAAGCGCGGCCGGTCCCACGGTCTCGTCGGTGCTGGCCGGCGCATTCGCCTCGGCCTCGGATTCGACCACCAGCTCGCGTTCCTCGGCGCGGGCCTTCAACTCGCGCCGGGTTTCGGCGGCGGTCCAGTCGGCCAGCACCTCGTCCCGCACCTCATCGAAGGGGATCAGCGCGGGGGCAACAAGCTCGTCCAGCCGCATGGCGAAGATGCCGCCTTCGTCGAACTGGTGAAGCTGGGGGAAATCGGATTCGGAAAGAACGCGGGCGCGCTCGCGGAAGCCGGGATAGGCGGCGATCCCTTCCGAGGGCGTTTCCGCCGAGAACGCGATGGTGCCAAGCTCCATGTCGGTGGCCTCGGCCAGTTCCTCCAGCGTGGCGCCGCCGGCGATCCGGTCTTCCAGGTCATGCGCCTGTTCCTCGATCACCCGGCGGGCGCGGTCGGCGGCGGCCTCGGCGCGCAGATCCACCACCGCCTGCTCGAAGGGGATGTCCACCGGGTCGAGGATCGCATTCATGGACATCAGCGCCGGGCCGAGCGGGGTCTGGACAGGCCCCACGACGCCCGGCTGGTCAAGCGCGAAGACGGCAGGCCCCGCCGCGCCAAGCTCGGCTTCGGACGGCTCGCCCAGGTCGATGTCGGACAGCGTCAGCCCGCGTTCGGCGGCAAGCTGCTCGAAGGTGGCTTCCCCGGTATCCAGACGGGCCTTGGCGGCGGCGGCATCGGCTTCCGAGGGATAGACCAGCCGCTCGACCATGCGGCGCTCGGGCTGCCGGAACTCGTCGATGCGGCTTTCATAAAGGTCGCGCAGCGCGGTCTCGTCCAGTTCGACGCTGTCCACCAGCATCTCGGGGGTCAGCCAGGCAAAGGTGATCCGCCGCACTTCGGGCGCAGTGAAGCGGGCGGCGTTGCCCTGGTGCCAGGCGGCCAGCGTCTCGTCATCCGGGGCGGAAATCGGGGCGCCGAGATCTTCGCTGGTCAGCTCGTCCCAGGAAAAGTCGCGGCGTTCCAGAATCCATGCGGCGGTGTTGTCGCGCAGCGTCCGGGGGGCGATGACGCCGCCCACGACCGCGTCCTGCAGGATCAGGCGGGCGGCGTCCATGCGGACATCCTCCTCAAACTCGGCGGGGCGCAGGCCGTCCTGCCGCAGAACATCCTGATAGCGGGCCGGGTCGAACTGGCCGCCGGTGGTCTGGAACCCCGGCGCGGTGGTCAGGTCGCGCAGCACCGTCTCGTCGCCCACGGACAGGCCGATGCGCCGGGCTTCTTCCTCAAGGGCCGCGGCGGTGAACAGGCGGGCCTGCACGTTACGGGTGATGCCGATGGCGCGGGCCTGTTCGGGCGTCAGGGTCTGGCCGGTCTGGGCGGCCAGCGTGCGGATTTCCGAGGACACCGCGCGCAGGTAGTCGTCGCCGTCGATCTCGGTATCCCCCACCGCGCCGATCGCGGCCGAGCCGATGCCCGAGAAGTTGGTGATCCCGAAGCCGCCGAGGCCCAGCAGCAGCATCCCCATCAGCAGCCAGACCACCGTCGATTTTCCCTTGGTCCGCAGGCTGCTCATCGGCTGGTTCCCTTGTCTGGTGCAATTCGCCCGCGTTCTTAGGGCGCGGGGGTGTTCCGGGCAAGCCGCCGCTTGGGGCGGGCTCAGGCGGCGACGGCGGCAAGCCGTTCCGCCAGCGCGGCAATGCCGGCCTCGTCCACATTGGCAAAGGCGATGCGGACATGGCGGGCGGCCTCGGGGTCGCCTTCGGGCATGAACATCGTGCCGGGCAGCAGCAGCACGCCCGCCTCATGCACCAGCCTTGGCGCAAGCTGGGCCGAGCTTTCCGCGAAGGGATGTTCCGCCCAGGCGAAATAGGCGCCGCAGCCCTTGAGCCGCCAGCCTTCCAGCCCCGCCATCGCGCGGGTCATGGCGGCGCGGCGGCACAGGATCTCCTGCCGCTCGCCCGCCAGCCAGTCGCGCAGGTGCTGCATCCCCCACAAGGCGCCGATCTGGCCAAGCTGCGGGGCGCAGATGGCGAGGGTGTCCAGCACCTTTTCCACCTCGACCTGCCGCGACTCGCTGGCGACCAGGGCGCCGACGCGGTGGCCGGTCAGGCGGTAAGCCTTGGAAAAGGAATAAAGCTGGATCAGCGTGTCGCCCCAGTCGGGGTCCGTGAACAGGTCATGCGGCGCGCCGTCGCGCGAATCGAAGTCGCGGTAGGTTTCGTCAAGGATCAGCGCTAGGCCCTGCTGGCTGGCGAGGTCGTAAAAGCCGCGCAGCACCTCGGCCGGGTATTCGGCGCCCGAGGGGTTGTTGGGGCTGACCAGCACAAGCGCCCTGGTGTTGGGCGTCACCAGAGCGGCGGCGGCATCCGGGTCGGGCACCATCCCCTGCCCGCAGGCCAGCGGCACCGCGCGGATGCCCTGCATGTCCAACCACATCTTGTGATTGAAGTACCACGGCACCGGGATGATGACCTCGTCCCCTGCCCGCGCGACCGTGGCGATGGCCGCGCAGAAGGCCTGGTTGCAGCCCTGCGTGATCGCGACATTGGCAGGGGTCAGGCTGCCGCCATAGGCGCGGCTCCATTCTGCGGCGACGGCCTCGCGCAGGTCGGGGTTGCCGAGGACGGGACCGTAAAGATGCGCCTCCGCGCGGGTCAGCGAGGCATCCGCGATGGCCTGCCGCAGCCCCTCGGGCGGCGGATCGACGGGCGCGGCCTGGCTGACGTTGATCAGCGGACGCTCTGGATCGGCGGCAAGCCCCTGCAGCCAGCGCCGCGCCTCCATCACCGGGGGGCGGAAGGTGGCGGCGAGATCGGGGTTCAGGGGCAGCATCAGCGCGAGGCTCCGGGGTTGATGTCGGACAGGTCGGGGCGAACCGGAGTCGCCGCCGCAGGCTGGGGCAATGCGGGGGCACTGCGGGGGCCGGCGGCGGGCGCGAACAAGGCCTGCGGGATCGACAGGTCGGGCGCGGGGCGTGGGGCACGGGCAGGGCCGTCCTGCGAGGCCCCGGCCGTTTCCGTCACGGCAGGCTGCGGGCCGGCTGCAGGTTCCGGCGCAGGCGGGTCCACTGGCGCTGCAGAAGCGGTGGGTTCCCGCATGGCCGTCGCAAGCGTCTCGTCCAGCGGCCTGCGCGGCTCGGGCGCGCTGTCCAGTTGGGGCAGGGCAACGCGGCCGGGAGCAGTAACAGGTGCAGGGGCTTCCTCGACAGGAAGGATGAGCGGTTCCGGCACGAAGGCCTCGGGAGCAGGCAGATCGGACAGGGCGGGTGCCGTCGGAAGGGGCGGGGCCTCGACCGAGGCCGGCGCGGGTGGCGGCGCCCCTTCCTCGCTGGCCGCGACGCTGCGAGGAACGTGGCGCTCGACAGATGCGGGGGAAGCCGCAGGCACCAGCGGTGGATCGTCCGAACCGCGCCGGAAATCCGAGCCGATGGGATCGGGCAGCCGCTCTGCCGGGCCTGCAGGGTCGCGGGGGACGGCCAGCGTATTCCCGGAGGCGATTTCCGGCACCTCGGCTGCATCCGGCGCAGCCATGACGGGCGCTTGCACAGAAGATGCAGCGGGCTCGGCGGGCTGACCCGCTGCCGTGACCTCTTGCGGCGGCAAGGGAACAGGGGCTGGCGCAGCCGCCGGAGCATCGGGCTGAACCGGCATGAAGGGCGGGTTCGCGCTTGCGGGTGGGTCGGCGGGCAACGGCTGCGGTTCAGGCTGGGCTGCCGCCGAAACCGTCTTCAGCCCCCGCTCCGCTTCGACCTCGGCACTCCGGGGAAAGGCCAGCGACAGCGCGGCCAGCGTCGCGCCGCAGATCAGCGTGCCGTGAACCAGCCCGGTCCGGAAACCCGCCATGCCATCGCCCCTTGCCTGTCCGTCACATATCCTCGACCGCCAGACGGCGGCGCGAAAGCATCCGGCGGGGTTGACCCCCCGCGCGGCTTGGGAGCATCTATAGCCTACCGCCGCCGCCGAGCCATCCCCCTTTGGCGGCTCCAGAACCCCGACCCTGTTGCGAGGCGCCGATGACTTCCACGGCCATTGTCCGGCCTTCCTCTCCCGCTCCTGCAGCGGGCGCAAGAAGGCCGTCGATCCTGATGATCGACAACTACGACAGCTTCACCTGGAACCTCGTCCACTATCTTGGCGAGGCCGGAGCCGAGGTCGAAGTCATCCGCAACGACGCCCTGACGGTGGATGAGGCGCTGGCGCGGGGTGCCGACGGCATCCTCGTCTCGCCCGGCCCCTGCGCGCCGGGACAGGCTGGCATCATCGTGCCGCTGATCCGCGCGGCAGCCGAGGCGCGGGTGCCGCTGCTGGGCGTCTGCCTCGGCCATCAGGCGATCGGCGAGGCCTTCGGCGGCCGCGTCATCCGCGCGCCCCGCATCGTCCACGGCAAGACCGACGCCATCACCCATGACGGCACCGGGGTCTTCGCGGGCCTGCCCTCGCCCCTGCGGGCCACGCGCTATCATTCGCTGACGGTGGAAACTGAGACCCTTCCGGATTCCCTGCGCGTCACGGCGACTGCGGGCGACGGCACGATCATGGGACTGGTGCATCGCAGCCTCCCCATCGAGGGCGTGCAGTTCCACCCTGAAAGCATCCGGTCCGAACACGGGCACGAGATGATCGCCAGCTTCCTGCGCCGCTGTTCCAACGCGGTCGAGACCGCCGCATGACCACGCCCACCGACATCCGGCCGCTGATCGGCATTTCCGCCACCCGCCCCTTGACCGGGGAGGAAGCCGAGGCCGCCTTTGGCGCCCTTTTCGACGGCAAGGCCACGCCCGCGCAGATCGGCGGGCTGCTGATGGCGATGCGGGTGCGCGGCGAGACGGTGGACGAGATCGCCGCCGCCGTCCGCGCCATGCGCGCGCGCATGAACCGCATCACCGCCCCGGAAGGTGCCATCGACATCGTTGGCACCGGAGGCGACGGCAAGGGCACGCTGAACATCTCGACCGCGACCGCCTTCGTGGTGGCGGGCGCGGGCGTGCCGGTCGCCAAGCACGGCAACCGCAACCTGTCGTCGAAATCCGGCTCGGCCGATGCGCTGACCCATCTGGGGCTGGACGTCATGGGCGGCCCGGCACAGGCGCAGCGGTCGCTGGATGAATGCGGCATCTGCTTCATGATGGCGACCACCTATCATCCCGCCATGCGCCATGTAGGTCCGGCCCGGCACGAACTGGGAACTCGGACGATCTTCAACCTGCTCGGCCCGATGACGAACCCCGCGGGCGTCAGGGCGCAACTGACCGGCGCCTTCTCGTCCGAATGGCTGCGGCCGATGGCGGAAACCCTGCGCGAACTCGGTTCCACCTCGGCCTGGCTGGTCCATGGTAGCGACGGCACCGACGAGCTGTCCATCGCCGAACCCAGCCAGGTGGCGCAACTGAAGGACGGAGAGATCACCGAGTTCGAGATCTCGCCCGAGGATGCCGGCCTCCCCGTCCATCCCTTCGATGACATCATCGGCGGAGAGCCGGCCGAGAATGCCGCTGCCTTGCGCGCGCTGCTGGACGGCGCAAAGGGCGCCTATCGCGATGCGGTCCTGCTGAACGCGGCAGCCGCGCTGGTGATCGCAGGCCGCGCCGCGACCCTGCGGGAAGGGGCCGAGATCGCCCGCGACTCCCTCGACTCGGGAAAGGCGAAGCAGAAGCTCGCGCAACTCGCCGCGATCACCGGCACTGCGGAAGCGTAAGCACCCGATGACATCTTTCGGCCCCAAATATCCCCGCCGGAGGCTCCGGCCGTGACGCAGCCGCTGTCGCCGCCAGCCTGGGCGCACCTGCCCTTCTTCACCGAAGCCTGGCCCGCCATCCGCGACCGCCTGCAGGGTCAAGACTGGCTGCCCGGCCCCGACCGCGTCTTCGCGGCGCTTCAGGCCGTCGCGCCGCAGGACGTGCGCGTGGTCCTGCTGGGACAGGACCCCTACCCCACGCCCGGCCATGCCAACGGCCTCGCCTTTTCGGTGAACAAGGGCGTGCCGCTGCCGCGCTCGCTTGCCAATATCTTCAAGGAACTCGAGGCCGACCTCGGCGTCCGCCCGGCCTCGGGCGACCTGACCCCCTGGGCGCGACAGGGCGTGCTGCTGCTCAACACCGCGCTGTCAGTCGAACCCGGTCAGGCGGGCGCCCATGCCCGCTGGGGCTGGGAGCGGCTCGCCCAAGAAGCCATTGTCGAGGCGCAGCAGCACGGCCCCCTCGCCTTTATCCTCTGGGGTGCCCACGCGCAGAAGGTGGCGCAGGGCCTACCGCGCCCGCAGGACCTTGTGGTGCAAAGCGCCCATCCCTCGCCGCTGTCGGCAAAGCGCGGCTTCTTCGGCTCGCGCCCCTTCAGCCGAGTGAACGACTGGCTGGCCGAACATGACCTGCGCCCCATCGACTGGACCGCGGCCTGAGCCGCAGTTGCTTCCGGCCGCCGCTAGGGGCTAACTGCGGGCATGGATATTCTCGAACGCATCAAGAGCTACAAGCTTCAGGAAATCGCCGCCGCCAAGGCTGCCCGGTCGCTGTCCCGGGTCGAGGCCGACGCCCGCGCCGCGCCCCCTGTGCGCGGCTTCGCCCACGCGCTGGCCGACAAGGCGGCGACCGGCCCGGCCCTGATCGCCGAGATCAAGAAGGCCAGCCCCTCCAAGGGCCTGATCCGCCCCGACTTCGACCCGCCGCGCCTAGCCGAGGCCTACCAGGAAGGCGGCGCGGCCTGCCTGTCGGTCCTGACCGACGGCCCCTCGTTCCAGGGTGCGCCCGAGTTCCTGATCGCTGCCCGTGAGGCCTGCGAGTTGCCCGTGCTGCGCAAGGATTTCCTGCACGATCCCTATCAGGTGGCCGAGGCCCGCGCCTGGGGCGCCGACTGCATCCTCATCATCATGGCTTCGGTGGACGACGCCCTTGCCGCCGAACTGGAAGATGCCGCGACCCACTGGGGCATGGACGCGCTGATCGAGGTCCATGACGAATGGGAACTCGACCGCGCAATGCGGCTGTCCTCGCCGCTCCTCGGCATAAACAACCGCAATCTCAAGACCTTCGAGGTCGATATCGAGACGACGCTGCGGCTTGCCCCCCGTATCGCGGGCGAGCGGGACGTTGTCTGCGAAAGCGGCCTCTTCACCGCCGAGGACCTGTCGCGGATGATGGAAGGCGGCGTCCGCCGCTTCCTCATCGGCGAAAGCCTGATGCGGCAGGATGACGTCGCCGCCGCCACCCGCGCAATCCTGGAGGTCGCATGACCCTGACCCATTTCGACGCGAGCGGTCAGGCGCATATGGTGGACGTCTCCGGCAAGGAGCCGACCGCCCGCGAGGCGGTGGCCGAGGCCGCCGTCGTCATGTCGCCCGAAACGCTCGCGCTCGCGCAGGGCGGTGCGGCCAAGGGCGACGTGCTGGGCGTGGCGCGGCTCGCCGGGATCATGGGGGCCAAGCGCACGGCCGACCTCATCCCGCTCTGCCATCCGCTGCCCTTGGACAAGGTCGCGCTGGACCTGATCCCCGACCCGGCGCTTCCCGGCATCCGCATCACCGCGACCGCCCGGACCACCGGCCGCACCGGCGTCGAGATGGAGGCGCTGACCGCCGCCACCGTCGCCGCGCTGACCGTCTATGACATGCTCAAGGCCGCGCAGAAGGACATGCGGATCGAGGGCGTCCGGCTGCTGCGCAAGACCGGCGGCAAGTCCGGCACATTCGAGGCCACGCCATGAGCGGGCTGCTGACCGTCGATCAGGCGTTGGCGATGGTGCTGGACCTCGCGCATCCGCCCTGCCCCGAGGACGTGGACATCCAGGACGCTCTGGGCCGCGTGCTGCTGCGCGATGCCGTTTCCGCCATGACCCAGCCGCCCTTCGACTCAGCGGCGATGGACGGCTATACAATGCGCGACGCCGACCTGCCGGGGCCGCTGAGGGTGGTGGGCGAGGCCGCCGCCGGCCGCCCCTGGCCCGGAACGCTGGCCGCGGGTGAGGCCGTCCGCATCTTCACCGGCGCCCCGGTGCCCTCGGGCGCCGACCGCGTGGTGATGCAGGAGGACATGACCCGCGACGGCGACCGGATCACGATGTCCGGGCAGTCCACCCGCACCCATATCCGTGCCCGCGGCAACGATTTTGCGCAGGGCGACCGCCTGCCGGCTGGGCGCCGCCTTTCGCCTGCCGACCTCGCGCTGCTGGCCGCGATGAACGTGCCGCGCGTGACCGTCGCCCGCCAGCCGCAAGTCGCCGTGCTGGCGGGCGGCGACGAGCTGGTGCGTCCGGGCGAGATCCCCGGCCCGGGCCAGATCATCAGCTCGAACGACATCGCGGTGGCGGCGCTTGCGCGCATGACGGGAGCCGAGCCGCTGATCCTTCCCATCGCCCGCGACAGCGAGGAAAGCCTGCGCCAATCGTTCGCCCGAGCCCGGGGGGCAGGCCTGATCGTGACCATCGGCGGCGCCTCGGTCGGCGACCACGACCTGATCGGCCGGGTGGCGGAAAGCCTCGGGATGAAGCGCGCCTTCCATCGCATCGCCATGCGCCCCGGCAAGCCGCTGATGGCCGGGAGGCTTGGGGAAACCGCGATGCTCGGCCTGCCCGGCAACCCGGTCTCGGCCATCGTGACGGCGCTGCTGTTCATGCAGCCCCTGTTGCGCCGGATGCAGGGCGAGGCCGATGCGGGACCGAGGATTCGCCACGGCATCCTCGGTCGCGACCTGCCCCCGGAAGGCAATCGCCAGCATTATCTGCGCGCGACGCTGTCCGCGGACGAGCATGGCACCGTGGTCACGCCCTTCGAGGATCAGGACTCGGCGCGGCTGACGCTGATGGCCGGGGCGCAGGCGCTGCTGATCCGGCCGGCGGACGATCCGGCCCGGACGGCTGGGGCACGGATTCGCTACATCCCCCTGACTTGTTAACCTTTTGTTCAGGCGAATCAGGTTATTCATTGACGCGAGACGGGGTCGATCCTAGAACATAAGCCGAACGCACCTGTCAGGCTGGGGGACAAACACGCCGTGCTGACCAAGAAGCAGATCCAATTGCTGGAATTCATCCAGTCCCGCATGGCTCGCGATGGTGTTCCCCCCTCGTTCGATGAAATGAAGCTGGCGCTCGACCTGCGCTCGAAATCGGGGATCCACCGGCTCGTGACTGCCCTTGAGGAACGCGGCTTCATCCGCCGCCTGCCCCATCGCGCCCGCGCGCTGGAAATCGTCCGCCTTCCCGAGGCCCTGATGCGGAACGAGGCCGAGGTCGGCGGGTTCAAGCCCCGCGTCATCTCGAACGACCGGCCACCGCGTCCGCGTGGGGCGATGCCGATCGTGGACAGCCCGGCAGTGGAATTGCCGGTCATGGGGCGCATCGCCGCGGGGGTGCCGATCGAGGCGATCTCGGAGGTGTCGCACCATATCGCGGTGCCGGGGACCATGCTGACAGGCCGCGAACATCACTATGCGCTGGAAGTGCGTGGCGATTCGATGATCGAGGCAGGGATCAATGATGGCGACGTGGTGGTGATCCGCGAACAGGACACGGCCGACAATGGCGACATCGTCGTGGCGCTTGTCGAGGGCGCCGAAGCCACGCTGAAGCGTTACCGCCGCCGCGGCGGAATGATCGCGCTGGAAGCGGCCAACGCGGCTTACGAGACCCGCGTGCTGCCCGAGGACAAGGTTCGCATCCAGGGCCGGCTTGTCGGGCTGATCCGCAGTTACTGAGCGACATTGTCGCCGGGATGAAGCGCAGCGGGGTGGTTCGGTGTCACCTGTTCCGACAAGGATGAAACTGATCGGCAGGCGCCGGTAAATGTTCAGTGTGGGGTCGCTGCGCCCGCCTGTGAGGTTAAGTCTGCTGCAGTCAGCGTTGGCGGACATCCTTTTTGCCTGCTCAGCCCACCGCGGCTGCGTTGAGATCAGCCGGATGGACAGGAACGCGTCCGCCATGCGCCGCGGCTGCGTGCCACGGTGACGGCTGCAGGTAGCCAGCGGTTCTCTCTGCATAGTTGTGCGCTGATATAGCTTCAGGAATGCACGGGCTGAGTGCAGAACTCACGGGTTTGCTTGCGTCAGACAGGTCAGGTCGGACGGGAGTGCCGCGCTGCACTTCCGGTCCGCTGCATCAGATGAGGGCTGGCAGCCACAGCATCGCAACCGTGGCAATCGCGATTGAGGCAACGCAAAGCATGTCACCCAGAACTTCGATTTCGGCGGATGGTTTCATGTCAGTTCTCCATCAGGGTTAACGCTTTGTTCTCATCTGCGAGACTATCTGTAAAGAACTTTCAGAGAACATTCAGAGGGCCAGAGGTCGTGGCGGCTTGTTCAGTGGCGTCTTTCCCCTGGTCTGGCGCTCCTCTTCCGCCTGATTTCCCAGATGTTTTCCTTGCCTGGCTTGGTTGCTGCGATCAGCACGCTCACCGTTGCGGCGCGAGGACGGCGGGTCGTCCGTCATCCTTGCGGCTCGACCGCGCGACGCATCGCATTGCCGTCGATTCGCACCCTGCATGCTGCCGACCGCCAGCAGCGGCGATCGGGTTCCGTGGCCTCGTCCCGAGGTTTCCCAAAAGGGGGAGAGACGCCGAAATCATCGACGGTACCAATGGCTGGACCCTGCGCCCCTGATGCGCGTGCAAAGCCTCAGCCTGCTTGCCATCGAGATTGTAGCGGCCTCCGTTCAGGCAGCTTCCTGCAGCCTTGCGGGGCCAGAAACAGGCATGATGTCAGGCTGTTGCTGCGCGCCGCACAGATGTCACCTCAGCCGGCCGCCATCAGTCCGATGGCACGGTCCTGTTCCATCAGCCAAAGCAGCTTCCGAACCGCTCGTCCCCGCCCGCCTGAAAGATCAGGGTCCTGATCCAGCAGCAGGCGCGCGTCCTGTCGGGCCGTCGCCAGCAGTTCGGCTTGCCGTTCGAGGTCGGCCACGCGGAAACGCGGCAGCCCGGACTGGGCGGTTCCGATCACGTCCCCGGCCCCCCGCATCGCCAGATCCTCCTCGGCGATGCGGAAGCCGTCCTCGGTTTCGCGCAGGATCTGCAGGCGGCGGCGGGCGCCCTCGGACAGCGGCTCGTGATAGAGCAGCAGGCAGCTTGATGCGCCCTCGCCTCGCCCCACCCGTCCGCGAAGCTGGTGCAGTTGCGCGAGGCCGAAGCTTTCGGCGCGCTCGATCACCATGATGGTCGCTTCCGGGACGTTGACGCCGACCTCGATCACCGTCGTCGCGACCAGAAGCTGGGCGCGCCCTTCGGCGAAGTCGGCCATCGCCGCGTCGCGCGCCTCGGGCGGCATCTGGCCGTGGACCAGCCGGACGCGGTCGCCGAAACGCGCCTGCAGCATCTGGAAGCGGTCCTCGGCGGCGGTCAGGTCCACCAACTCGCTTTCCTCGACCAGCGGGCAGACCCAATAAGCCCGCGCGCCGCGGTCCATCGCCGTTTGAAGGCGGGCGGCGACCTCTTCGATGCGCGAGTCGGGCAGGACGGTCGTAACCACCGGCTTGCGGCCCGGCGGCTTTTCATCCAGCACCGACAGGTCCATGTCGCCGTATTGCGCAAGGGCCAGGCTGCGGGGGATGGGGGTCGCGGTCATCACCAGCATGTCGGGGCGCAGGCCCTTGGCGGCGAGTTCCAGCCTTTGCGCCACGCCAAAGCGGTGCTGTTCGTCGATCACGGCCAGTCGCAGATCGTGGAACTCAACACCCGGCTGGAAGACGGCGTGGGTGCCGACCAGCACGCCGATGCGGCCCGCGGCAAGGTCGGTCAGCAGGGTTTCCCGCGCCTCGCCCTTGTCGCGGCCCGTCAGCAGGGCGATGCGGACTCCGGCAACATCGGCCAGCGGCGTCAGTGCGGCGAGATGCTGGCGGGCGAGGATTTCCGTCGGCGCCATCAGCACGCCCTGCCCGCCTGCCTCGACCGCTGCCAGCAGCGCCAGCGCCGCGACCAGCGTCTTGCCCGAACCCACGTCGCCCTGCAGCAGGCGGTTCATCCGCTGGGGGCTGGCCATGTCGGCGGCGATCTCGGCCACGGCGCGGGTCTGCGCGCCGGTCGGGGGCCAAGGCAGCGCCCTCACCACGCGGTCCCGCAGCCGCCCCTCTCCTTTGGTGATCCGGCCCGCCGTGCGGCGGCGGTCGCGGCGGACCAGAGCGAGGGTCATCTGGTGGGCCAGCAACTCGTCATAGGCAAGGCGCTCGCGCGCGGGGGACAGCAGCGACAGGTCGTCCATGCCCCTGGGATCATGCGCGGTCTTGATGGCGGAAAGCCAGTCTGGCCAGCCCCGCGGGGCAAGAAGCGAGGGCTCGATCCATTCAGTCAGGGGCGGGGCGCGGTCGATTGCGGCAGTGACAGCGCGGGCGACCATCCGCTGCGTCAAAGCGCCTGCAAGCGGATAGACCGGCTCGAAGCTGGACGGCAGCGGGTCCGAAGGCGGCAGGATATGGTCGGGGTGGATCATCTGGGCCACGCCGTCGAACAGCTCGACCTTGCCCGAGACGACGCGGGTGGCGCCGATGGGAAGCTGCGATTCGATCCAGGCCGCGCGGGCGTGGAAGAAGACCAGCGCAAGGTCGCCCGAGGCGTCGGCGCAGATGACGCGCCACGGGCGGCCCCGGCTTGCGGGCTGGTGGTGGCGCAACACGCGAACGGTGACGGTGGCGATCTCGGGCGGGCGCAGGTCGGCCAGTCGTGCGACCATGCGGCGCGCGATGCCAGCGCTGGGCAGGTGGAACAGAAGGTCGCGCGGGCGGGTGACGTTCAGCGCGGCGAAGGCCTCGGCGGCCTTCGGACCGACGCCGGGCAGAGTCTCGACGCCCGCGAAAAGGGGGAACAGGACCGGCGGGCGGCCCTTCGGTGTGGAAGGACGCGGAGCCGTGGCGGGTCCGGAGGGCGCAGGTTCGCCTGACCCTGCCATGTCAGGTTCATTTTCCCGGTCCTGAGGGGGCCGATCCTGCTCTGGGCGCGCGAAAAGGCCGCCTTGTCTTTCCGCAGCAACGAGGTGCGGCGAAGACTCCTTGTCTCCTGAACGCTCCGCAGAGCCGTCCTTGATGGGTCTTGCCGGGCGCTGCCCTTGTTCGGGCTGGGCGGATGCCCGAGTATCCGCCTCGCGCGGGGCTAGGCCGTGATCTTTCACAGGTCCGCCCGTGATGGGTTTGACCGAGCGTTGCCCTTGGTCGGACTCGTAGGAAGCCCTGCCTCCGGCCTCACGGGAAGCCTGGTCGTTCCGGCCCGTCTCATCGGCAACGGGCTGGTCGTTCTGCAGGGAAGGATCGTCCGTCTGCCCGCCCGCCTGTTCAGGGCCGCCGGGCGATCCGGCCCCCGTCACCCGCGAGCGATCGCCAGCCATTGGTCTTCGTCGATCACGCGGATGCCCAGTTCGGCGGCCTTCGCCGCCTTCGATCCAGCCCCCGGCCCGGCCACCAGAAGATCGGTGCGCGAGGAGACCGAGCCTGCAACCTTGGCGCCCAGCGCCTCGGCACGCGCTTTGGCCTCGGCGCGGGTCATCTTTTCCAGCGAGCCGGTGAAGACTACCGTCTGCCCCGCAATGGCGCTGTAGGCCTTGGCGGCGGGGGTGGCTGGCTCGACCGTCAGGTAAGCCACCAGCCGGTCGATCACGGCACGCTCGGCGGGCTGGGCGAAGCTGGCGGTCAGGGACTCGGCCAGAACCGCACCGATGCCCTCGATGCCGGTCAGGTCGTCCCAGGCGGCGCGGGATTCGGGCGGCACCGGCGGGTCGGCGGCCCAGACAGCGGCGCGCGCGGTGGACACCGAGGCGCGGCGGCCTTGGGCTGCGGCTGCGGCGCGTTCGGCAGCGACCGCCTCGTCGGCGGCGCGGTGGCGGGCGGCAGCGGGGGCGGCAGCGTCGAGGGCCGAGACCAGCGCCTCCCACGTGCCGTAGTGGCGGGCGAGCGTGGCGGCGGCCACCTCGCCCACGTGGCGGATGCCGAGGGCATAGATCAGGCGGGCCAGCGGGATCGTCCGCCGCTCCTCGATGGCGCGGAACAGGTTTTCGGCGGAACGCTCGCCCCAGCCCTCGCGGTTCTTCAGACGTGCGAGGCCCGCCGCATCGCGGGCGGCGAGGGTGAAGATGTCGGCGGGCTCGCGGATCGGCAGGGTCGGGTCGGCGAAGAAGGCCTCGACCTGCTTGGTCCCCAACCCCTCGATGTCGAAGGCGGCGCGGGAGACGAAGTGGCGCAGGCGTTCGATGGCCTGCGCGGGGCAGCCGAGGCCGCCCGAGCAGCGGCGGACGGAATCGCCCGGCTCGCGGATCGCCTCGCTGCCGCATTCGGGGCAGGTCGTCGGGAAGGCGTAGGGCGCAGGGCTAGTGCGGCGCGACAGGTCCACGTCGGCGATCTTGGGGATCACGTCGCCCGCGCGATAGACCTGCACCCAGTCCCCCTCGCGGATGTCGCGGCCCTCGCGGATGGGCTGGCCGCGGGAATCGTGGCCGGCGATGTAGTCCTCGTTGTGCAGGGTGGCGTTCGAGACGACGACGCCGCCGACTGTGACCGGCGTCAGGCGGGCAACGGGGGAAAGCGAACCAGTGCGGCCGACCTGGATCTCGATGCGGTCGAGGCGGGTCCAGGCGAGTTCGGCCGGGAACTTGTGGGCGAGCGCCCAGCGCGGCGTGGTGGCGCGGAAGCCGAGCCGTTCCTGCAGCGCGATGTCATCGACCTTGTAGACCACCCCGTCGATGTCGAAGCCCAGCGTGGCGCGGCGCTGTTCCAGATCGGACCAAACGGCCATCAGCTCATCGACGCCGTGGCAGAGGCGCGGGTCCGTGGTCTGAAAGCCCAGTTCGGCCAGTCGGGCAATCGCGCCGGACTGGATGGGGGCGAGAGGCGCGCTGACCTCTCCCCAGCCATAGGCGAAGAAGCGCAGCGGGCGGCGGGCGGTGATCGCGGGGTCAAGCTGGCGCAGCGAACCTGCGGCGGCGTTCCGGGGGTTGGCGAAGGTGCGGTCGGCGCCCGGGTCGTTCAGCCGCGCGAAATCGGCATGGGTCATGTAGACCTCGCCACGCACCTCCAGCACCTCGGGGGCGCCTGTCAGGGTATGGGGGATGTCCGCGATGGTGCGGGCGTTGGCGGTGACGTTCTCGCCGGTCGTGCCGTCGCCGCGGGTGGCGGCCTGCACCAGTTGACCGCCCTCATAGCGCAAGGACAGCGACAACCCGTCGATCTTGGGCTCGGCGATCATCGGCATGGGGGCGCCCGCGGGCAGGTTCAGGAAGCTGCGGAGGCGCGCGACGAACTCCTCCACCTCGGCGCGCGAGAAGGCGTTTCCCAACGACATCATGCGCTGGGCATGGCGCACCTTGGCAAAGCGTTCCGAGGGCGCGGCACCGACGGTCTGGGTCGGGCTGTCCGGCGCGGCAAGCTGGGGATGCGCGGCCTCCAGCGCCGCGAGGCGGCGTTTCAGCGCGTCGTATTCGGCGTCCGAAATGATCGGCGCGTCCTCGCGGTGATAGGCGAGGTCGGCCTCGGCCACGCGCGCCTGCAGGGCCTCGGCCTCGGCGGCGGGGTCCGCGTCCTGCAACTGATCCGCCGTGCTGCCCAGCCTTGCCGCCATCTCGTCCCGCCTGCCGATCCGGTCCCGAGCGCATGGGGACGCTCGCCGGGTTTAGCGAGACACGGGCGCGCTTGTCCAGCGGCCCGGCCGTTTTGGCCATCCTTGTAACGTGAGGGGAAGCAAGGTTGCGCAAGCGCCGCGGGCACCCGACATGGCGCGCATGACAGTGACCCGACGCAGCCTGCTTGCCCTCGGCCTCGCGGCCCCTGCCCTTGCGCTGCCTTCCGGCGGCATGGCCCAGGCGGCGACGCTGGACATGACCCTCGGTGCGGCCGAGGCGCATGGCCAGTTGCGTGCCATTGCCATCTGGCAGGGCAACAGAGAGGTCGCCGCGCGCGGCTATCACGGCTTCACGCCTGACCGACCGACCAACATCAAGTCAGCCTCGAAGTCGATCGTTTCGGCGCTGGCGGGGATCGCCATCGGGCGCGGCGTCCTGAAGGGCGCGGATCAGCCCGTCGCGGATGTGCTGCGCGACGATTTCCCTGCGAACCCTGACAATAGGCTGTTCCGCGTCACGCTGGGCAACCTGCTGTCGATGCAGGCGGGGCTGGAACGCCAGTCGGGCGCGAACTACGGCGCATGGGTCGGCAGCCGGAACTGGGTCCGGGCGGCGCTGGCGGCGCCCTTTGTCGCCGAGCCAGGCGGGCGGATGCTGTATTCCACGGCATCGAGCCACCTCGTATCCGCCATGCTGACGCGCGCATCGGGCCGCTCAACCCTGGCGCTTGCGCGCGAATGGCTGGACCTGCCAGGCTTCCAGATCGCGGATTGGGAGTGTGACCCGCAGGGCATCCACCTTGGCGGCAACCAGATGGCGATGAGCACGCGCTCGCTGCTGGCCTTCGGCACGGCTTATGCAGAGGGCGGCGCGGGCGTGATCCCGGCGGCTTGGATCGCGGAAAGCTGGCGGCCCCGGACGCAGTCGATGTTCACAGGCTCGAGCTATGGCTATGGCTGGTTCCTGGCGCGGATGGCGGGGCGGCCGGTCAACTATGGCTGGGGCTACGGCGGGCAGATGATCTATGTCGCGCCTGCCGTGCGGGGGTGGCCAGCGGTGGCGATTGCGATGACCTCGGACCCCGACCAGCCCTCGGGGCGCACCGGCTACCGGGATGAGCTGCACGGGCTGGCAGCGCAGCTGCTAGTGGCGCTTGGTTGACGGGCTGGCGGCGCGCGGATAGTCGCCCACTATGGCCCGCGCACCCCTTCTGCAACTGACCGACATATCGCTCACCTTCGGCGGCAATCCCGTGTTCGAGGGGCTGTCCCTGACTGTCCATCCCGGCGACCGGGTGGCTCTGGTCGGGCGCAACGGCTCGGGCAAGTCCACGCTGATGAAGGTCATGGCCGGGCTGGTCGAACCCGACGGGGGCGAGGTCATTGTCCCCACCGGCACCACCGTCGGCTATATGGAGCAGGACCCGGACCTGTCGGCCTATGCGACCTTGGGCGAGTTCGCCGCGGCGGGCCTTGGCCCTGGCGAGGACTACCGCGTCGAAATGGCGGCCGAAGGGCTGAAGTTCGACCCTGACCGCCCCGTCGCCACCGCGAGCGGCGGCGAGCGCAGGCGGGCGGCTCTGGCGCGCCTGCTGGCCGAGGCGCCGGAACTGATGTTGCTGGACGAACCCACGAACCACCTCGACATCGAGGCGATCGGCTGGCTGGAACAGCAGCTTTCCGAGACGCGGGCGGCCTTCGTCCTGATTTCGCACGACCGCGCCTTTTTGCGGCGGCTGACGCGGGCGACGCTGTGGATCGACCGGGGCGAGGTGCGGCGGCAGGAAAAGGGCTTCGAGGACTTCGAGGAATGGCGCGAGGAAACCTGGGCCGTCGAGGACGACGCGCGCCACAAGCTGGACCGCAAGATCAAGGCCGAGGCGCGCTGGGCCGTGGAGGGCATCAGCGCCCGGCGCAAGCGCAACATGGGCCGGGTGCGGGCGCTGCAGGCGATGCGGGCAGAGCGCGCGGGACAGATCCGGCGGCAGGGCACGGCGGCGATGGCGCTGGAATCAGGCCAGCAGTCGGGCAAGCGGGTGATCGAGGCCAAGGGGATCTCCAAGGCTTTCGGTGATCGGGTGATCCTGCGGCCCTTCGATCTGCGGGTGATGCGCGGCGACCGGGTCGCCTTTGTCGGGCCGAACGGGGCGGGGAAGACAACGCTGATCAAGATGCTGACGGGGGAGATACTACCCGACACCGGGACGGTGACTCATGGCACCAATCTTGAGATCGCCGTCTTCGATCAGGCCCGTTCCTCCATCGACGACAACGTGTCGCTTTGGGAGGCGCTGACGAACGACCCCGCGATGCGGGTCTCGGGCCGGTCCGATCAGATCATGGTGCGCGGCCAGCCGAAGCACGTCGTGGGATATCTCAAGGATTTCCTGTTCGACGACGCGCAGGCACGCGCTCCGGTCGGCAGCCTGTCAGGCGGGGAAAAGGCGCGGCTGCTGCTTGCGCGGATCATGGCGCGGCCCTCGAATCTGCTGGTGCTGGACGAGCCGACGAACGATCTCGACATCGAGACGCTGGACCTGCTGCAGGACATCCTCGGCGAATACGACGGCACCGTGCTGCTGGTCAGCCACGACCGTGACTTCATCGACCGGGTGGCGGATACGACCGTGGCGATGGAAGGCGACGGCCGCGCCTTGATCTACGCCGGAGGCTGGAGCGACTATCGCGCCCAGCGCGGCGAGGATGCGCCCGAGGCGGTTACGGCCCCGGAACGGCCTGCCAAGGCCGAGGCGGCCAAGGCGGATGCGCCGCGCAGGAACGGCCTCAGCTTCACCGAGAAGCACCGGCTTGAGGCGCTGCCCGCGATCATGGAACGCACCGAGGCCGAGATCGCGAAGCTGGCCGAGTTCCTGGCCCAGCCGGACCTGTTCCAGACCGCGCCCGCCAAGTTCGCCAAGGCCTCGGAAGGGCTGGCCGAGCGGCAGATGGCCTTGGCGGCGGCCGAAGAGGAATGGCTTCAACTGGCCGAGCGCGCCGAGGACTGAAGCGCTGCGACCGGGGTATTTCCACCAGAAAGAAGAACAAGCCGGCAGAGGTGGAAATCGTTGACTCGGCCTGCACGATTTGCCATATACCGGCGACCGGCCGGGCTTGCGCCCTTGGCCGGCTGTTCATTTTAACACCACCCCGCAAGGGTGCGCTGTCCGAAGGCAGGGGCCTGCAAGGCCCGACGAACGCCGGGAAACCGGGGCCACAGGGCGCGGCAAGGGAAAGACAAGACGATGTTCGCAGTCCTGAAGACGGGCGGCAAGCAGTACCGGGTTCAGCCCGGTGATGTGCTGCGCGTCGAGAAACTGGCCGCCGAAGCCGGCGAGAAGGTCCGGTTCGACGAAATCCTGATGATCGGCTCGACCATCGGCGCGCCTCTGGTCAGCGGCGCGGGCGTCGTGGCCGAGGTCATCGACACCATCAAGGCCGACAAGGTCATCACCTTCCACAAGCGCCGCCGCAAGCATTCGTCGCAGCGCACCCGTGGGCATCGCCAGCAACTGACCCTGCTGCGCGTGACCGAGCTGCTGGAAACCGGCGCGGACTCGTCGGACGTCAAGGCCGCCGTGGGCGCCCGTGCCGCCGGCCGCAACCGGGTTGCCGGTGACGATCGCTATGCCCTGAACAAGACCGAGCAGGCCGAGATGGCCCGCCGCGTCACCAGCGGCGAAGCCGCCGAGAAATCGGCCGAAACCGCCACCACCGCTGAGGAGAACTGATCCATGGCACACAAGAAAGCAGGCGGCTCGTCCCGGAACGGCCGCGATTCTGCCGGTCGCCGTCTTGGCGTCAAGCTGTTCGGCGGCCAGTCCGCCCTTGCCGGCAACATCATCGTGCGTCAGCGCGGCACCCAGTGGTGGCCGGGCCAGAACGTCGGCATGGGCCGCGACCACACGCTGTTCGCCCTGACCGAAGGCACCGTCACCTTCCGCAAGGGCCTGAAGGGTCGAACCTTCATCTCGATCGAACCCGCGGCCATCGCGGCCGAGTAAGCCGATCGGCGCAAGCACATTGCAACGGGGATCGGCACGGCCGGTCCCCGTTCGCATTTCAGGCTCGCCGCCCAGCCGGCGACCAACTGGGGGAGCAGCAATGGATCAGCCCGAACTTTTGACCGGCAACCGGACCTATGGCACGGCGACGCCGGATCTTGCGCAGTCGGACGCCCAGGCCCCGATTCCGGCCGGCCGGTTTATATTGCGCCCGCTTCGCACCTCGGATTCGGGGCTGATCCAGCATTACACCGCGGATCGCCGCGTGGCTGAGGGGACGCGGGCAATCCCCCATCCCCTGCCGCCCGGAGCGGCCGAGCAATATGTGGCCCGCGCCACGGCCCCAAACCGGACCGAGGATGTCTGGGCCATCGACGCGGCCGCTTCGGGGCTAGGCGAGCTTCTGGGCGTCGTCTCTCTGACCCGGATCGAGCCTGACAGGTCCGAGCTCGGCTTCTGGATAGGCTCGGGTTTCTGGAACACTGGCGTGGCGACCGAAGCCGTGCAGGCGCTGGTGGCGGCGAACCCGCATCGCTCGCGCACCCTGTTCGCCGAAGCGTTCCAGGATAATCCCGGCTCGGCCAAGGTGCTGACCAATGCGGGCTTTGCCTATCTTGGCGATGCGGAAAGCTGGTCGGTTGCGCGCAACGCGCTGGTGCCGACCTGGACCTATCTGCGCCAGATGCGCTGAGGCGGGGACGCCTCAGACCCCCAGCGAGATCGCGTTCGCCGCGCCCGCCACGACGACCGAATGCATCCGAGACAGGACAGGCGAACTGAGCGGCAGGGCGATGGTCAGCGTGTCGGAACCGGGCTGCGCCGGCATCCGAGCGGCCGTGCTGTCCGCAGGCGGCGGCGCGCCGACCAGTCGCAGCCGCAGCACGCCGTCGGGATCGGGCAGCACCCTGTCCGCCGGTCGGGGTGTTTCCGTCACAAGCTCGACGTTCCACCAGCCTTTGGTCGGCGGCATCGCGGTGACGACCAGCAGGCGGCCTTCCAGCGTCTGTTCCCACCGGGCTGAAAGCACCTGCCCCATCGGCAGGCGGTCGTCGTTACGGGTATCGTAGCCCCCCTCAGGGGCGAGCGTCTGGGCGGCGCGGGGCGCGCGCTCTCCTCCGAACCAGCGCATCGGGTTCAGGCTGCTGTCGCCGCAGCCGGCGAGCATCAGGCAGGCGGCCATCGGCCAGAATGCGCGGTTCATCGACAGGCTTCCCCTTGGCTTGCGTCCCGCCGGTGATAGGACATCGGCGCCGGTGCCGGAAGGGGGCGCTTTGACCTTGACCGTCCAAGGCACTATATCACGCGCCCGCAGCAGACGCAGGGAGCCATCATGGCCACGCCCGCCTTTGAAGACATCGCCGACACCTTCGACTTCCTCGACAGTTGGGAAGACCGCTACCGCCACGTGATCGAGCTTGGCCGTGCCATGCCGCCGATGGACCCGGCGCTGCAGGTCCCCGCCACCAAGGTCGATGGCTGTGCGAGCCAGGTCTGGATCATGCCGAGGGTCCAGGATGGCCGCTTCGACTTCCAGGGCGAGAGCGACGCGCTGATCGTGCGCGGCCTGATCGCGGTGCTGCACGCGCTTTATTCCGGCCTGCCCGTGGATGAGGTCGAAAAGGTGGATGCCCCGGCCGAGCTTGGGCGGCTCGGCCTTGACGCGCATCTGTCGGCCCAGCGGTCGAACGGCCTGCGGGCCATGGTCCAGCGCATCCGTGACAGCGCGGCTGCCGCGGTGGCTTGAACTCAGGCCGGCTTGGCCAGCGCGCGGTCGATGGCCGCGACCAGCCGCGGATCGTCCGCCGCGACGTCGGGCGCAAAGCGGCCAACAACCGAGCCATCGCGACCAATCAGGAATTTCTCAAAGTTCCACTGCACCTCGGGCGCCGGATTCACGGGAATCCCGAAGCCTTCCAGCCGGGTGCGCCACGGCCCGTCGCCTTCCGCAGCCGGCGCCTCGGCGATCAGATGCGCATAAAGCGCGTGCTTGTCCGCGCCCACGACAGAGGTCCTGGCGGCCAGCGGAAAGCTGATGTCAAAGCGGGTCTGGCAGAAATCGAGGATCTCGGCGTCAGTCCCCGGTTCCTGCTGCTTGAAGTCGTTGGCGGGCACGCCGAGGATGACCAGCCCCTGATCCTTTTTCGCGCGATGCAGGGCCTCCAGCCCCTCATACTGGGGGGTCAGACCGCATTTCGAGGCGACATTGACGACCAGCACCACATGGCCGGCCCAGTCAGCCAGCCGGGCCTCTTGGCCGTTGTTCATCCTGATCCCGATTTCGGCCGGCTCGCTCATCGACGTGACTCCCTTTTGGTGATCCAGCCACCGCCCAGCACGCGGGTCGATCCGGCTTCGTAGAAGACGCAGGCCTGTCCGGGGCTGACGCCCTGCTCGGCCTCGGCAAGAACGACCTCGGCCGTGGTTGGGCCGGTGGGGCGCAGCATCGCCGGCGCGGGCGGCCGGGTCGAGCGGATGCGGACGGCGATCTCGCGTTCCGCCATATCGGTGAAAGCGCCGTCGCCCAGCCAGTTGACCTCGGCCACCGGCACGGTCCGGGTCGCCAGCGCCGAACGCGGTCCGACGACCACATGGCGCGCCCCGGGATCCAGCCGCACCACATAAAGCGGATCGCCCAAGCCCCCGATGCCGAGGCCGCGGCGCTGGCCGATAGTATAGTGGATCACGCCGCGATGCTGCCCCAGCACGTTGCCCTCCATGTCCACGATATCGCCGGGATCGGCGGCGCCGGGGCGCAGCTTCTCGATCACCGCGGCATAGTTGCCTTCGGGCACGAAGCAGATGTCCTGGCTGTCCGGCTTGTCGGCGACAACCAGCCCGTAGCGCGCGGCCAACGCCCGCGTCTCTGCCTTGCTTGCAAGGCCGCCCAGCGGAAAGCGCAGGAATTCCAATTGCTCGCGGGTGGTCGAGAACAGGAAATAGCTCTGGTCGCGGTTGCCGTCCGCGGCCATGTGCAGTTCGGCCCCGTCCGCGCCTTCCAGGCGGCGGATGTAATGGCCGGTCGCCATGCAGTCGGCGTCCAGCTCGCGCGCGGTTTCCAGCAGGTCGCGGAACTTCACCCGCTCGTTGCAGCGGATGCAGGGGACCGGGGTCGCCCCCGCCAGATAGGCGTCGGCGAATTCCTCGATCACCGACTCGCGGAAACGGTTCTCGTAATCCAGCACGTAATGCGGGATGCCGATGCGTTCCGCCACGCGACGGGCGTCGTGGATGTCCTGACCGGCGCAGCAGGCGCCTTTCTTCTTCAGCGCGGCGCCGTGGTCATACAACTGCAGGGTGACGCCGATCACGTCATAGCCTTCCGACTTGAGCAGCGCGGCCACCACCGAACTGTCGACGCCGCCCGACATGGCGACGACGACCCGCGTTTCGGCGGGGGGACGGGCAAAGCCGAGGCTGTTCAGGGCGGGCGCGGTGCCGCGCGGATCTTGCACTGTCACGGGAATGTCCGTTCAGACGGGAACTGGCAGAATGCCGGAATATACGACGAATGCGGATTGATTCAACCGGCTCGCATTCACCAGGACTTAACGGCTTGATGACACACAGGGACAAACGGCAACCACGGGGAAAGCAAGCCATGTTCGTCCGAAAATCTTCGCGTCCCAGGACAGCGACCCTGGGGGATGGCACCGTGCTGACGCTTGCAGACCTGCCCACGGGAACGGAACGCTGGGTTGCCCGGCGCAAGGCGACGGTTGTGCAGGCCATTGACCATGGGCTTCTGACCCGCGACGAGGCGATCGCCCGCTACGGGCTCAGCGAGGAGGAACTGGACGGCTGGATCGCCACCTCCTCGTGCTTGGGACCGGCGGCGCTGAAGGTGAAGGCGATCCGCAAAAATCGCCTGCGCTCAACCTGAGGCTGATTCGTGATGGCGCGCTAACCGGATCTTAACTATTAGATCCCTAGTGTGAGACATCACGAAACACGAGGGAGACCAAGTCATGCGGATTCTGCTGGTCGAGGATGATCCGACCACCGCGCGCAGCATCGAACTGATGCTCAGCCACGCCAATTTCAACGTCTACCTGACCGACATGGGCGAAGAGGGCGTGGATCTTGCCAAGCTGTATGACTACGATCTGATCCTGCTGGACCTGGACCTGCCCGACATGAACGGGATGGAGGTCCTGCGCCAGATCCGCCTGTCGCGGGTGGACACGCCGATCCTGATCCTGACCGGTTCCGACGACACCGAGATCAAGCTGCGCGGCTTCGGCTTCGGCGCCGACGACTACATGACCAAGCCCTTCCACCGGGAAGAGCTGGTCGCCCGCATCCAGGCCATCATCCGCCGCTCCAAGGGCCACAGCCAGGCTGTCATCCGCACCGGACGCATGGTCGTCAACATCGACGCCCGCTCGGTCGAGGTGGAAGGGCGCGCGGTGAACCTGACGGGCAAGGAATACCAGATGCTCGAGCTTCTCAGCCTGCGCAAGGGCACGACGCTGACGAAGGAAATGTTCCTGAACCATCTTTACGGCGGCATGGACGAGCCGGAACTCAAGATCATCGACGTCTTCATCTGCAAGCTGCGCAAGAAGCTCAGCGAAGCGCTGGGCGGCGAGAACCACATCGAGACGGTCTGGGGCCGCGGCTATGTCCTGCGCGACCCGCAGGAATCGGTGCGGGCCGAGCGGATGGCCGTCGGAGCCTGAGCCGTCCGCCTTCCATGGCGCCTCAGGGTTTTCAGGGAACAGGGCTTGCTGCCCCCTTGGCCACGGCATCAAGCCGCGTGGTTCCGGTGGTCCGCTCGCCCTGCGCCCCGGTCGCTTATGCGATCATGCCCCTTCCCTGCCCCGACGAGATGGGGCAATCGGGGATGTGATGTGAGGGGCAGACCATGACGCAGAAGATCATCATCGACACCGATCCGGGCCAGGACGACGCCGTGGCGATCCTGCTCGCGCTGGGCGCCCCCGAACTCGAGGTGCTGGGCCTCACGGTCGTTGCCGGAAACGTTCCGCTTTCCCTGACGCTGCGGAACGCCCTGCAGATCTGCGAGCTTGCCGGCCGTCGCGACCTCCCCGTTCATGCCGGCTGCGAGGCGCCGCTGGAGGGTCGGCTGATCACGGCCGAGCATATCCATGGCGAAACTGGCCTTGCCGGTGTGGATCTGCCCGAGCCCACGATGCCGGTAGCTCCCGGCCATGCCGCCGATTTCATCGTCGAGACGATCCGGCGAGAGCCTGCGGGCAGCGTGACCCTTGTGCCCATCGGGCCGCTGACGAACATCGCCGAGGCCCTCCGCCGCGCCCCCGACATTGCCGGCCGGGTCGGGCGCATCGTCCTGATGGGCGGCGGCACCTTCGGCAACGTGACGCCCGCCGCCGAGTTCAACATCCACGTCGATCCCCTTGCCGCCGCCGAGGTCTTTGCCTCGGGCGCCGATCTGGTGGTCCTGCCGCTGGATGCGACGCACAGGGCGCTGACCAGCCGCGACTGGATCGAGACGATGCGCGCAACCGGCCCGATCGGTGCTGCGGTCGCCGGCTGGACCTCCTCCTACGAACGCTTCGACCGCGAGAAATACAGCGCCGAGGGGGCGCCGCTGCACGATCCCTGCGCCGTCGCCTGGGTTATTGACCCGAGCCTTTTCACGGGGCGTCGCGTCAATGTCGAGATCGAGACCGGGGGCCACTGGACCCGCGGCATGACCGTCGCCGACTGGTGGGGCGCGACGGACCGCGCGCTGAACGCGCTCTTCATTCGCGATCTGGACCGTGACAGGCTGTTTGACCTGATGACCCACCGGATCAGCCGGCTGGATGCAGAACACACCAGCGCCACACGATAGGGCACGACGGGCCGCCTTTATCGGCAAAAGGGCAGATCTGGCGCTGCAAACGCCTGCTGCATGGACCGTCGGGGTTGATATAACCCTTTGAGGACAGGTCCATTCAGGGCCTTCACCCTTCGTTGCCGACATCATAAATCCGATAGACAAGTTCGTTTGACTTTTCGGATAGCCCCTTGCTCGTCACCAGCCTTGTTCCCTGTGGTCAACTGGGCGAGCCATGCCAGGCTGTCCGCCACATCGTCGGCGCGGCACTGTCTGCGGGCTCTGCACAGCAGAAAATGCAGGCGTTCCCCTGATCCAAAGGGCATTCTGATCCGATTGATGCAGTCGAGCAGTCATCGTCTTTCCACTGCCGTCAAGCGGGCAGCAGCCGTCACCGACGTTCCTCTGACAGTTGCCAACTTCTGGTTGGGGCTGCATGGGACCCTGGAAATGCAGATCACCTGAAACCCTCGCACAAAGCTGACGTCCCTCCCCGCCTGCACCGCAGGGAACCGAGTCGAGACCTCGCGGCAGCAGTTCCATCCGCTGTGATACCGAAGGCCGGACTCACACTTGAACTGCGGACAAGTCGCATCATCAGGAACCGCACGGCACCTCTGGACAGGGCGATCTGCCTTCGGCATCCCCGCGCCATGAACAGCGCTACGCCGATTGCCCCGGACAGCCCTGCACTGCCCGAGCCTCATCCGCACAGCCGGCTCGAGGATGCACAGGGAATCATCTTCGGCGCGGTCATGGCCGCCTTCGGGGCATTGCTGCTGGGCAGCGCGGGGCTGATCACCGGGCAGCTTGCGGGACTCGCGCTGCTGATCGCGCAGGCGACCGGCTGGGGCTTTGGGCCGGTCTATCTGGTGCTGAGCCTGCCTTTCTACGGCTTCGGCTACCGGCGGATGGGACTTGGATTCCTGCGCCGCACCATCGCGGCGGTGCTGCTGATGGTGGCGGCCTCAATGCTGCTGCCGAAGCTCATCAGCTTCGACAGCCTGCATCCGGGCGCGGCAGCTCTGCTGGCGGGCTTCGTCTCGGGCGCGGGGCTGCTGGCGCTGTTCCGGCATCGCACCAGCCTCGGCGGGATCGGGGCCGTGGCGCTGGATCTCCAGGACCGCCTGGGGGTCAAGGCGGGCTGGGTGCAGATGGGCTTCGACGCGGTGCTGTTCGCCGTCGCGCTCATGGTCCTGCCGCTGGAACGGGTGCTTTGGTCAGCGTCGGGCGCGGCGGTTCTGAACCTCGTCATTGCGATCAACCACCGCCGCGACCGCTATATCGTCTGATTCACGCAGGCACCCCGAGCGCCCGCTTGACGCTTGCTGTCCAGCCCAGGAACCGCTGGTCCCCGGCGACGATGGCGGGCCGCTTCATCACCGAGGGACGCGCCTGAAGCATCGCGACTGGGTCCTCGGCGCGTTCCTCCTCGGACATCCCGCGCCAAGTCAGGCTGGCCCGGTTGATGAGCTTGTCGCCGAAATCGGAAACAAGACGCGCGCGTTCGTCCTGCGACAGCGGCGCGTCCCTGACATCGCGGAAGTCCACGCTCCAGCCGGCTTCCTCCAGCGCTGCCTGTGCCTTCTGGCAGGTCGAGCAATGCGAAAGCCCGAGCATGGCGAGCCGTCGGTTCCCGTCCGCCATCAGATGAACGGAACCAGCGGCACACCGCAGGCAGCCAGCGCCAGCAGCGCGGATAGGGCAAGCAGGGTCTTCATCATCTTCTCCGTGTCAAAGGTCGCCGTGGCCGGCACGGTCGCCGGCGGCATCGTGCAGCTTCGCCCTTACTCGCCGCATCCCCAGCCAGACGGTCAGCACCACCAGCGGCGTCAGCGCCGCGATGAGGATGCTGCGCTCGATCCCCGCGGATTCGGCCAGAGGATAGACCGCATAGCCCAGAAGGCCCACGGCGTAATAGCTGATCGCGACGACCGACAGCCCCTCGACCGTGTGCTGCAGGCGCAGTTGCAGGTCGGCGCGGCGGTCCATGCGTTCCAGCAGCGCCTGGTTCTGGCCGCTGCGCTGGACATCGACGCGGGTCCGCAGCAGCTCGCCCGCCCGCGCGGCGCGGTCCACCATCGCGTCCAGCCGCAACTCGGCCGACTGGACCGTCCGCATCGCGGGCAGGAAGCGGCGCACCATGAATTCGTTCAGCGTCTGCCGCCCCTGAAAGCGCTTCTCGCGCAAGGACGCGATGCGGTCATGGACGATCGCCTCGTAGGCCCGCGTCGCGCCGAAGCGGAAGCCGTGCTGCGTCGCCGCCGATTCGAGCTTGAGCGACAGGGTCAGCAACTCGTGCAGCACCGTTTCGGCCGGCCGGGTGTCGTCGCCGAGCCTTTCGACCAGCGCCGTCAGGCGGGTTTCCAGCGTGTTCATGGTGGCATTCAGCGCCCGCACCCGCGGCAGCGCCAGCATCGACATCGCGCGGTAGGTTTCCAGTTCCAGCAGCCGCTGCACCACGCGCCCCAGCCGCCCTGCCCCCAGGTCCGGCGCGGCGAAGACGGCAAAGCGCATCCAGCCCGCCGGGTCGATGCGGAAGTCGGTGGCGACCACTGCCGTGCCGTCCAGCACCTGCACCGCGACCAGCCCGTCGGTCGCGAACCAGGACGACAGAAGCGGCGTGATCGCGTCTGGATCGTCCGGCATCGTCGCGACATGGACCATCGCCGCCGCCACCCGGCGGCCCGGCGCGCGGGCCTGCCAGTCGGCGGGGAACATCTCGGCCAGCGCAGGGTCGAAGGGGCGATGCGGCTGGCCGGGGGTGAAGCCGGCGTAGCTGACGAACTCGGTATGGCTTTCCCATCGCAGTTCGTGCCGGCCGAGTTGGGCGGCATAGTGGCCGGCGTCGTCTTGGGGCGCCGGGGCGCCATGCCGCATGACCAGTTCGGCCAGATGCGCGATGTCGACGCTGCGGTCGCGGTTGGCGGCGTCCCAAGGCTCCTTGAAGGCCAGATAGACCGCCGTGCAGGGCACCGCCAGCCGCGGCGAGGGGCGGGCGTGCAGTTCGTTCACCATCTCGTAGCGCAGCGGGTGGTCCAGCTGCTGCGGGGTGGTCCGGGGCATGGCGGCGGGTTCGGTCATGGGGTGACGAAAGCCGCAAAGAAGCGCCGGGCGCAAGCCGTCCCTTGCGCGGCGATGAGGCGTTCGTGATCGGCCCCGCCGTTGCGCGGACCCGGTGCTTCCGGCAGGGTGGACGCAAAACGACGGGACAGACGATGAAACGCACCCTTCGATTGTCGGTGGCCGCGCTGCTTGTGGCGCTGGCCGCCTCTTGCGCGCCCAGCAAGTTCAAGACCTACAACGGGCCTCCGGTCACGCAGATCGTGGTGAACAAGTCGGCCCGGCAGATGCTGTTCCTGAGCGGGTCGAACCTGATCGGTGGCTACAACATCGGCCTTGGGAACGAGCCCATCGGTCACAAGCAGTTCTCGGGCGACGGCAAGACGCCCGAAGGGCTTTACCATATCGACCGGCGGAACCCGGACAGCCGCTATCACCTGTCCATCGGGGTTTCCTATCCCAACCCCCAGGACAGCGGCTTTGCGCTGATGCAGGGCAAGCATCCCGGCGGCGACATCTTCATCCACGGGCAGGGTCCCGAGGGAAAGGCGCTCGCACCAGTGAAGCGGGACTGGACGGCAGGCTGCATCGCCGTGACCGACGCCGAGATGGAGGACATCTATGCCATGGTCCGCGACGGAACGCCGATCCTGATCAATCCGTAGGGCGGGTCTATCGAAAAGACGTCGGCGCGGTCACTCGCCAAGCAACGGCTCTGCCCTGCACAGCCCCTTCAGCGAAAATGGAAAACCCCCGCACGATGGCGGGGGGTTCTTTCGTTTCAGGCTCTGCGATCAGTCGATCATCGGCAGCAGCGCGTCCAGCGACTTCTTGGCGTCGCCGTAGAACATGCGCGTGTTCTCCTTGTAGAACAGCGGGTTCTCGATGCCCGAATAGCCCGTGCCCTGACCGCGCTTGGACACGAACACCTGCTTGGCCTTCCAGACCTCCAGCACCGGCATCCCGGCAATGGGGCTGTTGGGGTCCTCCTGCGCGGCCGGGTTCACAATGTCGTTCGAGCCGATGACGATCACCACGTCGGTCGAGGGGAAGTCCTCGTTGATCTCGTCCATTTCCAGAACGATGTCATAGGGCACCCTCGCCTCGGCCAGCAGCACGTTCATGTGGCCCGGCAGGCGGCCGGCGACGGGGTGGATGGCGAAGCGCACCTCTTTCCCGGCAGCCCGCAGCTTGCGGGTCAGTTCGGACACCGACTGCTGCGCCTGCGCCACGGCCATGCCGTAGCCCGGGACGATGATGACGCTGTCGGCCTCGTTCAGGGCCGCCGCCACGCTTTCGGCGTCGATGGCGATCTGCTCGCCCTCGATCTCCATCGCGGGGCCCGTCTCGCCGCCGAAGCCGCCGAGGATCACGCTGATGAAGCTGCGGTTCATCGCCTTGCACATGATGTAGGACAGGATCGCACCGGACGAGCCGACCAGCGCGCCGACCACGATCAGGAGGTCGTTCGACAGCGTGAAGCCGATCATCGCCGCGGCCCAGCCCGAGTAGCTGTTCAGCATCGACACCACGACCGGCATGTCGGCCCCGCCGATCCCCATGATGAGGTGCCAGCCGATGAAGCCCGCGACGATCGCCAGCAGGATCAGCCACAGCATCGCCGGCCCCCAGCCCGCGACGTAGAGGATCAGCAGCAGCAGCGACAGGATCGCGGCGCTCAGGTTCAGCATGTGGCCGCCCGGCAGCTTCTTCGGCTTGCCGTCGATCTTCCCTGCCAGCTTGCCATAGGCCACGATCGAGCCGGTGAAGGTCACGGCACCGATGAAGATGCCCAGCGCGACCTCGACCTTGAGCATGGCGATCTCGGCCGGGGACTTGTGGGCCAGCACGGCGGCGAAGCCCTGGAACACGTCGGTCAGGCCGTTCAGCCGGGCGGCAACGACACGGCCCAGTTCAAGCTGCGCGTTCACCCCGATCAGGACGGCGGCAAGGCCGACGAGGCTGTGCATCGCGGCGATCAACTGCGGCATCTCGGTCATCTGGACGCGGGTGGCCAGCACGTAGCCGCCGACGCCGCCGAGGGCGATCATCAGGATCGACAGCCACCAGTTGTCCCAGCCGGGGCCGAACAGCGTGGCCAGCACGGCCAGCCCCATGCCGATGATGCCGTACCAGATGGCGCGCTTGGCGCTTTCCTGCCCGGAAAGCCCGCCCAGCGCGAGAATGAACAGGACGGCGGCCACGACATAGGCCGCGCTGGTGAAGCCGTAGGCCGGCAATGCCTCGATCATCGAGGCGGGCGCCACGACCGGGTCCATGCCGGTTGCGGTCGAAGTGGTGATCACGGTGGTCTCCATCGACGCCCCCTTACGACTTCTGGAACATGGCGAGCATCCGGCGCGTGACCAGGAAGCCGCCGAAGATGTTGACGGCCGTCATCAGCACGGCCAGCGCCGCGAGGATGACGATCAGCCCGGACCCCGAGCCGATCTGCAGCAGCGCGCCGAGGATCACGATCGACGAGATCGCGTTGGTGATCGCCATCAGCGGCGTGTGCAGCGAATGGGCGACGTTCCAGATGACCTGGAAGCCGATGAAGACAGACAGCACGAAGACGATGAAATGCTGCAGGAACGAGGCCGGGGCGAACAGCCCGACCAGCAGCATGACCGCGCCGCCCGTGACCAGCATCCCGATCTGGCTGCGGGTCTGGCGGCGGAAGGCCAGCGCCTCGGCGGCGCGTCGTTCTTCCGGCGTCGGCTCCTTGGCCTTCTCGCGCGGCTTCTGCACGGCGATGGCCTGCACCTTGGGCGGCGGCGGCGGCCAGGTGATGTCGCGTTCGCGCGTCACCGTCGCGCCGCGGATCACGTCATCCTCCATGTTGTGGACCAGCGTGCCGTCCTTGGCGGGCGTCAGGTCGGTCAGCATGTGGCGGACGTTGTTGCCGTAAAGCTCGGAGGCCTGCGCCCCCATGCGCGAGGGGAAGTCGGTGTAGCCGATGATCGTGACGCCGTTCTCGGTCACGATCTTCTCGTCGGGCACGGTCAGGTCGCAGTTGCCGCCGCGTTCGGCCGCAAGGTCCACGATGACCGAGCCGGGCTTCATCATGCGGACCATGTCCTCGGTCCACAGCTTGGGCGCCGGGCGGCCCGGGATCAGCGCCGTGGTTATGACGATGTCCATCTCGGGCGCAAGCGCGCGGAACTTTTCCAACTGCTTGGCCAAGAATTCGGGGCTTGAGGGCGCGGCATAGCCGCCGGTGGTTGCGCCGTCCTGCACCTGGTCGGCGAAGTCGAGGTAAACGAACTCTGCCCCCATGGATTCGATCTGCTCGGCCACCTCGGGGCGGACGTCGAAGGCATAGACCTGCGCGCCGAGGCTGGTGGCCGCGCCGATGGCGGCAAGCCCGGCGACGCCCGCGCCCACGACCAGCACCTTGGCGGGCGGCACCTTGCCCGCGGCCGTCACCTGCCCGGTGAAGAAGCGGCCGAAGTTGTTGGCGGCCTCGATCACCGCGCGGTAGCCCGCGATGTTGGCCATCGAGGACAGCGCGTCCATCTTCTGCGCGCGGCTGATCCGGGGGACCATGTCCATGGCAATGGCGTTCACGCCAAGGTCGCGGGCGCGTTCCAGCAGCTCGGCATTCTGGCCGGGATAGAAGAACGAGATGAGCGTCTGCCCCTCGCGCATCATGCCCAGTTCCTCCTCGGACGGCGGGCGCACCTTGGCGACCACATCGACCGCGCCGACCAGCGCGGCGGCGGTCGGATGAACCGTCACGCCTGCCCGTTCATAAGCGGCATCCGAGAAACCCGCGCGGGCCCCTGCCCCCGATTCGACATGAACATCATGCCCGAGCTTCCGCAGATGCCCGGCCGAGGACGGTGTGACGGCAACCCGCGCCTCACCGTCGAAAGTCTCTTTCAGCGCGCCTATTCTCACCGAGCCCATCCCCTCTCGTCCGTGTGTTGCGCCCGCATTATCACCGCGCAACAATCTTTCACAAGACGGTGAAAGCCCGTGCCCCGTCCGCAATCCGCCGCGGCGTCACACACAAGAAAGAACCGCCGCGCACGGGCGCGGCGGTTCCAGATTGTAGCCGGCACGAACCGGCAACAGGAAACGGCCTCAGTTCGACGGGTTGGTGACCGGAACGGTGGTCGTCGTGGTGGCGGCGTCCGCATCTGTCGCGGCATCGGCGGCAGCGCCGGTCGCGGCATCCGCAGCGGCGTCGGCGGCGGTGCCCGCGGCATCGGCAGCCGCATCGGTGCCCGTGCCGTCCGTCGTCGCGGTGGCGGTCCCGGTGGCGGTGCCGGCCGGTGTGTCGACGGTGGTGGTCGCGGCCGCGTCGGTGGTGTCCGTGGCGGTATCGGTCGCCGTGTCGGTGGTCGTGGTCACAGTCGCCGGGTCAGTGGTCGTGGCGGCCGGAGCGGTGGTGGTCGTCGTGGTGGTCGTATCGGCCACCTCGTCATTGCCCATGAAGCTGGACAGCAGCCACCAGGCAAGCGCCAGTGCCAGAAGGATACCGATGATCAGCGGAAGCGGCGAGGCCTTCTTCTCGACCGGTTCGACATAGGTTTCGGTCACGACGGTGTTGCGGCCGCTCGGATCGACGGGGCGATGCGGATCGGTGGCATCGGTGCGGCGCGGATCGTTCGGGTCGTAGTTGGCCATGATGGTCTCCTTGAGGTATCTGATCTGTCGGGACCGCCACGCCCTCGTTCGCCTCATAGCGGAACTGCGGCGTCGGCTTGCGACCCGGTAATCCTGCGCTTAACACTCCGCTCAAGCACAAGTTCCGCGGAAGAACCATTTTTATCAGGCAGGGCACAGGATGGGGGAAACCCGTTTTCTCAATGATTACAGACCGTGGCCGTTTCGCATCACCGAGACTCGGCTGGATGTGACGCTGGCGCCAAAGGGCACGGTCGTCAGGTCGGAACTGGATCTTCAGCGCCACGCGCCGGGGCCGCTGGTGCTGGACGGCGGCGCGGGGCTGCGGACGGGCGCGGTCACGATCGACGGGCAACCGGTCGATCCGGCGCATCTGGCGATCACCGTCGAGACGCTGACCATCGCCGAACCCGCCCTGCCCGACCGCCCCTTCACCTTCGCCGCCACCGTCGAGATCGACCCCGAGACGAACACAGCGCTGGAGGGGCTGTATCTTTCGGGCGGCATCTTCTGCACCCAATGCGAGGCCGAAGGCTTTCGCCACATCACCTGGTATCCCGACCGCCCCGACGTGATGGCGCCCTTCCGGGTGACGGTCCGCTCCGACCTGCCGGTGCTGCTGTCGAACGGGAACCCCGTCGCCCAAGGCGAGGGTTGGGCCGAATGGCACGATCCCTGGCCCAAGCCCGCCTACCTCTTCGCGCTGGTCGCGGGCGAGTTGCAGGCCGTGTCGGACAGCTTCACCACCATGTCCGGACGGAAGGTCGCGCTGAACGTCTGGGTGCGGCCTGCCGACCTCGACCGCGCGGGCTTCGCGATGGAAGCCCTGAAAAAGTCGATGCGCTGGGACGAAACGGCTTACGGGCGCGAATACGACCTCGACGTGTTCAACATCGTTGCCGTGGACGACTTCAACATGGGGGCCATGGAAAACAAGGGATTGAACATCTTCAACTCGAAACTGGTCCTGGCTTCCCCCGAAACCGCGACCGATGCCGATTATGAACGCATCGAGGCGGTGATCGCGCATGAGTATTTCCATAATTGGACCGGAAACAGGATCACTTGCCGCGACTGGTTCCAGCTCTGCCTCAAGGAAGGGCTGACGGTTTTCCGCGACCAGCAGTTCACGGCGGACATGCGCTCGGCCGCGGTGAAGCGGATCGAGGACGTGGTGACCCTGCGCGGGCGGCAGTTCCGCGAGGACGCGGGGCCGCTGGCGCATCCACCCCGGCCCGACCGCTACGAGGAAATCAACAACTTCTACACCGCCACCGTTTATGAAAAGGGCGCCGAGGTCATCGGGATGCTCAAGCGGCTTGTGGGAGACGAGAGCTATCGCAAGGCATTGGACCTTTATTTTGACCGCCACGACGGGCAGGCCTGCACCATCGAGGACTGGCTGAAGGTCTTCGAGGACGCCACGGGGCGCGACCTGGCCCAGTTCAAGCGCTGGTACACCGACGCGGGCACCCCGCCGCTGACGCTGGTAGAGGACTGGGACCGCGATGCCGGCACCCTGACCCTGCGGTTCACCCAGTCCACGGCGCCGACGCCAGGCCAACCTGACAAGCCGGCGCGGGTGATCCCCATCGCCGTGGGCCTGATCTCGGTGAACGGCGACGAACTGCTGCCGACCCGTGTGCTGGAGATGACCGAGCCCGAGCAGTCCTTCAACTTCACCGGCCTCGGCTCTCGCCCCGTCGTGTCGCTGCTGCGCGGCTTCTCTGCCCCGGTGACGGTCGAGCGGCAGATGACCTCGGCCGAGCGCGCGATCCTGCTGGCCCATGACACCGATCCCTTCGCGCGCTGGCAGGCAGGGCACGAACTGGCGCTGGACTCGCTGGTGGCGATGGCCAGCGGAGGACAGGCCGACCGCGTCTTCTGTCACGCGCTGGGCGGCCTTCTGGGCGAAAAGGAGGCCGATCCGGCCTTCGTGGCCCTGGCGCTGCGACTGCCCGGAGAGGATGAGATCGCAGCCGAGATCGCCTCGCGCGGCGGCCTGCCCGACCCGGATACGATCCATCGCGGCCGCGAGGATCTGGCGACCCAACTTGCCGCCGAGCATGAAGGGATTCTGGCCGAGATTTACGACGAGATGGAGGTGCCCGGCCCCTACTCTTCCGATGCTGCCTCGGCGGGGCGCCGGTTGCTGCGGCTTGCCACGCTGGGGCTTCTGTCGCGGCTGGATGATGGCGAAAAGGCGCAGGCGCTCTGGGATGCCGCGTCCAACATGACCGAACGGATGGGGGCACTGGCGACCCTGGTCCGGCTGGACCGCGCAGGGGATGCGCTTGCCGAGATGGAGGGGCGCTTCTCAAGCAACCGGCTGGTGATGGACAAGTTCTTTTCGGTCCAGCCGATGGCTGCCCCGCCCGCCCGTGCGGTACAGGTGGCAAAGGCGCTGGCCGAAAGGCCGGACTTTGACTGGAAGAACCCCAACCGCTTCCGCGCGCTGATAGGGGGACTTGCAGCAAATCATACAGCGTTCCATGCAAGCGACGGATCGGGCTATGATTTCGTGGCCAGCTGGCTGATGCGGCTTGACCCGCTGAACCCGCAGACGGCGGCCCGGCTGACCACGGTGTTCGAGACCTGGCCCCGCTATGACGCAGGGCGGCGGCAGCACGCCCGCGCGGCGTTGGAACGGATCGCAGCCCTGCCGTCGCTGTCGGGCAACAGCACCGAAATGGTCAGGCGCATTCTTGCCGCTGGAACCTGAGGGCGCTTGTGGGCGTCATATCTCAGGATAATAGGTGCTTCGCATGAGCAACGCGCCCAAAGATTCGCCCCATCCGCCGGGCCGCCTGCCCGCGCTGGTCGAGATGCAGCAGCGGCTGGACCCGCTGATCGCCGAACGGGCGCCGTGGCTCTATTCCGGCAAGGCGCGTCACACGCTGGCCAAGCAGGTGATGATGCGGCTTCTGCGCTATCCGCGCTCGATCGAGCTGGCGGCCCAGTTCCGCGACCTGCCGACCGAGGAGATCATGCGCCGCGTCTCGGCCCTGATCGTGCGCGACCTGCGGGTGGACGGGCTGGAGAACATCCCGGCGACCGGGCCGGCGCTGATCGTTGCGAACCACCCGACCGGGATCGCCGACGGGATCGTGCTGCACGCGGTCGTCTCGGCCGTGCGGGACGACCTGTTCATCTACGCCAACCACGACATGATCCGCGTCCTGCCCCAGACCGAGGAACTGATCGCCCCTGTCGAGTGGCGGGCGGAAAAGCGCAGCCATGCAAAGACCAAGTACACGATGGACTATACCCGCGCCGCGCTGGGTCAGGGGCGGATCGGGCTGATCTTCCCCTCGGGCCGGCTGGCCAAGCGGCGGGGCGTGACGCTGCACGAGCGGCCCTGGATGGCCAGCGCGGTGATGATCGCGCGCAAGTTCGGCGCCCCGGTCATCCCGCTGCACATCCGGGCGCGGAACTCGGCGCTGTTCTACCTGCTGGACGCGATCCACCCGACCCTGCGCGACGTGACGCTGTTCAACGAGGTGCTGAACAAGGCGGGCCACACCTATCGCATCACCATCGGTTGTCCGATCGACCCGGCAACCTTGCCGGCGAAATCCGAGGAAGGCATCGAGGCGCTGCGCCGGGCGGTGCTGGACCTGCCGCCTCCGGGCCGCGACGCCGCGCATATGTCGCATCTTCGCGAGGTCCGCCGCCGCCGGGCGCAGATCCGCGAGCCGTTGGGCGAGAAGCTCTGAGCTCATGGTGCGTGGGAACCGCGCACCATACTTGCGACCATCGGCAAGGGCGGGCATCTCTGGCGCGCCATGACCGACCTTCCCACCTCCGACACCCATCGCCTGAACGCCCATGCACCCGGCCCCGAATGGCTGCTGACGCCCGGCCTGATCCCGCATCCCGCAGCCGTGGCGTGGATGGAGGCGCGCGTGGAAGCCATCCACGCGGGGCAGGCGCCCGAGGCGATCTGGCTTGTCGAGCATCCACCGCTTTACACCGCCGGCACCTCGGCCCGCCCTGAGGACCTGACCGATCCGGGCCGGTTTCCCGTGTTTCCGACCGGGCGCGGCGGGCAATACACCTATCACGGGCCGGGCCAGCGGGTCGCCTATGTCATGCTGGACCTGAACCGGCGCGGGCGCGACGTGCGGGCATTCGTCCAGTCGCTGGAAGCCTGGGTCATTGCGGCCTTGTCCGAGTTCGGCCTGAAGGGCGAGATTCGCGAGGGCCGCGTCGGCGTCTGGATCGCCCGGCCCGACAAGCCCCCCCTGCCCGATGGCTCGATGCGCGAAGACAAGATCGCCGCCATAGGGATCAAGCTGCGCCGCTGGGTCAGCTTTCACGGCATCTCGATCAATGTCGAGCCGGACCTGTCCCATTACGGCGGCATCGTGCCCTGCGGGATCAGCGGCCATGGCGTCACCAGTCTGGTCGATCTGGGCCTGCCGGTGACGATGGCGGACCTGGATCACGCGTTGATGACCGGCTTTTGCGCGGTCATGGGTGAACCGAATGGGGGGCTGTGACCTTTGTTCTCTTGCGAAATCCTGCGAGATGCTGTGCCCTGCGCCGCAGAGAGCACTGCTCTCGTCAAGAATGATCCGCTGAGGAAGGACGACATGATGAAGACCAGCCTGATTGCCACTCTTGCCACCCTCGCCCTGTCCCTGCCGGTGGCTGCGCAGGAACTGTCCGGCGATCCCGCCGCGGGTGAGTCCGAGTTCCGCAAGTGCAAGGCCTGCCACATGATCCAGGACGAGGCGGGCACCGACATCGTCAAGGGCGGCCGGACCGGCCCCAATCTTTACGGCGTCTATGGCCGTGCCTATGCGGCCGAGGAAGGCTACAAGTACGGTGAGGGCCTGCTGGAACTGGCCGAGACCAACCCCGGCCAGGTCTGGGACGAAGAGCACCTGATCGAATACGTCACCGATCCGACCGCCTATGTGAAGGAAAAGACCGGCGACCCCGCTGCCAAGTCGAAGATGACCTTCAAGCTGAACAAGAACCAGGCCGACATCGTGGCCTTCCTGGCACAGCACTCGCCGAACGCCGCCGGTGCGGCAGGAGGGGATGCCGCCGCCGCAGGCGGGGATGCAGCCGCAGCACCCGCCGCCGCGAACTGACGCCTGGCTGTCCCCTTGCGGGACGGCGCCTGAACCGACCCCCGGCCGCCACCAGCGGGCGGGGGTTTCATTTTGTCGCAGCGGGGGATGCGCGGCGCATTGCCGCAACCGGAATCGTGTTCTAGAACGGCCTCAGCCAGTCCGCCGGCCAGCCGCCGTGACGGCACGATTCTGAGGAGCATTCGCATGGCAGATGCCGCCGTTCACGGCCATGGTGCCCAGCATGACACCCGCGGGTTCTTCACCCGCTGGTTCATGTCCACCAACCACAAGGACATCGGGGTCCTTTATCTTTTCACCGCGGGCGTCGTCGGCCTGATCTCGGTCTGCTTCACCGTCTACATGCGGATGGAGCTGCAGCATCCCGGCGTGCAGTACATGTGCCTTGAAGGGGCTCGGCTGATCCCCGCCGGCGTCGATGACATCTGCACGCCGAACGGGCATCTGTGGAACGTGATGATCACCTATCACGGCGTCCTGATGATGTTCTTCGTCGTCATCCCGGCGCTGTTCGGGGGCTTCGGCAACTACTTCATGCCGCTGCACATCGGCGCGCCGGACATGGCCTTTCCCCGGCTGAACAACCTGTCCTACTGGCTGTTCGTGGCCGGTGTCTCGATGGGCGTCGCCTCGCTTCTGTCGCCGGGCGGCAACGACCAGCTCGGCTCGGGCGTGGGCTGGGTGCTGTATCCGCCGCTGTCCACGACCGAGGGCGGGCTGTCCATGGACCTGGCGATCTTCGCCGTCCACCTTTCGGGCGCATCCTCGATTCTGGGCGCGATCAACATCATCACCACCTTCCTCAACATGCGCGCGCCCGGCATGACGCTGTTCAAGGTGCCGCTGTTCGCCTGGTCGGTCTTCATCACCGCCTGGATGATCCTGCTGGCGCTGCCGGTGCTGGCCGGTGCGATCACCATGCTGCTGATGGACCGCAACTTCGGCACCAACTTCTTCAACCCGGCGGGCGGCGGCGACCCGGTGCTGTACCAGCACATCCTGTGGTTCTTCGGCCACCCCGAGGTCTACATCATCATCGTTCCGGGCTTCGGCATCATCAGCCACGTCATCGCGACCTTCTCGCGCAAGCCCATCTTCGGCTACCTGCCGATGGTGCTGGCCATGGCCGCCATCGCCATCCTGGGCTTCGTCGTCTGGGCCCACCACATGTACACCGTCGGGCTGTCGCTGACCCAGCAGGCCTATTTCATGCTGGCCACCATGACGATCGCGGTGCCGACCGGCATCAAGGTCTTCTCGTGGATCGCGACGATGTGGGGCGGCTCGATCGAGTTCAAGACGCCGATGCTCTGGGCCTTCGGCTTCCTGTTCCTGTTCACCGTGGGCGGCGTGACCGGCGTCGTGCTGAGCCAAGCGCCGCTGGACCGGGTGTATCACGACACCTACTACGTCGTGGCGCATTTCCATTATGTGATGAGCTTGGGCGCCGTCTTCGCCATCTTTGCCGGCGTCTACTACTGGATCGGCAAGATGAGCGGGCGGCAGTATCCCGAATGGGCTGGCAAGATCCACTTCTTCGCCATGTTCATCGGCTCGAACCTGATCTTCTTCCCCCAGCACTTCCTGGGCCAGCAGGGGATGCCGCGCCGCTACATCGACTATCCCGAAGCCTTCGCCTACTGGAACAACGTCTCGTCGATCGGCGCCTATATCGCCTTCGCCTCGTTCCTGTGGTTCATCGGCGTCGTGTTCTACACCCTGTTTGCAGGCCAGCGCGTGACCCAGAACAACTACTGGAACGAATACGCCGACACGCTGGAATGGACCCTGCCCTCGCCCCCGCCCGAACATACCTTCGAGCAGCTTCCCAAGCGCGAGGACTGGGATCACGCCCGCAAGCACTGATGCCAGAGAGATGACCCCATCGGCCCTGGAGCGATCCGGGGCCGTTTTCCATCCCCGAGGACCGGCAGACCCCCATGCCCTATGCCTGGCAGCCAGACGAGCCTGACGGAACCCGCCGGCTGCTGATCTGGCGCCACCGCTCGCTGACGCCGGAAGGGTTCGTCTGGGTGATCGGTCTGACGGCCGGGGCCCTGACCCTGCCGCTTCTGGCCGTGGTCGGCTCGGCAGTGATGTGGGGGCTTCTGCCCTTCGCGCTGGCGGCGCTGGCGGGATTATGGTTCGCGGTTCAGCGTGACTGGAAAGGCGGCGGCCCGGTCGAGGAAGTCGCCCTGACCCCCGCCGTGATGTCCGTCATCCGCCGCGACCCCGGCCGGGCGGATCGCCACTGGCAGGGCAATCCCTACTGGGTCCGGCTCCGGCTGCGGCGGGATGGGCCGGTCGATGACTACCTCACCCTCTCGGACGGGCAGCGCGAGATCGAACTTGGTGCCTTTCTCAGCCCCGAAGAACGGCGCGCGCTGCAGGCCGACCTGTCGGCCGCGCTGGCGCAGATCGGAAATTCCCGCCTGCGGCCCTGAGTTGCGCGGCGTCCGCGCTTTCTCTTGCGCCCGCCGCATGGCAGAGAGCGGGCAGCATCGCCCCGGGTTTTTTCCTCCATGTCCGAGATCCCCCTTCGCTCCCGCGCCGACCGACGCCGCGCGGCCTTTCGCCGCAAGGCGGGACGGGCGGCGCGGATCTTCGTGCTGCTGACGGTGCTGATCGACGCGACCGGCATGGGGCTGATCTTTCCGGTCATGCCCGACCTGCTGGAGGAATTGACCGGGCAGAACCTGTCGGGCGCCGCCGTCTGGGGCGGCATCCTCGGCACGGCTTACGCGGCGATGCAGTTCCTGTTCGGGCCGGTGGTCGGCAACCTGTCGGACGCCTATGGCCGCCGCCCGGTGATGCTGACCGCGCTGTTCGTGATGACGCTGGACTATGTGCTGCTGGCCCTGGCCCATACCGTCACGCTGATCCTGATCGGCCGCATCGTCGGCGGCATCATGGCCGCGACCCATGCGACGGCGGCGGCCTACATGGCCGACATCTCGACACCCGAGGAAAAGGGCCGCAACTTCGGCCTGATCGGGGCGGCCTTCGGGGTGGGCTTCGTGCTGGGGCCGGTGCTGGGCAGCCTCGCCTCGACCATCGACCTGCGGGCGCCCTTCTGGATCGCGGGCGGGCTGGCCTTCGCCAACATGATCTTCGGCTGGTTCGTCCTGCCGGAAACGGTCACGCGGTCCATCCGCCGGCCCTTCAACTGGCAGCGCGCCAATCCGCTGGCGTCCTTTTCGGCAATCGGCAAGCTGCCGGGAATCGCCCCCCTGCTGGCCGTCTATGCGCTGTTCAACCTTGCCAGCTATGTCTACCCGGCAGTCTGGAGCTTCTTCGGCAAGGCCCGCTTCGGCTGGGACCCGCTGCATATCGGCCTGTCGCTGGCGGCCTTCGGCATCGCCATCGCCTTCGTGCAGGGCGTGATGGTCGGACCCGCCATCCGCCGCTTCGGCGCGGGCCGCACGGTGGTCGTGGGCTTTGCGCTGGAAATCGCGGCGCTCGTCTTCTACGGTTTCGTCACCAGCCCGGTTCTGGCGCTTGCGCTGACCCCGCTGGCCGCCATCGCGGGATTGGGAGGACCGGCCTTGCAGCAGATCATGTCGAACCTCGCCCGCGACGACCAGCAGGGGGAATTGCAAGGCGTGCTGTCCTCGGTCGCGGCGGTCGCGATGGGGCTGTCGCCGCTGATCATGACCGGTATCTTCGCCTTCTCCACGCGGGAAAACGCGGCGTTTCATGCGCCGGGGATGCCCTTCCTCGCCGCCGCCGCGATGATGCTGCTGGCGCTAGCGGTCTTCGTCATGGCCCGCAGGGCTGCACGCCATGACTGACAGGGCGGGCTCGCGCGAGATGCGGCGTCTGGGCAAGCTGGCCCGGGCCATGATCCAGCCCTTCGCCAAGCGTCCCTGGCTGATCCGGCCGCTGATGCGCTCGGGGCTGCTGGCCCGCGACTTCCCGCTGCCCCGCCGCACCCGGCGCGAGCTTTCCACGGAACTGCGCCGGGTGCAGGGCCGCAAGGTCTGGACACTGGCGCCGAAGGACGCGGCCAGGGACGCGCCGCTGATCCTTTACCTGCATGGCGGGGCCTATGTCTGCGGGATCACCACGGTGCATTGGCATTTCCTGACCAGCCTTGCACAAAGGAGCGCGGTGATCGAGGTGCCGCTTTACGGCCTCGGCCCGAAGCATGATTTCCGCGAAGCCTATGCGCTGCTCGACGAACTCTGGGCCGGGATCGCGCAGCGCCATCCCGGTCGGCCGGTGACGATCATGGGCGACTCGGCCGGCGGAGGGCTTGCGCTGGGTTTTGCGTTGCACCTGCGGGACAGCGGCCGGAGCCTGCCCGAAAGCCTCGTGCTGCTTTCCCCCTGGGTGGACATCGCCTCAACCGACCCGCAGGTGGATGAGCGCAGGCAGGACGACCCGATGCTGGCGCGGGCAGGCGCAGAACTGGCCGCCAAGGTCTGGGCGAATGGTGCGGACCCGGACGATCCCCGGCTCAGCCCGATGAACGGCGACCTGACCGGCCTGCCGCCGACCGACATCTACCAGGGCACCCGTGACATGCTGCGCCCGCAGGTCGAGGCGCTGGCGGACAAGCTGCGCGCGGCGGGGGTGCGGGTGGACCTGACGCTCTGTCCCGGCGGGCTGCATGTCTATCCGATCTTCGACACCCCTGAAAGCAAGGCTGCGCGGGACCGCATCTCGGCCCGCCTGGCGGGCTGACACCTTGCCAGCGACGCGGCTTTCGGCTATGGGGCTGATCCAAGTCTTGTGAACGACATGGCCAGAACAGGCCGCTTTGGAACGGGTCGGGCTTTTGCCGCGACCCTTTCGCGTTACGCAGGGCAGACAGACCGGCGGAGCCAACCGCATGGCCAGCAACCCGACTTACAAGGACACACCTGCCGCATGGCGAAACAAACATCCATGGAGGAATTCGAAGCCCTCCTCAACGAAAGCTTCGAGATCGACACCCCGGACGAAGGTTCGGTCGTCAAGGGTCGCGTCCTCGCCATCGAGGCGGGGCAGGCCATCATCGACGTCGGCTACAAGATGGAAGGCCGCGTCGATCTGAAGGAATTCGCCAACCCCGGCGAAGAGCCGAACCTGAAGGTCGGCGACGAGGTCGAGGTTTACCTGGACCGCGTGGAAAACGCCCGCGGCGAAGCCTCGATCTCGCGCGAGAAGGCTCGCCGCGAGGAAGCCTGGGACCGTCTGGAACAGGCCTACGCCAAGGAAGAGCGCGTCGAAGGCGCCATCTTCGGCCGCGTCAAGGGCGGCTTCACCGTCGATCTGGGCGGCGCCGTGGCCTTCCTGCCCGGTTCGCAGGTCGATGTCCGCCCCGTGCGTGACGCAGGTCCGCTGATGGGTCTGAAGCAGCCCTTCCAGATCCTCAAGATGGATCGTCGCCGCGGCAATATCGTCGTGTCGCGCCGCGCCATCCTGGAAGAAAGCCGGGCCGAACAGCGTGCCGAGGTCATTTCCAACCTGCACGAAGGTCAGGTTGTCGATGGCGTCGTCAAGAACATCACCGAATACGGCGCCTTCGTCGATCTGGGCGGCGTGGACGGCCTGCTGCACGTCACCGACATGGCTTGGCGCCGCGTGAACCACCCCTCGGAAATCCTGTCGATCGGCGAGACCGTCAAGGTCCAGGTCGTCAAGATCAACAAGGAAACCCACCGCATCAGCCTCGGGATGAAGCAGCTCCAGTCCGATCCGTGGGACACGGTGAGCGACAAGTTCCCGCTCGGGTCCGTCCACAAGGGCCGCGTGACCAACATCACCGACTACGGCGCCTTCGTGGAACTGGAAGCCGGTGTCGAGGGTCTGGTCCACGTTTCGGAAATGAGCTGGACCAAGAAGAACGTCCATCCCGGCAAGATCGTCTCCACCTCGCAAGAGGTTGACGTCATGGTGCTGGAGATCGACGAGCAGAAGCGCCGCGTCTCGCTTGGCCTCAAGCAGACCATGCGCAACCCGTGGGAAGTCTTTGCCGAAACCCACCCGGCCGGCACGCCCATCGAGGGCGAGGTCAAGAACATCACCGAGTTCGGTCTGTTCGTCGGCCTGGAAGGCGACATCGACGGCATGGTCCACCTGTCCGACATCAGCTGGGACCAGCGCGGAGAGGATGCGATCCAGAACTATCGCAAGGGCGACACCGTCCAGGCGGTCGTTCAGGAAGTCGATATCGACAAGGAACGCATCAGCCTGTCGATCAAGGCCATGGAAAACGACACCATGTCCGAGGCCGTTGATGGCGTGAAGCGGGGCGATGTCGTCACCGCCGAAGTCACCGCGATCGAGGATGGCGGGATCGAGGTGGAGTATAACGGCGTCAAGTCGTTCATCCGCCGCTCGGACCTTGCCCGCGACCGTCAGGACCAGCGCCCCGAGCGTTTCTCGGTCGGCGACAAGGTCGATGTGCGTGTGACCAACATCGACACCAAGACCCGCCGTCTGGGCCTGTCGATCAAGGCTCGCGAGATCGCCGAGGAAAAGGAAGCGATCGACCAGTATGGCTCGTCCGATTCGGGCGCCTCGCTGGGCGACATCCTTGGCGCGGCGCTGAAGAACCGCGGCTGAGGCACGCTTCAGGACAAGATCGGCCGTCCCCCGCGGGGGCGGCCTTTTTCATTGTGGGGATTGCGGCGGGGCAGAAAACTTGCAACCTTTTCAGTCCGGTCGCGTTTGAAACCTTATTCGTGTCCCGCGCGGCCGACCTATAACGAGAACAGGGCGCCCATGATCCGTTCCGAATTGATTCAGAAGATCGCCGAGGAAAATCCCCATCTTTTCCAGCGCGATGTCGAACGGATCGTCAGCACCGTCTTCGACGAGATCATCGACGCCATGGCCCGCGGAGAGCGGGTCGAGCTTCGCGGCTTCGGGGCCTTTTCGGTCAAGCAGCGGCAGGCGCGTCAGGGCCGCAACCCGCGCACGGGCGAAACCGTGCAGGTGGTGGAAAAGCATGTGCCCTTCTTCAAGACCGGCAAGCTACTGCGCGATCGGCTGAACGGGCTGGATCAGCAGGACGAGTGAGGACGAGGCGCGCGTGGCTGTTGCACCCGCCGCCGGGTTGAACGAAACTGCGCCGCGATGCCCGGCCGTTCGGGCCGGAAGGTGAAGGTCTTTCCCATGCGCTATCTGCGGATGCTGTTTGTCGTGCTGCTGGCCGTGATCCTGATCGGCGTGGCGCTGGCCAACCGGCAACTGGTGACGGTCAGCCTGTTTCCCGATCGGGTGGACGGCTTCATTGCCGGCGACTGGTCGGCGCAGATGCCGCTGTTCCTGGTGATCATCATGTCGCTTCTGATCGGCATGATCCTGGGGCTGATCTGGGAATGGATGCGCGAATCGGTCCTGCGTCGGGAATCGGCCCAGCGCGCGCATGAGCTTCAGGTGCTGGAACGCGAGGTCGGCCAGGTCCGCAAGACCCATCACGCTCCGCGCGACGAGGTTCTGGCGATCCTCGACGCATCAAAAGCCAAGGCAGGCCCCGTCCCGGCTGTCGTCACCACGCGCACCACCTACGCGCCCGCCCTGCCCGCCCGCCGCTGATGGCGGTCGTAAAGATATGCGGGATCACCCGCCCGGCGGACCTTTCCGCCGTGGCAGAGGCCGGCGCGCGCTATGCAGGACTTGTGTTCTTTCCGAAGTCTTCCCGCCATGTGTCGATCGAGACGGCAAGGACGCTCGCGCTTGCCGCGCCGCCGGGCGTCGCCCGTGTCGGCCTGTTCGTGAACCCCGACGATGCCGCGCTGGAGGCCGTGCTGGAACGCGTGCCACTGGACATCATCCAGTTGCATGGCAGCGAAACTCCTGCACGGGTTGCCGAGGTCAAGGCGCGCAGCGGACTTCCGGTGATGAAGGCCGTGGGCATCGCGGCGGCGGCCGATCTGGACGCGCTGTGGGATTATGGGCTGGCCGCCGACCTGCTGCTGGTGGATGCCAAGGCCTCGCCGGATGCGGCGCTGCCCGGGGGCAACGGGCTGGCCTTTGACTGGCGACTGCTGGCGGGGCGGCGCATGCTCAAGCCCTGGATGCTGGCCGGGGGGCTGACGCCCGCGAACGTGTCCGAGGCTGTGCGGCTGACCGGCGCGCCGATGGTGGACGTGTCCTCAGGGGTCGAATCGGCGCCGGGGATCAAGGATCGCGCCCGCATCCGCGCCTTCGTGAATGCGGCCGAGGGTTCGTCTGGCTTTACGCCCGAGCCGAACGAGCCTAGAACATTCCCCTGACCGAAGGGGACGCATCATGCCCGAAGACCTCATCAACAGCTTCATGACCGGCCCGGACGAACAGGGCCGCTTCGGCATCTTCGGCGGCCGTTTTGTCAGCGAGACGCTGATGCCGCTGATCCTGGACCTTCAGGCGGAATACGAACGGGCCAAGACCGACCCCGCCTTCAAGGCCGAGATGGACGAGTTGTGGACGCATTACGTCGGCAGGCCCTCGCCGCTTTATAAAGCCGAGCGGCTGACGGAACGTCTGGGCGGCGCGACGATCTACATGAAGCGCGAGGAACTGAACCACACCGGCAGCCACAAGATCAACAACGTGCTGGGGCAGATTCTGCTGGCGCGCCGCATGGGCAAGACGCGGATCATCGCCGAAACCGGCGCGGGCCAGCATGGGGTGGCGACGGCCACCGTCTGCGCCCGCTTCGGGCTGAAATGCGTGGTCTACATGGGCGCTGAGGACGTGCGCCGCCAGCAGCCCAACGTGTTCCGCATGAAGCTGCTGGGGGCCGAGGTGGTGGCCGTCCAGTCCGGCCGCGGCACGCTGAAGGACGCAATGAACGACGCCCTGCGCGACTGGGTCACGAACGTCCGCGACACCTTCTACTGCATCGGCACCGTGGCGGGGCCGCATCCCTACCCGGCCATGGTGCGCGACTTCCAGCGCATCATCGGCGAGGAAACCAAGGCCCAGATCCTCGAACGCGAGGGCCGGCTGCCCGACACGGTGATTGCCGCGATCGGTGGCGGGTCCAATGCGATGGGGCTGTTCCATCCCTTCCTCGACGACCGTTCCGTGCGGATCATCGGGGTCGAGGCCGGGGGCAAGGGCGTGGACGAGACGATGCAGCATTGCGCGTCCCTGACCGGCGGGCGGCCGGGCGTGCTGCACGGCAACCGGACCTATCTTTTGCAGGACGAGGAAGGACAGATCCTCGAAGGCCATTCCATCAGCGCAGGGCTGGATTATCCCGGCATCGGGCCGGAACACGCCTGGCTGCGCGACGTGGGCCGCGCCGAATATGTCAGCGTGACGGACAGCGAGGCGCTGGCCGCCTTCACCCTTTGTTGCGAAACCGAAGGCATCATCCCGGCGCTGGAACCCTGCCATGCGCTGGCCCATATCGCCAAGATCGCGCCCGATCTGCCGCAGGATCACCTGATCGTGCTGAACCTCAGTGGCAGGGGCGACAAGGACATCTTCACCGTCGCCCGTCACCTGGGCGTGCAGGTCGAGGCGTAAGCCTCAGCGCGTCATCACCAGCACGTTCAGGATCGATTCGCGGTAGGGCAGCGGCAGGATCAGCCGCGCCTGCCCCTCGCCCGTGACTTCCAGCACGCCCACGTCAGGCAGCGTCTCGCTGGACTGGGTGTCGATCTCGGCCGGGAAATCGTCATAGCGGCGGGGTTGCTCGCCCTGCACGAAGGTGGAACCGAGATAGATCCAGCGGCCGTCGAGCGGCCGGATCGTCCCGCTGGTCCGCTGCGAGCCGGTCAACTTGTCGAAATGCAGCACACCGTCCCGCGCCTCGATCCGGCAGCGGAACGGGGGGTAGGCCACCACGGCCATGTTGCCGCCCATCTTGGTCATGCTGCAGCGCCAGTCGCCGGTCAGCGTTTCGGCCAAGGCAGGATCGGCGGGCATCGCCGGGCCGCGCAGGGCGTTGGTGGCAAGGACAACATCCTCGTCGCTGCCGATGGCAAGCACCTGCCGCAGCGCCCGACCGGTGGCCGTATCAAGCTGGTCCATCCGCGCCTGATCGTCGGGCCGGATTTCCTGTGCGGCAACGGGAACGGCAAGCGGGACGGTCAGCGCCAGCGCAAGAAGCCTTGCCATGTTCGACCTTCCTTACTTCGCCGCGTCAACCGCATGGGCCCGCAGCAGTTCCAGCGGCACGATGTCGGTGGCCCGGACATGGGTGGCCGACAGCACGACCTTGGGGGCCGCGAACTCCTGCGCCGCCTGCAGGAAGCGGCCCGCGCAGACGCACCAGCGGTCGCCTGCCTTCAGGCCCGCGAAGCCGTATTCGGGGCGAGGCGTGGACAGGTCGTTGCCGAGGTATTTCGAGAAGGCCAGGAATTCGGCCGTCGCAACCACGCAGACCGTGTGGCTGCCGCGATCCTCGGGGCCGGTGTCGCAGCAGCCGTTGCGGTAGAACCCGGTCAGCGGCCGCGCCGAACAGGGCTGGAGCTTCTGGCCCAGGACGTTGACCGAGGGTTCCATCGGGGCTTCCTTCTTCGGCGCCGGACCAGGGCTTCGCCCCCTCGTCCTATACGACGATTTCAAGATATTTATACAAAGAAGAACGAGCTAGCGAAAACGGTTGCCGAGCGCGCGCAGGCGGTCAGCCATGCCGAGGGGCTGAAGGTCCGGCTTCGTTCCTGCCTCGGCGGGCTTTTCGACAGGGCGAGACGGCTTCTGGGGGGCGAGTGCGACCCGAGCGGCCAGCGCCGTGCCGAAAGCCGCGCCGTCGCCTCGCGCAAGGGCCTCGGCCCCGTCCGAGATACCGCGCAGGAGGTCGTCCAGCATCGCCTCCTCGGCCTTGGCGAAGTCGGAAAGGACGTATCCGCTGACCTTGTCCTTGTGGCCGGGGTGGCCGATGCCGACCCTGAGGCGGCGGTAGTCCTCTCCGATATGCTGGTGGATCGAACGCAGCCCGTTGTGGCCGGCGTGCCCGCCCCCGGTCTTCAGCCGGCAGGTGCCGGGCGCGAGGTCGAGTTCGTCGTGCAGCACCAGCACCTCGGCGGGGGTGAGTTTCAGATAGCGCATCGCCTCGCCCACCGACTGGCCCGACAGGTTCATGAAGCTCTGCGGCTTCAGCGCAGTAACGCGCTGCTCGCCCAGCCGGCCTTCCGCCACGAGGCCCTGGAAGCGCGATTTCCACGGCGAGAAGCCGTGGTCGACGGCGATCCGATCCACCGCCATGAAGCCGATGTTGTGCCGGTTGCCGGCATATTTCGCGCCGGGGTTGCCCAGTCCCACCATCAACAGCATCGGCATTTCCCGCGCATTCGACCCATCCCTTGCGGTGGACCTCGCCTGTAACTAAGACTCTGTCAAGTTTTCGCCCCTATGAAAGACCGGAACAGGACGGTCGGCGGCGAATCGAAATCAGCAAGCGACGGGGCGAGATGCAGGATCCGGCAGAATACTACATGAACACGCTCGTCCCCATGGTCGTCGAACAGACCAGCCGTGGCGAACGGGCCTATGATATCTTCTCGCGGCTGCTCAAGGAACGGATCATCTTTCTGTCCGGGCCGGTGCATGACGGGATGTCCACGCTGGTCTGCGCGCAGCTTCTGTTTCTTGAGGCGGAGAACCCGTCCAAGGACATCAGCATGTACATCAACAGCCCCGGCGGCATCGTGACCTCGGGGCTGTCGATCTACGACACGATGCAGTATATCCGCCCGCGGATCTCGACGCTGGTGATCGGGCAAGCAGCGTCCATGGGCTCGCTGCTGCTGGCGGCGGGGGAAAAGGGGTCGCGCTATTCGTTGCCCAACAGCCGGATCATGGTCCACCAGCCCTCGGGCGGGTTCCAGGGCACGGCCTCGGACATCCTGATCCACGCGCAGGAAACCGAGAAGCTCAAGCGGCGCCTGAACGAGATCTATGTCAAGCACACCGGCCGCACGCTGGAGGAGGTCGAGCAGGCGCTGGAACGCGACCGCTTCATGTCCCCCGACGAGGCGAAGGACTGGGGTCTGATCGACGACATCCTGGATGCGCGAGGCAAGGCCGTTCCCGAAACTTGAGCGTCCGCGCGCCCGCCAGGGAAAAGCGGGATTGTGACGGACGACTGCCCTGCATAGATTGGGCGGACAACCATAAGGCGCCCTTGGGCGCACGCCGAACCGCGCGGATGGCCTGATCCGCCCGCGCGGTCCCTGACAGGCAAGGATGACGACCATGGCAAACCAGCCCGGCGGCGACAGCAAGAACACGCTCTACTGCAGCTTCTGCGGCAAGAGCCAGCATGAGGTTCGCAAGCTTATTGCGGGTCCGACCGTGTTCATCTGCGACGAATGCGTCGAGTTGTGCATGGACATCATCCGCGAGGAAACGAAAAGCTCGGGGCTGAAGACCGGCGACGGTGTGCCGCCCCCGCGCGAGATCATGGCGGTCCTGGACGACTATGTGATCGGCCAGGAACACGCCAAGCGGGTGCTGTCGGTCGCGGTTCACAACCACTACAAGCGGCTGAACCACAGTTCCAAGTCTGATATCGAGCTGGCGAAATCGAACATCCTGCTGATTGGCCCGACCGGCTGCGGCAAGACGCTGCTGGCGCAGACGCTGGCGCGGATTCTGGATGTGCCGTTCACGATGGCGGATGCGACCACGCTGACCGAGGCCGGTTACGTGGGCGAGGATGTCGAGAACATCATCCTCAAGCTGCTGCAGGCGTCGGAATACAACGTGGAACGCGCCCAGCGCGGCATCGTCTACATCGACGAGGTCGACAAGATCACCCGCAAGTCCGACAACCCCTCGATCACCCGCGACGTGTCGGGCGAGGGCGTCCAGCAGGCGCTGCTGAAGATCATGGAAGGCACCGTGGCCAGCGTCCCGCCGCAGGGGGGCCGCAAGCATCCGCAGCAGGAGTTTCTGCAGGTGGACACGACCAACATCCTGTTCATCTGCGGCGGCGCCTTTGCGGGGCTGGAACGGATCATCGCCCAGCGCAACAAGGGCACGGCGATGGGCTTTGGCGCATCCGTCAAGGACAACGACGACCGCGGCGTGGGCGAGGTGTTCAAGTCGCTTGAACCCGAGGATCTGCTGAAGTTCGGCCTGATCCCCGAGTTCGTCGGCCGCCTGCCGGTGATCGCCACCCTGACCGACCTGGACGAAGAGGCGCTGATCACCATCCTGACCCAGCCCAAGAACGCGCTGGTCAAGCAGTATCAGCGGCTGTTCGATCTTGAGGACGTGAAGCTGACCTTCACCGAGGACGCGCTGAAGGCGATTGCCCGCCGCGCGATCAAGCGCAAGACCGGCGCCCGGGGTTTGCGGTCCATCATGGAGGACATCCTGCTCGACAGCATGTTCGAACTGCCGGGTCTCGACAGTGTGACCGAGGTGGTCGTGAACGAGGAAGCGGTGGACAATCCCGCCGCCCGCCCGCTGCATATTCATGCGGACTCGAAGGAAAAGCCCGCTGCGGTGGGCTGACGGAACGGCTGTTCTGCAATACTGCCCGGCCAGCCTTCCCGTAAGGTTGGCCGAGTTGATTCAGCAGGACTTCATGCTTGCCGTGAGCGTCAGTCGATAGGCGCGACCTCTGTAACAGTTGGCCCTTGCCGTGCAGCAGGCTGGTCGTTCATTGGCAAAGGGCTGCTGCCGCGTGTGTTGCCGCACGCCCCTCCGTCCATCTACTGAGCCGGCTGCTGGACCGACGGGGCCTCAGGCTTGCCGTAAGCGTGGGCCTGAAAGCAGGGCGTCTATAACAGGGTCCCCTTCCCGTGCAGCGGTGTTCACCCACTGTCTTGCGGAAAGCCCACCATCCATCTGCTGACCTGCTGACCTGCTGACCTGCTGACCTGCTGACCTGCTGACCTGCTGACCTGCTGACCTGCTGACCTGCTGACCTGCTGACGGTTGCCTTGCGTCATTCCCCGATGCAACCGCGTTTCGTCTCAGCGAACCCGCACGGCTCGGCAAGGCTATGCACCCAAACAGAACGCCTTGTTTCCCGACATGAAGCCGAGGTCGTTGGAAAGCCGGGTGACGAGCGTGTCTGCTGCGCGACATTGCCTCGGTCCCCAAGCCAGCCTGATGCGCGCCTTTCTCACCCTGACCGCAGATCGGGCATCACCAGCAGGCAGCCATGAAGCATTGCAGGTCTTGGTCTGCGGTCTATCGAGGCATGGAACACGGGCAAAGGCCGATCGATCCTGCCCGCGCACATTCCGGCTAGGACGTGCAGGGCTGCGGGCAAGCACCGCATCCGTCGTGCCCTTGCCGGAAAACGCGTGCGCTCAGCCCATGGCGGCCTTGTCCATTGCCACGCGCAGGCCGAGCAACTGCTGGATCTCTGCGGCGACAGATGGGGCAAGATAAAGGTAATCGGGCGAATAATGCCCGGCGCGGGCCAGAGCCGGCAGGTTGCCAAGGCTCACGATCCCGTCGGATACCGTGCATAGCCCGTCCAGCCTCAGCTCACCCAGCAGCCGGTTGACATGGACCGAGGTCATGCCGGTAATCTCGGCCAGCTCGTTCTGGGACAAGGGAAGATCGTAGCGGTCGATGCCGCACAACCCCCGCGCATAGAGTCGCACGAACATCTCGATCAGGAAATTCGCCACCCGCGCCTTGCCGGCCAGCCGGCCCAAGCGGAAGATCCAGTAGCGGTGGATCGATGAGTCGATCAGGGACACCCGCCACAACTTGTGGTAAAGATCCGGCTCGGTCTCGCGCAGGGCGTCGAGCCTGTCATGCCCCGTCGCGGTGACCTCGACCTCGTTCAGCGTCACCACGTCATGGTGCAGCCAAGGCAGCACATAGGCATCGATGTCGAAGAAATCGCCGGGGATGTGGATGCCGAGGAACTGCCGGCCGCCCTGCCGGTCCGTGCAGTAGCGGCCGACCATGCCGCGCGTGAGATAAAGGCTGCGGCTCAGCGGGATGCCGGCCTTGATCAGCCGCGTCCGGCCCCGGACAGTGACAGGGTCTGATGCAAGGCTTTCCATGAGCCGCGCTTCCTCGGTGGAGAACAGGTCCGGATAAGAGCGGTTCAACAGCATGGGGTCTTCTTGCCTGTGGATGTTGATCGGCAGGTTGCGGGCCATCGTCGCGAGGCGGGAACCACTGGCGTCAACCAATGTTATCACGTTCAGATGATGCCTTCGTGATCCTTTTATGGCCTACTTCAACGCAATGAGTATCTGCAAGTGGATCGGACGCCACATGGCTCTTGCCGCAACGATGACGCATCTGCCGGGAAAGGCGATTGCCAAGTTGCGATGCTGAAGCATATTCCGCCGGTGGAAGGCGTTGAATCGCGGTCTTTCAAGCTTTTCCGGTCGCAGATTGGCAGCCGGATCTCGGATCATCCCATGAAAAACTCTGCCATGTCACCTTCGGGCGGGCCGGCAATTCCGGACGCACGGCCGCCGCGCGGGGCATGTTCGCCGCGCAGGAAAGGATAAGAAAAAATGCACGACGTTTCGCCCCTGTTGTCCGCAGCGTTCTGTGACGAGCATGGCAGTTCCGCACCCCTGATCTGCTTTTCGCACCTGCGTTGGGATTTCGTGCTGCAACGGCCGCAGCACCTGATGGGCCGGTTCGCCAGAAAGCAGCGCGTGCTGGTCTGGGAGGAGGCGATCCCGACTACCCACCACCTGCCCTATCTGGAATTCCACGCCTTTCTTGGCACCACCGTGCAGGCGATCCGCCCCCGCGTCCCCGACCGCTGGAGCCGCGAGGAGCAGGAAGCCGCCCTGCCCCGGCTGCTCGACCAGATGCTGGCGCTGACCGGCATCAGGCGGCCGGTGCTGTGGTTCTACACCCCGATGATGTGGCCGATAGCGCGGCACGTCGATGCCGCGGCGGTCGTCTATGACTGCATGGACGAGTTGTCGGCCTTCCGCTTCGCCCCGCCCGAACTGCGCCAGCGCGAGGACGAACTGATGGCCGCCGCCGATGCCGTCTTCACCGGCGGCTGGTCGATCTGGGAAGCCAAGCGCCACCGCCACGACAACATCCATGCCTTCCCGTCCTCGGTGGACACCGCCCATTTCGCCACCGCCCGCCGCCCGGCTGGGCCAGAGCCGCATGACATGGCCGGCATCCCGCATCCGCGCTTGGGCTATTACGGCGTGATCGACGAACGGCTGGACCTGGACCTGATCGCCGCCGTCGCCCAGGCCCGCCCCGACTGGCAGATCGTCATGGTCGGCCCGCTCGCCAAGCTGGGCGAGCATGACCTGCCCCGCGCCCCGAACATCCACTGGCTGGGACAGAAGGACTATGCCCATCTGCCGGACTATCTGGCCGGCTGGGACGTGGCGCTGATGCCCTTCGCGATCAACGAGGCCACGCGCTTCATCTCGCCCACCAAGACGCCCGAGTATCTGGCGGGCGGGCGGCCGGTTGTTTCGACCGCGGTGCGCGACGTGCAGCGGCAGTATGGCGACATCGCCGCCGTCCATGTCGCCCATACGCATGACCAGTTCATCGCCGCCTGCGAGGCCGCGCTGCAGCAGGCCCGCCAGCCCGGCGCCTGGCGGGACGAGGCCGACCGGATGCTGTCCTCGATGAGCTGGGACGCCACCTTTGCAGCCATGGCCGCCCAGGTGGCCGCCGCCGCACGGCGCCGGGTTGAGCCGGCGCCGCTGGACCGCTTTCCCGCCCCCGGCATCCGCCGCGGCGCCCGCGGCTATGACGTGACCATCTGCGGCGGCGGCTTTGCCGGTTCGGTGCTGGCGCGGAAGCTGGCCGAGGATTCCGGCCAGCGCGTGCTGGTCGTGGACAAGCGCGAGCATATCGCGGGCAACGCCTATGACCACCGCGACGCGGCGGGCATCCTCGTCCACCGCTACGGCCCGCATATCTTCCACACCAACAGCGACGAGGTGGTGGGTTTCCTGTCCCGCTTCACCGACTGGCGGCCCTATGAGCATCGGGTGCTGGCGCAGGTGGGCGACAGGCAGGTGCCGATGCCGATCAACCGCACTACGCTGAACCAGCTTTACGGGCTGTCGCTGTCCTCGGACGAGGAGGCAGCCGCCTTCCTCGCCTCGCGGGCCGAGCCGGTGGCCGACATCAGGACCTCGCGCGACGTGGTGGTGAACGCGGTCGGGCGCGAGCTTTACGAGACGTTCTTCCAAGGCTACACCCGCAAGCAATGGGGGCTGGACCCAAGCCAGCTGGACAAGTCCGTGACCTCGCGGGTGCCGACGCGGACGAACACCGACGACCGCTACTTCACCGACAAGTTCCAGGCGATGCCGCGCGAGGGCTTCACCCGGATGTTCGAGCGGATGCTGGACCATCCCCTGATCGACATCGCGCTGGGGACGGACTTCCACGACCTTAAACCCGCGGACCGGGGGGCGCTGACGGTCTATACCGGCCCGATCGACGCCTATTTCGGGCATCGCTTCGGGCACCTGCCCTATCGCAGCCTGGCCTTCCGGCACGAGACCCTGCCCCAGCGCAAGCTGCAGCCGGTGGCGGTGGTGAACTATCCGGCCGAGGACGTGCCCTGGACGCGGATCACCGAATACAAGCACCTGACCGGCCAGGTGCATCCGATGACCTCGATCACCTATGAATACCCTTCGGCCGAGGGCGAGCCTTACTATCCGATCCCGCGTCCTGAAAATCAGGAACTGTTCCGCCGCTACGACGACCTTGCCCGTGCCGAGCGCGGCGTGATCTTCGCCGGGCGGCTGGGCAGCTACCGCTATTACAACATGGACCAGGTGGTCGGGCAGGCTTTGGCGACGCATCGCCGGCTTGCCGCCGAGCTTCTGCCTGCAGCGGCGGCGGCGCTGGGGGCAGAATAACATCATGCGAGCCCTGCTCGTTACCGACAGCCCCGAACCCTCGGGGGTGGGCGAACACATGTTGATCTTGGCCGCCGCCCTGGCGGCCGAGGGCGTTCAGGCCGTGCTGGCCTTTCCCGACCATGACGCCGGCCGCCGGCTAGTGGACCGGGCGCAGGCAAGCGGCCTGCCCGCACGGATTGTCATGGGCGACTGGCACCGCGCCATCGCGCAGGCATGTGCCGACCTCGTCCATGTCCACGCCGGCATCGGCTGGGAAGGCCACGAACTGACCCGTATCGCACGCGATACGGGTGCAGCCGTGATCCGCACCGAGCATCTGCCATGGCTGCTCACCGAACCGGGGCAGATCCGCGAATACGCCGCAGCCTCGGCCCATGTCGATGCGGTCATCGCCGTCTCGCGCGAGGCGGGCGAGGGCTGGCGGCGTGCGGCAAGGCGGATGCCCGGTCCGCGCCTGCCCGTGGCCGCCATCGCCAACGGGATCAAGCCCGCCGCCCTGCCCCGCGCGGATGGAAATGCCGCGCCGACCATCCTCTGCGTCGGCCGCTTCACCCCGCAGAAGCTGCACCGGACGCTGATCGTGGCGCTGGCCCGCCTGCACTGCCGCGGCACGCCCGCGCGCCTGCAACTGGTCGGCGGCGGGCCGCTGCAGGAAAGGCTGGAACTGCTGGTCAGGCGGCTCGACCTGACCGCTTCGGTGGATTTCCTCGGCCGCCGCGACGACGTGCCCGAACTGATGTCTCGCGCCGACGTCTTGGCCCTGCCGTCCGCCTTCGAGGGGCTGCCGCTGGTCCTGCTCGAGGCGATGGCGCTTGGGCTTCCGGCGGTTGCCACCCGTATCGGCGGCAGCGTCGAGGCGCTGGGGCCGGACCACCCGTGGCTGGTCCCCTTCGGGCGGTCGCGGGACCTCGCGCAAGCTCTTGAAGATGCACTCGACAATCTCGAAAGGCGCGCCATAACTGCAAGCCGACAGGCCGCGCGCTTTGCGCAGCGGTTCACGGCGGCGCGGATGGCCGCGGACACTGCAAGAATATATCGCGCCGCATTGCGGCATCGGACCGGGGACAGAATGGACAGAGTGAGACTGGGCTTCATCGGCGCGGGCGGCATCGCCCACCGCCATTTCGGCGTGCTGGAAACCATGCCCGACGTGGCCGTGGTGGCCGTGACCGATCCCGACCAAGGTCGGGCCGAGGATGCCGCCCGGCGCATGGGCGCGACCGCCTATCCCGATTTCGATTCCATGCTGGCCGACGCCGACTTGGACGCCGTCTATATCTGCATCCCCCCCTTCGCCCATGGCCCCGCCGAACGCGCCTGCATCGCCCGCGGCCTGCCCTTCTTCGTGGAAAAGCCGATCTCGCTGGACATCGAGCTGGCCGAGGAGATCGCCGAGGAGGTCGCTGCCGCGGGCCTCATCACCGCCGTGGGCTATCACTGGCGCTATCTCGACACGATGGACGAGGCGCGGGCGCATCTGGCCCATAACCCCGCCCATCTGATGCAGGGCTTCTGGATCGACCAGACCCCGCCCCCCGAATGGTGGTGGCGCGAGGACCGATCCGGCGGGCAGGTGGTCGAGCAGGCGACCCACATCATCGACGCCGCCCGCTTCCTGGCCGGTGACGTGACCGAGGTCTTCGGCCTTTCCACCCACCGCGAGCGCGGCGATTTCCCCGGCCTGACCGTGCCGACCGCGACGGCGGCGACGCTGCGCTTTGCCTCGGGCGCGGTGGCGAACCTCGGCTCGACCTGCCTTCTGCGCTGGAACCACCGCGTCGGGCTGCACGTCTTTTCCGACGCCATGGCGCTGGAAATCACCGACCATGACCTGATGGTGGACGTGGGCCAGGGCCGCCCCGTGCGCCACGCCCAGGGCGACCCCGTCTGGCGCGAGGACCGCGATTTCGTCGAGGCCGTCATGGGCCGCGAGAACCGCATCCGCTGCCCCTATGCCGAGGCATTGGAGACGCACCGCGTGGCCCTTGCGATCACCCGTTCGGCCCAGGCCAATGCCCTTGTTAAGATGGAGGTGCTGCGGGCCGACCCGCAGCCCATCTTTCGTCCATCGCTTGCGTAAGGCCCCAACGATGCCGCATGAACACCGCACCGTCCGCAGCCTCGGGATCGAGCGGCGGGGCGAGCCGTTCTTCTTCCACTACGACGAAGGCCCCGCCCCGGACGGCCGCATCCGGCTGGACCTGCTTTATACCGGCTTGTCCGCCGGGACCGAACTGACCTTCATGAAGGGGACGAACCCCTATCTGCACAGCCGCTGGGACGACTGGCAGGGGCTGTTCATCCCCGGCGAGCCCTCGGCCCGCTTCCCGGTCAACTTCCTGGGCTACATGGAAGCGGCGCGGGTGTCGGACGCCCGCGTGCCGGGCTTCCGGGCGGGCGACGTGGTCGGCACGACCTTCGGCCACAAGTCGGGCCACACGGCCGATGCGGCGCATGACCTGCTGCTGAAGCTGCCGCATGGGCTGGACCCCATGCTGGGCATCTTCGTGGCCCAGATGGGTCCGATCGCCGCCAACGGCATCCTGCACGCCGACGCCGAACAGTTCGGCGCCGCCGTTCCCTTCCTCGGCGCGGGGGTGGAAGGCCGCCCGGTGCTGGTCTGGGGCGGCGGCACCGTGGGCCTGTTCTGCGCGATGTTCGCCCGGATGGGCGGGGCGTCGGACATCGTGGTCGTGGACCCCTCGCCCTTCCGGCAGGACATCGCACGGGCCATGGGCTTCGAGGCGATGGGCGAGGATGACGCCGTCCGCCACGCCAAGACCCTGTGGCACCACAAGATCGGGGGGCGCGGGGCGGAATATGTCTTCCAGACCCGCGCCCGTCCCGACAGCCTCAACCGCTGCCTGCAGGCGCTGCGCCCGCAGGGAACGGTGATCGACCTCGCCTTCTACCAGGGCGGCATGGACAGCCTGCGGCTGGGCGAAGAGTTCCACCACAACGGCCTGTCCATCCGCTGCGCCCAGATCAACCGGATGCCGCGTCCCGTGGCCCAGGCCTGGGACCAGCGGCGGCTGGCGGCGGAAACCATCCGCCTGCTGCAGCGCGAGGGCGAGGCCATCCGGCGGCACATGATCACCCATGTGGTCCCGTATGACGACGCGCCCGGCTTCCTGCGCCATCTGGTCAACGACCGGCCCGAGTTCCTGCAGATCGTGTTCGACGCGACATGATGGACGATTTCGCGCAAGCCGCCTTCGACGCGGGCTTCGATCAGGCCTGGGGCGAGATCCCGCCCGACCATTTCCCGCATCCCCACCCGGATGCGGGCAAGATCCGCATCCTCTTCGTCTTCGCCTGGCTGGTCATCGGCGGCGAGGAAACCGAAGTCCGCCTGCTCGCCCGGCACCTGCCGCGCGACCGCTACCGCATCGACGTCATTCCCTGCTTCCGCAAGCCGGGGATGCCGGACCACAGCCACGACCAGCTGCGCGGCCTGGGCATCCACGTCGATACCACCGCCTATGACATGGGCTTCGACGAGACGGTCGATTACCTGCGCCGCAAGTTGTCGGACTTCGACATCGTGGTGTCCTGCCAGGACGTAGCCGACATCTATCCGGCGCTGGAACGGCTGAAGCTGCGCCCACCCCTGATCGAGCATGGCGGGCTTGTCCGCGAGGCGCTGTCAGGCCCCAAGCACTTCACCGCCCGCTATATCGGCGTCTGCGACAGCATCCGCGAGGCTGCCGCGTCCCGGATGCCCGACCGTCCGCATCATGCCGTCGAGATCCCCTCGATGGTGGAGCTGTCCGAGTTCCGCCCCGAGGCTCGCGAACCCGTCCGCGCCGCCCTTGGCGTTGGACCCGACGAACTGCTGGTCGGCTGGGTTGGCCGGCTCGACCGCAAGAAGCGGGTCGAGGACTTCATCGAGGCCGCCGCCATCGTCGCCCGCAGCGAGCCGCAAGCCCGCTTCATCGTGGTGGGCGGACCCGACGCCTTCATGCCCGAATATGCCGACGAGTTGCGCCACCGCGCCCGGTCGCTGGGGCTGGAACGCCGCCTGATCTTCACCGGCGACCGCGGCGACGTGCCGGACCTGCTGGCGGCGATGGACGTCTTCTGCTGGCTGTCGCGCGGCGAGGGGATGCCCCATGTCATTTCCGAGGCGGGCGCGGCGCGGCTGCCGGTGATCGCAACCCCCGACAACGGCGCGCTGGAACAGGTCAGGGACGGCGTTTCGGGTCTGTTCGTTCCGCATGAAGACCCCGGCGCCGTCGCGGATGCCATCCTGCGGCTGGCGCATGATCCGGGCCTGCGCCGCAGGCTGGGCGACAGCCTGCGCACCCATGTCGAGGCGAACCATGCGGTCGAGGTCGTGGTGCCCCGCTGGCAGGCGCTGATCGACGAGGTTCTGGCCGAACAGCGACCGCCGCCCCCGCCCTCGTTGTTCAGCAGCTTCGTGCTGGGGGGCTGGGAAAGCTCGACTCATCGTCACGGCTGGGGCCCGCACCGCGACCTGCTGGCACAGGTCGGCCACGACAGCCATGCGGCGCAGGATTATCTGCAGCTTGCGGCGCTTGGCATTCGCGCCTGCCGCGACGGCGCCCGCTGGCACCTGATCGACCGGGGCGGACAGTATGATTTCTCCAGCTTCACGCCCATGGTCGAGGCGGCGCGGGATACCGGCACCCAGATCGTCTGGGACCTGCTGCATTACGGCTGGCCCGAGGATATCGACATCTGGCGCCCCGAGTTCGTCGACCGCTTCGCCCGCTATGCCCGCGCGGTGGCGGAACACCTCCGCGGCCTGACCGACGACGTGCCCTTCTGGTGCCCGGTAAACGAGATCAGCTTCCACGCCTGGGCTGGGGGGGACGTACGCTACCTGAACCCCTATGGCGCCGGGCGCGGCTACGAGCTGAAATGCCAGCTCGCCCGGGCCGCCATCGCCGCCATGATCGAGCTGCGCGACGTGGACCCCCGCGCCCGATTCGTCCATGCCGAGCCGATGATCGCCATCCACCATGTCGATTGGAGTGGACAGCCCCGCTGGGAAGCGCAGGGCTATCACGACGCGCAGTTCCAGGCCTTCGAGTTGCTGGGCGGCTGGATGTGGCCGCAGATCGGGGGCGATCCCTCCTTCCTCGATATCGTCGGGGTGAACTACTACTGGAACAACCAGTGGATTCACGGCGGCAAGACCGTGGACGTGGACGACGTCATCTACCGGCCCCTGTCCGACCTGCTGTTCGAGGTCGCGGCCCGCTACGGCCGCCCGATGCTGATCGCGGAAACAGGGACCGAAGGAGACCGGCGCGGCCCGTGGTTCGACTATGTCGCGGCGGAAACCCTGCGGGCGCGGGCGCGGGGAGTTCCGGTCGAGGGCATCTGCCTTTACCCCGTCGCCAACCATTTCGGCTGGGACGACGACCGGCTCTGCCCGAACGGTCTTCTGGGCCACGATCCGGCTGGCGGCCGGCGCAGCGTCGATCCGGGACTCGCGGCGGCGCTGTTCCGCTCGGGGCTGGCACGGCGCTGAAGGTCGGCCGCGTCCGGCAAAGGGCGCGGCGGCCTGACTATTTCAACCTGGTCCAGGTCTGCGACCTGCAGATCAGCCCGCCCGCGACGCAGCCCGACAGCTTCATCGAGCCGCCGCTGACCTGCGCCTTGCCGTTGTAGGTCTTGTTGTCTGCGGGCCGCAGCACCTTCCCCGCATAGGCGTCCCGGCCCGCAGGCGCCATGCCGATCACGATCTGCTTGCCGATGTTCGGGGACTGGTATTCCTGCTGCCCCTTGTAGGTCTTGACGATGGTCCCGCAATAGGCCCCGCCGCAAGGCACGATCTGGACCAGCGCGACCGAGCCTTCGTCGGGTTGCGTCTGCCAGACTCCCTCGATCGGATCGGCCGCCAGCGCGGCCGTGGCGGCCATGGTGAAGGCGGCGGCGAGCGTGATGGTTCTCATGGGTTCCTCCCTTGTCTCCCTGGCTGCGATTGGCCTGGGGCGCGGCGCTTCCGGCAAGCGTGACGTGAAGTCAGGGCGCACTTTCACGTTTGCCCCCCGTGTGGCATGGGGGGGCCGGTTGCCAGACGGAGCACGAGCCATGATCCTTTACCCTGCCATCGACCTGAAGGACGGCGCCTGCGTGCGGCTTCTGCGCGGCGACATGGAGGCCGCGACCGTCTTCGGCACCGACCCGGCGGCACAGGCCCGCGCCTTCCAGGACGCAGGCGCTGAATGGCTGCATCTGGTGGACCTGAACGGCGCCTTCGCGGGCCAGCCGGTGAATGGCACGGCGGTCGAGGCGATCCTTGCGGCTGTGAACGTCCCCGTCCAGTTGGGCGGCGGCATCCGCGACATGGCAACGATCGAGGGCTGGCTGGACCGCGGCGTGCGCCGGGTGATCCTGGGCACCGTGGCTGTCGAGAACCCCGTTCTTGTGACCGAAGCCGCGCGGCTTTTCCCCGAACGGGTCGCCGTGGGCATCGACGCTCGCAAGGGCCGGGTTGCGACACGCGGCTGGGCCGAGGACACCGAGGTCATGGCAACCGATCTCGCCCGCCGCTTCGAGGACGCGGGCGTGGCCGCGATCATCTATACCGACATCGACCGCGATGGCGCGATGGAAGGGCCGAATGTCGCGGCGACGGCGGCGTTGGCCCGCGCGGTGTCGATTCCGGTGATCGCTTCGGGCGGAGTGTCGCGGCTGTCGGACCTGATCGAGCTGCGGGATACCGGCGTGATCGCCGGGGCAATCTCGGGGCGGGCGCTTTACGACGGGGCGCTGGATCTGGGCGAAGCTTTGGCGGCGCTGCGCTGAATGGGGGCGGCAGCACGGAGTCGAAGGGCCGTATGGGTATTTGGGCCAGAAAGAAGCCCCTTGCGTTCCGTGACGTGAACGGTCGGCTGGAATGCACCCGCAGGCAGAGGCGCCGCTTGCCTTCCCGAGACCCCGTGCCTAGATAGGCGCGTTCCGAAACATAAGGCTGCCGCCCCGTGGAAAACGTCGTCCTGACCGTGCATCTCGTCCTCGCCCTGCTGCTGATCGGCGTGGTGCTGCTGCAGCGGTCCGAAGGCGGCGGCCTTGGCATGGGCGGCGGTGGCGGCGGAGTCATGACCGGCCGACAGGCGGCGAATGCGCTGACCAAGGCGACCTGGATCATCGCGGCGGCCTTTCTTGTCACCTCGATCGCGCTGACGGTGATCGCAGCGCGGAACTCGGTCGGCGCCTCGGTCGTGGACCGCATCGCGCCGATGGGGACCCCTGCGCCGGCGACCGGGCTGCCGAACCTTCCGGCCTATACGCCGCCCCCGGCAGCGGGACAGCCGGTGCTGCCGCCGGGTGCCGCGTCTGCGCCCGTGACGGCGCCGGCCGAGGGTCCGGTGACACCGCCAGAACCCGCGGCTTCGGTCCCGGCAGATGCGCCTGCGGCAGCGGAAGCCGCCGCTCCGGCCGGGTCTGCCGGCAACGTCACCACGCAGACCGTGCCGATCGCTCCTGCGCCCGCCAACTGATCAACCGGAACCCGGGGCGTGCGGAATTTGCGCCCCTTTCAGACATCGCGGTCCGTTGCGGCATCGCGGAGAATCGGTTATAGCCCGGCTCCCGTGATGGCGGTGGCGGATCGTTGCCGCATTGCCGAATTCACGGGGGCTTTCTCATGGCGCGTTACATCTTCATCACCGGCGGCGTCGTGTCCTCGCTGGGCAAGGGGCTGGCCTCGGCGGCGCTGGGCGCGCTGCTGCAGGCGCGGGGCTATACGGTGCGGCTGCGGAAGCTGGACCCCTATCTGAACGTCGATCCGGGCACGATGTCGCCCTTTGAACATGGCGAGGTCTTCGTCACCGACGACGGCGCGGAAACCGACCTCGACCTTGGCCATTACGAACGCTTCACCGGCGTCTCGGCCCGCCGCACCGATACCGTCAGCGCGGGGCGCATCTATTCCAACGTGCTGGAAAAGGAACGCCGGGGCGAATACCTCGGCAAGACCATACAAGTGATCCCGCACGTCACCAACGAGATCAAGGACTTCCTCGCCGTGGGCGAGGACGAGGTCGATTTCATGCTGTGCGAGATCGGCGGCACCGTCGGCGACATCGAGGGCCTGCCCTTCTTCGAGGCGATCCGCCAGTTTTCGCAGGACCGCCCGCGCGGGCAGTGCATCCTGATGCACCTGACGCTGCTGCCTTATCTGGCCGCCAGCGGCGAGCTGAAGACCAAGCCCACCCAGCACAGCGTCCGCGAACTGCGCGCGATCGGCCTTGCCCCCGACGTGCTGGTCTGCCGGTCCGAGCAACTGATCCCCGACCGTGAGCGCGCCAAGATCGCGCTGTTCTGCAACGTGCGGCCCGACGCGGTGATCCCCGCCTATGACCTCAAGTCGATCTACGAGGCGCCGATGGCCTATCACCGCGCGGGTCTGGACCGGGCCGTGCTGGACGCCTTCCAGATCAGCCCCGCCCCCAAGCCCGACCTGCGCAAGTGGGAGGACGTGATGGACCGCCTGACCAATGCGGAAGGAGAGGTCCGCATCGCCATCGTCGGCAAATACACGCAGCTTGAGGATGCGTACAAATCCATCTCCGAGGCGCTGACCCATGGCGGCATGGCCAATCGCGTCCGCGTTCGCCCCGAATGGATCGCCGCCGAGGATCTCGAGGCAGAGGACGGCATCCACCTGCTGGACGGCTTCCACGGCATCATCGTCCCCGGCGGCTTCGGCGAGCGGGGCACGGAAGGCATGATCGCGGCCGCGAAATACGCGCGGGAAAAGCACGTCCCCTACTTGGGCATCTGCCTGGGGATGCAGATGGCGGTGGTCGAGGCTGCCCGCAATCTTGCGGGGATCGAGGATGCAGGGTCCGAGGAGTTCGACCACGAGGCGGGCCAGAACCGTTTCACCCCGGTCGTCTATCACCTCAAGGAATGGGTGCAGGGCAATTACAAGGTCCAGCGCAAGCCTAGCGACGACAAGGGCGGCACCATGCGGTTGGGCGCCTATACGGCGGTGCTGAAGCCCGGCAGCCGCGTCTCCGAGGTTTATGACGGCGCGACCGAGATCGAAGACCGCCACCGCCACCGCTATGAGGTCGACGTGGCCTATCGCGACCAGCTTGAATCCTGTGGGATGGTCTTCTCGGGCATGTCCCCGGACGGCCGCCTGCCCGAGGTGGTCGAGATCGAGGGCCACCCCTGGTTCGTTGGCGTTCAGGCGCATCCCGAGCTGAAATCCAAACCCTTCGCTCCGGCGCCCCTGTTTGCGGACTTCGTGCGCGCCGCGAAGGAGCAGGAACGGATGGTGTGAGCCATCCGTCCCGGACATCGCTGCCATTTGCCTGATCCGCCCGAGCAGGAGAGAGCAAGGCAGCCATTCAGGGGATCTCACTTGTTCCCAGCAGAAAGACGCCCTTGCACCAGACGCCTCGGGTCTTGGCCGGCAGGCGGCCTGCGTCTGAAATCATATCATCAAGGTCATCCCCCTGTCTGGGCTTGAGCGGCACGGAACCACCTCTAGACTGGCCCCATGAATAATCCGTCAAGATCGGGCCTCATTGCCGCCCTGCTGCTCGCGGCTTCTTCCGCCCTTGCAGATGCACCGCTGTTCATCGTGCAGCCGTCGCAGATGCCCTTTGATCTTGGGCCGGGGGCGCCTGCCAACCAGTCCTCGCGCAGGCAGAACTTGCCGACTGCTCCGGGCAACAGCGGCGGCGCGCCAGGGAACGGGTCGGGCATCCGGGCGAATGCGCCGGACAACCCGGCGAACGGACCGGAAGGCGGGCGGGCGATCTGGGTTGGGGATGAGCCGGTGGGCTATTACACCACCAACGGCGGGACGCTGAACCTGTTCGATTCCCGCGGTCGGCGGGTGGCTTATCGGCCGGGCGGAGGGCACACGCGCTCGCTGTTCTCGCCCCAAGGGCAGTGGTGCGGAACGGTGGCGGATACCGGCGCGGGCATGGCCTTCGGCATGACCGAAGCCTGCGCGGGCCGGTTATTCCGCTGACAGGCCAGTTCGGGGCACCGCGTTTTATTCCGTTTAACGGCAGTGAGATCCGCCATACTCGCTGCATGATACGGTTGGTGAGGATCGGATCTGCACCGGCTTCCTGTGCTTTCAAAGGACGTGGCGGCTGAACTCCCCCTATACACGTGTAATTGTCAGGTTTGTGCTGTTAGTCTGCGTCCAGTCGGTGGTCTAGGCCACTCCGTGTGGCATATGAGGCTCCGTTCCGGCCTAGCTCCAGCGTCCCTCCGGCTTCTTCGGCTTCACGGAACGCGAGACCTGCGACCAGCGGGTGCGGCCCGCCTCGCCCGGCTTTGATCCGGGCTTGTCCGATGCGACGCTGCGGCTCTGCGTGGCGGTCGTGGACGCTGGACGAGTTTCGGCCTTCGCCCCGGGCAGAGAAGACGCGGCCTTTGCCGTCGGTTTCTCGGCCTGACGTGCAGGTGCCGTGTCCCCCTTCCCGCCCGCCTTGATCTTGGCCGCAAGCTCCTTGGCGACGGCGAAGGCGCCCTTGATGCGGTCGGCCTCGGCGGGCCAGAAGCGGCTGACGACCAGCTTGTTGTCGCTGATCCGCGCCGCGCCCTTCTGTTCGTTCAGGAACTCGACCAACCCGGCGGGGTTTGGAAACTTGTCCTGATGGAACTGGATCGTCGCGCCTTTTGGCCCCGCCACTAGCGAGGAGATGTTCGCACGCTTCGCCATTGCCTTGATGCGGATGACCAGCAGCAGCGTGTTCACCTCGCGCGGCAAGGGTCCGAAGCGGTCGATCAGCTCGGCGGCGAAGCCCTCCAACTCCACCTTGGTGGTCAGCTGCGCGAGGCGACGATACAGGTCCAGCCGCACGTCAAGGTCGGGGATGAAGCTTTCCGGGATCGTCACCGGCACGCCCAGGTTCAGCTGCGGCGCCCATTCGTCGTCAGGGGTGCCCTCAAGCTCGCCGGATTTCAGCTTGGCGATCGTTTCCTCCAACATCTGCTGGTAAAGCTCGAAGCCGACCTCCTTGATGTGGCCGGACTGCTCCTCTCCCAGCAGGTTCCCCGCGCCGCGCAGGTCCAGGTCCTGGCTAGCGAGGTTGAACCCCGCCCCCAGCGAGTCGATGGAACCGAGGAACTTGAGCCGCCGGATCGCCTGCGGGGTCAGCGGCACGCGCGGCTTGGTGGTCAGGTAGCAATAGGCCCGCGTCTTGGACCGGCCCACGCGGCCCCGGATCTGGTAAAGCTGCGCGAGGCCGAACATGTCCGCGCGCCAGACGATCATCGTGTTGGCGGTCGGGATGTCGAGGCCCGATTCCACGATCGAGGTCGCCAGCAGAACGTCGTGGCTGCCGTCGTAGAAGGCGTTCATCCGCTGGTCCAAATCGCCCGCCGCAAGCTGGCCGTGGGCGACGATGGTGCTGACCTCGGGGACGTGTTCCTTCAGCCAGTCCTCGACCTCGGGCAGGTCCGACAGGCGCGGGACGACGAAGAAGCTTTGCCCGCCGCGGTATTTCTCGCGCAGCAGGGCCTCGCGGATGGTGACGCTGTCGAACTCGCTGACATAGGTGCGGATGGCGAGCCGGTCCACCGGAGGGGTGCCGATGATCGAGAGGTCGCGCACTCCGGTCAGCGACAGTTGCAGCGTGCGCGGGATCGGCGTCGCGGTCAGGGTCAGGACGTGGATGTCCGAGCGCAACTCCTTGAGCCGTTCCTTGTGGGCCACACCGAAATGCTGCTCCTCGTCGATGATCAGCAGGCCGAGGTTCTTGAACTTCACCTGTTTCGCCAGCACCGCATGGGTGCCGACGACGATATCGACCGAGCCGTCGGTCAGCCCCGCGCGGGTCGCCGCCGCGTCCTTGGCGCTGACGAAGCGCGACAGGGGCCGCACGTTGATGGCGGTGCCCCGGAACCGCTCGGCAAAGCTGCGGTAGTGCTGGCGGGCGAGCAGCGTTGTGGGAGCCACGACCGCGACCTGCATCCCCTGGCTTGCGGCGATGAAGGCCGCGCGCATGGCGACCTCGGTCTTGCCGAAGCCCACGTCGCCCACGACAAGCCGGTCCATCGGGCGGCCGGCCGACAGGTCCTCGGCCACGTCCACGATGGCGGCGGCCTGGTCATCGGTTTCGGTATAAGGGAAGCGGGCGGCGAAGGCTTCCCACTCGTGGTGCTCGGGTTCCAGCACGGGGGCGTTGCGCAGCAGCCGTTCCGCCGCCACGCGCATCAGGCGGTCGGCGATCTGACGGATGCGTTCCTTCAGCCGCGCCTTGCGGGCCTGCCATGCCCCGCCGCCCAGCTTGTCGAGCAGGCCCTCCTCATGCCCATAGCGGGTCAGCAGCTCGATGTTCTCGACGGGCAAGAAAAGACGGTCGCCGCCTGCGTATTCCAGCGCCACGCAGTCATGCGGCACGCCCAGCGCGGTGATCGTTTCCAGCCCCCGGTAGCGGCCGATGCCGTGTTCGACATGGACCACCAGATCGCCTGGTGAAAGCGAGGTCGTGTCCTTGAGGAAGTTCTGCGCCCGCCGTTTCTTCTTGGCGCCCCGGATCAGGCGGTCACCCAGCACGTCCTGTTCGGAAATAACCGCCAGCGGTCCGGTCGCTTGGCCCTCGGTGACGAAGCCTTCCTCCAGCGGCCAGACGGCAAGGCCCAGCGCGCCCTTGGTATCCGGCAGGGCGCGGATGTCGTCGATGGGAAGGCCGGTCAGTCCCTCGTCGGACAGCAACCCGGTCAGGCGTTCCCGCGCGCCCTCAGAAAAGCTGGCGACGACGACGCGACGGGTCTTCTGCAACTCGCGGACATGGGCGGCCAATGCGGCGAACAGGTCGGTCTTCTCGGCCTGCCGCTCAGGCGCGAAGTTGCGGCCCACGCGGCCGCCCGCGTCCAGCACGCCCGGCCCCGGAGGACGCGCCAGAACGGACAGCGAGATGGTGCGGTGGCGGGACAGCCAACGCTGCCATTCCGCTTCGTCCGCGAACATCGCGGCAGGCTCGACCGGGCGATAGACGCTGTCAGCGCCGCGCTTGCCCATCGCCTCGCGCCGGGCGTCGAACTGCTCGGTGATGGTTTCCCAGCGGGCGGCGCGGTGCTGTTCGATATGGTCGTCCAGAACCACCGACGCGCCGGGCAGATAGTCGAAAAGGCTGTCGAGCCGATCATGGAACCACGGCAGCCAGTGTTCCATCCCGGCGACCTTCTGGCCCGCGCTGACCGCCTCATACAGCGGGTCGTTGGCGCCGCCGCCATAGGCCGCGCGATAGTTCTGGCGGAAGCGGGCGATGGCGTCGTCGTCCAGGATCACTTCGGACATGGGCGCGATCTCGACCCGGTCCAGCGCGCCGAGGCTGCGCTGCGTGTCGGGGTCGAAGCGGCGGATGCCGTCCAGCACGTCGCCGAACAGGTCCAGCCGCACCGGGCCTCCGGGACCGGGAGTATAGATGTCGATGATTCCGCCCCGGACCGCATAGTCGCCCGGCTCGGTCACGGTGGGCGACTGCGAGAAACCCATGCGGGACAGGAAGCCGCGCAACTGCGCCTCGTCCAGCCGCTCGCCCACCTTGGCCATGAAGGAGGCCGCGCGGACGGTATCCGCCGCGGGCAGGCGCTGGACGGCGGCGTTGACCGTCGTCAGCAGCACGAAGGGCGGCTTGATCGCCCCGCTCGCCAGCATCGCCAGCACCTGCAGCCGCTGCGCCATGATCTCGCCCGAGGGCGACACGCGGTCATAGGGCGTCGTGTCCCAGGCAGGCATCTCCAGCACCGCAAGGTGCGGCGCGAAGAAGGCCAGCGAGGCGCGCATCGCTGCCATGCGGCGGTCGTCGCGGGCGATGTGGATGACGGGCGCGCCGCGCTCGGCCTCGCGCGCGATCAGCGCGGCGTCGAAGCCTTCGGGCGCGCCGGAAAGGATCAGGGTTTCGGGCATGAAGGCTGAGGTAAACCGCGAGGGGCCGAAGTCAAGCGGCGCTTACAGCCCGTTCGGATGCGCGGCCAGCCAGATCGTCCCCCAGACCGCCGCGACCGCCACCGCTAGCGCCGACATTGCCAGCGTCGCCCGCAGATGCCCGGCGATCCGCGCGGCGATCTGGCTGGCCGCTTCCTCGACCGGCAGCCGTCCGCCTTCGGCCTCGGCCAGGGTCGCCCGCAGACGGGCGGCGAGCCGCAGCCGCATCCAGCCCAGCAGCATCAGGGGGCCGATCAGCAGCAGCAGCGCCTGCGCCAGCCCGTAAACAAACCCCAGCCCCGCCAGCATCGACAGCACAAAGGAGGTCACGCCCAGCAGCACCGCGCCATCATCCTGCATCAACTGCCAGCGCGGCGTGACCAGCGACACCCAGTCCAGCAGCCGCAGCGCAGCGGCTTCATCACTCGCGCCTCCGCGCTTCTGCAGGCTGCGGACCAGTTCGGGCGGGATGCCCAGGGCGCCGCGGCTGACCCAGGTCCAGGTGACGGTCAGCATCAGCCAATACCACAGCGACGAAAAGGACCGCGTATCCAGCGCCTCGATCAGCCCTGCCGTCCCTCCCATCGCTGTCTCCACCTGCGAACCGGCGATCACCCTAGCCACGCCGGCCGCCCGGGGGCAAGCGGGGCCGGTTGCAAGGGGCCGCGGGGTCGTGGCAAGCAGGCCACTGTCCTGCAAGGAGCCGCCCCATGCCCGCCACCCCCATCATCGCGCCCTTCCCCGCCACGCGCCTGCGTCGGCTGCGCCGCACCCCCGCCCTGCGGGCGCTGACGGCGGAACGGCAGGTCTCGGCCCAGAACCTGATCTGGCCGATCTTCGTGACCGAGGTTGCGGGCGGCGAGGGCGAGGTCCCCTCGATGCCCGGCGTGGACCGGCTGACGCTGGACGGAGCCAAGCGGGCGGCGGAAAAGGCGATGGAACTCGGCATCCCCGCGATCTGCATCTTCCCCCATTCCGACCCCGACCTGAAAACGGAAGGCTGCGAAAGGGCGTGGGACCCCGAGAACATCGGCAACCGCGCCATCCGCGCGATCAAACAGGTCGCGCCGGACCTTGCGGTGATGACCGACATCGCGCTGGACCCCTATAACATCAACGGGCACGACGGCTTTGTGCGGAACGGAGTCATCCTGAACGACGAGACGATCGAGGCGCTGGTCCGCATGGCGCTGGCGCAGGCCGAGGCCGGGGCGGACATCCTCGGGCCGTCCGACATGATGGACGGGCGGATCGGGGCGCTGCGGCGGGCGCTGGAAAGCGCGGGCCACAAGGACGTGGCGATCCTGTCCTATGCGGCCAAATTTGCCTCGGGTTTCTACGGGCCGTTCCGGGACGCGGTCGGCGCCTCGGGGCGGCTGGTGGGCGACAAGAAGACCTACCAAATCAACCCCGCGAACCGGGACGAGGCCCTGCGCTGCGTCGCCCGCGATCTGGCCGAAGGCGCGGACATGGTCATGGTCAAGCCGGGGATGCCCTATCTCGACATCTGCCGCGAGGTGAAGGACCAGTTCGGCGCGCCGACCTTCGCCTATCAGGTCAGCGGCGAATACGCGATGATGGAGGGCGCGATCCGCGCCGGCTGGCTGAAACGCGAGGTGGTGATGGAAAGCCTGCTGTGCTTCCGTCGCGCCGGATGCGACGGCATCCTGACCTATTACGCACCACAGGTGGCCGAGGCCCTAGCGCAAGGCTGAGCGTCGTCAAAGAGCCGGCTTCCTGTATCTGTCATAACATTTTTCGGCATGCTAGCGGGGCGGGATGACGCATCCCCGCTTTCCCGGACCCCATCGTGCCTGATCCCGCCGCCCTTGATATCTCCGAAACGCAAGTCCGCTCTCCGCTTCATCCGACACAGGCGAAAGGTGTAGCGGTCCGCACGTCCCGGATCGTCGCCATCTCTGACTTCTGTTCACGGGTGCCGCCCGAGCCTCGGGCCGCACGCGAGCCGGCATCGGGCGCGCTGCCGCCCCTTGCCGACCGCGCCGAGGTCCGGGTGACCGGCGGCTATCTCGAACGCCTGCCACTGGCCGCCGTGGCCTCGGGCCTCGTTGACGCAGCCGAGATATGGAGCTTTGCGGGCCGCAACGGCGAATCCGATGCCGACTGCAACCGCCCCTGCGGCACTCCCGATCCCGCGCGGCCCGGCCTGACCCGCCGGGTGTTCCGGGCGGACGGCCCTTCCCCTTACGGTTCGGCCGAGGCGCTGGCCCATGTCGCGGCGCATGGTGCGCCCGATATCCTGTGCGTCTGGGGCCTCGGCGTCGATGCGGCGCTGATGGAGGCCTGCGCGGGCGCGGTCACGATCTACAACTCCATCGACGCGCCCGCCCTGCGGTTGCCCGACGACATCGCCCGCCGCTTCGACCTGTTCCTGACCGGGGCCGAGTGGCAGTCGGACGAGATCCGCGCCCGCATCCCCGGCGCGCGCTGCCTGATGCTGCCCATCGGCCCCGAGTTCGCTTCGGGCGACACCTTCCACCCGACCGGTGCGCCCAAGGACCGCGACGTGGTCTATGTGGCCTGCACCCAGCCCTACAAGCGGCACGACATCCTGTTCGACGCGCTGGAACGCCGCCCCGGCACCTCGGTGCTGCTGGTCGTGGGCTACGGCCACATGACCGAGGAACTGCGCGCGGACGCTGCCCGCCGGGGGCTGGACGTGGAAATTGTGGGTCCCTTGCCCCATGACGAAGTGAACCGCCAGATCAACCGCGCCCGCATCGGCGTGGTCTGTGGCCAGCACGACGGCGCCCCCGCGATCCTGACCGAATACCAGCTTGCCGGGTTGCCGGTGCTGGCGAATGCGGACCTTGTCTGCGGGCTGCAATACATCACGCCCGAAACCGGCCTTGCCGCCGCACCGGGGGCGGAATTCGCCGCCGCGATGGCCCGCCTGATCGAGCGTCACGTCGACTATGACCCCCGCCCTCATGCGCTGGCGAACTGGGGCTGGCAGGCCAGCATCGTCCGGCTGAAGGCCGGGATCGACACGATCCGGACGGGACGCTGAAAAGGGAAAGGCCGCCCTCGGGCGGCCCTGCAATCGCAATGGCGTCGGCGGCTCAGCCGCCGGCGATGATGCGGACGTAGTTGCGGGTCTCGCGATACGGCGGGATGCCCTTGTGCTTGGTGACCGCGCCCGGACCGGCGTTATAGGCCGCCAGTGCCAGCCGCCAGTCGCCGAAGGTGTTGTACATCATCCGCAGGTAGCGCGCCCCGCCGTCCAGGTTCTGCACCGGGTCGTTCGGGTTCACCCCCAGCTTGGCCGCCGTCGCCGGCATCAGTTGCGCGAGGCCCGTCGCACCCTTGTGCGAGCGCGCGCCTGCGTTCCAGCCCGATTCCTGCTGGACAAGCCGCAGGAACAGGTCCTCGGGGATGCCGTGCTTGCGGGCGGCGGCGCGGGCATGGGGCAGGTACTGGCTGCGCTGGTTGCCGGTATAGCGCGGGATCGACCCGGCGCTGCCGTCGAGGCTGATGACCGTCACCGTCCGTTCCTTGCCGGCGTCGGGCCGCAGCCGCTGGGACCGCTGGTACTGCGCCGCCAGACGCGAATCCATCAGTTGCGTCTGCTTCTGGAACTGCACCGCCCTCGACTTGGAGGACGCACCGCCCAGCCGCAGGCCATCCGCCTGCGCCGGGGCGGCCACCGCAAGGCCGGCAAAGGCCAGCGCGGTGACCTTGGCCCACCGCCTCACGTTCGCGATCACTGCGTTCATCAGGAAGCTCCCTCGCCGCTTATCGTTTTACCGGCACGATACCCGAAACCGGCTTCCGTGCCAGTCGCCGCGTGCCGCATGGCGGGAGACCTTGCGAAAGATCGGCAGAAACCCGCCGATCTCTCGGGGATTATCTTTTAACAACTTGATCAGAAAGGGATCTCGTCGTCGAAGTCCGGCGTGCCTCGGCCCTGGCCACTGCCCGAACCGCCTCCAGAGGGACCCCGGTCAGAGTCGGCATAGCCCTCGTCATACCCGCCGCGCGAGCCTCCTCCGAAGCCGCCGCCGCCCTGTCCGCCGCCACCGCCACCGCCACCGCCACCGCCACCGCCACGGCTGTCCAGCATCGTCAGCTCGCTGCGGAAGGGGCGCAACGCCACCTCGGTCGAATAACGGTCGGTGCCGGACTGGTCCTGCCACTTGCGGGTTTCCAGTTGGCCCTCGATGTAAATCTTCATCCCCTTCTTCAGATATTGCTCGGCCACGCGGACCAGCGGTTCCGAGTGGATCACGACCGTGTGCCATTCGGTGCGCTCGCGCCGCTCGCCCGAGGTGCGGTCCTTCCAGTTTTCCGAGGTGGCGATCCGCAGGTTGGCGATCTTGCCGCCGTTCTGGAAGGTGCGGATTTCCGGGTCCTGACCCAGGTTGCCGATCAGGATGACCTTGTTGACGCTGCCTGCCATGTGCGGCTCCTTCAGGGGTGTCGAATCCGCTCTTACTATCCCGAGGTTTAACGGGGGGTAAAGCCGATCATCTGGCTTGGCCGAGGGTTGCGGCGATCGCCGCCGGATCAATGTCCGAGGCAACAAAGGCCCGCCCGATCCCACGCGCGAGGATCAGCCGCAGCCGTCCGTCCACAACCTTCTTGTCCTGCCCCATCAGCGCGATCAACCCCGCGTCATCCGGCAGATCGCCCGGAATGTCCGACAGCTGCGCCGGCATTCCCATCGCCGCCAGATGCGCGCCGACCCGTGACGGGTCCTCCTGCGGGCAGAGGCCCAGCCGCGCCGACAGGTCAAAGGCCAGCGCGCAGCCGATCGCCACGCCCTCGCCATGCAGCAGCCGGTTGGAATAGCCGGTCGCGGATTCCAGCGCATGGCCGAAGGTGTGGCCCAGGTTCAGCAGCGCGCGGTCGCCCTGCTCGGTTTCATCCCGCGCCACGATGGCGGCCTTCATGGCGACGGAATGGGCCACCGCATGGATCAGCGCCTCCTGGTCCCGGCGCAGACGCGGCCCGTGCTCCTCCAGCCAGCCGAAGAAATCCGCATCCCCCAGCAGCCCGTATTTCACCACCTCGCCATAGCCCGCGCGGAAATCGCGGGCGGACAAGGTCGCCAGCACATCCGTATCCGCCAGCACGAGGCTCGGCTGGTGAAACGCCCCGATCAGGTTCTTGCCCTGGGGCGAGTTGATCCCCGTCTTGCCGCCCACGGAACTGTCCACCTGCGCCAGCAGCGTCGTCGGAAGCTGCACGAAGCGCACGCCCCGGCGCAGGATCGCCGCGGCGAAGCCCGCGAGATCGCCGATCACGCCCCCGCCCAGCGCGATCACGATGTCGCGCCGCTCGATCCGCTCGGCCAGCAGCCATTCGACCGCGCGGCCGAGGTGATCCCAGCTTTTCGTGGCCTCGCCCGTAGGCAGCGCCAGGGCCGAGGATCTGATCCCCGCACGGTCAAGGGCAGCAGACAGCGCGGGCAGGTGCAGGGCGGCCACCCGCTCATCCGTCAGGATGGCGACGCGGGGGCGCGACAGCAGCGGGGCGATTTCCTCGCCTGCGCGGGCGATCAGGCCGGGACCGATGCGGACGTCATAGGAACGCTCGCCCAGGGCGACGGGGACGGTGCGGATCATGCGGGCTCCAGGATGTCGGGACAGGCGGCGCGGATGGCACCGAGCACCCGCGTCGCGGTGGCCTCGACCGTGTCGCGGTCCTGCACCGCCACGGTGATGTCGGCCAGCGCATAGACCGGTGCGCGCTCGGCCAGCAGGCGTTCCAGCGTGCCGCGCGGGTCTTCGGTCTGCAGCAGCGGACGGGTCGGCTTCTGCCTGACCCTGCGCCACAGCGTCGAAAGTTTTGGGTCCAGCCAGACCGATACCCCTGCCGCCGAGATGATCTCGCGGTTCTCGGGGCGCAGAAAAGCCCCGCCGCCGGTCGAGACGATGCCGGGCGGGCCGCGCAGCACGCGGGCCAGCACCTCGGATTCGCGGGCGCGGAAAAAGGCCTCGCCGTCGCGGGCGAAGATCTCGGGGATGGCGGCGGCGGCGGCGCGCTCGATCTCGGTGTCGGTGTCAAGGACGGGCACGCCGAGGCGGCGGCCAAGCTCGGCCCCGACCGCCGACTTGCCGGCCCCCATCATGCCGATCAGCACGATGCTGCGTTTCACCGCTTTCGTTCCTTTCGCCTCCGGCATGGTCGACTCGCTCAAATACAAGGCGCGGGGTGAAAGACCACGGGATTTTAGCTATCCGCTCTCGGTCCCGTGCAAGGGTCGCGGCTTTCAACCGGCGCGGCAACGGGTTATCGGATGGCGCGAAGGCGTGCCAGTCGCAAGTGGGCGGGCCGCGAAGGAAAGGACCTGTCCATGCGGCTGCTGCGCGTCATCATCTTCCTTGCCGTGGCAGGCGTGATCGCACTGGTGGGCTATGCCTATTTCGGCGACATGACCGCCGACCCCAGGCCGATCCGCGTCCCGGTCGAGCTTGACCTGAACCTTCCCCCCGCCACCGCTCCGGCAGCGGCGCCGGCTGCGGCGCCCGCCGCCGCACCCCAGGAGCAAGGCGATCCCGATGCGCTGGACTGATCTCGTCCTGCTCGGCGCGCTGGCCGCCGCCGGCCCGGCATTCGCGCAGGGAACCGGCGTCCCCGCGGCGGCCAGCGACTGGCTGGGCGGCACCGCCCCCCCTCGCCCGCCCGCGACCGGCTGGCGTCCGGGCGAGCCTGCCCCATTCGAGGCGCAGCGCCGCCGCTCGGACCCGCCGCCCGGGCGCCCGGCGACCCTGAAGCCGCCGCGAGAGCTTGCGACCTCGGCCGCGCCACCCCCGGTGGGGGTGATGCGGCTTTCGGACGGCAACCCCGACACCAAGGGCGCCATCCCCGCCGAGGCCGCGCGCCTGCCCCGCGACCTGTGGGGCGCCGCGCCCGCAGGGGACGTGGCGCAGGCGATCGCCGCCGCCCAGCCGCGCCTTGCCGCCAGCCGCGCATTGTTCCAGCGGATGCTGACCGCGCAGCTTCAGCCCCCCTCGGGCGCCGCCGCAGGGGATGAAGGGCGGCTGTTTCTTGCCCGAGTGGACCGGCTGATCGCGGCCGGGCGGCTGGACGACGCCGATGCGCTGTTGCAATCGGCCGGCTGGTCGGACGGCCCGCGCTTTGCCCGCCGCTTCGACATCGCGCTGCTGCGCGACACGGCGGACGAGGTCTGCGCAACGATGGATCTGCGTCCCGGCCTTGCCCCGGACCTGAGCGCGCGCATCTACTGCCTTGCCCGGACAGGCGACTGGAACGCCGCCGCCTTGACGCTGCACGGCGCGAGGGCGGGCGGAATGATGCCGTCGCAGACCGTGGCGCTGCTGGAACGTTTCCTTGACGACGGCTCGGCCGATCTGTCCGAGCCGCTGCCCGATCCCGCGCAGGTCACGCCGCTGGAGTTCCGGCTGTTCGAGGCGATCGGCCAGCCGCTCGCCACGGCCGACCTGCCGCTGGCCTTTGCCTGGGCAGACCTGAACGGCAATGGCGGCTGGAAGGCGCGTCTGGACGCGGCCGAGCGGCTGGCCCGCGCCGGCGCCATCGACCCCGCGCCGCTGGCGGCGGCCTATCTGGACCAGCGGCCGGCGGCCTCGGGCGGGGTCTGGGACCGCGCCGCCGCGTTCCAGCGAATCGACGCGGCGCTGGAGGCGGGCGATGCGGCAAAGGTTTCGGCAGAACTGCCGGAGGCGGCCGCGCTGTTCCTGCAGGCAGGGCTGATCGTCCCCTTCGCGCGGCTGGTCGGCCCCGCGCTTTCCGGGCTGACGCTGGATTCCGGGGCGACCGAGACTGCGGCGCATCTGCGGCTGCTGACCGGCGTGCCGGGCACGCAGCCGGGCGATGTGCCCGCCCACGATCGGCCGCTGCTGGCGCTGGCCGAGGGCGACCCCGGCGCGGCCGTCGCCTTTCCGACCGGCAGCACCGGTGCCGCCTATGCCGAGGCGCTGGCAGCCAGGCCCCTGCCCGAAGCCCCGCCCGAGGGCCGTGGCCTCGCGCTGCTGGCCGCGATGGCGGATGTCGAAGCGGGCCTGGACGGCGACGTTGCCCGCGCCGCAACCGGCCTGCGCCGAATGGTCGAACTGGGCCAGCCCGCCGACGCCCGCCTTGCCGCCGTCGAGCTGCTGCTGACCGAGCACATGGGCGGCCCCCGCCGATGAGCGGCCCGCGCCGCCCCGGCCGTCCGCCCGCGCGGCAGGACAAGGGCGCGGTCGAGGACCTGCGGCGCATCGGCGCCTTTCTCGACGCGCAGGCGGCCGAGGCGGGGGCGGCGCACAATACGCTGCTGGCTTATGGGCGCGACCTTGCCGACCTCGCCGCATGGGCCGCGCGGCAGGGGATAAGCCTGACCACCATGACGCGCGAGGACATCGAGGCTTATCTGTCGGCTTGCGACGCCGAGGGCCTGTCCCGCGCAACCCGTGCCCGCAGGCTCTCTGCGATCCGCCAGTTCACCCGCTTCGCCCTGGACGAGAACTGGCGCGAGGATGACCCCGCCATCCGCCTCTCCGGCCCCGGCCGCGGCCAGCGGCTGCCCAAGGTGCTGAGCCAGGCCGAGGTCGGCAGGCTGCTCGACATCGTCCCGACGCATGGGGCCTCGCCCGAGGACCGCGCCCGCAACACCGCCGCGATGGAGCTGATCTATGCGACCGGGATGCGGGTCAGCGAACTGGTCTCGCTGCCCGTGGCCGCCCTGCGGGGCGACCCGGAACTGCTGCTGATCCGCGGCAAGGGCGGGCGCGAGCGCATGGTCCCACTGACCGGCCCCGCCCGCGCGGCCGTTGCCCGCTGGCTGGTCCTGCGCGACGCAGCCCCCGCCGGCAGCGCCTTGGGAAGGCTGGTCGCGGGCAAGGGCGCACGCTGGCTTTTCCCCGCCGCCGGAGCCGCCGGCCACATGACCCGGCAGGCCTTCCACGGGATGCTTGCGAATCTGGCGGCGGCGGCTGGCCTGCCGCCGGGCAAGGTCACGCCCCATGTCCTGCGCCACGCTTTCGCCACGCATCTGCTGGAAGGCGGGGCCGACCTGCGGGCGATCCAGACCCTGCTGGGCCACGCCGACCTCGGCACGACGGAAATCTACACCCATGTCCTCGACGAGCGGATGCGCGAACTGGTGCTGAACCACCATCCGCTCGCCCGCCGCCATTCATCATTTTCATAGGTGAATGATGCCAAGGGGCGTCTCCGCTTGCGCCGCAGTCCTCGCTTGCGCCGCATCAGATTGGCTGCGGGCGGGAAGAACAACTGCATCGGCCGCCTGAACTTGCGGCAACCACCACGTCCTTCAGTCTTTCGCCATGAAATTGCTCGGCGCTTCCGAATGGGCAGCGGCAAGCCCGTTTGAAAACCGCTCTCCTGATCATCCCGCCGTTGGAAGGGATCGATAAGGTGCATTCGGATAGCCATGCCGGGACCTGCCGGGCATTGCCCCCGTCCGGGACCGCCACGTCAGCCGCCGCCCGCAGCTTGCAACCCGTCCGGTCGATGCCTATCACCCTGCCAACCCCTGAACCCCGGAGCCGCCCCATGCCTCTTACCGCGCGCCGCCTTGCCGATCCCGACCACTGGAACCTCGCCAGCGCGATCCGCGTGCTGTCGATGGACGCGGTCGAGGCCGCGAACTCGGGCCATCCGGGAATGCCCATGGGCATGGCCGACGTGGCGACCGTGCTGTGGGGCAAGCACCTCAAGTTCGACGCCTCGGCGCCTCACTGGTTCGACCGCGACCGCTTCATCCTGTCGGCGGGCCACGGCTCCATGCTGATCTATTCGCTGCTGCACCTGACGGGGTTCGAGCAGATGACGCTCGACCAGATCCGCAACTTCCGCCAATGGGGCGCGGCGACGGCGGGCCACCCGGAGTATGGCCATGCCGAGGGCGTGGAGACCACCACTGGCCCCTTGGGCCAGGGCCTTGCGACCTCGGTCGGCTTCGCGATGGCCGAGGCCAAGATGCGCGCCGAGTTCGGCGAGGAACTGTGCGACCACCGCACCTGGGTCATCGCCGGCGACGGCTGCCTGATGGAAGGCATCAGCCAGGAGGCGATCACCCTTGCCGGGCACCTGCGCCTCGGTCGCCTGATCGTCCTGTGGGACGACAACAAGATCACCATCGACGGCGCGGTGTCGCTGTCGGATTCGACCGACCAGCTCAAGCGCTTCGAGGCGGCGGGCTGGCGGACGCTGTCCTGCGACGGCCATGACCCGGCCGACATCGACCGCGTGCTGACCGCCGCGAAAGAGGACGACGGCCGCCCGGTGCTGGTCGCCTGCAACACCACCATCGGCTATGGCTCGGCCAAGAAGGGCGGCACCTCGGGCGTCCACGGCTCGCCGCTGGGGGCCGAGGAGATCGCGGCCACCCGCCTGGCTTACGCTTGGGAACACAAGCCCTTCGAGCTGCCCGACGAGTTGGTCGCCCGCTGGCGCGAGATCGGCGCGCGCGGTGCCGCCGACCGCAAGGCTTGGAACGCCCGGGTGGACGCCCTGCCCGACGCCCAGCGCAACGCCTTCGCCTCGCGCGTGGCCGGAGAGCCGAACGAGGCGCTCGCTCCCGCCATCACCGCCCTGAAGGAGAAAGCCAGCGCCGAGCAACCCAAGGTCGCGACCCGCAAGGCGTCAGAGATGGTGCTGGAGGTCGTCAATCCGATCCTGCCCGAAACCATCGGCGGCTCGGCGGACCTGACGGGGTCCAACAACACCAAGACCCGCGACCTCGGCATCTTCGACGCCCAGAACCGCGCAGGCCGTTATGTCCACTGGGGCATCCGCGAACACGGCATGGCCGCCGCGATGAACGGCCTCGCCCTGCACGGCGGCTTCCGCCCCTATGGCGGCACCTTCCTCGTGTTCACCGACTACATGCGCGGCGCGATGCGGCTGTCGGCGCTGATGGGCGTGCCGGTCGTCTATGTAATGACCCATGATTCCATCGGCCTTGGCGAGGATGGCCCGACCCACCAGCCGGTCGAGCACCTGGCCATGCTGCGCGCCACGCCCAACACCTGGACCTTCCGCCCTGCCGATCTGGTGGAAACCGCCGAGGCCTGGGAACTGGCGCTGACCACCGACTTGACGCCTTCGGTCCTCGCCTTGTCGCGGCAGAACCTGCCGACCGTTCGCATGGAACATACGCCCGAGAACCTGACCGCCAAGGGCGCCTACATCCTTCGCGAAGCCTCCACCCAGCCCAAGGCGGTCCTGATGGCCTCCGGCTCCGAGGTGGAAATCGCCCTCAAGGCCGCCGAGGCGCTGGAAGCCGATGGCACCCCCACCCGCGTCGTCTCGGTCCCCTGCATGGAGCTGTTCCGCGACCAGCCCGAGGGCTACCGCGCGGAAGTCTTGCCCGAAGGCCCCGTCCGCGTCGCCATCGAGGCCGCCGTCCGCCAGCCTTGGGACTGGCTGCTCATGGGCGAGCGCGGCGACTGGAAGCGTCAGGACTTCATCGGCATGACCGGCTTCGGCGCCTCCGCTCCCGCCGATAGGCTCTACAAGGAGTTCGGCATCACCCCCGAGGCCGCGGTGGCAAAGGTCAAGGCGCTGCTGTGAGACATGCATCGCAGCCCGGCCGCGCGGCCCCCTGCGCTCCGGGTTGTCTTTCGGCCCCAAATATCCCCCGCGGAGCGTCCGGCAGATCAACCGGGCGCAGGGATTCCCCCTGATGGCAACCCTGCAGCCCGAACCGCTTCCGGCGGCGCGACCGAAAGCGTCGCAGCAATCGCTGGGCATCCTCGCACTGCTCGGCTCGGTCTTCCTGTTCACGCTTATGGACGCGACCGGCAAGCACCTGACGCAAGCCGGCTACCACCCCGGCCAGATCGTCTGGTGCCGCATGGCGCTGAACCTCGGCATCGTCCTGCTGGTGCTGGCGCCCCGGCTGCGGCGGGTCGTCCGCTCGGCCTCGCCCCTGCTGCAGGTAGGACGGGGGCTGACGCAGCTTGCCTCTATCGGGCTGTTCTTCACCGCGCTGCAGTTCATCGGGCTGGCCGAGGCGACGGCGATCATGGACATCAATCCGGTCCTCATCACGCTGGGCGCGGCGCTGTTCCTCGGGGAAAGCATCGGCCCGCGCCGCATCGCCGGCATCACCGTCGCGCTGGCGGGCGCGATGATCGTGATCCGCCCCGGCGCGGGCGTCTTTCAGCCCGCCGCCCTGCTGCCGCTGCTGGGGGCGGTCAGCTACGCGGCGGGCGCGATCATGACGCGGATGGTGCGCGGCGACGGCATCGCGACCTCGATCCTGTGGTCCACCGGGGTGGCAACGATCGGCGCCTCGCTGGTCGCCCCCTTCGTCTGGCAGCCCATCGCCCCTGGCGACATCTGGGCTTTTGTGGCGCTGGGCCTGTTCGGCACGCTGGCCCAGGCGCTGCTGATCCGGGCCTTCGCCATGGCCGAGGCCGGCGCCATCGCCCCGTTCGGCTATACCGGGCTGATCTGGGCCGCGCTCTGGGGCTGGCTGTTCTTCGGCGCGGTGCCGGATGGCTGGACCGTCACCGGGGCCTGCATCATCGTGGCGGCGGGACTTTACGTCTGGGCGCGAGAGGCGCAGGCCACCCACGGATCAAAGCCATGACACAGACGCCTGAGGAACCGCCCATTCCCCTGTCGGACCGGCTGACAAGCGGCGCCTTCCGGCTGCTCGTCGGCGTCTTCCGGCTGATGCCCTATCGCCGCCGGGTGCCGGCAATGGGCTGGGCCTTCGCCTATCTGGTCGCCCCGCTCGCGGGCTGGCGCCGGCGCATCCGCGACAACCTCGCGCTCGCCCGTCCCGACCTGACCCCGGCCGAGGTGCGCCGCCTGACCCGCGCCGTCCCAGATAATGCCGGCCGCGCCCTGATCGAAACCTACTCGGGCACCGAGTTCACCGCCCGCGTCGGCGCAAAGGACCGCCTGGCCGGCCCCGGCCTGCCCGCGCTGGAACAGGCGGCGGCGGCAGGGCGGCCCGCTGTCCTCGCCTGCGCGCATTTCGGCAACTACGACGCCATGCGGGTGGCGCTGGCGGCGCGCGGCTGGAGCATCGGCGCGCTTTATCGCCCGATGAACAACCGGGCCTTCAACCGTCACTACGTCCCTGCGATCGAGGCGATCTCTCAGCCGCTGTTCCCCCGGGGACGCACCGGGCTGGTGGGGATGCTGCGGTTCCTGCGGGGGGGCGGGATGCTGTGCCTCGGCTTTGACCAGTATGACCGCCACGGCGCGACGCTGCGGTTCTTCGGCCTGCCCAGCCAGACTGTCCTGACCCCGGCGGAACTCGCGCTGCGCTATGGGGCGCTGCTGGTCCCCGTCGCAGCCATCCGCCAGCCCGACGGGCTGAGCTTCCGCGTCGAGGTGGGCGAGCCGGTGCCGCCCACTGACCCGGAAACCATGATGCAGGTGCTGAACGACGACCTGGAACGGCGGGTGCGCGCGCATATGGACCAGTGGCTCTGGATTCACAGGCGCTGGAAGGACCTGTCCGGACGGCCCGACAGCGATGACGACACGCCCCTGGCGGGTGGTCCCTCGGCGCCTTCGGCCGAAACGGTTTCCCTTGCGCCGCGCGAAGGTTTATAACGCGCGGCGAAAACGCCGCGACCCCAGAACGGCCCAAAGGCAGAGATTTAGATGAGCGAGAACGACCAGACCCGGCATCACGCGGGCGACACCGCCTTTATCCAGGCGCTGGCTGAGCTTCTGAACCGCAACGAGCTGACCGAGATCTCGGTCAAGCGCGAATATGGCGAGAACGACCGCCTGACCGTGTCGCTGTCCAAGCATGGCAAGCAGGTCCTCGTCCAGGCCGCGGCTGCGCCGATGCAAGCGCTACCCGCGCCCGTCGCCCCCCCCGCCCAGCCCGCCGCCGCCGCGCCTGCGGGTGCGGGCGATCCGGCCAGCCATCCGGGCGCCGTGACCTCGCCCATGGTCGGCACCGCCTATCTGTCGGCCGAGCCGGACGCCGCGCCCTTCGTATCCATCGGTCAGACGGTGGCCGAGGGCGACACGCTGATGATCGTCGAGGCGATGAAGACGATGAACCACATTCCCGCCCCCCGCGCCGGGACGGTGCGCCGGGTGCTGGTCGAGGACGGCACCCCCGTCGAGTTCGGCACCCCCCTGATGATCGTCGAGTAAGGCGATGTTCGACAAGATCCTGATCGCCAACCGGGGCGAGATCGCGCTGCGGGTCATCCGGGCCTGCCAGGAAATGGGCATCGCCTCGGTCGCGGTCCATTCCACCGCCGACAGCGACGCCATGCATGTCCGCATGGCCGACGAATCGATCTGCATCGGTCCGCCGCCCTCGTCCCTGTCCTACCTGTCGATGCCCGCCATCGTGTCCGCCTGCGAGATCACCGGCGCGCAGGCGATCCATCCGGGCTACGGCTTCCTGTCGGAAAACGCCCAGTTCGTGCAGATGGTCGAGGACCACGGCCTCACCTTCATCGGCCCTCGGGCGGAACATATCCGCCTGATGGGTGACAAGATCACCGCAAAGGAAACCGCCAAGGCGCTGGGCATCCCGGTCGTGCCGGGGTCCGACGGCGGCGTGCCCGATTTCGAGACCGCGCAACGGGTGGCGTCCGAGATGGGCTATCCGGTCATCATCAAGGCCACCGCCGGGGGCGGCGGGCGCGGCATGAAGGTCGCGCTGGACGAAACCGCGCTGGAAGTCGCCTTCCGCACAGCGCGGTCCGAGGCCAAGGCCGCCTTCGGCAATGACGAGGTCTATGTCGAGAAATACCTGCAGCGCCCGCGTCATATCGAGATCCAGGTCTTCGGCGACGGCCGCGGCAATGCCGTCCACCTGGGCGAGCGCGACTGTTCCCTGCAGCGCCGCCACCAGAAGGTCCTCGAGGAAGCGCCCGGACCCACCATCACCGCCGAGCAGCGCGACCGCATCGGCACCATCTGCGCCGACGCCATGTCGCGGCTGCAATATGCGGGCGCGGGCACCATCGAGTTCCTGTTCGAGGACGACGAGTTCTATTTCATCGAGATGAACACCCGCCTGCAGGTGGAACATCCCGTGACCGAGGCGATCTTCGGCGTCGATCTGGTGCGCGAACAGATCCGTGTCGCCGCGGGCGAGCCGATGAGCTTCCGGCAGGAGGATCTGGTGATCCGCGGCCATGCCATCGAGGCCCGGATCAACGCGGAACGCCTGCCGAACTTCAGCCCCTGCCCCGGCCGGATCACCCAGTATCACGCGCCGGGCGGCTTGGGCGTGCGGATGGATTCCGCGATCTACGACGGCTACACGATCCCGCCCTATTACGACAGCCTGATCGCCAAGCTGATCGTCTATGGCCGCGACCGGCCCGAGGCGCTGGCCCGGCTGAACCGGGCGCTGAACGAGCTGATCGTGGACGGTGTGGACACGACCGTTCCGCTGTTCCACGAGCTGCTGCAGGAACCGGACATCCAGCGCGGCGACTATTCGATCCACTGGCTGGAACGCTGGCTGGCGCGGACCTACGGCTGACTGTCGCAGAACGGCGGGGCGCGCGGTCCTGATTGTGCACCCCGCAGGTTCCGGTCTAACCTTTGCCGGTCTTCCAGCAGAAGGACCGCGCCATGTCGTGGAAGCCGGACGGATACAGCAGCGTCAGCCCTTATCTGCATGTGCGGGACGCGGAACAGGCGCTCGCCTTCCTGCAGGCCGTCTTCGGTGCCGAACGGCTGCGGGTCATCCCGCGCGAGGGCGGCGGGATCATGCACGCCGAGGCGCGGATCGACGAAAGCGTGGTGATGATGGGCGAGGTCGCCGATGCACCCGACTCGAATGTCCATGTCTATGTGCCCAATGCGATTGCGGCTTTCCAGCGTGCACGGGACGCGGGCGGCACGGTGGTGGCGGAACCCGGACGATCCGGCGACGGCGACCTGCGCGGCGGCATCGCCGACGGGAACGGGACGGTCTGGTGGATCAGCACGCAGGATTGACAGGCTGCCGCAGGACTGCCCGGGAGGGTCCTGCAAGCGGGTGGAACACGGGCCGGCGGCGGCGCATGACCGGGCCGGCAGGCGCCGGACGCTGCATCAAGGGCAGTCCGGCCCGATGCTGACCGCCCGGATGCTGCTGAAGGGATATGCCAACGGCGTCTTCCCGATGGCCTGCTCGGCGATCGACCCGCAGCTTTACTGGTTCGACCCCCCGCGCCGCGGCATCCTGCCGGTGGGACGGGTCCATGCCTCGCGCTCGCTGATCCGCAGCCTTGCCCGCGGGGGCTGGACCGCCGACGCCCGCCCCGATTTCGACGCCATCGTGGCGGCCTGCGCCGACAGGCCAGAAACCTGGATCAACGATCCCCTGCGCCGGCTATACCGCGACCTGCATGCGATCGGCCATGCCCATGCGCTAGCGGTGATGCAGGACGGCCAGCTTGCCGGCGGTATCTTCGGGGTGACGCTGGCGGGCGCGTTCTTCGGGGAAAGCATGTTCTCGACCCGAAGGGACGGGTCGAAGATGGCGCTGGTCTGGATCTCCGATCATCTGAGGCGCTGCGGCTTCACCCTGTTCGATACCCAGTATCTGACGCCGCATCTCGCCAGCATGGGGGGTGTCGAGATCAGCCGCCTGCAGTATCAGGCAAGGCTTGCCACAGCGCTGGAAAAGCCCGCCGATTTCCGTGCCCGCCCGCTGCGGCCGGTCGAATCGCTGGTGGCGAGCCTGCGTCAACCGCCGGCCTCGCCTTCCTCCTCGACCGGGGCGAAGTCGCCATCGGGACCCATGCCCTCGCCGCCCTCCGGCTCGGCGGTGTCGGGCTCATAGGTGAGGTCGGGCCGCGTCAGCCCGGTGCCGTCGTTGCAGGACACAACCCAGACATCATACCGCGCGTCATCCAGCGCCGACATGGCGGGGGACGAGGCGATCATCCAGCCGGTGAACAGCGCCCTGCGGCTGCGCCGATCGGTGATGGTCAGTTGCGCAAAGGCATCCGATTCGGGATCGGCCGCGGGATAGCGGCATTCACCCAGCCGCACCTCCAGCCGCCCGAAGGTGACGGAATCGCCCACGGCCAGCGGCAGGTCGGTGCTTTGCCCCGACACCTTGTCGAGCGCCCGCAGCAGCGCCCCTTCGCCGCGGTCGATCTGGCCCTCGATCAGCGGGGCCACGGTTTCGGCGCGGGTTCCGGGGGCGATGTCGGTATTGCCGCGGCTCTGGGCGAAGGCCGGAGCGGCGGCAAGCAGCGCCAGCGCCAGTGCGGCGCGAATCACGGCAGAGCCTCTGACACGGGGCCGGACCCTGCATCGCTCGCCTGCGCGTCCACGAATTTCATCATCAGCCCCAGCAGGCTGACCGCGCCCTGCACATCCTCGATCTCGTCGCCGGGGGCGAGCGTCTCGACCGCCCCGCCGGGGCGCAGTTCGATATAAGCGCCGCCCAGCAGCCCGTCCGACTGGATCAGCGCGGCGCTGTCCACGGGCAGTTCGATGCTTTGGGGCACCCGCAACTCGGCCTCGGCGTAATAGGTCTGCGGATTCAGCCGCACGTCGGCCACGCGGCCCACGCGGACGCCAGCCAGGCGGATCTCGGTCCCGCGCTCGACGCCGTCCACGTTCGGGAAGGCCGCGACCAGCGGATAGGTGCCCTGCCCGCGCTGATCCCAGCCGCCCATGGACCAGGCAAGGAATCCCGCCGCGACCGCAAGGACGGCCGCGCCGACCAGCAGCTCGGCCTTTTCGGCGGAACCCGTCACCGGCTACTCGGGCTGCCAGGCGTCGTAGTCGCGCCGGGGCACAGGCTCGGCCCGGTAAAGCGAGCCATCCGGGTGATAGGCGCCCTCCGTGCCGGTGCGGTTCGGCACATGGGGCTTTTCCCAGGGCTTCCGGGGCAGCGGCACGCGGTTCGGCGGGTCGTCATAGGTAAAGGTCAGCCAGCCGCGCCACTCGGGCGGAACCCGGCTCGCCTCGGCCTCGCCGTTGTAGATGACCCAGCGCCGCTTGCCGCCGGGCGTCTGGTAATAGATATTGCCCTGCTCGTCCTCGCCCACCTTCGTGCCGAAACGCGAGGTCCAGACCTGGGTGCCCAGCGTCTGGCCGTTCCACCAGGTCAGCAGGCGATCGACGATCCACATGGGGCAACTCCGCTTGGGCGCAATCCGGGTTTCCGTATCGCGCATCCCCGGCCCGAGGTCCAGCGCCTTGCGCCATCGTGAAGCACCTTGCGCGGGGCGTGGCCTTGGGCAAAACCTGCGGCGGAGTTGCAAGGCAGGGGCAGGATCGTGACCGAAGTTCTGATTGCGGGCGGCGCGGTGATGGGCGCCTCGGTCGCTTTCTGGCTGACCCGGCTGGACCCCGGCATCCGCGTGACCGTGGTGGAACCCGACCCCAGCTACGCCACCAGTTCCACTGCGCTGTCGGCGGCAGGCATCCGTTCGCAGTTCACCAACGAGGTGAATGTCGCGATCAGCCGCTTCGGGATCGAGTTCATCCGCGACTTCGCGCGCTGGACCGGGCCTGCGGGCGAGATCCCCGACCTCGGGCTGCGCGAGAACGGCTACCTGTTCCTGACCGGCACCGAGACGGGCGCGGTCCAGCTTGAAAACCTTGCCGCCATGCAGCGCGGGCTTGGGGCCTCGACCGAGGTGCTGGACCGGGTGGGGCTGGCGGCACGCTTTCCATGGATGCAGCTTGACGACATCGTGGCGGGCGCTTTCGGGCCGCGGGACGAGGGCTTCTTCGACAACATGGGCCTGCTGTCGGGAATGAAGAACGCCGCGCGGGCGGCTGGCGCGGCCTGGCTGACCGACCGCGTGCTGCGGTTCCAGCGTAATGGCGACCGCATCCTTGCGGCGGAACTGGAAAAGGGCGGGCGGCGGCAGGCCGATGTCTTCGTGAACTGCGCGGGGCCGCGGGCTGCGGGACTGATGCGGTCGATGGGCCTCGACCTGCCGGTCGAGCCGCGCAAGCGCACGATCTTCGTGGTCGATGCGCCCGCCGCCCGACACCCGGATGCGCCGCTGGTCATCGACCCCTCGGGCATCTGGATGCGCCCCGAGCATGGCCAGTGGCTGGCGGCCACGGTTCCCGCGACCGACGGCCCCTGCGACGAGGACGACTTCGTGCCCCAGTCGGAACTGTGGGAGGATCACGTCTGGCCCGCCCTTTACGCCCGCGCCGAGGGCTTCGGCGCCGCCCGGGTGATCCGTGAATGGGCCGGGCATTATGCCTTCAACACGCTGGACCAGAACGCGATTATCGGCCGCAACCCGCAGGTGCCCAATCTCTACCACGCAAACGGCTTCTCGGGCCACGGGCTGCAGCAGGCCCCCGCCGTGGGCCGGGGCATTGCCGAGCAGATCGTACATGGCGATTGGGTGACGCTGGACCTCTCGCCCCTGGGTGTGCAGCGGGTGCTGGACGGCCAGCCCTTTGCCGAGGCGGCGATCGTCTGATCGCGCCCGCCGCATCCCCTGCCCTGCCCCCAAAGCTTTTTCCTTGCGGGCCTGTCCCAAGGGAACGCGCCGCTTCCAGCGACGGAAAGGCACGGCCCGAGCTGCCGGCCCCCGCTTTCCTGACGCGCCCGCCTGTGGCAAGAGGCCCCGACCCCGAAGGAGAGACGCCATGCCATTCACTATCGCCATCGACGGGCCGGCCGCTTCCGGCAAGGGCACCATCGCGCGGGCGCTGGCGGAACGATTCGGCTTCCTGCATCTGGACACCGGCCTGCTTTATCGCGCCGTGGGTGCGCTGGGGGGCGAACCCGTCCACGCCGCCAAGGGCCTGACCCCCGAGGACCTGCTTCGCCCCGGGTTGCGCAGCGCCGAGGCGGGACAGGCCGCCTCTCGCGTCGCCGCGATCCCCGAGGTCCGCGCCGCCCTTGTCGATTTCCAGCGCCGCTTTGCCGCGCAGGAGCCCGGCGCGGTGCTGGACGGGCGCGACATCGGCACGGTGATCTGCCCCGGCGCTCAGGTGAAGCTGTATGTCGTGGCCGCGGACGAGACCCGCGCCGCGCGCCGCGCGGCAGAGCTTGGCGTCGATCCGGCCGAGATGCTGATGCAACTGCGCGAACGCGACGCCCGCGACGCGGCCCGCGACACCGCCCCCCTGCGCGCTGCACCGGACGCGGTTATGCTGGACACGACCGAACTGAGCATCGACCAAGCCGTCGCGCGGGCCGTTGCACTGGTCGAGGAGCGCCTGTCAGTTCAACCGGCAACGTAGCCTGCGCGCCAAGGCACCGTCTCACTGGTCCGACAGCCTGCAGGTTGCCTGCTGGGCACGCACCCTGCCGTCCGGCGGAGGTTGGATACCTGCTTCCCCCTAGTTTTTCTTCGCTCAAATATCCCCGGGATTGTCGTATACGACGATGGGGGCAGCGCCGCCGGCCTCATCACCCCATCAGCCGCGCCTTGACCAACGCGCCGGCCGCGCCAAAGTCCATCTGCCCGGCATGGCGTTCCCGCAGGGCACCCATGACGCGGCCCATGTCCCGCACGCCGGTCGCGTCCAGGTCCGCGATGACCGAGGCGATCCCCGCCTCGACCTCATCGGCCGACAACTGGCGCGGCAGGAATTCCTGGATGATGCCGATCTCGGCCTGTTCGCGCTCGGCCAGTTCCAGCCGGCCGCCCTCCTCGTAGGCCCGGGCCGATTCCTGCCGCTGCTTGACCATCCGCGACAGCAGCGCGACCACGTCATCCTCGGTCAGTGCGCCCTTGCCGTCCTCGCCCCGCTGGGCGATCTCGCGGTCCTTGATCGCCGCCCCGATCAGCCGCAGGGTGGACAGCCGCAACTGGTCGCGGGCCTTCATCGCCTCTTTCGTCGCGGTCTGAATACGCTCGCGCAGGTCCATGTCATGCCTCTCCTTGATTCCCGTCACGCTTGCCCCCGTGCCACCCGCCGGTCAAGCAGCCTTGACCCCAGCGGCCGCTTCCCCTAGCTCTCGCCCGATTTTCCGGGGGTTCGAGATGGAACAGAAACCGACCGCGTGCCTGGCCTTGGCAGACGGGACGATCTTCTATGGCCGAGGCTTCGGTGCGACGGGCGAGGTGGTGGCCGAGCTGGTCTTCAACACCGCCATGACCGGCTATCAGGAGATCATGACCGACCCCAGCTATGCAGCTCAGGTCGTGACCTTCACCTTCCCCCATATCGGCAACACCGGCGTGACGCCGGAAGATGACGAATCCGCCGATCCGGTCGCCGCCGGCATCGTGGTCAAATGGGACCCGACCGAGCCCTCGAACTGGCGCGCGGCCTCGGATCTGGCCCAATGGATGGAACGGCGCGGCCGCATCGGGATCGGCGGGGTGGACACCCGCCGCCTGACCCGCGCGATCCGTCAGCAGGGAGCGCCGCATGTGGTGCTGGCCCATGACCCCGAGGGGCGCTTCGACATTGAGGCGATGGTCGCCCGCGCCCGCGGATGGTCGGGCCTCGTCGGCATGGACCTCGCGCGCGAGGTCAGCACCGCCCAGAGCTATCGCTGGGACGAGGGGATGTGGCGCTGGCCCGGCAGCTTCGGGACCGGGCGCCCCGGAAAGCCGCTGCGCGTCGTGGCGCTGGATTACGGCGCCAAGCGGAACCTCCTGCGCTCGCTGGCCGAATCCGGGGCAGACGTGACCGTCCTGCCCGCCACCGCCACCGCCGAGGAGGTGCTGGCCCATGACCCCGAGGGCGTGTTCCTGTCGAACGGCCCCGGCGACCCGGCGGCGACCGGGGAATATGCGGTGCCGATGATCCAGAAGCTGCTGGAACGCGACCTGCCGATCTTCGGCATCTGCCTCGGCCACCAGATGCTGGCGCTGGCGCTGGGGGCGAAGACCGTCAAGATGAGCCACGGCCACCATGGCGCGAACCATCCCGTGCGCGACAAGGAAAGCGGCAAGGTCGAGATCACCTCGATGAACCACGGCTTCGCGGTGGACGCCCAGACCCTGCCCGAGGGCGTGATCGAGACGCATGTCAGCCTGTTCGACGGGTCCAACTGCGGGCTGAAGCTGGACGGCCGCCCGGTCTTCTCGGTCCAGTATCATCCCGAGGCGAGCCCCGGACCGCAGGACAGCGCCCATCTGTTTGAACGTTTCGCCGAAGCCATGCGCGAGCGGCGGCAGGGCTGAGGCTTTGTTAACGGCAACTTAAGCATTCCGGGTGATCAGGGAGGCGATCCTGCCGCCCCGAGGTGCCTGTGTCCGTTACGCCGATTCGCCGCCAGCAGCCCGGACCCGCCGATCCGGCGGAGCGCGCGCAGGGGCCGCTCTGGCCACGCGCCGCCCGCCCCGACGACCGGCCGAGCGCTGGGACCGGCAAGCCTGCCGATCGGACGCTGGGGCAGATCCTGCTGGACGATGGCGCCGTCGATCCGGGCAATCTGCTGCAGGCCGTGATGCTGCAGCGCCCGGAAGCCGCGCGGCTCAGCGAGATTCTTCTGGCACGCGGCTGGGTCACGCCGCAGGCGCTGACGCTTGCCTTGTCGAAGCAGTGGCGGACCTCGGCCATCGACCTTGCCGCCCTGCCGCCCGACGCGCGCCTGATTGACCGGGCGGGTGCCGACTGGTGCCTGGCGCAGGGCGTGGTGCCATGGCGGCGGACAGGCGGCGTCACCTTCGTCGCCGCCGCATGGCCCGAGAGGTTCGAAAGCATCCGCGGGCGGCTGGAATCGCGGCTCGGCCCGGTGCGGATGCTGCTGGGAACCGGGCAGGACTGCACCGAGGCGCTGCTGGCCGCCCGCCGCACCGCGCTGATCCGGCAGGCCGAGACCTGCGTTCCGCCGGAACTGAGCTGCCGCACCCGCAACGAGGCCCGGCTGGGGCGCATCCTGCTGGTGCTGATGGGCGCGCTGACGCTGGGGCTGTGGCTTGCGCCGGTGATGGTGCTGGCGCTGGTCAGCCTGGTCGCCATTGCCACCCTTGTGGCGACGACGGCGCTGAAGGCGCTGGCCTTCCGCGCGACCCTGCGCGGTCTGCGCGAGGCCGATCCGGTGGATGGGGCCGGGATCGAGTGGAAGTGGCCGGTGATCTCGGTCATGGTGCCGATGTTCCGCGAGGAGAACATCGCTGACCGCCTCATCGGCCGCCTCGCCCGGCTGACCTACCCGCGCGAACTGACCGACATCCTGCTGGTGGTCGAGGAAACCGACTCCGTCACCCGCAACGCGCTGTCGGGGGTGAAACTGCCGTTCTGGATGCGCGTCGTGACCGTTCCCGACGGGCCGATCCGCACCAAGCCGCGGGCGCTGAACTATGCCCTGAACTTCTGCCGGGGCGAGATCATCGGCGTCTGGGATGCCGAGGACCGGCCCGAGCCGGACCAGTTGCAGAAGGTCGCCCGCCAGCTGCATTTCGCCCCGCCCGCCGTCGCCTGCGTGCAGGGGGCGCTGGATTTCTACAACCCGCGCACCAACTGGCTCGCGCGCTGCTTCACGCTGGAATATTCGGCCTGGTTCCGGGGCGTGCTGCCGGGGATCGCGCAGATGGGGCTGGTGGTGCCGCTGGGCGGAACGACCTTCTTTATCCGCCGCGCGGCGCTGGATCATGCGGGCGGCTGGGACGGCTGGAACGTCACCGAGGACGCGGATCTCGGCGTCCGCCTGGCGCGGCTCGGCTATCGGACAGAGATGGTCGCCACGACCACGCATGAAGAGGCGAACTGCCGGCCTGTCCCTTGGGTCAAGCAGCGCTCGCGCTGGCTCAAGGGCTTTGCGATGACCTGGGGCGTGCATATGCGATCCCCGGGGCGGCTGGTGCGCGAGATCGGGTTCTGGCCCGCCATCGGCTTTCACCTGCAGATGTTCGCCACCGTCCAGCAGTTCCTTCTGGCGCCCGTGCTGTGGAGCTTCTGGCTGCTGACGCTTGGCTATGGCCACCCGCTTGGACCCTTGGTCGAGGGTTGGTTGGGCACTGTCGTGATCGCAAGTTTTCTTCTGTCCGAGGCGCTGAACGCGGTCGTGGCGATCTGGGCCGTGCGCCGGACCCATCCGGGGCTGATGCCCTGGGCACCGACGTTGTATTTCTATTTTCCGCTGGCTTGCCTCGCGGCATGGAAGGCGGCCTATGAGATCGTCGCCAAGCCGTTCTACTGGGACAAGACCACGCACGGGGTCTTCGACCATGCGGCCGATGACTTGGATGGCACGGCGGAGGTGGCGCCGGACGGGTCACTGGTGCCGATCCTTGGCGCGGTCACGGACCAGCCCGGCCCGGCATCTTCTGCTGCCGCCTCGATCCGCATCACCGGCGTGATCGGGTGAGGCCGGACGGACAGGATCGGCCAAGGGCCGGTTTCCGGCCGTCAGCCCTCGCCCTCGGCGCCGGACAGGGCGTCGATGATCCGTCCCGCCGCATCCACATGAGCGTCCAGCCGCGTGGAAAGCTCGTCAAGCGTCCGGCAACCCGTTTCGCGCAGCAGGAAATCCTGCCCGCCCCGGCCAAGGGCCTCCATGTCCAGCGGGCGCTCGGTCAGCAGGCGGCCCGCGCAATGCAGCCGCCACAGGAAGCGGTGCGCCTGCGCCAGCGCGTCGGCATCCTCGGCGCCGATCAGCCCCGCCTTGCGGCCCGCCCGCAACTGCATGGCCGCGCCGCGGGAGGCCGAGGCGGCACGCAGAGCCAGGGACTGCGCGAACAGTTCGATGTCCTGCAGCCGGCCGCGGCCGATCTTGGCTTCCCACCGCCCATCCGGGGCCTTGGCGGCGAAGATGCGCTGCCGCATGGCAAGAAGATCCGGCAGCACCCGCGGATCGCTGCCCCGCGCCGCAAGGATCTCAAGCCGCAGGGCCTCCAGCCGGACTGCGAGCGGGCGCGTGTCCGAGGCGCCCGGCTCGTCCGCCCCCTGCCCCGCAAGGGCGCCGGAGGTCACGGCAACCACCCTCGCCCGCGTCAGGGCCAGATGCTCCCATGTCCAGGCCTCGTGCATCTGATAGCCGCGGAACGAATCAAGCCCTGTCGCGACCGGTCCCTGCCGCCCCGAGGGACGCAGGCGCATGTCCACCTCATAAAGCCGCCCGGCTGCGGTGGGCGCGGTCACGGCCGTCAGAAGCGCTTGGGTCAGCCGGGCATAATAGGGCCGTGTCGCCAAGGGCTTCGGCCCCTTGGAACCTTCGGCGTCCGCCGCGTCGTAGATCACGATCAGGTCGAGGTCCGAGGCGGCATTGAGCTGCCGCGCCCCCAGCGAGCCCATACCCAGCACCGCCGCCCCGTGGCCCGGGGGCGGCCCGTGCCTGCGCGCGAACTCGGCCGCGACCAGCGGCGACAGCGCCGCCAGCGCGGCATCGGCGATGTCGGCGTAATGCTGGCCTGCCTCCTCGGCCTCGATCAGCCCGCGCAGATGATGGACGCCGATGCGGAACTGCCATTCATGCGCCCAGCGCCGCGCCGCATCCAGGGCGCGCTCGTATCCGCCCTCGGGCGCGGCCATCGTGCGGTCGAGCGTCTCGGACAGCATCGACCGCAGCGACCCCGCGCCGGGCCACGGCGCGAAGAAGCTGCCCGCGATCACCGCGTCCAGCACCTCGGGGTGGCGGGCGAGATGAGCCGCGAGCCCCGGCGAGGTCGCGCAGATGTCGCCCAGAAGATCGATCAGCGAGGGATTCGATTCGAACATCGAGAAAAGCTGCACCCCGGCGGGAAGCCCCCGCAAGAAGCTGTCAAAGCGGCCCAGCGCCTCGTCGGGCCGCCCGGCGCGGAAAAGGCTCGTCAGCACGCGCGGCTCGATCCGGGCGAAGACCTGCCGGGCGCGGGCGGATCGCAGGGCGGGATAGCTTTGCCAGCCATCGACCAGCGCCGCCTGATCGTAGCCGAGGTCGGGCCGGGCGTCGCCGGTCCCGCCCGGCTGGAAGAAGTCGCCCGCAAGTTCCTCGACGCGCTGCAGGCGCTGTTCCAGCCGAGCGCACCAGGCATCCGTGTTGGATGCGCCGCACAGGTGAACGACCGGCGCGACCCCTTCAGGCATCGCGGGCACCGCATGGGTCTGGGCGTCATTGACCATCTGGATGCGATGCTCGATCTCGCGGTGCTCGCGGTAATGCGCGGCAAGCTCGGCGGCGACCTCGGGCGGAATCCATTCCTTTTCAGCCAGCGCCACCAAAGCATCGACCGTGCGGCGCGCGCGCAGGTCGGGGTCGCGCCCGCCCGCGATCAGTTGGCGGGTCTGGGCGAAGAACTCGATCTCGCGGATGCCGCCGCGGCCAAGTTTGAGATCGTGCCCGGCGGCGCGAATGCCACCGTGCAGGCCCTTGTGGTCGCGGATGCGGCGGCGCATCTCGTGCGTGTCCTCGACGGTGGCGAAATCGAGATGCCGCCGCCAGACAAAGGGACGCAGCGCATCCAGGAACCGCTGCCCGGCGGCCAGATCGCCCGCGCAGGGCCGGGCCTTGATAAAGGCGGCGCGTTCCCAACTGCGGCCCTCAGCCTCGTAATAGGTCAGGGCGGCGGTGGCCGAGATGCAGACCGGCGTCACCGATGCGTCGGGCCGCAGCCGCAGGTCGGTGCGGAAGACATAACCATGCGCGGTCAGGTCGGACAGGGTGGCGGCGGCCTTGCGGGTGGCGCGGATCAGCGCCGCGCGGACCTCGTGCTGGTCATTGGCCGCATAGGCGGCATCGTCGTAAAGGACGATCAGGTCGATGTCCGAGGAATAGTTCAGCTCGCGCGCGCCCATCTTGCCCATCGCCAGCGCGAAGATCCCCGCCACCTCGGGCGCGGCATCGGCCAGCGGGGGGGGCAGCTTGCCCCGTCGCGTCTCGTCGGCGACATGGGCGCGCAGGGCAAGGTCGGTCGCGGCGTCGGCAAGATCGGTCAGCGCGCCGGTCACCTCGTCCAGCGTCCATACCCCGCCCAGATCGGCCAGTGCCGCATAAAGCGCGACCCGCCGCTTGGCCTGCCGCAGCGCCGGGTCAAGCTGGGCCGGAGGCAGCGCATCGAAGCCCGCGGTTTCGGCCACCACCAGCGCGTCAGGGGCCGGGTCGCGGGCCAGTGCCTCGGAAAGCCAAGGCGCCTCACGCTCGATCAGCCCCGCCAGATAGGGGCTGGATCCGGCCGCACCGCAGAGAAGGCCGGTGAGCTTGGGGTCGTTCGTGGACAGATGCGCGGCGGTAGCCTTGCCGCGCGCGTGGTCGGTCGGAAGCGGAAGGCGGGTGATGCGCCGGGCGAAACTCATGCCCCGACCCTAGAGCGGCGGGGGCCATCGTCAATGCGGCAAGCGGCGCTGGCAGTTGTGCAGGACCGGCGATCCGACCGCCGTGCAGCCGCGCTTGCCCTCATCCTGCGAAGGCGACTGGAAATCCGCGCGCAAACCCATATGTCGTGGCGTATGATCGTGACGGGTTGCGCTTGGCGCGCCCGGTTTCTGTTGCTACCGTCCTTCCATTCCAGGTCCTTCGCGAAGATCCGGCTGCCGCGCATGCTTTCCTTCCCCGTCCGCCATCCCGGCCTTGCGAATGACCCGGCCCAGAACCGGCGGGGCGGGTGATGCGGCACACCCCTTCCAGTGCGCCGCAGTTCTATGTCACGGCCCCGCAGCCCTGCCCCTACCTGCACGGTCGGGCCGAGCGGAAGCTGTTCACGGCGCTCACAGGCGACCGCGCGCGCGAGTTGAACAACGCCCTGTCGCGCCAAGGCTTCCGGCGATCGCAGAATGTCGTCTACCGGCCCAGTTGCGAAAGCTGCGTGGCCTGCATGTCGGCGCGCATCCGGGTCCGCGACTTCCAGCCCAGCCGCAGCCAAGGCCGGGTGCTGAAGCGCAACAAGGGGCTTGCGCGCCTCGGCACAAGCGCCTGGGCGACCGAAGAACAGTTCGAGCTGTTCCGCCGCTATCTCGACCACCGCCATGCGGACGGCGGCATGGCCGACATGGACATTTTCGAGTTCGCCGCGATGATCGAGGAAACGCCGGTCCGCACCCGCGTCTTCGAATATCGCGACGCCGGAAGCAGTCCGGCCGAGGCCCCCTTGTCGGCGGTCTGCCTGACCGACATCCTCGATGACGGCCTCAGCCTCGTCTACAGCTTCTACGACCCGATGCGCGTGGCCGACAGTCTCGGCTCGTTCATGATCCTCGATCATGTCGCGATGGCGCGCGAGGCCGGGCTACCCTACGTCTACCTGGGCTACTGGGTGCCGGGCAGCCGCAAGATGGCTTACAAGGCCGGGTTCAGCGCGCTGGAGATCCACAAGGGCGGCGTCTGGCAGGACATCGGCCGCCCCGAGGATCACGAGGGCGAGACGCATCCGCTGTCGATCGACCCCATCGTGGAACAGGTCGCCCGGATTCACCTGCCGCAGGAATGACATCCAAAGGCAACGAAAGATTATTTCGTTTTCCCATGATCGGCAGACATTTTTCTTTGCGGCCATTGACGCTTGCTGCGGTGCCATCTAGCTTGCGGCGGCGCAGCAGAGCAGTCTGCCCTGCCGCAGGTTTTCCGCGAACAAGGGGGTCGGAAATGTCCCGAAGCATGACGGGTGCAAGAATGGTGGTCGAGGCGCTGAGGGATCAGGGCGTCGATACCGTATTCGGCTATCCCGGCGGCGCGGTCCTTCCGATCTATGACGAGATTTTCCAGCAGAACGACATCAAGCACATCCTCGTCCGCCATGAACAGGGCGCCGTCCACATGGCCGAGGGCTATGCGCGCTCCACCGGCAAGCCCGGCGTGGTGCTGGTGACCTCGGGTCCCGGCGCGACCAACGCGGTGACGGGGCTGACCGACGCGCTGATGGATTCGATCCCGCTTGTGGTGCTGTCGGGGCAGGTTCCGACCTTCATGATCGGCACCGATGGGTTCCAGGAGGCCGATACGGTCGGCATCACCCGTCCCTGCACCAAGCACAACTGGCTGGTGAAGGACACCGACAGCCTAGCCGGGACGCTGCACCGCGCCTTCCACGTGGCGACCTCGGGTCGGCCGGGGCCGGTGCTGATCGACATCCCCAAGGACGTGCAGTTCGCGACCGGCACCTATGTCGGCCCGAAGCAGATCGAGCCCGCGCGCTATCAGCCGCCCCGCAAGGGCGACATCGGGGCGATCACCCGGCTGGCCGAACTGATCGAGCGCGCCGAGCGGCCGATCTTCTACACCGGCGGCGGCGTCATCAACTCGGGTCCTGCAGCGAGCCAGTTGCTGACGGAACTGGTGGATGCGACGGGTTTCCCCGTCACCTCGACGCTGATGGGCCTGGGGGCCTATCCGGCCAGCGGGAAAAGCTGGCTGGGAATGCTGGGGATGCACGGCCTTTACGAGGCCAACATGGCCATGCACGGCTGTGACCTGATGATCAACCTCGGCGCCCGCTTCGACGACCGGATCACCGGGCGGATCGCGGATTTCTCGCCCGGCTCGGTCAAGGTTCATGTCGATATCGACCCCAGCAGCATCAACAAGGTCATCCGCGTGGACCTGCCCATCATCGGCGACGTGGGCCATGTGCTGGAAGACCTGCTGAAGATCTGGAAGTCGCGCGGCCGCAAGACCAACCCCGCCGTGCAGCAGTGGTGGGCGCAGATCGAGCAATGGCGGGCCAAGGACTGCCTGAGCTATCGCAACTCCGACAGCCTCATCAAGCCGCAATACGCGATGCAGCGGCTTGATGCGCTGACCAGGGACCACGACCGCTACATCACCACCGAGGTCGGCCAGCACCAGATGTGGGCGGCGCAATACCTGAACTTCGAGGGGCCGAACCGCTGGATGACAAGCGGAGGGCTGGGGACCATGGGCTATGGCCTGCCCGCGTCCATCGGCGTGCAGGTGGCGCATCCCGATGCGCTGGTCATCAACGTCGCGGGCGATGCAAGCTGGCTGATGAACATGCAGGAAATGGGGACGGCCATCCAGTTCCGCGCGCCCGTCAAGCAGTTCATCCTGAACAACGAGCGCCTTGGCATGGTGCGCCAGTGGCAGCAGCTTCTGCATGGCGAGCGCTACAGCCAGTCCTGGAGCGAGAGCCTGCCCGATTTCGTGAAGCTGGCCGAGGCCTTCGGCTGCAAGGGCCGGCAGGTCAGCGATCCGGCGGATCTGGACGACGCGATCCGCGAGATGATCGACTATGACGGGCCTTTCATCCTGGACGTGCTGGTGGAAAAGCACGAGAACTGCTTCCCGATGATCCCCTCGGGCAAGCCGCATAACGAGATGCTGCTGGGCGACCAGGAGGCGGCCGAAGACATCGGCACCGCCATCCAGTCCGACGGCGCGGTTCTGGTGTAAGGGGGCGATCATGTCGGCACTGAAACTTGAACGCGGCGCATCCAGCCATTCCGCCTATGACCTGCGCGACTACCATGCGGCAGGCGAGGAACGGCACACGCTCGCAATCATCGTGGACAACGAGGCGGGGGCGCTTGCCCGCGTGATCGGTCTGTTCTCGGGGCGCGGCTACAACATCGACAGCCTGACCGTGGCCGAGGTGGATCATACCGGCCACCGGTCCCGCATCACGCTGGTCACGCGGGGCACGCCAGAGGTGATCGAGCAGATCAAGGCGCAGCTTGGCCGCATCGTGCCCGTGCATGAGGTCCACGACCTGACCGTCGAGGGGCCTTCGGTCGAGCGCGAGCTGGGCCTGTTCAAGGTGATCGGCGGCGGCGAGAAGCGGGTCGAGGCGCTGAGAATAAGCGACATCTTCCGCGCGAAAGTGGTTGATTCGACATTGGAAAGCTTCGTTTTCGAGATTACCGGCACGTCTGAGAAGCTCGATGCCTTTGCCGAACTGATGCGCCCGCTGGGACTGGCCGAGGTGGCCCGCACCGGCGTCGCCGCCCTCTCGCGCGGAAGGCAGGCCGCCGTCTGAAATCAGGAAACCGGAGGCCGCGAAGCCCCCGGTTTTCTTCTTCGGTCAAATATCCCCGCCAGAGGCAGGCCGAGCCGCAAGGCCCGGCCTTCACTTCACTCGGCCGCGATCCGCATCTCGGGCAGCGACGGCCAGCCCCCGGCGCGGAAGGCCGCCAGCAACTCGTCCCGCCGCACCTGCGCCTTTTCGGCCGCCGCGTCCTTGATGAAGCCATAGCCGCGGATCTGCTGTGGCAGGGCGGCGAGTTCACGGGCGATCTCGATCGTCGCGGGCGTCACCTTGGGCAGCACCTCGGCCATGTCCTGCTCATACTGACGGGCGAGCGCGCGTTCATGGCGGCGTTCAGCCTGCCAGCCGAAGACGTCCAGCGGCGTGCCGCGCAAGCCGCGCAGCGAGGACAGCGTGCGGAACACCGGCAGCATCCACGCCCCGAACTCGCGCTTCTTTGGCCGCCCTTCCGGGTCCTTGCCGCCCATGAACGGCGGCGCCATGTGGAAGGTCAGCTTGGTGTCGCCCTCGAAGGTCCGGGCCACGCCCTCGGTGGTGGTCAGGTGCAGGCGGGCGACCTCGTATTCGTCCTTGACCGCCAGCAGGCGATAGAAGCTTTCAGCCACCGTTTCGCGCAGTTCGGGAGGTGCCATGTCCACCAGCTTGAGGAAGCGGCGCTTGAGCTTCGGTCCCTGATAGCCGACCAGCCGGTTCGCCCGATAGGCGACGGGATCGAAGCGTTCCACGTTGACGGGCGCAGGCGCGGCCTGTTCCGGGTGAAGGATCGCCCAGCGGCCGATGTGGAAGGCGCGCTTGTTTTCCTCGGCCTTGGCGCCGTTCAGGTCGATGGCGCGCAGGATCGCTTCCTCGGACAGCGGGATCAGCCCCTGCTGCCAGGCCGCCCCGGTGATGAGCATGTTCGAATAGATCGAATCGCCCAGGTACCGCTCGGCCAGCTTCGAGGCGTCGAGGAAGAATACCTTCTCACCCAGACGCGCCTGCAGCGACATCTTCAGCCGGTCGGCGGGCACGCGGAAGTCGCGGACGCGGGTGAACTCGCCGGTGATGATCTCGTGCTCGTTGACCACGGCGCCGGTGCGGGTGCCGGTCATCAGGCCGATGGTCTTGGCCCCCGCCGTGACCACAAGGTCGCCGCCGATGATGGCGTCGGCCTCGCCCACCGCGACGCGGATGGCGCTGATGTCGGCGGGATCGTTCGCCAGCCGCAGGTGGATGTGGACCGCGCCGCCCTTCTGGGCGAGGCCCGCCATCTCCATCATCCCCGCGCCCTTGCCGTCAAGCTGCGCGGCCTGCGCCAGCACCGCGCCGATGGTCACGACGCCGGTGCCGCCCACGCCGGTGATGACAAGGTTGTGGGTGCCATTGATCGCCGGCAGCGCAGGCGCGGGCAGGTCCGGCAGATGCAGCGCCTCGGCTGCGGGCTTCCTCAGCTTGCCGCCCGAAACGCTGACGAAGCTGGGGCAGAAGCCTTTGACGCAGCTGTAATCCTTGTTGCAGGACGACTGGTCGATGGCGCGCTTGCGGCCCAGCTTGGTGTCGAAGGGCACGACCGAGACGCAGTTCGACTGCACCGAGCAGTCGCCGCAGGCCTCGCAGACCTCGGGGTTGATCCAGACGCGGCGGTCGGGATCGGCGAACTTGCCCTTCTTGCGGCGGCGGCGCTTTTCGGCGGCGCAGGTCTGGACATAGACCATGGCCGTGACGCCGGGCTGCTGCGACAGTTCCCGCTGCACCTCCATCAGGTTCGCGCGTTCCTCGAAACGCAGTCCCTTGGGGAACAGGTCGCGGTCGATTTCCTCTTTCTCGTCGTAGACCAGCACCACGGGCACGTCGATCGCCTGCAACTCGCGCACGATCTGGGGGGCGGTCAGTTCGCCCTCGTTCGGCTGGCCGCCGGTCATGGCGACGGCGTCGTTGAACAGGATCTTGTAGGTGATGTTGGTGCCCGCCGCCTTCGCGGCGCGGATCGCAAGGCTGCCGGAATGGTTGTAGGTTCCGTCGCCGAGGTTCTGGAACACATGGGGGCGCTGGGAAAACGGCGCCTCGCCAATCCAGTTCGCGCCCTCGCCGCCCATCTGGGTGAAGCCGGTGGTTTCCCGGTCCATCCATTGCACCATGTAGTGGCAGCCGATCCCCGCATAGGCGCGGCTGCCCTCGGGCACCTTGGTCGAACTGTTGTGCGGGCAACCCGAGCAGAACCACGGCGTCCGCGTGGCGACCTCGGGGGCGTTGTCGTTGCGGCGCGTCTCGGCCAGCTTCGACAGCATGGCTTCCAGCCGGTCGGTGCGACGGCCTTCCTCGATCAGGATGTCGCCCAGCCGCTGCGCGATCAGCACCGGGTCCAGGGCATAGCGGGTCGGGAACAGCTCCAGCCTGCGCCCGTGTTCCCAGGTGTCGCCCTTGTGCCAGCCATAGACGCGGCGGCCGCGGCGGTCGTCGAAGATCGCCTCCTTGACCTGCACCTCGATCAGCTTGCGCTTTTCCTCGACCACGATGATGAGGTCCAGCCCCTCGGCCCATTCGTGGAAGCTGGTCATGTCCAAGGGCCAGGTCTGCCCGATCTTGTAGGTGGTGATGCCCAGCCGTTCCGCCTCGGCCTGATCCAGCCCCAGCAGCGACAGGGCATGGACCACGTCGAGCCAGTTCTTTCCGGCGGCGCAGATGCCGATCTTCGCGCCGGGCTTGCCCCAGACGCGGCGGTCGATGCGGTTCGCGCGGGCGAAGGCCTCGGCTGCGAAACGCTTGTAGTCGATCATCCGCGCTTCCTGCGCCACCGGCGTGTCGCCCAAGCGGATGTTCAGCCCACCTTCGGGCATGGCGAAGTCGTCGGGGGTCACGAAGCTCATGCGGAAGGGGTCGCCATCCACGACGCTTGTCGCCTCGACCGTGTCCTTCATGGTCTTGAGGCCGGTCCAGACGCCCGCGAAGCGGCTCAGCGCCCAGCCGTAAAGGCCGAAGTCCAGGATCTCCTGCACGCCCGCGGGCGACAGGACGGGGATATAGGCGTCCACCATCGCCCAGTCGGACTGGTGCAGCACGGTCGATGATTCGCCGGTGTGGTCGTCCCCCATCGCCATGACGACGCCGCCATGTTTCGACGAGCCCGCCATGTTGCCATGCCGCATCACGTCGCCGGAACGGTCCACGCCCGGACCCTTGCCATACCACAGCGCGAAGACGCCGTCGTATTTGCCCTCGCCACGCAGTTCCGCCTGCTGACTGCCCCAGATCGCGGTCGCGGCCAGATCCTCGTTCAGCCCGGGCTGGAACAGGATGTCCGCAGGCTCCAGCAGCTTCCTCGACCGCATCATCTGCAGGTCCACCCCGCCCAGCGGAGAGCCGCGATAGCCCGTCACCAGACCCGCCGTGTTCAGTCCGGCAGCCTTGTCGCGCGCCGCCTGCATCAGCATCAGCCGCACCAGTGCCTGCGTGCCGTTCAGCAGCACATGGCGCTTGGTCAGGTCGAAGCGGTCGGCAAGGGTGATGTCCTGGATGCTCATCGTGCTTCCTCTCAAAGCTGGACGGCTGGACGCCAATATAGGTCAGTTACGTTGACCGATAAAGACCTTTGTTCTTCCCCGCCTTGCGTCTATCAGTTGCGCAGAACGCATGGCAGGGATGCACCAAGGTATGAACCCGTTGGACTGGGACAAGCTGCGCATCTTCCATGCCGTTGCAGAAGCGGGCAGCCTGACCCATGCGGGCGACGTTCTGCACCTGTCCCAGTCGGCGGTCAGTCGGCAGATCCGCGCGCTTGAGGAGGGGCTTGGCACAACCCTGTTCCACCGCCATGCCCGCGGGCTGATCCTGACCGAACAGGGCGAGATGCTGTTCGACGCCACCAAGGCCATGAACCGCAAGCTCGACACCACCGCCGCCCGCATCCGCGACAGCGAGGAACATGTCTTCGGCGAGCTGAAGGTGACGACCACCACCGGCTTCGGCACGCTATGGCTGGTGCCGCGACTGGCCAAGCTCTACGAGCGCTATCCCGATCTCAAGATCGACCTGCTGCTGGAAGAACGGGTGCTGGACCTGCCGATGCGCGAGGCTGACGTGGCGATTCGGATGAAGGAACCCAGCCAGGCCGACCTGATCCGGCGGCGGCTGCTGAACATCCGCATGCGGCTTTACGCCTCGCCCGAATATGCCGAACGCATGGGCCTGCCGCAGAAGGTCGAGGAACTGGCAACGCACCGCCTGATCTGCCAGAATCCCACGACGCCGCAGGTCCATGCCGGGGCGGTTCTGGCACAGGGACTGCTGGCCCAGCACGGCAGCACCACGTTGCTGGTCAACAGCTACTTCGGCGTGCTGCAGGGAGTGCTGAGCCATGTGGGAATCGGCATCCTGCCGAACTACATGGAACACGAGATGCCGTATCTGGTCCGGGTCCTGCCCGATGTCGAATCAAGCGAGGTTCCGGTGTTCCTAGCTTTCCCCGAAGAGTTGCGCACCTCGCGCCGCGTTGCAGCATTCCGCGACTTCGTCCTTGAGGAGATTACCGCCATGCGCCGCAACCAGGAAGAAAGCTGAACATCAGCGAATTGTTGCCGTCATGCAACCTTCGCATGGCGGCATTGCCACAATTAAGCTTCGTTAATCTTGAAAACCCGGCAGTTTGGTCGCTAATTGGACAATGAAGGGACACAGGCTCGCCTGCCGTCGCTTCAACCTCCCTGTTGGACTTGGCCGGGCCTCGTGCCCGGCTTTTTTTCTGCGTTGCGGCAAGGGTTGCTCATCTTCCACTTGCGCCCCGTCCGGCCTAGAAGGCGCCGAACCGCAGCAAGAGGGCCGCGCCATGCAGAACGAACCTGCCATCACCGACGAGCTGGTCGCCGCGCATGGGCTGAAGCCCGACGAATACCGGCGCATCCTTGATATCATCGGGCGCGAGCCAAGCTATACGGAACTCGGCATCTTCTCGGCGATGTGGAACGAGCATTGCTCGTATAAATCGTCGAAGAAATGGCTGCGGACGCTGCACACCACCGGCCCGCAGGTGATCTGCGGCCCCGGAGAGAACGCGGGCGTGGTGGACATCGGAGACGGGCAGGCGGTGGTCTTCAAGATGGAGAGCCACAATCACCCTTCGTATATCGAACCGCATCAGGGCGCCGCGACCGGCGTCGGCGGCATTCTGCGCGATGTCTTCACCATGGGCGCCCGTCCCATTGCCGCGATGAACGCGTTGAGCTTCGGTCGTCCCGAACATCCCCGCACGCCGCATCTGGTCAAGGGCGTGGTCGAAGGCATTGGCGCCTATGGCAACGCCTTCGGCGTTCCGAACGTCGGCGGAGAGGTCCGTTTTCATCCTGCCTATGACGGCAACTGCCTCGTCAACGCCTTTGCGGCGGGTCTCGCGGATGCGGACCGCATCTTCTATTCGGCGGCCTCGGGCGTGGGGATGCCGGTGGTCTATCTGGGCGCCAAGACGGGCCGCGACGGCGTGGGCGGGGCGACCATGGCCTCGGCCGAGTTCGACGACACGATCGAGGACAAGCGCCCGACCGTGCAGGCCGGCGACCCCTTCACCGAGAAATGCCTGCTGGAAGCCTGCCTTGAACTGATGGCGACGGACGCGGTGATCTCGATCCAGGACATGGGCGCGGCGGGGCTGACCTGTTCCGCCGTCGAGATGGGCGACAAGGGCGGCCTCGGCATCAAGCTGGTGCTGGACCACGTGCCCCAGCGCGAATCCGCGATGACGGCCTACGAGATGATGCTGTCCGAAAGCCAGGAGCGGATGCTCATGGTGCTGAAGCCCGAGAAAGAGGCCGAGGCGCGGGCGATCTTCGAGAAATGGGACCTCGACTTCGCCATCGTGGGCGAGACCAATGAGGAAGACCGCTTCCTGATCCTGCATGGCAACGAGGTCATGGCCGACCTGCCGCTGTCCAAGCTGTCGTCCAGCGCGCCGGAATACGATCGTCTTTGGGTGGAAACCCCTGCGCCCGAGCCTTTGGGCGAACTGCCCGAAATCGCGCCCATCACGGCGCTGAAGGCGCTGATCGGCTCGCCCAACTACGCCTGCAAGGCATGGGTATGGGAGCAGTATGATACGCAGGTCGGTGGCGACACGATCCGCAAGCCGGGCCTCGGTGCGGGCGTCGTGCGGGTCCATGGCACGAACAAGGCGCTGGCCTTCACCAGCGACGTGACGCCGCGTTACGTCAAGGCGAACCCCGTCGTTGGCGGCAAGCAGGCGGTGGCCGAGGCCTGGCGCAACCTGATCGCCTGCGGAGCGAGGCCGCTGGCCGCGACCGACAACCTGAACTTCGGCAACCCCGAGAAGCCCGAGATCATGGGCCAGTTCGTCGGCGTCATCAAAGGCATCGGAGAGGCCTGCCGCGCGCTCGACTTCCCCATCGTGTCGGGCAACGTGAGCCTTTACAACGAGACCGACGGACAGGCGATCCTGCCCACCCCCACCATCGGGGCGGTCGGCCTGATCGAGACGCTGGACGACCTGATCGGCGGGCTGCCCCACAAGGGCGACCTCGCGCTGGTCATCGGCGTCACCCGCGGCCACATGGGCCAGTCGGCGCTGGCCGCCGAGGTCTGGGGGATCGAGGCGGGCGATGCCCCTCCGGTCGATCTGGCCGCCGAGCGACGGCATGGCGAGTTCCTGCTGGCTCACCGCGGCCATGTGCGCGCCGCGAGTGACCTTGCGGACGGCGGTCTCGCGCTCGCCGCCTTCGAGATGGCCGAGACGGCGGGCATGGGCGTCACGCTGGACGCCGCCGACATTCCCACGCTGTTCGGAGAGGATCAGGCCCGTTACCTCATCGCCGCCCCTGCGGCGGATGCGGGCAGCCTGATGGACGCGGCCCGCGCCGCCGGCATCGAGATCGCCGAAGTCGGCCGCTTCGGCGGCGAGCGGGTCACGCTGGGCGCCGACTCGGCGCCCTTGGCCGAGCTGTCGGACCTCTATCGCGCGGCCTTCGCCCGCGCGATCCGGGGCGATGTGCCGGACCACGCCTGACCTGCTGGCATTCCAGTGGCGCTATGCCCCTGTGCGAGCAGGGTGAAACCTTGACAGCCTCACCGGGGCGAAGCGACCATCCCTTGAAGGAACCATCTGCGGGAGGCTTCGATGCGTGCGCCCATCCTTCCCTGCCTGATCGCCGCTCCGCCTGCCATCCTGACGAGCCTCTCCGCCGCGCCTGTCCCGGCGCAGATGCTGGATGTGTGCCGATCTTTGAAGATGGCTCGGACGGACAGGTGGCCAATTGCATGGCCGGGACGGTCATCGGGCTGAGATCGGATGGTGACGGCTTTCTTGCCGTCCGCTCGCGGCCGGGCGCGCAGCACCGCCGGATCGGACAGCTTCACAACGCCGACTGCGTGACCATCTTCGGCGGTCAGGGCGACTGGCTGGAGGTAAAGGTTCCAGACGGCCAATCGATCAGGCCGATGCCTGCCGGCGCACCGGACCCGCGCGGCAGTTGTCCGGCCCCGGTCTCGGGTGGGTGCATGGCCAATGGGTCGGGGGCATCATCCCCTGACCAGCGGTACGCCGTCAGCCGCCCCGGCCTTGCTTGCTGCCCGACCCCGGCGGCACCCATTCCGGCAGGATCACGGTGAAGCGGCTGCCCTGCCCCTTCATGCTGTCGATCTTCAGCCGTCCCCGGTGGCGGGCGACGATGTGTTTGACGATGGCCAAACCCAGCCCCGTACCGCCTTTCTCGCGCGAGCGGTGGGTGTCGACGCGGTAGAAACGTTCGGTCAGGCGCGGCAGGTGGACGTGGTCGATGCCCTCGCCGTCGTCGGCGACCTCGACGGCCCAGCCGGGGCCGCGCAGGACGGGTTCATGCGGGACGTGGAACAGGGTCACGCGGACCTCTCCGCCGGACTGGGCCCGGCTGCCGTACTTGATGGCATTCTCGATCAGGTTGTGCAGCACCTGCTGGATCTGGTCGGGGTCGCCCGCGACCGGGGCGGTCAGGCCCTTGTCGATCTGGCGCAGGGTCTGGTTGGCCGCCTTGGCCGTGGGCGCCAGGGTCGCGCAAGCGCCGCGCACCAGCGCGGCAAGGTCCAGCCGCTCGACCGGGCGCCGCCGCTCTTCCTGTTCGACGCGGCTGAGAGACAGAAGGTCGCCGATCAGCCGGTTCATCCGCCCGGCCTCGCGGTCCATGATCGCAAGGAACCGTTCCCGCGCCGCCGCATCGTCGCGGGCCGGGCCGCGCAGGGTCTCGATGAAGCCCATCAGCGCGGTCAGCGGTGTGCGCAGCTCGTGGCTGACATTGGCCACGAAATCGCGGCGCATCTGTTCGGCCTGCTCGACGCCGGTGGTGTCCTCCAGCACCACAACCGCGCCGCGCCGCCCGCGCACGGTCAGGGGCGAGACGGTGACGATGCAGTTCTGCTCTCGTCCCCGTGCCCTGATCGTGGCAGAGAGCCGGGTCGAGGCAGGCTCCTGCGCTTGTGTCGGCGCCAGGGTCTGGTCAACGGCGCGGTTGATGAGCGGCTGGCGCAGCACGGTGACGAAGGGCCGGTCGGTCAGGCCCGCCCCCAGCATCGCGACAGCGGCAGCGTTCGCGGTCATCACGCGGGCATTGTGATCCACGACCAGCATCGCCACCGGAACAGCGTCGCCGATCTGGTGGAGCGCGACGCTTTCCACGGTCTGCCCTCAGTCCACTCGCCGCAGGCTCGCGCGGAAGCGGGCGGCATTGGCCCGGTAGCGGGCGGCGGATTCGCGCAGGCTGGCGATGGCTGCCTCATCGAGCTGGCGGATGACGCGCCCCGGCGCTCCCATCACCAGCGCGCCGGGCGGGATCTCTTTCCCTTCGGCGACCAGCGCCCCGGCGCCGATCAGGGCGCCCGCGCCGATCACGGCGCCGTTCAGCACCGTCGCGCCCATGCCGATCAGCGCGCCGTCACCGACAGTGCAGCCGTGCAGAATTGCCTTGTGGCCGACCGTCACATCCGCGCCGATCCGCAGCGGCAGGCCGGGGTCGGTGTGGAAGACGCAGCCGTCCTGCACGTTGGAGCCGCGGCCGATGCGGATTTCCTCGTTGTCGCCGCGCAGGACGGCACCCCACCAGACGCTCGCCTCGTCTTCAAGCACGACGCGGCCGATCAGTTGCGCGTCGGGCGCGACCCATGCGCCCTGCCCCAGTTCGGGGGCCACCCCGTCGAGTTCCCAGATCATGCCGCTTCCTCCATCAGCTTTCGCACGAAACCGCCCAAGGCCGGGCGCCGCTCGCGCCGCAGCCGCTCGGCCGTCAGGATCGCGCGCAGGTTGGACTCGGCCGCCTCGATGTCGTCGTTGACCAGAACATAGTCGTATTCGGCCCAGTGGCTGATCTCGTCGCGACTTTTCAGCATCCTCCGGGCGATCACGTCGTCGCTGTCCTGGTTGCGCCCGCGAAGGCGGCGTTCCAGTTCCGGCAGGCTGGGCGGCAGGATGAAGATCGAGACGACCTGCGAGCCGAGGCTCGATGCCCGGATCTGCTGCCCGCCCTGCCAGTCCACGTCGAAGATGGTATCGCGGCCCTCGGCCATCGCCAGTTCCACGGGCGCGCGGGGGGTGCCGTAGCAGTTGCCGAAGACCTCGGCATGTTCCAGCATCTCGTCCTGCGCCACCATCTCGTCAAAGGCGGGCTTGTCCATGAAATAGTAATGCTGCCCCTCGACCTCGCCCGGACGCGGGGGGCGGGTGGTGGCGGAAACCGAGAAGCGCAGGGTCGGGTCCCATTCCATCAGCCTGCGGGCGAGCGTGGACTTGCCCGCGCCCGAGGGCGACGAAATGATGATCAGCAATCCGCTGCGCTGCATGGTCCCTCTCACGGCTGTCCGGCGGGGACAGTTGCCCCACCGGGGCGGCCGAGGTCAAGGACGGGGCCGTTATGGACCTTGGGGCACGCGCGTTGTATCTGACGGGCATGGACATGAAGCCGCCCCTGACCCTTTACCTTGCCGCGCCGCGCGGATTCTGCGCGGGCGTGGACCGCGCCGTGCAGATCGTGGAACTTGCGCTGCAGAAATGGGGCGCGCCGGTCTATGTGCGCCACGAAATCGTGCACAACCGCTTCGTCGTGGAGGGCTTGCGCGACAAGGGCGCGGTCTTTGTCGAGGAACTCGACGAGGTGCCCGACGACCGCCCGGTGATCTTTTCGGCCCATGGCGTGCCGAAATCGGTGCCTGCCGAGGCGCGGCGGCGCGAGATGGTCTTCGTGGACGCGACCTGCCCGCTGGTCAGCAAGGTTCATATCGAGGCCGAGCGGCACCATGCCGAAGGGTTGCAGATGGTGATGATCGGCCACGCCGGCCACCCCGAAGTGCTGGGCACCATGGGCCAGCTTCCGCCGGGTGAGGTCATCCTGGTCGAGACGGTCGAGGACGTGGCGCAGATAACGCCACGCGACCCGGAACGGCTCGCCTGGATCACCCAGACGACGTTGTCGGTGGACGACACCGCGCAGATCGTGGCGGCCCTGCAGGCGCGGTTTCCCGCCATCGTCGGACCGGCCAAGGACGACATCTGCTATGCGACGACGAACCGGCAGGCGGCGGTCAAGGCCATCGCGCCCCTGATCGACGCGCTGCTGGTGATCGGGGCGCCCAACAGTTCCAATTCGAAGCGGCTGGTCGAGGTCGGACGCGGCGCGGGCTGCGATTATGCCCAGCTTGTCATGCGGGCAACCGACATCGACTGGCGGGCGCTGGAAGGCATCCGTTCGGTCGGCGTCACGGCGGGGGCGAGCGCGCCCGAGGTGCTGGTGGACGAGGTCATCGCCGCCTTTGCCGACCGCTACGACCTGAGCGTGGAACTGGTCGAGACGGCGCGCGAGCGGGTCGAGTTCAAGGTGCCGCGCGTGTTGCGCGAGGCCGTGCCGGGCTGAGCCGCCCTATCGGGGGCGCTTCGCCCCCCGCTCGGCTGTTGACCCTCGCTCGCGGAAAACAGCCCGCCGGACTGTTTTCCGGGCGCTCGCAAGCCCACGAGGATGTTTGAACAAAGAAGAACCTGCGGCGGGAGTTGCCGCCCGTCTTGCTTCACCGCTAAGACGCGCCTTGGAGATTCATGATGACCGAGCTTTTCGCCTGGACCGACGGCGCCTGCAGCGGAAATCCCGGCCCCGGCGGCTGGGGGGTGCTGATGCGCGCGCAGGATGGCGAGCGGGTGGTCAAGGAACGCGAGCTTTCGGGCGGCGAGCCCGCCACCACAAACAACCGGATGGAACTGATGGCCGCCATCGCCGCGCTGGAAGCCCTGAGCCGGTCTACGACGATCACCATCACCACCGATTCGGCCTATGTGAAGAACGGCGTCACCGGCTGGATTCATGGCTGGAAGCGGAACGGCTGGAAGACCTCGGACCGCAAGCCCGTGAAGAACGCCGACCTGTGGCAGCGGCTGGACGAGGCCCGCAACCGCCACCAGGTCACCTGGGCCTGGATCAAGGGCCATGCCGGGCACCCGGAAAACGAGCGCGCGGATGAACTGGCCCGTGCCGGCATGGCGCCCTTCAAGTGACCGAGGGCATCCTGATCGGGGCGAACCTGCCGGCGCTGGTCTGGCTGCTGGATTATTCCTCGGCTCTGGTCTTTGCGCTCACCGGGGCGCTGGTGGCGAGCCGCCTGCAGCTTGACCCGGTGGGTTTCATCTTCATGGCGACGATGACGGCCGTGGGCGGGGGCACGCTGCGCGACCTGATCCTGAACCGGGCGACGGTCTTCTGGGTAGACCGGCCCTCGCTGATCCTGCTGGCGGCAGCGGCGGCGCTGCTGGTCTTCTGGACGGCGCATCTGGTCGAAAGCCGCCAGCAATGGCTGCGCTGGCTCGACGCCTTTGCGCTGGCCGTGGCGGTGCCGGCAGGCGTCGGCGTGGCGCTGGCCGCCGGAGTCTCGCCGGTGATTGTGGTGCTGATGGGCGTCGTCACCGGCACCTTCGGCGGGCTGATGCGCGACGTGGTCGGCAACGAGTTGCCGATGGTCCTGAAACAGGGCGAGCTTTACATCACCGCCGCCTTCGGCGGTGCGCTGACGGCGGTCGTGCTGATCTGGCTCGGTCTCGACCGCTCCATGGCCGTGGTGCTGTGCGGCGCGGTCACGATGATCCTGCGCGTCGGCAGCATGATCTTCGGCTGGAGCCTGCCGGTCTATCGCCCCCGCCCGCCGCGCAACCGCTAGATTGCCTCGATGTCGCCCTGTGCCCTGACGGCGTGGAAACCCGCAATCCAGTTATCCAGCGTGCCCCCTGCGATGGCGTCCCGCATCCCCTGCATGATCTCCTGATAATAATGCAGGTTGTGCCAGGTCAGCAGCATCCCCGAGATCATTTCTCCGGCGCGGAAGACATGGTGCAGGTAGGCGCGGGAATAGCCCGTGCAGGCGGGACAGGTGCAACGCTCGTCCAAGGGCCGCGGGTCGTCGGCGTGGCGGGCGTTCTTGATGTTGACCTGCCCGCGCCGCGTCCAAGCCTGTCCCGTGCGCCCCGAGCGCGAAGGCAGAACGCAGTCCATCATGTCCACGCCCCTTTGCACTGCACCCACGATGTCGTCGGGCTTGCCCACCCCCATCAGGTAGCGCGGCTTATCTCTGGGCAGCAGTTCGGGCGCGTAGTCGAGCACCCCGAACATCGCCTCCTGCCCCTCGCCCACGGCAAGGCCGCCGATGGCATAGCCGTCGAAGCCGATGCGGCGCAGGGCCTCGGCGGATTCCTCGCGCAGATCGCGTTCGACACCCCCCTGCATGATCCCGAACAGCGCATGGCCGGGGCGGTCGCCGAAAGCATCGCGCGACCGCTGCGCCCAGCGCATGGACAGCCGCATCGCCTCGGCCTGCCGTTCATGCGTTGCGGGCAGCGCGGGGCATTCGTCGAAGGCCATGACGATGTCGGACCCAAGCAGCCGCTGGATCTCCATGCTGGTTTCCGGCGACAGGAAATGGCGAGAGCCGTCGACGTGGCTGGCGAAGGTCACGCCCTCCTCGGTCAGCTTCCGCAGGTCCGCAAGGCTCATCACCTGGAACCCGCCCGAGTCGGTCAGGATCGGCCGGTCCCAGTTCATGAAGCGGTGCAGGCCCCCCAGCCGCGCGATGCGCCCGGCACCGGGCCGCAGCATCAGGTGATAGGTGTTGCCCAGCAGGATGTCGGCGCCGGTGGCGCGCACGCTTTCGGGCAGCATCGCCTTGACGGTCGCGGCGGTGCCCACGGGCATGAAGGCGGGGGTGCGGATCTCGCCGCGCGGGGTCTGGATGAGGCCGGCGCGGGCACGCCCGTCCGTCGCGTTCAGGGTGAAGGAAAATCCGGTCATCCGGCGCTTCTAGCCGTGGTGGATTCGGCCAGCAACCGTGGCCCGCCGCCAGTTCTTCTTTCTGGATCGAAATACCCCGCGGGGCGCGAAGCCCCCGCTTTCCCGCAAGGCAATCTAGCCCGCCAGCAACCGCAGGGCGCGGGCGCGGGATGACGGAATGGCGCTGACCTCCATCCCTGTGAAGACATGGATCGTGCCCAGCGCCCGGTCCATGACCGCGTGATCGCTGACCCAGCCGCCCATTGTCAGATAACTTCGCAGCAAGGGCGGCATCGTCGCCCTTGCCCGGCTTGCATCCGGCCGGCGCGGCGGAGGCGGAAAACGCACCACCTCGGGCGCCCTCATCCGCGGCAGCCAGCGCGGCGGCGCCTGGTGACAGTCGCGCAGCATGGCAAAGGCATCCTCATACCCTGCCGCGTCGGTGCCTGGGAACGAGGAGCAGCCGAACAGCAGCCCGGCCCCGGCGGCATCCACATGGCGGGTCAGCGCGGCCCAGGCTGTCCGCAGGATGTCGGAACCGGAATGAGCCGGATGGACGCAGAAGCGGCCGATCTCGATCATGGCCGCGGGAAAGGCGCGAAGGCGCTCCAGATCATAATGCTGCGCGGAATAGCTGCTGTCGATGTCGGCGCCCGACTCCAGGTCCAGCAGGCGAAAGCAGCCGGCAAGCTGGCCGCTGCGGCTGTCCTCGATCAGCAGGTGCCGGCACAGCGCGTCATGGGCATCGGCGTCCCGCGCATCGGGGTCATCCATGCCGTGACGGTCCCCGATGAAGCACAGCCAGCGCAGTCGCTGGGCCGCGCGCAGGTCATCCTCGCCCAGCGCGGGACGGACCCGGTAGCGGCCCTTGTGCAGTTCCGGCATCCCCCCACCCCTGTTGGCGCGGGCGGGTCCGCCCGCGTGGATCAACCCCTGCATCCCGGCCCCGTTCCGCGTTCTTGTTCCGCCATGATCCGAGCTTAAATGTGAGGACAACCGCAACAGGGATACCCGACATGGCTGAAAAGATCACCCGCACCGACGCCGAATGGCGCGAACTTCTCGACCCCGCCACCTATCACGTCACCCGGCAGGCCGGAACCGAACGGCCGTTTTCCCATCCCGGCTTCCCCAAGGGGGCGGGCCATTACGCCTGCGCCTGCTGCGGCGCCCGGCTGTTCGACGGCGACCAGAAGTTCGAAAGCCACTGCGGATGGCCCAGCTTTTCCCACGCGGGCGGCGCGATCGAGGAACACCGCGACCGCAGCCACGGGATGATCCGCACCGAGGTCCGCTGCGAGCGCTGCGACGCGCATCTGGGCCATGTCTTTCCCGACGGGCCACCGCCCACGGGGCTGCGCTACTGCATCAACGGGGTGGCGATACGCTTTGTCCCCGAAGGCGCGGAAGCGGCCCCGGCCTGAGCCCCGAATCAGCGGGCGGAATCCAGCAGGTCGCCGGCATTCACCCGGCCCACGTTGCCCAGGATTTGCCGCAGGAAGCCCGAGCCCTCGACGCCCGTGTCGGTCACGCGCCGCGACAGCGTGACGACACGGCCGCGTTCCAGGCCGAAGCGTTCGACATTGGTGACCGTGCCCCCTTCGTCGAAGCTGATGGCAACCACCTCGCGGGAAATCTCGCGCGGTTCCCTCAGCCCGTAGCGTTCCCAGCGCGAGCCGACGTAATACCAGCTTGATCCCGTGAGGACGCCCTGAGAGCCCGGGCGGCCGACAAGGTATTCCAGGTCGTCGCGCCTGGTCTGGCCGACGACGACGGCCGCAAGTTCGTCATCACTGGGCACATGGCCGTGGTTGCGATACATCCGCGTGCAGCCCGCTGCGGCCACAATGGGCACCGCAAGGGCCAGGGCGATCGCTCGCCGGCGGGTCATGGACATCGGGACACCTTCCCTCGTTCGGGCCCGCCCGTCGCGCAGGATCGGCCACTTCTTCCGCCGCGTCCCGTCCCTTTGCCGGGTTCCGGTTGACGGCGTCCGACCCGCTTAGCAAACTCGGCAACGCCGCTCAAGAACATCGGGGCGCAACGCCCTGCCGACAAAGGCAAGATCATGTCCTCCGCCCCATTTTCCCACAGGTTGCGCCTGTCGCAGCTGAATCCGCGCCAGCCGAACCACATCGACCTGGTGCCCGACGAACCCGCCCGTCAGCGGATTGCCGCCGAACTTGGGCTGACTGCCCCGCCCGAGGTGCGGCTGGTGGCCACGATCACCGCCGCCCCGAACGATGCCTGGCTGCTGGAGGGCCGTGTCACCGCCCGTGTCCAGCAGCCCTGCGTAGTGACGCTGGCCCCCGTCCGCAGCAAGATCGACGAGCCGGTGCGCCGCCTTTATTCCCCCCATGTCACCCAGCCTGAAAGCGACGAGGTCGAGATGCCCGACGACGAGGTCGAGCCGCTCGGCCCCGCCATTGACGCGGGCGAGGTGCTGGTCGAGGCGCTGGCCTTGGCGCTGCCCCCCTATCCCCGCGCCGAAGGGGCCGAGTTGCCCGCAAACGCGACCGATCCCGCTGATGGGGACGACAACAGCCGCCGTCCGTTTCAGGGGCTTGCGGATCTTCTGCAACGCAAGGACAATTGACGCCAGGTTGACCGCAACCGGCCTTTGGCCTTGCGGAATACGGGTTTGTGCCGTATCTGCGCGGTTCGATCCGAAACACTTGCCGGTCGGGACAGGATTCCCTCCCGACCCTCTGCCACCGAAGGTTGTCCCATGGCCGTCCCCCAGAACCGAGTCACCCGGTCCCGCCGCAACATGCGCCGCTCGCATGACGCGCTGGTCGCGGGTAACCCCAACGAATGCTCGAACTGCGGCGAACTCAAGCGCCCGCACCATGTCTGCCCCTCCTGCGGTCATTACGCCGACCGTGAGGTCGTCGCGCAGGCGGCGGACATCGACCTGGACGACGACGCGGCCTGAACACGCTGACCGCAGGGTGCGATGACGACCACGCTTTCCAAGGCAGACCCGTCGCGCCCCCGCGTCTCAGGCCCGGTGGTGATTTCGGTCGATGCGATGGGTGGCGACCGCGGCCCCGCCGCCGTTGTCGCGGGCATCGAGAAAAGCGCCGAGAAGAACCCTGACATCCGCTTCATCGTCCACGGCCCCGAAGCCGAGCTGCGACGCCTGATCGGCCGCCGCAAGGGACTGGCCGAACGCTGCGACATCCGGGACGCGAGCGGCGTCGTCCGCATGGACGACAAGCCCGCGCAGGTGATCCGTTCCGCGCAGGCCACCTCGATGTGGTCGGCCATCGAATCGGTGCGCGAGGGCGAATCGACCGTCGCGGTCAGTTGCGGCAACACCGGCGCGCTGATGGCCCTGTCCACCCTGCGCCTGCGCAAGCTGCCCGGCGTGAACCGCCCTGCGATCGCGGTGCTGTGGCCCTCGCGCGGGCCGCAGGGCTTCAACGTCATTCTGGACGTGGGCGCCGACATCAAGGCCGAGGCCACCGACCTGCTGCAATATGCGATGATGGGCGCATCCTACGCGCGCAACGGCCTTGGTCTGGAACGCCCGCGCATCGGCCTGCTGAACGTGGGCACCGAGGATCACAAGGGCCGCCCTGAACTGAAGGAAGCGCACGCCCTGATCGCCGCCGCGGCCGAGCCGGCGAATGTCGATTATGTCGGCTTCGTCGAGGGCGGCGACCTGATGAGCGCCCGCGTGGATGTGATCGTCACCGACGGCTTCACCGGGAATATCGCATTGAAGACTGGCGAGGGGACGGCCAAGCTGGTCGGCGACTTCCTCAAGGACGCCTTCGCCAATTCCATCATGTCCAAGTTCGCCGCCGTTCTCGCCATGACCTCGCTGAAGCGGCTGCAGAAGCGCATCGATCCGCGCCGGGTGAACGGGGGCGTGTTCCTCGGGCTGAACGGCACCGTGGTGAAATCGCATGGCTCGGCCGATGCGACCGGCGTTTCGGCCGCGATCAAGCTGGCCTTCAAGCTGGCGCAGTCGGGCTTTCAGGACCGGCTTGCCGCCCGCGTGGCGCAGGCCAACGAACAGGCGGCGGCCGAGGGCGCGCATCCTGCCCAGCAATCGGGGACGGGGGCATGATGCGTCGGTCGGTAGTGCGCGGAACCGGGCATTACCTGCCCGAGCGCGTGGTCGAGAACAGCCATTTCGAGCAGACGCTCGACACAACGGACGAATGGATCCGCTCGCGCACGGGGATCGAGCGGCGCCATTTCGCGGCTGAAGCAGAGTTCACCTCGGACCTCGCCATCGCCGCTGCGCGGCAGGCGCTGGACCGCGCCGGCATGACGGCCGAGGACATCGACGCCATCGTCGTCGCGACATCGACCCCCGACCTGACCTTCCCGGCGACCGCCACCATCGTGCAGGCGGGCCTGGGGATGCAGCGCGGTTTTGCCTATGACATCCAGGCGGTCTGCGCGGGCTTCGTCTATGCGCTGGCCAATGCTGACGGGCTGATCCGGTCGGGCCAGGCCGATCGCGTGCTGGTGATCGGGGCCGAGACCTTCAGCCGCATCATGGACTGGACCGACCGCGGCACCTGCGTGCTGTTCGGCGATGGCGCGGGCGCGGTCATCCTGGAAGGGGTGGATACCGAAGGTACCAGCGACGACCGCGGCGTTCTGGCCACCGACCTCAACAGCGACGGCAACCTGCGCGAACTGCTGTATGTGGACGGCGGCGTCAGCCGCACGGGTACGGTGGGGATGCTGCGAATGCAGGGCAACCTGGTGTTCCGCCACGCGGTCGAGAAGCTGGCCGCCACCGCCAAGCGGGTGCTGGAGAAGGCGGGACTGACGCCCGGCGACGTGGACTGGCTGGTCCCGCATCAGGCGAACCTGCGGATCATCACCGCCACCGCGCAGAAGATGCAGCTTCCGATGGACAAGGTGATCCTGACGGTCGCGGACCACGGCAACACTTCGGCCGCGTCGATCCCGCTGGCGCTGTCGGTCGCCGACACGGAAGGCAAGCTGAAACCGGGCGACGTCATCGTGACCGAGGCCATCGGCGGCGGGATGAGCTGGGGCAGCGTCGTCCTGCGCTGGTGATGCGGCCGGGCCACAGGCCAAGGCGTTTTCCCTGATTCCGACCGGAACCGTTCCGGCCACCCCATGTTCCTTCTGTGACCGGTATCAGGTCCGAGGCGAGGGGAACATGCAGACCGATCAATTGAACCCGATCGCCTATTGCGGCGTCCCGCCAACCCCGGCGACGCTGATGGGCGCATGGAACCTCGACCCCGTGCTGCTAGTCGCGCTGGGCCTGTGGGCCGCGGCGCTGTATCGCCACGGCAAGGACGCGTTCGGCTGGTCAGCCTGGGCGCTTGCAGTGGTGGTCTTCGTCTCGCCGCTGTGCAACCTGACCTCGGCGCTGTTCTCGGCGCGGGTGGTCCATCATGTGCTGCTCTCTGCCGTCATCGTCCCCTTGGCGCTGCTGGGGCTGGCCCCTGCGCTGCGGGACCGGATGCGCATCGTGGGCGTCGGCGCCGCGATCCTGCTGCATGCCGGGGCGATGTGGGCCTGGCACGCGCCCGGACCCTATGCCTGGGCGCTGGCGACGACGCCGGGCTACTGGCTGATGCAGGCGACGCTGGCCGGAAGCGCGGCTGCCGTGTGGCTGCATATCCTGTCCCCCGACCGCGGCGCCGCGGCGGTCGCCGCAGGCGGAACCTTTGTTCAGATGGGGATGCTGGGGGCCATCATCCTGTTTGCGGGCCAGCCGCTTTACGGCGCACATCTTCTGACAACCGAGGCCTGGGGCCTGAGCCCGCTTGCGGACCAGCAGTTCGCCGGCCTGCTGATGTGGGTCGTGGGCGCCCTGCCCTATATGGCCGCGCTGCTGTGGCAGGTCGCCCGCCTTGCCGACGAGGCCGCGCCCGAGCCTGCGAAAGCGCCCCGGTGATTCCGGCCTTCATCGACGCGGTGCGGGACATCCTCAACTCGGATGCCTTTCTGGGCCTTGTGAAGTTCATCCATGTCGGCGCCATCGCCGTCTGGGTCGGCGGGCTGATCGCCCTGCCCTGGCTGATGGCGCAGCGGCGCGGAATCACCCGGCGCGGCGGCCAGCGCGCGCTGCACCGGCTGCATGCGATAGGGCGGATGCTGCATATCGGGCTGGTCTCGCCCGCCGCGGTGCTGGCGATCAGTTCCGGCATCGGGCTGATCTTCCTGCGGGAAACCTATTCGCCCTGGTTCACCGCCAAGCTGGGCTTTGTCGTGCTGCTGGGTGCGGGCCACGTGCTTTGCGCTCGCACCATGGTCCGCGTCTTCGCCGACGACCCGGTCGAGGAGGACCCGGAGGGCGAGGTCAACCCGCGCGAACTGCGCCTGACCCCCGGCCGGGCGATCCTGCTGAACGGACTGATCGGGGTGGGCGCGATCGGCATCCTGCTGATGGTGCTGATGAAGCCGCCGCTGGAATGGTCGGGGCTTGCGCCCGACCTGTTCCAGCCTGGCGCCCTGGCAGAGACGCTGGGCCTTCAGTCGTCGGACGCAACCATGATGCCGACACCATGATCGAAGATGAGCTTGCCCCCATGATAGCCGGCCACCCCCACCGTCAGCGCGCCCAGGATCGACAGGAACAGCCCGTCGGGCAGGATCGGCCGGGTGCCGTCCAGCCGCAGACCCCAGTTCGCGCCGATCACGGCCAGAAAGGTCAGCGCCGCGACCGCATGGCTCCAGCTCGCGCCGCGCAGGCGGATGCCGGGGACCAGCAGCACCTCGGCCAAGCCGACGAGACTGGCGATCACGCCCGCAAGGAAGCCGCCGCCCACCGCCCAGGTCGCCGCGCGGGCGAAGAAGGGATCGCCGAACACCCAGTAAAGGACGTCGAAGCCCAGCACGACCATGGCGAAGGCGATGGGGAAATGCACCAGCATCGCATGGACCGGGTGGCCGATGAAGGCGATGGCCGAGCCGGTGTCGAGTTCCTGAACCGGCGGGCTCAGCGGGTTCCGGCTGCCGCCCTTGCCCTTGTTCCCACCCTTGCGCGGCGTCTGGTCGGTGCTGGTCATCGAAGGCTCCTCGGGCTGATGGCTGGCGGTGCGGTGCTGGTCACCTCGGGTTGCAACGCGCCGCTGTCGGCCCTGGATCCGCTGGGACCCTCGGCCGCCGAGATCGGGCTGCTGGGCCGGGTCATGCTGGCGGTCATGCTGACGATCTGGATCGGCATGGTCCTGCTGGTGCTGGCGGTCATGTCCCCGCGCGGGCGGTTCGGGCGGGTTTCGCTGAAGACCTGGCTGATCGGCGGCGGACTGGTGCTGCCGCTGGCGGTGATGATCCCGCTGTTCATCTGGTCGGTCGTCCTGACCGGGCGGCTTCTGCCGGACGGAACTGAGCCCACCCGCATTGAGGTCGAGGGTTCCATGTGGGCCTGGACCTTCACCTACCCGGAGGTTCCGGGGGCGGCCAGCCAGGGCACCCTGTTCCTGCCCGCAGGCCAGCCGGTGCGGCTGGAGATCACCGCCCGCGACGTAATCCATTCCTTCTGGGCGCCACGGCTCGCGGGCAAGATGGACGCGATCCCCGGCCATGTGAACGAGACCCTGATCCAAGCCGACAACCCTGGCGTGATCGAGGGGCAATGTTCCGAATACTGCGGTCAGGGCCACCAGCTCATGCGCTTTGTCGTCGATGTCCGCACGCCCGAGGACTACACCGCCGCCCTGACCGCGCTGGCCGAGGGCCGCGCGCCCGAGCCCGCGCCCGAATGGGTGCCGCCCAGCGCAGTCGGCGCGGCCGCGCCCTCGCCGCCGCTGCCAATGCCCGAGGCGGGCGGTCCCATCGGCGGCGCGCCCGAGACCGCGCCCGGCCCTGATCCGATGCCGCCCGCGCTGCCGCCCTCGGCGCAAGGCGAGGGCTCGCCCGCGCCGCCGCCCGAGGACATCCCCACCACGATCCCGAGAGATTCCGCCCCATGACCACGGCGCCCACCCCTGCCCCGTCTGCGCCCGAGGACGGGCTGTCGCCCCTCGAACGCCACAAGGCGCTTGACGCGATCTGGACCTCGGGGCGCGGGCTGCAGCAGCTTTCGGCGGTGAACCATACGACGCTGGGCATCCGCATCATGCTGACAGCCTGCTTCTTCTTCTTCGTCGGCGGTCTGCTGGCCATGCTGATCCGGGCGCAGCTTTCCACGCCCGACACCGCCTTCCTCGACGCGCCGGCCTATGCGCAGGTCTTCACCATGCATGGGACGGTGATGATGTTCCTGTTCGCGATCCCGCTGCTGGAAGGGATCGCGATGTACCTGCTGCCGAAGATGCTGGGGACGCGCGACCTCGCCTTCCCGCGCCTGACCGCCTACGGCTATTGGTGCTACCTGTTCGGGGGACTGACGCTGCTGGCCGCGCTGGTCCTTGGCGTGGCGCCGATGTCGGGCTGGTTCATGTACACGCCTCTGTCCTCGGACGTCTACTCGCCCGGCATCAACTCGGACATCTGGCTGCTGGGAATCACCTTCGTCGAGATCTCGGCCGTCTCGATCGGGGTGGAACTGACCGTCACCATCCTGCGGATGCGCGCGCCCGGCATGTCGCTGGCGCGGATGCCGATCTTCGCCTGGTACATGCTGGTCACGGCCCTGATGATCGTCGTGGGCTTTCCGCCGCTGATCGCCGGGTCCCTGATGCTGGAAGCCGAGCGCGCCTTCGGCCTGCCCTTCTTCGACCCGACCCGCGGGGGCGACCCGCTGCTGTGGCAGCACCTGTTCTGGATCTTCGGCCACCCCGAGGTCTACATCATCTTCCTGCCCGCCGCCGGGATGCTGGCGACGCTGGTTCCCACATTCTCGCGCCGGCCGCTGGTCGCCTACAAGGCGGTCGTGGCCGCCGTGCTTGCCATGGGGGTCATCAGCTTCCTGATCTGGGCGCATCACATGTTCACCGTGGGGATGCCCAAGCTGGCGCTGGACTTCTTCGCGGTCAGCTCGAGCGCGGTGGTCCTGCCGACGGCGATCCAGATCTTCGCGCTGATCGCCACCATGGCGATGGGGAAGGTCGTCCGCAGCGTGCCGATGCTGTATGTCATGGGCTTCTTCATCGTCTTCGTGAACGGAGGGCTGACGGGCGTCATGGTCGCTGTCGTGCCCTTCAACTTCCAGGTCCATGACACCGCCTTCGTGACCGCGCATCTGCATTACGTCCTGATCGGCAGCCTCGTCTTCGGCTCGCTGGCGGGGCTTTACTACTGGCTGCCGCATCTGACGGGGCGGATGTCGGTCCACAGCCTGTCGATCCCGGCCTTCTGGCTGATCTTCCTCGGCTTCAACGGGACCTTCCTGCTGATGCACCTGACCGGCCTGCTGGGGATGCCCCGGCGCGTCCACAGCTATTTCTGGGATGACGGCTGGGCCACGCTGAACCTGATCTCCTCGGTCGGAGGGTTCATCCAGGCGATGGGCTTCGGGCTGGTGGCGCTGGACGTGATCCTGACCCGCCGGCACGGGCCGCGCTTCCGCCGCGACCCGTGGAAGGCGGGGACGCTGGAATGGGCCACCCCTACGCCTGCGCCCAGCTATGCCTTCGGCGCCCTGCCCCATATCGAGACCCGCGCCGACAAGCTGGAGCCGAGCGTCCTCGGCCCGCAACTCGCGGCGGGCGACGGCTATCTCGCGCGCCCTCGCGGCTGGATGGAGACGATGGTCGTGGACACCGTCTCGGGCAAGGCGGACCACATCGCCATCCTGCCCCGGCGGACCTACATGCCGCTGATCCAGGGGCTCGTGACCTTCGCCGGAATCCTCTGCCTGCTGTTCAAGGCCTATCTGCTGGCCGCCGGAATCGCGCTGCTGCTGGCGGCGCTGTTCATCCTTGCCGCGCAGGGGGCGGGGCTGGGCCGCGACCACGGGCCGCTGCCGGCAGGCCGGGGGCTGTCGCTGCCGCCCCATCCCGAGGTCAGGAACTCGTTGCCGACCTGGGGCCTGCGCGTCACGCTGCTGGCCAATGGGGCGATGTTCGCATCGCTGGGCTTCGGCGTTCTTTACCTCCGGCTGACCGCGCCGGGCTGGCCGCCGCCGCCCGAGGCGATGGCGATGCGCGGCCCCGGCGTGGCGCTGGCGGCGCTGGCCGCCGTGTTGCTGATCGCGGTGGCGGCGGGCCTGTCCCGCGCCACGATCCGCGCCAATGACAAGGGCGAGCCCAAGGGCCGCTGGATGCTGTTCACCGCGGGCGCACTGGCGGTTGCCACAGCGCTGGTCTTCTGGCTGCCTGCCAGCGGCCATCTGCCCGATCCCCGCGTCCATGCGCTGGGGGCCACGCTGAACGGGCTTGCCGCCTATGTCTTCGTCCATGCCGCGATCGGGCTTGCGATCCTTGCCTCGAACGCGTTCCGCTCGGCTGGCGGCTGGACCAGTCCAAGACGCGGCACGGACTTCCTGCTGACGCGCATGTGGCTGGACTACACCGCCGCCACGGCGGCGATCAGCGTGGGGCTGGCGGCCCTCGTCGTGTGACGGGTGACGCGGCAGCGCGGCGGCCCCGCAGACCCTTCCCCCTGCCGGTGCGCCGCGCTATCAGGCGGCCATGCTGAAGACACGCATCATCCCCTGCCTCGACGTGGCCGATGGTCGCGTGGTCAAGGGCGTCAACTTCGTGGACCTCATCGACGCGGGCGACCCTGTGCAGGCCGCCGCCGCCTATGACGCGGCAGGGGCGGACGAGCTGTGCTTCCTCGACATCCACGCCACGCATGAAAACCGCGGCACGATGTATGACCTCGTGACCCGGACGGCGGAACAGTGCTTCATCCCGCTGACCGTCGGCGGCGGCGTGCGGACGCCCGAGGATGTGCGGGCGCTGCTGCTGGCGGGCGCCGACAAGGTCAGCTTCAACTCGGCCGCCGTCGCCGACCCCGACGTGATCGCGCGGGCGGCGGACCGTTTCGGCAGCCAGTGCATCGTCTGCGCCATCGACGCCAAGACGGTCGAGCCGGGCCGCTGGGAGATCTTCACCCACGGCGGCCGCCGCCCGACCGGCATCGACGCGGTCGAGTTCGCCCGAACCGTGGCGGAGAAGGGCGCGGGCGAAATCCTGCTGACCTCGATGGACCGCGATGGCACCCGCGCGGGCTTCAACATTCCGCTGACCCGCGCGGTGGCGGATGCGGTGGACATCCCCGTGATCGCCTCGGGTGGCGTGGGCACGCTGGACCACCTCGTCGAAGGTGTCCGCGACGGCCATGCCTCCGCCGTGCTGGCGGCGTCGATCTTCCACTTCGGCACCTACAGCATCGCCGAGGCCAAGGCCCACATGGCCGCCACCGGCATCCCCGTGAGGCTGGAATGACCGCGCTGGAACGCTTGGCCGCGACCATCGAATCCCGCCGCGGCGCCGATCCCTCGTCAAGCTGGACCGCGCAGCTTCTGGCCAAAGGCCCCGAGAAATGCGCCGAGAAATTCGGCGAGGAAGCCGTCGAAGCCATCATCGAGGCCGTGCGCGGCGACCGCGCCCGCCTGACGGCGGAAGCCGCGGACGTGCTGTATCACCTGCTGGTCATGCTGGCCGCGCGCGACGTGGCGCTGTCGGACGTGCTGGCGGAACTCGACCGGCGCGAGGGCCATTCGGGCGTGGACGAAAAGGCCGCGCGCACAGAATAGACCCCGCGCACCCGGCGCGAAACAGCGGGCGGAGACCTCATGGATGCTGTTCTCGCCGATCTGGCCCGCGCTTTCGATCCGCTCGGCTCGATGCCGCTGCATATCGCCGCGCTGCGGCTGATCGCAGCGATCGTTCTGGGCGGCGTGATCGGCTGGGACCGCGAGGTGAACGCCCGTTCGGCGGGGCTGCGGACGCATATGCTGATCTCGCTGGCGGCCGCCACCTTTGTCATTGTCGGCATCGAACTGACCAGCCTTGAGGCCGCGCCCGGCACCACGTCGCAGATCGACCCGCTGCGCCTGATCGAGGGGGTGACATCGGGCGTGGCCTTCCTTGCGGCCGGCTCGATCATCATCAACGGGACCAACGTCCGCGGCATCACCACCGGCGCCTCGATGTGGCTGTGCGGGGCGATCGGCCTTTGCTGCGGTTTGGGCGACATCACCCTGGCGATACTGACGACCGTGCTGGCCATGACGGTGCTGCAGCTGATCCAGCTGCTGCTCAGCCCCGTGGCCAAGCGGGCCAAGGGCGAGAGCCCCGACACCGACGCGGAGGGGTCGAAGGACCGCGGCGGCTGAGGCCCGGTGTCAGCCGACCACGACCACCCGCACCGCGCCGCCCTGCGCCGACAGCGCGATCTTGCCCTGTGTCAGCCGCAGCGCGTCCTCGCCGAAGACCTCGCCCCGCCAGCCCGACAGCGCGGGCACGTCGCGCGCGCCCGTGGCGATGGCGTCCAGTTCCGACGACGAGGCGATCAGCTTGGGCGCGACCCCCGCCGCATCGGCCTTGGCCTGCAAGAGGACCCGCAGCAGTTGCGACAGCGCCGCGTTGCCGGGCTTGCCGGGCTCGTCAGGGGCAACCTTGGGCAGGTCGGTGGCCTCAATGCCCGCCTTCACGGCCTCAAGGATGCCCTGCGCGATCTCGCCCCGCCGCGCATCGCGCAGAAGCAGGCGCGACTTGCCAAGGTCATCCTCGGTCAGCGGCTTGGTCGAGGCCAGTTCGATCATCGCGTCGTCCTTGAACACGCGCGAGCGGGGAATATCGCGGGTCTGGGCATGGATTTCCCGGAACCGCGCAAGTTCCCGCACCACCGCCAGGAAGCGCGGAGAGCCGGAGCGCGTCCGCACCCGTTCCCACGCTTCCTCGGGGCGGCTGATGTAGGTCTCGGGGTTGATGAGCGCCTGCGCCTCTTCCGCCACCCACGCATCCCGCCCGGTCTTCTGCAACTGCGCCGAAAGGAATTCGTAGATCGCCCGCAGATGGGTCACGTCGGCCAGCGCATATTCTGCCTGCGCCTGCGTCAGCGGACGGCGCGACCAGTCGGTGAAGCGCGAGGACTTGTCCAGCGGCTGCTTGGCGATGCGCTTGACCAGCGTCTCGTATCCTGCCTGCTCGCCGAAGCCGCAGACCATCGCCGCGACCTGGGTGTCGAACAGCGGATCGGGGAATACGCCCGCGTCGTGGAAGAAGATCTCCAGATCCTGCCGGGCGGCGTGGAAGACCTTGACCGTCGCGGTATGGCGGAACAGGTCATACAGCGGTTCAAGCGACAGGCCCGGCGCCAGCGGATCGACCAGCGTGGCGGGTCCCCCCTCGGCCTTGGGACCGGATGCGGGAGGCAGCGCCATCTGGATCAGGCAGAGCTTGGAATAATAGGTCCGCTCGCGCAGGAACTCGGTGTCGAGCGTCACATAGGGCTGGGCCTTGGCGAGTTCGCAGAATGCCGCGAGGTCTTCGGTCGTGGTGATGATGCGCGGTTCTGCGGCCATCTTCGTCCTTTCAGGGGCGGGTCATCCGCCGGTTGCTGGCTGCCGCTTTATTCCTGTCCAAAGGGGATTGCGAGTGGAAACGGGGGGTTGGACTTCCTTCCTGTTGACGCCGCGCACCGGCGGCCTTTCATGGGCGCGCAGTCCCTTCCGGCCCCTGAGGTTTTCCATGCTGACCATCCACGGCGTCACCCGTTCCCGCGCATCCCGCATCGTCTGGCTTTGCCACGAACTCGGCCTGCCCTTCCGGCAGGAGCGGGTGATCCAGGCCTACAAGCTGCCCTTCCCGGATGCGCCGGATGCGCCGGTCAACACCCGCTCGCCGTCCTTCCTGGCGCTGTCGCCCGCCGGCGCGATCCCGGTGATCGAGGATGACGGGCTGGTGCTGTCGGAATCGCTCGCCTGCACTCTGTATCTGGCGAAGAAGCACGGCGGAGAGCTTGCGCCCCGCGATGCCGCCGAGGAGGCGCTGATGCTGCAATGGTCCTTCTACGCGGCAACCTCGGTCGAGCCCGACGCGCTGACGATCATGATGCTGCACACGGGCCGCCAGCAGTCGGGCGAGGACGTCACCCTGATCGCCGATGCGGCGGAACGGCTGGTCCGCCCGATGAAGGTGCTGGAGGATCATCTGGCGACGCACGGCCATCTGGTTGGGGGCCGCTTCACCGTAGCCGACCTGAACGTGGCGGAAATCGTCCGCTACGCGTCGGATTACGGCGAGCTGATGGGCCAGTTTCCGGCTGTGCAGGCATGGCTGACCGCTTGCCATGACCGGCCCGCGTTCGAGAAGATGTGGGACGCGCGGGCCGCAGAGGAACATTGAAATACATACTGTAGTATCTATATTGGTGGCACCTGCTTGGGAGCCACCATCATGACCCGCCTGCTGACCAACCATATCGCTACCATGACCGAACTGCGCGAGCCGCATAAGGTGCTGGAACGCTCGGGCGGCAAGCCGGTGGCGATCCTGCGGAACTCGGCGCTGGTGGGGTATCTGGTGCCTGCCGAGGCGACCGAAAAGGTAACTTCGCGCTATGCGACCCGTGAGGAAATGCTTGCCGCATTGGAACGCACGCGTGAGCGCGCCCAGCCTGTCCTGAACTATCTGAAGGACAAGTGAGGTCGCGATGGAATACCTGCTGCCCTCGGCCGAACTGGTCGAGGAGGTTCACGACATCGTCCTGAACCCGGGCGAGTTGCCCGGCCGTGCCCGCGACAAGTCGCTTGAAGGTGCGCTCGCACGGGTCGAGAACCGCCTCTCCTATGGCATGATCGAGGATGTGTATGCGCTAGCCACTGCCTACGCGATGGCCATCGCGCAGGGGCATTGCTTCAACGACGCCAACAAGCGCACCGCCTATCGCGTCATGCAGGTGGTGCTGGACTGGAACGGCGGCATCGAGCCTGACGTGCCTGAAGACGTGATGGGTCAGCAGATCATCGCCCTCGCCCAAGGCCATATCGACGACGGCCAATTGGCCGAGTGGCTGCGCGAGCGGGCGTGAACCGCCGCCCCGGCCGGGGCAGGATTGCCCCGACCAGCCCCTTCGTGGCATGACGCCGCATCATCACAGGCAAGAATACCCATGTCCGACGACCTTCTTTCGGGCGCGCAAGCGGCCACCGACAGCTATTCCGCCGCCTCGATCGAGGTGCTGGAAGGGCTGGAACCCGTCCGCAAGCGCCCCGGCATGTATATCGGCGGCACCGACGAACGCGCGCTGCATCATCTCGTGGCCGAGATCCTCGACAACTCCATGGACGAGGCGGTGGCGGGCCACGCCAGCCGCATCGAGGTCGAGCTGCGCGCCGACCACTCGGTCGTGGTGCGCGACAACGGGCGCGGCATCCCCGTCGATCCGCACCCCAAGTTCCCCGGCAAGTCCGCGCTGGAGGTGATTCTCTGCACCCTGCACGCGGGCGGCAAGTTCACCGAAGGCGCCTATCAGACCTCGGGCGGCTTGCACGGCGTCGGCGCCTCGGTCGTGAACGCGTTGTCGGACAGCATGGTGGTCGAGGTCGCCCGGAACCGTGAACTCTGGCGGCAAAGCTTCAGCCGCGGCATCCCGCAGGGTCCGGTGGAAAAGGTCGGCCCCGCCCCGAACCGTCGCGGCACCACCGTCACCTTCCATCCCGACGAGCAGATCTTCGGCCACCACCGGCTGAAGCCCTCGCGCATGATGCGGATGGTCAAGTCCAAGGCCTACCTGCATTCCGGCGTCGAAATCCGCTGGAAGACCGAGATCGACGACGGCGAGACGCCGCGCGAGGCGACCTTCCACTTCCCCGACGGGCTGTCGGACTATCTGTCCGAGCAGATCGGCAAGGCCAGCACCTACGCCGACCGGCCCTTTGCCGGGCTGGTCGAGTTCCGCGAGCGCTTCGGCGTCCCCGGCAAGGTCGAATGGGCGATCAACTGGACGCCCTCGCGCGACGGCTTCATCCAGTCCTACTGCAACACCGTGCCGACCCCCGAGGGCGGCACGCATGAGGCGGGCTTCTGGACCGCGATCCTCAAGGGCATCCGCGCCTATGGCGAGCTGACGAAGAACCGCAAGGCCGAGAACATCACCCGCGACGACCTGCTGACGGGCGGCTGCGCGCTGGTGTCCTGCTTCATCGCGGAACCGGAGTTCGTCGGCCAGACCAAGGACCGGCTTGCCACTGCCGAGGCGGCGCGTCTGGTCGAGGGCGCCGTCCGCGACCATTTCGACAACTGGCTGGCAGCGGACACCAAGTCGGCGGGCGCGATCCTCGACTTCCTGGTGCTGCGGGCCGAGGAGCGCCTGCGCCGCCGTCAGGAAAAGGAAACCGCGCGGAAGTCGGCCACCAAGAAGCTGCGCCTGCCCGGCAAGCTGGTGGACTGCTCGGCCAACGCCCGCGAGGGGACGGAACTGTTCATCGTCGAGGGCGACTCGGCGGGCGGCTCGGCCAAGTCGGCGCGCGAACGCACGACGCAGGCGATCATGCCCATCCGGGGCAAGATCCTGAACGTGCTGGGCGCGTCTTCGTCGAAGCTCGGCCAGAACCAAGAGATCGCGGATCTGTGCCAGGCGCTGGGCGTGGGCATGGGGACCCGCTTCAAGGTGGACGACCTGCGTTACGACAAGGTCATCATCATGACCGACGCCGACGTGGACGGCGCGCATATCGCCAGCCTGCTGATGACCTTCTTCTTCATCCAGATGCGGCCCCTGATCGACAAGGGGCACCTGTATCTCGCCTGCCCGCCGCTTTACCGGCTGACGCAAGGGGCGGCCCGCGTCTATGTCGCGGACGACGCCGAGAAAGAAGCGTGGCTGGCCAAGGGCATTGGCGGCAAGGGCAAGATCGACGTGCAGCGCTTCAAGGGTCTGGGCGAGATGGATGCCAAGGACCTCAAGGACACCACCATGAACCCGGCCAGCCGCAAGCTGATCCGCGTCAGCATCGACGAGGAGGAAGGCGGCGAGACAGGCGATCTGGTGGAACGCCTGATGGGGAAAAAGCCCGAGCTGCGTTTCCAGTATATCAGCGAGAACGCGCAGTTCGTGGGGGACGAGGGGCTGGATGTGTGAGAGGATGAAGCAATGACCTCGGGATATTATCGTGAGGCAAGTGCTGTAAGATTTGCTCGCTATCGCGTTTGCTATCCCTCTTTGGTAGCCCGTCCTTTAGCACTTCTGGCTCGCGGTCAAATTATTAGTCGAGCGACAGGGTTCATTTATGAAAATGCCGGCTCTATGCACCTAGTTAGTAATTGGCATGTCTTTTCTGGGAGAGACATTTACACAGGGGCAGCGAAACATTCCTCTTTGGCCATACCTGATGAAGTTGAAGTTCAGTTCCCAGCAAAACTGATCTCAGATGAGAGGGAAATAGAATTGCATACTGGCAACTTCCCCCTTCAATCATCGAGCGAGAAACCATTATGGAAGATGCACCCAAAGGGACACGAAGTTGATGTAGCTGTGCTTCCGATTAACATAAATAACCCAAATGATAAGACAGCTATAGCTCCAGTTAATATAAGCCTGCCAGTCAACATGAGCAATGGCTTGCGAGTTGCAAATGATGTGTTTATTGTGGGCTTTCCGGAAAAATTTCCTATTGAAATGGCGCTTCCTATATGGAAACGAGGGACTATAGCGGCGGAGCCTTTGCTTGATGGAGAGTATGCCCGAAAATTTTTCATAGATGCTGCAACAAGACCTGGAATGTCTGGCTCACCGGTATTTTACCGGAGAAATAAAGTTATAATGCTAGACGATGGCACTCAGGCGAGCAGTTTGTTAGAGGCAGAATTTGTGCCATGCGGTATTTATTCCGGCCGCATAGACACCTCAGATCAGTTTGCGGCCACAATTGGAATAGTTTGGCTTTTAGGTTTTATTGAAGAGATTGTAGCCAATGGCGTCGCAGGTGGTTTTGTTCGTAATTGATTATTTAGTCTGCAAGAATGTTTACTTAACCCTTAGATCATAGGCCTAGATGATCAACGATCAAAGCCTCGCCCTCACCCCCGCCCATGTCGCCCGCGCCCACCGCTCGGTGGACGAGCCGCCCTACGATGCCTGCTGGACGCTGCTGACCGACGACGACCTGGATGCGCTGGCCGAGGAACTGACCGCAGGCCGGCCCCGTCCGGTGCCGATCTTCTCCTACGGCTCGCTGATCTGGAATCCGGGCTTCGAGGTGGGCGCAATTCGCAAGGGCACCGCGCCCGGCTGGCACCGCAGCTTCTGCATCCACCTCGACCACTGGCGCGGCTCGCCCGACTGCCCCGGTCTCATGCTGGCGCTGGAACCGGGCGGCACCTGCGCCGGGCTGGTGATGGAGATCGCGCCGGGAACCGAACGCGACTCGCTGCGCGCGATCCTGCGGCGGGAACTGGTGGCGCAGGAACTGGTCCGGAACGCCTGCTGGATCACGGTGGAAACCGAACGCGGGACCGAAGACGCGCTGACCTTCTACGCCGGGACGGTTGGCCAGACGCTGGTGCATCTGCCGGTCGAGGAACAGGCCCGGCGGCTCGCCCGTGCCTGCGGTCATGCCGGGTCGGGGGCCGAGTATCTGCAGCGCACCACCGCCGCGCTCGCCGCGCATGGTCTCGACGATCCCTACATGTGGCGTTTGCAGCAGCTTGTGGCCGCGGAAATCGACAGTTGGTCCCATCACGGCACGCCCATCGGCGACGTCTAGGAAGACTGCCCGCCCGCAGCGTTCTGTCCCCAACCCGAAGCAGGAGAGAACCCCTGTCATCCGGCGAGACCACCACCGACCACGACACGATCCGTGAATGGATCGAAAAGCGCGGCGGCATCCCCACCGTCGTCAAGGGCACCAAGGGCGAGGACGGCGAGGGCATCCTGCGTGTCGATTTCGCCGAGCGCGACGAGAAACTGGAAGAAATCCCGTGGGAGGAGTTCTTTCAGGTCTTCGAGGACCGCGCCATCGCCTTCCTTTATCAGGAGGAAACCAAGGACGGGTCCGAAAGCCGCTTCTTCAAGTTCGTCAAGCGGTAAGCGGCGGCCTCTTCAGCCCTGCGACGGCGCACGGCCTTGCTGCAGCGGCCTGCCGGGGTCTGCCAGCCGAGGCCAGCAACCCGACTATATTCGCAACAGCCTCATGCAGCGGCAGGCGCAGTGCGGTCCAGCTGCACCAGCCTGTCCATCCGCCCGGCAAGTTCCATGTTGTGCGTGGCGATCAGCGCAGCCATCCCCGTCTCGCGCACCAGCGCCATCAGCACGTCGAAAACCCGGTCCGAGGTGGCGGGGTCGAGGTTCCCCGTCGGCTCGTCCGCCAGCAGCAGCGAGGGCGCGTTGGCCAGGGCACGGCAGAAGGCTACGCGCTGCTGCTCGCCCCCGGACAGCGCCGCCGGGCGGTGATCGGCGCGCGGCGTCAGGCCCACGTGGTCCAGCAAGTCCGCCGCGCGGGCGCGGGCAGCGCCATCCACCACGCCGTTGGCAAGCTGCGGCAGAACGATGTTTTCCAGCGCGGTGAACTCGGGCAGCAGGTGGTGGAACTGGTAGACGAAGCCCACTTCGCGCCGCCGCGCCTCGGTCCGGGTGCGGTCGGGCAGGCCCGTCATGTCGCGCCCGTTCAGCACCACGCGGCCCGCGTCGGGCGTGTCCAGCAGCCCCGCGACATGCAGCAGCGTCGATTTGCCCGCGCCCGAAGGGGCGACCAGCGCCACGATCTCACCCTTTGCGACCGACAGGTCCAAGCCGCGCAGCACCTCGACGGCGGCGGGGGTGCCGGGGTTGTAGGTCTTGGCGATGCCTTCCAGCCGCAGCACGTCATTCATAGCGCAGGGCCTCGACCGGGTTCATGCGGGCCGCGCGGCGGGCCGGGAAGATGGTGACGATGAAGGACAGGGTCAGCGACAGCCCCACCGCCTTGGCGATGTCGATGCCGCGCAACTCGGCGGGCAGGCGATAGATGCCGCGCACCGAGGCGTCCCAGGCGCCCCCGCCCGAGAACCAGTTGATCCCCGCCATGATGCTGTCCACGTTCAGCGCCAGAAGGACGCCCAGGATCACCCCGGCGATGGTGCCGATGATCCCGGTGAAGGCTCCGCAGAGGAAGAAGACGCGCAGGATCGCCCCTTCCGTCAGGCCCATGGTCCGCAGGATGCCGATGTCGCGGCCCTTGTTCTTGACCAGCATGATGAGGCCGCTGGTGATGTTCATCGATGCGATCAGCACCAGCACCGACAGGATGACGAACATCACGTCATCCTCGATGTCCAGCGCCGACAGGAACGACCCCGAGGCGTCGCGCCACGTCCAGACGATCCCGCCCGGCAGCGCCTGCATTAGGGGCATCGTCAGCGCATCCACGCCCTCGGGGTCGGAAACGAAGACCTGGATCTCGTCCACGACGCCCTCGCGGTTGAAGAAGGACTGCGCCTCGGCCAAGGGCATGTAGATGCGGGTGCGGTCGATGTCATAGCGACCGGCGGAGAAGACATAGACGACCGGATAGGTGGCGATGCGCGGCGTCGTGCCGAAGGCCGTCTGCGCCCCGTGGGGCGAGATCAGTTGCACCAGGTCCCCGACATTCACCCCCAGTTCCCGCGCCATGCCGATGCCGATGGCCACGCCTTCGTCAAAATCGGACAGGTTGCCCTCGGCCGTTTCCGGGTTGGCGACACGGGGGATGGCGGCAAGGTCCTCGGCACTCAGGCCGTAGACCTCGGCCACGTTCGACCGATCCGCCACACTCGCCATCACCTGCCCGCGCACGACGGGATCGGCGCGCTCGACGCCGGGCAGAGCCTCGATCCGGGTGACGGCGGCGGGATAGTCGGAAATCGTGCCCGCGACCGTATAAACCTCGTCCGTCAGCTCGTTCACGATCGAGCTTGGCGGCAGGTAGACCGTCGAATGGGCGTTGGCACCAAGGATCGTGTCCACGAACTCGGCCCGGAAGCCCGAGCGGACGGCCAGCGTGGCGATCAGCGCCATCACCCCCAGCGCGATGCCGATCAGGCTGATCCAGGTCATGACCGACACGCCCCCCTCGGCGCGGCGCGCGCGCAGATAGCGCCAGGCGATCATGAACTCATAGCGCGCAAAGGGGGCTGGGTTCGCCATGCGGGGGCCTTTCGTCACTCGCGCCCTGCAATGGCTGCAGACCCCGCCCGATGCAAGGCGACAACCCCGTGAGCCTCATGCCCATCTTCTTCGGGGTAAATATCCCGGGATCGTCGTATACGACGATGGGGCAGAGCCCCGGGCGGCCTTGCCGTCAGTCCGGGCGGGTGGCGTCCTTCAGCCCCTTCATGTCGGTGCGGTCGGACAGCAGCAGCGCCCAGGGGCGCAGCACCGGCACATGGGCGCCCAGCACGACCAGCGCCACCGTGACGGGCACCGCCAGCAGGGCGCCGGGAATGCCCCAGATCCAGGACCAGGCCAGAAGCCCCACCAGCACGACCAGTGGAGAGACGGAGACGCGCTTCCCCTCGACCTTGGGATCGACGTAATTGCCCATGACCTGCTCGATGACGAGGATGCCGAGGCCAACCGCAACCGCGGTGCCGATGTCCTGCGTCATGAAGACATAGATCACCGGCAGCAGCCCCGCGATGATCGAGCCGACCGTGGGGATGAAGTTCAGAAGGAACGTCAGGATCACCCAGACGAGGATCAGCCCCGCGCCGAAGAACCACAGCCACAGCCCGTAAAGCGCGGCGGTGATGACGCCCAGCGCTGCCCGGATGAGCAGGTAGGCGCGGATCTTCTGCGCGATCACCTCGGCGGACTCGGTCAGCCGCCATTCGTCGCGCGGATGGGTGATGGTGGCGATCTTCCGCCGCCAGTCGCCGCTTTCGATCAGGATCAGCAGGGTGAAGAAGAAGATGATGACCAGCGCCGAGCCGAGCCCGACCGCCGAGTTGAGGACCGTCGTCGCCACGCTGCCAAGCACGCTGGCCATGCCGCTGGCCATCCGGGACGCGAGATCGCCGCCGGACCCCGACAGCATCCCCTCAAGCCCCGATCCCTCGCCGTCGGAGAAGGCCTCGGCCCCCGCCTCGGCCCCGTCGCCGGGCAGGCTCAGGGGCAGGGCCGGGGCGGTGTCGCCGCCCGACGCCTCGTCCTCGGACCCGTCCTGCGGCAGCATCTGCGCGATCTCCTCGCCCGAGGGGAACTCGGCGATCACCTGCTGCGCGGCCAGCCACAGCGCCCCGAAGAACAGCGCCACCACCAGCAGGATCAACGCCATGGCCGAGGTGACGCCCAGCCATTTCAGCTTGTCGGGCATCCGGTCCCGCACCCGGTCGCGCACGGGCATCACCGCCAGCGCGATCAGGATCGACGAGACCAGCGGGATAACCACGGCGCCGGTCGCGCGCAGGCCCCAGCCGATCACGACCAGCGCGATCAGCGCCAGCAGCACGGTGCGGATGTCAGGCCGGTCGCTTGGCGGAGCGCGCGTTCCTGACCGGGCGGTTGCCCCCGCGACCTCGCTTCCGTCTGCCATGACCGTTCCCTTGCTGGTGCTGCGGTCCAACCACCGCCTGCTAGATAGGTTCCGCCGCGCTTGCGGCCGCCCGGTGGGGCTGCCACATAGGCCGGCATGGCCAAGCCCGTCACCTCCTTCACCTGCACCGCCTGCGGTGCCGCGCATCGCAAGTGGTCCGGCCGCTGCGAGGCCTGCGGCGAATGGAACACCATCGTCGAGGAAGCGCCGCTGAGCCAGGGACCGGGCCGGGGCCTCGGCGCCCAGCGCGGCCGCACGATCCCGCTGAGCGGGCTGTCCTCGACCGAGCCGCCGCCCGCCCGCGCGCCCTCGGGCATCGAGGAACTGGACCGGGTCCTGGGCGGCGGACTGGTCCCCGGCAGCGCGATCCTTGTCGGCGGCGATCCGGGGATCGGGAAATCGACCCTGATGCTGCAGGCTGCCGCGGCCTTCGCCCGCCGGGGCACCTCGGCCGTCTATATCAGCGGCGAGGAAGCCGGCGCGCAGTTACGGATGCGGGCGCAACGGCTGGGGCTTTCGGACGCGCCGGTGCGGCTGGGGACGGAAACGGCGCTGCGCGACATCCTGACGACGCTGGACACGGAACGACCCGAGGTGGCGGTGATCGATTCCATCCAGACGCTGTGGTCCGACACGGTCGAGGCCGCGCCGGGCAGCGTGGGGCAGGTCCGCGCCGCAGCCCACGAGCTTGTGACCTTCGCCAAGCGATCCGGCGTCGCCGTGATCCTCGTCGGCCATGTCACCAAGGACGGCCAGATCGCCGGTCCCCGCGTGGTCGAGCACATGGTGGACACGGTGCTTTACTTCGAGGGCGAGCGCGGCCACCAGTTCCGTATCCTGCGCGCGGTCAAGAACCGCTTCGGTCCCTCGGGCGAGATCGGCGTCTTCGAGATGACCGGCGGCGGGCTGTCCGAAGTCGCCAACCCCTCGGCCCTGTTCCTGTCCGAACGGGGCGAGCCTGTGCCCGGCAGCGCCGTCTTCGCCGGCATCGAGGGCACACGGCCCGTGCTGACCGAGGTTCAGGCGCTGGTGGCACCCTCGACGCTCGCCGCGCCGCGCCGGACGGTGGTGGGTCTGGACAGTGGCCGTGTGTCCACCATCCTCGCCGTGCTTGAGGCCCGGTGCGGCATCCCCTTTGCCGGGCTGGATGTGTTCCTGAACGTCGCGGGCGGGATGCGGGTCGTGGAACCCGCCGCCGACCTTGCCATCGCGGCAGCGCTGCTGAGTGCGCGGGAAGACCACGCCCTGCCCGCCGAAACGGTGTTTTTCGGCGAGATCAGCCTGTCGGGCGCGCTGCGTCCTGTGGCGCAGGCGGAAAACAGGTTGAAAGAGGCGCAGAAACTTGGTTTTTCCCGGGCCATCCTGCCCGAGGTCCAGAAGGTCGAGGGCGGCGGCGGCATGAGCCTTGCGCGGGTCGCCGATCTGACCAGTTTCACGGGCGAGACATTCGGAGCCGGATGACCGCCCCAATCATGCCGGGCCAAGGCCCGCACAGAGGGCGGTAGAAGATGGACGGATTCACCCTGATCGACGGCATTGTGGCCGCCGTCATCATTCTGTCGGCGATCCTCGCCTATTCGCGCGGCTTCGTGCGCGAATCGCTGGCGATCATGGGCTGGATCGGCGCGGCCGTGCTGGCCTTCGTCTTTGCCGCGACCCTGCGCCCGATGATCGCCCAGATCCCTTACGTGGACAGCATCATCGCTGACAACTGCGAACTTGGCATGATCGCGGGATTTGCCGTGGTCTTCGCCCTGGCGCTGGTGGTGTTTTCCATCCTGACGCCGCTGTTCTCGTCGGTCGTGCAGCGGTCGGCGCTGGGCGGGGTCGATCAGGGCATGGGCTTTCTCTTCGGCGTGGCCCGCGGCATCCTGCTGGTCGTGATCGCCTTCATCGTCTACGACCGGGTGATGACGACGCAGCGGGTCGCGATGGTGGACCAGTCGCGTTCCGCCCAGGTCTTCCAGCAGATGAGCGGCGAACTGAACCAGCAGATCCCGCAGGACGCGCCCGGCTGGCTGGCCGCCCGCTTCGAGCAACTGGTCCGCGACTGCGGCCCGACCGGCGTCACGGTGGCGCCCACCGCCCCCGCGCCTGCCGCGAACTGATCCGAAAGCCGCGACGTTCCGGTGATCTGCCGCCCTGTGGGGTGACTTTTCACCGGTTCCATCCTACATAGACGCAGTCCCGCTCGACTCGGGGCTGCTACAGCCGCCCGAGCGACCTTCACCCCACACAGCTACAGGCCGACGCGATGCAGCCCTTTCTTGCGGATCCATTCGACAGCGACCGGCTGCACGAGGAATGCGGCGTCTTCGGCGTGATCGGCGTCAATGATGCGGCGAACTTCGTCGCTCTCGGCCTGCACGCGCTGCAGCACCGCGGGCAGGAGGCCGGCGGCATCGTCGCCTTCCACCCCGACAAGGGCTTCAACAGCGCCCACCGCTTCGGCTACGTCCGCGACAACTTCACCAAGGCGTCGCTGATGGAAACCCTGCCGGGCGAACTGGCCATCGGCCATGTCCGCTATTCCACCGCAGGGGCAAAAGGCCCGGCGATCCGCGACGTCCAGCCCTTTTTCGGCGAATTCGCCATGGGCGGCTGCGCCATCGCCCATAACGGCAACATCACCAACGCCGTCGCCCTGCGGCGCGAGCTGATCGAGCGCGGCTCGATCTTCCAGTCGGGCTCGGACAGCGAATGCATCATCCACCTGATGGCGCGGTCCATCCAGCGCAACATCCCCGAGCGGATGAAGGACGCGTTGCGCCGGGTCGAGGGCGCCTTCAGCGTCATCGCCATGACCCGCACCAAGCTGATCGGCGTGCGAGACTCGCTGGGCGTGCGCCCGCTGGTGCTGGGCAAGCTTGCGGGCGACGGCTATGCGCTGGCGTCCGAAACCTGCGCGCTGGATATCATCGGCGCCGAGTTCGTGCGCGAGATCGAGCCGGGCGAGATGGTCGTGATCTCGAAGGGGAAGGTCGAAAGCTCGCGCCCCTTTGGGCCTGCCTCGGGCCGCTTCTGCATCTTCGAGCATGTCTATTTCAGCCGCCCTGATTCAATCATCGGCGGGCGGTCGGTCTATGAGACGCGCAGCCAGATCGGCGTGGAACTGGCCCGCGAGGCCCCGGTCGAGGCCGATCTCGTCTGCCCCGTCCCCGATTCAGGCACCCCCGCGGCCATCGGCTACGCGCGGGAAAGCGGCATCCCCTTCGGCATGGGGATCATCCGCAACCAGTACATGGGCCGCACCTTCATCGAGCCGACCGAGCAGATCCGCAACATGGGCGTCCGGCTGAAGCTGAACGTCAACCGCGCGCTAGTGAAGGGCAAAAGGGTCGTGCTGGTGGACGATTCCGTGGTGCGCGGGACAACCAGCCGCAAGATCAAGGACATGATCATCGACGCGGGCGCGGCCGAGGTGCATTTCCGGGTCGCCTCGCCGCCCACCGCCTGGCCCTGCTTCTACGGCGTGGACACGCCGGACCGCGACAAGCTGCTGGCCGCGAACATGACCCCCGAGGAAATGCGCGACTGGATCGGCGTGGACAGCCTCGCCTTTGTCTCGCTGGACGGGCTTTACCGCGCCGTGGGCGAGGCGCAGGGCCGCAACGATTCCTGCCCGCAATATTGCGATGCATGCTTTTCGGGCGACTATCCGGTTGCGCCCTTCGACCAGCTTGAACGCGGCTTCCGCATGAAGCCCGATCCGCTGTCAGGCGATGCCGAGGCGCAGCAGGACCAGACCGGCTACGAGCCGGTGGACCACACCCTTCCCCCGAACAACGCCACCCACGCGGCGGAATAGCTCAGCCCGCCAGCGCCTCGATCAGCGCGGCATGGCGGCGCTCGGTTTCTGCCTGCGCCGCGGCAACCTTGGGGATGTCCATCAGCCGCGCGTATTCGGCCTGCAGCCGGGCACCGTGGCGCTGGCCGAAGCCGGTGTCGCGGATGCCCGCCCCGGCGATGCGGTCGAAATAGCGATAGGTGTGGCGGTCGTTCTGCTGCCCCTTGGGGGCGGCACCCCGCCCCCGGTCCTGCCGCAGCAGGAACGAGGCCAGCGACTTGACCGCGTAATGGTTGTAATGCGCCATGCCGTAGCGGATGTCCTCGACCGGAACGTTGCGCAGGAAGGCCCACAGCTTGCCGCCCGGCGGGATTGCGAAGGTCGAGCCATCCGCCCGCATCACCAGCAGGTCGCCGTCCCCGCGATATCCCATGACCGAGTGGTTGTGGATCTGCCGGAACCGCCCGATCCCCCGCGTCAGGGTCTTGACGGGGCCGTTCGCGCGATGCCGCTCGGGCAGGCGCCGGGTGAACTGGTCGGTGACAAGGCCCGGCTGCCACTGGGGATCGTCGCCGGTCCCGAAGGTCCGGGCGTTCAGCATCACGATGTCCACGCTCTCCTCGGTCGCGGCGGTCAGGTCCTGCACCTTGCCCTGCCCCGTGCAGACATCCAGGAACTCGTCGGCATCCAGCACCATCAGCCAGTCGGCGCGGTCAAGCCCGTGCGCCTTGCGCATCGCCGCATAGGCGGCGTGCTGCGGCACCTCTCCGGGTGCGACGGTGCTGCGGTGATGGATGATCGCGCCAGCGCGGTCCAGCGCGTCCAGCAGCAGGTCGGTCCCGTCGCGGCAGTCGTTCGAGGCGATGAAGATGCGGTCAAAGCCGATGGCGCGGTGATGGGCCACGAATTCCAGCGCATAAGGCCCCTCGTCCCGCATGGACGAGACCAGCACATGGCCCAGCGAAGCCTTTGCGCCCGCTTCGTCCGGCACGGGCATGGCCATGCGGTCGTCCTGCATGATTGCCTCCACCTGATCCGGGCCGGGGCCTGGCGACCAGCCTGCGCCCTTCGACCGGGCGGATGTGTCCTGCACCGGGGGCGAGGTCAAGCGGATCGGGGCCGGGCCTTGTTCAGGCAGTGGACTCCCTGGCGGGCTGCGATGCCCCGTCCTCGGCCGCGGCCTGCTCGACCACGGCCTCGAACAGTTCTCCCAACTCGCGCTCGGTCAGATCTTCCACGGTCGTGCCCGCCGGCAGCAGGGCATCAACTGCATCACGGGTGGTCGTCGGCATCATCCTGCCTTCTGCCCCAAGGGGGCGCTTCGGGGAACGGGGAAACCCAAGCGTTATCCGCGCGGACCCCGAGCGGTCAAGCGGCCGCATCGGCCGCCTGACGCAGCGGCAGTTCAAACCTGCATGAGCAGACCGCCGGGACGAGGCGTCGTCAATGCTTGGGGGCCTTGGCGGGCCAGCGCGGCTTGCCTGTCGCGCCCGCCACCTTCGGCTTGAACCTGGCGCGAGGGGCCTCGGCCGTGCCGCCGGGCGCCTTGTCGAATGACTTGCCGGCCTTGGCTGCACGCGGCCGCTTGGCGGCAGGCCCGCTGTCCTTCTGGCCGTCCAGAGGCGTCCAGCGCGGTTGCGCCTCGGTCCGGGGCGCCTTTGCCGCGCCGCGGACGGGGCGCGGCGGCCGGGCTGCGGCTCGGGACCCGTGGTCGGGACTGTCCAAGCTCGGCTCGCCCGGCAGGCGGCGCATGGACAGGCCCGGCTCCAGTTCCGCTTCGGCGCCGAAGCGGGGGGCCATTGCCGCCGCGATCTGCACGAAGGTCTCGTCCTGGCGGACGCGGATCGCGCCGATGGCGTCGCGGGTGATGCCGCCCGCCTCGCAGATCTTGGGCAGAAGCCAACGCGCCTCGGCCCGGCCGGTATGCCCGACCGACAGCGCGAACCAGACGGCCTCGCCGAACTCGCCGCGCGGACGCGGGGCGGCGGCCGTCTGGGGCACCGTGGTCTCCATCAGTTCCTCGGGCGCGGGCCGACCCTCGCGCCACAGCCGCACGAAGGCTGCCGCGACCACCTCGGCACCGAAACGTTCCAGCAGCAGCGCGGCGGTTGCGGCTTCCTCGCCCGGTTCCTCGGTCAGCGCCGGGTGGTCGAGCAGCCGCGCGTCGTCGCGGGCAAGCACGTCGTCCGCCGAGGGCGCCTTGCCCCATTCCGCCTCGACCTTCGCGCCTTGCAGAAGCCGCTGCGCCTTCTTGGTATCGCCCGGCGTCACGATCAGCGCCGAAACGCCCTTGGCCCCTGCCCGGCCCGTGCGGCCGGAACGGTGCAGCAGCGTTTCGGAATTGGTCGGCAGGTCCGCGTGGATCACCAGCTCCAGCCCCGGAAGGTCGATGCCGCGGGCGGCCACGTCGGTGGCGATGCAGACCCGCGCCCGGCCGTCGCGCAAAGCCTGCAGGGCATGGGTCCGTTCCGCCTGGCTGAGTTCGCCCGACAGCGCCACGGCCTTGAAGCCGCGGTTGCCCATGCGGGCCAGCAGGTGGTTCACGTTGGCCCGCGTCTTGCAGAAGACGATGGCGGTCTGCGCCTCGTGAAAGCGCAGCAGGTTGAAGATGGCGTTCTCGCGGTCCCGCGTCGTCACGCTGAAGGCGCGATAGGCGATGTCGCCGTGCTGGCGTGCCTCGCCGGCCGCGACGATGCGCAGGGCGTCCTTCTGGAACTCGGTCGCAAGCTTCGCGATGGCTGGCGGCACGGTGGCCGAGAACATCAGCGTGCGGCGGTCCGCGGGGGCGGATTGCAGGATGAACTCCAGATCCTCGCGGAAGCCGAGGTCCAGCATCTCGTCGGCCTCGTCCAGCACGCAGGCGCGCAGCGCCGACAGGTCGAGGCTGCCGCGTTCCAGGTGGTCGCGCAGCCGTCCCGGTGTGCCCACGACGATCTGCGCGCCCCGCGCCAGCGCCCGGCGTTCGGTGCGATAGTCCATGCCGCCCACGCAGGTGGCGATCTGCGCGCCCGTGCCTGCATAAAGCCAGTCCAGTTCGCGGGCGACCTGCAGCGCCAGTTCGCGTGTGGGCGCAATGGCCAGCGCCTGCGGCAGCGGGATTTCCGGCAGCCGGTCGCCGTCGAGGATATCCGCGGCAATCGCCAGCCCGAAGGCCACCGTCTTGCCCGAGCCGGTCTGCGCCGACACCAGGATGTCGCGCCCCGCCGCGTCGGTGGCCAGCACGGCCTGCTGGACCGAGGTGAGGCTGTCATAGCCCTTGTCGGCCAGAGCCGCGGCCAGCGGCGCGGCGATTTCGAGATCTGTCATTGATACTTTACCAGAAGGGGATGCCACGCACCCGATGAGCGGCACCACGTCCTTCCAGTCCGGGCCCCTGCGCCCGGCCATCAAGGAAACCTCGCGCCAAGGGAGTTCCGCTATCCGCTGGCTGCGCGAAAGTCAACCGCCTGTCGCCCCAACCCTGACCACAAACCGACATTTCCCCTGCCCCGCACAGGCAGGAGCTGCCCGCGCCGGTCACGGCATCGGGCAGCCCCCTCTTTCGTTCGCGCCGCCTTCCGGCGCTGCGCCTGCCGGATGGCGGCGAGAATCAGGCGACCGCGCGGCGGCGGGCTTCGTTCACCTGGTTGTCCACACCCTCGACCAGCGGCGTCAGGTGGATGTCGAAGACGATCTCGGCGAAGGGACCCTCAAGGCCGTTCGCCTGGATGCTTTCCGGGTCGGTCCGCTCGATCACCGGCGGGACCAGCCCCTCGCGCGTGGCATAGGCAAAGTCGTCGTTCACCAGCGGGTCGCCCTCGATGTTGATCTGGGTGGTCAGCTTGCGGTGCCCTTCGGCGCTGATGAAGAAATGGATATGCGCCGGGCGCTGGCCATGGCGGCCGAGCGCCGACAGCAGCGCCTCGGTCGGGCTGCCGGGCGGCACGCCGTAGCCGCTGGGCAGGATGCTTTGAAACCTGTAGCGCCCGTTCTCGTCGGCGATGATCGTGCGGCGCATGTTGAAGGGCGCCTGCTTGCCGGTCGGGTCGAAGTGCGAATAGAAGCCGCGTGTGTCGCAGTGCCAGACCTCGACCGTCGCGCCGGGCATCGGCTGGCCGTCCGCCCCGTGGACCGTGCCGTGCATGATCAGCGTGTGGCCGTTGGTGTCGGTGCCGTCGTCCAGCCGGGCGAAGCCCTGCTCGACCGGGGCGCCCGCCACGTAAAGGGGGCCTTCGATGGTGCGGGGGGTCGGGTTGTCGATGCCCAGTTCCGCGTCGATCGCGTCCAGCCGTTCGTCCAGGAAATGGTCCAGCCCCAGGCCGGGCGAGATCAGCCCCGCCTGCCCCGCTGCCCCAAGGTCGTTGAGCCAGGCGATGGCGGTCCAGTATTCATCGGGCGTCACGTCCATCTCATCGATGGTGCGGAACAGGTCCGACATGATCCGGTGGATGAGCTGCTTTACGCGCGGATCGCCGCCCTCGTTGTCAAGCCCGCTGAGCGTCCTCAGGAACTGCTGGATGTCGGGCCTGTCGAAAATCCTGACTGTCATCTGGTCCTCCTTCTGGAATGATGGCGCGGTCGCGGCCTAGGCGTCGTCGTCGCGGATCGACGAGGGGTGGCGCAGCAGGGGCGTCACCTCGATCTTCATGAACCTGAACAGCGGCAGCCCCGACAGGATCTCGTGCAGTTCCGCATTGTCGCGCACGTCGAAGACGCTGTAATTCGCGTATTGCCCGGCGATGCGCCAGATGTGGCGCCACTTGCCGCTGCGCTGCAGATCCTGCGAATAGGCCCGTTCCCGCGCGATGATCTCGGCCGCCTCGTCGGCGGGCAGGTCATGCGGAATCCGCACATCCATGAACACGTGAAAAAGCATTTTCAGCGCCCCTGCCCGATGTCGATGGTCCTGCGCAGGCCGTCCCGGGCGAAGAAGGCGACGCGATCCTCGTCCAGTTCGATGCCAAGGCCGGGGCCGCCCGGAACCTCAAGCTCGAAATCGCTGTAGTCCAGCGGGGTGGCCAGGATCTCCTCGGTCAGCAGCAGCGGGCCGAAAAGCTCGGTGCCCCATTGCAGCCGGGGGAAGGTGGCGAAGACCTGGGCCGAGGCCACCGTGCCGACGCCGCCTTCCAGCATCGTGCCGCCGTAAAGCCCGATCCCCGCCGCATCGGCGATGGCCGCGACCCGCTGCGAGGCGTAAAGGCCGCCGCTCTGCTCGATCTTGACGGCGAAGACATCGGCGCCGCCCACCTTGGCAAGCTCGAAGGCGGTCTCGGGCCCGTGCAGCGATTCATCTGCCATCAGCGCGATGGGAAAGCGGCGCACCAGCCGCGCCAGCGCCGCGGTCGAGGCGACCGGCTGCTCGACCAGCTCGCAGCCCGCGTCGGCCAGCGCGGCCATGCCGTAGGCGGCGTCGGTCTCGTTCCAGGCCATGTTCACATCGACGCGCACGGCGCCGCGGTCGCCCAGGGCGCGCTTGATCTCGGCCACATGGGCCATGTCCTCGCGCACCGCCCTTGCGCCGATCTTCAGCTTGAAGATGCGGTGCCGGCGCAGGTCCAGCATCTGCTCGGCCTCGGCGATGTCCTTGGCGGTGTCCCCCGAGGCGAGCGTCCAGGCCACCGGAAGCCGATCGCGCAGCCGTCCGCCCAGCAGTTCGCTGACCGGCAGCCCCAGCCGCTTGCCCTGCGCGTCCAGCAGCGCCGTTTCCACCGCGCATTTGGCAAAGCGGTTCTCGCGGATCATCCGGCCGATGCGGACCATCAGCGCCTGCACGCGGCTGGCGTCCTGGCCCTGCATCACCGGGGCGAAATAGCTGTCGATGGCAAGCTTCATGCTTTCGGGGCTCTCGCCGCCATAAGCAAGGCCGCCGATGGTCGTGCCCTCGCCGATCCCGACGATTCCGTCGCTGCAATGGACGCGCACCAGCATCAGCGTCTGGCCGGTCATGGTCGCGACCGACAGTTTGTGCGGCCGGATCGTCGGCAGGTCGACAATCACCGTCTCGACCCGCTCGACAGTTGGGAAAGGGCTATGTCCGGGGAACTGTGTCATGCAGTCATGCATGCCCTGTCGGCCGAGCCTCGTCCAACATCATTTGCATCTGTGATGATACCCCCCAGGGTATCGCGGGGCGATGCTCACCGGCATGGTCGCAGGGGCTTCGGCTGCCTCGACGCAGGATCGCAGCCGATATGCTGCCGATAGACCTGCGGGTATCCCGGCTTCGCCGCTGGCGCGGGAAGGTCAGGTCACGCCGTCAGAGGCTTTGCACTCTCATACATGGAACGCAGGAAAATGCCCGGAGGAAGCCTGCCGGGACGCGCAGGTGCCGCCATGGCAACGGCGTTTCCGCCGGAAACCCGCTTGTTCCGGCAAAGTCTCATCTTCAGACCCGCCGTCCCTGTACCCAGGCGCCACGCACCGCGCCAGCATTGCCGATGCGCGTCACCCGGATGGCGTCGGCGCGGGCGCCGATTTCCAGCCGCCCACGGTCGTGCAGATCGGTGGCCCGCGCGGGCGCAATGGTCACGGCCGCAATGCCGCGTGCGGTGTCGCCCCAGATATCGCCCAGCATCAAGGCCCCGGTCAGCAGCGACGAGGGCACATAATCCGAGGACAGGATGTCCAGCAGCCCCTCGGAGGCCAGCGCCGCCGCCGCGACATTGCCGCTGTGAGAGCCGCCGCGGATCAGGTTCGGCGCCCCCATCATCACCAGGATGCCGTGGTCGTGGCAGGCGCGAGCGGCCTCGGCGGTCGTCGGGAACTCGGCGAAATGGACGCCGTGACCGGCGCTGACCGCCACCTGCCCGGCGGTGGTGTCGTCGTGGCTGGCCAATGTCGCGCCATAACGGCGGGCCTCGGACACCACGATGGCCTCGTGACGGGCGCCCACGCGTTCCTTCAGGGCGGTCATGTGCAGGACATGGGCGTCGAAGACCTCGTCGGTCATGGCGAAGCGGCCGGTGTAATAGTCGCGCAGCTTGGACAGGTCCCGGAACTGCCGCTCGCCCGGCGTGTGGTCCATCAGGCTGACGATGCCGATGCGGTCGTCGGGACCGAACTTGGCCATTTCCGCGATCAGCGTCTCGGAACAGACCTCGGCCCGCAGATGCAGGAAATGGCTGATCCGCAGCGCGCCCTGCGCCCGCAGGTCCATGATCTCGGTCGCAAGCGCGCGGGCATATTCGCCATAGTTCGCATCCGCGTCGGACACGACAGACCCGACCCGCAGCGCGTCGAAGACGGTGGTGATGCCCACGCCCGCAAGTTCCGCGTCATGGGCGATAATGGCGGCCTGATGCGGCCAATGCACCTTGGGGCGCGGCTGCAGGTGGCGTTCCAGGTTGTCGGTGTGCAGTTCGATCAGGCCGGGCATGACCAGGTCGCCCTCGCAGTCGATGGCGCCGGCGGGCACCTGCGTGCCCTGCGCGATGTCGGCAATGCGGCCGCCGGCCAGCCGGACCTGACCGCTGATGGTCTCGCTGGGCAGGACAAGGCGGGCATTGGCAAGGATGGTTTCGGTCATCGGTTGTCCTGTGTTGTCATTCCCGCGGCATCCAGCGCGGCCAGCAGCCGGGCCACGCCCTCGTCGGGGGTCGCATCGTTCATCACGGTCGCGGTCGCAAGCCCGTCGGGCAGGTCGAAGCCGGCGCGATCCAGCCGTTCGGCAATGTCGCCGGGGGTTTCGCGTCCGCGCGCGGCCAGCCGCCGGGCCAGCAACTCTGGCGGGGCGGTGATAACGATCACCCGCAGGTCGGGGAAGACCGCCTGTGCCGCAGGCAGCGCCGCGCGGCTGCCGTTGAAGATCACGTCGCCGTCACCCCGCACCTGCGCGCTTGGTATCCCGTAGCTCAGGCCGTGGGCCTGCCAGTCCAGCGCGAACTCGCCCCGTGCCTTGCGGGCGGCGAATTCCGCGGGCGTGACGCCCTCGAAATCCTCGCCCCCGGCCCCGGTCGGGCGGGTAATGACGCGGCGGGCCAGCCGCAAGCCGGGACGCGCCCGCAGCGCGCCCTCGATCAGCGTGTCCTTGCCCGCGCCCGAGGGGCCGACCACCGCGAAGATCATGCCACAGCCTTGGGCGTGAAGCCGGTCACGTCCACCAGCCGGTCGCAGACGCAGGCGCGGGCGGCCTCGTCGTGGAAGATGCCGAGGACTGCGGCAACGCGCGCCCTGGCTTCCTCGATCAGGCGCAGCACGACCTCGCGGTTCGTAGCGTCAAGGCTGGCGGTGGGTTCGTCCAGCAGCAGCGCCGCGTAAGGGCGGGCGAAGCCGCGGGCGATGTTGACGCGCTGCTGCTCGCCGCCCGGGAAGGTGGTGGGCGACAGGCCCCACAGCCGCTCGGGGATGTTGAGCCGGCGCAGCAGCGCCGCCGCCCGCGCCTTTGCCGCGTCGGGGGGAGTGCCCAGCGTCAGCAGCGGCTCGGCCACCACCTCCAGCGTCGGCACGCGCGGGAGGCGCAGGAACTGGCTGATATGGCCCAAGGCATACCGCCGCAGCGCGATGATCCCGCGCGGCGAGGCCGTCGCCACATCGGTGCCGCCCACGATGATGCAGCCCCCGGCGGCAAGGTAGTTGCCCCAGAGCATCCGCATCAGCCGATGCGCCAGCAGCCGGACCACGGCAAGGTCATGGGTTACGATGAGGACAGACAGCCCGAGGTCGCGCACGAGCCCGCGCAGCAGGTCCGGCAGACGCGCCTTCACCGAGACATCCAGGCCCCGGGTCGGCTCGTCCATGAAGACCAGCCGCGGCCCGGTCATGAGGTTCCGCGCGATCTGCAGCCGCTGCTGCATCCCGCCCGAGAACTGCGCGGGCCTGTCGTCGACGCGGTCGGCGGCGGTTTCGGCCCGACCCAGCCAGTCCTGCGCGGTTTCTCGGATGCCGCCATAGTTGCGCGCGATGTCCTCGTACAGCTTGACATGCATGAGGCCGTATTCCTCAAGTTCGTGCATCTTGCGCGTTTCCGTCTCGCGCGGTTCCAGAAAGCGCAAAGGTTCCGGGATCGGCACCTGATAGACGAGGATCTGGTCCTCGGCCAGCGGCTGTTCGGGGATGCAGTGGCGGGTCTGGATGACGGCCGCCTCGGCGGTGCGTTCGGTGACGGCGACGCCTGCGGTGCGCTGGAAGAACTTGCGGATGCTGACCGCGTTGTTGGGGTCGTCCGCGCCATCGTCGATGACCTTCAGCCGGTCCCCGGGGCTCAGGCGGGCGGTCGTCACCTGCACCGCTGCCGGTGCCCCAGCCGTAAGGCATGGGCATCTCGCGGCTGGCGAAGGGCACCTGATAGCCGGGCACCGCCACGGCCTTGAGGATCGCGCGGCGGATCATGCGGGTGGCCTGTTCGTCCGGGCAGGCGAAGTTGCAATCGCTCACAGCAGCCCCCGTTCGCTCAGGTCGGTTTCCAGCCCCTCGGGCGTGGTGAAGACCACCGCCTCCATCCCGAAGGCACGGGCACCTGCCGCGTTGGCCGGGCTGTCGTCGATGAAAAGGCAATCCGCAGGGTCCAGCCCGTTGCGGGCGCAGAGGACACGAAAGATCGCGGCATCGGGTTTCAGCAGCTTCTCCTGCCCCGAGACCACCACGTCGCGGAAGACCTGCGTCAGCCGGGGATGCAGGCGCTGGGCGTCGGGCCAGGTCTCGTCTGACCAGTTGGTGATCGCGTAAAGCACGTGGCCTCGCGCCGCCAGCCGGTCCACCAGCGCCCATGTGCCCTCGATCGGCTCGGCGATGGTCTCGGCATGGCGCGAAGGATAGTCAGTCGCCGGATGCGCGCGCTCGCCATGGCGGGCGCGCAGGTCGGCGCTCGCTTCGGCCCAGCTTCGACCGCCGTCCTGAAGGCGGTTCCAGTCGTGGAAGCCCACCTCGTCCAGATAGGCATCGATGAGTTCGGGGCTGTCGAAGTGATCCGCGAAGGCCGCGTTAAGGTTCCAGCGGACCAGCACATTGCCGATGTCGAAGACGATGTTCATGCTGCAGCCTCCTGCATCGGCGCGGCTTCGGCCTGCAGGCGGCGGACGAGTTCCAGTTCCGCCTGGAAATCAACATAAAGCGGCAGATTGATATGTTCCAGGAAGCCAGTCGCCTGGATGTTGTCGCAGTGATAGAGCACGAATTCCTCGTCCTGCGCCGGGGGCGTCGGTGTCATCCTCGCCCAGTTCCCGCCAGCGCGGCGCCCGGTCCACGAGGCTCATGGAGACGGCCTTCCGTTCGGACTGCCCGAAAACCAACCCATAACCGCGCGTGAACCGCGGCAGCTTGGTGCGGGAGCCCTTGAACTGGTTCACCGTCTCGGATTCGGTCAGCTCGACCTCGCCGATCTCGACGGAAAAGCCCAATTTTAGAATCCCCACCTCGACGGCCACGCGGCCGATGCGAAGCTCGCCCACGAAAGCATGGATGCGGCCAAGGCCGCGCTGGGTGGAAGAGGCGAGCGACAGGATGAAGCCCTCGTCCCTCCGCGCCAGCGCCTGCAGTCGCAAGGGACGGGCGGCGGGCAGTTCCAGCGGCTCGCGCGTCAGGTCAGGGAGCGCGGTGTCGCCCTGCGCCTCGGGGGTCGCGTCCTGCGCGGGTGCAGCCGCGACCTCGCCCTCGGCCCCGAGCTTCATGTCGAGCGGACGGTGCGTATAGTCGAAGGCCGGCCCCAGCACCTGCCCGCCCGGCAGGTCCTTGAAGGTCGCGCTGCCCCGCCGGTCCACCGCCATCGCCGCCGTGTCCACCGGACGCGAGGCCCCCAGCCGTGGCAGCGTCGTTCGATGGGCGCGGATCAGGAACACCGCTTCGATCAGGTCGCCGCGCGCCTGCCTGATCGCCAGCGCGGCAAGGTCGGGTCGTAAAGCGAGCCTTCTGTCATCCCCCCGGTTGACCGCCAGCCGCATCTGTTCGCGGATCGGGGCAATGGTCAGGTCCGGGACGGCGGGGTCGCCGCGGAGTTCCTCGGCCAGCCAGACATGGGCATTGTCGATGGCGCGCTCGCCACCCTGACGGCGACCTACATCAGGTAGCCTCCACGCGCGTTGAACGGGGCACCGCGGCGAGCCGGTCGCCGCAGGTCAGGATGCAGTCCCAGCCCAGCGGGAACAGCGCCCGGTTGTGCCGGAACGCCGCCGTTTCCGGTAGCGACAGGCTTGCCGCGTCGCGGATGCCGGGTGCGGTCAGGCGTCAAGCCGTCCGGTTTCCACGATCAGCGTAGCCGAGCGGTCGGGACAATCCGGCTGCCCGGTGCGGAAGCGGCTGACGGGCTGCAGTGCGGTCCATGTGCCCAGGGCGAACACTGCCTTCTCTGCCAGGACAAGCGGAGCGCCGAGGGAGAAGGCCAGCCAATCCCGCAATGCCGGGCAGTCCACCGCGCCCGCAAGGAACAGCGGAGGCGTCGGGTCCGCCACCACCAGCAGCGCCATGCCCGCGGCGGGCGACAGCGGCGCGGGAGGTGCCGCGCCCTCGACATGGTGGATCGTGCTGGGGCAGGCTATCGCCTCAAGATTCGAGTCTGCAAGGGCACCACCGGGCAACCCGCGACGATCATCAAGGGGTCCACGTCCTTCATCACCACCGCGCCCGAGGCAACGATGGCCCCTTGCCCCCAGCGTGACCTCGGGCTTGACGATGGCGCCATGCCCGATCCGGCAGTCCGGCCCACGCGCCGCAAGGGCGGCGAAGAAGGCGGGTCGTCCTCCGCATCCTCCCAGTAAGAATTTGAAGGGTAGAGGAAATGATGCTGCGCCGCATGGGTCCAAGGATGATCCGTCAGCCCGATCCGCACCATCGCCGCGATACGGGCGAAGTGCCCGACCGTGGTGTTGGCAACATCCGCCAACCGGTGGCAACAGGCATAGTCTCGGTAATCCGAGTTCAGGACGCGCGACCCCTGCCCCACCCCGCACCAAGCGCCAAAGGTCGAATTGGCCATCTCGCATCGCGGATGGATGAAGGGGCCATCGACGGACAGTCGGGGCATCTCTGCATATTTCTTCTTTGTTCAAACATCCTGCGGGCTTCCAAGCGCCCGGACAGGGCGCGGATCAGAAAACAGCCGTCATGGCTGTTTTCCCGCTGAATGAGTCCGGTGGTCTGTTTTCAGCGAGGAAGGCTCCGGCAGCGCCCCGGTGCGGCGGCTCAACCCCCGTGTTCACCCGCCCCGGATGAGCCTGCGCCGCACCCAGCCCGACAGGCTGTCCATCAGAATCACCACCAGCACGATCAGCACCATGTAACGGGCGACCTCCTCCCAGTCCTTCCGGGTCATGATCGCCTGCGTCAGCAAAAGCCCGATGCCCCCCTCGCCTACGAAGCCGAGGACGGCGCTGGCGCGGACGTTGATCTCGAAACGCAGCAGCGCGCAGGAGAGCCAGTTCGGCGCGACCTGCGGGATCACGCCCAGCCACATCCGCTGTGACCAGTTGGCACCGACCCAGTGCAGGTCCTCGACGGACCCGGCGTCGGCGTTCTCGGCCACTGCAGAAAACATGCCCAGCGCACCCGCCGTGTGGATCGCGATGACGATGACGGCGGGAACCGGCCCGCCGCCGAGAATGAAGATCAGGACCGGCGCGATCTCGGGCACGGCGCCGAAGTCATCCATCAGGCGGCGGAAGACCGGCGTCAGCCGCGGCCAGCGCGACAGCTCGCGCGTGGCCAGCAGCGTCGCCACGGCGGCGATGTTGACCGTTTCGACCAGCGAGGGGAAGAACTGCACGATCCGCCCCGGAATGGCGGCCCGCTTTTCCCAGGCCTCGGACAGCACTTCGGACGGAAAGGCCGTCAGCATCGGCAGGCCGTTCAGGAAACCGCCCGCGTTGCGTCCCTCGGCCAGCAGGATGTCGGTTTCCTGCAGGTCGGCGGTCAGTCGGGTGACCTTCTCCTTCATGTCCTCGGGCAGCGCCGCGCGCAGCACCATCGGGCCTTCGGGGATCAGCTTCGAGCGTCAGATCTCGACCAGTTCGTTCATGTCGATCAGACCGGCGTCGGCAGCCTTGCGGAAGGCGCCCGAGTTGTCGCCGTCTTCGCAGTTCCCCTGCCCGTCGGCCCAGGACAGGCCCGCGTCGATGTCGCCGTTCCGGATGCCGACCAGCGTCTGCTCGTGCCCGCCCGACATGCGGATCTCCGAGAAATGCTCCTCGAGCGGGCCATGGGTGTGGCGCAGATCGGCGTCCGGAACCAGATGGCCCGAGGTCGAGTTCGCGTCGGCACGGGCGAAGCCGCTGGAACAACAGCCGGTCGAGCCGTCCATGTTCTGCTTGATCGGCCGCACCGTGACCGCATCGGGGTCGATCAGGTGGATCTTGGCATAGCCCGAAGCGCCCAGTCAGGCATAGTCCAGCGTGCCGCCCGGCAGCCCATTGGATCACCCCGTCATGATCGGCGGGGGCGAAGACCTTGACGGGGAGACCCGGCGCCTCTTCGACCCTGGCGCGCAGGCATTCGCCCGAGGTCAGACGGTCTCTCCGCCCATGACGCCGATGTTGAACTGGCTGATCTCCTGGGCCGAGAGGGGGCCGACCAGCGCGGTGGCGGCGGCAAGAACGGCGGTGGGGGTCTTCATGAAAGGCTCCATGCAGTTGCGGCTCCGGCTTTCGGGGCCAAGGGGAAGTGGTTGGAAGGTGTCAGAACAGCATCGCGTCCGCCCAGGCGCGGTCCGGAGCGCGGTCGGCGGTCGATGTTGCAGCCTCGTTGAAATCGGCGCCGGCGCTGTAGATTTTGCGGGCGACGCCTGTCGAAAGCTGCTCGGGGCGACCGTCGAAGGCGATGCGGCCGTCGCACATCCCGATCACGCGGTCGCAATAGCGCCGCGCAGTGTCCAGCGTGTGCAGGTTGGCGATCACGATGGGCGCGTCCTCGGCATTGATGCGCTTGAGCGTGTCCATCATCACCTGCGCGTTCAGCGGGTCGAGGCTGGCGAGGAGTTCGTCCGCAAGGATGATCCGGGGGTCCTGCATCAGCGCGCTTGGGCGCCTGCTCGGCGATGCCGAGGCGATCGAGGATGTCGAGCGCCCGCAGGATGTCAGCTTTGGACCACAGGCTGAACATGGTCGGCAGGGTCGCGCAGCAGTTGAGGACGCCGCAAAGGACGTTCGACACCACGTCCATTCGGGGCACAAGGTTGAACTGCGGGAAGATCATCGCACATTGCGGCCGCCATTCGCGGGCAGGGACACCCCGCAGAGCCAGCACGTCGCGCCCCTTGACCATGATCTGCCCCGAAGTCGCGTCTGTCAGCCGGTTCATCAACCGCAGGAATGTGGGCTTGCCCGCGCCCGACCGCCCGATGATGCCGACAAAGGCAGGCCCATCGACCGAGAAGCTGACGTCATCGACCGCCGCCTTGGCGCCGAACATCCGCGTCACCGATTTCACCTGCAGCATCTCTGTCCGTCCCGGGTCAAGCTCGGGGCGCTGATAGGGACTGCAGATGACGGATTTCTGGCAGGCACATGAGACCTGGGTACCGGTCGGAGCGGTGCCGCGGAACACTGACGGCTAGGTGTTCAGTCCCGGCATCTGGTGGATCGGGTTGAGGATGAATCTGTCCGGCTCTGAGGTCCAGACCTTGCAGATGTATTCGTAGGGGGTGAGCCCCTTCAGCGTCTTGAGCCGACGCGCAAAGTTGTAGGCAGCCATGAAGTCGGCCAAGTGCGCGCGCAGCTGGTCGTGATCGTCGTAGTGGAAGCGCTTGACGGTCGCTTCCTTGATCGTGCGGTTCATCCGCTCGACCTGACCATTGGTCCAGGGATGGTTCGGCTTTGTCAGCCTGTGCTCGATCCCGTTGGCCTCGCAGATCATGTCGAAGCGCATCTGCCGCGACCAGGCGGTGTTCCGGTTGCGCGGCTGGTCGGCGAATTGGATGCCGTTATCGGTCAGGATTGTATGAATGCGGTAGGGCACGACTGTCAGAAGGTGTTCTAGGAACTCCCACGCCGTCTTCCTATCTGCCTTGTCGACAAGCTGGGTGACCGCGAACTTGCTGGTTCGGTCGATGCCGACAAAGAGATAGAGCTTGCCCTCACCCGTCTGGAGTTCGGCGATGTCGATGTGAAAGAACCCGATCGGATAGCGCTTGAAGCGCTGTCGCTTCGGCTTGTCGCCCTCCACATCAGGCAGACGCGAGATGCCGTGCCGTTGAAGGCACCGGTGCAATGCCGACCGTGTCAGGTGCGGGATCGAGGGCTGTAGAGCGTAGAGGCAATCGTCCAGCGGCAGGAGCGTGTGACGTCGGAACGCGACGATCACCGCTTCCTCGGCCTCGGTCAGGACCGTCGAGCGCGGCTCCTTCGGTCCCGTCTTCAGGTCCTCGACCGTCGTCCGCTTGCGCCACTTCGCCACCGTCTTGGGGTTGATCCCCAGTTCCCGGCTCAGCGTCGCGAGCGAAGCTTGCGATCGTTGTATTGCAGCTCGGACGGCGTGCGTGGTCGTGGCGCTTCCGTGACGAACCTGGCCCATAGTGCCTCCTTCCATTCATGAGAAAGGATCACACCATCAAACCATGGGATCAAACACCTAGGGCCTGACCCTCCGGCCCAGCAGCGCGGGCAGCGACAGCCCCAGAAGGACGGCGGCAAGCGGCAGGGCAAAGACAAAGCCGATGCGCGAAAAGCCTGCCGCACCGACCACGCCGCCCGCGACGAAGACGCCGACAAGCTGCAGGTGGATGCGCAGTTTCCGGGGGTCGGCGCCCATGTGCCGTCCCGGGAAGGCGCGGGCAAAGACCTCGCGGCCCAGCTCGATCCCGATGTCGGTGATCATGCCGGTCGCATGGGTCGTGCGGATGCGCGCGCCCGAGATCTTGGTGATCGTCGCGTTCTGCATCCCCATTATGAAACAAAGGCAGGCCAGCGCGAACAGCCGTCCCGGCGGGCTGGTGAAGATGCCGCCGCTGGCGAAGCAGGCCAGAAACCCCCCCTGCACCGCGACCGGCAGGGCATATTGCCGCCCCATGCTGCGAAGCCGCGCCCAGTTGATCAGCAGCGTGCTGAAACCCGCGCCCGCGACAAAGGCGCCGATGGCGACGGCGGCGACAAGGGCGATCCAGAACTCTCCGATCACGAGATTGTCGGCCAGTTGCGACAGGTAGCCCGTCATGTGCGAGGTATAGGCGCCCAGCGCGAAGAAGCCGCCCGCGTTCGACGCGCCCGCCACCGCGGCCAGCACCGTTGCCAGCACCAGGTCGGTCCCGCGCGAGCGGCGATGCCCCATCAGCACCCGCGCCGAGGCGACCGGTCGCAAGATACGTCTGCGGAACCTCACAGCGGAACGCAATCCTCGGGGTGACGGGTCTGCCTGAGACTAGGGGCACAGCCGCTGCGGCGGCAAGATGCAGAGACGGCTGATGGCTGACCGACTTTCCCGGCCAAAGCCGGACTGCCCGGCCCGTGACGGCGGGATTGCCTGCGGGAGCCGCCGCCCCTAGCCTGCGCAAGCCCTGACCCCACCGAAGGACGGACCCATGACCGGCAAGACCCTGTTCATCACCGGAGCCTCCAGCGGCATCGGCGCCGCCACGGCCAGACTTGCGGTCGCGCACGGCTGGCGCGTGGGGCTGTTCGCCCGGCGCGAGGACCGCCTGCGCGCGCTGGTGGCAGAACTGGGGGAAGACCGCGCTCTGACCCTGCCGGGCGATGTCACTGACCTCGCCGACCTGCAGACGGCGCTGGAACGGATGTCGGACCGCTTCGGCGCGGTTGACGCGGCCTTTGCCAATGCAGGCCGCGGCCTGAACGCCGCCGGGACCGAGGGCGGCGATCCCGGGGAATGGCAGGACATGATCCGCATCAACGTCATGGGTCTGCTGTTCACCGCCAAGGCGGCCCTGCCCTTTCTGAAGAAGACGCAGGGCCATCTGCTGATGACCGGCTCGGCCGCCGGGCGGGTGCATATCAAGGGCTCGGTCTATGGCGCCTCCAAGTGGTTCGTCCATGGCTATGGCGGCAATCTGGCCGAGGAGATGCGCGAATGGGGCGGACGCTGCACCGTCATCGCGCCCGGCATGGTGGACACCGACTTCTTCGACGAGGCCAAGCCCAAGGCGATCCGCCCCGACGAGGTGGCCCGCGCGGCGCTCTACGCGCTGGAAGCCGGGGACCACGCCGCCGTGCGCGAGGTCTTCCTGATGCCGCGCTGAGGGCGGTTGCGGCTGGACAAGGATACGCCGCCCCGCTTCCCTGCGCCCATGACCATCACGGGGCGGAACGCCCATCGCGAGGACAACATGCCGCACGACAGCCTTGAACTGAGATCGACCATCACCGCCGACGGAACCCTGCGGGTCAACCTGGATCGGGTTTCGGTCCCCGACCCCGGAAAGGGCGAGCTTCTGGTCCGGGTCGAGGCCGCGCCGGTCAATCCTTCAGACCTCGGCCTGCTGTTCGGGCCGGCCGACATGGCGACGCTGAAGGCCGAGGGCACCAAGGACGCCCCGGTCCTGACCGCGAGTGTGCCGCCGCATCTTCTGCCTGCCGTCAGCGCCCGTCTGGACCAGTCGATGCCGGTCGGCAACGAAGGCGCGGGCACAGTGATCGCCGCCGGTCCCGACCTGCAGGACCTGATCGGCCGGCGCGTCGCCATGATCGGCGGCGCCATGTATGCCGAGTTGCGGCTGATCCGCCCCGAGGCCTGCATCGTCCTGCCCGAAGGCGCGGGCGCGGCCGAAGGGGCGGCGCTGTTCGTCAATCCGCTGACCGCGCTGGGCTTTGTCGAGACGATGCGGGCCGAAGGCCACAAGGCCATCGTCCATGTCCCCGCCGCCTCGAACCTCGGGCAGATGCTGGTGCGGATCTGCAAGGCCGACGGGATCGAACTGGTCAACATCGTCCGCAGCCCGGCGCAGGCCGAGCTTCTGCGCGGCATCGGCGCCACCCATGTCCTCGACAGCAGCGCGCCCGACTTCCGCCGGACGCTGGAGGAGGCCATCGCCGCGACCGAGGCGACGCTCGCCTTCGACGCCATCGGCGGCGGCGAGATGACCAGCACCATCCTGAACGCGATAGAGGCCGTGGCCGCCCGCAGCCTTGAAAGCTATGACCGCTACGGCTCCTCGACGATGAAGCAGGTCTATGTCTACGGGGCGCTGGACACTGGCCCCACGATCCTCAAGCGCGGCTTCGGCTTCACCTGGGGGATCGGCGGCTGGCTTCTGTTCAACGCGCTGAAGCGCATGGATCCGGCCATCGTGCAGCGGATGCGCGAGCGCGTGGCGGCCGAGATGACGACCACCTTCGCCAGCCACTACACCGCCACCATCAGCCTAGCCGATGTCCTGAAGCCCGAGATCGCACTGGCCTGCCAGAAGAAGGCGACCGGAGAGAAATACCTGATCACGCCCTGAGGCCGGACGAGGATCGCCCCGCGGCGACGCATCCCGGCGACCGCCTGTTCCGCGGGTTCTCGGATCCGCGGCAGGCATCGCCCCGGCGGTCCTTGCAGACACGGGGCGCATCCTCACGACAGCCGGGGCGCTGCGTCCCGCCCGGACAGGCCCGCTATCATTCCTGATGCGACAGCGGGTCCACGGGCTTCGCGCCCTCCGAAGGCTCGCCGGGAAGGCGGATATGGGGGGCGGTGGCCTGCACGATGGGGTCCACCGGCTCGCCCGCGCGCAGGGCCGCCAGCAGGTCCATCCGCATCCGGTAGGTCCAGAAATCGTTGATGTGGCCCGCCACCGCGATCTCTGGCTCGCCCGGCTGGCTGCGGAAGAAGGTGGCGATCTGGTTCGCCATGCGGATCAGCTTTTCATGCGGCGTGTGTTCAGAGATTTCGGACAAGGCGTCAGCCCTTCATGCGCTGGGGGTGGGTGTAAAGGTCGAAAGCCTCGCCGCGGGCGCGGCCGATCAGGGTGATGCCCGCCGCCTCGGCCCAGGCGATTGCCAGCCGCGTGGGCGTGCTGGCGCCGATCAGGACCGAGGCGCCGATGCGGGCGGTCTTCTGCACCAGATCGACCGACAGGCGCGAGGACATGACGATGGCCCCGCCCTTCGCGTCGAGCCCCTGGTCCGCCATCGCGCCCGCCAGCTTGTCGAGCGCGTTGTGGCGGCCCACGTCCTCGCGCACGATGGCCGTGTCGGGCGACCAGAACCCCGCCGCGTGTATCGCGGGCGTCTCGCGCCAGCGGCGCTGGCCATCGGACAGCGCCTGCATCGCGCGGCCGACGTCCTGTGGAGACAGGCCCGCGTCCTCGGCCACCCGCACGACCTGTGGCAGGGCGGCGGCGATGCTGTCCACGCCGCAAAGGCCGCAGCCCACGGGGCCGACCATGCTGCGCCGCCGCTCGGCCAGACCCGAGGCGAGGCCGGGGCGCAGCCACAACCGCGCCTCATAGGCGGGAACGCCGGGTAGTTGCGCGGGCGGCCGGACCTGCGTGATCTCTCGGTCGGTCACGTCAGCGGACGAGGCGATCAGCCCCTCGGTCAGCGCAAAGCCCAGCGCGAAATCGGCCAAGTCGTGCGGCGTTGCCATCAGCACCGCCTGGCTGGTGCCGTCGATGACGATGGCGACGGCGGCTTCCTCGGGCGCTGCAGGCGCGTCGGCCGCCACCCAGCCGCCGGACCAGCGGCGGGGCGGCTTTCCCGCAGCCGGGGCGGTCGGCTGCGGGGATGATGCCGTCCTGTCTTCGGCCGCGCCTGCCCCCATGCTTGCCTCACCGGGGGGCAGCGCGGCCGAAATTGTCGCCTCTTGCAGCGTGCCTGTGTCCGTCCCCGGCCCGCTGCCTTGGCGAGCCGGTCCTGTTTTGCTCATTCCGCGGCCGGCAGGATGCGGCGGGCGAGTTCCGAATGGCTGCGATACTGTTCCTGCCATTCGGACGGCCCGTTCGAGGGGCTGACCTGCACCGCCGTCACCTTGAACTCGGGGCAGTTGGTGGCCCAGTCCGAGTTGTCGGTCGTCACCACGTTGGCCTGCGTGTTCGGGTGGTGGAAGGTCGTGTAGACCACGCCCGGCGCGACCCGATCGGTGATCTTCGCCCGGATCGTCGTGTCGCCCGCCCGGCTAGCCACGCGGACATAATCGCCCTCGCGGACGCCGCGCTGTTCGGCGTCATGGGGGTGGATCTCCAGCAGATCCTCGGGATGCCAGACGGTGTTGTCGGTGCGCCGGGTCTGGGCGCCGACGTTGTATTGGGTCAGCGTCCGCCCCGTGGTCAGCAGCAGCGGGAAGCGGCCGCCGGTGCGCTCGTCGCTTGGGACATACTCGGTGTTGATGAACTTGCCGGGACCGCGCGCAAAGCCGTCGATGTGCATGACGGGCGTGCCCAGGGGGGCCGCGTCGTTGCAGGGCCACTGCACCGAGCCTTCGCGATCCAGCAGGTCGTAGCTGACGCCCGCGAAGCTGGGCGTGGTCAGCGCGATCTCGTCCATGATCTGCGAGGGATGGTCATAGTGCCAGCCCGCGCCCATGGCATTCGCCAGCATGATCGTGATTTCCCAGTCGGCATGGCCGTTCATGGGGGTCATGGCCTTGCGGACCATGTTGATCCGGCGTTCCGCATTGGTGAAGGTGCCGTCCTTTTCCAGGAAGCTCGACCCCGGCAGGAAGACATGGGCGTAGTTCGAGGTCTCGTTCAGGAACAGGTCGTGGACGATCAGGATGTCTAGGCTCGCCAGCGCCGACTGGACGTGGGTGGTGTCGGGATCGGACTGCAGCACGTCCTCGCCCTGGCAATACAGGCCCTTGAACCGGCCCTGCGTCGCCGCGTCGAACATGTTGGGGATGCGAAGCCCCGGTTCGTCGGACAGCGGCACGCCCCAGACGCGCTCGTAAAGCTCGCGTGTCTCGATGTCGGTGACGTGGCGATAGCCGGGGTATTCGTGCGGGAAGGACCCCATGTCGCAGGAACCCTGCACGTTGTTCTGGCCGCGCAGCGGGTTCACGCCGGTCCCCGGCTTGCCGATGTTGCCGGTCATCATCGCAAGGTTCGCGATCGCCATGACGGTGGTCGAGCCCTGCGAATGTTCCGTTACCCCCAGCCCGTAATAGATCGACGCGCGCGGCGCCTTCGCATAGGCGCGGGCCGCCTGCCGGATCAGGTCGGCGGGCACGTGGCTGTGGCGCTCGACCTCCTCGGGGGAATGGCGCGGGTCCAGCAGGAAGTCGCGATATTCGAGGAATTCGTCCCAGTCGCAGCGTTCGCGGATATAGGCCTCGTCATAGAGGCCTTCGGCCGCGATCACATGAGCCATGGCGGTCAGGACGGCCACATTGGTGCCGGGCAGCAGCGGCAGGTGGATCGCCTCGTTCCGGTGCACGCTGTCCAGCAGGTCGATGTGGCGCGGGTCGAGCACGATCAGCCCCGCCCCTTCGCGCAGCCGCTTGCGCAGGCGAGAGCCGAAGACCGGGTGCCCCTCGGTCGGGTTCGCCCCGATCACCAGCGCAAGGTCGGTATGCTCGACCGAGTCGAAGTCATGCGTCCCCGCCGAGGTGCCGAAAGCGGTCTTGAGGCCGTAGCCCGTGGGCGAGTGGCAGACGCGGGCGCAGGTGTCGGTGTTGTTGTTGCCAAAGACCGCGCGGGCGAGCTTCTGCACCAGATAGGTTTCCTCGTTCGTGCAGCGCGACGAGGTGATGACGCCGACGGAATCCCGGCCGTGCTTCTCCTGCGTCGCGCGCAGGCGGTCGGCGGCGAAGCGGATCGCCTCCTCCCAGGACACCACCCGCCACGGGTCGCGGTAATCCTCGCGGATCATCGGGTTCAGGATGCGTTCCGCATGGGTCGCATAGCCCCAGGCGAAGCGGCCCTTGACGCAGGAATGCCCGCGGTTGGCCTTGCCGTCCTTGCTGGGCACCATCTTCACGACCGTCTCGCCGCGCATATGGGCGTCGAAGGAACAGCCGACGCCGCAATAGGCGCAGGTTGTCTTCACGATGCGCTCGGGCGTGCCGATCTCGATCACGGTGTTCTCGATCAGCGTGGCGGTCGGGCAGACCTGCACGCAGGCGCCGCAGGACACGCAGTCGGACGACAGGAAGCTGTCGGACATCATCCCCGCGCTGACGCGGCTGTCAAAGCCGCGGCCGTCGATGGTCAGGGCGAAGGTGCCCTGCACCTCCTCGCAGGCCCGCACGCAGCGCGAGCAGACGATGCACTTCGCCGGATCGAAGGTGAAATACGGGTTGGAATGGTCCTTGGCCCGCCATTCCGGGTTCGACTCGCCGTTGTCGCGGCGCTGGAAATGGTTCTTGCCCGGCTCATAGCGGACCTCGCGCAGGCCCACGGCGCCGGCCATGTCCTGCAACTCGCAATCGCCGTTGGCCGCGCAGGTCAGGCAGTCGAGCGGGTGGTCCGAGATGTAAAGCTCCATCACCCCGCGCCGGATCTGCGCGACTTCGTCGGTCTGGGTGCGGACGACCATGCCCTCGGCCACCGGCGTGGTGCAGGAGGCGGGCGTCCCGCGCATCCCGTCGATCTGGACGACGCACAGGCGGCAGGACCCGAAGGCCGTCAGGTGGTCGGTCGCGCAGAGCTTCGGCACCGTGATCCCGGCGATGGCGGCGGCGCGCATGACGCTGGTGCCCGCCGGAACCGCGACGGGGATGCCGTCCACCGTCAGCGTGACGATGATGTCGGACAGCGACGCGGGGGTGCCGAGGTCGCGGTCGTCGGGGATGATGAAGTCCTTCATTCGGCAGCCTCCACCCGGCGCGTCCTGCCGGTGAAATCATCGGGAAAATGCGTCAGCGCGGACATGACTGGATAAGGCGCAAAGCCCCCCAAGGCGCAGAGGCTTCCCCATTTCATCGTGTTGCAAAGATTGGAAAGGACCGGGATGGCTTCAAGGTCGCCGGCAGCAATCCGGTCGATTGTTTCGACGCCCCGTGTCGAGCCGATGCGGCAGGGCGTGCATTTTCCGCAGGACTCGATGGCGCAGAACTCCATCGCGAAGCGGGCGAGCGGCAGCATGTCGGCGCCGTCGTCGAAGATGACGATGCCCGCATGGCCGACGAGACCCTCTTTCCCCGCAAACTCCTCATAGCCGAAGGGCGTGTCGAACAGCGCGCGGGGGAAATAGGCGCCCAGGGGGCCACCCACCTGCACCGCCTTGACCGGGCGGCCCGAGGCGGTGCCGCCGCCGATCTCGTCCACGATCTCGCCCAGCGACAGGCCGAAGGCGACCTCGAACAGCCCACCATGCTTGACGTTGCCCGCGATCTGCAGCGGCATGGTCCCGCGAGACCGGCCGATGCCATGCGCCGCGTAAGCCGCCGCGCCATTCGCCATGATCCACGGCACGGTGGCCAGCGACAGCACGTTGTTGACGACCGTGGGCTTGCCGAGGAAGCCCTCCAGCGCCGGAATCGGGGGCTTGGCCCGAACGACGCCGCGCTTGCCTTCCAGGCTGTTCAGCAGGCTGGTCTCCTCGCCGCAGACATAGGCGCCCGCGCCGACCCGCACCTCCATGTCGAAGGCATGGGCGGAACCCAGCACCGACGGCCCCAGCACCCCTGCCGCCCGGGCGATGTCGGTGGCCGCGCGCATGACGCGGATCGCGTCGGGATATTCGCTGCGGATATAGACATAGCCCTGTACGGCACCCACGGCGATGCCCGCGACAGCCATGCCTTCGATGAGGGTGAAGGGGTCGCCTTCCATCACCATCCGGTCGGCGAATGTGCCGCTGTCGCCCTCGTCGGCGTTGCAGACGATATACTTGCGGTCGGCGGCGGCCTTGGCGACGGTTGCCCACTTGATCCCGGTCGGGAAGCCCGCCCCGCCCCGGCCGCGCAGGCCGGACTCCGTAACTTCGGAAACAATCTTGTCGGGTGCGGCCAGCGCCGCCTTCAGCCCCTCAAGCCCGCCATGGGCCTGATATTCCTCCAGCGACAACGGATCGATCACGCCCACGCGGGCAAAGGTCAGCCGCGTCTGCCGCTTCATCCAGGGCAGATCCTCGACCAGCCCCAGCGCCAGCGGATGCCCCTTGGGATCGGCGAGGATCGCCGGCACGTCCCCGGGCGCCACCGGCCCGAAGCCATGCCGCACGCCCTCAATCTCAAGCTCCATCAGCGGCTCAAGCCAGATCATCCCGCGCGAGCCGTTGCGCGTGGGGGCCACCCCCATCTCGCGCCGCACGGCCTCGGCCACCTCATCCGCGCCCAGCGCGCGGGCGGCGGCGTCGATCGGAACCCAGACCCGCATCAGCGCGCCCCCCCTGCCATGGCGACCACGCGCTGCGCGGTCGCGCGCCCGACCAGCCGGTCATCCATCTGCGCCGCAGGGCCGCAGGCGCAGAGGCCGAGGCAGAACACCGGCTCAAGCGTCAGTCGCCCATCCGCCGTCGTCTCGTGCCAGTCGAGGCCCAGCGCGCCCCGCACCTGCTCGGCCAGCGTGTCCGCGCCCATCGACTGGCAGGCCTCGGCGCGGCACAGCCGCAGCACATGGCGGCCCGCAGGCGCCTCGCGGAAATCGTGGTAGAAGCTGACGACGCCGTAAACCTCTGCCCGGCTCATCCCCAGCGCATTGCCGATGATCGGCTGCGCGGCCTCGGGGATCATGCCCCATTCCGCCTGCACATCATGCAGGATCGGCAGCAGCGGCCCTTCGCTTTCCGCATGGCGCACAATGATCGCCTGCAGCCTTTCAAGGCTTTCCCCGTCCAGTGCCGCAGCCCTGGGCTTGTTCGGAGGATGGGGCGAGTTGGCGCTTGTTGTCATGGGCTGGCTCCGAGGGAAATCCGCTTGCGCCCTAGGCATAGGTCGCCGCGATAGGCACATCAATCCTGAAGTATCGTTCGTTGATAGAGTTTATCTATTGAAACTCTGCCGCGCCACCTGCATCAGCGCCTCGACCAGTGGCGACAGCGGCTCGCGTTCTGCAAGCACCAGCCCGACCCGGTTGCCCGGCCCGTCCGACAGCGGGCGCGCCCGCACGCCCGCCGGCAACGGCAAGCCGTCCGCCAGCGCCTGCGGCAGGATCGCCGCCCAGTCGCCGGTCGTCACATGGGACAGGATCGCCAGCATCGAGTTCGATTCGACCCGCGGCACCGCCGGCGCATCCGCCTCGGCCAGCCGGGCCGAGACGATTCGACGATTCTGCATATCGGGGGTCAGCAGGCACAAGGGGCGCGTCGCCGCCTCGGTCCAGGACACAGGCCCCGAGTCGTCGGTCCGGTCCACGAGGCACAGGGTTTCCAGAAACAGCGGCACCGTCCGCAGCCGGCCCAGATGCTCGCCGTCGAGATAGGTCACGCCCGCGTCCAGTTCCAGCGCGGCGATCTGGTCGCGGATCTCGTCCGACGACCGCGACAGGATCGTGACCTGGGCCGAGGGATGGCGCGACAGGAACGGCGCCGTCAGTTCCGCGATGCGCGGCATGGCGGTGGGGATCACCCCCAGCCGTAGCCGGCCCGAGACGCCGCTGCGGGTCGCCCGCAGTTCCGCCTGCATGGTCCGCACGTCGCCGACGATGCGCCGCGCCCAGTCCAGCACCCGCTCGCCCTCCGGGGTCAGCCCGTGGAAGCGCGAGCCGCGCCGGACAAGCTGCACGCCCAGTTGATCCTCAAGCGACTTCAGCGCCGAGGACAGCGAGGGCTGGGTGATCCCCAGCGCCTCGGCGGCGCGGCCGAAATGCCGCTCGCGCGCAAGGACCATGAAGGCGTGCAGCCGGTCGATCATGCGACCCGGCCTGCGATTGCCGTCAGGGGAAAGCGGATCAAGACAGGGGCACCGGGTGGAAGCATCGCCAGCGCGTCGTCGTTAAAGGCTGTCACTGCGGACTCCGTGCCGCACGCGCGGGCTGCCGACCAGCTTCGGACATAGCCGAGCAGGCCCGACAGCGGCCATTCGGCAGCGATTTCCCGCTGGGGAACGACAGGACGCGGGAAGGGAAAGGGAAGGTCGCGGTAGCCGTTCTCGACATGAACGCGCTCGGGCGGCCAGAAGGGCGCGATCTCGTCGTGGTAGAAGCGGGCAAAGCGGTCGCCCAGGACGCCCGCGACTTCGGCGGGGCCATAGCTCACCAGCCCACCACCCCGCCAGGACGCAAGACCCGCCGGACCTCGGCGTAGAGGGCGGAAAGGTCGAACCAGCGCGCGGCCTGCGCCACGACCCCCAGATCGGCGGAGCCGTCAGCCACGGGCAGCGCGTCCGCCCCGCCCGCGCGCCAGTCGATGCACGGATGCGCGGGTGCCTCGGCCAGTTGGGCGGGGCTGACATCGATCCCCGGCACGGCGTCGAAGTGACCTACCAGCGTCAAGGTCAACTGCCCCGAGCCGCAGCCGACATCCACCCCTAGCCCGCGTCCGGGGCAGAGCGCAGCCAGCGCGGCGGCGAGTTCAGGGGGATAGGTCGGGCGGGCCTCGGCGTAATCGCCCGCGCCGCCGGTCACAGGATCTCGACCCGCCAGCTTTCGATGACGGTGTTGGCCAGCAGCTTCTCGCACATCCGGCCGACCTCGGCTTCGGCCTCGGCGCGGTCGGTGGTAGACAGGTCCAACTCGATCACCTTACCCTGCCGGACGCTGTTCACCCCGGAAAAGCCCAGCGTGCGCAGCGCATGGCGGATCGCCTCGCCCTGCGGGTCGAGGACGCCATTCTTCAGCATGATCGTGACTCGGGCTTTCATGCGCGGCGGTCCTTTCAGTTGATGAGCGTCGGCTTGACCGGAACGGCGGCAGGCATGACGCCTAGGCGGCGCGCGACCTCGGTATAGGCGTCGGTCAGGCTGCCCAGGTCGCGGCGGAACACGTCCTTGTCCAGCTTCTGCCCGGTTTTCACGTCCCACAGCCGGCAACTGTCGGGGCTGATCTCGTCGGCCACGACCAGCCGCATGAAGTCGCCGTCCCAGATGCGGCCGATCTCGATCTTGAAGTCGATCAGCTTGATGCCGACGCCATAGAACACCCCCGACAGGAAGTCGTTGACCCGCAGCGCCAAGGACACAATGTCGTCCATGTCCTGCTGCGTGGCCCAGCCGAAGGCGATGATGTATTCCTCGCTGACCATCGGATCGCCGAGCTCATCGTTCTTGTAGCTGTATTCGACGATGGGCCGGGGCAGTTGCGTCCCTTCCTCCATCCCCAGCCGCTTGGAGATGGATCCGGCGGCAAAGTTTCGCACGATCACTTCCAGCGGGATGATCTCGACCTGCCGGATCAGTTGCTCGCGCATGTTGATGCGGCGGATGAAATGGGTGGGGACGCCGATATTGCCCAAGCCCTGCATGAAATATTCGGACAGGCGGTTGTTCAGCACGCCCTTACCGTCGATCACGGCTTTCTTCTGGGCGTTGAAGGCGGTGGCGTCGTCCTTGAAATACTGGATCAGGGTGCCAGGCTCGGTGCCTTCGTAAAGGATCTTGGCCTTGCCCTCGTAGATCTTCTTGCGCCGCGGGGCCATGATCGCGCCTTTCGTCTGGGCAAAGCGTTGAACGTCGCCGCACCCATAGCGCCGTTCGACCTTCGGGGGCAATACGGGCGGGGCCGGAAACGGGGTTGCGGCAAGAGGGTAGCAGAGGCATATCAAACGCAACCCTTGGACGGAGGCCGCAATGACCACTTTCGACGACCGCGAACGTTCCTATGAAACCAAGTTCGCCCATGACGCCGAACTGCGGTTCAAGGCCGAGGCGCGGCGCAACCGCCTGCTGGGCGAATGGGCGGCGGGGCTGCTGGGCAAGACCGGGGACGAGGCGCGGACCTATGCGCTGACCGTCGTGACCTCGGACTTCGAGGAGCCGGGCGAAGACGACGTGTTCCGCAAGCTCAGCGAGGACCTTGCCGGCAAGGCCGACGAGGCGACCATCCGCTCCAAGATGGTCGAACTGCGCGCCGAGGCCCGCCGCCAGGTCGTCGACGAGGTCTGAGAAGGCCTCCACTGTCCGGAAAAAAGAAAGCGGCGCCAGTGCCGACGCCGATCCGGCCGGGTTGATCATCGGGTGAGGCACTCACCCTGCAACCCGGCACCCTGGTGTCAGGCCGAGGGAACTCCACCGACAAGAAGATGCGCGCGCCTTCTTCATGCGGCGGCGGCCTCGGCTTTTGGATAGCGCCGCCCCATCATGATCCCGCGCATGGCGTTCAGCATCATCAGCGCTGCCCACAGCCCGTGGTTGCCGAAAGCCGGCGGCAGGATCAGCAGCGCCAGCACATAGACGGCCACCGAGGGCACCATGGCGTTGCGCATTTCGCGCGTCAGCGTGGCGCCGATAAAGATGCCATCCAGCATCCAGCTAGCCACGCCCACCAGCGGGGCGATCACCAGCCAGGGCAAGTAGACGCGCGCCACCTCGCGCACCTCGGGCGAGGTGGTCAGCAGGTCGATGATCGTCCCGCCCGCCCCCGCAAAGACCGCCGCCAGCAGCAGCGCCCCGGCCGCAGCCCAGGCGCTGGTCAGGCGGGCCGCTCGCCGCACCCGCTCGGGCCGCCGCGCGCCGACCGCCTGCCCCACCAGCGTCTCGGCGGCGAAGGCCAGTCCGTCCAGCGAATAGGCGGTGATCTGCAGGAACTGCATCAGAACCTGGTTGGCGGCCAGCGTCACGTCGCCCTGCGCCGCTCCCATGAACAGGAAGGTGGTGAAGGACGCCTGCAGCAGCACCGAGCGGATCATGATGTCGCCGTTCACGCCCGCCATCCGCGCCAGATGCTCGCGCGCCCACAGTCCGCCTGCCTGAAGCCCGTCCCGCAGCGCGTGCCGCGCGAACCACAGCGCCAGCGCGAAGCCCGACCACTCGGCCGCCAGCGTTGCCCAGGCCACCCCCGGCACGCCCATGTGCAGCCCCAGCACGAACCACAGGTCCAGCCCGATGTTGACAGCATTTATCAGCAGTTGCACCAGCAGGATCACTCGCGTCCGCTCGACCGCGATCATCCATCCGGTCAGCGCATACATCCCGATGGTCGCGGGCGCGCCCCAGATGCGGATGGACAGGTATTGCCGCGCCAGCGTCTCGACCTCGACTGACGCGGGCGACAGCCGGAAGGCAAGCCCGATCAGCGGCCCCTGCAGCAGAACCAGCAGCAGCCCGGCGCCCAGCCCCACGCAAAGCGCCCGCAGCAGATGCGCCCCCGACTGCGCCCGGTCCCCCGCCCCATGCGCCTGCGCCACCAGCCCCGAGGTGCCCATCCGCAGGAAGCCGAAGATCCAGTAAAGCGAGGTCAGGATCACCGCCCCGATCCCCACCGCGCCGATCGGCGCGGCCTCGCCCAACTGGCCCACGACGCCGGTATCCACCATTCCCAGGATCGGGATGGTCGCGTTTGCCAGCACGATCGGCAGCGCGATCGCCAGCACCCGGCGATGGGTCAGCGCGTCAGGAGGCATCAATCCTCAGCCCTGCGCCATCAGGAAATGGCCGCTCGCCTGGGCAAAGGGGCGCTCGGGGCTGTCCTGCCAGGCCTCGACCTGCACGCTGGCATAGCGGCGGCCCAGCCGGACCACGCGGGCGCGGGCATAGGCGTCGCGGGCGCCGGCCGAGCGCAGGTAGTCGATGGTGAAGTCGATGGTCTTGGGCAGGCGCGGCAACCCGTCCGGTCCGGGATGCAGCTCGCGGCCATCCTCGCCCAGCACGGCCCAGACAAGGCCGAGGACCGCGGTGGTTTCCAGGAATGCGGCTGTGACCCCGCCATGCAGGGCGGGCAGCACCGGGTTGCCGATCAGCCTGTCCGAAAATGGCAGGACAGCGGTCAGCTCGTCCCCCCGCCGGTCCACCCGGACCCCCAGCCAGCGCACATAGGGAACCTCGGCCAGCATCCGCTCGACGGTCGATTCGCGGATGGCGAACACATGGTCCATGTCACACCCCCACGGTGAAGGTGCCGGTGGCCGTGGCGACCGGGCTTTCACCCTCGTCATGGGCCACGGCGCGGACAAAGGCGACCGAGCGGGTCATGTGAAAGCATTCTGCCCGCGTCCGCACCCGTTGCCCCGAGGTCGCGGACCGCAGGTAGTCGATCCGAAGGTCGATGGTCGCCGTCGTCGCCGGCCGGTCGGGATGGGTCAGCACCGCCGCCCCGCAGCAGGTGTCCATCAGGGCCGAGATCACGCCCCCGTGCAGGACGCCGGTGCGGGGATCGCCCACGAACTCCTCGCGCCAGGGCATGGCGATCTCGACCACGCCGGGACCGGCCTCGACCAGTTCCATCCCCAGGGCGCTGGCGTGGGGGATGACCTCGATCATCGCACGCGCCAGCGCGGTTTCGTCCAGGCTCGCGGTGCCGGGCAGCAGTTCCATCCTTGTCCTCCTGTCGCGCCTCCGATCACTGCAACGGGCGCGGCTTCCCCGCAAGCCGGCGCGGAACGCACCCGCAGTGGTTGAGGTCGGCCCGGCACTGCGTTACGTTGCGGCAATTCATCAGGGCGCAGGGCCATGCCAGAGAACACTTGGATCAGTTTCAAGGACATGTGCGCCCGCTTCGACGTGACGCCGCGCACCCTGCGGTACTACGAATACATCGAACTGCTCAGCCCCCGGCGCGAGGGCCGCGCCCGCTGGTATGGCCCGCGCGAGATCGCGCGCATGAAGCTGATCATGCGCGGCCGCCGCTTCGGCTTCAGCCTTGAGGAAATCCGCCAGTGGCTGCTGATCTACCAGCAGCAGGGCACCCGCGCGCAATACGAGGTGTGGGTCGAATTCGCAACCCGGCAGCTGGACGTGCTGACCAACCAGCGGGCCGAGTTGGACGCCTCGATCACCGACCTGCGCAAGCTGCGAGACGACACGATCGACTTGCTGGCCGACATGCCCACCGAGGCGCGGGCCGAGGGGCAGGCCAGCTGACCTTCCGGCACCCGGCCCCCTGACGCAGCGTTCGTGCTGGCGAACCGCAGGGGGGCCTGCCATGCTTCCCCCACAGGGCTGGCGCGGGGGGCTCGGCGATGTCCGACGACGGCCGGCTTTGCGCCGGCGCAGCCCTCTGCCCGCCGCCGCGCGAAAGTTGAGAGAGGCCGCATGACCGCCTATACCGCCCCGATCCGCGACATGCAGTTCCTGCTGCACGAGGTGCTGAAAATCTCGGCCTCGGACCTGCCGGGCCACGCCGAGCTTGATCCGTCCTTCACCGAGGCCGTGCTGGAAGCCGCGGGCCAGATCGCAAGCGAGGTGCTGGCCCCGCTGAACGCCGTGGGCGACCAGCAGGGCTGCGTCCTGGAAAATGGTGCCGTCCGCACGCCCGAGGGCTTCAAGGCGGCTTTCGAGGCGATGAAGGAAGGCGGCTGGACCGGGCTTGACTGCGACCCGGAATATGGTGGCCAGGGGATGCCCTATGTGATGGGCGTGGCCACCGGCGAGATGTTCGTGTCGGCCAACATGGCCTTCAACATGTACCAGGGCCTGACCCACGGCGCCTATTCCGCGATCCACGCGCATGGCACGGACGCGCAGAAGCGGACCTACCTGCCGAAGATGGTGTCCTGCGACTGGACAGGCACCATGAACCTGACCGAGCCGCATTGCGGCACGGATCTGGGGATGCTGCGGACCAAGGCCGAACCGCAGGAGGACGGCAGCTACCTGATCACCGGGCAGAAGATCTTCATCTCGGCCGGCGACCATGACCTGTCCGAGAACGTGATCCATCTGGTTCTGGCCAAGGCTCCGGGCGGGGGCGAGGGCACCAAGGGCATCAGCCTGTTCATCGTTCCGAAGTTCCTGGTGAACGAGGACGGCTCGCTTGGCGATCGCCAGCCCGTCTCGGTCGGCAAGATCGAGGAAAAGATGGGCATCCATGGCAATTCCACCTGCGTCATGAACTATGACGGGGCGAAAGGGTGGCTCTTGGGCGAGTTGCACAAGGGCATGCGCGCCATGTTCACCATGATGAACGAGGCGCGGCTGGGCGTGGGCCTTCAGGGCTATGCGGTGGCCGAGGCCGCCTATCAGAACTCGGTCGCCTATGCCCGCGACCGGCTGCAGGGCCGTGCGGTCACGGGGGCCGAGAACCCCCAAGGCCCCGCCGACCCGATCATCGTGCATCCCGACATCCGCCGCGCGCTGATGGACCAGCGGTCCTTCCTTGAAGGCGCCCGTGCGCTGGCCTTCTGGGGCGCGCACATGATCGACCGTGGCCACAACGGCGACGCGGCGGCCGAGGGGCTGGTCTCGCTGATGACCCCCGTCATCAAGGGCTTCCTGACCGACAAGGGGTTCGAGGGCACCGTGCAGGCCCAGCAGGTCTATGGCGGCCACGGCTATATCGAGGAATGGGGGATGTCGCAGTTCGTCCGCGACGCCCGCATCGCCATGATCTACGAGGGTGCGAACGGCATCCAGGCGCTGGATCTCGTGGGCCGAAAGCTGGCGCTCGACGGCGGCAGGCACGTCATGGCCTTCTTCGAGATGGTCAAGGGCTTCATCAGAGAGAACGAGGGGAACGCGGCGCTGAAGGCCGATTTTCTCGGCCCGCTGAAGGCCGCATCCAAGGACCTGCAGGCGGCGGCCATGTTCTTCATGGAACGCGGCATGAAGAACCCGAACGACGCGCTGGCAGGCAGCTATGACTTCATGCACCTGTTCGGCCACGCCGCGCTGGGCCTGATGTGGGGCCGCATGGCGGTCGCAGCCCAGAAGGCTTTGGACGAGGGCACCGGTGACCGCGCCTTCTACGAAGCCAAGCTGATGACCGGCCGCTACTACATGAAGCGGCAATTGCCGATGACTGGCACACATCTGGCCCGCATCCAGTCGGGGGCCGAGCCGGTGATGGCGCTTGCGGCCGAGCAGTTCTGAGATGACCACCCTCCCCGCCTGCGGCAGGGCCGGAGCCTCCGGCGGGGATATTTTGACGAAGAAGAACGCAGGCCGAAATAGCGGCCTCGGTTCGCGCGGCCCTTGGGCATCTCTGGCGGACCGAGGCTTCCTTCTCCTTCGACGGTCATCGGCTTCCCAGCCTGTACCGTGAGAATGACACTGAAGCAGAAGCCTTGAGAAACGGTTAACCGCTCACGAGATTCTTCTTCGAACAAATATCCCGCGGGATCGTCGTATACGACGATGGGGGCGCGAAGCCCCCGGCACGCGACCCGCGCAAACGCTTCGATCGGAGGACGCATGACCGACGCCTATATCTATGACGCCGCCCGCACGCCGCGCGGCAAGGGCCGCAAGGACGGCAGCCTGCACGAAGTCACGGCGGTCGCGCTGTCCGCGCGCCTGCTGAATGCGGTCAAGGAGCGCAACGGCCTGAGCGACCACGTGGTCGAGGACGTGATCTGGGGCAACGTCACCCAGGTCGGCGAACAGGGCGGCTGCCTTGCGCGGTCCGCCGTGCTGCTCTCGGACCTCGACGAGCGGGTGCCGGGCCTTTCGATCAACCGCTTCTGCGCGAGCGGCATGGAGGCCGTTAACCTCGCCGCCAACCAGGTCAAGGCCGGCGCGGGCGAGGCCTATATCGCGGGCGGCGTCGAGATGATGGGCCGCGTGGCGATGGGCAGCGACGGCGCGGCCATCGCCGTGGACCCCAGCCTTGCCATGAAGACCTACTTCGTCCCGCAGGGCATTTCCGCCGACATCATCGCCACCGAATACGGCTTCACCCGCGAGGAAGCCGACGCCTTCGGGGTCGAATCCCAGCGCCGCGCCGCCAAGGCGTGGGAGGAAGGGCGCTTCGCCAGGTCCATCGTCCCGGTGCGGGACCAGAACGGCGTCGTGATCCTCGAGCGCGACGAATACATGCGCCCGGGCACAACGATGGAAGATCTGGCCAAGCTAAAACCCGCCTTCAAGGAGATGGGCGAGGTCATGCCCGGCTTCGACAAGGTCGCGCTGCTGAAATACCCGCACCTCGACCGGATCGAGCATATCCACCACGCCGGGAACTCCTCGGGCATCGTGGACGGCGCGGGGGCGGTTCTGATCGGCAGCCGCGAATGGGGCGAGGCCCGCGGCCTGAAGCCCCGCGCCCGCATCCGCGCCACGGCCAAGATCGGCACCGATCCGACGATCATGCTGACCGGCCCGGTCCCGGTGACGGAGCGGGTGCTGCAGCAGTCGGGCATGAGCATCTCGGACATCGACCTCTTCGAGGTGAACGAGGCTTTCTCCTCGGTCGTCCTGCGCTTCATGCAGGCCTTCCAGGTCGATCCCGCGCGGGTCAACGTCAATGGCGGCGCCATCGCCATGGGCCACCCGCTGGGCGCGACCGGCGCCATCATCATCGGCACGCTGCTGGACGAACTGGAGCGGCAGGACAAGGAAACGGGTCTCGCGACCCTCTGCGTGGCGTCCGGCATGGGTGCGGCAACGATCATCGAGCGGGTGTGAGCATGCAGGTCTTTCGCAAACGCCCGGACGGCGAGATTTATCTGCCGCATCCCGATCGCGCTGGACGCTACGTCCTTGGAAATCCGCAATACGGTAATGAGAAGCACCACGCGAAAAACAAGGTGCTGGCTGACACTTTGGAAGAAGCCGTGCGGCTTGTGGAGCAGCACGGCTTCTCGCTCCGCATGAAGGGTCAGGCCACGAAGCAGACGAATCTCATTTCGCCCCGCGAAATCCAGATCGTCCGATAGGGAGAATGAGATGACCGATTTCACCATGCAGAAGGGCGACGATGGCGTCGCCGTCATCACCTGGGACGTGCCCGGCAAGTCGATGAACGTGCTGTCGATGGACGGCGCGGGTGAACTCAGCAACCTGATCGACGACGCGCTGGCGGACGCAGCTGTGAAGGGCATCGTCATCACCAGCGGCAAGGCGGACTTCGCCGCCGGCATGGACCTGAACGTGCTGGCGCAGATGAAGGAAGGCGGCGCGCAGACGGTCTTCGACGGCGTGATGAGCCTGCACCACCTGCTGCGCAAGATCGAACTCGCGGGCATGGACCGCAAGACGCAGAAGGGGGCCAAGCCCATCGCCGCCGCCCTGCCCGGCACCGCGCTGGGGATCGGGCTGGAGCTGCCGCTGGCGACCCATCGCATCTTTGCCGCGAACAATCTGAAGGCAAAGATCGGCCTGCCCGAGATCATGGTCGGCATCTTCCCCGGCGCGGGCGGCACCACGCGGCTGATCCGCAAGCTGGGCGCGATGGCGGCGGCTCCGCTGCTGCTGGAAGGCAAGATGAACGACCCGCAGAAGGCGAAAGCCGCAGGCGTGATCGACGAGGTGGTGGACGATCCCGTTGCCGCCGCCCGCGAATGGGTCTTGAAGGCCACCGACGCCGACCTGGTCAAGCCGTGGGAGCAGAAGAGCTACAAGATGCCCGGCGGCTCGCCCTATACGCTGGGGGGCTTCATGACCTTCCTCGGCGCCTCGGCGATGGTGATGGGGCGGACGATGGGCGTCTATCCGGCCGCCAAGGGGCTGATGAGCGCGGTCTATGAAGGATCGCTGGTGGACTTCGACACCGCGCTGAAGATCGAGGCGCGCTGGTTCACCCATGTCCTGATGAACCCCTCGTCCACGAACATGATCCGCAGCCTCTTCATCAACAAGGAGGCGCTGGAGAAGGGCGCGAACCGCCCCGAGGCCCTGGACCAGCGGGTCCGCAAGCTGGGCGTCCTCGGCGCGGGCATGATGGGCGCGGGCATCGCCTATGTCTCGGCCAACGCAGGCATCGAGGTCGTGCTGATCGACTCGACGCAGGAGGCGGCGGATCGCGGCAAGTCCTACTCGACCGGCATTCTGGACAAGGGCATCAGCCGCAGGAAGGTCACCGAGGAGAAGAAGGCCGAGGTTCTGGGCCGGATCACCGCGACAACGGATTACGCCGCGCTGGACGGCTGCGACCTGATCGTCGAGGCGGTGTTCGAGGATCCCTCGGTCAAGGCCGACGTGACCGCAAAGGCCGAGGCGGTGATCCCCGAGGATGCAATCTTTGCCACCAACACCTCGACCCTGCCGATCAGCGATCTGGCGAAGGCCAGCAAGCGACCCGATCAGTTCATCGGCATCCACTTCTTCAGCCCGGTGGACAAGATGGCGCTGGTGGAAATCATCCGCGGCCAGCAGACCGGCGACCGCGCGGTGGCCAAGGCGCTCGACTTCGTGCGGCAGATCCGCAAGACGCCCATCGTGGTGAACGACGCGCGCTTCTTCTACGCCAACCGCTGCATCATTCCCTACATCAACGAAGGCATCCGCATGGTCGGCGAAGGGGTAAATCCCACGCTGATCGAGAACGCGGCCAAGCTGATGGGGATGCCGCTGGGACCTCTGCAGCTTGTGGACGAGACCTCGATCGACCTGGGCGTCAAGATCGCCAAGGCGACGAAGGCCGCGATGGGCGAGGCCTACACCGATCAGGACGTGGACGCCGTGATCTTCAAGCTGGCCGACGAGGACCGGATGGGCCGCAAGGCGAAAGCGGGCTTCTACGACTATGACGAGGCGGGCAAGCGCCAGGACCTCTGGTCGGGGCTGGGGACAAACTGGCCCCGTGCCGAGGACCAGCCCGAACTGACCGAAGTCCAGCACCGCCTGATGTTCGTGCAGGCACTGGAAGCCGTGCGGGCGCTGGAACAGGGCGTGCTGACCGACATCCGCGAGGGCGACGTGGGCGCCATCCTCGGCTGGGGCTTCGCGCCCTGGACCGGTGGGCCCTTCGGCTGGCTGGACATGCTGGGGGCCGGGCGCGCGGTGGAAATCGCTGAAAAGCTGGCCGCCGAGCATGGCGACCGCTTCGCCCCGCCCGCGCTGCTGCGCGAGATGTCCGACAAGGGCGAAAGCTTCTACGGCCGCTTCGGGGCAGAGCGGCAGGCAGCCTGACGCAGACCGCTCCGCCATGACTGCAGCGGGCGCGGAACCGGCTTTCGCGCCCGCTTTCTTCTGCAACCGGCAGGGGAACCACTCACGGCTTCGTGCGTTCCGGGTTCTGGCAGTGCAGGGAAGTTGGTTATGGTAGCAGTTTACGGTCCGATCGACCTCAGACCGATTCATCCGATCCACGCGATCCTTCTGTCATTCCCTTTCCCCCTGTTCCTCGGCACCCTGCTCAGCGATTTCGCTTACCGCGCGACCTACGAGATCCAGTGGGCGAACTTCGCGCAATGGCTGAATGCAGGTGGCCTGCTGGTCGGGGCCTTTGTCGGGCTCTGGGCGCTGATCAACCTGTTCCGCCGGGAAACCCGCGGACGCCGCCGCACCATCATCTATTTCGTCGTGCTGCTGGCAATGTGGGTGCTGGGGCTGATGAACGCCTTCATCCATGCCAAGGACGCTTGGGCCATCATGCCCGAGGCGATCTGGCTGTCGGCGATCTCGGCCTTTCTGGCGCTTGTCGCCGCGTGGATCGGCTATTCCGGTCTTTCCATCGACGAGGTGAACTGATGCGCCCGCTTCTTCTTCTCGGCACCGCCATGGCGGTTGCTGCCCTGACGACTGGCGCATCGGCGCAGGATGGCGGAACGCCGCCCCCGGAATACGGCCCGAACCCCACGCTGCCCGAACCGCAGCGCGGGTTGCTGCCGACCATGACGATCCCGCGTCCCGCCCTCTGGGGCGACGAGCGTCCCACGGTGCCCGAAGGCTATACCATCCAGCCCATTGCCACGGACCTGCGGATTCCGCGCCAGACCCTGGTCCTGCCAAACGGGGACATCCTGGTGGCGGAAGGCTCGGGCGGCAACGCCCCTGCCCTGCGCCCCAAGGACATCATCGCGTCCTATATCAAGAACCTGGGCAAAAGCTCGGTCGAGCCGGGGAACCGCCTGACGCTGCTGCGCGATGCGGACGGCGACGGCACCTATGAACAGCAGGAAATCTTTGCCGAGAACCTGAACGCGCCCTACGGGCTGGCCTATATCGACGGCACCATCTACGTCGCCAACCAGGATGCCGTAGTGCGCTTTGACTATAGCGACGGCCAGACGCAGGCGAGCGGCCCGCCCACGACCCTGACCTACCTTCCTGCGGCGATCAACCATCACTGGACCAAGGCGATGACCGCCAGCGAGGACGGGCGCTTCCTGTATGTCGGCATCGGATCGAACAGCAACATCACCGAACGCGGGCTGGATATCGAGGAAGACCGCGCCATGGTCTGGCAGATCGACACCCAGACCGGGGCCAGCCGGGTTTACGCCACGGGCCTTCGCAACCCGACCGCGCTGACGATCCAGCCGGAAACGGGCCAGCTCTGGGCCGTGGTGAACGAACGGGACGAGATCGGCCCGAACCTTGTTCCCGACTATCTCACCTCGGTGCAGGAGGGAGGGTTCTACGGTTGGCCCTACAGCTACTGGGGCCAGAACGTGGATATCCGCACCCAGCCCCAGAACCCTGAACTGGTCGCTTCAGCAATCGTGCCGGATTATGCGCTGGGCTCGCATGTGGCGGCGCTGGGCGTGGATTTCTCGGTCCCGGCGATGGGGGCTGAATTCGCGGACGGCGTCTTCGTGGGCGAGCATGGAAGCTGGAACCGCAACCCGCCGGTCGGCTACCGGGTGATCTTCGTCCCCTTCGAGGACGGACGCCCCGTCGGAGAGCCGATCGACTTCGTGACCGGCTTCCTGCAGGACGAGGACAACACTCGCGGTCGCCCCGTGGGGGTGACGATCGATCCCCGCGGCGCTCTGATCGTGGCCGACGACCTGTCGAACACGGTCTGGCGGGTTACGCCGGACAATCCCGTGCCGGTGGCCCAGGCGGCGGCAACGCAGCCGGCCCCCACGTCGGGCGAGACCGGGACAAGCCCGGCCACGACCGGTGCGGAACAGGCGCCCACGCCCCCCGCGCCGACGCTGCCGGCCTCGGAACAACCTTCGGCCCCCACGACCGGCTACGGCCAGCCGACGCAGGTGCCATTGACACCTGAAGAGTGAGGTTGCCTCTCAGACCAGCCCTTCGGCCCGGAACAGCGCCATGACGTCCGCCTCGGGACGGGCGCCGAGGTGGGTGATCACCTCGGCCGCCGCAATGCAGCCCATGCGGCCCGCGACCGCCAGCGGCTTGCCCGTCGCCAGCCCGTAGATCAGCCCCGCCGCGAACTGGTCCCCTGCCCCGGTCGCATCGACCGGCGTCACCCGATGGACCGGAGCCGTCACCCGTTCCCCCCCCCGGATCAGGATAGCGTCCTCGCCCGAGCGGGTGCAGATCACCGTCCCGCAATCGGCCGAGGCGAGGCGCAGCGCCTCCTCCAGATCCTCGACCTGATAAAGCGCCTGCCATTCGTGCAGATTGCCGATGACGTAATCCATCGGCCCCGCCACCAGCCGCCGGAAATCCGCCCGGTGGCGGTCCACGCAGAAAGGATCGCTCAGCGCGATGCCCGCCTGTCCCCCCGCCGCATGGCAGGCCTCGGCGGCCTTGAGGAAGGCGGCCTTTCCCTTGGGCTTGTCGAAGAGATAACCTTCGAGAAACAGCCAGCTTCCGCCCGAGAACAAACCCGCGTCCACGTCGTCCCCATCCAGTTCCGCCGAGATGCCGAGATAGGTGTTCATCGACCGCTCGCCGTCGGGCGTCACGAAGATGATGGATCGCGAGGTCGGAAGCCCTGCCTCCACCGGCGCATTGACGAAATCCGTGCCGTCCGTTCCCATCTCATGCGCATAGGCCCGGCCCAGATCATCCGCCGCCACCCGGCCGATGAAGGCGGTGGACAGCCCCATCCTCCCCAAGCCCGTCAGCGTGTTCGCGACCGAGCCGCCGGGGACCAGCCGCGCGCCATTCCCGGCATGGGTCAGTTCCTCGGCGCGGTCACGCTCGATCAGTTGCATGATGCCCTTCTGGATGCCCAGTTCGGCAAGCCGCGCGTCGCTTGCCGTGGAGATCACGTCCATCACGGCATTGCCGATGCCGATCACCTGATATGCCATGCGCTACCCCTTGTGCCTGTCCCGGCGCTTAAACCGGGGACACGCGGCGGGGACAAGAGGTCAGACCGGATCGGTCGTCTTCGGCTCATAGGGGCAATGCGCGCGGATCGGGCAGATGGTGCAGCGCGGGCGGCGGGCCTGGCAGATGTAGCGGCCGTGCAGGATCAGCCAGTGATGGGCGTTCTGCTGGAACCCGGCGGGGACATTATCCTCGATGGCGCGCTCGACCTCGGCCTCGTCGCGGCCCGGCGCGATGCGGGTGCGGTTGCCGACACGGAAGATATGGGTGTCCACCGCCTGCGCCGGGATGCCGAAGAACGAGTTCAGCACCACATTCGCGGTCTTGCGCCCCACCCCCGGCAGGCTCATCAGCGCGGCGCGCGAGGTAGGCACGTCGCCCCCGAAGTCATCCACCAGCCGCTGCGACAGGGCGACGACGTTCTTCGCCTTCTGCCGGTAAAGGCCGATGGTGCGGATCAGTTCGGTCACGCCCTCGACCCCCAAGGCGGCGATCGCCTGCGGCGTGGGGGCTGCGTCGAACAGCGCAGGCGTCGCCTTGTTCACGCCCACGTCCGTCGCCTGCGCCGACAGCGCCACCGCCACCAGCAGGGTGAAGGCGTCGCGATACTGTAGCTCGGTCACCGGCTGCGGGTTCGCCGCCTGCAGGATGCCGAAGATGGCGACCTGATCGCGGTAAGGCAGCGGCGGCGGCACCCGCCCCTTGCCACGGGCGAGAGTCTTGTCGGCAGGGGAAGGGGTCCGGGCCATGGCAGGGTGATGCCTCGATCGGCGGAAACACGCAAGCCTTCGGGAAAGTCGAGGGAATGTGACGCGCTTTCAGGGGCTTCGGCTGGCAGCCGGGGGGAACTTCTGAAAGGCTGGCGCCGTTCGGCGGCATGACGGGCGACCCTGACGGGCGCCACGCCGCCTTGGCAAAGGAAAGGACAGAACCATGATCCGCCGAGTTCACCTGTTGATCGCCTCCGTGGGGGTCATGGCGCTTGGCGCCTGCGCCCAGGACCCCTATGGCCAGTTCGGCAACATGAACAGGACACAGCAGGGCATCATCGCCGGCGCCGCGACCGGCGCGGTCCTTGGCGCGGTCCGCGACGACGACAGCAACAACCGCGGGCGCGACATCGCGCGGGGCGCGATCGCCGGGGGCGCGGCGGGCGGCCTGATCGGCTCGGTGCTGGACGCGCAGGCACGCGCGCTGCAAAGCCAGATGACCACGCCCGGCGTGCAGGTGGTCAACACCGGACAGACGCTGAACGTCACCTTGCCCGAAGGCGTGCTGTTCGCCTTTGACAGCTCTGCCGTGTCCGGCCCGGCGCAGAACGACCTTTACGCGCTGGCGCGGAACCTGCAGCAATATCCGAACTCGACCGTGCAGGTGATCGGCCATACCGACTCGACCGGGGCTGCCGCCTACAACATGGACCTGTCGCAGCGCCGAGCGCGGTCGGTGGCCTCCATCCTGACGGCAGGCGGCGTATCCCCGAACCGCATCGCGACGCAGGGGCTGGGGATGAACCAGCCCGTGGCCTCGAACGCGACCGAGGCGGGCCGCGCCCAGAACCGCCGGGTCGAGATCATCATCCGCCCGAACCGCTGAGATCGGCACAGGCAAAGGAAAACCCCCGGTGGCGACACCGGGGGTTTTTTCATCCGCGTCCGTCAGCAGCGGCGGATCAGTTCAGGTGGCGGGCCACGTCGTCGATGGCGCGGTCAATGCCGGCGCTGCGGTCCTGCGCCCCCATCTGGCGGCCAAGCACCTCGGTTGCCGCGGCCATGGCGACCTGGATCGCCTGGTTGCGGACGGCGCGGACCGCATCGTTCTCGGCGGCCGTGATCTGGTCTTGGGCTGCCTGCAGGCGCCGCTCGATGGATTTCTGCAGATCGACCTTGGCCTTTTCGGCCTGAGCTATCGCCTCGCGGCGCGCGTTGGCGACGATCTCGCCGGCCTGGGTGTGAACCTCGCGCTGGCGGCGTTCGTAGCTGGCGTAGATTTCCTGCGCCTCGTCCCGCAGGCGGCGGGCTTCCGAGATGTCGGCCTTGATCCCCTCGGCCCGGCGGTCCAGCAGCCGGCCGGTGGCGCCCGGCACCTTGTAATACAGCAGGATGCCGATGAAGGCGAGGAACGCCAGCAGCACGATGAAATCCGTGTTGCGCAGCGAGAAGAACGGCCCCGTGGCGGCCAGCGCGGGGCTGGCGGCCAGAGCGGCCACAAGGGCGGTCAGGCGGGCGATCATAGCACGGCTCCCTTGATGCGGGCATCGACGGCCTGGTCGATCGAGCCATCGGGGTTGCCGCCGAAGGTCCGCACCAGCTCGGCCGCGACATCGCGGGCGACGCTGCGGGCGTCGGTTGCGGCGGAGTCCCGGATCTCGGAAATCCGGCGCTCGGATTCCTGGGTCCGGGCGGCGATCTCGGCATCGGCCTTGGCGATGGCGACGGACAGTTCCGCGTCGATCTCGGCCTTGTTGGCGGCCACGATCTTCTGCGCCTCGGCGCGTGCGTCGGCCAGCGCCTTGTCGTAGACCGACTCGGCCTCGCGCGCCTTGCGCTTGAAGTCCTCGGCCGCGGCGAGGTCGGCGGTCATCAACCCCTGCCGGTCGCCGAGGATGCGGCCGATGCGGGGCAGCGCGACGCGCGACAGGATCAGGTAGATCAGCCCCAGCGCCACCAGCAGCCAGAAGATCTGGTTGCCGAAGCTGGCAAAGTCGAGCTGCGGCATCCCAGCCGAGGCGGCAGCATCGGCACCATGCGCGACGGCATGGGTCGTGTCGGTGCCCGGCACGGCCGCACCCGCAAGGCTGTCGGTCGGCAGGTGTCCCTGCCCGTTCTGCGCGATGCCGGGGGCGTGCTCGACGCCCGAGGCGCCCGGCACGATGATGGAATCGGTGGCATGGGTCTGGGCCGCGGGCGATTCCGCGGCCGCGACCGGAGCGGTGGACACGACGGGTGCGGTGGTCGCTGCCCCGGTCGTCGTGGTGGTCGTTTCGACCGCGGTCGGGGCGGTCTGCTGCATTAGGCTGAACATTTCCTATCCCTGGCCTGCGGTTGGCAATCGGGCGGGCGCGTCATGCGCCCGCCCAAAAGCAAGGAGTGGCGCCGGGATCAGGCTGCGAACAGCAGCAGCAGCGCGACGAGGAACGAGAAGATGCCAAGGGCTTCGGCAAAGGCCATGCCGATGAACAGCGTGGCGGTCTGCGACGCGGCGGCCGAGGGGTTGCGCAGGGCACCGGCCAGGTAGTTGCCGGCAACGTTGCCCACGCCCATGGCGGCACCCGCCATGCCGATGCAGGCCAAGCCCGCACCCAGGTATTTGCCCAGATCGGCGTAGTTCGCGACGTTTTCCATGAGATGCTCCTTGAGGCTTTGGAAACGGTTGCTGAAAAATCCTGCGGACGTCAGTGGCCCGGATGCAGCGCGTCCTTGAGATACACGCAGGTCAGGATGGTGAAGACATAGGCCTGGATCACGGAGACCATGACCTCGAAGGCATACATGCCGACAATGGCAAGGATCGAGACCGGGGCCACAACCGCGATGGCGGCGAAGGCCGCGAAGACCTTGATGACGGCGTGACCCGCCAGCAGGTTGCCCGCAAGTCGGATGGAATGGCTGACGGGACGCACGAAATACGAGATCAGCTCGATCACGGCCAAGACTGGGCGCAGCGCCAAGGGCGCCGACTTGACCCAGAAGAGGCCGAGGAAGTGCGTCCCGTTCAGCACGAAGCCCAGGATGGTGACGCCGAAGAACACCAGCAGCGCCAGCACGCCGGTGACGGCGATATGCGAGGTTGTGGTGAAGGACTTGGGGATCAGGCCCAGCAGGTTCGCAAACAGGATGAAGCAGAACATCGTGAAGATGTAGGGGAAGTAGCGCAGCCCCTCTTTACCGGTCACGTCCTCGACCATCTTGTGAACCATGCCGTAGGTCAGTTCCGCTACGGACTGCACGCGGGACGGGATCAGCGACCGGCCCGAGGTGCCCGCGACGAACAGCAGCCACACGACCAGCACGGCCAGCATCAGCCACAGGGTCACGTTGGTGGGCGTGTACCAGTGGACCGGCCCGTCGCCGAACAGCGGACGGACGATGAACTGGTCCATCGGGTGGAAAACCAGGCCCGTGCTTTCTTCGTTCTCCACGCTCAGTCCCTTTCGTCCTTCGGCGGATCGCCCGCCGGCTTGTCGCCTGCCGGCTTGCCCGGCCCTGTTCCGGCAGCGGCCCCGCCCATCTCGGCGGCGGTCCGCAGCATTGTCTTCACTCCGGCCGCGAAGCCGAGGAAGATGAAGATCACCAGCAGGATCGGCGTCGTGCCGAGCAGCCGGTCAAGCCCGTAGCCGACGCCGAATCCCACGGCGAGGCCGGCGACAAGCTCGATGACCATCCGCCATGCCTGGTTGGCATGGGCGAACTTGTCCATTCCGGGGGGTGCGAGCCGATCGTCGCGGCGAGCCTGCGACAAACGTTCTTCCAGCGCCCTCAGCCGTTCGGCGTCGCGCGCCTTCTGGACGCCGTCATCGCCTTGGTCCGACACGCCCTGTCCCCTTCGCGTTGCGCTGCCTGATAGGGACTGCCCCGGCCCGAGTCAACCACGGCCTCGCAAGTGCAACCACGTTGATCTGACTGGATTTCCCGTCCGAGCGCCTTTTGCTTGCCGCGCCCTGATGGGCGGTTCATCATTCAACCTTTCAGTTGAACATGGCAAATGACCCGCGACTCCGACCTCGACGCGATCTTCGCGGCCCTTGCCGACCCCACCCGGCGGGCGATCCTGTCGATGCTGCTTGAGGATGACATGGCGGTCACGGACGTGGCCGCGCCCTTCGGGATCAGCCTTGCCGCGATCTCCAAGCACCTGGCGACGCTGGCTGCGGCCGGGCTGATCCAGCAGGAACGGCGCGGACGGATCACCTGGTGCAAGCTCGACCCCGAGGGGATGCGGGCGGCCGCTGTCTGGATGCGCGTCTTCGGTCAGGTCGATCCGCTGGACCTTGATGATTTCGAGCGGTTCCTTGCCGCCGAAATGGGCATCCCGGCCGACGATCAGGCATGAAAAAAGGGCCGGTTGTCCGGCCCCGTTTCAAGTGCGACTGCCGCGGATCAGGCCGCGTGGTCGTAGGACGACTCGATCTGCCCCGCAGGCCCTTGGATGTCGTGATAGGCATACATCTGGTTCAGGACCTCCAGCGCGCGCCTATTGGGCAGGCAGCGCACAGTGCGCGAGGTGTTTTCAAGATCGGCCATCAGGCCCTGCGGCCGGTCATGTTCAGTGCGGTTCATTCTGGATCTTACCTTGGACTAGAGGACGTCCCCCCTTGCAGCATGATATAATGCTGCAACGCAGCATTCGCTATGCCCGTGACGCCAGGTCATCATGGCAAAGCCGTAAGGATTGAATCGAAAAGGCCGCCCCGTGGGGGGCGGCCCTGCACCGACGCGCCGGTTCAGAGTGCGCGTTCAACCATCAGGTGCTTGATCTCGGCGATTGCTTTCGCCGGGTTCAACCCCTTGGGGCAAGTATTGGTGCAGTTCATGATCGTGTGACAGCGATAGACCTTGAAGGGGTCTTCCAGCTCATCCAGCCGCTCGCCCGTGGCCTCGTCGCGAGAGTCGATGATCCAGCGATAGGCGGTCAGCAGCGCCGCTGGCCCCATGAAGCGGTCCTGGTTCCACCAGTAGGACGGGCAGGCCGTGGAACACGAGGCGCAGAGGATGCACTCGTAAAGCCCGTCCAGCTTCTTGCGGTCCTCGATCGACTGGCGCCATTCCTTGCCGGGGGCGGGTGTCTCGGTGATCAGATACGGATGCACCGCCGCGTGCTGGGCGTAGAAATGCGTCAGGTCGGGGATCAGGTCCTTGACCACCGGCATGTGCGGCAACGGATAGATGTTCACGTCGCCGTCGATCTCGTCCATGCCGTAGATGCAGGCGAGGTGGTTGCCGCCACTGATGTTCATGGCGCAGGAGCCGCAGATCCCTTCCCGGCAGGACCGGCGGAAGGTCAGGGTCGGGTCGATCTCGTTCTTGATCTTGATCAGCGCGTCCAGCACCATCGGCCCGCATTTGTCGAGGTCGATCCAGTAGGTATCCAGCCGCGGGTTTTCCCCGGTGTCCGGGTCCCAGCGATAGATGTTGAAGCGGCGCAGGTTCGTCGCGCCCTCGGGCCGGGGCCAGGTCTTTCCGACCCGGATGCGGCTGTTCTTGGGAAGGTTGAACTGGACCATGGGGCTATCCTTTCGGGTCTTGCTGGCTCAGCGCGGGTCGGTGAAGGCACCCGCGAAGCGCGTCAACTGCTCGGGCGGCAATGATTGCGGGTGGATGGTGAAACGGGCCATGCGGCCGATCATCTCGGCGCGGGGGACCAGTTCCTCGATCCAGTGGTAAGCCTCGCGGTCGATATAGTCATCGAACAGCACGGTGACAGGGCGGGTGCAGCGAATCATCGTGGTCAGGAAGCAGGCGACACGGAAGCGGCCGTCGATCAGGACCACATCGGGATGCCGGAAGCGCGGATGATCCCAGATCGCGGTGGGGTAAAGGTGAAACCGCCGGAAGGGCGCATTCTTCGCCGGGCGGCCCCAGGACAGGGTCGGGCCGATATCCGCGTGATGCACCAGAAAGCGTTCTGCGGGAAACTCGGTTTCCAGCGCATCGGTGATCCGCTGCGACCACGCGTGGTCGCTTTCGACCGACATGACGAAGCCGGCACCCGCGCGCAGCGCCAGAAAGGTCGAGCCGCCGCTGCCATATTCCAGCACCGCGCGGGCCGAGGAACAGGCCGCCGCATAGGCCCTGCCCGCCTCATCTGGCAAGGTCAGCCGGAATGCGGGTTTCTCCGCATCTTCGTGGCGCTGCCCGCCGTCATCTGCGCCCTCGAACATGGGCTAGGTAGCCTCCTGCGCGGTCTTTGTGCGGGTTCGGGGCGCCATGCCGATGTGATCCAGCGGCGCCGCGATGATCTCGCCGATACCGGCGATCACCGGCAGCGTGGGCCGGGTCCGCAGCGTTCCCGACACGCTCGACGCCTCAAGCTCGGGGGTCATGCCGTCTCGCAGCCACCGCTCGGCCCGTGGCAGCATCCAGGCCTTGCGGCCGGCGCGCAGGTTCAGCAGCGCGAAGCCCACGTCCGCATGGCCGAAGTAAGGCGCCATCTCGCTGAAGGAGGGAACCGCATCCCCCCGCGCCACGACCGAGCCGGTGCCCAGCATCCGCACTCCCCGTGCCGACGGCAGGGCCTGCGACATGCCGGTAGCCTGCCAGCCCGTCCCCTGCTGATCGCCGCCACGGTGGTTCATGCCCCCATAGCCGAAGACATTGCCCTCCCAGCCGATCAGGGTGGCCCGCTCGATCGACTGCGGGACATAATCGGAGGGGTAAAGGATATCGTCATCAACCAGGAAGACGATGTCGTCCGGTTCGGGCGGCATGAAGAAGCGGCCCAGGTCCTTGGTGTCGCGGTCGGTGGTGATCGCCTCGATCCGGTCATTCGCGGCGATGTCGGCAGGAACCTCGTCCATCTCGTTGAAGACGATGACCATGCGGTCCACCTGCGGCAGGATCGCGTCCACCACGCGGCGGAAGATGCCCGCGCGCGCGGGAAAAGTCGCCATGTGCGCGCGCACGATGCCGCGGGGGGCGCCTGATCGGCGATAGATACGCGTCCGGGTCACTGCGGCCATCCGTAACCCGGCTGTTCGTGCAAGGGCCGGGTCGGCACCTGCCCCGAGCGCCGCAGGACGCAATCGTGGAAAGCCACCGCCGGGTCGCGGCCCCTGATGTAGTCGGACGACAGCGAGACGCTGATGCCGCCCATGGTCCGGACCTTGTGGCCGTCCGTGCCAAGGCCCAGGCCGATCTCGGTCCGGGGACCGGTGGCGGCGCGCGCATTCTCAAGGCAGAGACGTTCCGCCCGGGCGACAGGAACCGGGCCGCTGCAGGCCGCGATCCCCGAGGCCAGCAGAAGCATCAGGGCCATGCCGGAATGCGCGCGCCGCTGCATCAGGCGACCGCCGCCCGGGAGATGCACTGCGAGGTGGCGGGGCGCGACACGACCGAGGCCACGGCCCCGGCGGCGCCCGCCTGCCCCTGCTGCGCAGCGATGTCCGCCAGTTCCGCCATGGTGGCATTGGCCACCACGCAGTCAGTCAGCGGCCCGACGTTGCGCCCTGGCAGGCGGCGCGCCATCTCGGCGTTGATGACCTGGCGGGCGGCGGCATTGTTCGGCACGGCGGGTGGCGGGGTCACGACGACCGTGCCGCCCGGAGGAGGCGACACCACCGCCGTCCCGGGGATGGAGGTCATCGGAACAACCGCGCAGCCCGCCAGGGCGGCAGCGGCTGCAAGAGCGGCAAGAACAGAGAAACGCATCAGTAGACCCTCGCTTTCGGTGCGATCTTCTTTGGATCGATCCCGCCGTCCTCGTGCTTCGTCAGCGGTTCGAGGTGGACGGGCCGATAGGCGAGTTTGACGTCATTTCCATCGACCCACGCAAGCGAATGCTTGCGCCAGTTGGCGTCATCCCGATCAGGGTAGTCCTCATGCGCATGCGCCCCGCGCGATTCCTTGCGCGCCTCGGCGGCCACGATGGTCGCCAGGGCGTTCGGCATCAGGTTGGTCAGTTCCAGCGTTTCCATCAGGTCGCTGTTCCAGATCAGGCTGCGGTCGGTAACATGCAGGTCGTCAAGGCCCAGCGCGATCTCGCGCATCTTGTCCACGCCCTCGGCCAGTGTCTTGTCCGTGCGGAACACGGCCGCATCCGACTGCATGGTGCGCTGCATCCGGTCGCGCAAGGTCGCCGTGGACGTTCCGCCTTTCGCATGGCGCAACGCGTCGAAGCGGTCGAGCGCGCGGTCCACCTCGGCCTTGTTGACCGAGGGAATGGCCGAGTCGCGGTCGATCACCTCGCCCGCCCGGATCGCTGCAGCGCGGCCGAAGACCACGAGGTCGATCAGCGAGTTCGATCCCAGCCGGTTCGCCCCGTGTACCGAGGCGCAGCCTGCCTCGCCTACCGCCATCAGGCCGGGGAAGACGCGGTCGGGGTCGCCCTGCTCAGGGGCCAGCACTTCGCCCCAGTAGTTCGTGGGGACGCCGCCCATGTTGTAATGCACGGTCGGCAGCACCGGGATCGGTTCGCGCGTCAGGTCCACGCCCGCGAAGATCCTGGCCGATTCGCTGATGCCCGGCAGGCGTTCATGCAGCGTGTCCGGCGGCAGGTGCGACAGGTGCAGGAAGATGTGGTCTTTGTCGGAACCAACGCCCCTGCCCTCGCGGATCTCCATCGTCATGCAGCGGCTGACCACGTCGCGGGACGCCAGGTCCTTGTAGGTCGGGGCATAGCGTTCCATGAACCGCTCGCCTTCCGAGTTGGTGAGATACCCGCCCTCGCCCCGCGCCCCTTCGGTGATCAGGCAGCCGGAACCGTAGATGCCGGTCGGGTGGAACTGCACGAACTCCATGTCCTGCAGGGGCAGGCCCGCGCGGGCGACCATGCCACCGCCGTCGCCGGTGCAGCTATGGGCGCTGGTCGCGCTGAAATAGGCGCGGCCGTAGCCGCCGGTCGCCAGCACCACCATCTTGGCGTTGAAGACGTGGATGGTCCCGTCGTCCAGCTTCCAGCAGACGACGCCGGTGCAGGCCCCGTCCGTGATGATGAGGTCGAGCGCGAAATACTCGATGAAGAACTCGGCCTTTTCCTTGAGGCTCTGGCCATACAGCGTGTGCAGGATCGCGTGGCCGGTGCGGTCGGCGGCAGCGCAGGTGCGCTGGACGGGCGGGCCCTCGCCGAACTCGGTCGTATGTCCGCCGAAGGGGCGCTGGTAGATCTTGCCCTCCTCGGTGCGGCTGAAGGGGACGCCGTAATGTTCCAACTCATAGACGGCCTTGGGCGCCTCGCGCGCGAGGTATTCCATCGCATCGGTATCGCCCAGCCAGTCCGAGCCCTTCACGGTGTCGTAAAGGTGCCACTGCCAGTTGTCCGGCCCCATGTTCGACAGCGAGGCGGCGATGCCGCCCTGGGCCGCGACCGTGTGACTGCGGGTCGGAAAGACCTTGGTCACGCAGGCGGTGCGGAAGCCCTGCTCGGCCATGCCGAGGGTCGCGCGAAGGCCCGCGCCTCCGGCCCCCACCACCACCACGTCGTAATCATGCGTCTGGTATTCGTAAGCGGACATGGGAACCTCAGTGGACGACGACGGTGGTGATGGAACCGACCGCCGGGGACAGCGCCATGCGGGCCAGCGCATAAACGGCGGCGGCGATCACGCCCCAGGCGAAAAGCTGGACGGCGATCAGCGCGACCCGGCGTTCGGTATGGGCGGCATAGTCGTCGATCATGATGCGGGTGCCGCCCATGTAGTGCAGCATCCCCACGATCAGGAACAGCGCCGTGACGATCGCCGGATATGGCTGGCTGAAATAGGCGAAGACCGCGTGATGCGGCAGGCCGATGGCCGAGGCGATCACGAAGATGAAGGCGGGCGTCAGGATCAGCAGCGCGACCGAGCTGACGGTCATCGACCAGTGCTGTGCGGTGCCCGTGCTTGGACCTGCCGCGCCCAATCCGCGGGCGGCCTTGCGGGGGGTGATGTAGCGCATGGACGATCCCCTCAGAATGCGAACATGAAAGCGGTGATCAGCGTCAGCACCACCGAGCCGATGATGATGACCCAGCTTGCCCGCTGCGCGTCGTCGCGCGTCATCAAGAGGCCCGCGTCATAGAAGAGGTGCCGCACCCCGGCGAGGAAGTGGAACCACAGCGCCCAGGCCGAGCCGAACAGGATCAGGTAGCCGATCCAGCTGCGCAGCACCCAGTCGGCGGTGGCAAAGGCGCGCGGGCCGGTGGCGGCCGCGACCAGCCACCAGACGATCAGCAGCAGCCCGGCCATGAGGGCCTGCCCGGTGATGCGGGTCATGATCGAGGTGACCGCCGCCATCGGCAGCCGATAGACGCTGAGATGGGGCGAAAGCGGGCGATTGCCGCGGGGGATGTCCGCCATGGGCGCTCCTGTCCGAAAAGCGCGGGCCAAGCTGGCGCGCGGGCTGGCTTGAAACTGCTGGTCTCTCTAGACATCCTTTCGTCCGTGTCACGGGTTTGTTCAAGTCCCGCCGTGTCACGGACGATGTTAGCGTCGGTTGTGATCACAAGATCATAGCTAGTGATCACAACCTGCCATTCAGATTCACCACCTGCCCGCGATGGTCCGAGCCGAACCATGGCCGCATGATGGCTGCTGCCGACCAGTTGGCGGGTGCAAGGACATGGTCAATGGCGATGGGCAGCCCGCCAAGCAGAAATGTCGGCCGCACCGGGCCCGCCCCTTCCGTCCCGGTGGCAGTGGCAACGCGCGAAACGATGTACGACCACGGGACGGCATTGAAGTCGCCTCCAAGCACCACCGGCTCTGCCAGACGGGCGAGCTGCGGCAGAACACGCTCCACCTGCGCGGCCTGACCATAGGGCCATGGCCAGCCGAGGTGGAGTGACACGACCGTGACCGCGCCTTCGGGTGCAAGCACGCGGACCGAGGCCATGCCGACGCCGGTGGCGCAATTGGGTTTCGCGGCAAAGGGCCAGCGCGACAGAATCGCGACGGTGCCCGGCGTCGGTGCCGGGCAGACCACCTGATACGGCATCTCGCCGGCAAGCGCGATTGTCACGCCCGCGTTTGTCCGGCTGACCTCTTGCAGCAGCGCGACGTCGGCGCGGGCCTGCAGGATGTCGGCGGCAATGCCCGAAGGATCATCGACCGAATGCAGCAGGTTCTTCTGGTAGACGATGATCTGCGGCACGAGCGGGGCCAGCGGCCTCATCGCCCAGAGGATCGGCGCCAGCGCCAGCGCCCCCAGGGCGGCCGCAAGCCAGCCCGCACCCCCGCGCAGGACAAGACCGCCAAGCACCAGCACCGCCGCAAGGAACGGCCGCCCGACCGCCAGGGAATCGCCCGCGGGATGCAGCCGCCCGGCGTATGAGGCAGCCAGCAGCACCAGCCCCGCGGCCAGCGCAGCGCGTCCGAGCCTGCGCCACCTCACAGCGGCATCAGCACCCAGTAATCGAGATCCAGCAGGACATGGGACGCGTAGCGCCCGTCCTCGCGCTTCAGCGTCAGGTTCCCCGGCTCGCCCTTGTGGGCGACCAGCCGCAGGCGCAGGGCGCCGATGCCGGGCGCGTTGGTCGGCGCGCGGTCCAGCACCTCGGACCATGCCCGCACGGTGTCGCCGGCGAAACAAGGGTTGGCGTGGGCGCCCGCGTTCAGCGCCACGATCATCTGCGCGTTGGCCAGCCCGTTGAAGGACAGCGCGCGGGCAAGGCTGATGACATGGCCGCCGTAGATCAGCCGGGCGCCATCGTCGCGGAAGGTCGCGTCGAAATGCACCTTGGCGGTGTTCTGCCACAGGCGGGTGGCGAGCATGTGCTCGGCTTCTTCCACCGTCACGGCGTCCACGTGGTCAATAACCTCGCCCACCTGATAGTCGCCCCAGCGGTGCGGCTCTCCGGCAAGGGTGAAGTCGTAGTCGCTGAAATCCAGCCCGTCCGGGATCACCAGCGCCTGCGGCAGCACCACGCGGTCAAGGCGCGGCACGATCTCGTCGGGCGCGGGGCTCGCGGCCTCGCGCTTGCGGACCATGACCCAGCGGACATATTCCAGCACCGGCACGTCGCGCTGGTTCAGGCCGCGGGTGCGGACATAGACATTGCCCGAGGTGCCGTTCGAGTTCTGCTTGAGCCCGATCACCTCGGATTCCGCCCGGATCGTGTCGCCGGGCCAGACTGGTTCCAGCCAGCGCCCCTCGGCATAGCCGAGATTTGCCACCGCGTTCAGCGAGATGTCGGGGACGGTCTTGCCGAAGACGGAATGGAAGGCGATCAGGTCGTCCATCGGCGCGGCGGGCAGGCCGCAACCGCGGGCGAACTCGTCCGAGGAATGCAGCGCGTGGCGGGCGGGATAAAGCGCGTGATACAGCGCCCGCTCGCCGCCCGAGACGGTGCGGGGGACGGCGTGACGGATCACCTCGCCGACGCGGTAATCCTCGAAGAATCGGCCCGGATTGGTCTTGGTCGCCATCGTCATCACTGCTCGCCCAGCTTCATGCCGGGGTGATAGGCGGCCGCGATCTCCTTGGTGACACCCTGCGCGCAGCGCATGACGCCCCGGACGGGATCAAAGGCGATCGAGGGCGCGCCGTGCAGCATCCAGCCCTTTGACAGCGCAAGGCTGACCTTGTGGCAGAAGACCGAAGTGTCGTCCTCGGTCAGCAGGCGGTAGATCGTTGGCATCCTCAGGCTCCGAAGGGGTTGGGGCCGACGAGGCCATGGATCAGGCCGACGACCAGATAGACGAACAGTGCGCCGACGGCCGCCATGACCTCTTTCCGGATCACGGTCCGGTGCGGGGGACGGACCCAGTTCGGCTCGGCCCGGTTGATGACGGCCATCTCGACCAGCGCCCACAGCAGCAGGCCGCCGAACAGCACGAAGGACGGCAGGTCGCCGTTCGTCAGAAGATGCGCAAAGGCCCAGAGCGAAAAGCCGGTCAGTTGCGGATGCCGCATCTGCGTGCCAATGCGGTTCTTGATCCCCGCCGAGGCGAAGAGGAAGAAGGCCACCAGCACCAGAAGGTTGTTGATTCCCTTCAGCGCCGGGCCTGCCGCCCACCAGATCGTCGCATCGGCCTGCTGGTAGCCGATGGTCATCAGCAGCACCGAAACGACCAGCGCCCCCGCGACCACACCCTTGCGCCGGCTGTCCGGCAAGGGATGCGCCGCCATACGTTTATAAAGATGCGCGCCCCACCAGAGCGCGACGCCAAGGATCAGCAGGATCATGCGGGGACATCCTTCATGCGAGTTCGCGCCACCCTGCCATCAGCCCGCCAGCGCGGCAATCGCCTGCGCTTTCGTCAGGGTCCTGCGGGCGGTTTCCACATGCAGGTTCTCGACGATGCGGCCATCGACGACGGCCACGGCCTTGCCCTCGGCAATCGCGGCCTCATAGGCCTCGATCTGGCGGCGGGACAGGTCCACCTCGGCCTCGGTGGGTGCAAAGGCCGCGTTGGCGATGTCGAGCTGCGCCGGATGGATCAGGGTCTTGCCGTCGAAGCCCATGTCGCGGCCTTGCTGGCATTCGGCACGCAGGCCCTCGTCGTCCTTGAAGGCGTTGAAGACCCCGTCCACGATCACGAGACCATGCGCCCGCGCGGCCAGCAGGCACAGGCCCAGGCCCGTCTGCATCGGCAGCCGGTCGGGGCGGTTGCGGCTGCCCAGTTCCTTGGCAAGGTCGTTGGTGCCCATCACCATGCCCTCAAGCCGCGGATGGGCGGCGATGGCGGCGGCGTTCAGCATCCCCAGCGCGGTTTCCATCATCGCCCACAGGGGCGTCTCGCCGGTCAGCGCGGCGACCGCGTCCAGATCCTCGGGGCGGCTGACCTTGGGGACCAGCACCGCGTCGGCGCCGGTCGCGAAGGCGGCCGCATCGTCGCGGCCCCATTCGGTGTCGAAGCCGTTGATCCGCACGATCCGCGCCCGCCCGCCGTAATCCTGCGCCAGCGCATGACGCAGCAGATCGCGGGCGCCGGGCTTCTCGGCGGGCGCCACCGCGTCCTCGAGGTCGAAGATGATCGCGTCGGCGGCCAGCGTGCGGGCCTTTTCCATGGCGCGCTGGTTGGCGGCGGGGATGTAAAGGACCGAACGATAGGGGCGCGACATGACGGCAGGCTCTCTCACTTGCTGGATGACGGGGGAATGAGTGCCCCGTGACGCCCCCGGCGGCAAGACCATATGCTGCACTGCGGCGAATTTAGATTTTGTCAGGGGCGGGAAACCCATCGCGCCCTCGCGGCTTTCCCCTGTCTGGACCACCCACGCATCAACCCGAGAGGACACGAACATGGCGACCGAACAGATGGGACTGACCGACCTGCTCAAGCACGGGCTTGAGGACATGTATTACGCCGAGGCGCGCATCCAGAAGGCCCTGCCCAAGATGATCGCGGCGGCGCAGGACGAGGAACTCAAGAGCGGACTGGAAAAGCACCTGGAAGAGACGGCTCAGCAGATCACCATGCTGGAGGAAGCCTTCGAGGCGATGGGCGAAAAGCCACGGTCCGAGAAATGCGACGCGATGGACGGCATCCTCAAGGAAGGCGATTCGCTGCTGAAGGATTTCGGCGGCACGGCGGCGGGCGACGCGGCGATCATCTTTTCCTGCCAGGCGGTCGAGCATTACGAGATCGCCCGCTACGGAAGCCTGCGCGCCTATGCCGAGCTTCTGGGGCTGGAGCAGGTCGCCGAGATCATGTCCGACATCCTTGAACAGGAGGAAGCCGCCGACGACCTGCTGTCCGAGATCGCCGAAGAGCGGGCCAACCCCACCGCCGCCGGAACCTCGTCCGAGGATGACGAGGACGACGAGTGAGCCGCTACATCACCGCGTCGGCGATCAGCTTCAGCGACACCGCCAGCAGCGCCCAGGTGATGAACAGGTAGAAGGCCCGCTGCGGAATCCGCCGCACCAGCCAGACACCTACGAAGACGCTTGCGGCCGCGACCGGGATCATGGTCGCGGCCTTTCCCAGATTTGCCGCCCCCAGTTGCCCCAGCGCCGCATAGGGGACCAGCTTCACCAGATTCACCACCGCAAAGAAGACCGTGACAGTGCCGGCATAGGTCTGCGGGCCAAGCCGCAGCGGCTGGACATAGATCTGATAGGGCGGCCCGCCCGAGTGGCTGACGAAGCTGGTGTAGCCCGTGACCGCCCCCCAGCCGGTGCCGCGCAGCCAGTCGGGCTCGCGCGGGGCTGCATCCTCGGGCGCAGGGCGCAGCAGGGTCATCACCGCGAACCAGGCGCCGATCACCCCCACGATGCCGCCGACCCAGGCGTCGTCCACAAGGCTCGCCGTGGCCCAGCCCAGCGCGACCCCCGCCACCGCGCCGGGCAGCAGGCGGGTGACCACGCGGCGGTCCCAGTGGCGGCGATAGGCGATCAGCCCGAAGGCGTCCGACACCACATAGACCGGCAGCAGCAGCCCCGCCGCCTGCACCGGCGACATCGCCAGCGACAGGATCGGCACCGCCAGCATCCCCACCATCGCCAGCCCGCCCTTTGCCAGCCCCACCAGCGCCGAAGCAAGCGCCAGAAGCAGCCAGCCCCCGACCGTCAGATCCACGTCCCACCCCTGTCGTTTCACCGCATTCCGGGCCTGCGGGCAGCCGTCCGCGCCGCTCTACGCCTTGCGCGAGGGCGGGCAAAGGGTCTATCGCGGCCCCGACCCATCAGCCAAACGGAGGACTCCATGGCCCGTCCCAAGATCGCCCTCATCGGCGCCGGACAGATCGGCGGCACGCTGGCGCATCTCGCCGCCATCAAGGAACTGGGCGACGTCGTCCTGTTCGACATCGCCGAGGGCACGCCCCAGGGCAAGGCGCTGGACATCGCGCAATCCGGCCCCTCCGAAGGCTTCGACGGCAGCTTCAAGGGTACCAGCGACTATGCCGACATCGCGGGCGCCGACGTCTGCATCGTGACCGCGGGCGTGCCGCGCAAGCCGGGGATGAGCCGCGACGACCTGCTGGGCATCAACCTCAAGGTCATGAAGTCCGTGGGCGAGGGCATCAAGGCCCATGCGCCCGACGCCTTCGTCATCTGCATCACCAACCCGCTGGACGCGATGGTCTGGGCGCTGCGCGAGTTTTCCGGCCTGCCGCATGAAAAGGTCGTGGGCATGGCGGGCGTGCTGGATTCGGCCCGCTTCCGCCACTTCCTGAGCCTCGAATTCGGCGTGTCCATGCGCGACGTGACGGCCTTCGTTCTGGGCGGTCATGGCGACACGATGGTGCCGCTGGTCCGCTATTCCACCGTCGGCGGCATCCCCCTGCCCGACCTCGTGAAGATGGGCTGGACCACGCAGGAGAAGCTGGACGCCATCGTCCAGCGCACCCGCGACGGGGGGGCCGAAATCGTCGGCCTGCTGAAGACCGGCTCGGCCTTCTACGCGCCCGCGACCTCGGCCATCGAGATGGCGGAATCCTATCTCAAGGACCAGAAGCGCGTCCTGCCCTGCGCGGCCTATGTCCAGAACGCCTACGGGCTTGACGGGATGTATGTCGGCGTTCCGACGGTGATCGGCGCCGGTGGCATCGAGAAGGTCATCGAGATCGAGATGAACGCCGAAGAGCAGGCGATGATGCAGAAGTCCATCGAGGCGGTGAAGGGCCTCGTGGAAGCCTGCAAGGGCATCGACAACTCGCTGGCCTGAACCCTCGCCTCTGCCTCGGAACGGCAAGGGCCGCCCTTTTCGGGGCGGCCCTTTCTTTTAGCGCGGACGAAGCGGGAGGGCTTGCCCGAGCGGCTGCATACAATAGCACATCAACAGTGTGATCACACGCCGATGGCATGTGATCACGGAACTTGGAAAAACTGCGGCCTTTCACCAAAAGCGGAACGCGCGGCTTTGCTTTGCACGCGCGTTCTGGCACATGAACGCGAGTTTCCCTGCGAGGTTCCCGATGAACATCCACGAATACCAGGCCAAGGCGCTGCTGAAGCAATACGGCGCGCCGGTGTCCGAGGGCCGCGCGGTCCTTTCCGCCGACGAAGCCGAAGCCAAGGCGCGGGAGCTGCCCGGCCCGCTCTGGGTCGTCAAGTCCCAGATCCACGCGGGCGGGCGCGGCAAGGGCCGGTTCAAGGAGACGCAAGCCGGCGAAAAGGGCGGCGTCCGGCTGGCCAAGTCGGTGGACGAGGTCGTGGAAAACGTCCGCGCCATGCTCGGCTCGACGCTTGTCACCCACCAGACCGGCCCTGCCGGCAAGCAGGTGAACCGCATCTATGTCGAGGACGGTTCCGACATCGCGCGGGAACTGTATCTCGCGCTGCTGGTGGACCGCTCAACCTCGCGCATCAGCTTTGTTGCCTCGACCGAGGGCGGCATGGACATCGAGGAAGTCGCGGCCTCGACGCCTGAGAAGATCGTCAGCTTCTCGGTCGATCCGGCCACGGGCCTGTCGGACTTCCATGGCCGCAAGGTGGCCTTCGCCCTTGGGCTGGAAGGCGATCAGGTCAAGCAATGCGTGGCGCTGGTGAAGCTGCTGTATAAAGCCTTCGTCGAGCGCGACATGGAGATGCTGGAGATCAACCCGCTGATCGTGACGGAAGCGGGGCAGATCAAGGTTCTGGACGCCAAGGTCAGCTTCGACAACAACGCGCTGTATCGTCAGAAGGACGTGATGGCGCTGCGCGACGAGACTGAGGAAGACCCCAAGGAACTCGAAGCCTCGAAGCACGACCTGAACTACATCGCGCTGGACGGCGAGATCGGCTGCATGGTGAACGGCGCCGGGCTGGCGATGGCGACGATGGACATCATCAAGCTGTATGGCGCGGAACCGGCGAACTTCCTGGACGTCGGCGGCGGCGCGTCCAAGGAGAAGGTCACCGAGGCCTTCAAGATCATCACCTCGGACCCGAACGTGAAGGGCATCCTCGTCAACATCTTCGGCGGCATCATGCGCTGCGACATCATCGCGGAAGGCATCATCGCCGCGGTGAAGGAAGTGGGGCTGCAGGTCCCGCTGGTCGTGCGGCTGGAAGGCACGAACGTGGACCTCGGCAAGCAGATCATCCGCGAGAGCGGGCTGAACGTGATCCCGGCAGATGATCTTTCGGACGCGGCCGAGAAGATCGTGAAGGCGGTCAAGGGCTGATGTTACCTGCCGCTCTCAATGCAATGTTCGCAGTTGTCGCGCTGGCGGGCCTGACCGCCTGCGCCACGGACAACGACGCGAACTTCGCCGAGCGGCAAGAGCTTGCCAATACATCCCCGCTTCTCGCCGTGCCGAAAGCGACTGGCCGCAGCCTGACCGGGAACTTCGAGCGGTTCTGCATTAAGGGTAGCGCCGATGCGAATGACCGGGCGGCGCGGCTGCGGGCGGCCGGCTTCGTTCCCGATGGCGGCTGGCGCGATGGGCTGCGGCAGTTCGTGGCCAACGACTTGCGCCCTGCGGTGCGGATTTCGAGGGACGGCAGGCTGTGCGCCGTCCGCGCCCGTGCCCAGACCGGGCAGAACGCGGAAATCCACAAGTCGATGGCCGCGTGGTTCCCGCAGGCCCGGCTGCTCAAGGACAGTGGCACGGAACAAATCTGGCAGGTCGGGCCGAACGAAGGGATCGCTACCGCGCGCAATTCCCTCGGCCACCATTTCAATGAAATCATGCTGGCGCGTATCCAGCTGTAAGACCGACAAGGACACGGAATGGCCATTCTCGTCGACAAGAACACCAAGGTCATCACCCAGGGCATCACCGGCTCGCAGGGGACCTTCCACACCGAGCAGGCGATCGCCTATGGCACGCAGATGGTCGGCGGCGTGACCCCCGGAAAGGGCGGCACGACGCATCTGAACCTGCCGGTCTTCAACTCGGTCCACAAGGCCGTTGAACAGACCGGCGCGAATGCCAGCGTGATCTACGTCCCCCCGCCCTTCGCGGCGGACTCGATCCTTGAGGCGATCGACGCGCAGGTGCCGCTGATCGTCTGCATCACCGAAGGCATCCCGGTGCTGGACATGATGAAGGTCAAGCGCGCGCTGGAAGGCTCGTCCAGCCGCCTGATCGGGCCGAACTGCCCCGGCGTCATGACGCCCGACGAATGCAAGATCGGGATCATGCCCGGTTCCATCTTCAAGCGCGGCCGCGTGGGCGTCGTTTCGCGGTCCGGCACGCTGACCTATGAGGCGGTCAAGCAGACCTCGGACGTGGGCCTCGGCCAGTCCTCGGCCGTCGGCATCGGCGGCGACCCGATCAAGGGGATGGAGCATATCGACGTGCTGGAAATGTTCCTGGCCGACGACGAGACTGAGTCGATCATCATGATCGGCGAAATCGGTGGTTCGGCCGAGGAAGAGGCGGCGCAGTTCCTCGCCGACGAGAAGAAGCGCGGCCGCTGGAAGCCGACCGCGGGCTTCATCGCGGGCCGTACCGCGCCCCCCGGCCGCCGCATGGGCCATGCGGGCGCCATCGTCTCGGGCGGCAAGGGCGACGCGGAATCGAAGATCGAGGCCATGAAGGCCGCCGGCATCATCGTGGCCGACAGCCCCGCGGGCCTCGGCGAGGCCGTGCTGAAGGCGATGGGCCGCTAAGGCAGTTGATAACGCGCCGCCCCGGCTTAGGTTGGGGCGGCAAGACTTTCCCCCGGGCGCGGCGAAACGGCCCTGCCCTTCACAAGGCCAAGCCGGTCAGGTGTCCGTCATGAACGATCAATCCCCGAACTCCGCCTTCCGCGATTCGTCCTTCCTGCAGGGGGCGAACGCGGCTTACGTGGAACAGCTCTATGGCCAGTGGGCGAAGGATCCGGCCGCCGTCGATCAGGCCTGGGATGAATATTTCCGCAGCCTCGGCGACAGCGAGGCCACCGTCACCCGCGGCGCCAGCGGCGCAAGCTGGGCACGCCCCGACTGGCCGCCGATGCCCTCGGACGAGAACACCGCCGCGCTGACCGGAGAATGGCCGATGGCGACCGAGGCCGAGGCCAAGGCCGCGATCAGGAAGATCACCACCAAGGCCGAAGAAAAGGGCGTGTCGCTGTCGGACGAGCAGTTGCGCCGCGCCGTGCTGGACAGCGTCCGCGCGATCATGCTGATCCGCGCCTATCGCATCCGTGGCCACCTGCACGCCGATCTGGACCCGCTGGGCATCCGCGAGGTGCCGCCGCTGGGAGAGCTTGACCCGGCGACCTACGGCTTCACCTCGGGCGACCTCGACCGGCCGATCTTCATCGACAACGTGCTGGGGCTGCAGGTCGCATCCATCCGCCAGATCTCCGATCTGATGAAGCGGACCTATTGCGGCACCTTCGCACTGCAGTTCATGCACATCTCGGACCCCGAGCAGGCCGCCTGGCTGAAAGAGCGGATCGAGGGCTATGGGAAAGAGATCGCTTTCACCCAGGAGGGCCGCAAGGCGATCCTGAAGAAGCTGGTCGAAGCCGAGGGCTTCGAGAAGTTCCTCCATGTCAAATACATGGGCACCAAGCGCTTCGGCCTGGACGGGGCCGAGGCGCTGATTCCGGCGATGGAACAGATCATCAAGCGCGGCGGAGCGCTGGGCGTGAAGGAGATCGCCATCGGCATGCCCCACCGCGGCCGCCTGTCGGTGCTGGCCAACGTGATGGAAAAGCCCTATCGCGCGATCTTCCACGAATTCCAGGGCGGCAGCTACAAGCCCGAGGACGTGGACGGCTCGGGCGACGTGAAATACCATCTCGGCGCCTCGTCGGACCGAGAGTTCGGCGGCAACAGCGTGCACCTGTCGCTGACCGCGAACCCTTCGCACCTCGAGGCGGTGAACCCGGTCGTGCTGGGCAAGGTCCGCGCCAAGCAGGACCAGTATAACGACCACATCGACCGCACCAGCGTCATCCCGATCCTGCTGCACGGGGATGCGGCCTTCGCGGGCCAGGGCGTCGTCGCGGAATGCCTGCAGTTGTCGGGCATCCGCGGGCACCGGACAGGCGGGACGATCCACATCATCGTCAACAACCAGATCGGCTTCACCACCGCGCCGCATTTCAGCCGGACGAGCCCCTATCCGACCGACATCGCCCTGATGGTCGAGGCGCCGATCTTCCACGTCAACGGTGACGACCCCGAGGCCGTCGTCCATGCCGCCCGCGTTGCGACAGAGTTCCGGCAGAAGTTCCGCAAGGACGTCGTCCTCGACATCTTCTGCTATCGCCGCTTCGGTCACAACGAAGGCGACGAGCCGATGTTCACCAACCCGGCGATGTACAAGCAGATCAAGTCGCACAAGACGACGCTGCAGCTTTACACCGAGCGGCTGGTCAAGGACGGCCTGATCCCGGAAGGCGAGATCGAGGACATGAAGGCCGCCTTCCAGGCCCATCTGAACGAGGAGTTCGAGGCCGGCAAGGTCTTCAAGCCCAACAAGGCCGACTGGCTCGACGGCAAGTGGTCCGGCCTCAAGCCCGAGGGCGAAGACTATCACCCCGGCGAGACCGGCATCCCGGCCGAGACGATGACGGCGGTGGGCGCGGCGCTGACGCGGGTACCCGACGGCTTTGACCTGCACAGGACCGTGGGCCGGTTGCTGGAAGCCAAGAAGCAGATGTTCGAGACCGGGCGCGGCTTCGACTGGGCCACCGGCGAGGCGCTGGCCTTCGGCAGCCTGCTGGCCGAAGGGCATCCGGTGCGCCTGTCGGGGCAGGATTCAGCGCGCGGCACCTTCAGTCAGCGTCACTCTGCCTTTGTCGACCAGACGGCCGAGGACCGCCATTACCCGCTGAACCACATCCGCGAGGGGCAGGCGCGATACGAGGTTATCGACTCGATGCTGTCGGAATACGCGGTTCTGGGCTTCGAATATGGCTATTCGCTGTCCGAGCCGAACGCGCTGGTCATGTGGGAAGCCCAGTTCGGCGACTTTGCCAACGGCGCGCAGATCATGTTCGACCAGTTCATCTCGTCGGGCGAAAAGAAGTGGCTGCGGATGTCGGGCCTTGTCGTCCTGATGCCGCATGGCTTCGAGGGTCAGGGGCCGGAACACTCCTCGGCCCGGCTGGAACGCTGGCTGCAGATGTCGGCCGAGGACAACTGGATCGTTGCGAACCTGACGACTCCGGCCAACTACTTCCACATCCTGCGGCGGCAGCTGCACCGCAGCTTCCGCAAGCCGCTGATGCTGATGACGCCCAAATCGCTGCTGCGCCATCCGCTGGCGGTTTCCACGGCCGAGGAGTTCCAGACCGGCTCGACCTTCCACCGGGTGCTGCATGACGACGCGGAACGCGGCAAGGTGGACTTCCAGCTTGCCCCGGACGACCGGATCCGCCGCGTCGTGATCTGCTCGGGCAAGGTCTATTACGACCTGCTGGCCACCCGGAACGAGGCGGGGGCGGATGACGTCTACCTGCTGCGGCTGGAACAGTTCTATCCCTTCCCCGCGCAGTCGATGTCCAAGGAGCTTGAGCGGTTCAAGCAGGCCGAGATCGTCTGGTGCCAGGAGGAACCCAAGAACCAGGGCGCCTGGAGCTTCGTGGAACCGAACCTTGAATGGGTCCTGCACCGCGTCGGCGCCAGCCATCCCCGCGCCCGCTATGTCGGCCGGGTCGCGCAGGCCTCGGTCGCGACGGGCCTCGCCAGCCGCCACAAGGTCGAACAGGACACGCTGGTCCACGACGCCATCACGATCGGAGCCTGAGATGACCACCGAAGTCCGAGTGCCTGCGCTGGGCGAAAGCGTCAGCGAGGCGACCATCGCCACATGGTTCAAGAAGCCCGGCGATGCCGTCGCGGTGGACGAGATGCTGTGCGAGCTGGAAACCGACAAGGTGACGGTCGAAGTCCCCTCGCCCGCCGCCGGGGTTCTGGCCGAGATTGTCGCGGCCGAGGGGGAGACGGTGGGGCCGAACGCGCTCTTGGCGCAAATCGACGAGGCCGGGGCGGCATCCGCCCCGCGCGACAATGCAACCGCGGCGGTCCAGCCCGCCCAACAGACCGCAGACAGGGGTGAGCCGAAGATGGCCGGGAAATCCGTTGACGTGATGGTGCCGACGCTGGGCGAAAGCGTGACCGAGGCGACGGTCGCCACCTGGTTCAAGAAGCCGGGCGACGCCGTGCAGCAGGACGAGATGCTCTGCGAGCTGGAAACCGACAAGGTGTCGGTCGAGGTTCCCGCCCCCGCCTCGGGCGTGCTGGCCGAGATCCTGGCCGAGGAAGGCGCGACCGTGGACGCCAAGGCGCGGCTGGCCATCATCACCGAGGGCGCGTCGGCCGGGGCGTCTGGTATCGCCGGGCCGGGCGATGTCCCCGTCAGCGATCCGAACAAGCGGATCGAGGCGGCCGACAAGGTCGGCTCGCCCGGCGACGGTCCCGAGCAGGTGGTCCTGCGCAGCGATGTCGAGGACGCGCCGTCCGCGAAAAAGGCGATGGCCGAAGCCGGCGTCAGCCGCGATCAGGTCACGGGTTCGGGCCGCGACGGCCGGGTGATGAAGGAAGACGTGGCCCGCGCGGGTTCCGCCCCCGCGCCGCAGCGGTCCGAGGCGCCGCAGCCTGCCCCTGCCCCCCGCGCGCCCTCCTCGGCCGAGGATTCGCGGCGTGAGGAGCGGGTGAAGATGACCCGCCTGCGCGCGACGATTGCCCGCCGGCTGAAGGACGCGCAGAACACCGCCGCGATGCTGACCACCTACAACGAGGTGGACATGTCGGCGATCATGGACATCCGCAGCGAGTACAAGGACCAGTTCGAGAAGAAGCACAAGGTCAAGCTCGGCTTCATGTCCTTCTTCGTGAAGGCCTGTTCCCACGCCCTGAAGGAAGTCCCCGAGGTCAATGCTGAGATCGACGGCGGCGACGTCGTCTACAAGAACTTCGTCCACATGGGCGTGGCGGTGGGCACCCCGAACGGCCTCGTGGTCCCGGTCGTGCGCGACGCCGACCAGAAGTCCTTCGCCGGGATCGAGAAGGAGATCGGTGAACTCGGCGCCCGCGCCCGCGACGGCAAGCTGACCATGGCCGACATGCAGGGCGGCACCTTCACCATCTCGAACGGCGGGGTCTACGGCTCGCTGATGTCCTCGCCGATCCTGAACCCGCCGCAGTCGGGGATCCTCGGGATGCACAAGATCCAGGACCGCCCGGTCGTGGTCGGCGGCCAGATCGTGATCCGCCCGATGATGTATCTGGCGCTGAGCTACGACCACCGGATCGTGGACGGCAAGGGCGCGGTGACGTTCCTCGTGCGCGTGAAAGAGGCGCTGGAGGACCCCCGCCGCCTGCTGATGGACCTCTGATCCGGTCCGGGGCGTTCTCGCCGGGAATGCCCCGATCCGAAGAAAGGACCATGCCATGACCAACCAGATCATCGCCCGCTACGACATCGCCGACTACGCCCAGTTCCGGGCCGAGTTCGACGCCGACGCCGAGGACCGCGGCAACGCCTCGCTGTCGGTGCTGCAGATCTGGCGCGAGGGCACGGGCCGGGTCTGGGTGCTATATCAGGTCGCGGACGGCAAGCGCGCGCTCGACTATCTGCAGGGCGCGGGCCAGGTTTTCAACGGCCGCGCCGGCGTGCAGGATGCCGAGTATCACGTGGTGCAGACGGCATGATCCCACCCTCGCCCGAGCTTCTGGTCCTCGGCCTCGCCGCCATCCTACAGGCGGTCCAGATCGGGCTGGCCGGATGGTCGATGGGCCAGGACGGGCTGCAGCAGTGGAACGTGGGGCCGCGTGACCGCGAGCCGCAGTTCTCTGCGCGCACCAGCCGCTTGCGCCGTGCGGTGAACAACCACTTCGAGGCGCTGGCCTTCTTCACCATCGCGGTGGTGCTGGTCCAGTTCACCCAGTCGAACACCGGCTTCACCGCTGCCTGCGCCTGGGCCTACCTGCTCGCCCGCATCCTCTATGTCCCGGCCTATGCGCTCGGCTGGTCGCCCTGGCGCTCGCTGATCTTCGGGGTGGGTTTCCTCGCCACGATGCTGATGATCCTGACCGCGCTGTTCTGAATTCGGGCGGTCTCAAATATCCCGCGGGATCGTCCTATGCGACGATGGGGGTGCGAAGCCCCCGGTCCGGCGGCCATGAACAAAGGACAAAGTGATGTATGATCTGATCGTCATCGGCGCCGGCCCCGGAGGCTATGTCTGCGCCATCCGCGCCGCCCAACTGGGGCTGAAGGTCGCCTGCGTCGAAGGGCGCGAGACGCTGGGCGGCACCTGCCTGAACGTCGGCTGCATCCCGTCCAAGGCTTTGCTGCACGCCAGCCACATGGCCCATGAGATGCACGAGAACTTCGAGAAGCTCGGCCTGATGAACGCGACAGCCGACATCGACTGGGACCGGATGCAGGGCTACAAGACCGAGACGGTCGGCACCAACACTAAGGGCATCGAGTTCCTGTTCAAGAAGAACAAGATCGACTGGCTAAAGGGCTGGGCCTCGATACCCTCCCCCGGCAAGGTCAAGGTCGGAGACGCCGAGCATGAGGCGAAGAACATCGTCATCGCCTCGGGTTCCGTCTCGACCGCGCTGAAGGGGGTCGAGGTGGACAATGACGCCGGCATCGTCGTCGATTCCACCGGCGCGCTGGCGCTGAAGAAGATCCCCGAAACCATGGTGGTGATCGGGGCGGGTGTGATCGGGCTGGAACTCGGCTCGGTCTTCAGCCGGCTCGGCACGCAGATCACGGTGGTGGAATATCTTGACGCCATCACCCCCGGCATGGACGGCGAGGTGCAGAAGCAGTTCCAGCGCATCCTGTCCAAGCAGGGCCTAAAGTTCATCCTTGGCGCCGCTGTCTCGGGGGTCGAGACAGCCGAGGGCCGTGCAACCGTCACCTATACGCCCAAGAAGGGCGGCGAGGCCCAGACGCTTGACGCCGAAGTGGTGCTGGTCGCCACCGGCCGCCGCCCCTATCACGACGGCCTCGGCCTCGACGCGTTGGGTGTGCAACTGACCGACCGCGGTGAGATCGCCATCGACAACCACTTCGCCACCAGTGTTCCGGGCGTCTACGCCATCGGCGACGCGGTGCCCGGCCCAATGCTCGCCCACAAGGCCGAGGACGAGGGCATGGCCGTGGCCGAAATCATCGCCGGCAGGCATGGCCATGTGAACTACGACGTGATCCCCGGCGTCATCTATACCGCGCCCGAGGTCGCCTCGATCGGTCTGACCGAGGAAGGTGCAAAGGCAACAGGCCGCAAGATCAAGGTCGGCAAGTTCCCCCTGATGGGCAACGCGCGGGCCAAGGCGATGCTGCAGGCGGAAGGCTTCGTGAAGCTGATCGCGGACGCGGAAACCGACCGCATCCTCGGCTGCCACATCATCGGCCCCGGCGCGGGCGAAATGATTCACGAGATCTGCGTGGCAATGGAGTTCGGCGCGGCTGCGCAGGATGTGGCGCTGACCTGCCACGCGCATCCGACCGTCAGTGAGGCGGTGCGCGAAGCGGCACTCGCCTGCGGCGACGGGGCGATTCACGTCTGATCGGAAGGGAAAGGCCGGGCGGTGCCCGGCCTGGCCTCCGGCGAGGATATCTGGGCTAGAAAGAAGCCGAGGAGCTTGCAACTTCTCGGCGAATTCTTGCCGATGGAAGCTTGCTAGAGGGGCGGGGTTCCGCTTTGAGGCTGGTGCGATGGATGGGGGTCGCTATCGTCCGGCGCAACCATAACAGAACTCGTCAGGACAGTGATGACCCCTACGATCACCCGCATCGGCGCCTTGGCGCTGGTCACGGCGCTTGCGGCTTGCGGCGGGGGCAATCCCGAGAGAATGTATCTTGTCCAGCCTCGCATCAGCCAAGCCGCCTTACATCCGAACGAGACGCGCGAACTGCGAGCGCTGATTCAGAAATACTCGGCTGCTTATGGTGTTCCCGAGGAACTGGTCCACCGCATCGTGATCCGCGAAAGCCGTCATCGCCCCGGTGCCCGCAATGGTCCCTATTACGGGTTGATGCAGATGCTTCCGGCGACTGCACGCGGGATGGGCTATCGGGGCTCGCCCGCGGGGCTGCTGGATGCGGAAAACAATCTGAAATATGGAGTCAAATACCTGCGCGGCGCCTATATGGTCGCCGACGGTAACCATGATGCCGCCGTGAAATGGTATTCCCGCGGCTACTACTACGAGGCCAAGCGCAAGGGTCTGCTGGAAGCAACCGGGCTGCGCTGACGCTTGTGGACCAAGTGAGCTCCCATCTTTGTCTGGAGATATCTGGTCACATATCTCACGGAATATTTGTAAATATCGTGCGTTGTGGCCTGTAATACCCACAGAAAATTTTCAGGTTTGGCGTTAATAGAATGTTGTGGCCTGGTTTTCTATTTCCCTTGATTAGTTGTAACATCCCATGTGACACTTGGTGCATGACGGGTCCTGGCGCCATGCTCGGGGTGGCCGGGCAAGCGGCTCCGGGTGGCGAAGGCGGTCCCTGCGGGACCTCGGGAGCGGGGGGCCGCTCGCCCGGGGAGGAATGCGGGCGCTTTGTGGTGCAAGGGCGGCGCCCCGCCGCGAGGACGATCTTCGCCGCGGCGAGGCTGCAGAGGATGTCGCCGGTGAGCCGCTCGTCGCGCAGCTTGGCGGTGAAGCTCTCGCAGCGGCCCGTCGTCGGGCACACAGTCCCCCGGACCGTTTCCTGATCCTCCTCCCTCCCCGGGGGATCCAGGCTCGACAGAGGCCGTTCCGGCGCCGGCCGCGGCGATCCGGTCGCGCAGCGCGGTGGCCACGAACGCCGGGCCGTTGTCCGGCCGGACAGGGCCGGGCACGCCGCGGAGGAGGAACCGGTCCGGCAGCACGTCGATGACAGCCGGCGCGTTCGGCTTGCGGCTGAGCCGGAGCGCCAGGGATTCCCGGGCGAACCCGTCGATCAGGTCGCGCATGCGGAACTTCCCGCCGTCACGGGTCCGGGCCGCGACGAAGTCGCAAGACCGGACGTGGTCTGGACGCGCTGGCCGCAGACGGAGGCACGATCCGTCGTCGCGCCGGAGCCGCGCCTTCCCCGGTTGCGGCGCAGGCGCCGTCAGCCCCTCCCGCCGCCGGCGACGCAGGCCTCGCCCCCTCGCCGCGCGTCACGTTCCCCGTCCGGCCGGCATGCCCGAGCAGGGCCGGGATCCGCCGCTGGCCGCAGCGCCCCTGCCGGGCGGCAAGCGCAACTAGACCTGTCCCGGTTTCGTTCCGGTCAGGTGCTCATGTTAGGCGGCCCTCTGTTCGAAGGCCACGGGTTATTTCCAGCCGGGGGCCGAGTGTTTTCTGCGGGTTGTAGAATCCGTTGATGTATTCGAAGAGCGCCATTTCGACCTCGCGCCGGGTTTGCCAGTTGCGCCGCCGGACCAGTTCGGCCTTCAGCGACTTGAAGACGCTCTCGACCGCCGAATTATCACAGCAATTGCCCTTGCCGCTCATCGAAACCTTGAAACCGTGCTGGCGCAGTAGCTTCTGATAGTGATGGGCACAGTATTGCGAGCCGCGATCGGTGTGATGGATGCAACCCAGTGGCGGGCGACGCAACGCGATTGCCATGTTCAGCGCCCTGCGCCAGATCCTGCTTCATTCGGCTGCTGATCGCCCCGCCGACCATGCGCCGTGAGAACAGATCGATGATGACGGCCAAGTAGACCCAGCCCTCGCGCGTCCAGACATAGGTGATGTCGCCCGCCCATTTCTGGTTCGGCCGGCTCGCGGTGAAGTTCTGGCTCTCAGGAGGTTCGGCGCGATGTTGAAGGCGTGATCGCTGTCGGTGGTGCGCTTGAACTTGCGGCTGCGAACGACCTGGATGCCGTTCTGGCGCATCAGACGGCCAACGCGCCGCTGGCCGATAGTCAGACCCAGTTCGTTGAGTTCTTCGGTCATGCATGGCCTGCCATAGCTGCCCAGGCTGCGGCGATGCTGTTCTCGGATATGGGCCAGGATCACCATGTCACGCCGTTGGCGCTGCGACCGCGGCCGCTGCTTCCAGGCCCGGAACCCGCGGTCCGTCACCCCCATCAGGCGGCACAGACCGCTGCGCGGCAGATTGCCACGGTAATTGGCAATGAATTGAAACTTCATGGCTTTTGAGCCGCGAAGAACTGAGCCGCCTTCCTAAGAAACATCCGCCGCCTCTGGTGCCGGTGCAAGAGCATAGCCAAGCGATCGCGCACGACGCTGCAGATTGGCCAGAACCCGGGATCGGTGCCGCGCGTCATAGGCGGCAGCACCGGGATCATGGTAGGTCATGCCGAAGCGCAGTGTGTTGTAGAACAGCACCGCGATCTTGCGGGCCGTGGCGGTCACCGCCTTCTGCTTGCCAACTCGCGACGAAAGACGCCGGTAGAATGCACCCAGCGCGGTGTCACTGCGCCCGATCGTGACAGCCGCCAGCCGCAACAGCGCTGCGGCCCGACTCGAGGATCTTCGGGTTCGCGATGACAGCAGCTTGCCGCCGGATATCTTGTTGCCGGGTGCAAGACAGAGCCATGAGGTAAAGTGCTTCGCGCTCGGCCATGCATTCAGGTCGGTTCCGCATTCGGCGACCAGCTTCAACGCCAATGACGGTCCGAGGCCGTGAATCTGGGTCAGGTCCACGCCAAGGACGCCGTGAAGGGCCGCCCTGATGTCGAACGAGGGCGCATTCACCTGCTTTCGCTTCACGCGCGCTTTTGGAAGGGGAGCGACGACCCCATGCGTCTTGACCGTAAGCACTGCGACCGCTGCCTCCAGCCTGCGATCGCAGTCCGCCATCTTGGCCTGAACGTGCTCGTCGCGGTCGTTGCCCACCAGTGCCGCGCGGATCGTCTCGACTGACGCGTGGCAGCGGACATCACGAAATGACGCCAGCACGTCCGGATCCCGCTCGCCCGACACGATGGCACGAATAATCCGCATCCTGGTCGCGCCGGTGATGTCCGAGACGACATGGTGCAGCTGGAGGTTCATCTCCATCAACGCCTTTTGCATGTGTTGGATATGGGCAGCGGCATATTCAATCAGCCGCTCGCGCTGTCGCATGTAGGCCCGCAGAGTGGCGATCTCGGCCGCGGGGCGGAAACTCCCGCGCAGGAGACCGTAGGAATGCAGCTGTCGCAGCCAGCCTGCGTCGCTGACGTCGGTCTTCCGGCCCGGCACGTTCTTGGCATAGCGCGCGTTCACGAGGATCACGTCGAACCCGTGCTGCTCGAGGATCTCGAAAGCCGGGATCCAGTAGACCCCGGTGGATTCCATTGCCACGCTGGTCACGCCGCAGGACCGGAACCAGTCAGCCAGATCGTGCAGATCTCGCGTGAAGGTGCCGAAAACGCGCACGGGCAGATCCGCACGGTCGGGGTGCACCGCCGCCATGTGCATCTTCGACCCGATATCGATCGCTGCGGCATTGGAATTGACCACCTTCAGGTCCGAGTGGTCGCCGGCCTGCTTCTTTGCCATGACATCTCCTCCGATCAGGCTGGAGGGCGTAGGCCGCGCAAGTTCGTCATCTTCCTAATCGGGATCACCGCCGAGGCGGTGTCACCACTCTCAAGTGCGCATCGACCCATGTGCCACGTTTTTTAACGGGGTGAGTCCCTCCAATAAGCAATCGGCAACTGCCCTCCGCTCGCGACGATAGCACAAGCTGTTTCTACTGCGCACAGGAAGGCCAGACCCGGGACAGTTTTTTAGCACCTCCCACTTTCGCCGGGGAAACAGTCCACTGGACTGTTTCCTGATCCGGCTCAAATCGCGCAGTATCCGGTTTTCCTTGCACAGCCGCTCGTTCTCTCGCAGCAGGTCTGCATTTTGGTCCGGCACCTTGGCCTCATCGGAAATCGCCCGGGTCCATTTGCCGGGGGTCGACAAGCCGATCCCCAGATCAGACGCAACCTGACGTCGTGTCAGGCCGCTGGTGAGCGCAATGCGAACCGCATCCCGCTTGAACTCGTCGCTGTGTGTCGCTGCCATATTTGGTCTCCCTTCGTGGCGAGCATCGCTCTCAGAAGACTGGAACGAAACTGGGAAAGGTCCATTGCGCATGAAGACCTCTGCCTCGCGGGCGAGCGAGTGCAGGTCGGCCAGTAGCCCGCCCCGAAGTCGACGTGCTTCCCACCAGCGGTCATAGGCCGCGTTGTTGCGAAAACCCAAGAACAGCGACAGCGCGATCCCGAAGACGGTGAAAGGGGCAGCGTCGATGACAGGCAGCGGGTGCCAGGCTCGCTCCACCGCCACGAGGAGTGCTGCCACTGCCATCAACGACAAAAGGGGATAAGCGATGTGCGGCAACACCGAGCCGCGCATTGTGAAGACGAGCTCCCACAAACCAGGCTTGCTGCGGACGATCATGCGCAGACGCCTTGGCTCGATCAGGCTGGCAAGCCTCAACGTACCTTGATCTGCGGCGGCCCTGCTGGGCAATCGTCTGATGGTCGGACTTCACCCGTCCGGAAGCGGCCTGAGGGGCAACGCTGAAGAAAGCCAAGAGCTGGAAATGCTCCGGTCAGATGGCCAACCGAGAGGACAGGCCACTTGCAACCATGATAGCTCCCACATCACCACGACGGATTGACCTGGGCGAGCGAGGCGAAGCATGATCGAACAGCCTGAAGGAACGCGCAAGGCTCGGACCCGAGACCGGGGCAGGACTGACAGGCACACCGGCTCGGTTTCAGTCAGGGGCATCCGCTGGAGGCAGGCCAGGTCACCGCATCCAAGCGTGGAGGAATGACTATGGCAGAGAAAAACTCCGGAGAGGTCACGAGGTCTGAGGGCGGAACTGCGCCGGGGCCGGATGTGCTGCTGCAGATCTGGAGTTCCTGGATGGATCAGATTTTTGCGTCGTCGCGAACTGCAGCGGACCCGGGAAATGCCGGGTGGGACCCGTCCAAGGCTCCTCTTTCCGCATCGTTCACGGGGGGCACCCAGCATCTCCAGGATGCGCTGTCCCGGAATCCGACGCTCCGCTCGATCGACCAGATGTGGAATGCCAATCCCCTGCGCGACGTCATCCCGCTCGACTGGGCGGAGATTGCCCGCGCCCTGCGCACCGTCTGGCTGCGCTCGCTGGCCCGGCCCGAGACGGCGGTGTCCGTCATGCAGTTCAATCAGGACCTGTGGCGCTCGGCGATAAACGTCTGGCAGGAGGCGGGGCAGCGCTGGCTGGGCAATGCCCAGGCCTTGCAGGACAAGGCCCCCACGTCGCCGGCCGACAAGCGCTTTGCCGCGCCCGAATGGCAAACGAACCCCGCCTATCGCGCCCTCATGGAGGTCTATCTTCTCGCCTCGGACTGGCTCATGGAGCAGAACAGGGGCGAGGACATGGACGACGCCGAGCGGCAGCGCGTCAACTTCCATCTTCGCCAGTTCGTCGACGCGATGAGCCCGACGCTGATGCTGCTCTCCAACCCCGCCGCGCTGCGCAAGGCGCTTGAGACCGGCGGCACCAGCATGGCGGCCGGGGCGAGAAACCTCATGGCCGACCTCGCCGCCGGGCGGCTCAGCATGGTGGACGAGGATGCCTTCGCGCCGGGGCGCAACCTCGCGCTCACCCCCGGCAAGGTGGTCCATCGCAACCGGCTGATCGAACTCATCCAGTACGAGCCGACGACGAAGCAGGTCCACCAGGTGCCGCTGCTGATCCTGCCCCCCTGGATCAACAAGTTCTACATTCTCGACATGCAGCCCCGGAACAGCATGGTGAAGTACCTGGTAGATCAGGGCTTCACCGTGTTCGTGGTCTCGTGGAAGAACCCCGACGCCTCGATGGACGGGATCGGCATCGAGGACTACATGGACCTGGGCCTGCTGGAAGCCGGCGATGTGGCGCGCGACATCACCGGCAGCCCCACGGTCAACATCATGGGCTACTGCATCGGCGGCACGCTTCTGACGATGACGCTGGCGATGCTGGCAGCCAAGGGGAAAGGCGCGGAGCGCATCAACTCGGCGAGCTTCATGGTCTCGCTGCAGGACTTTTCGCGCGTGGGTGACACCGCCGTCTTCATGGACGAGCCGGGGCTTGATCTCGTCGAACAGCAGATGATGGACCGCGGCTATCTCGACAGCCGCGAGATGTCCAACATGTTCAATCTCTTGCGCTCGAACGATCTTATCTGGGCCAATGTGGTCAACAACTACCTGCTGGGCAACAAGCCGCCTGCCTTCGACCTGCTCTACTGGAACAGCGACGGCACCCGGATGACGCGCGCCGCGCACAGCTGGTACCTGCGCAACACCTATCTCGAGAACAACCTCATCGAGCCCGGCAAGATCACGCTGAAGGGCGTGCCCCTCGATCTCGGCCGGATCAAGCTGGACTGCTATGCGGTCGGCGCCGAAAAGGACCACATCGTGCCCTGGGACGCAGCCTGGCGCATCACGCAGCTTTTCGGCGGCGATGTGCGGTTCATCCGCGCCTCAAGCGGCCACATCGCCGGGGTCATCAATCCGCCCGGCGGCAAGGGCGCCTACTGGACGTGGGAGAAGGACAGCACGGCGTCCAGCCCGGAACAGTGGCTTCAAAGCGCGACCCGGCATGACGGCAGCTGGTGGACGGATTGGACGGCGTGGCTTTCCGCCCGCTCGGGCAGAAAGGTTGCGCCGCCTTCAATGGGCAGCAAGACGTATCCTCCGCTTCAGGACGCGCCGGGAAGCTACGTCCTGGAGAAGTAGAAGATGGCTGAGCGGATGCATCATTCGCGAGGTGGAGATGGGGTGGATGCCGCTCTCTCCCCTACGGCGTCGCAATGCGCCAAGCTTGTGATGCTGAAGTCACAAGAGAAACAAGAGGGCATCCATGAAGGAAATTAGCATCATCGGCGTCGACCTTGCAAAGAACGTGTTCCAGCTGCACGGCGCGGCCGCGGATGGTTCGGTCATGTTTCGCAAGAAGCTGTCGCGCCCGCAATTCCAGCGCTTCATGGCGGAGCATCCGCAATGCCTCGTGGTGATGGAGGCCTGCGGTGGTGCGCATCACTGGGCGCGGGAACTGGTGCGGGTCGGCCATGAGGTGAAACTGATCGCACCGCGCTATGTCAAGCCGTTCATCAAACGGCAGAAAAACGACGCGGCGGACGCGGAGGCGATCGTGGAAGCGGCGCTGCGCCCGACCATGCGCTATGTCGAGCCGAAGACCAGCGACCAGCAATCGCGCTCTATCCTGTTCCGCACCCGCGAGCAGTTCGTGAAACAGCGCACGGAAGCGGTCAATGCGCTGCGGTCGCACCTGTACGAGTTCGGCTTCATCGCGCCCGAGGGGATCGGCTATCTTCCGCGCCTCGACGCCCTCATCAAGGACGCAAACTCCGATTTGCCGCCGCTCGCCCGGGAAATCTGTAGTGAACTGCTGGACCAGGTCGCGCATCTGACCGCCCGGATAAATGTCATGAAAAAGAGGATCGACGCGATTGCCAGGGAAGGCGAGACATCTCGCCGCCTGCAGACCATGCCGGGTGTGGGTCCGATCAGCGCCTTGGCCGTCGAGACCTTCGCGCCGCCGATGGCGCAGTTCAAACGCGGCCGCGACTTTGCAGCTTGGCTTGGGCTCGTGCCACGACAGGCGTCGACCGGCGGCAAGCAGCGGCTTGGAAAAACCTCGAAGATGGGCCAGCGCGACATTCGCCGTCTGCTGATCACCGGCGCGATGGCCGTGATCCGCTGGGCCCTGCGCCGTGGCGCACCGCAAAACCCCTGGCTTGAGCGCATGTTGGAACGCAAGCCGCCGATGGTCGCGGCCTTCGCACTGGCCAACAAGATGGCGCGCGGCCTCTGGGCGATGCTCACGCGCGGTGAAGACTATCGCGATCCGGTGATCGCCAGCGCTGCCTGATCCGGCATCAAAACGCGAAAACGGAACGCAGAGTTGTGAGGAAGGCATGATCCGAATGGGCAAATGATCGACATGATCCGGGTTGGGCAAACCAGAAACCTTCTCAGAGCTTCGAGCTCGCTGTTGGAGATTTGGCCCCGGTCCGCGCATCTCCATCTCGGCCAGCGGCATCTATCAGGCCGCGCTAACAGGCCTGACAAGAGTCCGCACTCGATCACATGTCTAAGGTTCAGAAATTCCTTGCAAATGAGGGCGGCATCCACAAGAGAAGGTTCGACGTCAGGACCATCTCCTCCGCTAAATATTATCCGGTTTAGAATATCCATACGTTGATAATTAAGGATTTTCGTGCAGCCCGGTGGAGTCCAATCCGGATCTTGCCATACATTATGCGCTACAGTCCCCTGCTCGGGAGGTGATGCATCATGGCGATCAAGGCACGGGGTAGCCGAGGCAAGCTGTCGCTCTACAAGCGGGTGCCTGCGCGTTACGAGGCGATCGCGCCTCGCAAGTTCGTCTGGGTGGCTCTGCATACTGACAGTCCCCGTCTGGCGGAGCGGAAGGCGGACGCCGTCTGGTCCGAGATGATCGAGGCGTGGGAGGCAAAGCTTGCCGTTGACTGTTGATTTCCACCCAGAACTGAGCCGGGTTTTCCATCGAGACGTGAGCCACCTCTGACTATGGATTTCGGGTTATGCTGGGGTCAAGGCCTGGCTGGTCTCCTTCTTCCTTGCTGCCGCAGCCGAACTGGCCTTGAAGCGGAAGCTGTCGTTTCCGGTCTCCAGGATGTGGCAACGATGGGTGAGCCGGTCGAGTAAAGCCGTGGTCATCTTGGCATCGCCAAAGACCGTGGCCCATTCGCTGAAGCTCAGGTTGGTGGTGATGATGACGCTGGTGCGCTCGTAGAGCTTGCTCAGCAGGTGGAAGAGCAGCGCGCCACCCGAGGCACTGAAGGGCAGGTATCCCAGCTCATCGAGGATCACGAGGTCGAGCTTGGTCATGCTTTCGGCGATCTGCCCGGCCTTGCCCCTGGCCTTTTCCTGTTCCAGGGCATTGACCAACTCGATCGTGGAGAAGAAGCGGACCTTTCGGCGATGATGTTCGATGGCCTGGATGCCGAGGGCGGTCGCGACGTGGGTCTTGCCCGTTCCCGGGCCGCCGATCAGCACGATGTTCTGGGCGCCATCCATGAACTCGCAGCGGTGCAGGACCCTGGCGGTGGCTTCATTGATCTCGCTGGCGGCGAAGTCGAAGCCGGAGAGGTCCTTGTAGGCCGGGAAGCGTGCGGCTTTCATGTGATAGGCGATGGAGCGGACCTCGCGCTCCGCCAGTTCGGCCTTGAGGAGTTGCGACAGGATCGGGACGGCGGCGTCGAAGGCCGGTGCTCCCTGTTCGATCAGGTCGGTGACGGCCTGCGCCATGCCGTGCATCTTCAGGCTGCGCAGCATGATGACGATAGCGCCGCTGGCGGGGTCATGACGCATGGCGGCCTCCGGCAATCTGGGCGCGCAGCCCGTCATAGCGTTCGACATCCGCCGTGGGTTCTCGGCGCAGGGTCAATGCCTGCGGGGTATCCAGCGGGGGTCCACCGATCACCTTGCCGTCAACCAGCCGGTGCAGAAGGTTCAGCACATGGGTCTTGGTCGGTACGCCCTCGGCCAGGGCCAGCTCCACCGCGGTGAGCACGGCCTGTTCATCGTGCTGCAGGACCAGGGCGAGGATATCGACCATCTCGCGGTCACCGCCGGGCTTGCGCAGCATATGATCCTGCAACTGTATGAGGGCAGGCGGCAATTCCAGGAACGGCGCGCCATTGCGCAGGGCTCCGGGCTTGCGTTGCACGACAGCCAGATAATGCCGCCAGTCGTAGACTGTCCTCGGCGGCAGGTGGTGGCTGCGCTGGATCACGCGGGCATGTTCGCACAGGATGTTGCCCTCGGCCGCCACGACCAGCCGGTCGGGATAGATCCGCAGGCTGACGGGACGGTTCGCGAAGGACGCCGGCACGCTGTAGCGGTTGCGCTCGAAGCTGATCAGGCAGGTGGGCGAGACGCGCTTGCTCTGCTCGACGAAGCCGTCGAATTGCGCCGGCAGCGGCATCAGCGCAGCCTGCTCCTCCGCCCAGGCGTCGGCGATCGTGCCGGGCAGCGTGCCATGGGCCGTCTCGCGCCACAGGTCCTGACATCGTTGTTCCAGCCAGGCATTCAGCGCCGCCAGGTCGGGGAAGTCCGGCATCCCTTGCAGCATCTGGTGGCGGGCGTCGCGGACGTTCTTCTCGACCTGGCCTTTTTCCCAACCCGCGGCCGGATTGCAGAACTCCGGCTCAAAGACGTAGTGGTTTGTCATCGCGAGGAAACGAATGTTGACGTGCCGTTCCTTGCCTCTGCCGACGCGATCCACCGCGGTGCGCATGTTGTCATAGATCCCACGCGCCGGCACGCCGCCGAAGACCCGGAACCCGTGCCAGTGGGCGTCAAAGAGCATCTCGTGGGTCTGCAGCAGATAGGCGCGCAGCAGGAAAGCCCGGCTGTGCGACAGCTTGATATGCGCCATCTGCAGCTTCGTGCGTTCGCCGCTCAGAACCGCAAAGTCCTCGCTCCAGTCGAACTGGAAGGCCTCACCCGGGCGGAACGACAGCGGAACGAAGGTGCCACGGCCTGTGGTCTGCTGCTCGCGCTGGCGATCTGCCCGCCATTGACGCGCAAAGGCTGCCACCCGGCCATAGGAACCGGTGAAGCCGAGCGTCACGAGATCGGCGTGCATCTGCTTGAGCGTCCGGCGCTGCTTGCGTGACTTCCCTGCCTCGGTCTGCAGCCAGCCGGCCAGCTTCTCGGCGAAGGGATCGAGCTTGCTCGGGCGCTCGGGCGTGGCAAATTTGGGCTCGACCGTGTTCGCCGCCAGATGCTTGGTAACGGTGTTCCGCGACAGTCCCGTGCGCCGCGCGATCTCCCGGATCGACAGCCTCTGCCGCAAGTGCATTCGCCGGATGATGTTCAAAAGTCCCATGTGGATCACTCCCGTTGCCCCCGCCGCTCTCCGCTCCGGGGGAAGGTTCACATGGCTCAATTCTCAGTGGAAATTACGCGCCTACCCGGCTCAGTTCTGAGTGGAAATCAACAGCACGAGACGATCCGCGGTGATGACCCGAGCGGTTGCATAGGCGCCAAGAGGATGCGTGTAGGCGACACGGTCACCGGGCCTCACGTCCTCGACCCCGTCTCCCACCGCGACCACCCGGCCTGCCGCTTCGGAGCCGGGAATAAGATCCCGCTCGACTGCCCAAGGGTAGAGGCCGCTGCGGTGATAGACATCGAGAAAATTGAGACCGACCGCAGTATGGCGCACCAGAACCTCGTGGGGCCTGGCGCGGGAGGCTCGATCTTGCGCTGCGCGAACCGGTCGCTGCCGCCGGGTGTCGTCACCACCGTCGCATAATCGCGCATTGATCTCCCTGACCAAGACCATCGTCCTTTGCCAGCGCCGAGGGGCGCTCTCCTCCCGGCACTGTTGGCCGAGAGCATCGTGGCTCCCGCTGACAGCCATGCCCACAGCGTACACGGCCATAGCCGCTGCCTTGTAGCACATCGCCTTGGTTGCGCAAAGTTATCGAATTCAGAATTCAGAAGTGCTATATTCTTTTTGGTTACGGACGAATCGCCGGCTTCGCGGAGGAGGCCTGCCGCTGTGGGAGGAGAGACCCTGATGACGGTTCACCAGAATTTTATCGCTGGCCGCTTTGTAGAAAGGACGGGCGACGATTTGATCGACGTGTTCAACCCGGCGCGCGACATACGCATCTCGCAGGTACCGGACACCACCGCCGAGGGCGTGAACGAGGCCGTCGATGCCGCCAGCCGCGCCCAGCGCGACTGGGAGCGGCTGCCCGCGATCCAGCGTGCCGGGTTCCTGCGCGAGATCTCGGCCAAGATCCGGGCCAATGCGGAGAAAATCGCCCGCGTCATTTCCGAAGAACAGGGCAAGATCCTGCCGCTGGCGCGGGTCGAGGCGGCTTTTACCGCCGACTACATCGACTACATGGCCGAATGGGCGCGCCGGATCGAGGGCGAGATCCTGCAGTCCGACCGCCCCGGCGAGAACATCTTCCTGTTCCGCCAGCCGATCGGCGTCGTTGCGGGCATCCTGCCTTGGAACTTCCCGTTCTTCCTGATCGCCCGGAAGATGGCCCCGGCCCTGATCACCGGCAACACCATCGTCATCAAGCCCAGCGAGGAAACGCCGAACAACGCCGCTCTGTTCGCCCGGCTGGTGACGGAAACGGGACTGCCCAAGGGCGTCTTCAACATCGTCTATGGCCGGGGTGGCACGACCGGTAGGGCGCTGACCCTGCACCCGGACGTGCGCATGGTCAGTTTCACCGGCAGCGTGGAAACCGGATCGAAGATCATGGCGGATGCGGCCCGGAACATTTGCAAGGTCAACCTTGAACTGGGCGGCAAGGCCCCGGCCATCGTGACGGCGGACGCCGACCTCGACCTGGCTGCCCGTGCCATTACCCAGTCGCGGACGCTGAACACGGGGCAGGTCTGCAACGCGGCCGAACGCGTTTACGTGGACCGCAAGGTGGCGGACGAGTTCACCGACAAGCTGATCAAGGCGATGGACGCGGTCCGCTACGGCGACCCCCTGGGCAACGACGAGATCGACATGGGCCCCATCATCAACCGCGCGGGCGTGGAAAAGATCGACGCGCTGGTGCGCTCGGCACTCGATGCCGGGGCCGAGGCGGCACTGGGCGGCGGCGTGGCCGACCTGGGGGTTGGCAGCCACTACAAGCCCACCGTGCTGGTCAACTGCCATCAGGACATGGACATCATCAGCCGCGAGACCTTTGGCCCGGTCCTGCCGCTGGTCGAGGTGGACAGCCTCGACCAGGCGATTGCCCATGCCAACGACACGACCTACGGGCTCACCTCGTCGATCTACACGACGAATGTCGGCTCCATGATGCGGGCCTGCAACGAGCTGCGTTTCGGCGAAACCTACGTCAACCGCGAGAACTTCGAGGCGATGCAGGGCTTCCACGCGGGGCGCGGCAAGTCGGGCATCGGCGGTGCGGATGGCAAGCACGGCCTGCTCGAATACACCGAGACCCACATCTGCTATGTCCAGACCTGAACCTCGGTCAACTTTGTGCTGACCAGCGCAGCCTGCTAGGATCCTGCGGCCGGAAGGGAGACCTTCCGGCCGCTCGCCATTCAAGCTGAGGAATTACCACATGCAGCCGATTGCCACCGCCCCCAGTCGCGCCCAGCAGGTCTACAATGCCATTCGCGACAGCATATGCGATGGCAAGATGACCCCCGGCACCCATCTGGTGCAAGAGGAACTGGCGGCAGCACTGGGAGTATCGCGCCAGCCCGTGCAGCAGGCCTTGCTGCTGCTGAAGAACGAGCGACTGGTGGTCGAGCTTGGCGCGCGCGGCCTTTATGTGGCGCCGCTGAACGCCAATGACGTGATTCACCACTACCAGATCCGCATTGTGCTGGATCAGCTGGCCGCCCGATTGGTGACAGAGCGCACTGCCGCCTCGCCAGCCTTCGCCCTTGAGCTTGCCCGACGGGGCGAGGCGATCTTGTCCGAAGGCGAGGCCGCACGGAACCGCAGCAATGCGTCTGATGCTGTAAGCCACGACGTGCAGTTCCATTCCTTTATCTACGAGATGTCGGGCAATCCCTTCATTGCAGACACTGCCGCTGCTCACTGGAATTATCTGCGCCGGGTGATGGTCGCGGTCCTTCTGCACGCCGAGCGGGGCGAGATCGTCTGGCGCCAACACCGCGACATCCTCGACGCGCTGCTGGCAGGCGATGCGGCAGCCTCGGAACGGCTGGCGGCAGAACATGTGCTCGGCGCACAGGACGCCCTATTGCGCACTCTGGCCGAACGCGAGTTCTGAGCAGACGATCCGCTTTGCTTTCTTCGATGTCGCGCGAATCAGTTGACAGAAGTCTGTACGTTTAACATTCTGAATTCCGAATTCAGGATGCGGGAGGAGAAATGCACCTGAACCTCTCAACGGGATTTCCGATGGCCTGTGCATTGATGCTGAGCGCGGCCCTGCCGCCTCGGGCGTCAGCCCAACAAGCAGCACCTGCCCCAGCTGCGACCGCCGCCGCTCCGATCCTGCCGACAGCGGGCCCGCCGGCCGGGACGGACACGGCCGCCCCAACTGAGCCCGTCGCCCTGCCCGAGGGCGTCACCCCCGAGATGATGGCGGATGGCGAAAAGCTGTTCTTCCAGAACTGCCGGCGCTGTCACGGGATGCGCGGCAAGGCGGGCGTTCCCCTGTCGGGCAACGAGAATATCGCCGATGCGGCCTATATCGCTTCGATCATCATCAACGGGCGCGGCTACATGCCACCCTTGGGCGAGCATCTCAGCGACGAGCAGATCGCCCTGATTGCCACTTTCGCCCGCAACAGCTGGGGCAATGCTTACGGGCACGTCATCCCGCAGGACGTCAAGGACATGCGTTAGGCCTTCCCGCGGCCTGCAGGACACATGGGAGGAGGAACCCAGATGCACGGACTGCTTCGTTCGGTTTCGCTGATCGCGCTGGTGCTGGCAGGCCCGGCGGCGGCCGAAATCGCCGACTACAGCCCCGTTACCGCCGAGCGCCTGACCCAGCCCGAGGAACGGAACTGGCTGCAATCGCGCCGCACCTATGACGGCCATGGCCACAGCCCACTGACCCAGATCACCAAAGACAATGTCGCCCAGCTGACGCAGGTATGGAGCCATCCGACCGGTCCTTACCGCCCCGCGCCCGAGTTCACTGCCCTGCCCGCCAGTGGCGCGCATCAGGCAGCGGCCATCGTCAATGACGGCGTCATGTTCATGACGACCCATGACAACCAGGTCATCGCCATGGACGCCAAGACTGGCGGGGAACACTGGCGTTACCAGCATCCGATCCCCGAGGATCTGGTGCCGATCCATCCCGCGAACCGTGGCGTCGCCCTGTGGGACGACAAGGTCTTCACCACCACCCAGGATGCAATGGTCGTCGCGCTGGACGCGAAGACCGGCGAGCCTCTGTGGTCGCAGACCATGGCCGACTGGATGGAGGGCTATTATTCCACCCTCGCGCCACTGGTCGTGGACGGCAGGGTGATGGCCGGGGTTTCCGGAGGGGAACTTGGCATCCGCGGCTTTGTCCAAGCCTTCGACGCCGGGACGGGCAATCCGCTGTGGAAGACCTACACTATCCCCGCGCCGGGCGAGCCGGGCAGCGAGACATGGCCGGGCGACACATGGCAGAACGGCGGCGGCCCGGTCTGGATCACCGGCAACTACGACCCCGAAGCGAAGCTGGCCTATTGGGGCGTCGGCAACGCTGCGCCCTGGGTGGGCGCGCTGAGGCCGGGCGACAACCTTTATACCGCCTCGACCATCGGCCTGAACCCCGAGAACGGCGCCATCGCCACCCATTTCCAGTATCACTGGAACGACACCTGGGACTGGGACGAGGTCGTGCCGCCGACCCTGATCGACCTTCAGGGCGAGAATGGCGACACCCAGAAACTGGCCGTCCGCTTCGCCCGAAACGGCTATATCTACAAGCTCGACCGTTCGGACGGGAAGCTGTCCTTCATCGAAGGCAAGCCCTATGTCTATCAGAACGCATTTACCGGGCTCAATCCCGAGACAGGGCGTCCCGAGTACAACCAAGAGAACCTGCCCGAACTGGGCAAGCGGGTCGAGTTCTGTCCCTCGGCCTGGGGCGGGCGCGACTGGCCGGCGGACTCCTATGACCCGGCGACCGGAACGCTGTTCATCTCGGTAAACGAGAACCATTGCGGCGCAATGGAAGGGGCGCCGGTCGAATACGAGCCGGGTGTGCTCTATCTCGGCTCCGGGCTTGAGATGACGCCCACCGAGGCTGCCAAGGAGCACATCGGCGCGGTCCAAGCCTGGGACATCCGCACGCTGGAAAAGAAGTGGCAGGTGAACTTCAAGTCGCCGAACTGGGGGCCGATCCTGTCCACCGCCGGGGGCGTGGTCTTCCTGGGCGGCACCAACGACGCAATGTTCCGCGCGTTGGATGCGGAAACCGGGGCCGAGCTGTGGTCGGTCAAGCTGGACGGCGGGGTAGTTGCGCCGCCCACCAGCTTCGAGGTGGACGGCAAACAGCATATCGCCATTACCACCGGCTGGGGCGTCGATGCTGAGCGCTTCCAAAGCTTCATCGACCAGGCCTGGGGCACCAAGACCGAGGTTTCTCAGGGCGGCACCGTCTATGTCTTCGCATTGCCCTGAACCAAAAGGGGACAAGGGCAATGCGCGCAGCATGGGCGATATTGGGGATGGCAGGGCTGCTGGCCCTGCCGTCCCTTGCCGGGGCCTGGACCCTGTCTGTCTGCAGGGCGCCGGATGCGGCGCCCTACACCCGCGCGGACGAAACTGGCATTGACGACCGCGTGGCCGCGATCCTCGCGGATGCAATGGGGGCCGAGTTGCAATTTGTCACCTTGCCCGACCGCCGCAGCCGCACGCTGCGCCGCATCATGCACGCCGGCGGCTGCGACGTGGCGATCAGCATCCCAGACAAGAGCGAGGGGTTCCAGACCTCGCAGGTCTATTACGCCACGGGCTTTGTCTTCATGACACATAACGGCGGGGCCGCGCTGCCGGCCTCGCTAGATGACCCGGCGCTGAAATCGCTGTGGATCGGGGTCGCCGGCGATCCGCGGCATCCGATCCCGCCGGTCATGGCCTTGGCCAAGCGCGGGTTGGCGGGGCAGTTGCGCTATTTCCCGCAGGCCCGGCTGGACGATGCCGGGACCGACGGGATGGTGCAGGCCCTTGCGGCGGGAGAGATCGACCTCGCCATTCTCTGGGGACCGACCGCCGCCTCGCTCGCGGGGCACGAGGCGGAACTGCGTTTCACGCTGGTCACGCCCGAGATCGACCTGCCGGTGCTGCCCATGGTCGCCATGTTCACCATCGGTGTGCGCTACGGGGACATCGCCTTTCGCAACGACATCAACCGCGCGCTGAGCGAGCGCTGGGACGAGATCCAGGCCGTGCTGGAGGACGCAGGCATCCCGACCCGTCCCGTCACCAAGCGCAGCGCGGCTCATCTCGCGGAGACTGAGTGATGCGCGTCCCTCTCCTGACCCGGCGGCAGGCCCTGATGGCCGCGCTGGCGGCAGGAGTCGCCGCGCCGGCGCTGGCCCGGGCGACCCGCCCCGCACTGCGGGTGGGCGCGATCCTGCCCTTGGCCGGGCGCGGCCTGCCGCTGGTCGGCGTCAATCTGTCCTTCCCGGCCGAAGCCGCCCGCAAGGGCCTGCTGATCACCAGCGACGATCTCGAGCGCGCAACGCCCATGGGTACCGAGCCGCACCGCCTGCTGCTGGCCAACGCGCCTGAAGCGGCCTCGGCCCGCCGCGCGGCTGAGCGGCTGGTCGAGCGCGACCGCGCGACGGTGCTGATCGGCGGCTTTTCGGCCAAGGATGCGCGCGCCATCGGCGCGGTCGCGCGGGATGCGGGCGCCCTGTTTATCAACATCGCCGCGCCTGCGGATGGGCTGCGAGCTGAGTTCTGCGGCGGGCGCACCCTGCATCTCGAGGCACCTGCCAGCACCTATCTGTCGGCGCTATCGGAGCTTTACCGCGGCCAAGGCAGGAACCGCTGGCATTTGATCCACCAGGATGACTCCGCCCATGTGGACCTGCTGGCGCAGGCGCAAGCGGATCTGCGCCGCGCGGGGGCGGAGGTCACGGGCACCAGCATTGTCAGCCGGGACTCCACCCTGTTCCGCTCGGCGTTGTCGGATCTGCAGGACAGTGGCGCCGAGGCGGTGCTGCTGCTGACCGACTGGCTGGTGCAACTGAACCTGCTTGCCACTGCCGAGGGAGAGGGCGCAACCGTGCCGATCACCGGCTTTCCCTGGGCCGCGACTCAGACGCGCGAGTTCTACAACCGTTGCCGCCAGCTTGCGCCCAACGTGGGTGGAGCACCTCGTCTCGCCCTGTGGGAAGCACGGCTCGACACGGCCGAGGCCGCCGCCCTCAACGCCGACTTCCTCGCCCGCTGGCGGATCCCGATGGACCCCTCGGCCTGGGCGGCACAGACGGCCCTGCGACTGGTAGCCGAGGCGACCGAGGCTACCGGCAGCACGAGCGGGACCGACCTTGCCGCCTGGCTCTCCGATCCTGTGCAGAGGCCCTCCATCGGCAAGGACACCGTCTTCAATCCGAGCGATGGTCAATTGCGCCAGCCGCTCTATGCCGTGCGAGTCAACCCGGCCGCGACGAAAGAACTGACCCCGCAGGCGATCACCGAATGGGCTGAGTTGCTGGCCCAACTGAACCCGGCTCCCGCCCCGACGGGCAAGTGCGGATCACCTGCGCAATCAGGATAGCAGAAGCCGCATTTCATCTGCGGCGCGAACCGAAGGAAGCCCCCATCAGGGGGCAAGGAGGAGATATGAGGCAGTTGCTGACTTTGGGCGGCCTGCTCGACGCGCAGGCCCGCATGGCGCCCGACCGCTTGGGCGCTCGCGACCTGGAACGTGCGCTGACCTTCGGGCAGTGGAACGCCCGCGCCCGCAGGCTGGCCAATGCGCTGACGGGACTCGGACTAGTCAAGGGCGATCGGGTGGCAGTTCTCGCCTACAACCGCCTAGAATGGGCGGAGATCTATGCCGCCTGCGCCAAGGCCGGGCTGATCGCAGTGCCGATAAACTTCCGCCTCGCCCCTATCGAGATACGCTTCATCATCGAGGACGCGGGCGCCGCCTGCGTGGTGGCCGAGGACTCGCTTTACGGGATGATCGAGGAAGTGCGATCCGACCTGCCGATCCCCACAAACCGTTTCATCCATTTCGGCACCGAGGCGCCGCCTGCGGGCTGGCAGTCCTACGAGGACCTGATCGCCCGCGCCTCGGACAGCGCGCCTGCGGTGGCTGTGGCCGACAGCGACCCTTGGGCGCTGATGTATACCTCAGGCACCACCGGCAAGCCCAAGGGGGTGATCCGCAGCCATCGCGGCATGACGCTGGTGTCGCTTGTGACGCAGGTTGAGCTGTCCATCGGCCGCAACGACGACGCGCTGCTGGTCATGCCGATGTGCCATGCGAATTCGCTGAACTTTTTCTGCTCCTTCGCCCATTGCGGGGGGGTCAACACGATCTATTCGCGCCCCAGCTTCGACCCCGAGCACGCGCTGTCGGTGATGGAGAAGATCGGGTCCACCTTCACCTCGTTGGTTCCGACCCACTACATCATGATGCTGGCCGCGCAGACATCGGGCCGCAACCGCGACCTTGGCGCGATGCGGAAGATGATGATCTCATCCGCCCCCGCCCGCGCCGACACCAAGCGCGCGGTGATGGAGATGTTCCCGAACTCGGGTCTGTTCGAGCTTTACGGATCGTCCGAGGCGGGCTGGGTCACGATGCTGCACCCCGACGAGCAATTCACCAACCTAGGCACCGTGGGCCGCGAATGCATCGGCTCGGCCCCGGTCCGTCTGCTGGACGACGACGGCAACGAGGTGCCGGACGGCATGGCGGGCGAGCTTTATTCCTCGACACCCTATACCTTCGACGGCTACTGGAACCAGCCTGGCAAGACCGCCGAGGCCTTCCGGGGCGACTATTGCACCGTGGGCGACATGGCCCTGCGGGACGAGCAGGGCTTCATCCGCCTAATCGACCGCAAGAAGAACATGATCATCTCGGGCGGCGAGAACATCTATCCGTCCGAGATCGAGGCGGCGCTGGGTGCCTGCCCCGCCGTCCGCGACGTGGCGGTGATCGGCCTGCCGGACGAGAAATGGGGCGAGCGGGTCCATGCCGTGGTCGTCCTGCATGACGGCGTGGGCATCTCGGAACGCGAGTTGATCGGCTGGTGCGAGGACCGCATCGCCCGCTTCAAGCTACCCCGCAGCGTCAGCTTCGTATCCGACGACGAGATACCGCGCACCGCCACCGGCAAGATCCAGCACCGGCTGCTGCGCGACCGGCTGACGGAACGGACGGCGGCTGCATGACGGGGCAGGTTGATGATTGACAAAGCCGGCCTAGCCAGAAATTCTGAATTCAGAATTCTGAATTACACTTTAGGAGAGAGCGTTGATTCGCAGGCGGTCCCATGCGGGCCGCGGCATTCATGAAGGCAGCGGCACGGTGCCGCCAGCACCGCAGGGGTCGCCTTTTGGGAGGAGATGCAAGGAGATGACGCAGGTCACAGTCGCAGTGCTGGTCGCACGGACGCTGAAGGCGCGCGGGGTTGAACGGGTCTTCGCGCTCTGCGGAGGGCATATCATGCCAATGTGGATGGCGCTGGACGCCGAGGGGATCGAGATCGTCGATGTCCGCGACGAACGCGCGGCGGTGATGATGGCCCATGCCTCGGCCGCCGTCAGCGGCAGGCTGGGGGTGGCGATGGTCACGGCCGGGCCGGGCGTTACCAATGCCATGACGGGGATCGCCAACGCCCATGTCTCGCGCATCCCGGTGCTGGTGATCTCGGGCCTGCCGCCGCGCCCGCAGGAGAACCGCGGCGCGCTGCAGGACATGGTCCATGTCGATCTGCTGCGCTCGCTGACGCGCTATGCTCGCACGCTGCGGCATGTGACGTCGGTTGCGCGCGAACTCGACGCGGCCATCGCGGCGGCGCAGGGACAGGCAGGCGAGGCGGGGCCGAGCTACATCGACCTGCCGGTGGACCTGCAGCGCGAAGCCGTGCCGCCGGTGCTGCTGGCCGGCGAGCACCTGAAGGGGGGCGCCCGCCCGCGCGTGACCCCCCTGCCCGCCGATCTGGACGCTGCCGCCGACATGATCGCGCGGGCCTCGCGCGTGCTGGTCATCTCGGGGCGGGGGGCGAACGGGGCCGGGGCGGAACTGGCCGACTTCCTGTCGGCCTCGGGCGCGGCCTATCTGGACACGGGAGAATCCAAGGGCATCGTGCCGGCCGACCACCCTTCGCATATCGCGGCGATGCGGGGGGCGGCGATGAAGCAGGCCGATCTGGTCATCACCTTGGGCCGCAAGCTCGACTTCCAGCTTGCCTATGGCTCGCCCGCGGTCTTCGGAAGCGCGGCCTTCCTGCGGATTTCCGACCAGCCGGCGGAACTGTCCGACAACCGGCTGGGCGACCTCGGGCTGGCCGGGGACATCCCCTTGACCCTTTCCGCGCTGACCGAACGGCTGTCACAGCGCGAGCTGACCGGAGGCCGCGACTGGCTGGCCGAGATGGCCCAGGGCCACCGGACGCGGGCCGAGGCGATGCAAGCGAAGATGGAATCCGCCGCACCCGGTCCCGACGGCCGCATCAACCCGAACCGCCTGCTGGCCGAGATCCGCCGTAGGCTCGACCCCGAGGCCATCGTCATCGCCGATGGGGGCGACATCCTCAGCTTCGCCCGCGTGGCGCTGGAGGGGCAGACCTACCTCGACCCCGGTCCCTTGGGCTGCATCGGCATCGCCACGGCCTTTGCCGTGGGCGCGGCCAAGGCGGCGCCGGGGCGGCAGGTGGTCGCGGTCACGGGCGACGGCTCGTTCGGCTTCACGGCGATGGAGATCGACACCGCCGTGCGCCACCGTGCGCCTGCGCTGATCGTCATCAGCAACAACGGGTCGTGGGCAATCGAGGTCCGCGACCAGCAGGAAAGCTTCGGCCGCGTTGTCGGCACGCGGCTGCAATATGCCGACCATGCCGCCATGGCCCGCGCCTTTGGGATGCAGGCTTGGCGGCTGACCACTCATGACGAGATCGGCCCCGCGCTGGATCAGGCGCTGGCGGTGGTGCGCGGCGGGGCGCCCGCGCTGATCGACGCCGTGACCAGCCCCGAGATCGCGTCCTCGGACAGCAAGTCGGGGCTGGCCTGGGTGCCCGACCATCAGGCGCTGGAGGCTTGGGACACGGCCGAACGGAAATGGCTGGCTTCCTCACCTGAGGAGTGAGGGCGTCAGCCGCATAAGCGATCAAGGGAGGAGAACCATGAATATCGCACGAAACTTGACCCGCGCATTTGCACTGGCTGTAGGTCTGGCGCTGCCGCTGGCTGCCGCCGCGCAGGAGGTCACGCTGAGGCTGGCCCATGTCTTCCCCGAGCAAAGCTCGGTCGGGGAAGCGGCGCTCCAATTCGCGGAACTCGCCAGGGAACGCAGCGAGGGCCGCATCGAGGTGCAGGTCTTCCCGGCGGGCCAGCTCGGCGGCGACGAGGCCATCGGGCGCGAGTTGTCGCGCGGCACGATCCAACTGACCTTCGTCAACCCGAACTCGATGGTAGGGATCGACCCGCTCTTCGACTTCCACATCCTGCCCTTCGTGGCGCAAAGCTACGAGGAAGCCGACCGCATCTATTACGGCGAGCCGAACGTCCTGCACCGCACGCTGAACGAAACGATGGAGCGGCACGGGCTGGTGAACCTGGGCTATTTCGAGAACGACTTCCGCGCCATCTCGAACTCGCGCCATCCGGTGGCCTCGGTCGCCGACCTGCAGGGCCTCAAGATGCGGGTGGTGCCCTCGCAGTCGCTGAAGCTGCTGTTCGAAAAGGCGGGCGTGCAGGTCGTCACCCTGCCCTTCCCGGAAATTTTCACCGCTCTGCAGCAGGGCGCCGTGGACGGGCAGGAGAACGGCGTCATCCTGATCGACCAGGCGCGCTTCTTCGAGGCGCAGAAATACGTCACCCTGTCGAACCATTCCTATGTCATGTCCAGCATCGCCGGCAGCAAGCGGGCGCTGGACCGGCTGTCGCCCGAGGACCAGGCGCTTCTGGCCGCCATCGGCGACGAGGTCGGCAAGTGGCAGGTCCAGCGCAACCGCGAGAACGTGGCAGCCGCGCTCGAACATATCCGTGCGGCGGGGCTGGAAGTGACCGAGCTGTCGCCCGAAGCCGTGGCCGAGTTCCGCGCGGTTGCCGATCAGGTCTGGGCGGAACTGACCCCCGTCTATGGCGAGGAGCGGATGGCCGAGTTGCGGACGCTCATCAATGGTTGAGAGCGGCGCAATGGCAATGAACCCCATGCCTGAGGCCGGGCCGCTTGTCTGGTTCCGCCGGATGCAGTCCGTCGAGCGGCGGATCGTGGTTGCCGAAAAGGTGGTCTGCGGGCTGGCGATGCTGGTCATGGCGCTGGCCACGATGGCCTCGGTCGTGGTCCGCAACTTCGGGCTGGCGCTGCCGAACTATTCCGAGATTGGGCTTGCGGCGCTTGCGCCGCTGACCCTGATCGGCGGCGCGCTTTGCACCTATCTGGGCAGCCACATCTCGGTCGAGATCGTCCATGCAGTGGGCGGGCCGCGCATCCGCCGGGTGGCCGCGGTCATCACCGCCATCGGCATCCTGGCCTTCGCCGCCATCTATTTCCGCAGCGGCTGGATCCTGATGCAGGAGTTTCGCATGACGGGCGACAAGCTCTTGGACCTCGGCACGCCACTGTGGCCGCTGGCGGCGCTGTTTCCGGTAGGCATGGCGCTGATGGCCTTCCACGTGGTCATGCAGATGATCGCAATGGTGGTTGACCGCACCGAAGGGGGAAGCACGGCATGATCCTTGTCCTGTTCGGCTTCCTGCTGATCGGCCTGCCGGTCGGCATCGCCTTTTCGCTGTTCATCCTGATCCAGCCGGACCGCTGGAATGTCTCGCTCGACTATGCCGCGCAGACGACGCTGGACGCGCTGCTGGTCTATCCCTTCCTCGCCATCCCGCTGTTCATGCTGGGGGGCGAGCTGATGACCCAGGGCGGGCTGACCCGGCAACTGGTCGGCGTCAGCAAGCGGCTGATGGCGCGCGTCCCGGCCTCGATGGGCCATATCATGATCGGCGCCAGTGCCATGATGGGGGCGGTCACGGGATCGTCGGTGGCCGCCGTCGCCGCCATCGGCCGGGCGCTTGGCCCCGAGATGCTGCAGCGCGGCTACAAGCCGGGCTATGTGGGCGCGCTGAATGCCTCGGCCGGGCTTCTGGGGGTGCTTCTGCCGCCGTCGATCCCGCTGATCCTCTACGGCTCGGCGGTGGGCGCGTCGATCACCCAGCTTTTCCTGGCCACGCTGCTGCCGGGGCTGATCTTCATCGTCGCGATCATGATCGTCCACGCCCTGCGCGCCCGCCATGTCCTCGACGGCGGCATCGAACACGAGGCGCCATCGTCCGCCCCCGTGCGGTCCTTCGCGGCCGAGTTCACCTCGGCACTGCCCGCGCTGTTCATGCCGATCCTGGTGCTGGGAGGCATCTACACCGGCATCTTCACCCCAACCGAAGCCGCGGGGGTCGCGGCGGTCTATGCGCTTCTCTACATTCTGATCTCGCGCTCGGCCGGATCGCGGCAACTGGGCGACGCCTTTGTGCGCGCGGCGGTCAGCGCGGCGGCGGTGATGTTCATCATCGGCTTCACCACCATCTTCAACCGTGCCCTGACGCTGGAGCAGATCCCACAGGACCTTGCCAGTTTTGCGGTCGGGCTGACAGAGAATCCGCTGATGTTCCTGCTGCTGGTGAACCTGGCGCTGCTGGTCGTCGGCATGTTCATGGAAACCAGCGCCGCGATCCTGCTGATGGGACCGCTGCTGGCGCCGGCCGCCGCCCGTTATGGCATCGACCCGATCCATTTCGGCATCGTCGTCGTCATCAATATCGAGATCGGCCTGCTGACCCCGCCGCTTGCAGCCAACCTCTACGTGGCCTCGCTGACGAACCGCATTCCCATCATGGCGCTTCTGCGGCAGATCGGGTGGTTCCTGCTGGCCTGCCTGATCATGCTGGCGGCGATCACCTATGTGCCCGGCATCGCGCTATGGTACCACATCCTGCCGGGATACTGACGTGAAGAAGGACCTTTCCATGCCCCCCAGAACCATTCTCGTGACTGGTGCGTCGAGCGGTCTGGGGGCGCATTTTGCTTCTGTTCTTGCGGGTGACGGGGCGCGGGTTGTTCTGGCCGCCCGCAGCGAGGGGAAGATCGCGGCGCAGGTCGATGCGATCCGGGCTTCGGGCGGGGATGCGCAGGCGGTGGCGCTGGACGTGGCGGATGCGGCGTCTGTCGCGGCCGCTTTCGCGCAGGTCGCCGGACGCATCGACGTGGTGGTGAACAACGCCGGCATCACCGCGACAGCGCCCGCGATCGACACCGACCCGGAGGAGTTCGGCGCCGTGCTGGACACCAACGTCAAGGGTGTCTTCCACGTGGCGCAGGCGGCGGCGCGGCGGATGCGCGACACGGGCGGCGGCGCCATCGTCAACGTAGCCTCGATCCTCGGCTTCCGGGTGGCGGGCAATGTCGCGGCCTATGCCGCCTCCAAGGCCGCCGTGGTGCAGTTGACGCAGGCGCTGGCGCTGGAATGGGCGCGCTACGGCATCCGTGTGAACGCGCTCTGCCCCGGTTATATCGAGACGGCCCTGAACCGCGACTTCTTCGCGACCGAACCGGGCCAGACGCTGATCCGGCGCATCCCGCAACGCAGGCTCGGGCAGCTTGGCGACCTCGACGCGCCCCTGCGGCTGCTTTGCTCCGACGGGGCGCGCTACATGACCGGATCGTCCATCGTCGTCGATGGCGGCCATCTCTGTTCCAGCCTGTGAGGGTTCCCCATGGATTTCACCATTCCGCCGCGCATCGAGGATTACCGCCGCCGCATCGCCCGCTTCGTCGAGGACGAGCTGCTGCCGCTGGAGGAGGACCGCGCGAACTACGACGCGCACGAGAACATCCGCCTTGATGTGCTTGAGGTGATGCGGGACAAGGCGAAAGCCGAGGGGCTGTGGTGCCTGCAACTCAAGCAGGAAACCGGCGGGCAGGGTCTTGGCAAGATCGGCATGGCGGTCTGCTACGAGGAGATGAACCGCTCGATCTTCGGCCCCGTGGTGTTCAACTCGGCCGCGCCCGACGACGGCAACATGATGGTGCTGGAAAAGGCCGGCACGCCCGAACAGAAGGCGCGCTGGCTGCAGCCCATTGTGGATGGCCGCGTCCGGTCGGCCTTCGTGATGACCGAACCCCATCCCGGCTCGGGCTCGGACCCCGGCGGCATGATGCTGACGACTGCCACGCGGCAGGGCGACAGCTATGTGATCCGCGGCCGCAAGTGGTTCATCACCGGGGCCGAGGACGCGGGGCATTTCATGCTGATCGCGCGCACCTCGGAGGACCCGCGCAAGGGGCTGAGCGCCTTCCTGTTCCACCGCGACACCCCCGGCTGGCGGATCGAGCGGCGCATCCCGATCATGGGGCCCGAGGAACACGGCGGCCATTGCGAGCTGGTTTTCGAGGACATGGAGATCCCCGCCGAGAACCTTCTGCTGAACGAGGGCGACGGTCTGAAGCTGACGCAGATGCGGCTGGGGCCGGCGCGGCTGACCCACTGCATGCGCTGGCTGGGGCTGTCGAAGCGCTGCGTCGAGATCGCCACCACCTATGCCCATGAACGCTTCGCCTTCGGCGAGCGGCTGTCGAACCGCGAAAGCATCCGCATCATGCTGGGCGATCTCGCCATGCAGATCGAGGTGGGCCGCCTGCTGGTGATGAAGGCCGCCTGGGCGCTGGATCAGGGAAGCTATGCCCGGAAAGAGGTCTCGATGGCCAAGGTCCATGTGGCGAACCTGCTGCACAAGGCCGCCGACACCGCGATCCAGATCAACGGGGCGCGCGGCTATTCCAAGGACACGCCGCTGGAATGGATCTACCGCTACGCCCGCCAGGCGCGGCTGGTCGATGGCGCGGACGAGGTCCACAAGATGGTTCTCAGCCGCAACCTCGATGCCGAGGGGCGGGGGTTCTGGTCCTGGCCGGTCGAGGGGGATGAGGCATGAGCGAGGTCACGCCCGAACGGCTCAATCCCTTCCTGGCCCAGCACTTCGGCCCCGGCGAGACGCACCTTTCGCGCATCGGCGGGGGCCAGTCGAACCCGACCTTCATCGTCGATCACGGCGCCCGCCGCATGGTGCTGCGCAAGCAGCCCGCGGGGGAAATCCTCAAGGGCGCCCATGCCATCGACCGCGAGTTCCGGGTGATGCGGGCGCTTGAGGACACCGATGTGCCGGTGCCCCGCGCGCTGCTGTTCCACGAGGACGCCGCGCTGCTGGGCACACCCTTCTACCTGATGGACTTCGTCGAGGGCCGGGTCTTCTCCGACGGCCGCCTGCCTGACCTCTCCCCGGCCGAACGGCGCGAGGTCTACCTGTCGATGGTCCGCACTCTTGCCCGGCTTCACCGGGTCCGGCCGGACGAGATCGGCCTGTCGGACTTCGGCCGCCCCGGCGACTACTTCGCCCGCCAGATCCACCGCTGGACCAGCCAGCTCGAGGCCTCCTCCTTCGCGGAGGACAGGGTGCTGCTGGCGCTGTCGGAACGGCTGGCCGAACTGCAGCCGCCCGACGACGGGCTGTCCTCCATCGCCCATGGCGACTTCCGGCTGGGCAACATGCTCATTCACCCGACCGAGCCCCGCGTGATCGCCGTCCTCGACTGGGAACTGTCCACCATCGGCCATCCGCTGGCCGACCTCGGCTTCGCCGCCATGCCCTTCCACACCAGCCCGGACGAATACGGCGGCATCCTCGGCGCCGAAACCGAGGGCATCCCCACCGAGGCCGGGTTCTTCGAAGCCTACCGCGAGGTCCACCCCGAGGTTCCCCCGCCCCAAGCCTTCCACATCGCCTTTGCGCTCTTCAGCTTCGCGGTGATCTTCACGGGCATCGCCGACCGCGCCGCCCAGGGCACCGCCGCCGACCCCGAGGCCGCCCGCTACGCCCCGCTGGCGGGCCGCTTCGCCCAAAGAGCCTGGGAGGTGCTGGGAGAAACGCCGCCGACGGGGTGACATGTTCGACTACATCGAACGCTCTTCTACAATCCGCAGCGCCGCCACACCAAGCTGGACTATCTTAGCGCGGCTGCTCACCAAAGCTTGCCGATCGCAGCCGCAGTACGCGCGAGTCGCTGCTGTCGTCAACAGGCAGACCCGAGCACGACTAGGCGGGCATGGTCCGTAAAGGGACCCGCCGCCGTTACCGGGCAGGGTCAGGAAAGCGGCCCCGAAAATCAGCGGCACCAGGGAAGTGCTGTCGAAATCTGGACCGGTTCCGTGATGCGGCCGTGTTCCGGCGCTGGGTGAACCCCTCGGGCTGGACCACATCGCGCCATCCGAACTAAGAGCATCTAACAAAACCTTCTGATCTGGTTGAGGCAGATGAGGGCGCAGCCGAGCAGGACGAAGTCCTCGTGGATGTCGGCGCGCTGCTCGTAGCGGATGATCAGGCGGCGGAACCGGTTGAGCCAAGCCAACGTTCGCTCGACGACCCGGTGGTGCCTGCCCAGCCTTTCGCTGTGGTCCATGCCTCGCCGGGCGATGCGGGGCATGATCCTGCGCTTTCGGCATCCGCTCCGGCAGCGATGCTGATCATAGGTCTTGTCGGCGTGAAGCTTGCCGAGGCGCTTGCGCGGACGACCGTGCCCATGGCGCACGCCCGGCAAGGCGTCCAGGGTGAGTGCCATCATCCGGCTGTCGCGCCGGTTAACCGGGCTCAGGCGCACCCCGAGCGGAGTGCCTTTGCGGTCGACCACAGACAAGCGCTTCGTGCCCGGTTCGGCCCGCGATCCGTCGGGTTCGGGCCGGTCTCGGCACCCCCTTTTCGCCGGCACGGCGGCGCTGTCAAGGGACGCGCGGCTCCAGTCCAGATACCCGGCGTCCGACAACTGCTCAAGCAGCACGCGATGGAGCCTTGGTCCAGATGCCCGCTGTCTGCCAGTCACGCAGCCTGCGCCAGCAGGTCATGCCGGAGCAGCCGAACTCGCGAGGGTCACATTTCCCAGGGGATGCCGGATCGCAGAACGAAGATGATGCCGGCCAAGGCCAGGCGATCATCGCATCGCGGGCGGCCGCCCTTTGGGCTTCGGCCGCTCCCTTGGCAGAAGCGGCGAAAGCGCCGCCCATGGATCATCGGAGACAAGGGGCTTGCTCATGGCCCGTCAACGCATGAGCAGCGGTTGTGTTAGGTGCTCTCAGGAGGCCGTTCCACTTCATCAACAGCAGGACGAGCAAGGCGCTACGCGCCACATGCCAATCCGGTGTGGCCGCAACTTCATGACCTGTCATCCCAGAGCCACATTCGCCCGCTAGGCCGATACCAGCTGCGGCCTCGTCATGGCCGGTCGCGATTCTCAGCAAGTCGAGCCAGGAACGTGCTCATGACCGAGCAAGATACTTCCCGCCATGTTTTCCCGCCAGCGCGCTGGAAGAGGCCGACGGCCCCGGCCGGAACCCGACGAACAACCGCACGATGGGCGAGATCATCGCTGCCCGGTTCTCGCGTCGCGGCTTCCTGATGGGCTCGATGGCCGCGACAGCGATCTGGGCCACGGTCAGCCCGATGGCGATGTTCGCCGCCGGCGAGGCGCAGGCGCAGGATGCCGCGGCGGGCTCGGTCTTCGACTTCCCCGAGATTGTGGCCGGGGTGGACCGCGACCACCATGCCGCCGAGGGCTATGACGCCGACATCCTGCTGTGCTGGGGTGACGAGGTCTTCGCCGACGCGCCCGACTTCGACCCGCTGAACCAGACGGAGGCCGCGCAGGAACGGCAGTTTGGCTATAACAACGACTTCATGGGCTTCATCCCGCCGGAGGGCGCCGACGACCACGGGCTGCTGGTGGTCAACCACGAATACACCGACCCGCACCTGATGTTCCCCGGCATCGGGACCGTCACCGACGGCAAGATCGCGATTTCCGAGGCCGACGAGAACCGCGTCAACATCAAGATGGCCGCGCATGGCGGCACCGTTATCGAGATCCGCAGGGTGGACGGCAAATGGCAGCCGGTGCTGGACGGCAGGCTGAACCGTTGCATCACCGCCAAGACGCCGATGCGGATCAGCGGCCCCGCCGCCGGGCACCCGCGCCTGCAGACCAACGCCGACCCGACCGGGCGCGAGGTGCTGGGCACCATCAACAACTGCGCAGGCGGCGTGACGCCCTGAGGCACCTACATCATGACCGAGGAAAACATCCACGGCTATTTCGAGCGTTCTGCCCGAGGGCCATCGCGAGGCCGCGAACTACGACCGCCTCGGCCTTCCCGCCGATGCCTATGACTGGGGCCGGTTCCACGAGCACTTCGACGTGTCGAAGGAACCCAACGAACCCAATGCTTCGGCTGGATCGTCGAGGTGGACGTGAACGACCCTGATTCGGTGCCGAGAAAGCGGACGGCCCTTGGCCGCTTCAAGCACGAGGGCGCGGAAAGCGCGGTGGCGCCGGATGGCGGGGTGGTCTTCTACCTCGGCGACGACGAGCGGTTCGACTATGTCTACAAGTTCGTGACGGCCGGCAAGTTCAACCCCGACGACCGCGCCGCCAACATGGACCTGCTGGACGGGGGCACCCTGTATGTCGCCCGCTTCGACGAGGACGGCACCGTGGCTTGGCTGCCGCTGACCCACGGCGAAGGCCCGCTGACCGCCGAAAGCGGCTTCGAGAGCCAGGCCGACGTGATGATCGAGACGCGCCGCGCCGCCGACCTGCTGGGCGCGACCCCGATGGACCGCCCCGAGGACATCGAGCCGAACCCGGATACCGGCCGCGCCTATGTCATGCTGACCAACAACACCCGGCGCGAAGAGGCGAATGCAGCCAACCCGCGCGTCAACATCGCCTTCGGACATATCATCGAGATCATCCAGGACAATGCCGACCTCGCCGCCACCAGCGGCAAGTGGGAAGTGCTGCTTCAGTGCGGCGATCCCTCGGTGGCGGAAGTCGGCGCGACCTTCTCGACCGCGACGACCGGGAACGGCTGGTTCGGCATGCCCGAAAACTGCGCCATCGACAGCGACGGGCGGCTCTGGGTCTCGACCGACGGCAACAACCCGACGGCCACCGGGCGCACCGACGGGTTGTGAGCAGTGGACATCGAGGGACCGGCGCGCGGCACGTCACGCCTGTTCTACCGCGTGCCGGTCGGTGCCAAGATGTGCGGCCCCTGCCCGACCCCCGACCTTTCCACCTTCTTCCTTGCGGTCCAGCACCCGGGCGACGGAGGCAAGGACTGGGAAGGCCACGGCCGCCCCTCCTACTACGAGGACCTGTCCACCCGCTGGCCCGACTTCGACGATGCCATGCCGGTCCGCCCGGCCGTGGTCGCGATCACCCGGCAGGGCGGCGGCAGGATCGGCTGAACCTGCAAGGGCCACGATGACGAAAGGGGCGGCCCGCCGGCCGCCCTTGCCGTTCTGACCGGGGTCACGACGACTTGCACGTCGAGGATGACACCGGCAAACGTTCGGATCTGCCGAGCTGGCCAGACGGGAACGCGGCTACCGGCTGACGGCGCCGCCGCCTGCCAGCCTGGCTACACGCTCCTGCAGCTTTTCCTTGTCGCAGTCCAAGGTGGTTTCCTCGATCTGCTGGCTAACGCGGGGCTTGATCTCGGCCTTCTCACCGGCGCCATCGACGATGGTGGTGTTGTCCTTGCTGATCGAAGTCCGCATGGCACGCCCGAGCATGTCGATGCCGACATTATCCAGCTTCATGCCCAGGTCCGCGCTGATCACCTGGCCGCCAGTCAGGACGGCGCCTGCCGCGCAGCAGCCTCGTTGGGTGGCCCATTCAAATCTGATGCATCGTTGGCCTGACGGCTATGGCCGCGAGAGTTCGCGAACGCCTTGCGCAGGATCCCGCCACCGACACGCTACCTCTGCGGTAGCGACATCAAGGCGTCACACTCGTCGGTCATCGCTGCTGCTGCCTTGCCTTTGGAACCCCCCGGAACAGGCGCGACGACGCGAGAGAAGCCGGAACCCCAACCCTGGAGCGCGACAATGACGCAGATGATGCAGAACGCAGACATGCTCGGCGCTGCGACAGCCGTGACCGCAACCAGCCTGGCTTTCAAGGCCGAGGGGCCGGAAGGCGGCTACCAGATCCTGCCGCAGCTCGACGACAACCTGTCGTCCTATACGCTGGTCTATGACATCCGGGTTCCGGACGACCAGCCCGGCGATTTCGGCGGGCTGTTCCAGACCGACGGGGTCAATGCCTCGGACGCCGACCTGTTCCTGACCCGGACGGGTCCCGGGGTCTTCGGGATCGGGATCTCGGGCCAGTACGAGGGCGAGGTGCGCGCCGGAGAATGGGCGCGCGTCGCCTTTGCCGTGACCGGGCTTGGCGACGGCAGCAGCCGGATCGACAAATATGTAGATGGCGCCCTGGTGGGCACGCAGACCGGGCAGACCGGGCGGTTCACCATCTCGGCGGAAAAGGGCTTCATGATCCTTGCCGACGAGAGCAACGAGACCTTCAGCGGCGAGCTGGCGAGCTTCTCGCTGCTGGACCGGGTCCTCGATGCGTCGGAGGTCGCGGCGCTGGGTGGCCACGTTCCGGGCGGTGCCATTGGAAGCGCCCCCGCCGGTGATCGGCTGTTCGAGTTCGACTTCGCCGGCGGCTCGCAGATCGAGCGCGGCACCGGGCAGGCGAGCGCGGGCGAGGCCGAGATCGTTGCCCGCAGCTTCAAGGCCGTGGGCGTCACCGACGCGCTGAACCACCTGCTGCTGACAAGCGGCGAGACCATCGCGATCGACGTCGCCGGCCATTTCTTCGGCGAGAACCTGACCTTCAGCTTTGCCAACAGCGACAACACCGCCGTGGATGCAAGGCTCGTGGACGGCAAGCTGGTGGTGGACACCAAGACGCTGGGCTTCACCGACCTGCGGGTGACGGCCACTGACGACCTCGGCAACAGCTTCACCGACCTGTTCCGGGTCCGGGTCGCGGGCGAGAACGCCTATACGGTCGCGGTGCTGCCCGACACCCAGAACTATACCGAGGAGCACACGCATATCTTCGGCGACATGACCCGATTCCTGGCCGACAACAAGGACACGATGAACGTCCAGTTCGTCGCCCATGTGGGCGACATCACCGGCTCGAACCTTCCCGATCAGTGGCAGATCGCATCCGACGCCTATGAGGCGCTTGAGGCCGCCGGCATCAAGTATTCGCTTCTGCCCCGCAACCACGACCAGGCCGCCGGGGGAAGCGCAAACGACCACAGCTCGAACCTCGACGCGTTCTTCGGCATGGATCGCTATTTCGCCGACTCGGCGGCCGAGGCGCATGACGTCTATGATGGCGAGCCGGACAGCGCCAGGAACAACTACAAGACCTTCACCGCGCCGGATGGCACCAGGTGGATCTCGCTCAACATGGAGTTCGGGCCGCGCGACGACGTGCTGCGATGGGCCGACGAGGTGCTGACCGAGTTCTCGGACCACCGGGCGATGGTCTCGACCCACCATTACACCAATTTCGGCGACATCGCCGGGCCGCAATCCGGGCCGCTATATACCGAAGGCACCGGCAAGGACTATGGCATGGGCGGTGATCCGCAGGGCGTCAACGACGGCCGGGACATCTGGGACAGCCTGATCTCGAAGCATGGCAACGTCAGCTTCGTGTTCTCGGGCCATGTCTTCGGCGACGGCGCCGAGACCATCGTCCGCTATGGCGCGCAGGGGAACAAGGTGTTCCAGATGTTCGTCAACTATCAGAACGGCGTGTCGCCCATCATCCAGACCGCGGGCGACCCGGACGAGGACGGCCGGGGCGGCAACGGCGCCATGCGCCTGCTGGTGATCGACCCCGACAACGACTCCGTGCACACGGAAACCTACTATACCGAACTCGACACCTTCATGACCGCATCGCGCGGCGATCCGGTGCCATCGCGCGACGGAAGCGGCACCATCGCGGTGCCCGACCGCGAGATCCAGCCGGTGGACTTCGGCACCACGGACGGCCTTGGGGCCCCGCCGATCCCCGGCGACGATGGCAGCGCGCGGGCGATCCGCCTGCCGCAGCTCGACCCGGACAACGGCCTCAAGGTCGTCCCCGGCTTTGATCCTGCCGGGGGCGGCGCCACTTACCAGAATTATACGCTGGTCTGGGACATGTTCATTCCCAGCGGAATCGGGCTCAGCTCGATCCTGCAGACCGACCTTGAAAACCTGTCGGACGGCGACCTCTGGATACAGGGGGGGTCCGAGGGCCTGATCGGCGGCGACGGGCAGGACGATGGCCCCTTTGCGCTGGACGCCTGGAGCCGCGTCGCCGTCGTGTTCGAGCGGGTGCCGGGCGAGGACCCCGCATGGCGCGCCGACAAATATGTCAACGGCGTTCTGATGGGCTCGCAGGTGTTCGAAGGCGACCGCCGCATCATCAACAAGGACGGGTTCCTTCTGTTCGGCGACGACTCGCTGGAGGTGCCCGACGGCTGGCTGCTGTCGTCCTTCGCGATGGTCGAAACGGCGATGACCGGCGCCGAGGTCGCGGGTTTGGGCGGGGTGGATGCGGACGGCCCGTTCACGGCCCTGCCCGCGGGCGTGAACGGCGTGCAGTTCGACTTCTCGAACGGGGACTTCGTCCCGACCCTCGGCACCGGCAGCATGGGCCAGGAGATCGGCGGCAGCACCGGGGTCGCGCTGACGGGGCGCTTCCTCGAGCATCAGGAAAGCTTCGAGGGCATCGACCTTGGCGGGGTGGCGACGCAGTTCCGCGCCGATGCGGGCGAGGACGTGGTGGTCAACCTCGACGAGACGGACAGCGTGACGCTGGACGGCTCGGGCGTGGTGGACAAGCTCGGGCAGATCGTTTCGGCGGTCTGGACCGACTCGAACGGGGTCGTCGTCGCCGATGCGCTGACCGCCTCGATCGCTGCCCGACCCGGCCATGAGCGCTATAACCTGACGGTGACAGATGCCGAGGGCGTCACCTCGAGCGATTCGATGATGGCGGTCGGGATCGACCAAGACACGCTTCTGTTCGAGGACTTCAACGACGGCGATCTGGATGGCTGGACCGCGGCCGCGGGGGACTGGCAGGCCACCGGGGCGGCGAACTCGGCCGGCGGCGTTGCGCAGGCCTACCTGCGCAACCTCAGCGACGAGCCGGGCCTGATCCTTTACAACGGGGCGGGCGCGGCAGGCTGGAGGAACTACACCGTCCGGGCCACCATCGAGAACGAGGGAACGGCAGCGATGGGTCTGGTCGCCAATGCCCGCGGCGACTCGATGTACCGGCTTGAGTTCGACACCGCGGCCCATGAGATCCGTCTCGCACGGATCATCGACGGCGAACGGGAAGTCCTCGCCACCGAGACGAGATCGGCGCCGTTCGACATGCGCTTCGACGCCGAGCTTTCGGTCAGCCGGGGCCAGATGACCGCCGCGGTGGATGGCGATCTGCTGTTCGGCGGCACGGTGTTCGACGACCATCCGCTGCGGCGAGGAACCGTCGGCGTGTTCCACGAGGGGACGACGCCACGCGCGGTCATCGACGACATCGAAGTGCGCCGCGGAGGCTTCATCGCCGATGCGGGCGATGCGCGCCGGGTGATCGATTTCGACGGCGATGGAACCGTCGAGGTGGACCTGACCGCAGCGTCCGGCCGCGGCAAATCCAGGTGGTATGAAGACGGCGAACTTCTCGCCAAGGGTGCCCGCGCTACCGTCGATCTGGAGGTGGGGTCGCATCTGGTCGAACTGGTGCAGACGCGGGCCGGCGCGACCGACCGCGACACTGCGATGATCGAGATCGTTGCTGCCGACGACCTGCTGCTGGCCGAGGACTTCGGGTCCGGCAACGACGGCTGGCGCTTCGTGGACGAAGGCGAACTCGGCGATCCCGCTGCCTGGTCGATCGTGGACGGCGCGCTGACCCAGGCTGCAGACCGCTACAGCCGCCAGCTGATGGGGTCGGGGGACACCGCGCCCAACTCCTACTGGGGCCTGAACTGGAGCCCGCTGGGCGATGGCCATCACGTGCTGCGCAAAGGCACTTATGCCCTCTGGGACGATCCGGCGGCGGCGGACTGGTCGGACTATTCGGTCGAGTTCGACTTCTCGGCGCCCTCCGGCGGCGCTGTGGGTCTGGTGTTCGCCTATGCCGATGCGCAGAACCACATGAAGCTCGAGCTTGATCGCGAAGGCGGCACCTCGCAGCTGGTCAGCGTCGCCGAGGGGATCGAGGAGATCGCGTGGCAGGCGCCGGTGAACTATCATCCGGACGAAACCAACCGCCTGCGCCTCGACTTCGAGGACGGTACGATCTCGGCCTGGGTCAACGGTACCGCGCTGTTCGACCCGATCCGCACCGACACCCCGGACGCCGGCACCTTCGGCCTCTACAACTGGGGAGCGCCCGGCACGAGCTATGATGACCTTGTTGTCGTCTCTCTGGCCGATGACGCCAGAGCCGCTGACATCTGGGCGATCTGAGGGGCGTTGTTGCGGAACTCGAGATGAGGCCGAATCGAGAGGACCGCCATGATCCGGGTGCAGGCGGGGATCTCCTTCGCGCTCTCCGAGGCCAAGGGCCAGGGGCATTGCGGGCTGCCGCGGACAGATCTGGCAGGGCTCGCGGAAAAGCTGCTGGAGGTGCCGGTCGAGCTCATCGCGCGTGCGATGGCTCTGGAACTGGCCGAGGGCACGGTCACGGCGGATGGGGTGGGCGATACGGACTGCGTGTTCCTGACCGGGCTTCACCAGGCCGAGCGCGGCATCGCCGCGCATCTCAAGCGCCTCGCGAGCGGCGCGCTGCCGTGGCCGGAGATCGATGCCGCGCGCGCCCTGCCGTGGATCGAGCAGGCGACGGGCCTCACGCTCGCCGCCAGCCAGGCCGGGGCCGTTCGCCTGGCGCTGCGCTCCAAGGTGCTGGTGATCACCGGCGGACCCGGCGTCGGCAAGACCACCCTGGTCAATGCCATCCTGCGCATCCTTGCGGCCAAGGGCACCCGTCTGCTGCTCTGCGCCCCCACCGGGAGGGCGGCCAAGCGCATGACGGAGGCCATGGGCGTGGAGGCCCGCACCATCCACCGGCGGCTGCTCGAGTCCGATCCCGCGACCGCCGGCTTCAAGCGCAGCGACGAGAACCCGCTCGCCTGCGATCTGCTGGTCATCGACGAAAGCTCGATGGTGGATGTCCCCCTCATGCAGTCGCTGCTGAAGGCGGTGCCGGGCGCGGCCGCGCTGCTGATCGTGGGCGACATCGACCAGCTGCCCTCGGTCGGGCCCGGTCAGGTGCTGGCCGATATCATCGGCTCCGGCGCGGTGCCGGTGGTGCGGCTGACCGAGGTGTTCCGCCAAGCCGCGCAGAGCCGCATCATCACCAGCGCCCACCGGATCAACGAGGTGCGGCTGCCGGACCTCTCGGCGCCCGAGGGTGAAACGGACTTCTGCTTCGTGCGGGCGGAGGAGCCCGAACAGGCGGGGGCGCGCATTGTCGAACTGGTGCGCCACCGTATCCCGCGCCGCTTCGGGTTGGACCCCATCCGCGACATCCAGGTGCTCTGCCCGATGAACCGCGGCGGCGTGGGCGCGCGGGCGCTCAACATCGAACTGCAGGCGGCCCTCAATGGGGCGGGTGCCCCCAAGGTCGAGCGGTTCGGCTGGACCTTCGCGCCGGGCGACAAGGTCATGCAGGTCGAGAACGACTACGACAAGGAGGTCTGGAACGGCGACATCGGCCGGATCGAGGCGGTCGATCCCGAAGAGGGCGAAGTGACGATCGACTTTGAGGGGCGTTCGGTCGTCTTCGGCCTCGGTGAGCTCGACACCGTCGTGCCGGCCTGTGCGGCCACGATCCACAAGGCGCAGGGGTCGGAATATCCGGCGGTGGTGATCCCGGTGATGACCCAGCACTACGCCATGCTGCAGCGCAACCTGCTTTATACCGGCGTCACCCGCGGCAGGAAGCTGGTCGTGCTGGTGGGCCAGAGGAAGGCCATCGCCATTGCCGTGAGAAATGTCGCGGGACGGCGGCGCTGGACGAAGTTCGCTGAATGGCTCGCCGCGGCGTAGGGTCCGGGTTCGCCTCAGACGCACAATACCATCCACGGCAACCAGGCGATGGCCGGTTGTGGTAACGCGCAAGGTGCTGTTCATATTGTCGGCAGGCTGGATTCAGCGGAGCCGGGATGAGCAGCGGGAATGCCGAAGTCGTCAGCGCCCGGGGGATCGTCAAGGCATTTCCCTCCGTGGGCGGGCCGGTGGCGGTCCTCAACGGGGTCGATCTGGCGTTGCGCCTGGGCGAAAGCCTCGCTGTGACAGGCGAGTCGGGCAGCGGCAAGAGCACGCTGCTGCACCTGATTGCCGGGCTCGACGTGGCGGATGGGGGTGCGCTGACGGTCTTGGGGACCGACCTGCGCGCGGCTGACGACCGCGCCCGCGCGGCGCTGCGTCGGGACCGGGTCGGGATGGTTTTCCAGCAGTTCAACCTGATCCCGTCCTTGACGGTCGCCGCGAACCTGGCCTTTCAGGCTCGCCTGGCAAAACGTCACGATCCGGCGCGCGTGACCGCGCTGGCCGAGGCGCTGGGGCTGTCGGGCCTGATGGGGCGCTACCCGGAACAGCTGTCGGGCGGGCAGCAGCAGCGGGTTGCGATCGGGCGGGCGCTGGCCGGGCAGCCGCCGCTGGTGCTGGCGGACGAGCCGACCGGCAATCTGGACGAGGCGACCGGCGATGCGGTGGCCGCACTGATGCTGTCGCTGGTCCGCGGGCAGGGCACGACGCTGGTGCTGGTCACCCATTCGCTGCGGCTGGCGGGATTGTGCGACCGCCGTGTCCATCTCAGCGCCGGACGCCTCGCGTGATCGGGCGGGCGCGCCTCGTGCTCTTGGCGCTGCTGTCGCACTGGCGCCGGCGGCCGTTGCAGCTTGCCATGCTGCTGGCGGGCATCATGCTGGCGACGGCGCTGTGGTCGGGCGTGCAGGCGGTGAACGCCGAGGCGCGGGCGAGCTATGCCGAGGCTGCCGACCAGTTCGGCACCGGCGCACTGGACCGGCTGGAGCCGGGACCGGGCACGGTCCTGACGACCGCCGACCATGTGGCGCTGCGGCGCGCGGGCTGGATCGTCTCGCCGCTAGTCGAGGGGAGGCTGCGTGCGGGCGAGGGCCGCGTCGCTGTGCTGGGGATCGAGCCGGCGACGCGGGTGGCGCTCGGGCCGGCCCAGGGCGCAGAGATCGGGGCGGGCGACCTGCTGGGTTTCATCACCCCGCCGGGCCTTGGCTATGCGGATGAGGCGACCATTCGGGAACTGGAGGGCGCCGACCTCGGCGGCCTGACCGTCGCGCAGCGTGAAGGCCTGCCGCCGGACACGCTGGTGGTGGATGTGGGGATCGCGCAACGGCTGCTCGGGCTTGGCGACCGGCTTTCGGCGCTGGTCGTCGCGCCGGACCAGCCCCAAGGGCTGCCGCCGCTGGAAAAGATCGCGCCGCATCTGCTGCTAAAGTCGCCGCAGGACCGCGCCGATCCGGCGGCACTGACGGCGAGCTTCCATCTCAACCTCACGGCCTTTGCGCTCTTGTCCTTCATCGTGGGCCTGTTCATCACCCAATCCGCCGTGGGCCTGGCCTTCGAGCAGCGCCGCCAGGTGGTCCGCACATTGCGCGCGCTCGGGGTGCCGCTGGCCGAGGTGCTGGGGGTGATGGCGGCGGAGTTGGCGATCCTGGCCCTGGTCGCGGGGCTTGCGGGCATCCTGTTGGGATGGGCCGTGGCGGCGGCGCTGATGCCGGGGGTGGCGGCGACGCTGTCGGGGCTCTACGGGGCCGAGGTGTCCGGTGCGCTCGCCCTGCGACCCGGATGGATGCTGTCGGGCTTGGGCATGGCGCTGGCCGGCGCCGGCTTGGCAGGCGCGCGCGGGTTGCTGCGGACTGCGCGGATGCCGCTGCTGGCGGCGGGGCAGGCCCGGCCTTGGGCCTTGGCCGCGGCGCGCGGGTTGCGGCGGCAGATGGTGGCGGTGGGAGCGCTGGTGCTGGCGCTGCCGCTCTGCCTCGCTTGGGGCGGGCTGGTCGGGGGCTTTGCCGCGCTGGCCTGCGGGCTTCTGGCGGCGGCGCTGCTGCTGCCGGTGGTGCTGGACGCGGCGCTGCGCTGGCTTTCGGGACGCACCCGCGGCGTGCTGGCGCAATGGTTCGTCGCCGACACGCGCCAGCAGCTCGGCGGGCTGTCGCTGGCCCTGATGGCGCTGATGCTGGCGCTGGCCGCGAACATCGGCGTGGGCACGATGGTCGGCAGCTTCCGCAGCACCTTCACCGGCTGGCTGGACCAGCGCCTCGTGGCCGAGCTTTACGTCAACGCCCGCAACGAGCCCGAGGCCGCCGCCATCCGCGACTGGCTGGCCCCGCAGGTGGACGCCATCCTGCCGATCTGGAGCATGGAAGTCCCACTGCGGGGCCAGCCCGGCCGCGTCTTCGGCGTCGTCGATCACGCGACCTATCGCCAGCACTGGCCGATCCTGCGCGCGCGACCGGGCGCCTGGGACGAGGTGGCCCGAGGGACGGCGGTGCTGGTGAACGAACAGCTTTACCGGCGCGCGGGCCTCGCCTTGGGCGACAGCCTCGACCTGCCCGGCGGCGCGCTGCCGGTGGCGGGAGTTTATTCCGATTACGGCAACCCCAGCCCGCAGGCGATCCTCGGGCAGGGCAGCTTCATGCGCCGCTTCCCCGATGCGCCGCGCCTCAACCAGGCGGTTCGTGTGGCCCCGGAGCGCGCGGCGGCGCTGGCCGAGGCGCTGCGGGAACGCTTCGACCTGCCCGACAGCGCCGTGACCGACCAGCGGCAGGTCAAGGCAGTGTCGCTGCGGATCTTCGAGCGGACCTTTGCCGTCACCGCCGCCCTGAACGTCCTGACTCTGGGCGTGGCGGGGATCGCGCTGCTGACAGGGCTGCTGACTCTGGCCTCGATGCGGCTGCCGCAGCTGGCCCCGGTCTGGGCCGCAGGCTTGACGCGGCGGCGGCTGGCGCGGCTGGAACTGGCGCGGACGCTGGCGCTGGCGGCGGCGACGGCGGTCTATGCGGTGCCGGTGGGCCTGGGTCTCGCCTGGATGCTTCTGGCCGTCATCAACGTCGAGGCCTTCGGCTGGCAGTTGCCGATGCGCCTGTCGCCCGAGCTGATCGCGCGCCTCGGCCTCGCGGCGCTGGCGACAGCACTTGCGGCGGGCGCGCTGCCGGCGCTGCGCCTGGCCCGCATCACGCCCGCGCAACTCTTGAGGGTCTTCGCCGATGAACGCTAGCCGATGGCTCATCCTGCTGATCCTCGGCACCCTGCCCGCCTGGGGGCAGGAGCAGGGCTTCGCCGGCCTCGGAATCAATGTCGAGGGCTTTGCCCTGCCCGATCCCACCCGCGAACTTGCCTTTCCGCAGGACCACGGCGCGCATGAGGATTTCCGCATCGAATGGTGGTACCTGACTGCCAACCTGCGCGACGCGGACGGTCGCGACTACGGGGCGCAATGGACGCTGTTCCGCTCGGCCCTGTCGCCCGACGGGACCGGCAAGGGCTGGTCGGTCCCGCAGGTCTGGATGGCCCATGCCGCCGTGACTATGCCGGACAGCCATCACCTCGCCGAGCGCTTCGGCCGCGGCGGCATCGGCCAGGCGGGCGTGACCGCCCAGCCCTTCGCGGCCTGGATCGACGACTGGTCCATGCGCGCGCCCGAGGGCGCCGGAGGCATCGACCGGCTGACGATCAAGGCGCGGGGCAGCGACTTCGCCTATGCGCTGGAAGCCGTGGCGGACGGCCCGCTCGTCCTGCACGGGCAGGGCGGCTATTCGGTCAAGGGGCCGGGCGGGCAGGCGAGCCACTATTACAGCCAGCCCTTCTATCGCGTGACGGGTAGCCTGATGCTGCCCGAGGGCAATGTGGAGGTCACCGGCCTTGCATGGCTGGACCGCGAGTGGTCCTCGCAGCCCCTCGACCGCAGTCAGAGCGGCTGGGACTGGTTCGCCTTCCATCTCGACGATGGCCGCAAGCTGATGGTGGCCCGCGTCCGGGGGGCCGAGCCATACCTCTTCGGCAGCCTGATCGAGGCGGATGGCCGCGTGCGGACATTAGGTGGCAATGACATCGCCCTGCGCCCCGGCCGGGGGACGCCGCCGGTGTCCTGGTCCGTGGACCTGCCCGGCGAGGAGCTGGCGCTGGTGGTCGAGGCGGTCAATCCGCAGAGCCGCATGACAACCTCGGTACCCTATTGGGAAGGCCCAGTCAGGGTCGGCGGCACCGTCACCGGGCGCGGCTACCTGGAAATGACAGGATATCCCCCGGAGTGACAGTCCCAAGGCAGTATGCCGGCAACTGGCGTCCTCCGGCTCGGCGCTACAGAAGCATGGCGGTGCCCAGAATGAATCTGTCCAAAATCAGGGCCGCCAGGCTGAAGTGCCTCATGATGGAACCAGCAGCGGAGACGCGCTTCTTCTGTGATTGCTGTCCCCAGTGCAAGAAGCCTTTTTCCTTCTTGAGCGTGTGATCGCGTGCGGTCTTCTGCAAGGCATTTCATGCGGCATCTTCAGAAGCCGCTGGCCGGTACGGTGATCTGCGGGTCAGGTCCAAATCCAACTTTCGAGTTGCGAACTCTTGCGCGTTCCACTGGTTGTGACCCACAATCTCGACTGCCAGGCTCCACGACAGCCAGGTCTGGGACGGACTGCTGCACGGCGAGGAGACGTCGGTCTGGGCTGACAAAGGCTATGTCAGCGCCATCCCGAGGCTGCGTTCAAGGCGCCAGGCAGGGTCTGGGGTATAATGCGCAAGGCCTTGAAAGACGGCAAGCTGCATCCCCTTGACGAACGGATCAACCGCCTCCTCGCCATGGTGCGGGCCAAGGTCGAGCGCCCGTCTCGAGTGATCAAGCGCCAGTTCGGCCACGTGAAGACCCACTACCGCAGCCTCGCCAAGAACCGCATCCAACCTTTGACGCTGTTCGCGCTCGGCAACCTGTTTCTGTTGCGAAGGAGGCTGAAGGCATAAGGACGAGGCTGTCCAAGAATCAAAAAAATTCCGCCATGGCGGCGTGAAAGCCCGGAAATCAGTCAGAACTGTGAAGTCGCGCAGGCGGTCTGACTGTCAGGGAGCCAACTCGGCGCAGCCGGTTCAGTTCATCAGACGTTCCTACAAATTTCCATCACCAACTTTCAGCGGCTCCACCGGCGTTTCCGCCTGCTCCTTATCGCCAGCTGCGCCACAGCCACGCCGCGACATCGCCAAGATCGCCGGCGCGGGCAAGGAGATGCTCCCGTTCCAACGCGGGTGGCGCATGCTTGCGGTCGAGCCGTTCCAACATGCGGCTCAGTCGCCGGCGATGGATGCCTGTCCAAAGCTGAATCGGATCGGCCAGCAAGCCCGCAAAAGTGGTCACAAGCGAGGCGGCTCCGGTCAGAAACAGACCAGCGAAGAAAAGCTCGGCCGTGGAAAGTTCGGTCGGGAACGCCCCGTACCACATCCGCCCGATCCAGCTGCCCAAGGCGAAATCCTCGATGGCCTGCGCCTGTGCCCTCAGATGCGCCACCGGTCCCGCTAGAGAGATGACCCCGGGGGTGACGCGATGGAAGATGAGCAACCCGGCAAGCACCACGATCAGCGAGGTCGTGATCTCGGCAACCGCGTTACGCGTCTCGGCATAGCTGGAGATTGCGGCATCGATTTCATCGTCCGAGGCAGCCGGCGAAATCCCTCTCTGGTCGAGTTGAGCGAAGAAGCCCCTCAGATTGGATTCCAACTGGCGCGACAGATCCGAGGTCAGGAATATCCTTCGCGTCGCCAGCCATCGCCCAAGCCATCGCAAGCGACAAAGATCCGCGAGCCGAGCGCTCAGTTTGATCAGCAGGAACATGGGCGACAGCATCACGTTGACAGGCGCCCGCACCATGTCCCAAGGCAGGGCTGCCCGGTGCAGGGTCAACGTTCCCTTCACGCCGTATGTGGCGCGTACGAACCGGCGAATCTCCGCGTCCCGCGGCTTGTCAGTCGAGTTGTGCTGCATGGACGCGTGCGACCTCATCAGGCTGGCCCGTCAATTATGTATGTCCATCCGGCAGGGGATCAAAGGCGTGCGGTTACAGGGAAGCGAGCGAGCACTTCCTCGATCCCAGACAGGTTCACGGCTGGTTCAAGCTGGTCGCTCTGCTTGCTGATCGGTTTTGATGCTGTTGCAGCCGACCACGGCGGCTGGTTGGTAAGGTCGTAGACGCTCGACATGACCTTTGCATGGTCGCGGGGACCAACAGCGGCATGGTGGTGACGGAGGTCGAACAGGACATTGCAAGACTGCAGGCCGTCAGTCAGCTGCAGGCGGCGCAGCGGCGTAGGCGCAGAAGATTTAGGCGTGAGTTGAAATAATGACGCAATGATCTGAAGAACAATAATCTAGATTTTTTACAATGAACATTTCAGGGGCAGCCACATCATCAGAGGCAAGGTACGGATAATAACTGAAAAGAAGGCATCCGCACCTTGTAGGCGATTACAAATTCATTCTGCGAACACTCCGCGAGCGTTTTAAGCATTGAATTATCTTTTATCGGATTTTGTAACCGAGCTGTCCTGTGCCATCATTCCTTTATCCGTTGATCCTCGACGGCATTCGCTTCTCAAGAGGTAAATGGGTTACCAGCATGGCCATAAATCACAAAAAAGGCTCGAACTTGGCCGACTATCTGGTGGGGTCGCCGGGCCGCGACCTCATTCTCGGTCTCGGCGGCGCCGACAGTCTGCTGGGTGACGGGGACGTCAGCAGGGACGATGGCGAGAAGGCCGATCTGCGTGGCGCCACAGATGCCCTGCACGGCGGGCAGGGCAACGACATGCTTTGGGGCGACGGCCGCGTCATGGGGGGCGGATACAGCGCCGTAGCAACGATCAACGGCGGCAATGACCTCCTGCATGGTGGTGCCGGAGAGGACACGCTCTACGGCGATGGAACCACCGGCACCCGGGAATATGCACGCAGTTCGGGTATCCGCAGCGTTCGTGACATCCTTCATGCTGGCTCTGGCAATGACGTGCTTTTTGGAGACGGCCATGCAATGGCAGGCCCTGTCAGCGAGCGCGCCTGGATGATTGGCGGTGCCGACAGCCTGTTTGCTTGGGACGGCAATGACCTCCTCTATGGAGACGGTATCGCCTCGGGGACTATTTCCACCAGCGGCTACAGGACCGGCGGCAGCGACCTCCTGGACGGCGGCAAGGGCCAGGACACTCTCTATGGGGACGGCATCATCTCTGCGGGCAGTTTCGGCGACGGAGAGATGACGGGAGGCAGGGACAGCCTGCATGGCGGCGCAGGCGACGATGTCCTTTATGGCGATGGCGGGATCGGGACCTTCAGATCCTTCGCGAAGCTCATTGGCGGAGATGACAGGATCCGGGGCGGCAGCGGCAACGACCTCATGGTGGGTAACGGCTGGGCCAATGGCGGAGGGGTCGTGATCGAAGGAGGCAACGACCTTCTCGATGCCGGATCGGGCAATGACACGATCCGTGGAGACGGAGAGTTGAGCGCGGCACCGGGCCACAACCTCGGCACCGGCAATCTGGCGGGAGGCAATGACACGATCATCGCAGGATCGGGCGCGGATTCCGTGCTCGGTGACGGGAGCATGGATACCAATGGCTATTCGACCCTTGTCGGCGGGTCTGGACCGCATCGAGGGCGGCAGCGGAGATGATACGCTCCACGGCGATGGAATGATCTACGGTGGAGAAACGGCCTCTCTCGCCGGCGGGAATGACAGGATCCTCGGCGGCGACGGCGATGACGTGATCTACGGTGACGGAACGGTCAGAAGTGGCAACCCGGACTATCCATGGGGTGCGGCCGAACTAATCGGTGGGGATGACAGGATCATAGGTGGCCGCGGCGATGACATTCTCTGGGGTGACGGCGAGGCCACAGCCGGCAGGGAGGTGGTTCTCACCAGGGGAGCAGACACCTTTGTCTTCAGGGCTAATGGCGGGCGCGACCAGATCATGGACTTCCGCAGCGAGGACGTCGACGCCATCCAGTTCGCGATGCCGAAGCTGAAGTGGTCCGATCTCGACACCAACCGCAACGGAAGGCTCGACGACGCCGACCGCTTCATCTCCCTCCAAGAGGGCGGTACCCGCATCGACTATGGCGCGGCCTCCCGTTCGAGCCATCAGGGCGAGGACGTGGTGACGGTGGTCGATGTCACAGATCTTGCAGCATCGAGCTTCCTGTTCGTCTGAAACGGCGACGAGGCGTCTTGGCAGGAAGCAAGAAAAGCATTGAGTGCTGACTGGCAGTCGGCACTCAATGAGCTCTGTCCGCAGGAGTCGCGGGTGGAGTCCGCGGGTACACGCGCCTCGTCACGAAACGGAAGGACGGCACCCATGGGATCGAGAGCTGGATGATTGACGGGGCGCAGCACGCTTGGTCCGGAGGACACCCGAGCGGCTCCCACACCGATCCGCGCGGACCCGATGCCGCCACGGCCATGGTGCGCTTCTTTCTCCATGGCGCATCGGACCTGCCGGAGGCGTGAGGATCGCAGCCATTCCCCCGGGTGTTGTCCGGGGGAATGTGGGACCGGCACAGAGAGGCTGGCACAGCATGGGCCGCTGGCACTACAGGGATAAGGAAGAGCGAGGATCAACGTAGAAGACGTGATCGTCAATCAGCCGAACTCGGGCCATTCTCGGCGCCCATGGGGGCGATACGGCCGTGGTGTGGTAGTGATCAGCACCCTTGAGTTCAGGCATGGGGCCTTCAAGCAAGGCATGGGCGGCGAAGCGCACCGCCTTCTCCCACGCCTTCATGTCGTCGATCGGCGGGTAATCATAGCGTGAGGTCAGGAAGCTGAACTGCGTTGGGACAACGTTGTCGCAGGCCGTGCCGCCCCAACGGTGCGGGACTGCAACGCGCTGAAGGATCACCGAAGCGACAGCGCGCTGGCCGAAGTCCTCCTGATCACGTGCCTCATGATAGATCGCCACGGCGATGCAGGAGAGATCGCTCGCATTGCGTAGAGAGGCCGGTGGCAGGGGGATACTTGCGCCCTCCAGGATTTGCTCGGGCATGGCAGGACGAGGGAGCGGGCGAGACACGATAACCCTGAGGGGACGCGGCACAGGAGCAGGGGCGGCCTCAAGCGTCAGATCCGGAGGCGTGGGTACAGGGCTGGGCTGCCTGAGTGCAGTGGCCGAGGATGTGAAGCGATCCAGCGAGATCAGGGGCTGCGCATCCATGACTGCGAGACGTGTGAGGTCGAACGATGTTGGGAATCGGTGCGCCTTGGTGGAGGAAGGCGGCTGCCGGTCATGGGTCTCAGCGACATGAGCACGAACCAGGGTGTCTGAGTGCCACGTGGCAACGAGGGCGATGGTCGTGGCGAGAAGCGCTCGGATCATCGGGCTACTCCTTCGATCAGTTCAGAAACCGCGCCTGCCACGAAACTGTTCCGCGATCAGCCGCGCTTTCGACGTGGCTGTTGGCTCAGCCGATCAGGGTGCATCAATGATGACTCGGCGCCAGAGAGTGCCCAGTCTTCTGTGGATGACTGATCCGGTCCATGCCTGCCGAGAGGGGTAAGGGACGATGACGGTTTCTACCTAACCCTTGAAGGGCTGCAACGGCCTGTGGATCTGCTGGGTGACGCCGGGCTGGTGAAGGAACTGACCGCACATCTGGGCTATGAGGGGGGCCGAGGCACCGCTTGGACGGGCGACCCACCGCGGCAAGGATGATGTCCGAAGGCGTCGTCACCCCGGGGATAAAAGCAAGCCCGCATCCTCGGCGTCCCGACCACCACGGGATCATGGCCGGGGTCGAGTCCGCAGGCCGCACCAGCTGCGCCACGCGTTGGCCAGCCCCGCTGGGGTGGTCCCTTTCCGATCTTGGTGCATGACGGGTCCTGGCGCCATGCTCCGGGTGGCGAAGGCGGTCCCTGCGGGACCTCGGGAGCGGGGGGCCGCTCGCCCGGGGAGGAATGCGGGCGCTTTGTGGTGCAAGGGCGGCGCCACGCCGCGAGGACGATCTTCGCCGCGGCGAGGCTGCAGAGGATGTCGCCGGTGAGCCGCTCGTCGCGCAGCTTGGCGGTGAAGCTCTCGCAGCGGCCCGTCGTCGGGCACACAGTCCCCCGGACCGTTTCCTGATCCTCCTCCCTCCCCGGGGGATCCAGGCTCGACAGAGGCCGTTCCGGCGCCGGCCGCGGCGATCCGGTCGCGCAGCGCGGTGGCCACGAACGCCGGGCCGTTGTCCGGCCGGACAGGGCCGGGCACGCCGCGGAGGAGGAACCGGTCCGGCAGCACGTCGATGACAGCCGGCGCGTTCGGCTTGCGGCTGAGCCGGAGCGCCAGGGATTCCCGGGCGAACCCGCCGATCAGGTCGCGCATGCGGAACTTCCCGCCGTCATGGGTCCGGGCCGCGACGAAGTCGCAAGACCGGACGTGGTCTGGACGCGCTGGCCGCAGACGGAGGCACGATCCGTCGTCGCGCCGGAGCCGCGCCTTCCCCGGTTGCGGCGCAGGCGCCGTCAGCCCCTCCCGCCGCCGTCGACGCAGGCCTCGCCCCCGCGCCGCGCGTCACGTTCCCCGTCCGGCCGGCATGCCCGAGCAGGGCCGGGATCCGCCGCTGGCCGCAGCGCCCCTGCCGGGCGGCAAGCGCAACGATGCCGGCAGTCAGCGCCTCTTCATCGGCCCGTCCGCGCGGCACCTTCCGGCTCGGGTCGAGCGAGGCGGGCCGGGCACGCGGCAGGCGAGGCGCGCCGAGACACGGAACTCCTGCCGGACCTGCCCGATGCAGGCACGGCGACGCGCGGGGCCTGGAAGTTGCCCGAGGCGTTCGGCCACAGGCCTCACCACGCAGGATCAGCTTCTCCGGCGTCAGGCCGGAGACGGCCTTCCGCAGCCGCCCGTTCTCCTTCTCCCGCTCCTTCAGGCGTTTGACCCGATCGCCCTGCAGCCCGCCGAACTCCTTGCGCCACCGGGAGCAGGTCAACTGCGTCACGCCGATCGAGCGCACCGCCCCGGCCACCGACCGGCCCCGCGACACCAACACGCCGACCTGCCGGAGCCTGGCCACGATCTCCTCGGGTTCGTGCTTCTTCCGCGACATTCCGCCGGCCTCCATCCGGCTCGAAAGCCTGCTTCAGGGAGGACCACTTTCCAGGGGGCGGACCAGTTCCTGCGGAAGGCGCCGGACGCTCGCGCTACCTGATGGCGCCACGTCTGGCGCGCTTGCCTCAAATCCACCCGAAGACGACCAATCTCAAACCCGCAGACTCTCGATATGACCGAGGCACCAACGGGGCGCAGGTCAACGCGAGTACCTCCCGGCGATCAAGATCCACGTCACGATCGTCGGAAGATTCCGAATTCAGACTCTTATTACGCATGGGAGATTCCTTTCATGCCGATCATAAAAGGACAAGCTGAGGGGTCTTTCTGCCTCAATGCCGTCGAAATGGTCCAGCATATAACGATCGGATCGCGTGGCCGCAGTCTCCCTCTGACAGAGGCAGATTCACTCTCCAAGTGCCTTCAAACCGAGCATGCGGCCCAGCAGTATCTTGGGTCGGATACTATGAGCCATCCCGGGTCTGCCGAAAATGATTGGCGGCGTGAGTCAGCGCTGCCACCAGCACCTCACGTTACCGGGGGATCGACAATGCTGTCCTTGATAAGGGGGCATTTGAACTCAGCGATGTCGGTGTCGTCCCCCGGGCAGTAGGGCAGCACGCGGGCGGTCGTCGGCGGCCGCAGCCAGGCCGAGGCGCTGGCGACGCCGTCTGCCAGCCGCGCCTCGGGCAGGGTCAGGTGCTCGGACCAGAGGCTCATCCGCGTCTGCTGGGCGAAGCTGCGGGTCGCCGCCGTCACCGGCACGCGGTCGTCGAAGACGAAGGCGTTCAGCTCTGAGTCGTGTTCCCAGCCGCGGCGGTTGCAGTTCGCCGAGCCGATCACCGCCAGCTCGTCGTCGAACACCCAGGCCTTGGCGTGGACATAGGTGTGGCGGCCGAAGGTCGGGCGGAACACCTTGCGCTTGGTCGAGCATGGCGGCGCCACCGGCGGGACCGGCGGCGTGACCAGCTGGAAGATGCGGACCTTGGCGGCAAGGTCCGGCGTCAGGCCGCGGGTCAGGACGGTGACGAACTCGCGCCGGTAGGTCCAGATGCAGGGGGTGTCGCCGTTGACGTCCGAAGCGGCGATCACGATCGTCAGATGGGCAATCCGCGGCAGCGCGCGGGCGGCCTCGAGGTTCAGCAGGTACTGGTCCTCCATGTAGATGAAGCGGCGCGCGTTGGCGATCCCGGCCAGCAGCATCGCGCGGATGTCCCGCTCGCGCGGCAAGCCCGAGCCGCAGCGCGGGTTGAACGTGCGCCCGACCAGGCCGAGCAGGTTTCGCCCGTGCTGCTGATGCCGGGCGGCAGCGGCCGGGTCAGGGGCGCGGGCACCGCCGCGCGGCGGCCGCGCAGGGGCGCGCGCGCCTCGATCCGGCGGCTGCCGGGGTGATGGTCCCAGCGGGTGATGAAGGTGCCCAGCAGGTCGAAGGCGGCCGGTCCCTCGACCCGGCAGTGGACGTCGTGCAGGGGACTTCCGCCGCCCCCGCTCATGCTTTCCACGTTCGGCGGGTTGCCGGGCCAGTCGTCCGGCCAGACCGCCCCGCCGGCCTCGGGGATCGCCCCGTCCCAGACCTCCGTCTCGTCCTCGCGGGCGAGGATCGTGCCGCGGCCCACCGGCACGGGCGGACAGGTGATGGTCGAGGGCAGGATCCGGTCGGGGTTGACGTCCAGCCCGCCGGTGAAGCCCACCAGTCCCCGGCCGTCGCCCACGACCAGCAGCTTCTGGTGGTGCGCGCCGCTCCGCAGCGTTTCGCCGTCGATGATCGCGCCGCCGCCGGGAAGCGCGTTGATGCGGTCCGCCGAGGCCTGCGTCTGGCGCCGCTGGGTCAGGTAGATGATGGGGGCCTCCCAGAAGACGGCGCGGACCTGCACCCCGCGCGCGGCGGCGTCGGCCAGCAGGACGCGCAGCTTGCTGCTGGCATCGCAGGTTATCATCGGAAAGTCGTCCACGCAGATCCAGCCGAGCAGGTAGATGAACGCCTCGCCGCCGCTCGCCCCGCGGATCGCGTCCACCATCGCCGGATAGCCGGCGAGCGCGGGCGCGCCGGGATTCTCGGCATCGACCAGGTGGCGCACGGCATTGCCGCTGCGGATCGTGGCGCGGGGACCGATGACGCGGGAAAGGATCGGCCCCCAGCGCGGCGGATCGAGGTCCGAGCGGAAGGGTGGCACAGGCGGAACCGGCGGCGTCGGTTCGGGGCGGGGGCCGATTTTCGGGAAGGCGAAGGGCGCCACGACCTCGACCCGGCGGCTGCTGGCGGGATCGGCCAGCGGCTCGGTTTCGCCGCGGCTGCTTGGGGTGAAGACGAAGCTGAAGGGCCGGCCTCCCGCCCGCCGCCGCAGGCTTGCCTCGATGGCCGCGGCCACCGCTTCGGCCCGCCGCTGGCCCAGCGCGAGGTTGTCGGCCTCGCTGCCGACCGGGTCGGTATGGCCGATCAGCGAAAGGCCGTCCATCGGCGTCGGACTGTCAAGGCTCGCCAGCAGGCAGGCCGCGATGGCGTCGATGCGCGGCTGGTGGATCGGCGGCACGCCTGGCTGGCCGAAGGCGAAGCGGTCCAGCACCTGCCGTTGAGGAAGACCCGCGCAGGCGGCGCGGTCCCCGGCCAGTGCCGCCGCGCCGCCCCCATCCTCCAGCGCCGCGCGCAGGGCGGCCATCGTGCGCGGCCCGGCCACGCCGTCCGCCGCCAGCCCCTGCGCCGCCTGGAAGCCGCGCACGGCCTCGCACGTGGCCCGTCCTGCCACACCATTCTCGGCGAGACCGGCATTGCCGACGCGGTTCAGCGCTGCCTGCAACCAGCGGATGGTGCTGGCGCCTGCAGCGCCATGCGGGGGCGCAAGCTCGGGCTGGGCCACGGTCTCGACATCGGCAGGCCCCGCCTCGGCCGTTCCGGCCAGTGGACCCGCCCAGGAAAGCTGCTGCTGTTCCATCATCGCCTCCCCCTCACGCCGTGCCGGCGGGCAGTTCGAAATGCATGAAATCCTTGCTGCTGGACCAGCTGTCGCCCCAGCGCAGGCCCGCGGCCATCAGCGCCCCGACCAGCGCGGGGTCCAGCGTGCAGAAGCCGCGGCGGGCATAGCCCTCCAGCCGGGTGCGGGTATCGTGGTCGGCAAGCGCCCGTGCGACGGCCCGGTCGGTCTGCGCTGCCTGCCATTCCGGGGTGAAGCCGCGCTGGAACTGCGCGCTGAGGTCGCGCAGCCGCACGGGATCGGTTTCGCGCCGCAGGTCGGCGCCGGTCACCGCCTGGATCACCAGGAAATCGGCCGCCTGCTTCACATGGGGGTTCGCCCGCGGGTTCAGGTCCACAGCACGCCCCAGCCCGTGAAAGCTGAGCCGTCGCGTGCCCGCGATGAACCGCACGTTGAGGCAGCCGAAGCTGGTGACCGGCGGATCGAGGCTGCGGCCCGCCAGCGCCGCCTCGGCCGCCGCCAGCGGTGCGGCAAGGTCGCGGTGCCCGTCCTGCCGCCGCCCGAAGAAGGTCAGCCGGGTCATGTTCCGGGCAAGGTATCCCGCCGCATCGCCCACGCCCCGCGCGGAAAAGGCCGGGACGAAGCCCAGATAGGTGTCGAAGCTATTGTTGAAGTAGCCATGCGTGCGGGGGTTGGCGTCCCATTGGGCGCGGGCAGCCCCCGCGTCGGGCGGTGGCACCGGCGAAGGCGCAGGAGAGCCCCCCTGCGGCCGGTCGGGAGTGCGACGGTTCTGCCGATGCTCCAGCTCCTGCCCGGGGCGAGGGGGAGGCGGATGAGGGGAAGGAGGCGGCGAGGGACGGCGCGCGGGCTCCTGCGGCGGGCGGCGCGCGGGCGCAGCCAGCGCCGCCATCGCCTCCATCAGCGCCAACACCCGGTCGCGGTAGATCCCCGCCCCATAGGCGCGGCTGCCGCTGATCCGCTGACCCATCGTGGCGATCGCCCCGTTCGGCGGGCGGCCTTTGGCCGGTGGCAGCGCGTTCAGCGCCTCGGCCGAACGCGCTATGTGCTGATAGCCGCGCGGCCCGGCGTGAAAGCGCAGGCCCAGCGCCAGCGTGTCGGGCAGCGCGAACCACCGCTCCCATTGGTCGTTGGTGCTGATAGTGCAGGCTTGGTCCGCCGACATCCCGGACCAGGCCTGCCGCAGCGCGAGGATCGCCGGGTCGCCGCCGTTATAGCCCTGCACGAACCCCACGTGCCGCAGATAGCTGGCCCGCCCGGTCGTCTGGATCACCGCCCGGCCGCGGAACTTGTGGAAATCGGTCTCGCAGATGAAGGCGGTGGCGGCCTCGCGCTCGTCGGTCGAAACCTGGTCTTGCGGGTAATAGTGCCCGTGCCACGCGCCGCCGAAGCCCCCGCCCTGCCCGGCAAGACGGTCGGCCCCGCCTAGGCTGCCATGGGCGCGGATATACAGCGGATCGTCGAACAGCGAGCCTGCGGTGCGCCCGCCGCTCAGATGGTTGTAGCTGGCCTTGAAATGGCCCGGATGCAGCTCGATCCGGTCGAAGAAATAGGCAAGGCCCCGGTGCGGGCCCCGCGCGTCGCTGCGCCCGGCCCCTCCCCTGCCGCTGGATTCCGTCCGCCCGGCAAAGTCGCCGTCCGTCTCGTTGAGGACGATGGCCATCAGCGCCGCGAAATCCAGCAGGCTGATGCGGTCCTGCCCGTAAGCCCGGGACAGCCGGTCCCAGAAGGCGTCGAAGCGGGCGCGGGGCGCGGCGCCGGTCGGCATCCTCAATGCGCCGCCCCGGCCGGGGCGGTTGAACGGCCCCTGCCCGGCCAGATTGCGGTTGAACCAGTCGGCAAAGCCTCCTTCGGCGGCAAACCACGCCTGCAACTCGGCGGCATTGCCGAACTCGCGCGAGGCGAGCAGGTCGATGCGCGGCTGGTCGAGGCCGCCGGCGGGCGCCGCCTGCTCGGCAATGTCAGGGAAGCGGCCTTCGTCGGATTCCCCCAAGGCCGCGCGCCGCCGGGTCGCCGGGGCGATGGCGGCCCCGGCATCCGCCAGCAGCCGCCAGCCATAGTGCCGGGGAATGTCGTTATGCGCCTGCGGCACGGCATCGGCTCGATAGCGGCGGGCGAGGCCAGGGTCCGAGGACGTCAGCGGCGCCAGCGCCCGCGCGACGGCCTGGCTGTGGGAGGCGGTGCCCTCGCCCGCGCGGTAAAGGACGCGCAGCGCGCCCCCGCCGGCGGCCGGACCGCGCAGCCTGGATTCGGCCTAGCGGATCAGCGCGGCAGGATCGCCGTAAAGGGCATCGAAACAATGCACCTCGTCGGGGTCGTGGTCCGCAAGCAGCCGCATCAGAGGCGCGCCGCCGCCGGAATGGGCGGTCAGGACCAACCGCCCCGCCGCGACCGGCGCCAGCCCGCCCGCGCGGGCGAACAGCGCCAGCGACTGCCGGATCAGTTGCTCCAAGGCGCCCGGCGCCAGCAGCGCGGGAAAGTCATAGCCGCTGCCGCTGCGCCCGCCATAGAAGTTGCCGCGCGGCAGGATCGCCAGCGTCGGCCGGCTGCGCCCGACGCTGCCCGGCGCGTCCGGGTCGGCGAAATCGAGGCCGCTTGCCGGCAGCTTGTCCCGGTCGATCCGCATGGCGGCCCGACGACCACAAAAGCCGTGCAGGTGAACCACCATATCCACGCGTTCGGGCGCGGACGGCATGGCGTTCCAGCGCAGGACCAGGTCGGGACGGGTGCCACGGTGATTGGCAAGAAGCGGCAGCCGGTCCTCGACCAGCTCGCCCGCGGCGATGCCGCCGGACGTGGGCTGGACTGGTGGGGTCGGCGGGGCCGAGGGCGAGACGAGCGCCAGCGACGCCTCCAGCAGCGCAAGTGCCTTCAGCGTGGCGGGCCCGGCGATCCCGTCGATGGCGCGCACCAGCCCAGCGGGGGCCATGCGCTGCAGTGCCGCGAGGGCGGCGCGCAGGCGGGGACCGTAGCGTCCATCCTCTGCCAGCGGCATGTCGGGCAGGCCTGCAAGGCCCTGCGTCGTCCGCCGCGCGTGCAGCAGGTTCAGCCGCCGTCGCAGCTCGGCCACCGAAGGGCCGGACGCGCCCGGCGCCAGCCCGGCGTCCTGCTCGTCTTCGCCAAAGGTTTCGGCGGCGTCGCCTACGCCCAGACGCAGCAGCAGGGTGTCGGGGGCAGTCAGGCCCGCGCCGGTGGAAAGGCGGCGCAGGAATCGGTCCTCTTCAGCGCGTCGGACCGGCCACAGTTCCGCCACATGGACGAAGCCTCCGGTCGTTGGCAACGGGTCGGTCTCGGCCCGGAAGCCCAGCGCCGCGGCATCCGCGCCGGCCACAAGGCGGTCCGATGCCACGAAGGACGCCTGCACCCAACCCTGCCCCCGGAAGCGCCCGAAGCAGCATATCCCCGCGCCGGGGCGCGACATCGCCCACGGGCTGCCCCGGCCGCAGCAGGACGCGGACGCTGCGGCCGAACAACCGCGGCTGGGGCAGGTTGCGGTCGGCAAGTGCGTGAAACAGCGCGATCAGGGTCGGGCTGTCGTCGGCTTCGCCGTCACCCAAGGCCTCGCCCAAGGCCGAAAGCATCTCGGCCGACGACCCGAAGCGGGCGGCGCAGGCGACCTCGGCCATCATCCGTTCGGTGGCGTAGCGGCCGTCACATTCGCCCGCGTCCGCCGGCATGAAGCTGCGTTCTAGGGTGTCGAGCGCAAGCGCCTCGGTCAGCGCGGCCTGATCCTCGGTTTCGCGGGCGGCGCAGTCGGGGCAGGTCTCGTTCTCGGCCAGGTCGAACTCGCCCGCATCGGCGGCGGCCTGCGCGGCGGCGGCGACATCGCCCGGCTCGGGCGGCAGGTCGAGCGCGGTGGTCACGGGCGGCTCGCCCGGCATGACAGGCGCGATGGGCTGTGCGGCATAGGGCTGCGCGGCGTAAGGCGGGGCCGGATAAGGCTGCGCCGGGTAAGGCGCGGGTGGATAAGGCTTCGGTGCAGCAGGCGAGGACAGCGGCACGCTGAGCGCAAAGGGGCTGGACCGGGCGCCGATCGATATCCCAAGGCCAAGGCCGCCACTTCCGCCGAGGGGGATCTGGAACTGGAACGACAATCCGCCCCCAAAGCCGCTGCGCTGGCGTCGGCCCTGCGCCTCGGGCTGCCATTCGGCGCCGGGATCCTCCTCCGCCCCCTCCTCGCCCTCCTCCTCTCCCTCCATCACCGGCAGGATGGTTTCCTCGAAGCCCTCGTACAGCGGCGCAGAGGCGGCCTCGTCGGCGGCCTGCTGCTCGGCGTCGGAATCGGCGTCGCAATCGAAGGCTTCGTCGGTCTGGTCGGTGTCGTCCTCGAACTCGTCCATGGTGATCTCCTCCCTGTCGGTGATCGGAACCAGCCTGCGCGGCTCCGTCGGGATGGCGGGGGCCGCGGCGGGCGGTCCGTGGATGGCGGCGGCCCGCGCAATCGCCGCGGCCGGGGCGCAGAAGCCCGCGCCAAAGCGCAGGCGCAGCGCGTCTGGCACCGGCTCGACGCTGGCGAACAGGGCGTCGCGGGTTTCGTCGATGGTCAGCGGGCGGCGTGCGGCGGCGAACATCAGCGCGATGGTGCCCGCCACATAAGGTGCCGCCATGCTGGTCCCCGACATCCGGCTGTAGCGCGGCGCCGGGCTGCGGTCGCGCGGGGTCGAGCGGGTGCTGAGCACCCGCACCCCCGGCGCGCCGATGCCGGGGCGGTTGGTGCGCCCGTCGCGCGTCGGCCCGGCACTGGAAAACCGGCCGGGTCCACGCGCCGTCGAATGCGCGTCGTAGGCCGCGACCGCGATCGTGCGGAAGCCGTTGCAGATGGTGCCCACGGTGCAGGTCGGGTCGGCATCATCCGCCGCAAAGCGCAGCCGGCCCGGCCCGGCGGGGTCGCGTTCCACCCAGGCGTGCAGGCGACCGTCTCCGACGGCTTCCCCATGAACCGTCAGCGTCCAGGCGCCGGCCGGTGCATCGCCGTGCAGGAACAGCGAGCCTTGCGAGTCGCCGTTGTTGGGATCGTCGCGGCGGTTGTAAAGCCGCGCCACCACCCGCCCCTCCAGCAGCACGTCGGCCTTGCCGCCCCCGGCCACCGGCCCGGCGTGGATGCCGCCCGGCCCCCGCACCGACAGCGACAGCGACAGCCGGTCGGCGCGGGGATACCACAGGTCCACCTCGCTGCGGCGGTCGCCGGGGGCGAGTTCCAGCGCGAAGTCATGCTGCTCGCCGGGGTCCAGGGTGGTCTGGGCATGGGCGGCGCGGGCGTAGTAGTTGCCGCAGCTCATGGTCATGGCGCGGCCCGGACGCGCGGCCAGCATGGCGTCGAAGGCCTGTTCGGTCAGGGTCAGCCCGTCGTGCTGGCTCGCCTGCCGGCCAAGGCTGGCGTTGATGACCAGCCGCCGGTCCCCCGCCACCCTCAGGATCAAATCGCAGCCCTCGATCAGGTCGGTGGAATCGCCCAGCGGCCTCGGTCCTTCCGGGGTGCGGGTCGTCAGGTCCACGAAGATCAGGTCGGCCTCGGGCGCCCTGCCCGGCTCGCCCCCTCGACCATGCCGCCGGCCGAGATGCCCAGCGTGTGGGTGCCATGACTGCCGGCCTTGCGGTCCGACATCCACCAGCGATAGCCGAAGGCGGCGAAGGGGTCATCGCGGCGCAGCGCACTGTTGATCCGGTCGCGGTCGTGGATGCGGCCGATGCCGTAGCGGTTGGGCCGGGCGGGGTCATAGGCCGCGCCCTGATCCCACAGCGCCAGCAGCCGGGTGCTGCCGTCGGGGTTGCGGAAGACGGGATGGGTGAAGTCGAGACCCCAGTCGAGATGGGCCACGATCACCCCCTTGCCGGTGGGCCAGCCGGGCGCACGCCGCCCGTCGCCCGGCATCGGCCTCCCGTCGAGGGCGGCGTCCTCGTCCCCGCTGGCGCCATGCCTGATGGAAACGAGTTCGTCGCGCCCGTTCCCGTCCGGGTCGGCCCCGGTCCCGTCTTCGCCCTCGTCCTCCAAGGTGATGGTGTATTGCTGCGGGCGCTTGATGCTTTCCATCAGCGGATAGATCCGCTCGATCGCGGCACGGGGGGCGCGGAAGGTGACGATCCGGCCGAAGCGCGCGATCACCCGCATCTCGGGCGGGATCAGCCCGTCCGGGCGCAGGCGGGCGATCGCCGAAACCTCGTCGCCCGGCTGCCCCTCGGCGATAAGCTCGTGCAACGCGCTTTCCACGGCGGCCCCTTTCCATCGGGCGCATCCTTGCGAACGCGGGTGAATCTCGGGTCGCGGGACGCGCGCAGAGGTCAGCCGCACGCGTCCCGTCGATGGCGGCGGCGCCTAGCCGCCCGCCTGTTTCTTGTCGCCGGCCTGCGCGGTGGGCGGTGCGACCGAGGCGGCGGCCTTGGCCACCATCTCCGTCAGCTTGGCGATGGACTGCTCGATCTTGCCAAGCCGCTCATCGACGTCGCGCCGCAGATCGGCGATCGCGGCGGCGTCGTCGCCCGGAGTCTCGTTGCGCTTCGGCTGGCCCGCGCCAACCTTCAGGGCGATCATGGTTCCGGTGTCCACCATGTCGCCCACCGACGGCGGCGGGGGCTGGTCGAGGACCATGCCCTTCTCGTCGTCGGCGCTCTCATGCAAGGACACATCGGGCACCAGCCCCAGCTCCTTGAGCCGGCGGCGCACGTCGTCGAGGGGCTGGCCGATAAGGTCCGGCACGTCCACGAGCGGCGGCCCCACCGGCCCGGTCACCTCGCCCGAGCCGTCCGAACCGGACCCGTCCAATCTGTCCATGTCGCGGTGGCGCTGGACCGCCACCAGCGCGGGGGCAAGCGCCAGCGGACCCTGGATGACCATGGCCGCGGCGGTCAGGGCGATGCATTCGTCCACCGGCAGCCCGCCCTCCTTGGTGATGTAGCCGGCGAACAGGGGATTGTAGTTTGCCATCACCGCCCCTCACTTCTTGGACTTGTCGAAGGTGCCGGTGGCATAAAGCAGCCCACCGATGGCGATTAGATTGTTGGTGTTGCCCAGCAGCCCGCCCGGCGACGAGCCGGGGCCGGCCGCGGTGGCGGTGGTCCCGCTCGCGAGGTCGGGACTGACCAGGTGGATCAGCGGGGCGACCTTCTCGAACTGGGTTCCGCTGGTCAGCAGCGGGATCAGCGCCGACAGCGTCTGCGTGGTCTTCAGATCCGACCGCAGCTTGTCCACCTGCCTGCGGGTGACGGTTTCGAACCGCTGCTGGCTGGCCGTGGCGGCCCGCACGCGCCCGTCCAGCGTCTTGATGCCGGTGGCATTGGCCTGCATCTCCTGCCGGACCTGCGCCAGCGAGGCGGCAAGCTGCGCCTGCGTCACGGGGCCAGAACTCGGGCCTCGGCCGCGGAACGCATTGGCGCCCTTGGCGGTGGGCACGGGCCGCTGGGGTCTGCCGCGCCGGCGGCGGGCGGCTTCCCAGTTCTCGGCCTCGAAATAGTTGTCCCAGTTTTCGCCGGGCCAGTTCTCGCCGGCCCAAGACTCGCCTTCGGCGAAATCCAGATCCTCGGTGTCAGCATAGGGATAAGTCATGATGCGGTTCCTCCTCTGTTGACCGTGGCCGGGTCGAAGGACGGCGGCCTCGGGGTCGGCTGCGGCCACGGCCGGCGCGCAGCCGTGCGGCGCATGACCGCGCGCGCGCGATCGAGCGCCGGCACGACGAAGCGAGGGAACGCGACAGGATCGGGTGCGCGCGCGCCGGGTTCGCCCGCGCCGTGGCAGGTCGGGCAAAGCAGATCCTCGCCAAAGCACAGCGGACAGGCGCCCAGCGCGGCGGCCAGCTCCTCAAGCCGGCGGCGCACCTCCTCGCGTTCGGCGAACAGGCGGCGGGCGGTGTCGCCGAGTTCGGCGATGGCGTCGGCCTGCTCGGCCCGGACCTCCTCGCGCAGTTCCTCACGGATGCGGTCGGTCTCGGCCTCGTCCTGCCCGGCCATCAGCTTCATCAGCCAGTCCGTGCCGCTGCCGCCGTCCCCTTGTCCCGCCAGCGCGCCCAGAAGCGCGCGGCCCGGGTCCGCGGCATTGCTGCGGATCGCGTCCAGCAGCGCCAGGCCGGGCAGCGTCACGTCGGGGGGATGCGGCCCGGCCGGATGCTGCGTCACGTCGCCATGATCGCCGCCGCCCGCCATCCCGATGTCCTCGATCTCACCAGGCATGGCGCGCCTCCATCGGATCAAGCTCGGGCGCGTAGTCCATCTCGGCCAGGTCGGCCATGTCCATCGCGTCGATGAACTCGGCCCATTCGACCTCGTCGTCCCAATCCTCGATGTCCTCGCCGTCCCAGTCCTCGCCCTCGTCCTCGGCTTCGGAACCTTCGCTGGCGAGATACTCGGCCTTGATCGTTTCGATCATCCGTTCGGCCATCGCCTCGTTCATCATGTCCCACAGCCGCGCGGCGCGATCCGAGGCGCTGGCCGGATCGCCGATGAAGCCGCCCTCGCCGTCGGCCATGAAGCCCAGCGCCTCGGCTTCGTCCGCGCCTTCCGCCTCGGCCGCCACCCGGTTCGACAGGTGGCCCAGCAGTTGCGCGAAGGCGGCGGTGGGGACGGCCTATCCGGCGGCGCCCACGGGAATGGTCGGTCGGCCCAGCGGTCCCAGCCGCAGGGCCGCCAGCGCCTTCTGCACGTCGGGATTGCGGGTCGCCGCGGCCAGTTGGCCCGGCGCGCCGCCCCCGCCGAACAGCCCCCCCAGGGCCGAGGCGGCCTGCGGCGAGCCCAGCAGCCCGGCAATCTGGCCCAGCGCACCGCCGCCCATGCCGCCACCGCGCATCAAGGCTCCCGCCTGTGGCGAGCCCAGCATCCCCGCGATCTGCCCCAGCGCCCCCGCTGGCCCCGGCTGCCGGCCGGGTCGGCGGGGGCGCCAAGGCTTCCGACGGCCGAGCCGAGCGTCCCGCCCAACTGGCCCATCGGCGTCAGTCCGCCCGCCAGCTGGGTCACGCCGCTCAGTGCCTGCCCGACCTGCCTTGCGGCGGCCTTGCCATAGGTGCTCAGCCCCGCGCCGACGCCGCCGGTTGCGGCACCCGCGATGATGCCGGGCAGCCCAAGGGCCGAGCCCGCCGCCGCGCCCTTCAGGACGCCGCCGCCGATAGAGGCGATGCCCGGGGCGGCCTTGCTGGCGAAGCGGCCGACATCGCGGGCGGCCGAGGAGAGGGCCTTGCCGATGTCGCCGAATATCCCCTCAAGATCCTCGTCGATGCCTTCCGCGGTTCCGGGTCCGAAGGTTCCGTCCACGACATGGCGCAGTTGTGCAGTCGGCATCGCAGCCAGTTGCGCCTGCACCACCTGGCGCAGGTTCTGCAGGTCGTTTCGGGGCGGCTGGTTCATCAGCATGAAATCTTCCATGACTCTCACGTCTCCTTACCGGCAGGGCTGCGACAACAGCCGCGCAAGCAGCGCCCAAAGCGCCTGGAATGATGCGAAGGCCCCTTGCGGCTTGCCGGAAAGATCGCTGAGGGTCCCCCGGACGACAGGCTCGCGGCCGTCGTGTTCCGACCAGATCCGCAGCAGCAGCGTCCGCGCAGGCGCGCGGGCGCTGGCCTTGGCGCTTCCTTGTCGTCGTCGGCACCATCATCCACCTCGTCCTCGCGGCGCTGAAGGTTGATTGCGACTCACAAAGTCCCATGGCGGGATCACCGCAGCATCACCGGGACGTCACGGCGGAAGGATTCCGCGCACCAGGGCGGCTGCAGGTCAGCAGGTCAGCGCGCGATCTATGATGCGCAGCGTTTCCAGTACCTTGTCGCGCGCGTCGATCAGCGCCGCCCGGCTGGTCGCGTCGTCAGGAACGGCCGGCAGGAGCACGGGAATGGCCGCCCCGTGGTCCTCGCCCGCGATCGTCGCAGCCAAGGCCCGGGTTTCGGGCATGGGGGCGACTCCCAGTTCCTGCGCCAGGATCGCCTCGCACCGGCGGTATTGCCGCAACGCCAGCGCCCGGTTGCCGCAGCGCAGATGGGCCTCCATCAGCAGGCGCTGGGCATCCTCGCGCAGCGGCTCTGCGGCGCAAAGACGGCTGGCGCTGACCTGCGCCTCGGACCAGGCGCCCGCCTGTGCCGCCGCCGCGGTCAAGGCATAAAGCGCGTCCAGATGCAGGCTTTGCAGCCGCGCCCGCTGAAGCATGATCCATTCCTGGTCGCGTTCGGGCAGGAAGGGGCCGCGATATTGGCCCAGCGCGTGGACAAGCCGCCGCCGCTCGCCCGGCAACGCCAGCCGCTGCGGCGCGGCAAGGACTGCGGTCAGCCGCCGCTCGACCGCGACGGCGTCCACCCAGGCATGGGCGTCGAGGTTCAGGGCGATGACCTCTCCTTCCGCGACGATCATCGGCGCGGCCTCGGCCAGAGCCGAGCGGATCCGCCACAATGCCGTCGCAAAGCGGTGCCGCGCGCCATCCTCGTCCTGGTCCGGCCAAAGCTGCGCCATCAGGCCGCCGCGCGTGGCGCGATGATGGGGCGAGGCCAGCAGGCAGCCGAGGATCGGCCAGGCTAGGTCGGGCAGCGCCGCGCGATCATGGCCGGCGGCAGGCCGCCCCGCTTTTGCCGCGCCCGTTCGCAGCAGGGCTTCCTCGCCGCAGAATCGCAAGGCCAGATGCGCCAAGGACCGCCCCCCTCGTTCCTGCCGCCCCTTCCGCCCGGAACGCACCGGGCGTTGCGCGGCGACGCGGGAAGCGGCGATGCCAGCGGCGGCACGTCCGTTGCGACGGTCGCCGCCCCCATCACGGCAGAGGATGGTCAGGTTGCGCGGCGGCTGCGTCCACCAAACGGTGGAAGGCGCAACCTGGACGTGATATTTTCCCGCTGTCGCATCCTGAGGGGCCGTGCAGATGTCGCCTTCCCTCGACGCCGCTGCGGTCAGCGGGCTGATCGCCGCGATCTATGATTGCGCCGTCGCCCCCGACCGCTGGCCGGAGATGCTTGGACTGCTGCACCGGCGGCTTGGCTTTGCCAACGCCATCCTCGCATTCAGCCTGCTTCCCTCGGGCGTCATGGTCCGTATCGAGACCGTCGGCGTGCCAGAATACCAAGCCCGGCGCCTGGCCGACTTCGAGGCCGAAGAAATCGCCCAATGGGCCGAGGTGATGGCCGCCCTACCGATGGAGGAGCCCGCCGTGCTGTCCCGTGTCGATCCCGGCGGGGCCATGCTGAGGGGGCGGTTCTACCGCGAATGGGCCAGACCTCAGGACCTGACCGACGCGATCTGCGTCACGCTTGCGCGGGATGGAGGAATAGTGACCTCGCTGATCATGGGCCGACAGCGCGATGCCGGGCCGATCACCGATGCGGACATGAACGCACTGTGCCTGTTTCTTCCCCACCTGCGGCGGACTGTGGCCATCAATCGCGTCTTCGAGCGGCAGGCGGCAGCCCTGTCTGCCTTTCGGCAGGTGGTCGATGCACTCGCCGCGCCGATTTTCCTTGTGGACGGAAAGCTGATCCTGATCCACGCCAACGAGGCCGGCCGCGCGGCGCTCGCTTCGGGCGATCGTGCCCCGGGGCGTGGTGTAGGAGCGCCGGGCCTTCGGAAAGGTCCGAGCCTGATCAGGACGCCACGGCGGGCAGCCTGACGGTGGGATTGTCTGTGACGCGCGCGAGCGTTTCAAGGCTCATGTATCGCCGCGCCACGGCCCATTCGTCATTAGTCTCCAGCATCAGCGCGCCGACAAGCCGGACGATGGCTTCGTCATTGGGGAAGATCCCGATGACATCTGACCTCCGCTTGACCTCGCGGTTGACCCGCTCGAGTGGGTTCGTCGACGCGATCTGCGCCCAGTGCTCGCGCGGGAACGACATGTAGGCCAGGACATCGTCGCGGGAGGCGTCCATGAGAGCGCCGAGCTTCTCGTTCTTCTCGCGCAGTGCGTCGGCTACGGTGTCCCACTGAGCCTCGGCTTCCGCCTTCGTCTGCCTCACGCGAAGATCGTCTTCAGCATCGCCGCAACCGCCGTGCGGCCCTTGGTCGGCACGTGCGCCAGGGCGTTCCGGAGCCAATGAATCCGGCACCTTTGATGCGTGGCGTTGAACACCCGGCGCGCTGCCGCGCGCAGGCCCTTGTGGTCGTCGGCGATGACCAGCTTCACGCCGCGCAGGCCGCGGTCGGCGAGGCTACGCAGGAAGTCGGTCCAGAAGGTCTCGGCTTCCGAAGGCCCCGTGGCGACGCCAAGAACCTCGCGCTTGCCGTCCTCGTTGACCGCGACAGCGATTATCACGGCACGGCTGACGATGCGTCCGCCCTCGCGGACCTTGAGGTAGGTGGCATCGAGCCAGAGGTAGGGCCAAGCTCCCTCCAGGGGCCGGGAGAGGAACGCGTTGACGCGTTCGTCGATCTCGACGCAGAGACGGCTGACTTGGGACTTCGACATGCCGCCCGCGCCCATGGCCTTGACCAGGTCGTCCACGGACCGGGTCGAGACGCCATAGACGTAGGCTTCTTGAATGACGGCCACGAGCGCCTTCTCGGCCGTTCGGCGCGGCTCGATGAAGCTCGGGAAGTAGCTGCCCTTGCGCAGCTTCGGGATCTCCAGCGCGATCCGTCCGGCGCGGGTGTCCCAATCGCGATTGCGGTAGCCGTTCCGCTGGACTTCCCGCAGAGGCGAACGCGCGCCCTTCGCCGCGCCCGTCCGCGCCTCGACCTCCACATCCATGATCCGCTCGGCCGCGAAGGCCAGCATCTCGCGCACGAGGTCGCAGTCGGCCCGCTTCTCAACCAGCTCGATCAGCGCCATTCTCTTGTCGGTCATCGTCGTCTCCGTTCCGGTTCCAGGTCTTGCAACCCGAACCTTCTCCGAAGACCGGCGATGGCCGCCAGCGTCACCCCGGCCGCGCGCTGCGCTACGCTGGGGCTCCGCGCGCGGCCTCCTACACCAGCACCAGGGGCACGGCCCTTCGGGCGATCCGCTGCGCCTCGAACAGGGCCGGCTGCGCCTCGCCATTCCCGCGGCGCGGGGGACGCTGCAGCAGGCGGTGAACCGCGCTTGCGGCCTTGCCGCGGGGACCGGCGCATGCGGCAGCGGAACCCCGGTGTTGCATGATGACGGCCGCCTGTCGGCGCTGCATGTCATGCCCCTTGCGCTTCCCGGCACGCCGGCCGGTGGTGCCCAAAGGCTGGAAAGCCGCGCGCTCTGCGCGCTTTTCCTGTCGGACTGCCGGGCGCCTTCGGGCGCAGCCGCCGTGGCCGCGAGCGCCTTCGGCCTGACCGCGGCCGAGATGCAGGTCTTTTCGCATATCGCCTCGGGCATGACCGTCAGCGCCGCCGCCGAGGCGATCGGCATTCGTCCCAGCACGGTCCGCACCCACCTGCTGCGGCTGTTCAACAAGACCGGCACCCACCGGCAGGTGGATCTGGCGCTGCTGGCCGACCGCTTGGGGGGGCCGCTGCGGGAATGATCGTCTCCTAGCGCAGCCGTCCGGTGAGACGATGCGTTTGTGAAAGGCAGAGCCCCGATCGGGCCAGTGATGCACGTTTATCGATCACTCGCTGCGGCTGGGGTGGAAGCCGGCAGCTTCCTTGCGCAGCCGGGCACGGACCATCTGCGGGACCTGCCACGAATCTTATATTTAGTTGCGACCGACGCCTGGTGGTCATTTGCCCTGCCACCAACTTTGGACCGCCCCAAGCTGGAGTTTTCGGGCTTTGTCACGACGGCGGGCTGGTGAGGCCGTCGGGAAAATGCAGTGCGCTCGGGACTTTGTATTCGATTGCGCTATGGGGTCGATCGTCGTTGTAGCGTCCTCGCCAATTTTCCAGCTTTTCGGCCGCATCGGCAAGGCTAATGAACCAGTGTCTGTTCAGGCATTCGGATCCGAGCCTGTTTTCGAACGCCTCAGTGAAGCCATTGTCGGTCGGCTTGCCGGGACGCGAGAACTCCAGTGTCACCTGCCTGGGCACTGTCAGATAAACTCGGCTTGCCCGAGGAGAAGTGGCCGCCCTGCCCTGCTGGCATGACCCAGCGCAGCGCTTTCCGGCACTTCAAGACCTCGCCCTTCGCACCGGTCAGGATGCCGATCATCCGATATGGCCGCCGATCCGGCAGGCCTCCTTTGACTGCGACAGCGTTCCCGGGCCGCCGATCTCCATGACATGATCGGCCCTACGGCCGCCGGTCAGGTCGAGGAGGTACCCGTTGGAGCCTCAGATCGTCATGCCGCTTGAGAGGTGATCGGCGCCTCCGGCCGGAGGGCGGTGCCGTTGACCTGCCGCCTGCCGCCCACCCTCGAACCTCCGGCTGTCCAAGAAGCCTGACACGCCTCCTTGCTTCCGGCTCCGTATCCGGCTGATCTTCCGGCAGCCGCCCCGCTCTGCCTTCAAACTCGACACAGGAGATTTTCATGTTCATCGCCATGAACCGCTTCACCGTCCCGATCGAGAATGCCGCCGATTTCGAGACGCTCTGGCTCGGCCGCGACAGCCGCCTGAAGGAGCTGCCCGGCTTCGTCCAGTTTCACATGCTGAAGGGTCCCGAGGAGAACGGCGCGCGGCTCTACGCCTCGCACACGGTCTGGGAAAGCGAGGATGCGTTCCGCAACTGGACCCGCAGCCAGCAGTTCCGCGACGCCCATGCCGGCGCGGGCGAGACCCGCAAGCTGCACAGCGGCTCCCCGCGCTTCGAGGGCTTCACCGCCATTCAGGAAATCACCGCCGAAAAGGCCTGAGCCCCGGCGTGACCGTCGGCTGCGCGACCTTAGGGTTTCGCGCGGCCACAGCCTTCTTCAGCACTTCACTCCTGACAGGCCAAGGTAGCGCGTTCCTCTCGCGCGACCTCGACCTGCGGGCTTGCGCCAGGCGCGTTGTCTTGGAGTTCTCGCGCGCGGGCAAGCCGACCGACAATGGTTTCATCGAAGCGTTCAACAACAGGCTCGGATCCGAATGTCCGAACGCTCACTGGTTCATGAACTTTTCCCATGCGCCCGAAGGGTTCTCGGATGCCAGTCGCACCGCTTACCCCTTGGCGAGATAGGGGATGGATCCTGCCAGGTCGGTGTCGTCGATCAGGTAAAGGTTGCTGACGCTGCCTGCCTTCCGGGCCTCGCCAAAGGGCGCGTATTCCGGGTCGGTGGCGAACGCCGTCGCTGCTTCGCTTGAGGGGAACTGGATCAGCGCGATCAGCGAGGCGTCGGGCGCCTGGCCTTCCAGCGCCTCGATCCTGCCGCTGCGCGACAGGTAGCGGCCCCCGTGGCGCGCGACGATGTCGTGGACCTTGGCGGCATAATCCGGAACCCAGCTGTCGTCGGTGATCTTCACCTCGGCGATCAAATAGCATGGCATCGGTGCTGTCCCTCTTCCCTGTTGTTGAACGATCGTCCGTGCAGTGGGCAGGGCGCCGGCCCTGCCCCTGTGGTCACGCCGCCAGCCGCTGCGACTGGTACCAGGCGGTCTCGAAGTCGATGTAGCCCGTGAAGGACACCGGGTCGCCGAAGGGCAGGATCTGGGTGGCCCAGAAGCCGCCGACGCCGTTCCGCCGGTCGATCCAGTAGAACAGGTTGGCAAGGCCCGCCCAGCCCAGCGCCCCAGCCGGGCGGCCGGTCGGCGCCGCCTCGTCGTTGATCATGAAGGGCAGCGACCAGGACTTGGAGAGGCCCGGGAAAAATTCGGCGTCGTTCGAGAGTGACGGAATCACGCCGGGCAGCATCGTGACCTTCGCGTCGCCCAGGTGGTTGCGCTCGGCCATCGCCACCGTCTCGGGCTTCAGCACCTGCCCGTTCTCGCCGCGCCCGTCGTTCAGCCACATGCGGATGAAGCGCATGTAGTCGCCGACGGTCCCGTAAAGGCCATGCCCGCCCATGTGGATCTCGGGCCTGTCGGGCAGCTCGAAATCGGTCGCCGTCAGGCTGCCATCGGCATTGCGGTTGTGCATCCCCGCCAGCCGGGCGCGCAGCCGGTCGTTCAGCTCGAAGGTCATGTCGGTGATGCCCAAGGGCTCGAAGATGCGGGACCGGAAGACCTCGCCCAGGCGCTTGCCGGTGATGCCCTCGACCACCTGGCCGACCCAGTCGATGTTGCTGCCGTATTCCCAGCGCTCGCCGGGGTCGAACTGCAAGGGCGTCATGATGGCCGCGCGGGAGGCGGTGATGACGCTCGGCTGGCCCTTGTCCTGGGCAAGACGATTGTAGGTCTCGCTGAAGAAGTCGTAGCCGAAGCCCCCGCTGTGGGTCAGAAGCTGCCGTGTGGTGACCTTGCTTTTCGGCGCCCGCAGGACCGGCTCGCCCTGCGCGTCGAAGCCCTCGATCACCTGCAGCGTGCCGATGTCGGGGGCGTAGGTCTCGGCCGGGGCGTCAAGGTCCAGCCTGCCCTCCTCGACCAGTTGCAGCGCGGCCGTGGCGGTTATCGCCTTGGTGGTCGAGAACAGCGCGAAGACGCTGTCGGTCGTCATCGGCTCGTCACGGTCGAGCCTGCGCTGCCCCGCGGCGCCTTCATAGAAATTACCCTGCCGGTCGGTTGCCATCGCGACGACACCCGGCACCCGCGGCTCGCTGGTGACGACGCCATTCAGCACGCGGTCGGCGGCGGTTCTGAAATCATCGTTCATCCTGTCCTCCCTTGCGGAACCTGCGGTTCCCGTTCCAAGGCCGCGCCGGTGCCTGCCCGCGCCGGCGCGATCCTGTTCATGCCATCGCGAAGCTGGGATAGCCGGCCGCTGCCTCCTCTGCGCATTTGCGGCGATAGGTGCCGACGCCGCCGGTGTAGGACAGCACGCGGCGCGGCTTGCCGGGCACGTTCGATCCCAGGTACCAGGAATTGGTCTTCGAGATCAGGTTCGCGCTGGCCGTCTCGTCATGGTGCTTGACCCACGCTTCCTCGCCTTCCGCCGTCGACTCGATCACCGACTTGCCCTGTTCGCGCATGGTGCGGATCGCGTCGGTGATCCATTCCGTCTGCTGCTGCAGGCAGGTCGTCATGTTGCAAAGCGCTGCCGAGGGCGCGAGCGGCACCGCCGTCGTGAACATGTTGGGATAGCCATGCACCATCAGCCCCATCGTGGTGCGGATGTCGCGGCCCCAGTCCTCGCGCAGCGAACGCCCGCCGCGCCCGCGAATGTCGATGCGCGTCAAGGCGCCTGTCCCGGCGTCGAAGCCCGTCGCGAGGATGATGACGTCCAGATCGTAGCGCGTGCCATCCGCCAGCTCGATCCCTTCGGGCGTGATGCGGGCAATGGGGTTGTCCTTGACCGGCACCGCCTCGACATTCGGGCGCAGGTAGACCTCGAGGTAGTTCATCTCCAGCGGCACCCGGTGCGTGCCGAAGCCGTAGTCGGTCGGAATCAACAGATCGCAGAGCCTTGGATCCTTCAGCCGGGCGCGCATCTTCTCGCGCACGAACTCGGACACCTGCTCGCTGACCTCGGGGTCGAAGAACATCTCGCCGAAGGACGCCAGCCACAGCTTGAGCGAGCCGTTCTCGTGGCAGTCCTCCAGATGCGCGCGGCGCTCCTCGGGGGTCAGGTCCTTCCACTGCTTCTCGAAGTCGTATTCGAAGCCGGTGAAGGTGTTGGGCAGCGTCTGGCGCAGTTCCTCGAACCGCGCCTTGTAGGCGGCGACCTCCGGGGGGCCATAGGAGGGGTTCTTCATCGGCAGCACATATTGCGGCGTCCGCACGAAGACTTTCAGCTCGCCCACCTCGTCCGCGATGGTCTGGATCACCTGGATTCCGGTGGCACCGATGCCGACCACGCCCACGTGCTTGCCGGTCAGGTCGATGTCTTCCTTCGGCCAGCGCGAGGTGTGGACGATCTGCCCCTTGAAGCTGTCCTGCCCCGGGAAGACGTCCGCCATGGGCGCGGACAGCATCCCGCCGCAGGTCACCAGGAACTGGGTATCGAAGACCTCGCCCTTGTCGGTGGTGACGGTCCAGCGGTTCCGGTCCTCGTCAAAGACGGCGCTGGTGATCGTGGTCGAGAAGCTGATGTCGCGCCGCAGGTCCAGGCTGTCGGCAATATAGCCCAGCCAGCGTTCGATCTCGGGCTGCTCGGGAAAGCGCGAGCTCCATGACCAGTTCTTGTACAGGTCTTCCGAGAACAGGTACTGGTAGATATAGGCCTCGGAGTCGAACTTGGCGCCGGGATAGCGGTTCCAGTACCAGGTGCCGCCCACGTCGGCCGCCGTGTCGAAAGCCCGCACCTTCAGGCCGAGCTGGCGCAACTGGTGCAACTGATAGAGCCCCGCCACCCCGGCCCCGATGATCAGCGCGTCCAGTACCTGCTGGCCCGCCGATGCTTCGGCCTGCGGCGAGATATGAGAATCCAGAGCCATCGATATTTTCCTCCTCCTGAATACGGGTCCCTCCCCGGACCCGCCGAGGGCGGCAACTGCGCCCCCCGCTGGGAAAGATTATGAACGGGCCTCCTGCGGGTCTTGAACGAATGGAACAGTCCTTTGAACTTTCCGGTGATCGATGCCAGCCCGCGTCCGCCCCGGCGTGGTGCCGAGATATGCACGGAAGACGCGTGTCATGTGGGCCTGGTCGGAAAACCCCGCTGCCGCTGCGATCTGCTTGAGCGACAGCGAAGACTCGGACATGAGCGTGCGCGCCCTCTCGATCCGGCGTGCGGTGATGAGGCCGTGGGCCGAGCAGCCAAGTGTGCTGCGCAGCAGCCGGTTCAGCGTCCAGACTCCCATGCCGAGCACCGTCGCCATGCCCTCGATGGTGATTTCGCCTTCCAGGTTGGCATTGATGTAGTCGTCCAGCAGGCGGCGCTGGGCTTCAGACAACTGGCGCGGCGCGCGTTCGCGGAACTGGCAGGTCGCATAATTGCGCAGGAGGTGGACTGCCATCTGGATCGACAGGGCCTCGGCATAAAGCGGGCTTCCGTCGCCGCCGCGCCTGGCCTCCCGCAGGACCTCGGCGGCAATGTTGGTCAAGGTCGCGTCGCAGCCATGCAGGACGTCATGCAGCGTCACCTCGGCCACGTCGCGGCCCTGCATGTCACCCGCGACCTTCGCCAGAACCTCGCCCGACAGATAGACATGCGAGACTTCCAGCGGCTGCGTCCAGTGCCAGTGCGAATGGGTTGCAAGGCTCAGCAGCGAGAAGATTCCGGGCTGGCATTCCGCTCGCGACCACCGTCCGCCGACCTGCCGGTCCATCGGTGTAACCCCGTGCAGGTAGTGGACGATCATGTAGTGGTCCATCGGAGGAATCACGACATCGAGACCGCGATAACGATAGGTCCGCTGGCCGATGCCCTTCCACCGCAGTTCGCCACTGTCGGTCAGGATGTCCCCAGGCACCCAGAGGGGAAGCTCCTCGGGCGAAATCAGTTCAGCGTCACGCGCAACAAGGGAGTCACCTTCCTTCACGGCGTCGGCTCGGCACGAGACAAGGGACAAATCACATTCAGACTGGCATGACAGCAGTATCGGAAACCTCCTGGCAAGACTTGGTGTGCTGGACGCCTCTTGCGAAAGGATCACTGCATCAGCCAATCACGACCCGGCTTCGCGGCGCAATATTTCTTTTGTCTGATGAACCAAAAAGCTTTCAAAGTTGCACATGCCAATCCTCGAAGGTTCTTGCAGCAGGCTGACCTGCCCCCCGGAACGTCTCTCGTTCTGATGTAGAGTTTGCTTCATCACGACCGAGCAGACGCAATGAGGAAAAGCCGCTTCACCGAGGCGCAGATCATCGGAATGATCAAGGAACAGGGTCAACGCACTGCGTTGACGGCCTGGCGACGGCGGAAGTCTGTCGGCGCCATGGGCTGAGCCCGGCCAGGTGTCTCACAAGCTGAAGTCCAAGTATGGCGGCATGGACGTGTCCGACGCTCAGAGGCCGAAGGCGCTCGAGGACGAGAACGGCAAGCTGAAGCGATTGCCGGCGGACGCGATGCTCGACAACATCGTGCTGAAGGATCTGCTGGGATCGAAGCCATGGGACGCCACTGGTCCGAGGACCATGGCTGAGGCCTGACGACACCGAACGCGCGGCGGGAGGCGGTGCTGCGGGCCATGCGGGATCACGACATCTCGCAGCGCCGGGCCGTCGGCGGCATGCGCCGACCCTGGTCGGTGTCGATCCGAAGACGGTGCGGCGCGGACGTCCGCCTGACAACCCCGAGATCCGCAAGGTCCTGCAGGAGATCGCAGCCGTGCGCCGCAGGTTCGGCTCTCGGCGGATCGGTCTGCTGCTGGCGCGCAGGGGCATGCTGATGAACCCCAAGAAGCTCTATCGGCTCTACCGCGAGGAGGGCCTGGCGGTGAAGCGGCGGCGTGGCCCCAGGCGCGCCCGGGGCACCCGCACGTCGATGCCGGTGGCCCTTGTGCCGAACCAGCGTTGGTCGCTCGACTTCGTGGCCGACACCTTCGGCGCCTCGCGCAAGTTCCGCATACTGGCGGCAATCGACGATTGCTGCCGGGAGAACCTGTGCCTGATCGCCGACACCAGCATCTCGGGTGCAAGGGTGGCGCGGGAACTGGACGCGCTGGTGCGGATCTACGGAAAGCCTGCCTGCGTCGTTTGCGACGTCGATCTGAACCGCCCCGGGTTTGCTGGAGAGTAAATACTCAAAGGATGAGCCTATGACGCAGCAAAAATTCACCTCCGCCTATCCGGCCGAGCTGCGCGAACGCGGTGTTCGGCTTTTCCGAGAGAACCGGGCCGACTACTCCAGCGACACGGCCGCCTGCAAGGCGATTGCCCCGAAGCTTGGCTGTTCGTCCGATAGCCTGCGCGTCTGGTGCCAGCAGGCCGAACGTGACGCCGGACAGCGCGCCGGACGCTCGCGCTACCTGATGGCGCCACGTCCGGCGCGCTTGCCTCAAATCCACCCGAAGACGACCAATCTCAAACCCACAGGCTCTCGTCATGACCGAGGCACCAACGGGGCGCAGGTCAGTCACCGTCAGCGTCGATGTGACGAACAGGACAGTGATGGATGCCGCCCCGGCGAAGTCATCCGCCTGGATCACAAGGGCCGGACGCGGCTTGCCGTGCTCACCTTGCAGCGCGACCGTGACCAGATCACCGCGCTTCACTCCCAGCCTTTCACGTCATCGAAGCCCACCTCGGCCTCAGGTCCCCGATCCCTTGCAGGATCAGGGACCCACCCGAAACGGGCCGGGACGCAGGTCTTACTTCTTCGTGGCGCGGACGCCGACTTCCTCGACCTCGACCTCGGTCTTGCGGACCGTGTCCTTGATGGTCTTCTGATGCGCCTCGACCTCTTTGGTGAGTTCGACCTCGCCCACGACCCGGGCTTCCTTGCGCACCTCGACCTCTTCCTCGGTGCCCATCATCTCGACGGTCTTTTCCTCGAAGACGGCAGCGGCCTCGTCGTCCTCCAGCACGCGATTGGCGGCGTGACGCTTCACCCCCACGGTCTCGGTCGTCAGGGTGACGGTTTCCTCGACCGGCGTCTCGACGACGCGCGAGGTCACGCGGACACCGCCGTTGGCGCTCCGGGCCTTGCTGACCGAAAGCTCTTCCTCGACGATCGGCACCGAGCCGGCGCTGCTTTCCTTGAGGCTGCCATGGTCCGACAGGATGCGGTCCATGATGGACAGCGCCCAGTCGGCCCGCTCTTCGGAAATGCTGGCGATGACCAGCGTCTGACCCTGCTTGACCGCCTCGGCATAGGCTTGGGCGTCGGCATCCGCGAAGCCGTACTCGGAAAGCTCGCGCAGAAGCGCCTTGGTGTCGCCGCCGAGGATGCGGGCCTGCTGGTCGCTGAGCCCTTCCTTGCGGAGGGCGGCGACCGCCATGTCGGCGATCTTCTGGTCGGCATAGGCGTTGATGACGGTTGTCATGGGGATCTCTCCAATTGGTAGGTGTTCGGGGTCGTGTCGGACAGGACAGGCAGGCGCCCGTTCAGTCCGGGTCGTGGCTGTCGCCGTTGGCGTTCAGGCGTTCGATGACGGCTTCCTCATGGCGCAGCGTGACGGTCTCGGAATGCTGTTCGGTGTCCTTGCGCCGGGTGATGCGGATCTCCTCGGTCGCGCGCAGGCGCTTCTCGACCACCACGACCTCTTCGACGAGCGTGACGATCGTGATGTCGCCCTCCTGCCGCACCGGAACCGGACCATCCACCCATCGGCCGAGCGGCACCCGCTCGACCTCGACGGTCTCGCGGACGACGGGCTCGTCGATCAGCGCCTCGTCCTCGCGCACCACCGTGCGGACACGAACGCCTTCGGTCAGCGTCTTGCGCTTGAGGACAAGGACCTGCTCTTCGACGATCGGGATGATCTGGGCAGGGGGCGCGGAAACGGCATCCCGCGCGGGTCTGGATTGCTTCGACATGGATTCTCCGATCCCGGACGGCTGCGGACTGTTCCCAGGTTCAGCGACGGGCGGACGGGAAGGCCGGGACGGTCCTCCAGCCGCGCAGGAAAGCAAGGTAGCGGTCGTTGATCTGCCCCATCCGCTGGAAGCTGCCGGCCATGAAGGCGCTTTGCATCTGGGCCATTTCTGCCAGCGTCCGGATGCGCCCGGCCGCCATCGAGGTCTGGACCTGCAGCGCCTGCAGCGCCTGCTCGTTGAGCAGCGCCATCATCGAATTGCCGACAGAGCCCGCCTCGCGGGCCGTTTCCTGCAGTTCCCCGAGAACAGCCGTGGGCTGAAGCCCCCGGTCCCTTCCGCCAGCCGCATCGGTGCCGGCTCCCATGGCCCTGCGTGCCACCTGGGCGCCTTGTTGCACCACATCCATGCCGGCCTTCATGATCTCCCCGCTCTGGCGCGCGGCGTCCGTCATCGGGTTCTCTCGCCCGCCCGCGCGGCGCGCCGGCGTGATCCCGGTTGTCCCGCCTTCGGTCTTGCTGGCGGCGGTGCCGGCCTCCGCGTCGCTCAGCGCCTTCACGACGGCCGGCAGGATCTCGTTCCTGTCGTCACGAAAGCGCCGCTGGAACAGGTCCCGGAACTCGGCGACCTTGGTGCCGAACGCCTCGCCGTCCCTCGGGCTGCGCTCGATCTCGCCGAGGAGCTTGCGCATCTGCTGGCTGTCGTTCAGCGCCGCGGCCACGAGGTCCTTCGTCTCCCTGTTCTCTCTCAGCACCGGAAGGAGACGCTGTTCCTCGAACTCGGCCTGGCGGTCGAACTCGACCTTCAGGTCGGAGACCAGCCGGTCGCGTGTCCTGGCTGCCAGAGGAGTTTCGGCGAGCTTCGCGAAGATCTCGTTGGCCTTGAGCTGGCCGGTCTGCATCAGTTGCTGGATGGTGGTCATTTTTCTGGTCCTTGTTGAGAGGCGTGGGGGACCGTCGCAAGGCTCGGGAGCCTTCCTTAGGACGGCCTCACGCGACGTGAGGAAGCTGGGGTGAACAGGCGCCGCGTTTTGGCGGCAAGGTGGCCCAAGTTTCCCCAAGGGGAGTTTCTGATAACGCGAATGCTGCGTGTGCATTCACGGATGCTGCACTGCAACAATGTCCCGGCCGCACAAGAGTTCCGCAGGGTCCGGATAATTTGGCCTCTCCCGCCGCTTGTCCTTCGAATGAGCATGAAGGCGCCTACCGACCAGTGACAGCGTCCCCCATGAGAAGGTTGCCGCTGCCGCGACGTAGCGCCCGGTCGCCAGATTTGCCCGCGCGTGGGGTCTGCATCCATCCGCGGCCACGGCCAGGTGCGTTCCAGGAACGCGCGCACCCGCTTGGTGAAAGGCGGCAGAGCCGCCGAACAGTTCTGTTCGACAGCTCCACCGCACAGGCGTGCCTTTGCCTCAGGCGGCGTTGAGCCTTGCGTTCCGGCCGTGCGGCGGAGCCACCTTCTCGATGGCGGACATGACCGCTTCGGTCTCGGTCTGATGGATCATGTGGCCCGCCCCGGGGATGCGGTGGAAGCTGCTGTGCGGGATGTCGCCGTGCAGTCTGGCGGACTGATCCTCGGCATCCACAAGGCGGTCCTCGGCGCCCGCGATGATGGCCACGGGCATCTTGAGGCGGGCGTAGGTGTCACGAGCGGCCAAGGCATCCGGAACCATCAGGGCCGACTCTGCGGCGCTTGCGCGGATCTGGGACGGGCGGACCGCCATGGCCTTCGGGAACCCGGCGAATTTTCCGGGTACTGCCTCGGGGCCGAAGATCTTCCGCATGAGGAGCGGCCACATCAGCCGGCTCAGGACCGGCGAGATCGTGTAGCGGATGACGTCGCCCGCTACTGGCACTGCCGGAACCCCCATGCCGACCACATCAAGCCGCGCCGTCGGATAGTAATAGCCCGACGCCAGAACGAGCCCGCCGACCAGATCGGGGTATTTATGCGCAAGCGCCACCGCCACCGAGCAACCCCAGGAATGGCCGAGGATCGTCGCGCGCGTGATGCCGATCTGCGCAAGCGCGTCGTGGATCAGGTCCGCCTGCGCCGCAGGCGTCCAGATCGTGCTGCGCGGGCGGTCGCTGTGACCATAGCCGGGCCGGTCCAGGACGATCACACGGTATTTCCTGGCTGCAAGGTCGATGAGGCCGCTCGATTCAAAGTCCTGGATCATGCTGCCATTGCCATGCAGCAGGACGACCGGCTCGCCGCTGCCCCGCTCCACATAGTGCAGACGGACGCCGTTGACGTTCAGGAACTGCCCGACCGGGGGATTGTCCTGCTCGGCCTTGCGGGCCAGGCGATGGTTGACGAGGGCCGAGATGGCCAGTCCTGCGGCCGCGAGGCCGATGACTGCGGCCCGGGCCGCAGGGCGCGCGGGCGACGACTGCCTGCGCAATGCGCCGCGGGGATCATCATGCAGTTGCCTGCGAGGTTGAGCGTTCATGGGAATATCCGATCTGAGAAAGCTGCGTCCTGGCGGCAAGGGAAACGCCATGCTGCAGTGCAGCATAACTACGCGCGAACGGGTGAAATGGTTCCCTGCATGATCCCGAGCTGTTGATTTCCACCCGGAACTGACCCGGGTAGGGGCGTAATTTCCACTGAGAACTGACCCATGTGAACCTTCCCCAAAGCGGAGCGCGGCGGGGGTAATGGAGTGATCCACATGGGACTTTTGAACATCATCCGACGCATGGCGTTGCGGGAGAAGCTGCCGATCCGGGAGATCGCACGGCGGACCGGCCTGTCGCGCAACACCATCAGGAAGTATCTGAGCGCTGGGACCATCGAGCCGAGGTTCGCGACGCCTGATCGGCCGAGCAAGCTCGATCCGTTTTCCGAGAAGCTGGCGGCGTGGCTGAAGACGGAAGCCGGCAAGTCACGCAAGCAGCGCCGGACGCTGAAGCAACTCCATGCCGACCTCGTGGCGCTCGGCTTCACCGGCTCCTACGGCCGGGTCGCGGCCTTCGCCCGGCAATGGCGGATGGACCGGCAGCGCGAGCAGCAGACGACGGGCCGCGGCACCTTCGTCCCCTTGGTCTTTCGTCCGGGCGAGGCGTTCCAGTTCGATTGGAGCGAGGACTACGCGGTTCTGGGCGGGGAGCGCACGAAGCTTCAGGTCGCCCACATCAAGCTGGCACACAGCCGGGCCTTCCTGGTTCGGGCCTATCTGCTGCAAACCCACGAGATGCTGTTCGATGCCCATTGGCACGGGTTCCGCGTCTTTGGCGGCGTGCCGGGTCGCGGCATCTACGATAACATGAAGACAGCGGTTGACCGCGTTGGCCGCGGCAAGGAACGGCAGGTCAACATCCGCTTCCTCGCCATGACCAACCACTATGTCTTCGAGCCGGAGTTCTGCAATCCTGCCGCGGGATGGGAGAAGGGACAGGTCGAGAAGAACGTTCAGGATGCCCGGCCTCGTTTGTGGCAGCCGATGCCGAACTTTCCTGACCTGGCGGCGCTGAACGCCTGGCTGGAACGGCGCTGCCTGGAGTTGTGGCGCGAGATCCCGCACGGGGTTCTGCCCGGAACCGTCGCCGACGCCTGGGCCGAAGAACAGGCCGCGCTGATGCCGCTGCCGCCTGCCTTCGACGGCTTCGTCGAGCGGAGCAAGCGTGTCTCACCCACCTGCCTGATCAGCTTCGAGCGCAACCGCTACAGCGTGCCGGCGTCCTTTGCCAACCGTCCTGTCAGCCTCAGGGTCTACCCGGATCGGCTGGTGGTTGCCGCCGAGGGACAGATCCTGTGCGAACATGGGCGGGTGATCCAGCGGTCCCATCACCTGCCGCCTCGCACGATCTATGACTGGCGGCATTATCTGGCCGTCATCCAGCGCAAGCCGGGTGCCCTCAGGAACGGTGCGCCCTTCGCGGAACTGCCCGCGGCCTTCCGACAGTTGCAGGACCAGATGCTGCGACGACCCGGTGGCGATCGCGAGATGGTCGATATCCTGGCGCTGGTCCTGCAGCATGATGAACAGGCTGTGCTGGTTGCTGTGGAAATGGCCCTGGCCGAAGGCGTCGCGACCAAGACCCATGTGTTGAATCTCCTGCACAGGCTGATCGATGGCAAGACGACCGGCGGCCCGAACATCGACACACCGGAGGCGCTGATCCTGCGCCATGAGCCGAAGGCCAATGTCGAACGCTATGACGACCTGCGGGCGCAGATCGGAGACCGCCATGCGTCATGATCCCGCCAGCGGCGCCATCGTCATCATGCTCCGCAGCCTGAAGATGCACGGCATGGCCCAGGCCGTCACCGACCTGATCGAACAGGGGGCGCCGGCATTCGAGACAGCCGTGCCGATCCTGTCCCAGCTGCTGAAGGCCGAACTGGCGGAACGCGAAGTGCGCTCCATTGCCTATCACATGAAGGCCGCGCGCTTCCCGGCCTACAAGGATCTCTCGGGCTTCGACTTCGCTGCCAGCGAGATCAACGAGGTCACGGTGCGCCAGCTCCACCGCTGCGAGTTCATCGACGGCGCGCAGAATGTCGTGCTGATCGGCGGGCCGGGCACCGGCAAGACCCATGTCGCAACCGCCCTGGGCATCCAGGCCATCGAACACCACCGCCGGAAGGTCCGCTTCTTCTCCACCATCGAACTCGTCAATGCCCTCGAGCAGGAGAAAACCAAGGGCAAGGCGGGCCAGATCGCGGAGGGATTGACCCGGCTCGATCTCGTGATCCTGGACGAACTGGGCTACTTGCCGTTCAGCGCTTCAGGCGGTGCGCTGCTCTTCCACCTTCTGAGCAAGCTCTATGAGCGCACCAGCGTTGTCATCACCACCAACCTGAGCTTCAGCGAATGGGCCACCGTCTTCGGCGATGCCAAAATGACCACCGCGCTGCTCGATCGCCTCACCCACCGCTGCCACATCCTGGAGACCGGAAACGACAGCTTCCGCTTCAAGGCAAGCTCAGCCGCAGCAGCCAGGAAAACCAAGGAGGCCGGCCATGCCTTGACCCAAGCCTAACCCACGAAACATAACCTGAGGGTGGGTCAGTTCTCGATGGAAAACCCGGGTCAGTTCCGAGTGGAAATCAACACACGGGCGGCTTGCGCCACCGCTACGCCGCGCTCGGTCACCAGCCTGACGGCCTCGACCTTGAACTCGCCGCGGAACTTCCGTCTCGTCATATCCACTTTCGGGTCCCTTGGTCACGATCTTATCTTCGTGTCCACGAAACCGGCAGCAGGCCAGCCCGGCATCAGCAGCGCCGATCTTCTGGCTTGTGGACGCTACTCCTGCGGCTTCTCCGAGGTTGATTCCTTTTCAATCTGGAGTAGAGCAAGCAGCCAAACTCTCCCGCAAGCCAAGCTATGCGACGGCCTTAGCCACCATGTCCGGATGCTTGGCGATCACGCGCACATAGGCGATGGCGAAATCCGGCGCGGTCGCCCGTGCCTGCTCCCAGTCGCGCAAGGTGCCGACTGGAACGCGGAAGCGGCTGGCGAACTCGGTCTGCGACAGACCAAGACCGGTTCTGGTCTTGCGGATCAGCCGGGCGCGCTGGCTCCGGTCCAGCGCCTCAGCGGTCACGTCGAAATCCTCGGCGTCGGCCGGGTCAGCAGGCAGTGCGATATGCTTTTTCTTCACCCTTGTTGCTCCTTCTCACCGAGATGAAGCGGGGCCGTTCGCCCCGCCAGACGAAGACGCCGGTGAACAGCTTCTCTCCGACGATACCGACCACCTTGAACCGCTCCTCGCCGTCAATCTCGCGGATGGAGGGAATGATGAGGTGGTTATCGTCTTCAAAAACCTGGTCGCCAAAGACCAGCGATAACTTGTGCTTCTCGCGGTTTGCCGCATCCTTGGCGGGGTCGAACCTGTCCTGCGTCTTGGATTACGAATATACGGGATTTCCGTATGTACGGCAACCCCTTCTCGCTCGTGAGTTGTCGAGGATGTTGATTTCCACCTGGAACTGACCCGAGTTTGGAGTGAACCCCTCGGCTACCGCACCCCCGAGGAATTCGAAAGCCTGTTCGCCCGAAAGGCGGCTTAGTTCGGATGGCGCGATGTGGTCCAGCCTCAGGGGTTCACTCCATAGGGTTCCTCAGGACAGGAGGCGGATCTTTTTGCCGTGTCAAGATTTCGGCTGCTCGGGACTCCAGGATTTAGGCCTCTTTAGTCTCGGCTTCGGTCCATTCCTGGTCTGCTACTGAGCTTTGTCAGATGCCGGTCCGCGCGACCTGACCTACATGCGCCGCGTGGCGCAGGACCGGGAGCTGGACGTCACCCTGACGGACGCGACCGAGGACCGCATCACCATCGGCTTCTGGGGGCCGGAGGCTCGCGCCAAGCTTCAAACTGTGGTGGAAGACCCCGCCGCGCTGGAACCCGAGGCCTTCCCCTTCGCCGCCCTCCGCCCGATCAGGATCGCGGGGCGCGAGGTCACGGCCTTCCGCATCTCCTATGTCGGGGAACGGGGGTGGGAACTGCACATGGCCTACGAGGACGGGCTGGCCGTCTGGGACGCCCTGCGCTCGACCGGCGCCATCGCGGTGGGGATCGAGACCTACGCCAACTCGCGCCGGATGGAGAAAAGCCTGCGGCTGCAGAACGCCGACCTGCGGACGGAATACAACCTGTTCGAGGCGAGCCTTGCCCGGCCGAAGGTGAAAGAGGCAGATTTCCGCGGCAAGGCGAAGCATCTGGAATATGCCGCGCGGGACCACCAGCCGGCGATGCTCTGCACGCTGGTGATGACCGACAACATCGACGGCAACGGGATTGCCCGCTATGCCTGAATGATGCTGCGCGGTTGCCGGACCAGACGCCGGCCGAGGAATCCGGAACTCAAGGGATTCTGACGAAGCTGGCGGAAGCCGCAATCAACCGGTCGACCGCCTGCCTGTTTTCCGCCACGTTTTCGGCAGCGGCAACCCTCTGTCCTTGACTTTTCCCCCAGACTGGCCATGTTGTCCCGGTCGCCACCCGCTGCCGCGTGAGCAGCCGCAGGGCATCCTGTTCCCGCCAGGGCCGACGATCAGACTGGTTCCCCATGTCACGCAGGGTTGCCGGCGGGTTTCGTATCTGACCCGCGCCCCTGCCTGCCGCAGCCCCGTGCCGCGGCCTTCCGCGCGTCCCGGTACGAGGGACGGCGACCAAGGACATGAGATGACAGACACCACCACCACCCGTCCGGCACGCGCCCGGACCGACCGCAACCAGCGCGACCACGACAAGCCGCGCTCGGCCGGCTTCGACGCCCGCCGCGGTCCCGGCCGCGCCAAGAAGGCCCGCACCGAACCCGAGCCCTTCATCCGTCGCGCCATCCCGGACATGGACACGCCCTTCACCCGCATGGGCATCGACGCACGCGTGGCGATCAACCTGCCGGAACTGGGCCTGAACGAACCCACCCCGATTCAGACCGAGGCGATCCCGGCGCTGGTCGCGGGCCGCGACCTGCTGGGCCTCGCCCAGACCGGCACCGGCAAGACGGCGGCCTTCAGCCTGCCGATGCTGTCCCGCCTTGTCATCAAGGGCGAGCGGGCCGAGCCGCACAGCTGCAAGGCGCTGATCCTGGCCCCCACGCGGGAACTCGCGACCCAGATCGCCCAGAACGTCGAGGGCTTTGCCCGCGGCACCGGCATCCGCGCCTTCCGCGTGGTCGGCGGCGCCTCGATCAACGTGCAGATCGACCGCCTGTCGCGCGGCGTCGATGTGCTGATCGCGACGCCCGGCCGCCTGATCGACCTGATCGAGCGCAAGGCCGTCCGCTTCGATCAGACCCGCTATCTGGTGCTGGACGAGGCCGACCAGATGCTCGACATCGGCTTCATCCACGCGCTGCGCCGCATCGCCAAGCTGCTGCCGCGCGACCGCCAGACGATGCTGTTTTCCGCCACCATGCCCAAGCTGATGGAGGAACTGGCCGAAAGCTACCTGACCGATCCGGTCCGGGTGGCGGTGGACCCGCCGGGCAAGCCGGCCGAAAAGATCGACCAGGGCGTGCATTTCGTGAACCAGGGCGACAAGGCGGAGCTGCTGGCCGAATACCTGTCGAAGTATCCGGGCGAGCTTGCCATCGTCTTCGGACGCACCAAGCACGGGTCCGAAAAGCTGGCCAAGCTGCTGGAGAAGTGGGGCTTCAAGGTGGCCGCCATCCACGGCAACAAGAGCCAGGGCCAGCGGGAACGCGCCTTGGCCTCGTTCCGGGCCGGCGAGACGCAGGTGCTGGTGGCGACCGACGTGGCGGCGCGCGGGCTCGACATCCCGCAGGTGGCGCATATCTACAACTACGACCTGCCGAACGTGCCGGAAAACTATGTCCACCGCATCGGCCGCACCGCGCGGGCGGGACGCGATGGCCGCGCCGTGGCTTTCTGCGCCCCGGCCGAGGCAGGGGAACTGCGGGCGATCGAAAAGGCGATGAAGGCCGCAATCCCGGTAATCGGGGGCGAGCCGCCGGTCGGCATCCCCGCCGCGCCGCGCCCTTCGGGCCGCCCTGCCCGGCCGGGCCGCCCCGAGGGCCAGCACAAGCGTCCCGCCCGCCGCCCCTCGCGCGCACCAAAATCACAGCAGCGCGACGGCTGATTACGGCTCTGAGAACCATCTGGAAAACGCGCCACCGGCGCGTTTTTCACGTTGAGGCCTCCTCGCAGGCCGATGGCGGCTGTTCTGTCGCGGCAGAGGGTGGCGGTCGGTCGGGCTGGTCTGCGCGCTTCCCGTGCGAACGGCATTCAGCAAATCTTTATCTCTGGATGCAATGACTGCGGGGACGGGCAACGTTGCGGGGCGGAACCGGCTGGGCTAACGCTTGGCCGAAACTGGGAAAGGAAACCTCATGCGCGCGCTCTGGTCCCGTGTTCTCGCCGGAATCGTTGCGGCGGTCGTCCTCGGCCCGCTCGGGGTGGCGGCGCAATCCTTTGACACCAATGCCCAGTCCGCCTGGGTCTATGACGTCGCGACCGGCAGCGTGCTGATGGAAAAGAACGCGCATGAGCCGATGCCGCCCGCCTCGATGTCCAAGCTGATGACCGTCTACATGCTGTTCGAGGCGCTGGATCAGGGCCGCGTGACGCTGGACACGCGCTTTCCCGTCTCGACCAAGGCGCGGCAGATGGGCGGCTCGACGATGTTCCTGAACGAACTCGACCGGCCCACGGTGGATGAACTCATCAAGGGCATCATCGTGCTGTCGGGCAACGACGCCTGCGTCGTGGTGGCCGAAGGGCTGGCGGGAACCGAGGAGGCCTTTGCGCGCGAGATGAACGCCCGGGCGCAGGAACTCGGCCTGCAGGATACGCATCTTGTCAATTCCTCGGGCTGGCCTGCGCCGGGGCATGTCATGTCGGCCAGCGACCTGGGCAAGCTCGCCCAGCATCTGGTCGAGGACTTCCCCGAGCTTTACAGGAACTTCGCCCTGAACAGCTTCGAGTATGACGGCCGCGCCCCGGCCAATGCCCGCAACCGCAACCCGATCCTCGGGCTTGGCATCGGCGCGGACGGGCTGAAGACCGGGCATACGCAAGAGGCGGGCTACGGCCTTGTCGGCTCGGCGGTGCAGGACGGGCGGCGGGTGATCTTCGTGGTCAATGGCCTGCCCTCGGAACGCGCGCGGGCCGAGGAATCGGAACGGATCGTCAACTGGGCCTTCCGGCAGTTCACCATGAAGACAGTGATACCTAAGGGCGAAACCGTCGCCTGGGCGCCGGTCTGGCTGGGTCAGTCACGCCGCGTCGCCCTGACCGCGCCCGAGGGCGTGAACGTGCTGATCCCCGCGGGCGCGGCCTTGGGCGTGACCGCGGAAGCCGTCTTTGACGGCCCCATCGAGGCGCCGATCGCCGCCGGTCAGCGGGTGGGCGATCTGGTTGTATCCGTGCCTGGCTCGGTCGAATCCCGCCTGCCGCTGGTTGCCGCGACCGAGGTGGCCCGCGCGGGCTTTGTCGGGCGGCTGCAGAACGCCGCCTTCCGGCTGGGCGAGCGCGCCGTGGCCGCTGTCGGCGGCTGAGACGGCGCCACGGTGTTCATCAGCTTCGAAGGCATCGACGGGTCGGGCAAGTCCACCCAGGCGCGGCGGCTGGCCGAAAGCCTGCAGGCCGAGGGCCGCGAGGTCGTGCTGACCCGCGAGCCGGGCGGCTCGCCGGGGGCGGAACAGATCCGCCGCCTGCTGGTCGAGGGCCGCGCCGACCGCTGGTCGCCGGAAACCGAGCTTCTGCTGTTCACCGCCGCCCGCCGCGACCACCTGGAACGCACCATCCTTCCCGCGCTGGATCGCGGCGCCTGGGTGGTGACCGACCGTTTCGCGGATTCCACCCGGGTCTATCAGGGCGTCGCCCGCGCCGATCTGGCGCAAGCTGTCGAGGACCTGCATCGCCTGCTGATCGGGATCGAGCCGGACCGGACCTTCGTGATCGACCTCGACCCCGCCGAGGCGCTCGCAAGGGCGACAGGCCGGATGCCCGCCTCACCCTTCCCCATTGCCCATGATCCCGCTTGGGCCTCGCCGCCCCCTTTGGCCAAGGATGTCGAATCGCCGGTCCCTGCCGGGACCGTCACGCCTGCGGTTGCAGACCGGCAACCTGATCCCTCGCTCCCTCCGGTTGCGGATCTTGCCGCCGAGGACCGCTTCGAGGCCATGGGCCTCGGCTTCCAGACCGCGCTGCGCCAAGGCTTCCAAGATCTCGCCCGCGCCCATCCCAACCGCGTCCGGCTGATTGACGGCAGCGGCCCGGCCGAAACCGTGGCCGCCCGCGTCAGGGCCGCGACATGAGCGACGATCCCGATATACCGGTCGAATCCGACCGCGTTCCCGGCGCGCCGCACCCGCGCGAGACGCGCCGGCTGGTCGGTCAGGACCCAGCCCTTGCCGCCTTCCAGACCGCCGCTGCCTCGGGCCGGATGCATCATGGCTGGCTCATCACCGGCCCCCGCGGCACCGGCAAGGCGACGCTGGCCTGGATCATCGCCCGCTGGCTTCTGGCCGGAACAGGCTCGCCCGACCTGTCGGTGCCCGAGGATCACCCCGTCGCCCGCCGCCTGCGCGCCCTGTCCGAGCCGCGCCTGCATCTGGTCCGCCGCTCTCTCGACGACAAGGGCCGCCTGCGGGCCGAGATCGTGGTCGAGGATATCCGCAAGCTGCTGTCCTTCTTCCACATGAGCGCGGCCGAGGGCGGCCGCCGCGTCGCCATCATCGACGCCGCCGACGACATGAACACCGCCGCCGCCAACGCCGTGCTGAAAATGCTGGAAGAGCCGCCCGCGGGCGCGGTCCTGCTGCTGGTCGCGCACCAGCCCGCGCGGCTTCTGCCGACGATCCGCTCGCGCTGCCGCGAGTTGCGGCTGATGCCGCTGTCGCCCGAGGACATGGCGACGGCGCTCGCGCCGCTTGAGGTGGCGGGCAATCCGGCGCGACTGGGGGCGCTGGCAGGCGGTTCGGTCGGCGAGGCGCTGCGGCTTTCGGGCCAGGACGGGCTGGACCGCTATGCCGATCTCGTCGCGCTGTTTGCCCGGCCCGAGATGGACCGGCAGGCCGCCGCTGCCTTCGCGCAGGACGCGGCGGGCCGTCCGGGCGCCGGGGGCGATCCCTTTGACCTGACCATGACACTGCTCGACCGCTTTCTTTCCCGCGCGGCGCGCACCGGGCTGATGGGCGCGCAACTGCCCGAGGCGGCCGAGGGGGAAAGCGCGGTGCTGGCCCGCATCTCGCCCGACGACCGCGCCGCCCGGCACTGGGCCTCTGCGCAGGCCGAACTTTCGGCGCGCGCCCGCGCCGGGCGGGCGGTCAACCTTGACCCTGTGGCGCTGGTGATGGATATGCTCCTGACCCTGGCGCAGGCCCCCGGTGCCACCGAGGCGCGGGGCCGAGGATGACGCGATGACCCCGACCGACAATCTTGCGCCGGCATTGGTGGACAGCCACTGCCACCTGGACTTTCCCGATTTCGACGGGCAGCAGACCGATCTGGTTGCCCGTGCCCGTGCCGCCGGCGTCACCCGCATGGTCACGATCTGCACCCGCCTGCGGCTGGAACCGCAGGTCCGCGCCATCGCCGAGGCGCATGAGGGCGTCTTCTACGCCGCCGGCACCCACCCGATGCAGGCGGCCGAGGAACCCCTTGCCAGCGTCGGGGAACTGGCTGTCCTGTCCGCGCATCCCAAGTTCGTCGGCATCGGCGAAACCGGGCTGGATTACCACTATACCGCCGACAGCGCCGCCATTCAGGCCGAAAGCTTGGAAGTCCACATAGAGGCCGCGCGGCAAACCGGGCTGCCGCTGATCATCCATTCGCGCGATGCAGACGACGACATGGCCGCGATCCTGACCCGCGAGCACGCGGCGGGGCCGTTCTCGGCCGTGATGCACTGCTATACCTCGGGGCCGCAATTGGCGCGCACGGCGCTGGACCTCGGCTTCTACCTGTCGATGTCGGGGATCGCGGCCTTCCCCCGCTCGACCGAGATCCGCGAGATCTTCGCGGCCGCCCCCCGCGACCGGGTGCTGGTGGAAACCGACGCGCCCTTCCTTGCGCCCCCGCCCCATCGCGGCAAGCGCAACGAACCGGCCTATGTCGCCCATACCGCCCGCGTCGGCGCCGAGCTTTTCGGCATGACCTTCCCTGAGTTCGCGGTGCTCACCAGCGCCAATTTCGACCGCCTGTTCCCCAAGGCCGCCGCATGATCCGCGCGACGATCCTCGGCTGCGGGTCGTCGGGGGGCGTGCCGAGGCTGGGCGGAAACTGGGGCGCCTGCGATCCGGCGAACCCCAGGAACCGGCGCCGGCGCTGCGCGCTGCTGGTCGAACGGCAGGGCGCCGGGGGGGCGACCCGCGTGCTGATCGACACCGGGCCGGACATGGTGCCGCAACTGCTGGACGCGGGCGTAGGACTGCTGGACGGGGTGGTCTGGACCCATCCTCATGCCGACCACATCCACGGCATCGACGACCTGCGCCAGATCGTCCACAACCGGCGATCCATCCTGCCGGGCTGGGCCGACCGGCCCACCACTGCGGCGCTGATGAACCGCTTCGGCTATGCCTTCGAGACGCCGCCCGGATCGCCCTATCCTCCGATCCTTGAACTGCATCTGATCGGCGGTCCCTTCACGATCCACGGCGAGGGCGGCCCGATCCATGTCACCCCCTTCACCGTGGACCACGGCATTCCCGCGCTGGGACTTCGCATCTTTGGGGGTGAGGACGCCCCGGCGCTGGTCTATCTGCCGGACGTGCTGGCGATCCCCGATGACGCCTGGCCCGCGATCATGGACGCAGAGGTCTTCATCTGCGACGCCCTGCGCCGCACGCCCCATCCCAGCCACGCGCATCTGGCGCTGGCGCTGGAATGGATCGAGCGCTCACGCGCCCGGCGTGGCATCCTGACCAACATGCACATCGACCTGGACCATGACGCAGTGATGGCCGAGACGCCCGATCACGTCATCCCCGCCCATGACGGGATGGTCGTCGAGCTTTGAGCGCGCTGTTCGACGTCATCCTGCCGGTCTTCCTGGTGATCGGCGCGGGCTATCTCGTCTCTTGGCGCGGGTGGTTCAGCCCGGCGGGGGTCGACGGGCTGCAGCGCTATGCCCAGAACTTCGCGGTGCCGGTGCTGCTGTTCAGCTCGATGGCGGCGCTGGACCTGTCGGCCGACTTCGATCCATGGCTGTTGCTGGCCTTCTACCTTGGCGCGTTCACCTCGTTCCTGGTCGGCTGGATCGTCGCGTGGCGGGTGATCGGCCGCTCGCCCGAGGATGCCGTCGCCATCGGCTTCGCCTGCCTGTTCTCGAACTCGCTGCTGCTGGGCATCCCGATCATGGAGCGCGCTTACGGTCCGCAGTCGCTGGCCGGCAACTTCACCATCATCGCACTGCACTCGCCCCTGCTTTACACGCTGGGGATCACGGTGATGGAGTTCACGCGCGCCCATGGCAGCGGGGTCTCGCCCGGCCGGGTCGCCCTGCGGGCACTGCACGGGGTCGTGCGGACGCCGCTGGTCATCGGTATCCTTTGCGGGCTGGCGGTGAACCTGCTGACGCAAGGCGGGCTGGTCCTGCCCGAAGGCTTCTGGGCGGCGGTCGAGATGATCGCGCGCTCTGCCCTTCCCGCGGCGCTGTTCGCCTTGGGGGGCGTGTTGCTGCGCTACAAGCCCCAAGGGGACGCGGCGTCCATCGCCCTGATCTGCGGCTGCTCGCTGATCCTGCACCCCGGCCTGACCTATGGGCTGGGGATGATCTTCGGGCTGGATACGGACGGGCTGCGGTCGGCGGTGGTGACGGCGACGATGGCGCCGGGCGTGAACGCCTATCTGTTCGCCAATCTTTACGGCACAGCCATCCGAAGCGCGGCTTCGGCGGTGCTCATTGGCACGGCCCTGTCGATCCTGACGGTCTGGGGCTGGCTGGAGATCCTGCCCTAGACCCGCACCCCGTAGTAGCCAATCGCGGGGCCGATCTCGTCTTCCTCGTAGCGGAAATGCGACCGCACGGCGCGGTCGAGCGCGGCAAAGCGCTCGGCGCAGGCATCGAACCGTGCAGGCGACGGATCCGTGGCCAGCGCATCGGCGGCCTCGGCCAGCACCTCGATCAGATGCTCAAGCCCGCGATGTTCCTGCCGCAGCCGGAACAGCACGGCGTTCAGGACCTCGTTCCCCTGCACTTCCAACTGCGGGTAAAGGTGGAAATCCTCGATCTGGTGATGCGTGGTGATCGCCCGGCAGGATGCCCCGCAGGCCGTCCCGAACAGCCTCAGGTTTTGCGCCATCGGCATCCCGCGCACCGCAGGCGCAAGCTCGCCGGGCTGCCGCAGCCCCGCCCGGATGTCGCCCATCAGCGCGCCCACCGCCGACAGGTCGCGCAGATACAGGCGGTGGATCGCGGCCAGACCCCGGCCGTTCAGTTCCTGAAAAGGGTCCAGCGTGAAGCCGGGCGCGCGGGGGCGGGCGACATCGTCCGCGATCTCCTCGGGCGTCATGAGTGGGTCAACCCGCGCAGCCGCTCGCCCCGGCGGCGCAGCAGTTCCACCGTCGCCAGCAGCGCGATCGAGAAGATCACCAGCAGCGTGGCGACGGCGAGGATCGCCGGGCTGATCTGCTCGCGAATGCCGTTCCACATCTGCCGCGGGATCGTCTGCTGGTCGGGGCCGGCAATGAACAGCACCGCCACCACCTCATCGAACGAGGTGACGAAGGCGAACAGCGCGCCCGAGATCACGCCCGGCAGGATCAGCGGCATCGTGACCTTGAAGAAGGTCGTCCTCGGGTTCGCCCCCAAGGACGCTGCTGCCCGGTTCAACGACTGGTCAAAGCCGATCAGCGTCGCGGTCACGGTGATGATGACGAAGGGAATCCCCAGTGTCGCATGGGCGAGGATCACGCCCAGGTAGGTATTGGCCAGGCAGCCCGAGTTCGACAGCACCGGCGCCAGCAGTCGCCCGAAGGTCGAGGTCGTGTCCACGCAGGCGGACGAATAGAAGAAGAACATCCCTGTCGCGGTGATGATGATCGGCACGATCATGGGCGAGATCAGCACCGCCATGATGATCCGGCGGAACGGCATCTCTTTCCGCGCCAGCCCCAGCGCCGCCAGCGTCCCCAGCACGGTGGCAAGGATCGTCGAGAAGAAGCCGATGATCAGCGAGTTCTTGGCCGCATTGATCCAGCGCGCGTTGTTCCACGCATCCGCCCACCAGCTTGTGTCCCGCGGCGCATCCGGGTTCGCCATGCCGAATGTCAGCAGCGTGTCATACCAGCGCAGGGAATAACCCTCGGGGTCGAAGGAGCGCATCCTGTCGGTGAAGGTGAAATAAGGCTCGGCGTTGAAGCTGAGCGGGATCACCACCACGATCGGCGCGATCAGGAAGAAAAAGATCGCTACGCAGATCGCGATGTAGATCCAGTGCCAGATCCGTTCCAGCGGCGAAGCATAGGTCGGCAGCGCCATTCGGTTCACCCCAGCTTGAGATTGTCGATCCCGACCATGCGGTCATAGACCCAGTAGAGGATGAGGACTCCGGCCAGCAGCAGCGCGGCCAATGCCGCGGCCATCGACCAGTTCAGCGTTTCCGTCATGTGCATGGCGATCATGTTGGAAATCAACTGCCCCGAGGACCCGCCCACCAGCGCCGGCGTGATGTAGTAGCCGACCGCCAGGATGAACACGAGCAGGGCGCCCGCTCCCAGCCCCGGCAGGGTCTGTGGGAAATAGACCCGGCGGAAGGCCGTCCAGCTTGTCGCCCCAAGCGAGCGGGCGGCGCGGACATAGCTGGGATTGATCGTCCGCATGACGGAATAGAGCGGCAGGATCATGAAGGGCAGCAGGATATGGGTCATGGCGATGATCGTGCCGGTGCGGTTGTAGATCATCTGCAGCCGCCCGTCCTGCCCGATCATCCCCAGCCAGACGAGGATGTCGTTCACGACCCCCTGCTGCTGCAGCAGGACCATCCAAGCTGTCGTCCGCACCAGAAGCGAGGTCCAGAAGGGCAGCAGAACTAGGATCATCAGCAGGTTCGATTTCCGCGTCGGCAGCGTCGCCAGCAGATGCGCGATGGGGAAACCCAGCACAAAGGTCAGCCCGGTGATCAGCAGCGACAGCCAGAAGGTCCGCATGAACAGCATCCCGTAGACCTGCTGGCGCTCGGGGACGCTGACGATCTCGTTCTGGTCGTTGCGGGTCAGGTCCATTGCGGCCAGGTAGAAATTCGCCGTATAGGCTGTCGAGGCCGAACGCATGGCCCGCCACAGCGTCGGATCCTGCCACCGAGGATCGACCTCGGTCAACGCCTCGCGGTAAGGCGGCTCGAACCCGCCGCGCCCCTGCCGGCCGGTCGAGGTGAACAGCGAGCGGGTGCCCGGCACGTCATAGTTCATCCGGGTGCCGACGATGCCAATGGTGCGGGCCTCGGCCGCCGCCGTCAGGTCGGCGGTCAGCGCGGCGAAAGCCGTCTCGTCGGGCTGGGTGCCGGGCGGGTTCTCGGCGAACCAGGCGGAAATCTGCGGCATGTTGGCCGCAAAGCCGTCGTTGTACATCGAGCGGTGCAGCATCTGCCCGATCGGAATCACGAAGGTCACGACCACGAACAGCAGCAGCGGCGCCACCAGCAGGAAGGCCCGCCGGCGTGACCGAGCCGAACTGCGGGCCAATGCCCGGGCCAAGGGGCGGCCGTCCGCGGTCGTCAGCATTGCGGGCGCGCCGCCGGCTTTCCTGACGATGGCTGCATGGGGGTCGAGAGCGGTTGCCATGTCGGTCCTATCGCTTTGGCCGCGGTATCGGGCCGGTCGTCATTCGCTGCCCAGCCACGCGGTGAAGCGGGCGCGCAGTTCGGTTTCGTGGTCGGCCCAGAATGCCGGGTCCACGAACAGGGAACTGGTCATGTTGTCGGGTGCGGTTGGCAGGTGCGGACCCATCGGCGTTGTGCCATCGCCTACGAAATTGCCTACCATCGCCTGCGCCGACCGGCGGGGCGGACCATAGGGCAGGATCTCGGCGGCATGGGCCAGCACCTCGGGCGAGGTCGAGAAAGCCACGAAATCCCGCGCGGCCTCAAGGTTCGGCGCACCTTTCGGGATCACCCAGCCCTCGACTTCCAGCATCTGGGCGTCCCACAGGATCGCCAGCGGCAGCCCGTCCACCTGCGCGGCCTTGAAGACGCGGCCGTTATAGGCATGGGCCAGCGCGACCTCGCCATCGGCAAGAAGCTGGATCGGCTGGGCCCCGGCCTCCCACCAGACGATCTCGTCGCGAATGGTGTCGAGCTTCGCCAGCGCGCGTTCCACCCCCTCGGGCGTGGCCAGCACGTCATAGACCTGGTCCAGCGGCACGCCGTCGCCGACCAGCGCGAGTTCCATCGTGAACTGGGGCGTGCGGCCCAGGCCGCGGCGTCCGGGAAAGCGCTGCAGGTCGAAGAAGTCGGCAGCCGTGGCGGGGGGCGTTTCAAGCCGCCCCGCATCATAGGCGATGACGGTCGAATAGATATCCGTGGCGACAAAGCATTCGGTCAGGGTGCCGGGCAGGAAATCCTCGGCCACCGTGCCGTCCGGCGCCGGTGCGAGGCGGGAGGGATCGATCGGCTCGGCATCGCCTTCCTCGCAGAGCCGCATCCCCGCCCCCTGCCCGACGCTGGCGACATCGGCAGAGACATTGCCGGCCTCGACCTGCGCCTTGACCATGCCGGCAGGGTCATCGGTATCGACGAAGCGCACCGGATGGCCGGTCCGTTCAGTAAAGGGGCGGGCCATCGCGGCATCCTGCAGCGCCGCAAAGTCGCCGCCCCACGAGACGATCACCAGCGGCTTCTGCTGCGCCCAAGCGGGCGCGGCAAGCATCACGGCGGCAAGGATCAGCGATCGGTGCATCGGAATGTCCGGGTTGCAAGGGGCAGCCGGGGCGCGAACGCCCCCGCCATCATGTCAGCCAGCAAGCCAGGCGTTGAAGCGTTCCGTCAACTCGGTGCCATGGTCGGCCCAGAAGCCGGCGTCGTTGACCAGCGCGCTTTCGGCGTTCTCAGGGGTGGTCGGCAGGTAGGGCGCCATCTCGGTGGTCCCGTCCTTGTAGGTGCCGACGCTGGCCGCCGCCGATTTGCGCGGCGGGCCATAGGCGATGTATTTCGACAGGTCTGCCTGCCGCGCCGGGTCCGAGGCAAAGGCGATGAACTGCATCGACTTCTCGACATCCGGCGCGCCCCTCGGCACCACCCAGTAATCCATGTCCAGGTTCGCGCCGTCCCAGATAAAGGCGAAAGGCTTCCCTTCCTCGACAATGGCGTCGAAGATCCGACCGTTATAGGCCAGCGTCATCGAGACCTCCCTGTCGGCCAGCAGTTGCGGCGCCTGCGCGCCTGCCTCCCACCAGACCACCTGGTCCTTGATCGTGTCCAGCTTGGCAAAGGCGCGGTCCACGCCCTCGGGCGTCGAAAGCACGTCATAGACTTGGTCGGGCGGCACGCCGTCGCCCAGCAGGGCGAATTCCAGCGCATATTTCGGGCGCTTGATGATGCCGCGCTTGCCGGGGAACTGCGCCGTGTCAAAGAAATCCGCGACAGTCGCGGGCGCGCCGTTCGGGAAAGCCTCGGTGTCATAGGCGATCACGGTCGACCACACCATGATGGCGGTCGCGCAGTCATGCAGCGCCTGCGGCAGGTAGTCGTCGGCAGCGGTGGTCCCGTCCGCCGCGGCGGGCAGCGTCGCCGGGTCGATCGGCTCGATCAGCCCCTCGTCGCACAGGCGGATCACGTCCGACTGCTCGACGTCATAAACGTCGCTGGTGACGTTGCCGGCCTCGACCTCGGCCTTCAGCTTGGCCGGAGGGTCCGAGTTGTCGACCATGTTGGCCTGGATGCCGGTCGCCTCGGTGAAGGGCCGGGCGAAGGCCTGGTTCACCGCCTCGCCGAAGGCGCCGCCATAGGTAGTGATGTTGATTGAATCCTGCGCCTGCGCCGCGCCCGCGAGGGCCAGCGCCAAAGCCGTTCCCGCGATCAGGTTCCGTGCCATGTCCGCTCTTTCGCAACCATAAGGGTGAAGGCGGCGCCATGCCCGGCGCCGCCGCAGGACCGTCAGCCGGCCAGCCAAGCGTTGAAACGCTCGCTCAGTTCGCCGTCGTGATCGACCCAGAAGTCGAGGTTCGAGGCGATCCCCTGGTCGAGGTTCTCGGGCGAGGTCGGCAGGTGCGGCGACATCGGGGTTTCGGTGCCCGCGACATTGCCGACCAGCGACGACGACGACCGGCGCGGAGGGCCGTAGCTGATATGCTCGGCGGCCTTGGCAAGCTGCTCGGGGCGGGTCGAGAACTCGATGTATTTCAGCGCGTTTTCCATGTTGGGCGCGCCCTTGGGGATGACCCAGCCTTCCATCTCGTATATCTGGCCGTTCCAGATGATGTTGAAGGGCTTGTTCTCGCCGATGGCGGCGTTGAATATCCGGCCGTTGAAGGCAAAGGCCATCGTGACCTCGCCATCCGCCAGAAGCTGCGGCGGCTGGGCGCCAGCTTCCCACCAGATCACGTCATTCTTGATCGTGTCCAGCTTGGCAAAGGCGCGGTCCACGCCCTCGGGCGTCGCCAGCACGTCATAGACCTCGGCCGGGGGGACGCCATCGGCCATCAGCGCCAGTTCCAGGTTGAACTTGGCCCCTTTCCGCATGGTGCGCTTGCCGGGGAAGGCGGCGGTGTCGAAGAAATCGGCCGGGGATGCCGGCTTGGCGTCGGGGAACTTGCTGTCGTCATAGGCCAGCACCATCGAATAGACATCGGTCGCCACGAAGCAATCCGTCAGCGCGCCCTCGATGAAATCCTCCTCGGCCGAGGTGCCGTCGGCAGCCGCGCTGAGGATCGACGGATCGATCTCTTCCAGCGCGCCCTCGTCGCAAAGCCGAACCGCGTCGGCATATTCGACCGAGGCCACGTCGGCGGTGACGTTGCCCGCCTCGACCATCGCCTTGATCGGGGTCGCCGGGTTGTCGGCGTCGGCCACGGTGATGCGGATGCCGGTCTCGGCCTCGAAGGGCGCGTTATAGGCGATGGCATGGGACTGGCCGTAGGCCCCCCCCCAGTCCAGAACGTTCAGCACGCCGCCGCTTTGGGCAAAGGCCGCCGAGCCCAGACCGACCAGCGCGGTCGTGGCGATCAGAAGTTTCTTCATGTCTTTCCTCCCTTTATTGTTATTCATTCAAACCCGATCGAGCGCCCGCGCATCCTGCGGGTTCCAGCCGATGCGGATATGCTGGCCGGGCTGCAGACGGGTCTGGCCCAGCGTGTTGCGGAATTTCATCACGAAGTCGTCGCTGCCCGCGACCTTCATCCGCGCCCGCAGGATATCACCCATGTAGATCACGTCGCGCACCTCGGCGTCGATCGTATGGGTGCCCGCGGGCATCAGGTCGGGCTTGAACTCGACCCGTTCCGGGCGGATCGAGACCATCGTCTGCTGCCCCACCTCACGGATGTTGACGGCAGTGGCGTCGATCAGCTCGCCCGTCGCCAACCGAACCTCGGCGCGTTGGCCATCCAGTTTCTCGATCGTGCCGGACAGCTTGTTGTTTTCCCCGATGAACCCGGCAACAAAGCTGTTTTCCGGCTGTTCATACAGCACCGAGGGCGGCGCGAGCTGCTGGATGCGCCCGTCGTTGAAGACGGCGATGCGGTCCGACATCGTCAGCGCCTCGCCCTGGTCATGGGTCACATAGACGACCGTGATCCCGAGATTGTCATGCAGCGACTTGATCTCATACTGCATATGCTCACGAAGCTGCTTGTCCAGCGCGCCCAGGGGTTCATCCATCAGCACAAGCTGCGGGTCGAAGACCAGCGCGCGGGCCAAGGCGATCCGCTGCTGCTGACCCCCCGAAAGCTGTGCCGGACGGCGGTTGCGGAAGCGGCCCATCTGCACCATGTCCAGCGCCCGGATAATCCGGCTTTCGCGTTCGGCCTTGCCCATGCCGCGCACTTCCAGCGGAAAGGCCAGATTCTCGCCCACCGTCATGTGCGGGAACAAGGCGTAGTTCTGGAACACCATCCCGATGCCGCGCTTGTGCGGCGGCACGTCGTTGATGTTGCGATCCCCCAGCCTGATCTCGCCATGGGTCGCCGTCTCGAAGCCCGCCAGCATCATCAGGCAGGTGGTCTTGCCGGAACCGGACGGCCCCAGCATCGTCAGGAACTCGCCCTTGCCGATCGACAGATTGAGGTCCTTCACCACAAGCGTCTGGCCGTCGTAACTTTTCTGGACATGGTCGAAGACGACGAATCCGTCATTGCCGGTCGGGGTCAAGGCGTCTGCTCCCTGTCTTCCTGTTCTTTGTTGCGTCACTCTATGCAACGGAAACGCAAAGCTGCAACGTGATAATGCGGCAGGTTTTACCGGGCGTGGCACCGACCGGGAACTTGCCGGGTGCAGCGGCAACCTGCCGGAAGGCGGGATATTCCATGCCCACGACATGAAAAAGGCGCCCCGAGGGGCGCCCTTGTCATGGTGCGGTCGAAAAGACTCGAACTTTCACTCCGGTTAAGGAACAGCGACCTCAACGCTGCGCGTCTACCAATTCCGCCACGACCGCATTCCGTGGTGGGCGTGACATAGCCGCGCCCGCCGGGTTTGAAAAGGGGTCATTCGGCGGCGATCACCGCGCCGGGCACATAATTCAGCACGGGCGCGAGCCAGCGTTCCGCCTCGGCCAAGCTCATCTCCTTGCGGGCGGCATAGTCGGCAACCTGGTCAGCCTCGACCTTGGCGACGCCGAAGTAATAGGCATCCGGGTGCGCGATATAGAGGCCCGAGACGGAAGACCCCGGCCACATCGCCATCGACTCGGTCAGTTCAACCCCCGTCGCGGCGGTGGCGTCCAGCAGGTCGAAAAGCGTGCGCTTCTCGGTATGGTCGGGCTGGGCAGGATAGCCGGGCGCGGGGCGGATGCCGCGATAGGGTTCGGGGATCAGTTCCACAGGCGTGAAGGACTCGTCGGGGGCATATCCCCAGAACTCGCGCCGCACCCGTTCGTGGACCATCTCGGCCAAGGCCTCGGCGAAACGGTCGGCCAGAGCCTGCAGCAGAATCGCCGAGAAATCGTCATGCGCATCCTTGAACGCCTGCACGCGGGCTGATTCGTCGCCTGCTGTCACGACAAAGCCACCGATCCAGTCGGGCTGCCCTTCCGGCGCCACGAAATCCGCCAGCGCAACGTTCGGCCGCCCGTCGCGCTTGGTCACCTGCTGGCGCAGCGTGTGCATCGTGGCAAGCTCGGTCCCGCGATCCTCGCCCGTCCACAAGCGGATGTCGTCGCCGACGCGGTTCGCGGGCCAGAAACCCACCACGGCCCGAGGGCTGAGCCACTTTTCCTCGACAATCTGCTTCAGCATCGCCTGCGCATCCGCGAACAGCGCGCGGGCGGCCTCGCCCTGAGCAGGATGGTCCAGCAGCTTGGGATATACGCCCTTCATCTCCCAAGTCTGGAAGAACGGCGTCCAGTCGATGTAGCGGGCGGCCTCGGCCAGATCCCAGCCATCAAGGGTCTTCGTGCCGACGAACTGCGGCGGCGTCGCCTCGTAGGCCGACCAGTCAACCTTCACCGCATTCGCCCGCGCATCCTCGATCGACAGCCGGGCACGCTTGTCGTCGCCACGGTTATAGCGGGTGGCAACCTCCTGATATTCATTTCTCACATTGCTGATGTAGCTGATCTTTTCGTCCGACAGCAGGTTCGAGACGACGCCCACGGCACGGCTTGCATCGGTGACATAGACGGTCTGGCCCTTGTGATAGCGCGGGTCGATCTTGACTGCCGTATGCACCCGGCTGGTCGTCGCGCCGCCGATCAGCAGCGGAATGTCGAAGCCCTCGCGTTCCATTTCCGCGGCGACATGCACCATTTCGTCCAGGCTGGGCGTGATGAGGCCGGAAAGGCCGATGATGTCCACCTTCTCGGCCTTGGCGGTCTCAAGGATCTTCTGCGCCGGGACCATCACACCAAGGTCGATGATCTCATAGTTGTTGCAGGCGAGGACCACCCCGACGATATTCTTGCCGATGTCATGAACGTCGCCTTTCACGGTCGCCATCAATATCTTGCCCGCGGAACTTGAGGCGCCGTCGGATTTTTCCGCCTCCATGTATGGCAGAAGGTGGGCGACGGCCTGCTTCATGACACGGGCGGATTTCACCACCTGCGGCAGGAACATCTTGCCCGCGCCGAACAGGTCGCCCACGACGTTCATTCCCGCCATCAGCGGGCCTTCGATGACGTGCAGGGGGCGGGCGGCGGCCAGCCGCGCTTCTTCGGTGTCCTCGGTGATGAACTCGGTGATGCCGTTGACCAACGCGTGTTCCAGCCGCTTGTCCACCGGCCATTCGCGCCAGCGCAGGTCTTTCTCGCGCGCCTTGGCCCCCCCTTCGCCCTTGTAGCGCTCGGCCAGTTCCAGCAGCCGCTCGGTCGAATCCGCACGGCGGTTCAGGACCACGTCCTCGCAGGCCTCGCGCAGTTCCGGGTCGATCTGGTCATAGACGGCAAGCTGCCCCGCGTTCACGATCCCCATGTCCATGCCGGCCTGGATCGCGTGATACAGGAAGACGGCGTGCATCGCCTCGCGCACCGGCTCGTTGCCGCGGAAGCTGAAGGACAGGTTCGAGACGCCGCCCGAGACATGGACATGCGGCAGTTGCTGCCGGATGCGGCGCGTGGCGTTGATGAAATCTACGCCGTAGTTGTCGTGTTCCTCAATCCCCGTGGCGACTGCGAAGATGTTGGGGTCGAAGATGATGTCCTCGGGCGGGAAGCCCACCTCGTTCACCAGCAGGTCATAAGCGCGGGCGCAGATTTCGACCTTGCGGTTTTCCGTGTCGGCCTGCCCCGTCTCGTCGAAGGCCATGACGACAACCGCCGCGCCATAGCGGCGGCAAAGGCGGGCGTGGTGCAGGAACGCCTCCTCGCCCTCCTTGAGGCTGATCGAGTTCACGATTGCCTTTCCTTGCGTGCATTTCAGCCCGGCCTCGATCACCTCCCATTTCGACGAATCGATCATCAGCGGCACGCGGGCGATGTCGGGTTCCGCCGCGATCAGGTTCAGGAAGGCGGTCATGACGGCGGCCGAATCGATCAGCCCTTCGTCCATGTTCACGTCGATGATCTGGGCGCCGTTTTCCACCTGGTCCCGCGCGACCTCCAGCGCGGCCGGATAGTCGCCCGCAGTGATCAGCTTGCGGAAGCGGGCCGAGCCGGTGACGTTCGTCCGTTCCCCCACGTTCACGAAGGGGATCGCATCGGTCTTGACGAAAGGCTCCAGCCCCGACAGCCGCAGTTGCGGCGCGATCTCGGGCACCGAACGGGGGACCTTACCCGCCACGGCTTTGGCAATCGCGGCGATATGTTCGGGCGTCGAGCCGCAGCAGCCGCCGACGATGTTGACCAGCCCTTCCTCGGCAAAGCCGCCGATCTGGGCAGCCATCAGCGCGGGCGTCTCGTCATAGGCCCCCATCTCGTTCGGCAGGCCCGCGTTCGGATAGGCGCAGACCAGCGTATCCGCGACCTCGGACAATTCCGCCAGATGCGGGCGCATCGCATCCGCGCCCAGCGCGCAGTTCAGCCCCACCGTCAGCGGCCGCGCGTGGTGGATCGAGTGCCAGAAGGCCGTTGGCGTCTGCCCCGACAGCGTCCGCCCCGACAGGTCGGTGATCGTGCCCGAGATCATCACGGGCAGGATCAGGCCGGTGTCCTCGAACACCTCTTCGGCGGCAAAGATCGCGGCCTTGGCGTTCAGCGTGTCGAAGATCGTCTCGATCAGGATCAGATCGGCCCCGCCCGCGATCAGCCCCTGGATCTGCTCGGCATAGGCCACGCGCAGCTGGTCGAAGCTGACCGCGCGGAAGCCCGGGTTGTTGACGTCGGGGCTGAGCGAGGCCGTCCGGTTCGTCGGTCCCAGCGCGCCGGCAACCCAGCGCATCCGCCCGTCCTGCGCCGTCGCCCGGTCCAGCGCCCGCCGCGCCAGCGCCGCGCCCTCGCGGTTCAGGGCGAAAACCCGTTCCTGCATCCCGTAATCGGCCTGCGCGATCGAGGTCGAGGAAAAGGTGTTCGTCTCGACGATATCCGCCCCGGCGAGTGCGTATCGGAAATGGATTTCCTCGATCGCCTCGGGCTGGGTCAGGTTCAGAAGGTCGTTGTTGCCCTTCTGCGGATGGTCCGAATGAAGATGACAGGCGCATCCCCCTGCCCGGTTCGTCTCCCCCTGAAAGTCATCCTCGGACAGGCCGAGTTGCTGGATCTGCGTGCCCATCGCCCCGTCGAGGATCAGGATGCGCGCTTGGGCGGCGGCGCGGATGGCATCGAACACAGGGGACAACTTGGGCATGACGGACCTCGGGCAATTACCGGTCCGGTATAGCGGGCAAAGAAGGAAAGGTGAAACTCATGTCTTGCAGATAAGACATGAACTCAGCTCATGATAAATCATAGCGCCATTGCCGGGCACGGGCATTGGCGCCATGTCGCGCGCAAGATCAGCCTTCCTGCGACGCCGGCCTAAACGAAATCAAGCGGATCATGGTTCTTGAAGATATAAACGTCGTCGCCGACCTTCATCACCGTGTCGGGACCGGCGGCATGAAGACCCCCGAACACCCGCATCTCCATGATCGCCTTAAGCCCGAAGGTGCCGCCGATGCTGATACTGTCAACGCCGATCTCGAAATCGGTGAAGGTCGCCCTGCTCTGCCCCGAGGAATGGATGTTCAGAAAGACGAAGTGATCGGCCCCCGCGCCCCCGGTCAAGAAACTGGTGCTGATGCCGCTCATGTTGCAGACGAACCGGTCGTTTCCGTTGCCGCCATCCAGGTAGTCGGTCCCCGCGCCACCGTCGAGATAATCGTCGCCGTCCCCGCCGTTCAGCACATCATTGCCGTTGTTGCCGTAAAGCGTGTCATCGCCCGCCTGGCCATGCAGGGTGTCGTTCCCCTCGCCGCCATGCAGGGTATCGGCATGATTGCCGCCAAGCAGCAGGTCATGACCGCCATTGCCGATCAGCCGGTCGTCGCCGTCGCCGCCGGTGATCGTGTCGTTATCGGCGTTTCCGTCGATCACGTCGGCGCCGTCGCCTCCGTCCAGGCTGTCATGCCCGCCGCCGCCAAGGAGTTCGTCATCGCCGTCGTCGCCATGGATGGTGTCGTTCCCGACCGCGCCCAGAAGCCGGTCGTCCCCCGCTCCTCCGCGGATCAGGTCGTTGCCGTTGCCGCCGTCCAGCGTATCCGCGCCGTCATTCCCCCATAGGGTATCGTTGCCGGCCCCCGCGGCGATGTGGTCATCGCCGGCACCGCCTTCCAGCCAGTCATTGCCGGTGCTGCCGGTGATGGTGTCGTCGCCCCCAAGCCCGTGCACGCGCCCGCCGTCGCGGGTGAAACGCTCGCCCTGGATGTCCTGGAAGCCGACCGCGATGCTGTCCGCGTCTTCCGTGCCCTGGATGATCCCGTCCGGCCGGCGGAGGTTCATCAGGATCACCTGGCCCGCCCCCCAGTCCAGCATCATGTCATCGACGACGCCATCGCCGTCATGGTCCAGGTATTGTCCCGCTTCCATGATGCGATCGCTGCCCCAGAGCTGCCCGCCCAGTGTCAGCCGGTCCCCCTGATCATGGCGCAGATCCGTGATCACGGCCTTGCCGGCCGACAGGATGAACTGATCGGCACCGCGTCCGCCGGTCAAAATGTCGCTGCCCGCGCCATCGTGCAGCACGTCGTCCCCGTCGCCGCCCGACAGCACGTCATCCCCCGCGCCGCCATGCAGCGTATCATCGTCGCCCTGCCCGAAAAGATAGTCGCGCCCAGAGGTTCCGGTCAGGACATCGTTCCCCCGGCCGCCATAAAGCATGTTCATCGCCTGATCGATGGCCGTCAGCGTGTCGTTGCCACCATGGCCGGCAGCATAGCCAAGGCCTTTCAGGTTCAGCCAGGTGCCATCTTCGGCATAAACGTTGCCTGGCAGCAGCGTGGCGGTGATCCGGTCGTTGCCGGCGCGGGCCGGATCATTCTCATCCAGCAGAAAGCCGTTCATCCCGTGGGCATAGCTGTCGGGATGCTGGAAGTTGATGAAGCGACCGTTGTTGATGGTGACAAAGGACGAGCCGCTGGTCTCGGCCCCCGGGAACCAGCCAAGGCCGATCCCGGCATCGGCAAACACCTCATAGGCGCGCGCCATCCAGAAGGACACGTCGCCCGACCGAACATCGTTTACTGCCGAGCCGAGCGCATTTGTCTCGGTCAGGATCACGTCATCATCGCCCAAGGCCGCATACTGCTGGCGGATGAAGGACTCGAAGCCCTCGATCTCCTGCCCGGCAGAGCGGGTCCAGTGGGGATAGAGATGCGCCGACCAGACCAGATCCGCGCCCGCGGCCTGCCGGATCTGGTCGAGAACGCTGCGCCCGTCTTCGCTGGACGCGGTTCTGGCCAGAACGTCGAACTGGGCGGAATACATCCACCCGCCGATCATGATCTTCGCGTCGGAATGCGCCTCGACCAGCGCCGCGAATTCGGCCATGTGGTCGCCGTAGAGCCGCACGAACTCGCCGGTGCCGCCGGCGAGGTTTTCCGCGCGTCCGTAGGCCGCAGGCTCGTTCGCGGCCTCAAGCGCGTAGATGGCCGCGTCCACGACGGGGTGGCGGTCGAGCCAGGCGAACATCCTTTCCCATGTCCCGATCATCCGGTCGTGGACCGATCCGCCCAGCGCGTCGCGCATCTGCGCCAGATTGGCGCTGTTGTTCTCGCCCAGTTGCTGCGTCTCGCCGTCGGCATAGACCATGACGATCCCGAAGCCCTGTCGCGCGGCTTCGACAAGGAAGCGTTCGTACATGGGATCAAGGCTTCCATCCGCGTTGAACGAATAGGCGTTGAACGGAAGCCGCAGGGTGTTCACATCCGGCAGGCTCTGCCGCAGCAACCGGGCATAAGCCTCGGGCTGGTTTTCCATCCCCATGGGGCGCGTCTGGAACTGCGACTGCCAGATATAGTATTTTTCGTTGCCGGCGATATTGCCCGCGTATGTGCCATTGGCCCTGTCTGCCCACATGACCTCTTCGGCCATGACCTGCAGGTTGATCATGTTGATATGAGCAGTAGCTGACATGGACAGCCTCTTTTCTATCTTAGGTTGATTCTCTCGATTATTCTGCCCTTATAGTTGTGAAGGTTAGGTAAGACACGCTAATGGATAGTTAAAACTATAATAAACAACTTTAAGTTGCGATCCATGAACAAGCTGCTGAAAGCCTTCACAGAGGCAGTTCAGAATGCAGGTATCCGGCCTCAAATTATTGATATATTAAGATCATTCCTGCAGTCATGCGCAGGAAGAACGATGACCTTCTCTGCGGCACCCGACGAAGCCGGACAGAAGTGCATGGGATTTTAGGCAGAACAGCGCCGTGCCGTTCCGCGGCAGCCTGGCCGTGAACCGCGCTTCAGCGGCTCACGGCCATGTCGTCGCGGTGAACAAGGGCCGCGCGGACCTGTTCGCCCAGAAGCGCGGCGATCTCATTGCTGCGCTTGCCCGCGATCTGCACGGCGTCGGTCGAATCGTACCGTGCCAGTCCCTGTCCCAGTGCAGCGCCGGACGGCCCGCGGATCAGCACCGGATCGCCGCGATGGAAGACTCCGGTGACCTGCCGCACCCCGGCGGGCAGCAGCGAGCGGCCATCCGCCAGCGCCCGCGCCGCGCCCTCGTCCACGATCAGCTCGCCCCGCGGCTTCATCGCCGCGATCCACCGCTTGCGGGCGGCCTGAGGGTCGCCTTCTGGCAGGAACCACGTCACCCGCGCGCCATCGGCCACTGCCGACAGCGGCCGCATCACGGCCCCTTGGGCGATCGCCATTGCGCAGCCGCCGGAAACGGCGGTGCGCGCGGCCATCAGCTTGGTCTTCATCCCGCCCTTGGACAGCCCGGACACGGGCTCGCCGCCCATGGCCTCGATCTCGGGTGTCAGCGCCTCGACCACGGGAAGATGCCGGGCCGAGGGGTCGATCCGGGGATTCGCCGTGTAAAGCCCGTCCACGTCCGACAGCAGCAGAAGCTGGTCCGCCCCGCAGGTCACGGCGATCTGCGCGGCCAGCCGGTCGTTGTCGCCATAGCGGATCTCGTCGGTCGCCACGGTGTCGTTCTCGTTGACGATGGGCACCACGCCCAGGCCCAGCAGGGTTTCCATCGTCGCGCGGCTGTTGAGGTAACGGCGGCGGTTCTCGGTATCCTCCAGCGTCACGAGGATCTGCGCGGTGGTCACGCCATGGGGGGCCAGCATCTCCTCATAGGCGCGGGCAAGCCGGATCTGGCCCACGGCAGCGGCGGCCTGCGATTGTTCGAGCGTCAGCGCACCCGAGGGCAGGCCCAGCACCCGGCGCCCCAGCGCGATGGACCCCGACGACACCAGCACCACGTCGCTGCCCCGCTGCCGCCACAGCGCCACGTCCTCGCAGAGCGCCCGCAGCCAGTCGGCGCGCAGCCCCTCGGCCGCGACCAGCAGGGCGCTGCCGATCTTGATGACCAGACGCCGCGCCTTCGCGATGTCAGGCGTCACGGCTGCCATGTCGTCGTTTTCTCGACCTTCGGCGCGCGGGTCGGCACGATCTTCTCCCACAAGGCGCGCAGCACCTCGGTCAGCCCCTCGCGCGAGACACCGGACATGGACAGCACCTGCCCGCCGACTTCCGCCTGCAGGGCGGCCAGACGCTCGGCCCGGGTCTCTTCGTCCAGCGCGTCGATCTTGTTCAGGACGGTGATGCGCGGCTTCTCGGCCAGAACCGGCGAATAGGCCTCAAGCTCGGTCAGGATCGTGCGGGCATCCGCCGCCACCTCCTCGGACGTGCCATCCACCAGATGCAGCAGCACGTTCGAGCGTTCCACATGGCCAAGGAACTGGTCGCCCAGACCCTTGCCCTCGCTGGCCCCTTCGATCAGCCCGGGAATGTCGGCCATCACGAACTCATGCCCGTCGATGCCGACCACGCCGAGGTTCGGGACCAGCGTGGTAAAGGGATAGTCCGCGATCTTGGGCCGGGCGTTCGACACGGCGGCCAGAAAGGTGGACTTGCCCGCGTTGGGCAGCCCGACCAGCCCCGCATCGGCGATCAGCTTCAGCCGCAGCCACAGCGTCCGTTCCACCCCCGGCAGGCCGGGGTTGGCATGACGCGGCGCGCGGTTGGTCGAGGACTTGAAATACAGGTTCCCGAAGCCGCCGTTGCCGCCCTTAGCCAGCAATACGCGCTGCCCGGCCTCGGTCAGGTCGGCGATCACCGTCTCCTGATCCTCGTCGAGGATCTCGGTCCCGACCGGCACCTTCAGCACGATATCGTCTCCGCTCGCGCCGGTGCGCTGCGCCCCCATGCCGTGCTGGCCGGATTTCGCAAAGAAATGCTGCTGATAGCGGAAGTCGATCAGGGTGTTCAGCCCCTCAACCGCCTCAGCCCAGACATCGCCGCCGCGACCGCCGTCGCCGCCATCCGGGCCCCCGTATTCGATGAACTTCTCGCGCCGGAAGGACACCGCGCCCGCGCCGCCGCCGCCCGAGCGGATATAGACCTTGGCAAGATCGAGGAACTTCATGGACGGCATCTCCGGCTGTTGCGCATGGGGATACGCGGCCCGTCTTCACCACGCAAGGCAAAGGCCGCCTCCCTGCCGGGCTTCTTCTTCGCCTAAATATCCCGGGGTGAGGGCCGCAGGCCCGAGGGGCAGCGCCCCTGTCTTACAATCAAGCTCGCCCCTTCCCAAATCGACGGCATGACCCAGCCCATCGCCTTCGACAACAGCTACGCCCGGCTCGGCCCCGGCTTCTTCACCCGGACCCCGCCGACCCCGGTCGCCCAGCCCGGCCTGATCGCAGTCAATGACGCACTTGCACAACGGCTCGGCATTGACGCGGACTGGCTGCGCGGCCCGCAGGGACTGGCGATGATCGCCGGGAACACGCCCCCCGAGGGCGCCGAGCCGATCGCCCAGGCCTATGCCGGCCACCAGTTTGGCGGCCTGTCGCCCCAGCTTGGCGATGGCCGCGCGGTGCTGCTGGGCGAGGTCGTGGCCCCTGACGGCGGGCGCTTCGACATTCAGCTCAAGGGCTCCGGCCCCACCCCCTTTTCGCGCCGGGGCGATGGCCGCGCCTGGCTTGGTCCGGTGCTGCGCGAATACGCGGTCAGCGAGTTCATGCACGCCATGGGGGTCCCCACCACCCGCGCCCTTGCTGCCGTCACGACCGGAGAGGTCGTCTTGCGCGAATCCGCCCTGCCCGGCGCGGTCCTGACCCGCGTGGCGTCCAGCCACATCCGCGTCGGCACCTTCGAGTTCTTCGCCATCCGTGGCGATACGGACCGGCTGCGGGCGCTGGCCGATCATGTCATCGCCCGCCACTACCCGGATGCATCCTCGCCCATGGACCTGCTTGGCCAGGTCGTCGCGCGGCAGGCGGAGACCATATCGCACTGGATGGCGCTGGGCTTCGTCCATGGCGTCATGAACACCGACAACATGGCCGTGTCGGGCGAAACCATCGACTACGGCCCCTGCGCCTTCATGGACGCCTATCACCCCGACACGGTGTTTTCGTCCATCGACCGCCACGGCCGCTATGCCTGGTCCCAGCAGCCGCAGGTCGCCGTATGGAATCTCGCGCAGCTTGCGTCCTGCCTTTTGCCGCTGATGCCCGATCCCGAGGCGGCGGTGCCTGAAGCCACCCGGATCGTCCACGGCTTCCCCGCCCTTTATCAGGCAGCTTGGCTCAAGCGCTTCGCCGACAAGCTGGGGCTGGCCGAGGCCGCGATGGAGGACCGCCCGCTGGTCGAGCGCCTGCTGACGATGATGGCCCAGCAGGAAGCCGACTTCACCCGCACATTCCGGGGCCTCGTGACCGGAGAGACTGCAGCCGAGTTCGCCGACCCCCAGCCTTTCCGTGACTGGGAACGCGACTGGCGCGCGCGCGGCCCCGACCTGGGCCTCGCGGCGCGGGCGAACCCCGCCCGCATCCCCCGCAACCACCGCATCCAGCAGGCCATCGACGCGGGCGTAACGGGCGACTTCGCCCCCTTTAACCGACTCGCCCTCGCCGTGACCCACCCCCTCGACGACCGCGCCGACTGGGCCGACCTCGCCCTGCCCCCGGCCACGGGCGAGGAAGTGCGCGTGACCTATTGCGGCACCTGAGCGTTCGTCGGACAACCTCTTCGACCCGGACCCGGACGGACTGACCATGCGCCTGCGCCTTGCCAGCTACAACCTGCACAAGTGCCGGGGCACCTTCGGCCCCTATGCGCCCGAGCGGAACCTCGAGGTCATCGCCGGCCTCGGCGCCGATGTGGTGGCGCTGCAGGAGGTCGATTTCCGCATGGGCCAGCGTCCCGAGGCCCTGCCCCGCAACATGATCGAATCGGCGACGGGGCTGGTGCCGGTCGAACACCGCCGCACCTCGGACCAGTCGCTGGGCTGGCACGGGCAGACGATCCTGCTGCGCCCGGATCTGGTCGAACACGCGCGTTCCCAGCCTTTGGCGCTGCCGGGGGTGGAACCGCGCGGCGCGGTCATGCTGCGGCTGCCGGAACTGACGGTGATCGCCACCCACCTGGGGCTGATGCGCTCGTCGCGGCGGGCGCAGCTTGCGCGGCTGGCCGCCAAGGTCGGGCGGGCCGGCGGCAACCCCGTGGTGCTGACGGGCGACTTCAATGAATGGCGGGGCGAGCGCGGGCTTGAGGCGCTGACCGACCTTGACGTGATCGCGCCGGGGGAAAGCTGGCCCGCCGCCGCGCCGCAACTGCGCTATGACCGCATCGCGGTCTCGCCCGGCATCGAGGTGCTGGACTGCGGCGTGCTGGACACGCCGCTTGCCCGCATCGCCTCGGACCACCTGCCGATCTGGGCCGATCTCTGGGTACGCGGGCAGGGCTGAGAGGCTGGTGGCGCAAACAGCGCGCTCGCGGCTTCCGCCGGGCGGCTTCCGGGGCTAGAAGACGCGCGAACCCGCCCCAAAGGACAGGAACCGCCCCATGACCGCCATCATCGACATCTTTGCGCGCGAGATCCTCGACAGCCGCGGCAATCCCACCGTCGAGGTGGACGTGACGCTCGAAGACGGCACGATGGGCCGGGCGGCGGTGCCGTCGGGCGCGTCCACCGGCGCGCATGAGGCGGTGGAAAAGCGCGACGGCGACACGGCGCGCTACCTGGGCAAGGGCGTGCTGGAGGCCGTGGCCTCGGTCAACGGCGAGCTTTCCGAGGCGCTGATCGGCGAGGACGCGACCGAGCAACTGGCCATCGACCGCATGATGTGTGAGCTGGACGGCACCGCCAACAAGGGCCGACTGGGCGCGAACGCCATCCTCGGCGTGTCGCTGGCCGTCGCCAAGGCCGCGGCCGAGGCGACCGGCCAGCCGCTCTACCGCTATGTCGGCGGCACGGGCGCGCGCATCCTGCCGGTGCCGATGATGAACATCATCAACGGCGGCGAGCACGCCGACAACCCGATCGACATCCAGGAATTCATGGTGATGCCGGTCAGCGCGGAGAACATCCGCGAGGCCGTCCGCATGGGGTCCGAGGTCTTCCACACGCTGAAGAAGGAACTGTCGGCGGCGGGCTTGGCGACCGGCGTGGGCGACGAAGGGGGCTTTGCGCCGAACCTGTCCTCCACACGCGACGCGCTCGACTTCATCCTGCGCTCGATCGAGAAGGCCGGCTACAAGCCGGGCGACGACATCATGCTGTCGCTCGACTGCGCCTCGACCGAATACTTCAAGGACGGCCGCTACGAGATGGTCGGCGAAGGCAAGTCCTTCACCTCGGCCGAGAACGTGGACTGGCTCGCCGCGCTCTGCGCCGACTACCCGATCCTGTCCATCGAGGACGGCTGCGCCGAGGACGACTGGGACGGCTGGCGCCTGCTGACCGAGAAGCTGGGCAGCTCGGTCCAGCTTGTGGGCGACGACCTGTTCGTGACCAACCCGGCGCGGCTGGCCGAGGGGATCGCCCAAGGCTGCGGCAACTCGCTGCTGGTCAAGGTCAACCAGATCGGCACCCTGTCTGAAACGCTGGACGCGGTGCGGATGGCGGATCGGGCGGGCTACACCTCGGTCATGTCGCACCGCTCGGGCGAGACCGAGGACGCCACCATCGCCGATCTCGCGGTCGCGACCAACTGCGGGCAGATCAAGACCGGCAGCCTCGCGCGCTCCGACCGGCTGGCGAAATACAACCAGCTCATCCGCATCGAGGAAATGCTGGGCGCAACCGCCGAATACGCGGGCCGCTCGATCCTGAGGAGGTGAACTTTTCGCCCGAAGCCGGGGCTTGCCTGCTTCCGCTTCGCCGCTTCGGTGGCCCGCTGCGCTAGAAAACGGTCCATCGGCTGCACATGACCGGAAAACATCCGTGCGGCTGTTTTCCAGTCCACCTGCTGCCCGGGAACCCTGAAGCCGCGCCGATAGCGGAAACCCGAACCCTGCTCGACCTGCGGCAGCGAGCCAGTCCGATCCCTTCAGCAAGGCAGCCGGGCTTCGGATAGTTGACGGGCGGAATCTTGCCCGCCATGGTGGCATTCGCGCCCGCCAGCCCCTATCTTCCGTCAAAAGGCATCCCAAGGATCGACATGACTCTGAGGACCGAACATGCACCCGCCGAACGCGTTCTGGGCGAGGCGGTGCGGCGCGGTGCGCTCGGGCGCTGCCCCAACTGCGGGCAGGCGCGGATCTTCACCGGCTACCTGCGCGTCAAGGATCACTGCCCGAACTGCAACGAGGAACTGCACCACCACCGCGCCGACGACGGCCCGGCCTATGTGACGATCCTCATCGTCGGGCATGTGGCGACCGTTCTTCTGCTGACGGTCTACATGCTCTATCGCCCCTCGTCCGAGGTGCTGATGGCGGTGTTCCTCGGCGGCTCGCTGGTGGCCTCGCTGATCCTGCTGCCGATCATCAAGGGCGCTTGGGTCGGGATGCAATGGGCCAAGCGGATGCACGGCTTCGACGGCGCGGGCGAGGATCGGCCCCCGCAGCCGTGACCACGCCCGCGCCCCTCGCCCACCCGTCCGACCCCGCGCGGTCCGGCAAGCCGGCGGCGGACCGCATCCGCGATGCGGCGACGGTGATCCTGATCGACCGGGACCGGACCGGCGGCCCTTCCGTCCTGATGGGGATGCGGGGGGCGGGCGCGGCCTTCATGCCCTCGAAATACGTATTTCCCGGCGGGGCGGTGGATGCCGAGGACGACGCGCCCTGCCCTGACGCGCTGTCGGACCAGTGCCGTGGCCGGCTTGCGGCCGAGCCTCTGGCAGGCGCCAGCGTCACGCCAGACGCGCTCGCCTGCGCGGCGCTGCGCGAGATGGTCGAGGAAACCGGCCTGACCCTTGCGCCGTCCGCCGACGATCCGTTGCTGTTCGTCTTCCGTGCGATCACGCCGCCCGGTCGCCCGCGCCGCTTTGACGCCCGCTTTTTCCTGATCGACGCGCGCAACATCGTCGGCGACCGCGACGACTTTTCCGGCGCCTGCGATGAGCTGAGCCACCTGCACTGGGTCCCGCTGACCGAGGCCCGTGCCCTTGACCTGCCCTTCATCACCGAGGTCGTGCTGGCCGAGGTCGAGGCGCTGGTCCGCGCTGCAGACGGCGGTCCGCTGCATGTGCCCCGGACCGTGCCCTTCTTCGACAATCGCGGGTCCGAGCCGCGTTTTCTTCAGCTTTCCTGATCGCGCATCAGCGCGTCGAGCCGCGCCCGTTCCTCGGCCGTAAGCCCCGCAGGCGCAGGCGCCGCCTCGGGCCGGCGTCCGCGCAGGAACAGGAATGCCCCCACGGCGGCAACCAGCGCCATCAGCGGCCCGGCCCAGTAGAGGATGAGGTTCCCGCCCTCGGCCCTCGGTTGGAACAAAACGAACTCGCCGAAGCGGTCGGTCACCGCGTCGATCACCTGCACGTCGCTGTCGCCGGCAACCAGCCGCTCGCGGACATACAGCCGCAGGTCGCGGCTGATCGGCGCGTTCGATTCATCGATGTTCTCGCCCTGGCAGACGGGGCAGCGCAGCATCTGACCGATCTCGCGGGCGCGATGCTCAAGCGCAGGGTCTGCCAGCACCTCGTCGGGCTGCACGGCCCATGTCGCCTGTGCCGCGACCAGTGCAAGCACGGTAGCAATTGCCCGCAGCCCCCTCATTCCGCGGCCACCGCACGCGGGGCGGGCTTGCGCGCGGTCGCGGCCACCCGCCAGCGCCGGTCGGTCAGGCTGATGAGGCCCCCCAGTGCCATCAGCCCCGACCCCATCCAGATCCAGAAGGCGAAGGGCTTGACATAGCTGCGGACCGCCCATCCCCCGCCTTGCTGCGGATCGCCGATGACAAGATAAAGATCGCCCACGAAGGAGGTGCGGATCGCCGCCTCGGTCGTCGGCATCGCCTGCACCGGATAGACGCGCTTTTCGGGATGCAGCACGCCGATCTCGCGCCCGTCGCGCATTACCCGCAAGGCGGCGGTGGTCGAGATGTAGTTCGGACCCTGCACCTCGGATACGTCCTCAAGCGTGATCTGGTATCCGGCAACCTCGAAGGTTTCGCCTTCGCGCGCGACGCGGATGTCCTCGACCGACCAGGCCATGAGCAGGCTGATGCCGACAAAGGTGACGCCGAGTCCCGCATGGGCCACGACCCGGCCCCAGTCGGCGCGCGGCAGCCGCAACAGGCGTCCGGCCTGCCCGCCTGCCCGCTGCCAGATGTCCAGGGCGGCGCCGGCGATGATCCAGGTGCCCAGCGCCGTGCCGATGACGGCAAGCCCGCTGTTGCCGGTGGATACCGCATAGACCAGCGCGGCAACCGCCAGTGTCAGGATCGCGGCGGGCATCAGCGTCCGGCTGGCGCGGGCGATGCTGCCGCGTTTCCACGGCAGGATCGAGCCGATGGGCAGCGCCACGGCCAGCGCGATCATGAAGGGCGTGAAGGCCTTTTCAAAGAACGGCGCACCGACGGACAGGCGGCGGTCCCACATCATTTCCGCGACCAGCGGCCAGATCGTGCCGATGAAGACCACGAAGCAGGCGACCGCCAGCAGCAGGTTGTTCAGCAGCAAGGCCCCTTCCCGCGACACCGGGGCGAAGACCCCTCGTGTTGTCATGGCCCCTGCCCGCGCCGCATAAAGCGTCAGCGCCCCGCCCACGAAGAAGGCGGTGATGCCGAGGATAAACACCCCCCGCGCCGGATCGCTGGCGAAGCTGTGGACCGAGGTGATGACGCCCGAGCGCACGATGAACGTCCCCACCAGCGAGAAGCCGAAGGCGAGGATTGCCAGAAGGATCGTCCAGCTTTTCAGCGCCTCGCGCTTTTCGACGACGATGGCGGAATGCAGCAGGGCCGCGGCGATCAGCCAAGGCATGAAGCTGGCGTTTTCCACCGGGTCCCAGAACCAGAAGCCGCCCCAGCCAAGCTCGTAATAGGCCCACCATGACCCCAGCGCGATGCCGATGGTCAGGAACACCCACGCAGCCAGCGTCCAGGGCCGCACCCAGCGCGCCCATGCAGCATCCACCCGCCCCTCGATCAGAGCGGCCACGGCGAAGCTGAAGGACATCGAGAGGCCGACGTAGCCGAGGTAAAGGAACGGCGGATGAAAGGCCAATCCGGGGTCCTGCAGCAGCGGGTTCAGGTCTCGCCCGTCGAAGGCGGGCGGGCTCATCCGCGCGAAGGGGTTCGACGTGAAGATGATGAAGGCCAGGAACGAGGCCCCGATCGCCCCCTGCACCGCCAGCACGCGGGCGCGCAACCCGGGCGGCAGATGCTCGCCGAAGCTGGCCGCCGTCGCGCCGAACAGGGCGAGGATCAGAACCCACATCAGCATGGACCCCTCGTGGTTCCCCCAGACGCCGGTGATCTTGTAGATCATCGGCTTGGCCGAGTGGCTGTTCTCGTAGACCAGCGCCACGCTGAAATCCGAGGTGATGAAGGCCACTGTCAGCGCCGCGAAGGCGATGCCCAGCAGCCCGAACTGCGCCACCGCCGCGGGGCGGGCGCTGTCCATCCAGGCGGGCCAGCCGCGCGCGGCGCCGGCCATCGGCACGACCGCCTGGAACAACGCGACGCCAAGGGCGAGGATCAGCGCGAAATGTCCAAGCTCGGCAATCATGGAAAAACCCCCGGATGAAGCCCGGGGGTTACAGTAAGGTCTGACGCGCCCCACCACCAGCCCCAAGGCCGCGCCGGGTTGTCACAGGGCTGTCAGCCCCGCAGCGACCGCGCCCAGTCCCGCAGCGCGGCGTTGTCGGCGAAATCGTCCTCGGACAGCGTGAAGGACGCGGCCGGGGTGGCTTCCGCCGCTGCGTCGGGGGCGGTCGGGACAAGGGGTGCGCGCCAGCCCTCGTCCACGGGAACCTGCGGCGCGGTCCAGCCTGCATCGCCCGCGACCGTGGTGCGGACCTTGGCAGAGGGCCAGACCCGCCTGCGGAAGTAATGCGCCTCGCGCGCGCCGAAGTAGAAGCTGACGATGGCGCCCATCAGCCACCACAGCGGCTCGGGCACCAGCGCCAGACCCTCCATACGTGCCGAGAAGCCGGGCGGATCGACCATCGCATAGCCGAACAGCCCGATGGTGCCCAGGGTCAGCAGCGGGCGCGGCAGGCGGTTCAGCCCGTTCATCAGGCTGTCCCACCATGTGTGTGGAGCCTGGCTGAATTCGGCCTGCGCCTGGCCAATGGCGCGGGCATAGGCCTCCTCGTCCAGTTCCATCCGACGGGTGACGTTGGGGGTGAAGATCTCGGCCACGCTGCCGGCGGCCTCGGTCACGGCGGCGATCCCGCCGGAACGCGTGAGAAAGCGGTCGATCATGCCCATCGGGCGGTCCTTTCGCGGTGCTGCGCGTCGGTCAGGTGATGGCGGGGGGCGATGAACTCCTCGGCCCGGGTGATCCAGCCGCCCTTGCCGCCGTCCTTGCGCCGCGCGAACTTGCGGCTGGCCGGGCGAACGTCGGCCAGCGCATAGTAATAGTTGCGCCGCGCGATGCCGTAGGCGTCGGCCAGATGCGCCGGGGCCACCGCCGCCGCGGCCCGGACGGCGGCCTCGGTCCTTGGCCCGACAAGCCCGTCGTCGGCGCAGGGAAAGCCCATGCGCGACACCAGCCGCTGCAGGATCTTCACCGCATTGGCCCCGGCATTCACCTGCATGTCGAAGACGCTGGCCTGCACCACTTGCGGCAGGCGGTCCAGACGCGGGCGACGGAAGTAATGCTCGACATAGATGCGAGCGGCCTGCGCGGGGTCCAGCTTGCGCACATCCGCCTTGTCCACCCGGCCGTTGCCGTCGAGGTCCAGCCCCAGCGACCGCATCGTGCCGATGGTGACGCCGTGGTTCGTGGCCCCGCCGGGGTCATCGGGATCGTCCACGAACCCCCCTTCGCGCGCCACGATGGCGGCGGCTATCTGTTCGACTGTCTGCATCCCCTGCTCCCTCTTTCGAGGCAGGCAGGATGGCGCGGCCGCGTTAACCTTGCGTTAACTCACCGCGCGCTGCGCTCAGGAGGTCGGCTCCTTGTAGACGCCCTGCTCTTTCAGGGAATCGGCCACTTCGCGGGGCATGTAGTTCTCGTCGTGCTTGGCGAGGATCTCTTCGGCGACGAAGACGCCGTCGACCATCTGCCCGGTCCCGATCATGCCGGCGTTCTCGGCGAACAGGTCCGGCAGGACGCCGCGGAAGCTGACCGGCACGACCTCTCCGCCGTCGGTGACGGCAAAGGTGACAGTCTCTCCCTCGCCCCGCACGATCGAGCCTTCCTCGACCAGCCCCCCCAGGCGGAAGACCTCGCCCACAGGCGGCGGCGCCTCGGCCAGCTGGCTGGGCGAGCGGTAAAGGTTGATGCCGTCGCGGAAGCCGTAGCCGATCAGCACGGTCGCCATGACCAGCGCGACAGCCGCCACGATCAGAACCTGGATGCGGCGCTTCTTCTTGAGAGACTTCATGAGTTTGCCCTTGCGTTCTCAGGCCGCTTCAAAGCGGATCGGTTGGCGCAGGAATTGCGTGGCCTTTGATGTCACACGCGCGGGATCGCCAGTGGTGAGGAAACGGGACTGCGTGCCGGAACCCAGGAACTCGGGCCTGCGGCGCAGGTAGTCTTCAAGGCTTTCCGCGACCAGCCCCGCCTGCGAATAGACGGCGACGCCCGGTCCCAGCGCCTCGCGGAAGGCCTTGTCCATCAGCGGATAATGGGTGCAGCCGAGGATCGCGGCCTCGGGGTGCGGCATCCGCCGCTTGAGCGCCTCGACGTGGGACCGCACCAGCGCCTCGGCCAGCATCTCGTCGCCGTCCTCGATGGCATCCACGACGCCGCCGCAGGGCTGTGCCTCGACATCGACGCCAATGGCGCGGAAGGCCAGTTCCCGCTGGAAGGCGCGGCTGGCGACGGTCGCGGGGGTGGCGAACAGGGCGACGTGCTTGACTGCGACCTCACGCGGCGGGCTGTTGTCGCCCCAGTGGCGCTCGGTCAGCGCCTCGATCAGCGGGACGAAGACGCCGAGGACGCGCTTGTCCTTGGGCAGCCAGCTTTCCTGCATTCGCTTCAGCGCCGCCGCGCTGGCGGTGTTGCAGGCGAGGATCACGAGGTCGCAGCCTTCCTGCCATAGCCGCTCGACCCCCTTGCAGGTCAGATCGAAGATATCGTCATGGGTGCGGACGCCGTAAGGCGTGTGGGCGTTGTCGCCCAGATAGACCAGCGGCAGGTCCGGCATCCGACTGGCGACGGCCTGGTGGACGGTCAGGCCGCCCAGACCCGAATCGAAGACGCCGACTGCCATCCGAACCTCCGTGAAGCGTGGGTCACATCTAGGCCCCGCAGGGGGCAAGTTCCATGACCTTGGTCATCTTGCCGCGTCCGACTTACCGGGCACGGCCCGAGGACACGTCCGCCACTGCCTGCGCCACCCGCGCCTGCCGCTGGGCGCGGGACGGATGCGTGCCCAGGATCTTGTCGCCCGGATCGGGGATGCGGGTGAAGAATTCGGCCCCGCGCACGGGGTCATAGCCCGCGTTCAGCGCGACGATGGCGCCGAGGTAGTCGGCCTGCAGTTCCCAGTCGCGGGAATAATAGCGCGCGCCGACATTGGCGCCCATCTGCTGCGCCGCCCGGATCGTCGCGGGGTCCGCGCCCGACGCCGCGACGATCCCCGACAGGATCACCGCCCCCGCCGTCGCCGCCCCCGTGCGCTGGTGGATGTGGTTGAGGATATGGTGCGACGCCTCGTGCCCGACCACGAAGGCCAGCTCGTCGGCGTTCCGCGCCTCGGCGATCAGCGACAGGGTGAAGCCGATGATCGGGCGACCGGTGTTGTCCAAGGTCTGGAAGGCGTTGGGTTCCAGCCCTCGCCGGTCGTCCACGACGAACTGGAAGTCGCAGTTGATCTGGGCTTGGCGGCGCTGGATGCATTCACGCTCGACCACGGGTTCCATCGAACGGATCACCGTCGCGAAGCTCATCGCCGTGCCCTGCGGGGTGCGCGGGATGTCGGGACTGACATTCCGGACGACGGGGGCGGAGATGACGGGATCGGCGGGCAGCGGCACGCCCTCCTGGACGGCGCAGCCGGCCAAGGTTGCCGCGGCCAGCACCACCAGCGCAAGGCCCCGCAGCTTCCGCGGGCCGTCACCAGGATCACGGCGGCAGGCCAGGGCCATCGGCATTGTCGTCATGTCGTTCCCGCTGTCTTTAGGGCGTCACTGTCCGGCGCCAAGCTACAGGCTAAAGCCGGCTGCTGCAAAGCGGCGGGGATTGCCTTCGGTCCCGCTCTCACGCGAATGTTGCCGCGCTGCGTCATCCACGAGGTCCGGCCATGTTCACCATCGAGCACGATTTCGATTCGACCGTCATCACCCTGGTCGACGAGGCCAGGCCGGGCGCCCGGCCGCTGAACGAGGACGTGGTGATCCGCTCGTTCGACGACCAGGTGGTGATCGAGCAGATGGAGCCCGAGGGGTCGGGCGTGTCCCGCATCGTCCTGTCGATGGAACAGTTGAACGAATTGCGCGCGGCGCTGAACCTGCCGGAAGGCAACTACCGCCTGACGCGTGGCTGAGGTCAGTCGATCCGAAAGACCTTGTCACGCGAGGTGGCGCCGCCGGTCAGCGTCAGCCGCGAGGGCGCGACGCCCAGCGCGCGGGCCAGCAGCTTGCGGGTGGCGGCATTGGCCTTGCCGTCCTCGGGCGGGGCGGTCACGCGGACATGGATGCCGCCCGCTTCGTCCAGCGTCAGCGCATCCCGTCCGCCGCGCGGGGTCACGCGCAGGGCGATCGGGGCGCCCGGAACGGCAAGCGGGGAAAGGTCGAGCGGCTTGGCCATCCCGACCTCTTGCGGCGGCACCGCCCGTCCCGTCAACCCGCGCGTCTTTCAATGCGGGGCGCGCGCCGCTATGCCTCGGGGCCAATCAGCACAGGAGGCACCGCGATGCAGCACCAGAACCCCCAGGCTCTCGAGTTCCTCGGCCGCCGCCGCTCGCACCCGCCGAAGACGTTGACCGGCCCCGGCCCTGACCGCGCGCAACTGATGGAGTTGCTGACCATCGCCGCGCGGGTGCCCGACCACGGCAAGCTGGAACCCTGGCGCTTCGTCGTGCTGGAACGCGCGACTCTGGATCGGCTTGCGCCCACGCTGGCGGCCTACGTCCGCGACAAGGGCGGCGATGACGCGGTGGCGGAAAAGGCCGCCAGCGCTTTCGCCTCTCCGGTGATCGTGGCCGTGGTCTCCTGCCCTTCGGACAGTCCGAAGGTCCCGCAGTGGGAACAGGAGATGTCGGCCGGCGCGGTCTGCCTGTCGCTGCTGAACGCCGCGCTGGCGGCAGGTTGGGGCGCCGCCTGGCTATCCGGTCCCGCGACCGACCCGGATTTCGCCCGCTCGTATCTGGGCATCGGCCGGAACGAGCGTATCGTCGGGCTGGTCCATATCGGCAGCCGCACAGGCGATGTGCCGGACCGGCCCCGTCCCGACGTGGCCGCGCGGACGAGTTTTCTGTGATCCCGGCCCTGCGCGCGCTGGCCCTTGGCGTGGCGGACCTGTTCCGCCCGCGCGTCTTTGCCGTGCTGGCCATGGGCGTGGCGCTGACGCTGGGGCTGTTCATCCTGCTTCAGGCGCTGGCCTTCTGGGCGCTGCGCGCCTGGGGACCTGAATCCATCGCCCTGCCCTGGATCGGCAGCCTTCCCATCGGCGAGGCGCTGTCCTGGGGCTCGCTGGCGCTGTTCCCGCTGATGAGCCTGTTTCTCGCCGCCCCGGTTGCGGCGGGCTTCGCCGGGCTGTTTTCGGAACAGGTGTCGGAAACCGTCGAGGCCGCCCATGGCTATCCCCGCGGGACCAGCCTCGGGCTGCTGGACGGGCTGGCGGAATCGCTGCTGGTGATCGGCGCCGTGGTGGTCGTCAGCATCGCCGTGCTGATCCTGACCCCTTTCATCGGCCCGCTGGCACCAATCCTGTTCTACGCCGCCAACGGCTGGCTGCTGGGGCGCGAGTTCTTCCAGATGGTCGCCCGCCGCCATCTGCCGGCCGAGGATGCGGACAGGCTGCGCCAGCGCCGGCCGGGCGCAGTGGTGACGCTTGGCATCGGCGTCGCCTTGCTGCTGACGGTGCCGCTGCTGAACATCCTGGTGCCGGTGCTGGCCGCTGCGGCCTATACGCACCTGTTCCACATTGTCAGCGCGAGACGCGGTTGAAATCCATCATGTCCTGCCGGGTGATGATGCCCGCGTCGAGGAAAAGCCAGATCCCGCCCACCAGCAGAGCCGAGATCGCCAGCGCCCAAAGCGCCTTTTTCCCCAGCATCGGCCGCATCGGCGCCCCTTCCGGCGTGCCGGGGACGATGTGGCCTGCCTCTGCCTGGCTCTGGTGCCCGATCGGCAGCAGCAGGAACATGACCACGAAAAACAGCGAGGCGAACAGGACAAGGCCCCCGGTGATCGTCATCAGACCTGCTCCAGCTCGATCAGGCAGCCGTTGAAGTCCTTGGGATGCAGGAACAGCACAGGCTTGCCATGGGCGCCGATCTTCGGTTCCCCGTCGCCGAGGACGCGGGCGCCCTGGGATTTCAGCGTGTCGCGGGCGGAAAGGATGTCCTCGACCTCGAAGCACATGTGATGGATGCCGCCCGAGGGGTTCTTGTCGAGGAACCCCTTGATCGGGCTGTTCTCGCCCAGCGGATGCAGCAGCTCGACCTTGGTGTTCGGCAGCTCGATGAAAACGACGGTCACGCCATGGTCGGGCTCGTCCTGCGGCGGGCCAACGGTCGCGCCCAGCGTGTCGCGATACTGCGCCGATGCCGCCTCAAGGTCGGGGACGGCGATGGCGACATGGTTCAAACGTCCGATCATGGGGGCCTCCGGCTGTTTCGCCCTCAATAGTCGCTGCCCCATCCAAGGGAAAGACCTTGGCGGTTAACCATGCGTTAGGGACGCGAGGCTAGCCTTTCATCATGCGCGATTCGAAAGGATGACGCCATGGATCGACAGGTTGCCACTGTTCACGACGACTCCTCCCCCCTATGGCGCGGCGCACCGCCGGGTCGCCCGCTGACCGGCCTGACCGTGCTGGTGGTCGAGGATTCGCGCTTCGCGTCCGAGGCGGTGCGGCTGCTCTGCCTACGCTCGGGCGCGCGTATCCGCCGGGCTGACTGCCTGCGGACGGCCGCACGGCACCTGCAGATGTATCGTCCGGCGGTGGTGATCGTGGATCTCGGGCTGCCGGACGGGAACGGCGCGCAACTGATCGCGCAGATGGCGGCGATGTCGCCGCGCGTGCCCGTCGTGCTGGGAATGTCTGGCGATCCCGACAACGAATCCGTGGCCCTTGCCGCCGGCGCGGACGGATTCATGCCAAAGCCGATCGAAAGCCTTGCGCTGTTTCAGCACGCGATCCTGTCGGTTCTGCCGCCCGAGGCGCGGCCGACCGGGCTGAGGGTTGTCAGCGACGAGATGGTGGCCCCCGACCAGGGCGCGCTGCGCGACGACCTGGCCCATGTGGCCGAGGTGCTGGCCTCTTCGGCGGACACAGGCGCCATCGACTATATCGCACGCTTCCTTGCGGGCGTGGCGCGATCCGCCCGCGACGAGCCTCTGGAGCAGGCGGCGGCGGCGCTGGCCCGCGACCATTCAGCAGGACGGGCGCTTGCGGCGGATCTGGCCCGGATCAGCGGGATGGTGCAGGACCGGCTTTCCGCCGCGAACGGCGCCTGAGCCCTTCCGTTACTTGAGCAGGCTGTCCTTGGACGCGCGGCGGTTCATCCCGCCGGATGGACGCCGGAGGCGATCCGCCTCGGACTGGCAGGCGACGCAGAGGGTCACGCCGGACTGGGCGCGACGGCGCGCCTCGGGGATCGGCTCGCCGCAGTCGGCGCATTCCGCCAGGCTCTCGCCCCCGGTGCGGTTCCGCAACCGCATCCGCGCCAGCGCCTCCTCGGTGCTGACCTCGATCTGCTGATTGACTGCGTCATCCGTTGCCCAGCCGCCTGCCATCGTGCACGGTCCATCCCTTGTTTTCATGAATGATAGGCACCCGAGGCAGATCGGACAAGACAAGCGCGCCTTGCGCCTGCGCCGGCCGGAACGAAGCGCCCCTGTCGTCGTTGACTTCGGTTACATGCGACAACAGTGTGTTAGAAATGAAAGGTTCCCTGCATGAGCGACAAGACGCTGACCCGAATGGATCTGGCCGAGGCGGTCTTCCGCGAGGTCGGCCTGTCCCGCCATGAAAGCGCGCAGCTTGTCGAAAGCGTGCTGGGCCATGTCTCGGACGCGCTGGTGCGCGGAGAGCAGGTCAAGATATCGTCTTTCGGCACCTTCTCGGTGCGCGACAAGAACGAACGGGTCGGGCGCAACCCCAAGACCGGGGAAGAGGTGCCGATCACGCCACGCCGCGTCCTGTCGTTCCGCCCGTCGCACCTGATGAAGGAACGCGTCGCGGCGGGCAACAGATAGGCCGCCCATGAAATCGCCGCAAGCCTTCCGCAGCATCGGCGAGGTCGCGGGGCTGGTCGGCGTGGCGACCCATGTCCTGCGCTACTGGGAAACGCAGTTCCCGGCACTTGCCCCGGTCCGCCGCCCCGACGGGCGGCGCTATTACCGGCCTGATGACCTCTTTCTGGCCGCGGGATTGTGTGAGGTCATGCGCGAGGATGGACTGACCATCCGGGGCGCGCGGCGCCTGATCGAGATGGACAAGGGCGCTGCCATCCGCCAACGCGGACGCCAGCGCTTGCAGGAGGTGCTGTCCCCCGAGATGGACGACCGCAGCCATCATGGGACGAACGGCGGGAAACCGACCCCTTCCGTGCCGCAGGATGACAATTCCGAGGCTCATTCTCAGCAAGCGAACAAAGGGGCGGGCTCGTCGGCAAAGGCCGATGCGGATGGCATTGCGCCGGTTCCTGTTGCGCTGGATGTAGACTGGCTTGCGCGACTGAACGCCACCGCTGCGGTGCTGCGAAGCGGGAGCATCGTTTTGCCCGATGCGGCCCGCGATCTCGCGCAGGCGCTGCATACGGGGCGGGCCGGGCGGCAATCCTGACCACATCGCGGAAATCGCCCGGCGGCCCCTTGTGCAGCCCTGCGGCTTCGATCTATATGGCCGGCGTCGGGCCGTGGCGCAGTCTGGTTAGCGCGTCCGTCTGGGGGGCGGAAGGCCGCGAGTTCGAATCTCGCCGGCCCGACCATCACGAAACGCCCACCCTACGGGGTGGGCGTTCGACAATCAGGAATCTGGCCTAAGGATTTGTTGAGATGAACGGCGTTCTTCCCGACAGCGCCCTGCGCCGCCTGATCGACGAAGGCGCGATCCGCGCCGCCGTGGATATCACCCCGGACCAGATCCAGCCCGCCAGCCTCGACCTGCGGCTGGGCACCACCGCCTGGCGGCTGCGGGCCTCGTTCCTCGCGGGCCGGGGGCGCAGCGTCGCGGACCGGCTGGCCGATTTCGAGATGCACCGCATGGACCTGACCCATGGCGCTGTGCTGGAAAAGGGCTGTGTCTATCTGGTCCCGCTGCTGGAACGCATCACCCTGCCCGACGGGATCGAGGCCGTGGCGAACGCCAAGTCCTCGACCGGCCGCCTCGACCTGCTGACCCGGCTGGTCACCGACGACGGGACCGAGTTCGACCGCCTTCCCCCCGGCTACGACGGCCCGCTTTACGCCGAGATCTGCCCGCGCAGCTTTTCGGTGCTGGTCCGGCCAGGGATGCGGCTGAACCAGTTGCGCCTGCGCCGGGGTTACGCGGTTCTGGACGACGACGCCCTCGCCGCGCTGCACGCCGCCGAGCCGCTGGTCGGTGGCGAGCCGCTGATCGACGGGGGCTTGGGCTTCTCGGTCGACCTGCACCCCGATGCAGCCGAGTTGGTGGGCTATCGCGCCCGCCCCCAAACCGGCGTCATCGACCTCGACCGCATCGGCGGCTACGAGGCGCGCGATTTCTGGGACGAGCTGCGCGCCGAGCAGGGGCGCCTGATCCTCGATCCGGGCGCCTTCTACATCCTCGTCAGCCGCGAGGCGGTTTCGATCCCGCCCGACCACGCGGCCGAGATGTCCCCCTACCTAGCCATGGTAGGCGAGTTCCGCGTCCATTACGCGGGCTTCTTCGATCCCGGCTTCGGCCACGGGCCGGCAGGTGCCGGTGCCCGGGGCGTGCTGGAGGTGCGCTGCCACGAGGCGCCCTTTGCACTGGAACACGGGCAGGTCGTCGGCCGGCTGGTCTATGAACGCATGGCCGAACTGCCCGAGCGGCTTTACGGCAGCGGCATCGCCTCGAACTACCAAGGGCAGGGGCTGAAGCTCGCCAAGCAGTTCCGCTGAGGCTCAGCGCAGCCGGCGGGTGATCCGGGCCGCCTGGCGGGCGCGCTTGGCCGCCTGCCGCGCGGCCTTGGCCTGCTTGGACGCCGCGGCCGAGGGCTTGCCGTCGGCCGTGGTGCCGCTCGTCCGGCGGGTCGCGACGTCGATGCCCTTGTTCATCCCCCAGTTCATCAGGCGGCGGGTCAGCATCCGGCCCAGCGGGCCGTTCAGCAGCGAATTCCAGTTCATGCACGTCCCTCAGTCGCCGAAAAGATCATCCCCCGGCTCGTCGCTGCGAATATCGGTGTCGCGGCCGGTTCCCGCAAGCCCCGGATGCAGGGGGTGGCTGTCCAGCAACCCGGCCGCCCGCAGTTCGGCCAGACCCGGCAGGTCACGGGTGCCGGCAAGGCCGAAATGATCGAGAAATGCCTCGGTCACCACAAAGGTGACAGGGCGGCCCGGCGTCTCGCGGCGGCGGCCGAGCCGCACCCAGCCCATCCCGATCAACTGGTCCAGCGTGCCGCGGCTGACGGCAACGCCGCGGATCTCCTCGATCTCGGCGCGGGTGACGGGCTGGTGATAGGCGACGATCGCCAGCGTCTCGGTCGCGGCGCGCGACAGGCGGCGGGTTTCGACCACCTGTTCCTGCATCAGAAAGGACAGGTCGGCGGCGGTGCGGAAGGCCCAAGCATCGCCCAGGCGTTCAAGCTGGACGCCCCGGCCCTCATAGCGGGCGCGCAGGCGCCGGACCGCCTCGGCCGGGTCGCAGCCGGCGGGCAGCCGCGCCGCAAGGTCCCGCAGGCTCAGCGGCCCGGCCGAGGCGAACAGCAGCGCCTCGACCATCCGTTCCTGCTCGTCCAGCAAAGGCGGCGCAAAGACCGGCCTCACCGCAGGCGCACCGCGATGGGGGCGAAGCTGCCGTCCTGCCGCAGCTCGACACGGCCCTGCCGGGCCAGTTCCAGCGAAGCGGCGAAGGTGGCGGCCGTGGCCGAGCGGCGGCGGGCAGAGGTTGCCGACCAGCCCTCGGGCAGAAAGCGCATCAGATCGGTCCAGCGTCCCGCATGGCCGATCAGCCCGCGCATCCGCTCCAGCGCCTCGTCCAGCGTGAAGACGTCGCGGCGGTCACAGGCATAGGGCCGGAACTCGTCGCGGGTCCGCAGCCGGGCATAGGCCTGCAGCAGATCGATCAGCCCCGCCTGCCACAGGATCGAGCGCGACCGCGGCACCATCTCGGGCGCGCCGCGGGCAAAGCGGTCCTGACCCAGCCGCGCCCTCCCCATCAGCCGGGCCGCGGCCTCGCGCATGGCGTTCAGCCGTTCCAGTTGAAAGGCCAGATGCGTGGCAAGTTCGTCGGCGGACGGGCCTTCAGCCTCGGGATCGGGCGGCAACAGCAACCGCGACTTGAGATAAGCCAGCCAGGCCGCCATCACGAGATAATCGGCGGCAAGCTCGATCCGCAGGCCGCGGGCGCGGTCGATGAAGTCCAGGTATTGTTCGGCCAGCGCCAGAACGCTGATCTGCAGCAGATCGACCTTCTGCGTGCGCGCCAGCGTCAGCAGCAGGTCCAGCGGGCCGTCATAGCCCGGCACGTCCACGATCAGCGCCTTGTCGGCAGTTGCCTTGGACTGGGAAATCTGCGCGCTGTCCTTCATGGCCTCACAGTCGGCAAGCCTGCCGGCCTCTGTCAACTATCCTGTCTTTCGGCCTCAAGTATCCCGGGGTCCGGGGCAGCGCCCCGGTCCGGCAGCGCAGAAAGAAAAAGGCCGCCCCGACAGGACGGCCTTCCAAGGTCGGGAAAACCCGGATCAGCGCGAGTAGAATTCGACAACCAGGTTCGGTTCCATCTGCACCGGATAGGGCACGTCGCCCAGCGCCGGGCTGCGGACAAAGGTCGCGGTCATCTTGTTGTGGTCCACGTCCAGGTAATCGGGTACGTCACGCTCGGCCAGCCCCACGGCTTCCAGCACGATGGCCAACTGGCGCGAACGCTCGCGGACGGCAATCAGGTCGCCTTCCTTGACGCGGTAGGAGGCGATGTTCACGCGCTGGCCGTTCACGGTCACATGGCCGTGGTTCACGAACTGGCGGGCGGCCCAGATGGTCGGCACGAACTTGGCGCGATAGACGACCGCGTCCAGGCGGCGTTCCAGCAGGCCGATCAGCATCTCGCCGGTGTCGCCGCGCTGGCGGACAGCCTCGGCATAGATGCGCTTGAACTGCTTCTCGGTCAGGTCGCCGTAGTAGCCCTTCAGCTTCTGCTTTGCGCGCAGCTGGGTGCCGAAGTCCGACAGCTTGTTCTTGCGGCGCTGACCGTGCTGGCCGGGGCCGTATTCCCGCTTGTTCACCGGGGACTTGGCGCGGCCCCAGATGTTTTCGCCCATGCGGCGGTCGAGCTTGTACTTGGCAGAGGTGCGTTTCGTCACCGCTGATCTCCTTCGTCTGTGTATGAAGGGCGTTGTCCTTTTCCCCGCGAACGGAGCGACAGGCTTCCCCTTGCGGGGTCCACCAACACCAATGGAAGTGGCGCTTATAGCCGCCGTTCGGGCAGAGTCAACGCTGCGCCCGCTGTTGCCGCACCGGGTCGCGCATCCAGCCCATGATGACCCAGGCGAGGATCGAGCAGATCACCGCCGCGACCGCCACGGGGATTGCAGTGCCGTCATAGGCCAGCCCCACCGGCGCCGCGATCACCACAGACCCCACCGTGGAAATCGCCGCCACAACCGAGGCCGTCAGCCCGGCGATATGCCCCATCCCCTGCAGCGCCAGCGCGTTGAGGTTCCCGAAGGTCAGCCCCGCCATCATGTAGATGCCGACGGCCCACAGGAAAAACGCAGGAAAGCGCAGGCTCTCCGGCAGTGCGCCGGTCACGAGCGCCAGCAGGAAGGCGCCCGAGACGAAGATCTGCGCCGCATAAGCCGCGCGCGCGATCCGCCGCATCCCGATCCGCATGACCAGCCAGGTGTTGATGAGGGTGCCGGCCCCCGCCAGCGTCGCCATCGCCGCGAACCACAGCGCGAACTGCTCGCCCTTGCCATAGGCGTCCCCGAAAAGCTGCTGGGCCGAGGACATCAGCGCGAACATCTGCGCGAATCCCAGCGTCATCGTCACCGTGCTCAGCATCACCTGGCGGTCGCCCAGCACCTCGCGCGTCCCGGACAGCAGCGTGGCAAACTGCAGCGGGCGGCGGGCCTCGGGGGCGAGGGTCTCAGGCTGGCGCAGGGACAGCCACAGCCAGCCGGTCGCCGCGAAGATGATGCAGCCGATGAAGATCCCATGCCAGCCCAGGGCGATGATGAAGCCTTGCCCGATCAGCGGCGCAAGCGCGGGGACGATCGTGAAGACCATCATGATGAAGCTGGTGATCCGCGCCATCTCGCGCCCGGAATAAAGGTCGCGCACCAGCGCCGTGCCGACGATCCGCGGCGAGGCCGCGCCAAGGCCCTGCGCAAACCGCGCCACCAGCAGCAGTTCCAGCGAGTTCACGAACAGCGCCACCGCCGAGGCCGCAAGATAGATCGCAAAGCCGATCCCCATTGCCGGCTTGCGCCCGATCGCGTCCGAGATCGGCCCCGCGAACAGCGTCCCGATCCCCATGCCCGCCATGAAGCTGGTCAGAATCAGCTGCGCCCGGTTCACATCGTCCGGCGTCAGTTCCGCCGCGATCTGCGGCAGCGCCGGCAGCATCGAGCCGATCGAGAAGGCGACGGTGGCGAACAGGAAGGCCAGCATGGCGATCAGTTCGCCCTGCGGCATCCGGCGGGGTGCCGTGACGGTTTCTGTGGTCATGGGAGGCTTCCTTTCCCCAGCCTGCTACGCCCTCGCCCCGGCCCCTGCAAGACGGCGGCGGCCCCCTGTTAACCTTTCGGCCGCTCGCCTATATGGCCGCCATGACGGCCCCATCCCTGCACATGATGAAGCTTTGCGTCGGCGCCCCCGCGCCCGAGTCGCTGGAACGCTGGCAGGCCGAACGCTTCGGCCACGGCCCGGCCGAACACGTCACCCGCATGTGGCCCAAGCGGGCCGGGGAACTGCTGGCCGGCGGCTCGATCTTCTGGGTCTTCAAGGGCACCATGCTGGCCCGCCAGCGGCTTCTGGACCTGCAGGAAAGGATCGGGCCTGACGGCATCACCCGCTGCGCCCTGATCCTCGACCGCGAGGTGGTGCGCGTCTCGGCCCTGCCCCGCCGCGCCTTCCAGGGCTGGCGCTATCTTTTACCCGCCGATGCGCCTCCCGACCTGCCCCCCGGCCGCACTGCCGAATCCCCGCTGCCGCCGAAGCTCGCGCGCGAGCTGGCCGAGATGGGGCTGCTCTAGCCTTGACCGGCGGCGCGGCCCACGTTATCGGAAACGCGTCGCGGGTGTAGCTCAATGGTAGAGCAGAAGCTTCCCAAGCTTACGACGAGGGTTCGATTCCCTTCACCCGCTCCAATCTCCTTCCTTCCATCGCGCGCAAGTCATTGAAATGGCTAATGCACAAGCTATCTGGAGCGTTCCGCGGTCGTCTTTTGGTGCACAAGTTGCTGCACAAGGTGCTGCACGGGAACTGGAGGGAGAGCGATCATGAAGGTGATCTCGCGGGGCAAGAACGGTCTGTTTTCAACTCGGGTCCGGGTGCCTAAGCGGTTTTCTAACGTCGAAGAGCGAGAGGTGGTCTGAGTATCGCTGAAGACCGACAGCAAGTCCGAGGCTCGGAGAAAGTTGCCATTCGTGCGAGACCAACTGATCGCCTCGTGGGAAGCAAAGCTCGCAGGACGGTCGGAGAATGTAGCAGAGCGCTACGAGGCGGCAAGACACTTGGCTGAGGCTGCGGGCCTCCGGTTCATGCCTGCAAGCGACATTGCGCGCCTTACGGTCAGCGAGATCGTGGCTCGGACCAAGATGATGGGGGCACGGAGGACGCGCCGGATAGTGTTGCTGCGCGTGCGTTCCTGGGTGGGGCGGAGAAGCCCATACTGACGGTCTCGGGGGCTCTGGAGCTCTACTTTGCCCTCACTCAGGACAAGACAAATGGCATGTCTGCCGATCAGAAGCGGATCTGGATCAATCCTCGGAAGAAGGCGGTGGCCAATTTCATTGAGCAAATCGATGACTTGGCACTCGACCAGATCACACGCGACCACATGCTCGACTTCCGAAAATGGTGGAGCGACCGCGTCAGCGACGGAGAAGTCAGCACGAACTCGGCCAACAAGGAAATCGGCCATCTGTCGAGCATCCTGTTCACCGTCAACGAACTCAAGCGGCTCGGGCTGAACCTCCCTCTTGGTGTCCTTACCCTCAAGAAGACCGATCAGAAGAATCGCCCGCCTTTCAGCAACGAGTGGATAAAGACCAAGCTGCTGGCTCCCGGTGCACTTGATGGTCTGAACATCAAGGCGCGAAATATTCTTCGTGTGATGGTCAACACGGGTGCGAGGCCGTCGGAAGTGGCTGCACTGCTGCCTGCGCATATTCACCTGTCGGCGAAGGTCCCCTTCATTGAAATCCTGCCAGAGGGCCGGCACATAAAGAGCCTCTATTCGAAGCGAAAGATCCCGCTTGTGGGTGTTTCCTTGGCAGCCATGCGCGAGTGCAAGGACGGATTCAGCCGTTACCGCAACAAGCCGGGCCTTTCGGCGACAATCAACAAGTTTCTCTCCGAGAACGGTCTCAAGGAAAGCCCAGGCCATGTCCTCTACTCTCTCCGCCACAGCTTTGAGGATCGCATGTTGGCTGCCGGTATCGACGAGCGGATTCGGCGTGATCTGCTCGAACATCGGCTGAATCGCGAGCGCTATGGGGCAGGCGCTTCGCTGGAGCACGTGCATCAACTTCTTCAGGCTATCGCTTTGTAAACCCTCTGACCGCGGTATGTATCCTGAGCAGGCGCCTCTTAACGGCGCTGCTGGAGGCCTTCCCTGCCTTCCGTGTCCGGCTCCGAACACCTGTTTTCCGGCAGGCTGTCCCGTAGCGGGCGATAGTTGCCCTCTACGTCCGAAACCAAGTCGGCCATGCTGATGCCCAACCCCTCGCTGAGAGCGGCAAGCGCCGAAAGGGAGGGCTGACGGCGCCGGGTTTCCAGGAATGAGATGAAGCGTGCCGAGGTGTCGGAGCGTTCGGCCAAATCCTCCTGCGTCAACCCGGCCTTTTCTCGTCGACGACGAAGGGTGTCCGCAAAGGCAGCCACGAGAGGTTCGTTGCTCCGCTCCATGCCGTGGCCCTATCCGCAGGGCCTTGACGTGCACCACGAACAGTTATTCTAGGTGGAAATCTCATCCTCTCCCTTGTTTGAACTGGTCGGCCTCCATGAGCTACGCTTCCCGCACGATCGGGTCCGTCATCGACGACGTGAACCGCCGCTACTTCTTGCCTGCGATTCAGCGGCCCTATGTCTGCTCCTCGAATTAGATCGTGGCGCTTTTCGATTCGTTGCTGAAGGGATATCCGATCAGCAGCTTCATGTTCTGGGCAGTGGACGAGGCAACGAAGCACGAGGTCAGAAGCTACAAGTTCATCGAGAACTATCGCTCTGACGTGCACAATGAGCCCGCTTCGGTCGAAGGTAAGCGCTGTTCTGCTCCCACCTTCTCTGGCCTGTTCTGATCTGGGATCGGGATGTCCTGTGATGGGCGGGAGGGAGTTTCTCCATGGCGGCTACACTGGAGGTTCTCCCGCTCGATGGCGGCGGTCGCCATCGGCGGACTTGGCCGGATGAGGTGAAAGCGTGGATCGTGGCGGAGACGCTGCGCCCGGGTGTGACGGTGAACGAGGTCGCGGCACGGCACGGGCTGCAGGCCAACCATCTGTCGTTGTGGCGCTCGCGCGCCCGGGCGGGGCAGCTGGTGCTGCCCGCGCCGGAGGGTTCGGTCGGGTTCGCGGCCATGATCGTGGCGCCCTCCGACGAAGGCCCGCGCTGTTCCGAAGCCGTCGGCCTGGAGATCAGGGTCGGCGCGGTGACGATCCGCCTCGAGGCCGGCGTCTCGGCCGAACGGCTTGCGGCCCTCGTGCGCGCGCTGACGGCCCCGGCATGATCTTCCCGTCGCACCGGGTGCGGATCATGGTGGCGACAAAGCCCATCGCTCGCCATCGGGCTCGGACCGATGGCGCCTTGATGGCTTGCTCCGCAAGGGCCACGACAGCCTGGCGGCGCTGGTGAAGAACGAATTGCGCAAGGACCCGTTCACCGGGACGGTGTTCGTGTTCCGGGCCCGCAAGGCCGATCGGCTGAAGCTGCTCTACTGGGACGGCACCGGGCTGGTGATGGCCTGCAAGCGGCTGGAGGAGCACAGCTTCAGCTGGCCCGCGGTGAAGGACGGCCTGATGACGCTGAGCCATGCCCAGTTCGAGGCGCTGTTTGCCGGGCTGGACTGGCGGCGGGTCCGGGCCATCGCTGCGCGCGCGCGAAAGCTCATCGAGATCACCCGCACCGGACCCGCACCGATCGCCGAGGAGGGCGTCGACCTCATCCGCGATCTCTATCGTATCGAGGCTGACATTCGCGGCAGCGACCCCACCACCGCCCGCCTGATCGCACGGCAGGACCGTTCAGCCCCGATCCTCGCCCGCATTGACGACTGGCTGCGCCATCATCGCGCCCGCGCGTCCGCAAAGTCGCCACTGGGCGAGGCGCTCGCCTATATTGCCAGATACCGCGACGGTCTCAGGCGCTTTCTGACCGACGGTCGCGTCGAGATGGACTCCAACGCCGTCGAACGCACCATCCGTCCGATCGCCCTGAACCGGAAGAATGCTCTCTTTGCCGGGCACGACGCCGGAGCCGAAAACTGGGCCCTCATCGCCTCGCTGATCGAAACCTGCAAACTCAACAGCGTTGATCCCCACGCCTGGTTGGCGGCAACGCTCACCGCCATCGTCACTGGACATAAGCAGAGCCAGATCCACGATCTCCTGCCGTGGAACTACGCTGCAAAGGTGTGATCGGAGCACCGCTTACGGTCGAAGGACGCGACGTCACTATGGTTCTGGATGGACAGCAGCGCATGACTTCGCTGCTGATCGGGCCTTGCGGCACATTCGCCGAGAAGAAGGCGCGCTTGCGTAAGGCAAATCCCGATGCCTGGTCAGCGCGGACCCTGTATCTGGATCTGCTCAAGGATCCCGACAACATCGAGGACGATGACGAACTGGGGTTTACCTACGTGTCACATCCCGCGTGATTATACGGCTGCTTTCTGAACAGTTCCGGTTTTTCGCGATGCCAAGCCTTGAGCGCGTCGATGGGCGTTCGACCCTTGAGGACAGGCTGGGGCAACTGGCCGTTGCAGAGGCGGACATGAGCCGCAGGATGGTCTGCTCCAGGTCTTCGCCGCTGTGGAAGCGGTGGCTCTGCAGGACATCCTCGATCCGGCCGTTGAACCGCTCCACCATGCCGTTGGTTTGCGGGTGCATCGGCGCCAGGGGGTGCTCGATGCCGAGATCGTCGCAGAGGCGGTCGAACTCATGATTGCCGGTAGGGGAGCGGCGGCGCAGCCCGAAGAGCCGGTCGGTGAACTCCTTGCCATTGTCGGTCAGCACCCGGTTGATCCGCATCGGCGCGGCGCGTTCCAGGTCGCGTGAGACAAGCGCCGCGCGTTCGCAGCCGTCTTCGCCGGGTAGACGCGCACGAACACCCAACGGGTGGCGCGGTCGATGGCCACGAACAGGTAGCGCCGCCGGTCCTCGTCGGCCATCTGCGGCAGATGTTTCACGTCGATGTGGAGGTAGCCCGCCGCATAGTCCTTGAAGGGCTTGTGGGCGGGCCTGGGCGCGGCCGGTTTCAGATCGCGCAAGTTGCCGGCGCTATGCCGCCGCAGGCAGCGGTCGAGGCCGGAACGCAAGACATTCGGATTGAGGAACTCGCGCACCACCGAGAGCAGATCGTCGAGCGGCAGCAGCAAGGACTTGCGCAGCGCAACCGCCACCGCCTGCCTCGGGCCGGCGTCAGCGTGGTCTGCAACCGGTGCGGCGTGTGGCTCCGGTCATGGACGCCGTCGCGCTTGCACCATTTCCAGACGGTCTGCCCGGAGATGCCGTAGCGCTCGGCCGCCATCCAAGCCGGCTCCGTGCCCGCCTGGATGGCGGCCCGGATCTTCGGTGTCGTGGTTGCCTGCCTGTGCAGAGAGATCAACAGGCCCGACTCCCGTCCCGGACCTCACCCAGGATCGATCTTGCCATGAACAAGGCGGCCCGGCGACCGTCTATGTGATCATCCGGGATGGAACAGCTACGGGCTCAAGTTTCATGAGATCGCCCCTCGCAACAGCCATAGGCAATACTGGCTCAAGCTCGGTTCGATCCTGAACTACCAAGATGAGGCGCAGATCGACATCTTGGTGGAGAAACTTCGCCGTGACCTTCACCACGGCGTTACGCCGTATGAAGCCAATCTGGCCGAGCGTAATCTGCGCCGGCTGCACCAAGTCGTCTAGCGCGACAGGCCGTAAACCTTTATACCGAAGAGATCAGTTGGTTGATCGTGTCCTCGACATTTTCGTGCGTGCCAACGATGGCGGCGTAAAGCTGTCCAAGGCCGATCTTCTGATGTCGATGATTACCTCGAAGTGGTCGAGCGGCAAGGCGCGCGAGGATGTTTTTGGTTTTGTAAACTACATCAATCGAGATTTCGGTGCGCCCAACAAAATCACCAAAAATTGGGTTCTGAAGTCGGCATTGGTGCTTTGTGAATATGACGTCGTCTACAACGTCGAAAATTTTACTCGCCAAGCCATAGAGGCCATGGAAGGGAATTGGACCAAGATCAAGGTCGCGATCGAGACGACGTTCCGCATACTGAACCGCATGGGGCTGACGGGAGACAACCTCGGTTCTCTCAATGCAGTCCTCCCGATCGTATATTACGTCTATAGCCAACCGGACTGCAGTTTCCGCGGATCTTCGGCGTTTGAACGGAGGAATGCCGCAGCCATGTACCGTTGGTTGCTGAACAGCTTGTTTGTTGGTGCTTTCGTTGGGGCCTCGGATGGAACTATTGCCCTGGCTCGTGGCGTGATCTGGGACCATCTGCGGCTGAACAGAGACTTCCCCATAGAAGAACTGTTTGAGGCGCTGGCTCGTGGTGGACGTCTTTCGCGACTCGACGAGCGTGCGATCGAAGAGCTGCTTGGAGAGTGTCCGGTCTTCTGTGTATGACTGACCCGGTCCATGCTTCCTGAGAGGAGCAAGGACGATGACGATTTCCAACGAGTTGCTGGACGAGTTGCTGAAGGGCTGCAAGCGGCCCGAGGATTTGCTCGGCGATGCCGGGCTGATGAAGGAGCTGAAGGTCCGGCTGATGGAGCGGATGCTTGGGGCCGAACTGACCGCGCACCTGGGCTATGAGGCCGGGGCCGAGCCGCCGCCCGACCAGGCCAACCGCCGCAATGGCACCGCGACGAAGCGGGTGAAGGGCTCGGATGGCGAGGTGCCGCTGGCGGTGCCGCGCGACCGGGACGGCAGCTTCGAGCCCGAGCTGGTCAGGAAGGGCCAGACCCGGATCGACGGAGTGGATGACAAGATCATCGGGCTCTATGCTGCCGGGCTTTCGGTGCGCGACATCCAGGCGCATCTCGAGGATCTCTATGGGCTGCGGGTGTCGCCCGACCTGATCAGCCGTGTCACCGATGCCGTGCTGGAGGAGGTCCGGGACTGGCAGCACCGGGCGCTGGACCGGATGTATCCGATCGTCATCTTTGACGCCCTGCGCGTCAAGATTCGCGATGCCGACAGCCGGATGGTGCGGAACAAGGCGGTCTACATCGCCCTGGGCGTCACGCGGGAGGGCGAGCGCGAGGTTCTTGGGCTTTGGATCGCCGACAACGAAGGTGCCAAGTTCTGGCTGTCGGTGATGAACGAGCTGCGCAACCGCGGCGTCCAGGACATCCTGATCGCCGTTGTGGACGGGTTGAAGGGCTTCCCGGAGGCGATCACCGCCGCCTTCCCGGAAACCACGGTCCAGACCTGCATCGTCCACCTGATCCGGCACTCGATGAACTTCTGCAGCTGGAAAGACCGCAAGGCGGTGGCCGCCGACCTGCGCCCGATCTATGAGGCCCCGACTGCCGAGGAGGCCGCCCGCCGGCTCGATGACTTCGAGGGGACATGGGCCGGAAGATACCCGTCCATCGCCCCGGCCTGGCGACGGGCCTGGGCCGAGGTGATCCCGTTCTTTGCCTTCAGCGCCGCGATCCGGAAGATCATCTACACGACCAACGCCGTGGAATCGCTGAACCGGGTGTTGCGGAAAACCCTGAAAACCAAGGGCTCGTTCCCGACCGAGGAGGCCGCAACCAAGCTGATCTTCCTGGCCATCCGCAACTTCGAGAAGGGCGGTCGCGCTGTCCGGGACTGGGTTGCCGCCCGCAATCAGCTGGCCATAATGTTCGCCGGCCGCCTCGACGCCTGACCGTATCTGAAAACCGCATGGGCCCGGTCAGATACACAGAGTTTCAGACACTCCCGCTGCTTGCCTTGGACTACAGCAACAGGCGATCCTTCGTCGCCTTGTCGCTGCTCTATCGCGACCTAGACTGAATCGGAACTGTTCACCACATCGATCATATTATCCCTCAGGCCGATGCGACCCGTAGCGTGCTCCGAAGCCAGAACTTGCATGAGCACCGCATTGACGACATCATCGCCGCCTCAAGAAGCATCGGTAACCTGCAGCTCCTTCCTGCCGGAGAAAACCTTGAGAAGAACGCCCTGCCGTTCCGGTCGTGGGATGAAGCTCATGGCGTGGCTGCACGATGTGAAACCGCAGTACTTTATCGCAGCAGCCGCGATTCGCAAGAATGGCCCTTGTCTTTCAGCGGCAAAATCATAGCCCCTCTCAGAAGAGCACGAAGCTTCGTCTAGGGGTATGGCCAAGTCAGCGCGACGGACGATCAAGCCCGTAAGCACGAGATAGGCAACGAACAGGGCACTCGCAGTATCGAAGAGGCGGAGCGCCGGATCAGCCCATCGCAACTCATCGCTCGTCACCTAAAACTTGCACCCTCCACTTCCGCTCACATGCGACTTGGACGTGCTGCCAAGGCGTATACAGCAAGTGGAGCGGGACCATCAGATTTCCAGATGAACTGCTCGCACGAGCATTGATCCTTCTGCCGACACATTTGCAAAACTGCTGATATGTAAAAGAGGTCTATACAATCCCATGCCACAAATACAAAGCGCTTAAGCCCCCCGTGTAGCCATTGGGTATGTCCGTGTGTCTAGCAAGGCTCAGGTCAGTGGAAGCGGACCAGATGCACAACGTAAAGCTATTGAGGTCTATGCAAATGCGCGCGGTGTCGTGCTGGAGAAGGTCTTCGAAGAGCACCATTCAGCGACAGACGCTACCCCCTTGGAGGAGCGGCCGGCGTTTCGCGAGGCGGTAGATCTTGCGACGCGAATGAACTGTCCACTCATCGTCTCCCGGATAGATCGGGTGTCTCGAAACGCACAGTCTTTCTTGGATTTCTGCGGGTCGCGGAAAATCAGCATCATCGCAGCGTGTGAGGATGATGAAGATCGTGCCGCTTGTCAGGCAACTCAAGTCGCGGAAGCGGAGCAAGTTGCTGCCCATCGTCATGCACGCAAAGCCGAGGTCTTTCAGGAGAAGCGAGCTAAAGGCCTGCGCCTCGGTCATTCGTCTCCCAGTCCGGCTGCGAACAAGAACCCAGTCCTGAGCAGACAAATATCTGCCCGCCAAAGGCGTGAAAGTATCGCTGTCGTGATAAGCGAAATCGGCGTGGATGCTCCGTTGCACGTAGTCGCAAATGAACTGAACCGGCGTGGCATCCTGACTAGTCGGGGCAAGGAGTGGACCGCGAAGCGTCTGCAGTGCGATTACCACCAAGTGATCAAATCACTCCCACCTCCGGCAAATGACCAGCCAGAATGCGGCGAGGACGATGACGAATATCCCTTGCGGGAGCATCCCTCCTACGGGTTGTTCTAATGTGACTGCATCCATGGGTAAAAATCCTGCTGCACATCCGGTCAGCAGGGCTTACCCTTGGTGCAGCTGATGCATGGGGCCTGACTGATTAGCTCTGGGAGTCTGCCGGCAGGCGTTGCCGCGCCCTGCTGCCTCTCCACTGACGGCCGCATCTTTCCTGGCGATCGTCGCCTCTACGGCATGTCAAGATGGTGCAGTAAGGCAGCAAGCAGGAGGAGCGCCTATGACCGAATATGAACGTGATGTCGAACTAAGAGCATCTAACAAAACCTTCTGATCTGGTTGAGGCAGATGAGGGCGCAGCCGAGGATTACGAAGGCCTCGTGAATGTCGGCGCGTCGCTCATAGCGGATAGTCAGACGGCGGAAGCGGTTGAGCCAGGCAAGCGTTCGTTCGACGACCCAGCGGTGGCAGCCCAACCTCTCGCTGCTGTCCACTGTCCGCCGAGCAATGCGGGGCATGATCGCGCGGGCGCGGCATTCGGACCGGCAACGATGGTTATCGTAAGCCTTGTCGGCGTGGAGCTTGTCGGGGCGCTTGCGCGGGCGGCCGCGACCGTGGCGCACGCCCGGCACGGCATCGAGGGTGGGCGCCAGCATCAGGCTGTCATGCCGGTTGGCTGGACTCAGGCGCACCCCGAGCGGGGTGCCTCTCCGGTCGACCACAAGATGGCGCTTCGTGCCTGGTTTGCCGCGATCCGTCGGGTTCGGGCCGATCTCGGTGCCCCCCTTTTGGCCGCCACGGCGGCGCTGTCGAGGGAGGCCCGGCTCCAGTCCAGATGTCCGGCATCCGATAGGCGCTCCAGCAGCATGCGGTGGAGCCCAGCCCAGATGCCGGCCGCTTGCCAGTCCCGCAGCCGGCGCCAGCAGGTCATGCCGGAGCAGCCGAACTCGCGCGGCAACATCTCCCAAGGGATGCCGGAGCGGAGCACGAAGAGGATGCCGGCCAAGGCCAGCCGGTCATCGCAGCGGGGACGGCCGCCCTGGGGCTTGGGCCGCGGCCTCGGCAGCAACGGCTCCAGCGCCGCCCACAGATCATCGGATACAAGGGGCTTGCTCATGTCCCCTAACGCACGAGAGGCGGTTTTGTTAGGCGCTCTAACACTACTCTGCCACCTCCATAGCCGGAGCAATCATGACGTCGGCAGGATAGACCGTCTGGGTCGGCAGAATGCCCACCGCCCAGGTGAGACCCTGCTCCGAGAGCTTCTGCCGGAAGTCTGCCACCTTGCCGTACTCGGCATCCGCCAGCACAGCGCCGAAGCGCGCTCCAGCCACTTGGATGCGACTGATCTCGTCCAGGGCGATCCGCCATTTGGGCCGGCCGGGGATCGCCTCTGGCACACCGGCACGGGCGCGCCGCCCTGCGTCCTCGGCCCAGGCGCGAGGCAGGAACAAACGCAGGCCCACACAGACCGGAACCTCGCAGCGCGCCAGCGTGAGCGAGACCAAGGCCTGGCAGTTGGCCTTTTTGCCCAGTTGGCCGCAATACTGGCGCGCAACCCCCACCGAGTGTCGCCCCTGCTTGACCAGGGCGGTGTCGTCGATGATCAGCACAGCCTCTGGACCACCGACGAGCCGGTCGGCGGCCCGCACCAGCTCCTCCTCGAGCGGCTCACAGCGCCAAGGCGAGGTGGAGATGAAGTGGTGAAGCTGCTGAACGTCTCCGGGCGCTACGCGAGCGGCCATTGGCTCGACGCTCTTGCGCTCGCCCGGCCCGAGCAGCCCCTGAAGATACACCGGTGCCCAGCGGCGCTGCTCGACCCTGCCGAGCCGAGCTAGGAAAGGTGCGAGCCAAGCCTCATAGGCAGCCCGCCAGTGGCTTGTGGTTGCTCTCATCACGGCACCTCCCGTGAGCACCACCCCGAACTACCACAAAACCTGGCAGAGTAGTGCTAAGCCGATACTTGCAGCGAAAGGCCACCCTTCGATTGCTCTGGATCGTCGGCTCCGGGCTTCTGGCAACTGCGGCTTATTACTTCAGCACCGTGGGCCTGCCAGACCACTGGTGGCCAATCGCCTTTGTAGCCGTTGGCAGCTGCCTACCGACGCTCGCGGCCTGCATGACATTCAGCGGCTGGGTGCTCGCTGGCGGGTCCAAGAAGCAGTGACCGGCCTTGCACGGCCTCTTTGCCCAACTCTACTACCAGAGCGAGTTTCTGCGCATATTCACCTGAAGCCCCATGTTTTAACTCGGTTGTATCGAGACGGAGGTTGCGGATATATATATATATATCTCGAACGCGTGTTCCTGCATAAGAAACCACATCCGAAGCGGGGCTCACTGATCTGCCCCGGTCCAACGCCTTTTGCCTTCCGGCCCGGTGCCTCTCTCGCGCAGACTGACGCTTTCCAGCTCCCGCGACAGGTCGGTGATCTTGTGGACCACCAGATGGACGACCTCGCGCTGGACGCGGGCCGTCACGGCGATTAGGGGGTGCCAAGGAAGATGCGGCGATGGGCCTCGAAGACCTTCGTCCAAACCACGAGATTGGCGATGCCGGTCTCGTCCTCGAGGGTGAGGAAGAGGACGCCCTTCGCAGCCCCCGGGCGCTGGCGGACGAGGACGATGCCGGCGGTCTCGAGCCACTGGCCGTTGCGGACGCTCATGGCCTCAGTTCAGGGGATGATCCCGCGCCGGCGCAGGTCCCCGCGCAGGAAGGCCACGAGGTGGTCGCGCACGGAGAGGCCAGTGCGGGCTTAGGCCTCGACGACCTTGCGGCTGCGGCGCATAGGTTGAAGGAACGCCAAGTCTCCAGCTGGATGCCGGGTCAGAGCCGGTCGGGCGCAATGGGTGGTCATATCGGGCGTGTGCATCAATCTGCGGAATGCCACCGAACCCTTGCAGGATCCGTTCGGGATGCTGTCCGCTGCGGCCGGAGGACACGCTTCCGCTCATCTTCCAGCCGGAGAACTCCAGCCTCGAACGATCCGGCTTCAGGACTCAGCATCATCCATGTGGTGGGCCTTCATGACGGCCGCTTTCAAAGCCGCCTGAATTCCCGAGATGAAACCTGCAGATCGCGCCGCATTGATGCCTGCAGCCGTGGTGCCTTCATAGGCAAGATAAGCCTCGATCATTTCGGGCGCTTGGCTGATCCGCCCGGCCAGAACCTGGGGCGCATCGCAGATCACTGCTTCGGCCGCACGCCAGGCGACAGCCTCTACAATGCCGTTGGCCCGCAGGAAGTCGGCCAGTGCCGTGGCAAGAAGTGCCGGATAAGCGGAGCCCGAACCAGGAACGGCGGTCATCAGGTCAAGATGGCTTTCCTGCTGCAACTCGTCTTCGCTGCCAATCGCCGACAGCAGCCATCTGACCGCCGCCCGATCCGCGTCGGTCACGCCCGAACCGGCGATCCAGGGGGAGTAGGATCGGCCAATCTCAGCTGCCGCATTCGGCATCGCCCTCACGATTCTTCCCCGGCAGGCAGCAAGCCGGGCAAGCCTTGTGCCGGCCATGAAGGACACCACCAGCCGGCCGGGCGCCATCAGCTTCAGCGCCGGCCAGTCCTGCGGCCGGACCGAGACCACCACGAGATCGCTGCACGCGACCAGATCGTCCACGTCCCGCGCCCATGTCACATCCGCATGGCCGTGGTAGTCTGCCCGGGGACCGCTGCGGTTCAGCAGCACCAGTTCGGTCGGCCTGAGCATCCCCCGCGCGAGAAGCTGTCCACCCAAGGCCGAACCCAGCCAGCCGGTCGCGCCGATGATGCCGACCCTCATGCCGCGGCCGCGCGGTCGTTCCACAAGGCCCAGAGCGCCAGCAGCGGCCCATCGCCGGACCGCATCGCGTGCAGGATGCCCGGCCGGTTGTAGAAAGAACCGCCGATGCCGGGCGAGAACCAGTCTCCGTCCTCCTGCCGGAACTCGCCGTCGGAGAGAACCAGGTAGGTTTCCTCGGGCGCGTGGTCGTGGTCGGGATAGCGCACATGCGGCGCCAGCAGCGACACGCCGATCCAGATGTCGTTGCGCTGCTCGATCCCGCCCGGCCCGACGAAGACGGCATTCGCGTGCGAGGTCGGGAAATTGGTGCTGGCCGTGTCGTTCGTGCCGCGAGGACGCCAATCGAGCGCCGGCTCGACCGCGCGGAAGGCTTGCGCCAAGGGGCCGAGATCAGGGTGGGCGGAGAGCGACCCAAGCATCGGATCGAGGTGCTCGCAGACGGGCTGGCGGCTGCCGGAAGACTTGCGCTGCGGCTCGACCCGCTCGGCGGCAGCGGCAATCCGGCGCAGTGATGCGCGGGCCTCCTCTCCCGGCGCGCGCTGCGCCAAGGCCGCCAGCGTGACGTCAAGAAACCGCTGCAGTTCCGGGCTGCGGGTGTTCGTCATCGTTCTCTCCTCCACTCTCATGCATCACATCAGGGACTGCTGCCGCTCCTGCCCATCCGGCCTCGGCCTCGCGCGCCATGCCGGACAGCCAGTCAAGGAACAGTTCGGCTACCTGCTTGGGCTTGCCCCGATGCGGCAGGACGACGTGATAGCCGTCGCTGGTCTGGGCGACATGGGGCGTCAGGCGCACCAGCCGCCGCTGTTCGATCAGATCCGGGATCAGCCGCGCCCATCCCAATGATATCCCCTGCCCCGCCAGCGCCGCATAAATGGAATCGGTGAAGGAACTGCAGACCATCTGGGCGCCGCGCCGGGGCATCTCGGCGCCGAAGGCCGACAGCCACGCTTCCCACCCCGTCCAGACGGGATCGTAGGACTGGTGCATGATCAGCGGGTGCCGGACAAGCTGGTCCAGATCGTCGATCGGCCCGTGCGCCTGCAGATAGTCAGGGCTGCAGATCGGATAAACCTCATCCCGGAACAGCAGGATCGAGCGGCCGTCCGGCCACAGCCCGTTCCCATAACGAATTGTAACATCCACCTCGCCGCGGCCGAGGTCCACCAGTTCGTCCTGCGCGACGATCCGCAGCTTGACGCCCGGATGCCCGCGGCTGAACCGCGAGATGCGCGGCAGCAGCCAGAAATGCGAGAAGCCGACCGAGGCCGAGATAACCAGTTCATCGGAGGCCGAGCTTTCGCTGACCTCGGCGATGGCGTCGGCCACCAGCGTCAGCGCGGTGCTGGCGGCATTCGCAAGCGTCCGGCCCTTTTCCGTCAGTTCGATGCGGCGGTGCAGGCGGCGGAACACCGGAAAGCCCAGCGTATCCTCCAGCAGGTGGATCTGGCGGCTGACGGCCGCCTGCGTCACCCCCAGTTCCCCCGCGGCGCGGGTGAAGCTGCGCAGCCGCGCCGCGGATTCGAACGTCACCAACGCGGTCAGCGGCGGCAGCCTGCGGCGCAATCCCGGCACGTTCCCGATCCCCCGACTGCGGCGATTCGCCGCCTTGCCATAACTTTGGATCATGCCATCAAGGATCATTATTGCAGTTGAGGGAAGCCCGCTTCTGGCGCCTAGGATGGCGGACAACAGGTCCAGCCTTCGCCAGAGGATTCCGATGCTCGACAAGTCCCCCTTTTCCACGATCTCGACGCTGCTCGACGAACGGGTCGAGGGGCGTTCCCTGCCCGCCGGGCTTTACACGCGCGAGGACGTGTTCCAGGCGGACCTTGAGGTGCTGTTCCGCAAGCACTGGATCTACATCGGCCCCGAATGCGACGTGCCCGAACCCGGCGACGCCGTGGCGATCGACATCGGCGGGTCGAGCCTGATCATGCTGCGCGACGACGACGGCGAGCTGCGGGTCTTCCACAACGTCTGCCGCCACCGCGGCGCGCGCATCCTCGATGCGGGCACGACCGTCGTGTCCAAGCTCGTCTGCCCCTATCACCAGTGGACCTATGAACTGACGGGCGAGCTTGCCCATGCCCCGCACATGGGCAAGGATTTCGACAAGACCTGCAACAGCCTCAGGCACGCGAACTTCCGCAACATCGGCGGGCTGATCCATGTCTGCCTGTCCGACGACCCGCCCGCCGACATCGCCGCACTGGAAGCCGTGGGGCGTGAACGGCTGCTGCCCTATGACCTGAAAAACACCCGCGTCGCCCACCAGACCGACCTGATCGAGAACGGCAACTGGAAGCTGACGATGGAGAACAACCGGGAATGCTATCACTGCTCGGCCAACCACCCCGAGCTTTGCGTGTCCTTCATCGACCTCGACTTCGGCTTCGACCCCGAAAGCCTCTCGCCCGAGGACCGCGAGACCGCCGACCGGCACGAGGCGATGTATGCGGCGCAGACCGCCGAGTGGGAGGCACAGGGCCATCCTTCCGCCGCCATCGAGCAACTGACGAACTGCGGCACCAACTTCCGCACCCAGCGGCTGATCATTTCCGGCGCGGGCGAATCGCAGACCCCCGACGCGACTGCGGCAGTGTCGAAGCTGCTGGGGATCGGGCGCAAGGATCTGGGCGATATGCACCTGTGGGGGCACAACAGCTGGCACCATTTCATGGGCGACCACATCATCACCGCGATGGTGATCCCGCTCGGGCCGGACAAGACGATGCTGCGGATGAAATGGCTGGTCCACAAGGACGCGGTCGAGGGCGTGGACTATGACTTCGACAAGCTGACCAGCGTCTGGATCGCCACGAACGAACAGGATGGCTCGCTGGTGGGACGGTCGCACGCGGGCGTGTCGGACCCGGCCTATGTGCCGGGGATGTATTCGCCCTTCACCGAGACCCAGTTGAACTGGTTCGCAGGCTGGTATGTGGACCGGATGCGCGCCCATGGATACTGAGGTGCAGGCTGCCGTGTCTTGCTGGTGGGACCCGGAGCTCGACGACCAGTTGCGCTGCGTCGCGGTTCATCAGGAAACCCATGACGTCCGCAGCTTCACCTTTGTCTCGCCCGCCGGAAAGCAGTTCCGCTTCGGCTCGGGGCAGTATTTCCTGTTCGATTTTCCCGTGGGGGATGCGGTCGAAAGCCGCTGCTACAGCATCTCCTCGCCCCCCACCCGGCCGGGCAGCTTCACCGTCACGGTCAAGCGCGTGGCAGGTGGCGTGGTATCGAACTGGCTGCATGACAACCTGACGCCCGGCGCCACCGTGCGGGCGCAGGGGCCGCGGGGAACGTTCCTGCGGCCGGTGGCCGAGACGCGGAAATACCTGTTCCTGTCGGGCGGCTCGGGGATCACCCCGGTCATGTCGATGCTGCGCGAGATCGCGGATACGGCCGAGGTTTCGGACGTGGTGTTCCTGCACGCGGGCCGGACGCCGCAGGACTTCGTCTTCCGCGAGGAACTCGCGTTGCTGGCAGCCCGGATCAAGGGGCTGCGGCTGTTCCTGCTGCCCGAGGCGCGGGGGGCCGAGCCGTCATGGCCTGGCCTCACGGCGCGCATCTCGGCGGAACTGATGGCGCTGGCGGTCCCCGACATGGCCGAGCGCGTGGTGATGTGCTGCGGACCCGCGCCCTTCATGGCCGCCGCACGGTCGATTGCAGCAAGCCTCGGCGTGCCGCCGGGCCGGTATCTGGAGGAAAGCTTCGACGCCGCCGTGCTGGAAGCGCCCTTGCCCGAGGTCACGCCGGCGACCCGGACCTTCAAGGTCCAGTTCGCCAAGCAGAACCGCACCATTGAGGTCGGGGCCGAGCAGACGGTGCTGTCCTGCGCCAAGAAGGCGGGCGTCCGCATCCCGTCCTCCTGCGCCAACGGCATCTGCGGCACCTGCAAGTCGCGGCTGGTCAGCGGCAGCGTGGACATGACGCACGGCGGCGGCATCCGCCAGCGCGAGATCGACGCGGGCCTGTTCCTGCCCTGCTGCTCGCGACCGCTCAGCGATCTGGTGATCGAGCGCTGAAAGGGCAGCCCGTCATGGGCGGGTTCTCTCCACGGGATGCGGCAACGGCCTGCCTTTTCCGGGCAGGCCGTTTTCTCAACTGCCCCCGGCGGCAACCTCCACGGCCCGCGTCATCGGCATCAGCCCGATGGCGCGGCCTGCCTGGTCCAGCACCGTCAGCCGGTCCACGCCTTCCGCCGACATCATGCGGATCGCCTCGCCCAGGTTGGCCCGGCCGGGGATGGCAGGCCCCTGCGCCTCGGCCGTCAGCGGCTGCATGACGGATGCGACCTGCACCACCTTGGCGCGGTCCACGTGCTGGACGAAGCTCGACACATAGTCGTCGGCGGGCTGCAGCACCATCTCCTGCCCCGTGCCCTCCTGGATGATGGAGCCATCGCGCAGCAGCGCGATCCGGTCGCCGATCCGCAGCGCCTCGTCGAAGTCGTGGGTGATGAAGATGATGGTCTTGCGGAACTCCTGCTGCAGGTCCAGCAGAACCGTCTGCATGTCATAGCGGATCAGCGGGTCCAGCGCCGAATATGCCTCGTCCATCAACAGGATCGGCGCGTCGTTGGCCAGCGCCCGGGCCAGCCCCACCCGCTGCTGCATGCCCCCTGACAACTGGTTGGGATAGCGTGTCTCGTAGCCGGCCAGCCCCACCCGCTCGATCCACCCCTTCGCGGTGCGGTGGCGGCGGTCCTCGGGGAGGCCCTGGATTTCCAGCCCGTAGGCCACGTTGTCAAGCACCGTGCGATGCGGCAGCAGGGCGAATTTCTGGAACACCATGGCCGTCTTGTGGCGGCGAAAGGCGCGCAGCTCGGCCTGCGTCATCGCCACCACGTCCTGCCCGTCGATCACGATCTCGCCCGCCGTGGGTTCGATCAGGCGGTTGATGTGGCGGATCAGGGTGGATTTGCCGGACCCGGACAGGCCCATGACGACCTGGATCGTGCCGGGCTGGACCGAGATGTTGATGTCGCGCAGGCCCAGCACATGGCGATGTCTCGCGTTCAGCTCTGTCTTGGTCATGCCGCGGCGGACGGCATCGACATGATCCAGCGAGCGGGCGCCGAAAATCTTGTAGAGATTGCGGATTTCGATCCCAGTGGGCTCAGACATTCCCGCCCTCGCGGTGTTTCTGCAGGCGGCGGCCGAATGCCTGGCTGATGCGGTCGAAGATGAAGGCGATGCCGACGATGGCGAAGCCGTTGAAAACGCCCAGCGTGAAATACTGGTTGGAAATCGCCCGCAGCACCGGCTGGCCCAGCCCCTGCACCCCGATCATCGAGGCGATGACGACCATGGCCAGCGCCATCATGATGGTCTGGTTGACGCCCGCCATGATCGTCGGCAGCGCCAGCGGCAACTGGACATTCCACAGCTTCTGCCATGCGGACGAGCCGAAGGCGTCCGCCGCCTCGATCACCTCGCGGTCCACCTCCCGCACGCCCAGGTTCGTCAGGCGCACGACGGGCGGCAGGGCATAGACGACAACGGCGATCATGCCGGCGACGCGGCCGATGCCAAGAAGCATCACGACCGGGATCAGGTAGACGAAGCTGGGCATGGTCTGCATCACGTCCAGCAGCGGGTTCATGGACGCCTGCGCCTGGCCCGACCGCGCCATCAGGATGCCCAGCGGGATGCCGACCGCGATGGCGATCAGCGTGCAGACAAGGATCATGGCGATCGTCCGCATCGTGTCTTCCCACATCCCGAAATAGCCGATCGCGGCCAGCGTCAGGACGCTTGCGGCGGTCAGCCGGACGCTGCGGCTGCCCAGCCACGCCAGCCCGCCCACGATCAGCAGCACCAGCGGCCAGGGCATCCCCAGCATCAGGCGTTCGGAAAAGATCAGCATCCGCCGCAGGGGATCGAAGAAGCCCTCGATCGCCGAGCCGTAGCTGCGCGTGAACTCGCGGAAGGCGTCGTCGATGACGCGCTTGAGGTTGCGAAGGGTTTCCTCGTTCATCTGGGGAAACCGGTTCATCCAGTCCGGCATGGCGGTCCTGCCCTGGTGCTTGCGGATGGGATCACATGGGCCGCGGGCAAAGCGGCCCGCGGCACCGGCTCAGGCGGTCAGAGCGCCGCCCTGATCTTCTCGGCGGCCTCGGGCGTCACCCAGGCTTCCCACAGTTCGGGCTGGGTGCGCAGGAACTCGCGCGCGCCATCCTCGCCGGTGGCCTGGTTGTCGGTCATCCAGGCGATCAGCCTGTTGACCGTGTCGTTCGACCAGGACCGGGTGTTGAGATAGTCCATCACCCCCTGCGGCGCACGTTCCGCGAAGTCCGAGGCGATCAGGGTATAGACCACGTCCGACTTCCAGTCGTTGGGCTTGGGGTCCGGGCAGTCGGCTTTCGAACTGCAGCGTTCCCATTCCGCGTCATCCAGCGGCACGCCGTGCTGCAGGCGGGCCATTTCATACTTGCCCAGCAGCGCGGTCGGTTCCCAGTAGAAGGCGACGATGGGCTGCTGGTTCTCATAGGCCCTGGCGATCGCGCCATCCAGCCCGGCGGCCGAGCCGGTGTCCAGCAGGTTCCAGCCCATGTCCGCCGCGCCGTAGGCCTTGAACATCTGGGTGGTGACGATGGTGCCGCCCCAGCCTTCCTGCCCATTGTAGATCGCCCCCTTGTCAGGGTTCTCGGGGTCCGGGAACAGATCAGGATGCTTCAGCAATTCCGGGATCGTCAGGATCTCGGGGTGGGCATCCGCGATGTATTTCGGGATGAACCAGCCCTGCTGGCCGCCGTCGCTCAGCGCGTTGGCGCCATAGACGATCTTGCCGTCGGCGCGCGCCTGCTCGGTCAGGTCGGGCAGCAGGTTGATCCAGGCCTCGGGGACGACCTCGGGGCGGCCGCGCTCGATCAGCGAGGTGATCGAGGGCACGGTGTCGCCCGCCACGATCTCGGCGTTGCAGCCGTAGCCGTTGTTCAGGATGAACTGGTCCAGCGCCGCCAGCACCTCGGCGCTTTGCCAGTTCATGTTCGACAGCGACAGGTCGCCGCATTCTTCCTGGGCCAGCGCAGGGGCGCCGGCCAAGGCGGCGCCGAAGGCTGCCAGGGTCAGGATCTTCCGCATTCTCTCCTCCCGTCCAGAGCGTTGGTGGTGGCGTGCAGGCGGCTCTGGGGCGCCAGCAGCCTGCGCGGGGCCGGCCTCAGCCGGCGCCGCGTTTCACAGGAACCGGCTGCCCGTCCCCGTCGGGCCGACAGCCGAAGGGCGCAAGGAAGCGGGCCATCTCGCTGGGGGTGGCCTCGGTGCCGGTGTAGATGCGGACATAGGATGCGATGCGGGTCAGCCGGGTGGCGACCGTCTCGCGCGTCTGCATCGAGATATAGCCGATCTGGACCAGATAGATCGTGCGCGCCCGCACGTCGGCGTCGATCTCCTCATAGCCGAAGCCGCGCAGCATGACGCGCAGCGCCTCCATCCTCGTCTCGTCGGCGCGCTTGACGCGGCTCATGGTGTCGTCGGACTGCAAGGCCCAACTGCGAACGGCGAACTCGAAGCCGGCATCGAACTGTTCACCCACGATAAAGCAGGCCAACAGGTTCAGCGCCGCCTCGGCCGGGGTTTCGGCATAGGCTTCGGCAGCGGCGACGAAGCCGCGGGTGTTGGTCTGCTCCCATCGGTCCAGCAGGGCTTCCAGCAATTCCTCGCGGCTTTGGAAGAACCAGTAGAAGCTGGTGCGCGACAGGTTCAGCCGGTCGGACAGCACCTGGATGCGGACGCTGTCGACGCCCCCCTCGATCAGCGCCTGGTAGGCCGCTTCCAGCCACAACTCGCGCGAGCCGCGTTCCTTCAGGCGCTTGGCGGGGGGCGAACTCACATCCATGAATCGGATGATAGCGTCGGATGGCTATCTGACAACGAAAATTGTTCAGCCTCGAACATCGAATGTTCGGCATGATCGATTTTCTTGACAGGTGTGAACAGTGCTTCCACTCTGCCGTCGATATCCCTCCCGAGAGCGCGCCATGTCTAACGATCCGCTGCTTCAGCCCTTCACCCTCAGGCACCTGACGCTGAAGAATCGCTTGCTGCTGACCTCGCACGAGCCGGCCTATGGCGAGGACGGGCTGCCCAAGGACCGCTACCGCGCCTATCACGTCGAGCGAGCGAAAGGCGGGGTCGCGCTGACGATGACGGCGGGCTCGGCGGTGGTGGGGCCGGACAGCCCCCCCGCCTTCGGGAACCTGCTGCTTTACAAGGACGAGGTCGTGCCGTGGATGCGGCGACTTGTGGACGAATGCCATGACCACGGCGCCGCGGTGATGATCCAGGTCACGCACATGGGCCGCCGCACCCGCTGGGACCGGGGCGACTGGCTGCCGGTGGTAGGACCGTCGCATGAACGCGAGGCCGCGCATCGCGCCTTCCCCAAGCGGATTGAGGACTGGGACATCGCCCGCATCACCGCCCAATTCGCGGACGCGGCCGAACGGATGAAGGAAGCGGGCGTCGACGGGATCGAGCTGCAGGCCTACGGCCAGTTGCTCCAGCAGTTCTGGTCGCCCGGCATCAACGATCTCGACCCGCCCTATGGCGGCAGCCTCGACAACCGGCTGCGCTTTACCTTCGAGGTGCTGGACGCGGTGCGAAAGCGCGTCGGTCCAGATTTCATCGTCGGAATGCGGGTCGTCACCGACGAGCAGATGCAGGATGGCGTGACCAAGGACGAGGGGATCGAGATCGCCCACCGCCTGAAGGGCAGCGGGCAGGTCGATTTCCTGAACATCATCCGCGGCCATATCGACACCGATGCGGCGCTGACCGACATGATCCCGATCCAGGGGATGCCGTCCGCCCCGCATCTCGAATTCGCCGGGGAGATGCGGGCCTCGGCGCAGATGCCGACCTTCCACGCCGCCCGCATCCAGGACGTGGCCACGGCCCGCCATGCGGTCGCCGGCGGCCTTCTGGACATGGTCGGCATGACCCGCGCCCATATCGCCGACCCGCATATCGTCAGGAAGATGATGGCGGGACAGGAGGACCGCATCCGACCCTGCGTCGGCGCGAACTATTGCCTCGACCGCATCTACCAAGGCGGCATCGCGCTCTGCATCCACAACCCCGCCTCGGGGCGCGAGGAAACGATGCCCCACACGATCCCGCCCAGCCCGAAGCCGCGCCGGGTGACGGTCGTGGGCGCCGGTCCTGCCGGGCTCGAGGCGGCGCGGGTCGCGGCCGAGCGCGGCCATGCCGTCACTGTCTTCGAGGCCGCCGACCGGCCCGGCGGGCAGGTTCGGCTGGCCGCGCTGCAGCCCCGGCGGCGCGAGATGGAACAGATCGTCTCGTGGCGAATGGCGGAATGCGAACGGCTGGGCGTGACCTTCCGCTTCAACAGCTTTGCGGATGCGGCAGACGTGCTGGACAGCGCGCCGGATGTCGTGATCGTCGCCACGGGCGGGCTGCCCCATACCGAGGTTCTGGCGCAGGGCAACGAACTGGTCGTCTCGGCCTGGGACATCCTGTCGGGCGACGTGAAGCCCGGCGCGAACGTGCTGGTCTTCGACGACGCGGGCGACCATGCCGCCCTGCAGGCCGCGCAGGCCATCGTCGAAACGGGCGCCGAGGTCGAGGTCGTGACCCCCGACCGCACCTTCTCGCCCGAGATCATGGCAATGAACCTCGTCCCCTACATGCGCGCCTTGCAGAAGGGAAAGACGACCTTCACCGTCACCTGGCGGCTGCAACAGGTGAGCCGCGACGGCAACATGCTGCGCGCCACGCTGGGCAGCGACTACGGCGATTTCCGGCGCGAGCGGATCGTGGATCAGGTCGTCGTCAACCACGGCACCCGGCCGCTGGACGAGCTGTATTTCGACCTCAAGCCGCAGTCCTCGAATCTGGGAGAGGTCGATTACGACGCCCTGATCGCGGGGGGACCACAGCAGGTCGCCCGCAATCCTTCGGGCGGCTTCCAGCTCTACCGCATCGGTGACGCCGTCTCCGCCCGAAACACCCATGCCGCGATCTATGACGCGCTGCGCCTGGTGAAGGATCTCTGAGGATGGCATTTCCCCAACAGGCAAGGGTCGTCATCATCGGGCTTGGCGGCATCGTCGGCGCATCCGTCGCCCATCACCTGATCGCGCGCGGCTGGGACGACATCGTCGGCATCGACAAGTCGGGCATCCCGACCGACATCGGCTCGACCGCCCACGCCTCGGACTTCTGCTTCACCACCAGCCATGATTTCCTGAGCACCTGGACGTCGCTCTATTCCGCCGATTTCTACGAAAGGCTCGGCCATTACGCCCGGGTCGGCGGGATCGAGGTCGCGCGGAAGGGCGATGACGCCCGCATGAATGAACTAAAACGCAAGGTCGCCTCGGGCAAGGCCTTCGGCACCCGCGCCCGGATGATCTCGCCCGCCGAGGTCAAGGAACGCTTTCCGCTGATCGAGGAGGACGTGATCCAAGGGGCCTTGTGGGACCCTGATGCGGGGCTGGTCGTTCCCCGCTCGCAGACGGTGGCGGGCAAGCTGGTCGATCAGGGCGTGGCCTCGGGCAGGCTGCGGGCCTTCGCCAACACCCCCGCGACCGCGCTGGAGATCGAGGACGGCCGCATCCGCGGCGTCGTCACCCCGCGCGGCACCATCCGCGCCGACCTGGTGATCGTCTGCGCCGGCCTCTGGGGGCGGCTCATCGCCGGGATGGCGGGCGAGGACCTGCCGGTCTTCCCGGTGGACCACCCGCTGACCTTCTTCGGCCCCTTCAACCAGTTCGAGGGCACGGGCAAGGACATCGGCTATCCCTTGCTGCGCGACCAGGGCAACTCGGCCTACATGCGCGACACGGGCGACCCCACGACCGCCGAGGGCGGGCAGATCGAATGGGGCTACTACTACGACGCCGCGCCCCGCCTCTGCCATCCGCGCGAGATCCTGGAAAAGGAGTTCACGCGGCTGTCGCCCTCGCAGCGCGACCTCGACATCGAGGACCTGATGGAGCCCTTGGAGCGCGCCATCGAACTGACGCCCGTTCTGGGTGAGTTGGGCTATAACGAGGGCCATTCCTTCAACGGGCTGCTGCAGGCGACGACCGACGCGATGCCCTCGGTCGGGGAAAGCCGCAAGGTGCGGGGGCTATGGTATGCGGTCGCTGTCTGGGTCAAGGACGCCCCCGCCATCGGCAAGCTGCTGGCCGACTGGATCATCGACGGCCGCACCCATATCGACCACGCAAGCATCGACTATGCCCGGTTCAGCCCCCACCAGCTTGAGGCGGACTACATCACCGCCCGCTGCACCCAGACAGCGGTGGCGATCTACACCCCGCCGGTCCACCCGCGCGAGCCGTTCGAGGGCGGGCGCGACATCCGCCGCTCGCCCTTCCACCAGCGCGAGGTGGAGCTTGGCGGGTATTTCATGGAACTCGGCGGCTGGGAACGCGCTCATGGCTATGCCGCGAACGAGCATCTGCTGGAGAAATACGGCGACCGCGTCCCCGTCCGCGCGCATGAATGGGACAACCGCCACTTCTGGCGCGTCTCGAACGCCGAGCATCTGGAGATGAGCGAAAGCTGCGGCATCATCAACCTGTCCCATTTCCACATCACCGACATCTCGGGGCCGGATCATGTCGCACTGCTGGAATGGCTCTGCGCCGCCCGCATCGGGGGGGACGCGAATATCGGCAAGGGCATCTACACCCATTTCCTTGACGATCAGGGCAATATCCGCGCCGACCTGACCGTGCTGCGCTTGGCCGACCGCTGCCTGCTGGTCAACGGGGCAGATGCCGGTCCGCGCGACCTGACCTGTATGCGCCGCGTGGCGCAGGATCGCGGGCTGGACGTCACCCTGACCGACGCCTCCGAGGAGCGCATCACCATCGGCTTCTGGGGCCCCGAGGCCCGCGCGAAGCTGCAGAAGGTGGTGGAAGACCCCGCCGCGCTGGAACCCGAGGCCTTCCCCTTCGCCGCCCTCCGCCCGATCAGGATCGCGGGGTGCGAGGTCACGGCTTTCCGCATCTCCTATGTCGGGGAACGGGGGTGGGAACTGCACATGGCCTACGAGGACGGGCTGGCCGTCTGGGACGCCCTGCGCTCGACCGGCGCCATCGCGGTGGGGATCGAGACCTACGCCAACTCGCGCCGGATGGAGAAAAGCCTGCGGCTGCAGAACGCCGACCTGCGGACGGAATACAACCTGTTCGAGGCGGGACTGGCTCGGCCCAAGGTCAAGGAGGCCGATTTCCGCGGCAAGGCAAAGCATCTCGAATATGCCGCGCGGGATCACCAGCCGGCGATGCTCTGCACGCTGGTAATGACCGACAACATCGACGGCAACGGGATTGCCCGCTATCCCGTCGGAATCCTGCCGGTGCTGGACCCCGACATCGGCGAGACGCTGGTCGATGAGCTTGGCCGGCGGTCTTGGACGAGTTCCATCGCCTATGGCCCGACCATCGGCAGGAACATCGCCCTTGCCTACCTGCCCCGCTCCCACGCCCGGGAGTGCCGCAGGCTGGCGGTGGAATACATGGGCGAGACTTTCCCGGTCGAGGTGGCCACTGTCGGATACAAGGCGCTCTATGATCCCGATAATGAAAAGCCGCGAAGCTGAACCTCTATATCGCCGGTGATCCAGATCGCTGGAAATGGCGGACGTCGGTCCTAAACTGCAGCGTCTGGACCTCGGCGCGTTGATCCGCCCGGACATAGGGCCACCGACCCACTCGCTCCTGCTGCGGCGATTCCTCGGGAAGAGAACCAGTGCTTCGTCTTTGTGCAGGAAGCTGACGCTGGTCTGGCCCTTGCATTCGCTCTGCCTTTGCCCCGCGGATCAAGGCAGAGCGAACAGATGTAGCTGTCGAGTTCAGCACAGGAGCGCGCTCCTGTCAGCCGGCACGCTCTTCGTCAGCAGCCTCAAGGGGATCGGGCGCATCGATCTGCACGCTGTCCTCGACACCTCTGGCTCCTGAACCTTCGGCTTGCCTCATATGCCTCCAGGCAACCCAAGCGGGAGAATCTCTCTCTGCAGAGCCATAGAGGCAGCTTGCTGAACTCGTAGATGATGTTCGGCGTGGCCGGGAAACGTTCCCCCAATTGTTTCCCGATCCTCCTCTAGCAGGCTGCTGAAGAACTCGACCCTCGACGCTGTTTCCGGGACATGATTCATCCTCACTGCTGCGTTTGCGGAGGTGAGGATGCGCGGGACGGACAAGGTGACGGGATCGCTGTTCAGCTATGTCGACGTTGAGGAGCGCATCCCCGCCCGGCACCCGCTGCACAAGATCCGGCGGATCGTCAACGAGGCGCTAACCAGTCTCGATGGCGAGTTTGACCGGCTCTATGCGGTCGAGGGCCATCCCTCCATCGCGCCGGAGCGGTTGGCTCGCGCGCGAGCCTGCTCCAGATCCTGTTCTCGGTCCGCTCCGAGCGGCAGCTCATGGAGCAGATGCACTACAACCTGCTGTTTCGGTGGTTCGTCGGGCTCGGCATCAACGATCCGGTCTGGGTTCCGACAGTGTTTTTCAAGAACCGCGACCGGCTGCTAACCACCTATATCGCCCGCAAGTTCCTGGCGACGATCCTGGCCCACCGCGAGGTGGCGCCGCTGCTGTCGGATGAGCACTTCTCGGTCGACGGCACCCTGGTGAAGGCCTGGGCGTCGATGAAGAGCTTCCAGCCGAAGGCCGGGGGCGCGCCGCGCGATGAGGGCAGCGGACCGGGCGATCCGCCTTCCAGCCGCACCGCATATGCCCCCGACCAGCCGCAACCCGAGATCGAGACCACCTCGATGGCCCGCCCCGCCCGCCAGGATCGCAATGCCAAGATCGACTTCCGAGGCGAGAAGCGCTCGAACGCCACCCATGCCTCGACCACCGACCCCGAGGCGCGGCTCTACAAGAAGTCGCCAGGCGCGGGCGCGATGCTCTGCTTCATGGGGCACATGCTGATGGAGAATCGCAGTGGCCTGATCGTGCAGACGGACCCGACGCAGGCCGATGGCAAGGCCGAGCGCCGTGCCGCACTGGACATGATCCACCGCCACTCGCCCGGATCGACGCGTCGAACAGCTACGCACACATCTCGCGGACTCCATCGCAGCCTACAACTTCGCGCGCAGGCTCAAGACGCTGAGCGGCCTCACGCCCTACGAATACATCTGCAAGGTCTGGACTTCAGAGCCGGACAGATTCATCCTCAACCCGATCCACCAGATGCCGGGACTGAACACGTGGAAGATCTCCAGATCTGCGGGGCCGCTCCTCGATTCAGAGAACCCAGCTCTTGACGCTCTGGCGAGGTTTAGTTCAGCTACTGCACCGGTATGCGTGAGGGATCAAATTTGCTGCACATCTAGCTGCACAAGATGCTGCACGACAAGAATAAATACCGTTAGAAATCAATGTTCTGATTTGCGTTCAGATGGAGCGTGGAGCACTTCACCCGCTCCAGTCCTCTCCTTCTCGGTCACTGCAAGCTGTTGAAATGGCTTACCCCAGCGCGCCCTTCAACTCGCGCGCGGCGAAGTCGATGAACCGCCGCACCTTGGGGTCCTGCAACTCGCGGTGCGGCGTCAGCACGCCGAACTCAGCCGTGACAGGGGGGCTCCCGGGCAGCACCTCGACCAACCGCCCATCCGCCATCGCATCGGCCACCTCGTAGCGGGGCCGGTTGGCAATGCCCGCGCCGCCCAGCGCCCAGTTCAGCAAGACCTCGCCATCGTCAGAGTCGAAGGCCCCCGCGACGGCCAGCTTCCTTGGCCCCTCTGGCGTCTGCAGCATCCAGAAATACTCGGGCGAGCGTGGAAAGCGCAGCAATAGGCAGTTATGGCGCTTGAGGTCGTCAGGTGCCTCCGGAGTTCCATGCTGCTCAAGGTAGGAGGGCGCGGCCACCAGCACACGCGGGCAGTCCGCGATCTTGCGGCGGATCAGGGTCGAGTCCTCGGGCTGGCCCAGAAAGAAGGCGAGGTCGATCCCGTCCTCGACGATGTTCACCGTGCGATCGGACAGGCGCAGGCGCACCTGCACCTCGGGGTTTTCCGCAACGAAGCGCGGCACCAGCGGCGCGACCAGCCGCCGCCCTGCGCCCAAGGGAGCCGCCACCCGCAGGGCTCCTTGAGGTGTGCCCGACAGGCTCGCCACCGCTGCCTCGGTCTCGTCCAGCGCCGCCAGCACCCGGCGGGCGTTCTCGTAAAGCACCTGCCCGATCTCGGTCGGCGTCAGCGTCCGCGTCGTGCGGTTCAGCAGCCGGGCCCCGAACTTCGCCTCGAGGTCGCGGATGCGGGTCGAGGCGGCGGCGGGCGACAGCCTCATGTCACGTCCTCCGGCCGTGATCGAGCCCAGCTCGACCACGCGCACGAAGACCCTGAGGCTTTCCAGATAGGACATCACGGCGTATTCTTTCGAAACGGCGTAAACTGTTCACGCGCGGCTGCGTTTTGTGCAAGCGCGAAGTTGCGCCATGCTGCGGGCCACCCACGCGAGGGCGTCACCCAAATGATCCGCTTCCTACTCAACGACACCGAAATCCGGCTGACTGAGGCCGGTCCCGGCGACACGCTGCTGGACTTCCTGCGTCTTGGCCGGGGCCTGACCGGCACCAAGGAGGGCTGCGCCGAGGGCGACTGCGGCGCCTGCACGGTGCTGGTCGGCCGCCTGCACGGTGGCGCGCTGGTCTATGAGCCGGTGAACGCCTGCATCCGCTTCCTCGCCGCCTGCCACCGCTGCCACGTCGTCACCATCGAGCATCTGCGCGGCGAGGGCGGCGGGCTGCACCCGATCCAGGCCGCGATGGTCGAGCATCACGGCAGCCAGTGCGGCTTCTGCACGCCAGGCTTTGTCATGGCGCTTTACGGGCTGTGGATGACGCATGAGAGCCCGGACGTGGTGCAGATCGAGACCGCGCTGCAGGGAAACCTGTGCCGCTGCACGGGTTATGAGCCGATTGTCAAGGCGGCGCTAGCCGCGGGCCGCGCGGGCGGGCAGTTGGGGGATTTCCTTGTGGCCCAGCGCGCCGAGGTCACGGCGAAGCTGTCCGCCATGCCCGTGGGCGCCGAGGTCGGCCGGGGCGAGGAACGCGCCATCCTGCCCGCCGACACGGACGAGCTGGCCCGCGTGCTGGTCCGGCACCCGCAGGCCACCATCGTCGCGGGAGCGACCGACGTGGGGCTGTGGGTGACGAAGCAGTTCCGCCCGATCTCTCCGGCCGTGTTCATCGGCCACCTGATGAAAGGGATCGAGGTCGACGCGGAGGAGATCCGCATCGGCGCGGGCGTGACCTATTCCGAGTTCGCCCCCGTGATCGACGACCATTTCCCCGAGGTCGAGGACTATGTCCTCCGCATCGGCGGCTGGCAGATCAGGAACGCGGGCACCATTGGCGGCAACATCGCCAACGGCTCGCCCATCGGGGAAACGCCGCCGCTGCTGATCGCGCTGGGCGCGCGGATCGTCCTTCGGCTTGGCGACGCGCGGCGCGAGTTGCCGCTGGAGGCGTTCTTCCTCGACTACGGCCGCCAGGACCGCCGACCGGGCGAGTTCGTGGAAACCGTGGTCATCCCCCTCAAGGGCAAGGCGATGATCGCCGCCTACAAGATGTCGAAGCGCCAGTCCGCCGACATCTCGGCCATCTCTGCGGGCTTCCGCATCCAGGTCGAGAACGGCACCATCACCCGCGCCCGCGTCGCCTTCGGCGGCCTGGCCGGCATCCCTGCGCGCGCGGCCAAGGCCGAGGCCGCGCTGGAAGGCCAGCCCTTCACCGCCGCCAGCTTCGAGGCCGCGGCCCGTGCCGTGAAGGGCGACTTCACCCCGCTCACCGACTTCCGGGCAACCGCCGACTATCGCCACGCGGTCGCCGCCAACTTCTTCCGCCGGTTCTGGCTGGAGAACTCGGGGCAAGATGTCCCGGTTCGCCTGAACCGCGCCGTGGGGGAATAAGCCATGAAGCACGAGACGCTGTCCCCGCCCGTCACGCCCGAGACGCGGCATGAATCGGCGGAAAAGCACGTCACCGGCCGGGCGGATTACACCGACGACCTGGTGCTGCCGCAGGGGGCGCTGCACGCCTATCTCGGCCTGTCCACCGTCACGCATGGGCGCATCCGGTCGATGGACCTCGACGCGGTGCGCGCCGCGCCGGGCGTCATCGACGTGCTGACCGCCGCCGACATCCCCGGCCAGAACGACGTCAGCCCCATCGGCAGGAACGACGACCCGATCCTTGCGGATGGCAAGGTCATGTTCCACGGCCAGCCGGTCTTTGCCGTGATCGCCGAGACACGCGAACATGCCCGCCGCGCGGCCCGGCTGGCGAAGATCGACTATGAGCCCCTGCCCCATGTGCTGGACCCCGTCGCCGCGCTGGATGCGGGCGGAGAGCTAGTTGTCCCCGGCATGACCCTGCGCCGGGGCGACCCTCAGGCGGCGCTGCCGAAAGCGCCGCGCCGGATCGACGGGCGCTTCACCATCGGTGGGCAGGACCACTTCTACCTTGAGGGTCAGATCGCGCTGGCGATCCCGGGCGAAGATGATGAGGTGGTGATCTTCACCTCGACCCAGCATCCGACCGAGGTGCAGCACATGGTCGCCCATGCGCTGGGCGTGCCCGCGAATGCGGTCGTCGTGAACGTGCGCCGGATGGGCGGCGGGTTCGGCGGCAAGGAAACGCAGATGAACCTGTTCTGCTGCGTGGCCGCCATCGCCGCGAAGAAATGGCATCGCGCCGTCAAGCTGCGCCCTGACCGGGACGACGACATGATCGCCACCGGCAAGCGGCATGACTTCGTGGTGGACTACAGCGTCGGCTTCGACGACGCGGGGCACATCCTCGCCGTCAAGGGCGACTGGTATGCCCGCTGCGGCTTTTCGGCCGACCTCAGCATGGCCGTCACCGACCGGGCGCTGTTCCATGCCGACAACGCCTATTTCTACCCCGAGGTCGAGGTCCGCTCGCATCCCCTGCGGACGAACACGGTGTCGAACACCGCCTTCCGCGGCTTCGGCGGCCCACAGGGCGTGATCGTGGCGGAACGGATCATCGAGGAAATCGCCTATGCCACAAGCCAGGACACGCTGGCCGTCCGCAAGGCGAACCTTTACCGGAACGGCCAGTTGACCCCCTATCATCAGCCGGTCGAGGACATGGTCCTGCCGCGCCTGTTCACGGAGCTTGAGGAGTCCTGCGACTATGCCCGCCGCCGTCAGGCGGTGCTGGACTGGAACGCCCGAATGCAGGCGGCGGGCGGGCCGATCCGCAAGGGCATCGCGCTGACCCCGGTCAAGTTCGGCATCAGCTTCACCGCCACGCATTTCAACCAGGCGGGGGCGCTGATCCACATCTACACCGACGGCTCGATCCAGTTGAACCACGGCGGCTGCGAGATGGGCCAAGGGTTGCACACCAAGATTGCCCAGATTGTGGCCGAGGCGTTTTCCGTGGGCCTCGACCGCATCAAGGTCACGAAGACCACGACCGAGAAGGTGCCGAACACCTCGGCTACGGCGGCGTCCTCGGGGACCGATCTCAACGGCATGGCGGCGCTGGATGCCGCCAACCAGATCAAGGCGCGGCTGGTCGATTTCCTCTGCATCGCCAAGGACGCCACGCCGGAAGAAATCCGCTTCGTCCCCGACCATGTCGTGGTGCGGGACGAGACGATCCCCTTCAGCAAGGTGATCGAGATGGCCTATCTGGCCCGTGTCCAGCTTTGGGCGGCGGGCTTCTATGCCACGCCTAAGATCCACTGGAACCGGGCCGAAGGGCGCGGGCGGCCGTTCTACTACTTCGCCTATGGCGCGGCCTGTTCCGAGGTTTCGGTGGACACGCTGACCGGCGAATACGTGATCGAGCGGACGGACGTGCTGCATGACGTGGGCCGGTCGATCAACCCCGCCATCGACCGCGGGCAGGTGGAAGGCGCCTTCGTGCAGGGCACCGGCTGGCTGACCAGCGAGGAGCTGTGGTGGGACGATCAGGGGCGGCTGCGGACCCACGCGCCGTCCACCTACAAGATCCCGCTGGCATCCGACCGGCCCAAGGTTTTCAACGTCAAGCTGGCCGAGTGGTCGGAAAACAAGGAACGCACGATCAAGCGGTCCAAGGCCGTGGGTGAGCCGCCCTTCATGCTGGGCATCTCGGTCTTCGAGGCGATCGGCCATGCCGTCGCCTCGGTCGCGGATTACCGCGAATGCCCGAGGCTGGACGCCCCCGCCACGCCGGAACGGGTGCTGATGGCCGTCGAACGGCTGCAGGGCGGGCCGCTGGCCCTGAGCGGGGCATGATCCGCGTCCGCATCACGCGCGCCCGAGGCTCGACCCCCCGCGAGGAAGGGGCCGAGATGATGGTGGGCGCAGAGGCCGTCACCGGCACCATCGGCGGCGGACAGTTGGAATACCTCGCCATCGACCGGGCGCGGCAGATGCTGGCCCGCGGCGAGGATCGCGCGGTGATGGACGTCCCGCTCGGCCCCGAGATCGGCCAGTGCTGCGGAGGGCGGGTGGAACTGACGCTGGACCGCGAACCAGCCAGCCCAGCGCCGCCAAAGCCCTCGGTGCTGATCTTCGGCGCGGGCCATGTGGGGCGCGCACTTGCCCGCGCCATGCTGCCGCTTCCGGTAAAGCTGCGCCTGATCGACCAGCGCCCGGCCGAATTGGCGCTGGCGGAAGTGCCGGGGGAACTGACCCCCCTGCCCGAGGCCGAGGTGCGCCGCGCGCCCGCGCGTTCGGCCTATGTGATCCTGACCCATGACCACGCGCTGGATTTCCTGATCGCGGCCGAGGCGCTGGCGCGGGGCGATGCTGCTTATGTCGGCATGATCGGCAGCGCGACCAAGCGCGCGACCTTCTCGCGCTTTGCCAAGGCGCGCGGTATCGACCCCGCGCCGTTGACCTGCCCCATCGGCGGCCTTGTCCGTGACAAGCGCCCCGAAGTCATCTCCGCCTTCACGGCGGCCGAGATCATGGCTACCCTGCTGGCGCGCCACCCGGCCCACGCAACCGCCTGAAACGAAAGCCCCCGATGACCAAGACCCTTCTGCGCGGCCGCGTGCTGAGCTTCCATGCCGATCCCGCCGAGACCGAGAACAGTCACCACTTTTGGGATAACGGCGCAATCCTGATCGAGAACGGCTGCATCCTTTCGGTGGGCGACTACGCCGACACCAAGGACCCCGAGGCGCAGGAAATCGACCATCGCCCCTACATCATCATGGCGGGCTTCGTCGATCCGCACATCCATTTCCCGCAGGTGCAGGTCGTGGCCGCTTGGGCCGCGCAGCTTCTGGACTGGCTGAACGACCACACCTTCCCCATCGAGGCGCAATACCGCGACCCCATCCATGCCGCCCGCATGGCCGAAGCCTTCCTCGATCAGTTGATCCTGAACGGCACCACCGCGGCCAGCGCCTTCTGTTCCGTCCACCGCGAAAGCGCCGAGGCGCTGTTTGCGGCCGCTGAAAAACGGGGCATGGCGATGCTGGCGGGCAAGGTCATGATGGACCGCAACGCGCCCGAAGCGGTGCTGGACACCGCGCAGGCCTCCTATGACGACAGCCGCGCGCTGATCGACTGTTGGCACGGGCGCGGGCGGCTGGAATATGTGATCACGCCGCGCTTCGCGATCACCTCGACGCCCGAGCAGTTGCGCGCCGCCGGGACTCTCGCTGCCGAGAACCCCGACCTCGCGATTCAGACCCACCTGAACGAGAACCGCGCCGAGATCGAGCTGACCATGCAGCTTTACCCCAAGGCGCAGGATTACCTCGACATCTACGACCGCTTCGGCCTTCTGGGTCCGCGCAGCCTGATGGGCCACGCAATCCACATGAACGACCGCGAAATCGCACGGATGGCGGAGACCGGCACAAGGGCGATCCATTGCCCGACCTCGAACCTGTTCCTCGGATCGGGGCTGTTCGACGACCGGGGGATGCGGGATGCGGGCGTCGTCACCGGGGTTGCCACCGACATCGGCGGCGGCACAAGCTGGTCGATGCTGGCAACGCTGGCCGAGGCCTACAAGATCGCCCAGATGCGCGGCCAGAGGATGCATCCCTTCGCGGCCTTCCACTGGGCCACGCGCGGCAACGCCATCGCGCTGGGGATCGAGGACCGGGTCGGCAGCGTCCGGCCGGGGCGCTTCGCCGACCTCGTGGTGCTGGACCCCCGCGCCACGCAGGCGATGCGGCTGCGTCATGACAAGGTGGACTCGCTGATGCAGGAATTGTTCATCCTGCAGGTCATGGGCGACGACCGGGCGGTGGTGGAAACCTATGTCGCGGGCCGGCCGATGAAGGCGCATCTGGCGAACTGACCAGCCGCATCGGCGGAACGTCACGCGATCGTGGACGAAAGCCGCGCGGGACGCCTAAGCTTCCGGCAGACAACGGCGCCCGCAGGCGCCCCCTGAAAGGACGCCCGCCATGAATGCTCCCTTTACGCAGCCGTCGTTCCGCGACTCGGTCGACCGGATGTTCACCCAGGCCGCGAGCCTCATGGACCTTGCGCCGGGGCTGGAGGAGAAGATCCGCGTCTGCAACTCGACCTATGTCGTCCGCTTCGGGGTGCGGCTGCGGGGCGAGATCCACACCTTCACCGGCTACCGTTCCGTCCATTCCGAACACCACGAACCCGTCAAGGGCGGCATCCGCTACGCGCTCAGCGTCAACCAGGACGAGGTCGAGGCGCTGGCCGCGCTGATGAGCTACAAATGCGCGCTGGTCGAACTGCCCTTCGGCGGCTCCAAGGGCGGGCTGACCGTGGACCCCCGCGCGTGGGAGCCGAACGAGTTGGAACAGATCACCCGCCGCTTCACCTATGAGTTGTCGCGGCGGCGGCTGATCTCTCCCAGCCAGAACGTGCCGGCGCCCGACATGGGCACGGGGGAACGCGAGATGGCCTGGATGGCCGACGCCTACAAGCGCCTGCACCCCGAGGACATCAACGCCCGCGCCAGCGTCACCGGCAAACCGCTGCGGCTGGGCGGCATTGCCGGCCGGGTCGAGGCGACGGGCCGTGGTGTCCAGTATGCGCTGCGCGAGGTCTTCCGCACGCCCGAGGTGCTGGAACGCGCGGGGCTGTCGGGTTCGTTGGAAGGGCAGCGCGTCGTCGTGCAGGGCTTGGGCAACGTGGGCTTCCATGCGGCGAAGTTCCTGTCCACCGAGGACGGCGCGAAGATCATCGCCGTGGCCGAGCGCGACGGCGCGGTGATGAACCCGGACGGCCTGAACATCGCCGACCTGCAATCGCACATGCACGCGACCGGCGGGGTCAAGGACTTCCCCGGCGCAAGCTTCGAAGCGGATTCGGTCAAAGCGCTGGAACTGGACTGCGACATCCTGATCCCTGCGGCGATGGAAGGGGTGATCCACGCCGGAAACGCCGACCGCATCCATGCGCGGCTGGTGGTCGAGGCCGCAAACGGTCCCATCACCGCCGAGGGCGACGAGATCCTGCGCCAGCGCGGCACCGTCATCCTGCCCGACCTTTACGCCAACGCGGGCGGCGTCACCGTCAGCTATTTCGAATGGGTGAAAAACCTGCAGCAGATCAGCTTCGGCCGGCTGGAACGGCGGCAGGAGGAAGCCCGCCACGCCCTGCTGGTCGAGGAACTGGAACGCCTCTCCGCCCACACGGGGCTGGGCTGGACGCTGTCCGAGGGCTTCAAGCAGAAATACCTGCGCGGTGCGGACGAACTGGAACTGGTGCGCTCGGGGCTGGACGACACCATGCGCACCGCCTTCCAGCAGATGGCGACCGTGCAGGCCGAGGACTCGCGCGTCCCCGACCTGCGGACCGCTGCCTACATCGTGGCGATCCGTCGCATCGCCACCAGCTACGGCGCGCTGGGGCTGTAGGCGGCGCATCGGGTCGGCACGGCAGCTTGGGGGCTGTCTGCCTCCGTCGCTGTTCCGGCGATTCTTCCGAGGATATCTGAAACTGTCCAAAACCGGGGGCAAAGTCGGATCAGGGTGGAAAGACCCCCCGGGAGCGTTGCGCGAGGATGGGCTGCGAGTCGTGAAATCCGGCGCCGACGCGGCTGGCTTGCGTTCCGCGCAGGCGCCGCTATGCTTGACGCCGACGCTCGTTGGGGCGCCCCGCGCGGGGCTGAGATGTGCAAGGCACAGCACCCATCGAACCTGATCCGGGTCATGCCGGCGAAGGGAACGGGCCATGCCGCGCAACTGCGGCTGCCATGTCCCCCTTTGCCGGCCATCGTTGGGGGAAGACATGGCGATCGCGCTGACCATCGCGGGGTCCGACAGCGGCGGCGGGGCCGGCATCCAGGCCGATCTCAAGACATTCTCGGCGCTGGGCGTCTATGGCGCCAGCGTCCTGACTGCGATCACCGCGCAGAACACCCGTGCCGTGACCCGCGTGGAAGGCGTTTCTCCGCAGATGATCCGCGCCCAGATCGAGGCCGTCTTTGACGACCTGAACATCGGCGCGGTGAAAATCGGGATGCTGGGGACCGCAGCCGCCACAAGGGCCGTGGCCGAGGCGCTGGAAGGACGCAGGCTGCCGCTGGTCCTCGATCCGGTGATGATCGCCAAATCGGGCGACCGGCTGATCGAGGATGACGCCATTGCCGCGTTGCGCGAGTTGCTGATGCCGCGCGCCACGGTCCTGACCCCAAACCTGCCGGAAGCCGCGCGGCTGCTGGGCCGCACCGTGGCCGGGGACACGACCGAGGCCGAGGCGCAGGGACGTACGCTGGCTGCGCTGGGCAGCAAATGGGTGCTGATGAAGGGCGGTCATGCCGAGGGCGAGACCTGCACCGACCTGCTGGTCGGCCCCGAGACCCGCACCTTCACCGCGCCGCGCATCCGCACGAAGAACAGCCACGGCACCGGCTGCTCGCTGTCCTCGGCCATCGCGGCGGGGCTGGCGCTTGGCCGGCCGGTCCCCGAGGCCGTGGAACGCGCTCATCAGTGGTTGCAGGGTGCAATTGCCGCCGCGGACAGCCTGCGGGTGGGCAGCGGCCATGGTCCGGTGCATCACTTCCACGAATGGTGGACGGCGTGACCGGGCGCTTCACCATCCTTGGCGCCGGGGTCATGGGGCTGGCGGTCGCGACGGAACTCGCCTCTCGCGGTCATGCCGTTGCGCTGGTGGACCCGGCGCTCGGACCCGGCGGGCACGGCTGTTCCTGGTGGGCGGGCGGGATGCTCGCGCCCTTCTGCGAATTCGAAAGCGCCGAGGAGCCGGTCCTGCGCCATGGCCGGGCCGTTATCGACTGGTGGGAGAGCCACACGGGCGGCGTTACCCGAAACGGCACGCTTGTGGTGGCGCTGGGGCGCGACCGGGCGGAGCTGGACCGCTTCGCCCGCCGCACCGAGGGCTTCGAGGTTCTGGGCGCCGACCGCATCGCCGGACTGGAACCCGATCTGGGCGACCGCTTCGACCGCGCCCTGTTCTTTGCGGCCGAGGCGCATCTGGACCCGCGCGCCGCCATGGCCGCGCTGCAGTCCGGCCTGATGGCGCGGGGCATTGCCGTCGCGGCGGAACTGCCCGGGGACGCGGGCGAGGTCATCGACTGCCGCGGCCTTTCCGCCCGCGACATCCTGCCGGACCTGCGCGGGGTCCGGGGCGAGATGCTGGTGCTGCGCTGCCCCGAGGTGAAACTGTCGCGGCCCGTCCGGCTTTTGCATCCGCGCGTTCCCATCTATCTTGTTCCCCGCGGCGACGGAGTCTTCATGCTGGGGGCAACGATGATCGAAAGCGACCGGCGCGGCGTCGTGACCGCGCGCTCGGTGCTGGAACTGCTCAGCGCGGCTTATGCGCTGAACCCGGCCTTCGGCGAGGCCGAGATCCTCGAACTGGGCGCCGATGCGCGCCCGGCGTTCCCCGACAACCTTCCCCGCATCGGCCGTGCCGATGGCCGCCTTTACGCCAATGGCCTTTACCGCCACGGCTATCTGCTTGCGCCCTCGGTCGCCCGGCAGCTTGCCGACCATATCGAGACGGGCGAGAAACCGGAGTTCTGGCATGAAACTGACGATCAACGGTGAAACGAAAGAGATCGAGGCGGCCACCGTCGCCGAGGCGCTGGCCGTGCTGGACCTGGGCGATGCAAGGGTCGCGACGGCGCTGAACGGGCAGTTCGTCCCGGCGGACGCACGACCGGGGACGGAACTGTCGCCCGGCGACACGCTTGAGATCCTGTCGCCGATGCAGGGAGGCTGAGATGCCGGTCTTCTACGGCAAGTCCATATCCTCGCCGCTGATGCTGGGCACCGCGCAGTATCCCAGCCCGGCGATCCTGGCCGCGGCCTTCAGCGCCTCTGGCGCAGGCGTCGCCACCGTCTCGCTGCGCCGGGAATCGGGCGGGGGGCAGGACTTCCTGCGCCTGATCGAGAAACTGGATGTCGCGCTTCTGCCGAACACCGCGGGCTGCCACACGGTGAAGGAAGCTGTGACCACCGCCCAGATGGCGCGCGAACTGTTGCGGACGAACTGGATCAAGCTCGAGGTCATCGGCCATGACGACCTGCTGGCCCCCGATGTCTTCGCACTGGTCGAGGCCGCGCGGGAACTGTCCTCGCAGGGCTTCAGGGTCTTCCCTTATTGCACCGAGGACCTGTCGGTCTGCGACCGGCTTCTGCGCGCCGGATGCGAGGTGCTGATGCCCTGGGGGGCGCCCATCGGCTCGGGGCTGGGGCTGAACAACCCGCTGGGCCTGCGGGCGCTGCGGGCGGCCTTCCCGGACGTGCCGCTGGTGATCGACGCCGGCATCGGGCGGCCGAGCCACGCGGCGGCGGCCATGGAGATGGGCTTCGACGCGGTGCTGCTGAACACCGCCGTCGCCAAGGCGGGCGACCCGGTGACGATGGCCCACGCGATGGCGCAGGCGCTCGATGCCGGCCGCGCGGCCTTCCTTGCCGACCCGATTGACGAGCGCGAGATGGCGACGCCCTCGACGCCCCTGATCGGCAAGGCGTTCCTGCAGTGATGCAAGGGTTGCCGCCCTTCTATCCGATCTTCGATTCCGCCGAGTGGATTGCGCGGGCGCTGGCGGTGGGCACGCGCATGGTCCAGCTTCGCATCAAGGATGCCCCCGAGGATGCGCTGCGGGCCGAGATCGCGTCGGCGCGCGACCATGCCCGCACGGCGGGGGCGATCCTTGTCGTCAACGATCACTGGCGGTTGGCCATCGAGCTTGGCTGCGACTGGCTGCATCTGGGGCAGGAGGATCTGGACGAAGCCGACCTGCCCGCGATCCGCGCCGCCGGGCTGCGGCTGGGCCTGTCCACCCATGACGATGCCGAGCTTGATCGCGCCCTGTCGCTGCGGCCCGATTATGTCGCGCTCGGCCCGGTCTGGCCCACGATCCTGAAGAAGATGCCATGGGCGCCGCAGGGGCTGGACCGCGTGGCGGAATGGAAGCGACGGGTGGGCGACGTGCCGCTGGTCGCCATTGGCGGCTTGACCCCCGAACGGGGCCGGGCGGCGCTGGATGCCGGGGCGGATGTCGTCTCGGCGGTGACGGACATCACGCTGAATCCTGATCCCGACATGCGGATGCGGGAATGGCTGAGGGCGGTGGCATGAGCGCGGGCGCGCCCCAAGACGGGGGTTTCACACACCCCCTCGGGCCTGACGGCCCCTTCCTCGCTGAGAACAGTCCACCGGACTGTTCTCCGGGCGCTCGGAACCCCCGTGGGATACTTCTCGAAGAAGAACGGCATCTGCGCCAGATGATCCTGCCCGAGGTGGGGGAGGCGGGACAGGCGCGGCTGCGGGGCGCGCGGCTTCTCGTTGTCGGCGCGGGCGGGCTCGGATCGCCGGCGATCATGTATCTGGCGGGTGCGGGCGTGGGGGCGCTGACCATCGTCGATCCCGACGTGGTCGAGACGACCAACCTGCACCGCCAGCCGATCCATGCCGGACGGGTCGGGTGGAACAAGGCCGACTCGGCGCGGGCCTTCGTCGCGGCGCTCGATCCCGGCGTGTCCGTGACGCCTGTGCTGCAGATGCTGAGGCCTGCGAACGCCGCGGCGCTGGTCGCCGGCATGGATGTTGTGCTGGACTGCGGCGACAGCTTTGCGATGAGCTACATCCTCTCGGACGCCTGCATGGCGGCGGGGGTGCCGCTGATCTCGGCATCGGCGCTGGGGCTGACGGGCTATTGCGGCGGCTTCTGCGGCGGGACGCCGAGCCTGCGTGCGGTGTTCCCCGACCTGCCCGAGCGGGCGGCGACCTGCGCGACCGCCGGTGTGCTTGGCCCCATTGTCGGGATGCTGGGCACCACGCAGGCGCAGATGGCGCTAGCGGTGCTGCTGGGGCTGGAGCACTCGCCCCTGGGCCAACTGGTCACGCTGGGGACGGGCCTGCGCTGGGGCGGCTTCCGCTTCGACGGTGCGCCCGAGCCCGAGGGCGGCTTCCGCTTCATCGACACCAGCGACATCCGCGAGGGCGACTTCGTGCTGGAACTGCGCGGAGAGGACGAGGCCCCGACGCCCGTCCATCCCGCCGCCCTGCGCGCCGACCCCGCCGCCCCGCCGCAGCCGCCGGAAGGAACGCGCGCCGTCATCGCCTGCCGGTCGGGCCTGCGGGCATGGCGGGCGGCCCGCATCCTTGCGGCCTCGCATCCCGACATCGTCCTGATCGCCACCGGAGACCGCTGATGAAGCACCTTCTGACAGCCGCGCTGATGGTGCTGGCCACGCCTGCGCTGGCGCAGGACAGGCTGACGCTGATGCTCGACTGGTTCGTGAATCCCGACCACGCCCCCATCGTGATCGCGCAGGAACGCGGCTTCTTCACCGATGCCGGGCTTGAGGTCGAGATCGTTTCTCCCGCCGATCCTGCCGACCCGCCCAAGCTGGTGGCGGCGGGCCGCGCCGATCTGGGGATCAGCTACCAGCCGCAACTGCACCTTCAGGTGCATGAGGGACTGCCCTTGCGCCGCGTCGGCACCCTGATCGGGATGCCGCTGAACTGCCTGATGGTGCGCGCGGACGGGCCGGTTCAGGAAGTGACCGATCTCAAGGGCCGCAAGATCGGCTATTCGGTCGCCGGGGTCGAGCAGGCGCTGGTCTCGGCCCTGTTGGCGACCGAAGGCATGACGCTGGACGATGTCGAGATGGTCAACGTCAACTGGGCCCTGACCTCGGCGCTTCTGTCGGGGCAGGTGGACGCCACCATCGGCAGCTACCGCAATTTCGAGGTGACGCAGATGCGGCTGGCGGGCGGCGAGGGCCGCTGCCTGTTCCTTGAGGAAGAGGGCCTGCCTGCCTATGACGAACTGATCTTTCTGGCCAATCCCGAGCGCATGGACCTTGACCGGGTGAACCGCTTCCTGTCCGCCTTGGAACGCGGCACGCAGTTCATGCTGAACCACCCTGAGGAGGCGCGCGAGATCTTCGCGGACCACGCCCCCGACCTGTCGGACGAGCTGAACACCCAGGCGTGGGAGGACACCTTTGGCCGCTTCTCGCTGTCGCCTGCCGCGCTGGACCACGGCCGCTATCGCCGCTTCGAGCAGTTCCTGCTGGACGCCGGGCTGATCGACGAGGTCTGGCCGGTCGAGCGGCTCGCGCTCGATCCGGGGACGGCGGAATGACGTATTATGGCCGCAGCTTCGCCGCATGGCGCACATCGGCTGATGCGTGGGACGACTATGTGCGCCATCCCTTCGTGCAGGGCTTGGGCGACGGGACGCTGCCGCGCGACGCGTTCCTGCGCTATCTGGTGCAGGACTACCGCTTCCTGATCCACTTCAGCCGCGCCTGGGCCTTGGGCGCGGTCAAGGCGGGGACGCTGGCCGAGATGCGCGCCTGCATCGCCACGGTGGATGCGCTGGTCAACCACGAGATGCCGCTGCACATCCGTCTCTGCGCCGAGGCTGGCATTACGGCGGACCAGCTTGAGCGCACGCCCGAGGCGCCCGAAAATCTCGCCTATACGCGCTATGTGCTGGAAGCGGGCTACAGCGGCGATTTCCTCGACCTGCTGGCGGCGCTCGCGCCCTGCGTGCTGGGCTATGGCGAGATTGGCGCGCGGCTTGCCCGGGAAGGCGCGAACACCCCCTACCGCGACTGGATCGAGACCTATGCGGCCGAGGATTATCAGCGTACCTGCCGCGAGGTCGGAGCACTGATCGACGGTGCCGTGGCCGCACGTCTGGGTGATGCGCCCGAGACGCTGCCGCGCTGGGGCGGGCTGGCGGATCACTTCGCCACGGCAACGCGGCTCGAAGCGGCGTTCTGGGGGTTGGGTCGGGCATGACCCCGGCCACCCCGCGGGTCTCGGGCGAGGTGCCGGGGCTGTTCGGGCCGCTGGCGCTGGCGCTGGAACCAGGGCGGCTGACCTGCCTGCTGGGGGCCTCGGGCGTCGGCAAGTCCACGCTGCTGCGGCTGCTGGCCGGGCTGCCGACAGGGGTCGAATTCAGGGGCGAGGTCTCAACCGTCCCCTGCGCGCTGATGGGGCAGGACGCGGGGTTGTTTTCCTGGCTGACGGTCGCGCAGAACGTGGGCCTCGGCTCGCGCCTGCGGCGGCAGCGCGGCGATCCCGCCCGCGTCGCCACGCTGATCGAGGCCGTTGGGCTGGAAGGGTTGGAGGACCGCCTGCCCGCGCAGCTTTCAGGCGGCCAGCGGCAGCGGGTAGCGCTGGCCCGCACACTGGCCGAGGACCGGCCGCTGGTGCTGCTGGACGAGCCCTTCTCGGCGCTGGATGCGCGCCTGCGGCTTGAAACCGGCGACATGGCGGCGGCGCTGCTGCGGGACAGGACCGTGCTGATGGTCACGCATGACCCCCCCGAGGCCGCGCGCTTGGGCGACCGCATCGTGGTCATGACACCCGGGGGCCTGCACGACCACCCTGCCCCGCCCGGCCCCGTGCCGCGCCGCCACGACGCGCCCGAGGTGCTGGCCGCGCAGGCCACCCTGACGGACAGGCTGCTCGCATGAGGGCGCTGCTTGCCATTGCCGCCGCCCTGCTGCTGTGGGAGGGCTTCGTGCGCGTCACCGCCCTGCCCCCATACCTTCTGCCCGGACCACTTTCGGTCGGAACCGCCCTGTGGGAATCGCGCGCCGAGCTTGCCCCCGCGGCGATGCTGACGGCGTGGGAGACGGTGCTGGGTCTGGCGTTGGGCGCGACGCTCGGCATCGCCACGGCGGCGGCGATGGTGGCCTTCCCGCGCCTCGGGCGCGCGCTGTCGCCCGCGCTGGTGGTCAGCCAGACGATCCCGGTCTTCGCGCTGGCCCCGATCCTGACGCTATGGCTGGGCTTCGGCATGGCGCCCAAGGTGGCGATGGTGGTGCTGATCGTCTTCGTGCCCGTGACGCAGGCGCTTTATGACGGGCTGATGTCGCCGCCCGCGGCGCAGATGGACGTCGTGCGGACGATGGGCGCAGGCCGCTGGGCCGAGTTGCGCCACCTGCGTTTCCCGGCGGCGCTGCCCCGGCTGGCATCCGGGCTGCGGCTGGGCGCCATCTATGCGCCGGTCGGCGCGGTCATCGGCGAATGGGTCGGCGGCGCGCGAGGCTTGGGCGCGCTGATGATCCAGGCAAACGGGCGAATGAAGATCGACCTGATGTTCGCGGCCTTGATCGTCGTCGTGGCGATGTCGCTGACGATCTACACCATCGTTGACCGGACGCTTGCGCGGATGCTGGAGAGGCGCGGGTTCTGATGCGAAAGGGATGGGGTTTGTCCCCGTCTTCGCCCTTATCGTGGCCCTCCTCAGCAGAAGCGGCCTCTCGGACCCATCCGACGCCAAGGCAGCCACGAGGGCTGCTTCCTGGCCCGCCTTCTGGCCGATCGGTTGGAAGGCCACGGACATTTGTCAGCCCTCCGAGAAAGTTGCAGACGGTCTCACATGATACCGGAGGAGGCCGAAGGCCTCGCGGGGACAGACAGCCCCCGCAAGGCAGCGGCAAAAGAGAACGTCAGCCGCCCGCAACCTCGGCTGTGGTGGCGGCCTTCTGCAGGGCGGCGGCGATCAGGCGGGGGATGTCGCCGATCGTGCCGATTGGAGGCGTTATGGGGCCGTGCCCATGCCAGCCCTGTGGGATGTCCTCGATCGTATGGCCGCCGTTGGTGGCGAAGAAGGGCAGGCAGACGGCGGGGCCTTGGGGCACGACATCGGAGAGGAAGGGCGCCTCCTCGATGAAGGCGGTGGTGACATGGGCGAAGCCCGCGCCACCCGGCAGCGCCTCTGCAAAGGCGCGGGTGCTGTTGGCAGAGGCGCGTGACCCCTTGGACCCATGGCCCACCACGACCAGCGTGGCACCTGCCGGGTCGATCCTCGCCGCCTGCGCCGCATCGCGGGCGGCCTTCGCGCCGATGACCGGCATTTCGGGGTCGAGCCCGAGTGGCGCGATCAGCTGCGCCCCCTCGACCCCGGCCTCTGCCAGTCGGCGCGGCGTCTCGCTGCGGACGAACCAGCCGTCGGCCATGAACTGCGGGAAGATCAACTGCACGCCCGCAAGCGCCGAAAGGCTGCGGCGGCAGGCAAGCGTGGCGCCCCGCACCGTCCAGCCCGGCATCAGCGCCTGCACCTTTTCGGCCAAAGCCTCCAGTTCGGGCTGCAGCGCGCCGGGATCGCCGGGTTGGCCATGGGCGACGATAGCGGCAAAGGGGGTGCCGGCGGGCTGGACCGGACCGGCGCCGGTCGCGCAGCGGCAGCCTTCGCAGGGGGGCGCGAGGTCGATCATCTTGCGTCCTCAAGCTCGAAGGCGGCGGCGAATTGCGCGGGCATCGGGAACTCGGCCAGCGCGCGGAGGCGGGCCTCGGGCGACATCTTGCGGGCGGTCTTCTGGACGATCACCAGCAGCGCGTCGGGTTCCTGCGTGGTGGCGAAATCGCCGAGATAGTGGCGGATGAAGGTAAAGCAGGCCACGTCCTCCAGCGCCTGCACGGCCGGGTCGCGCTTGATGCCTTCCTTCCGCAGCATCCGGCCGGCGTGGTCCACCTGATCCTCGGGATAGCCCGCATCGCGCATCAGGCCCATGACGCGCTCGGCATGGCGGCGGCCCTGTTCACGGCGCCAGGTCAGGTAGCCCTCGCGCCCTTCGGGGAAATCCTGGCGCGGCAGCAGCCAGCGCTCGATATGCTGGCCGCGGCAGGCGATGGCCAGGGCGTCGGTGGCGTCGGGATGAAGCCGCTCCTGCTCGGCCGTCATCCGCTGGCCGTAGAGCAGCTCGACCGGCTGGCCGTCTTCCAGCCGCGGATCGGCGGCATTGGCGGCGTCGATGGCGGCGAAGACCTGCTGGCGTGGCGTCATGCTGCGTTCCCTTGCGTTGCGTCCAACAGGTGCCACGGCGGCGCGGGCTTGCCAAGCCGCCCCCCGGCGGGAATACCGCGCCCAACAGGAAAGGTCCGTTCCATGCTGGGTTTCGTCGCCCCCCGCCTCGTGCTGCTGTCGATCCCCAAGACCGGGACCACCGCGCTTGAGGCCGCGCTTGCGCCGAAGGCCGAGATCGTCCTGCGGTCCCGCCCAGAGATCAAGCACCTGACGATGAGCCAGTACAACCTGCGGATCGAGCCCCTGCTGCGGAACATTCCCGGCTCCCGCTTCCGGGTCGCGGCGGTGGTGCGCGAGCCGATCTCGTGGCTGGGAAGCTGGTATCGCTATCGCCAGCGGCCGCAGACGCTGGGCCAGCCGAACAGCACCATCGGCATCAGCTTCGAGGGCTTCATCCAGGACTACCTTTCAGACGAGCGCCCGCCTTACGCGGCGCTGGGGCGGCAGTCGGGCTTCCTGTCCCCTGCCCCGGGCAAGCGCGGGCCGGACATCCTGTTCCAGTATGAACGGATGGACGAGGTCCTCCGCCACTTCGAGGAGGTGCTGAAGACCGAACTGAGGCTGAACCGCGTCAATGTCTCGCCCACCGCGGACATGACCCTGTCCGAAACCACCGCTTCCCGGCTGCGCGAGGTGCTGGCAGACGACTACGCCCTGTGGGAATCCGCCGCCCGGCCTGCGCCGTAAAGCTTCTTCGCCCGCTCCTCGAAGGCGCGGACGATGCGGTGCATCGCTTCGCCGAAGACGACGCCGATCACCTTTCCGAGAAGGGCGCTGCGGAACTCGAAATCCACGAAGAACCCGACCTCGCAGCCGCCCTGGGGGCGGTCGGCGAACGTCCATTCGCTGTGCAGATGGGTGAAGGGGCCGTCCAGGTAGCGGGTGTCGATGCGCTTTTCGGCCGGAAACAGCGTGACCCGGCTGCCGAAGCGTTCGCGGAAGACCTTGAAGCTGATGACCAGATCGGCCTCGATCACCTCGGAGCCGTCGGGCTGCTGCTGACGCGAGCGGATGCGGGCCGCGGTGTTCCACGGCAGGAACTTCGGATAGCTTTCAACATCCGCGACGAGGTCATACATCTGCTGCGCGGTATGGGGCAGCACTCTGGTTTCGGCGTGGCGGGGCACAGGCGGTCCTTTGGCGTCAGGCGGGGCTTGTCTAACAGAGGTCGAGCAGGATGAACAACATGATCTGGCTGATGCGGGCCGCGCGATGGGTCCGCAATCCGCCTTCGGCGCGCCAGGCGGCAATGGTCGCGGCCATTGTGGCGGTTGTGGTGGCGATCGGGACGATCGAGTGGATGGGCTGGGTGCCCGACTGGGCGCAGATGGACCGCCCCGGCCACGGTGGCCCGCGCGTGCCGATGCCCTGACGCGCTGCTCTAGCCTCGGCGTCCTGCGTCGCAAAGCACAAGCACGCCACAGGCGTCGCTAGCTGTTCAGTCCCATTGTTTCTGAGCGCTCGACATGGATCAGAACTCCGCAAGGAGTTCTGATCCATGAGCAACCTTTTCTGGCTGTCCGCGGGGGGCAAGTCAGAGCGCTTGAGGCCTTTCTTTCCGAAAGGCCATGGCAAGCCCCGGGTCGATGACCGGCGCTATGCCGATCGCAAGGCACGGCAGAAGTAGGTCGTCCTTCCTCCCTGCACAGAGAGCCTTTGCCCGGGCGGCTTGACCGACCGGCGAAGTCACCTTCCCGATCACGGACATGACTGCTGCGGCTTTTGTCTGATGGATCATGTGGCCCGCGCCGGGGACACAATGAACGCTGCTGTGCGGGGTATCCTCGTGCAGCCGGACTGACTGATCTTCCGCATCGACAGGACGGTCCTCAGCGCCTGCCACGATGGCGACCGGCATCTTGAGCAGGGCGCAGGTGTCCTGGGCCGCAAGAGCATCCGGAACCATCAGGGCCGACTCCGCGGTGCTTGCCCAGAGTTGTGAGGGACGGATGGCCATGGCCTCCGGAAACCCCGCGAACTTCGTCGGCACCGGCCGGGGCCCGAAGATCTTCCGCATCAGGAGTGGCCTTGTCAGTCGGCTCGGGACCGCGAGATCGTATGGCGGATGACGTCGCCCACCGCCGGAGCCGCCACGCAGAGCCAGTAGCAGCCTGACGCCAGCACGAGCCCTCCAACCAGATCGGGATATTTGAGGGCAAGGGCAACGCGGCCAGGCAACCTCCAGGAATGGCCGAGAACCGTCGCACGCTCGATGCCGAGTTGCGCAGGCGCGTCATGGATCAGGTCGGCCTGCGCCTCGGCTGTCCGGATCCTGTTCCGCGGGCGCTCGCTGTGCCCGTAGCCCGGCCGGTCGAGAACGATCACCCGATGCTTCCGGGCCGCAAGCTCGATGATGCCGCTTGTCGCCAAGTCCCAGATCATGCTGCCGTTGCCATGCAGCAGGACCACAGGCGCTCTTGTACCGCGCTCCATATAGTGGAGACAGACGCCAGTCACGTTCAGGAAGTTCTCAGCGGGAAGATTGTCGCGCTCGGCCTTCCGGGCGAGAAGATGATCGGCAACCGCCACGGTGACAGGCCGACAGCAGTGAGGCCGACGACGGCGGTCCGCGTGGACAGGCGGGAGAAGGGTGGCCACTTGCTTGCCCCGGCGCCCGGTTCCGAATGCACTTGCCTGCGGGATTGAAAGCTCGGGGAAACATCCGATTTGAAGAAGCGGCGTTGAGGCGCCGGTGCGCGAGATCGCGCTGCAGTGCTTGGCCTGCCCCTCCGAAAGTTGTCCTTTTCTGAAGCATGTTTTCGAGCCAGCTGGATGACGGAGGGATGGCGCAGAAGAAGCACAAGCCGGAGGAGCTTGCCGCGCGCAGATCCGGCAGGTCGACCTGTTGGTGTCGCAGGGCCGGTCGGTGGCCGAGGCGGTGCGGTCGATCAGGGTGACGCAGTTCACCTGCTCCCGGCGGCGCAAGGAGTTCGGCGGGCGGAAGGGCGACCAGCTCAAGCGAAGGAGCCGGAGAGGGAGAATGGGCGGCTGCGCAAGGCGGTGTCGGAACTGACGCTGGAGAAGCTGATCTTGAGAGGTGGGGCCTGTGGCCGAACGCCTCGGGAAACTTCCAGGTCCCGCCCGCCGCCGTGCTTGCATCGCGCATGTTCGGCAGACGTTCCAGGTGTCGGAGCGCCTTGCCTGCCGCGTGCCCGGGCAGCATCGCTCGACCCGAGCCGGAAGGTGCCGCGCGGGCAGGCCGATGAAGAGGCGCTGACTGCTGACATCATCGCACGCGCCGGCAGGGCCGCTCCGGCTGCCGCCGGATCACGGCGTTGCTCCGCAGCGCGGGCTGGGCGATGGACGTGAAGCGGGGGGGGAAGGGTCGACGCCTGCGTCGACGGCGGCGGGAGGGGCTGAAGGTCCCGCACAGGCAACCGAGGAGGGCGCGCCTGTGGCTCAACGACGGATCGTGCCTCGTCTGCGGCCAGAGCGGCCAGAGCACGGCTGGTCTTGCGACTTCGCCGGGGTCCCGGACCCGGGACGGCAGGAGGTTCCGCATGCGCGACCTGATCGACGATTTCACCCGGGAATGCCTTGGCCATCCGGATCAGCCGCAGGCGCCGGTCGATGGATGTCATCGACGTGCTGTCGGACCGGTTCATGCCTCACGCGGCGTGCCCGATCACATCAGGTCCGACAAGGGCCCGGAGTTCGTGGCCAGGGCGGTGCGCGACGGGATCGCCGCGGTCGGCACCGGCACGGCCTGCATCGAGCCGGGGTCACCTCGGGATGGCGGAGGATCAGGAAACAGTCCGGGGGACTGTTTCCCGGACGATTGGCTGCTGCGAGAGCTTCAACGCGAAACGCCGCGACCAGCGGCTCGATGGGAAGATCTTCTCCCGCCGCGCCGAAGCAAGGATCGTCATTGAGGCGCGGCGGCGCCATTACAACACGAAACGCCCGCATCCATCCCTGGGCCGCCGGCCGGCCGCCCCCGAGGTCCGGCAGGGACCGGCTTCGCCACCCCGAACCCCTTCGCCAGCTCCCCCCACCACAGCGCCGAGACCCGTCATGCACCAGGATTGGAAATGGACCACCTCAGTGGAGCAGGCCAGTCAGACGCCTGATCAGGGCTGTATCAGCCAGCCGATGCCAATCCCGGCGGCGGCGCAACCAAGGCTGAAATCCACTTAGCAGCAGACCAGACACGGGTCAGACAGAGCGAGACAGATCTCTTTTTATCTTGTCCGTGGGACGTGCCCATCAGCGGAACGTCTCCCCGGGCAGCCCACGATGTGGGAAGTTCGGGTGGGGATTGGACCGTCAGGCCCTGGGTTTTTCAGAGCCGAGAGCAAGTTGGGTCGGCCCCCTTCAACGGTTTTGGGCCTGAACAGATAAGAGGGAGTCTTTGATGTTCCGGATAAAAGGAAAGGCGACGACCAATCAGACCCCATCAGAAGCGGTGATGGTTGGCGTCGGTGTCAGGAAGACGTGGCTCGACGTGTTTTTGCACCCTATGGGGGAACGTGTCCGTGTCGGGAACGACGCCACGGGCATCGGCAAGCTTCTGACGTGCTGCTTGGCCCATTCCGCCGGGCTCGTGGTGATGGAAGCGACCGGCCGGTATCATCGCGCGGCGCACGCCGCCTTGCATGAGGCGGGTATTCAGGTCGCGATCGTCAACCCGTATCGCACCAAGTGGTTCGCGGATGTGCTTGGCCGTCTTGCCAAGATGGACGAGATTGACGCCGAAGTCCTGGCCCGGTTCGCGACCATCATGAAGCCTGCGCCCACCGAACCGTCCTCAGCAACAATGGCTAGGCTCAGAGAGGTCGTTGTTGCCCGGCGCCAAGTGATCAGCGAGCGTCTCGTGCTGGAGAACCAATGCGAAGAGGCATCCTCAGACATCGTGAAAGACCTTCTATCCGAACGGATTGCCCTCTGCCGACGACATTGCGACATTCTCGATGCCGAGTTGCAGGCGGTTCTGAAGACAGACCCGCAGATCGCGGGGCGATACGCAATCCTGACGTCAATCCCCGGCATCGGTCCGACAACAGCGGCGACGCTTCTGGCGGAGATGAAAGAGCTGGGCAGCGCCAATGCAGGCGAGGTCGCAGCCCTTGCCGGACTGGCGTCCATGAACCGGGATTCGGGAATGATGAGGGGCAGGAAGACGGTCCGCGGCGGGCGGGTCATGGCCCGGAACACCCTCTACATGGCAAGCGTCAGCGCAGTCCGCTGGAACCTTGATCTCAAGGCGTTCTACGAACGTCTGCGAGAGGCAGGCAAGCCGTTCAAGGTTGCGATCACGGCCGTCATGCGAAAGCTCCTGATCCTTGCGAACACCTTGCTGAAGGAGGGCAGGGCCTGGTCGGCGACCCCGCCCTGAACCAGCCTTTGGCTGCGCAGTCCCGGGCCTCAGCAGTGCGGGACGGAACTGCCATTCGCCGCAGGCCCAAAGTCGGTCTGCGAAAGAGGTCATCGCATCGCTCTGACGGTCAGAAAGCAGCCCTTTGCATGCGTGGCTTGGCACTCGCGGCAATCATCCGGAGCAGACACTCGGCGCCGCTTGCAGCGTCTTTGTTTCCCGCTCTCGGCGGCTGGTCAGGACCGGACTTCGCGGGCGCGGCGCTCAGATCAGCCCGCCGAGGCTTGCCGAAGATGAGCCACGTCCAGCGACCGCTGCCTGACTCTCAGCGATTGACGTCGACGACCGTCCGGCCCCGAATGCTGCCCGAAAGAATGCTGCGCGCGACATCCGGCGCCTCCTCCAGACCCACGGTCGTCACCATGGCGTCCAGCTTGCCAAGGTCGAGGTCGCTTGCCAGTCGCGTCCATGCCTCGATCCGCTTCGCCTTCGGGGCGTTGACCGAGTCGATTCCTGCCAGCGTCACGCCGCGCAGGATGAAGGGCAGGACGCTGCCCGGCAGGTCCACACCCTGTGCCAGCCCGCAATTGGCAACGACACCGCCGTATCGGGTCTGCGCCAGCACGTTGGCCAGCGTATGGCTGCCGACGGTGTCGATCGCACCGGCCCAACGTTCCGTTGCGATCGGCGCACCCTGTTGCGACAGCGTGGCGCGGTCGATGATCTCGGCTGCGCCCAGAGCGGTCAGATACTCGGCTTCTTCCGGTCGTCCGGTGGAGGCGATGACGCGGTAGCCGAGCTGGGCCAGCAGCGCGATCGCAACCGACCCGACACCGCCACTGGCGCCGGTGACCAGCACGTCGCCCTTGTCCGGCGTCACGCCGCCATGTTCGAGGGCAAGGACCGACAGCATCGCGGTATAACCCGCCGTCCCGATGGCGGCCGCATGGCGGGTATCGATGCCCGCAGGCAGCTTGATCAGCCAGTCGGCAGGCACCCGCGCTTTCTGCGCGAAGCCGCCGTCATGTGTCTGGCTGAGGCCCCAGCCATTCAGCACCACCGCGTCGCCGGCGGCGAACTCGGCGCTGTCCGAAGCCTCGACGACACCCGCCAAGTCGATGCCGGGGATCATCGGGAAACGCCGGATGACCGGCGATGCGTTGGTGATCGCCAGCCCGTCCTTGTAGTTGATGGTCGAGTAGTCGACCCTGACCGTGACCTCTCCGACATCAAGATCACTGTCCTCAAGCATCACGAGTTCGGTCGTGACGCCTGCATCGGTTCGGCTGGCGCGGATGGCACGGAACGGCATGGCTCTCTCCTGACAGTTCGCGGCAAGGGCGCGGCGATGCTGCACCCGGTCGGGGCGCTTGCGTATGGCGTTGCCTCTACTTAATTCAATAATTGAACTGAGTCGAGGGCCTGCCTGATGAAGCCGAAATCCTTTGCCGGAATGCGATGCTCGATCGCCGGGGCGCTGGAACTGATCGGCGACCGATGGACCCTGCTGCTGATCCGCGACCTTTCGCTGGGGCTGCGCCGCTACGACGATCTGCGGGCCAGCACCGGCATTCCCGCAGCGACGCTTGCCGCCCGGCTGAAGCACCTCGTCGCGCATGGCATCGTCGAACGGGCGCGCTATCAGGATCGTCCGCCGCGCGACGAATACCGCCTGACCGCCAAGGGCCGCGACCTGTGGAAAGTCAGCGTCGCGCTGCGTGAATGGGGTGATCGCTGGAATGCGACCGGCCTTGGCGCGCCGCCTGTCGAGATGGTCGATCGGGAGACCGGGCGCCCCCTGACGCTGGCGCTCGTCGATGCCGAAACCGGCGCTCCGGTGCCGCGTGGTCGCGCCCGGCTTCGACCCGGTCCGGCGGCGGATGACCGCACACGCCAACTTCTCAATCAAGGCACAGGAGCAGGCGAATGAGGCAATCGATCGAGTTCTTCTATGATTTCCGCAGCCCCTACAGCTACATGGCCTTCACCCAGCTGACCGGGATGGATGCCGATATCGCGCTGCGGCCGATCAGGGTCCTGAAGCTGATGGAACTGGTCGGCAACGTCCCGACCACGATCACCTGCAAGGCGAAAGGGGCCTACGCCCGCGCCGATCTGGCGCGCTGGGGGCAGCGCTATGGCGTGCCGCTCAACCCCTCGGAGATGCGCGCGAACGATGGCGATGCCTGTTCGCGGGCGGTCCTGGCGGCGCAATCCCCGGCTGATGCCGCGACAATCACGCTGGCCCTCTATCGCGCGATCTGGAGCGAAGGAGAAACGCTCGCAACGGCCGATGACATCCTTGCGGTGATCGCGGCGGCCGGGATCGACGCAGGCCCGGTCGCCAGTCGGATCGACACGCCGGAGGTCGCCGCGCAGCTCGACGCAAACACCGCCGAGGCCGCCGAGCGCGGCGTGTTCGGCACACCCACCATCTTCGTCGGAGACGCGATGTTCTTCGGCAACGACCGGCTCGATTTCGTGCGCGAGGAACTCGCGCGCCAGGAGGACGCGGCATGACAGGCACGACCAAACCTCTCGCCCTCGTTACCGGGGTCGGTCCCGGCACCGGCGCCGCGATCGCACGCCGCTTCGCCGAGGGTGGCTATCGCGTGGCGATGCTGGCCCGCGACAAGGACCGTCTCGCCGCGCTGGAGAAGGAGATACCGGACTCGATCGCAGCGCCGTGCGACGTCTCCGACGCCGCAGCTCTGGCGCGCGTGATCGCCGAGGTCGGCAACCCCAAGGTTGTCGTCCACAACGCCGTCGGCGGCGCGTTCGGCACGTTCACCGAGGTCGAGGCCGAAACGCTCCAGCGCAACTTCGAGATCAACACGATGGCGCTGTTCCACCTCGCGCGGCTGACGACGCCGGCGATGATCGCGGCGGGCGAAGGCGCTCTGATCGTCACCGGCAACACCTCCGCCATGCGTGGGAGCGCCGGTTTCGCCGGTTTCGCCCCGACCAAGGCCGCGCAGCGCATCCTGGCGGAGTCGCTGGCGCGGGACCTGGGGCCGAAGGGCATCCATGTCGCCTATCTGATCATCGATGCGGTGATCGACGTGCCGTGGCAGCGCGAGCAACTGCCCGACGCCGCGGACGATTTCTTCATCTCGCCCGCCTCGATCGCGGCCGAAGTCCATCATCTCGCGCACCAGCCGCGCGACGCCTGGTCGTTCCTCGCCGAGGTCCGCCCCTTCCACGAACCGTGGTAAGCGCGATGGACAAACCGCAAGAAGATGCGCCCGATGGCCTCCAGCAGCTCCGCGCGATGATCGCAGGCGGGCTGCAGCCGCCGATCGGCGCGAAGCTGGCGTTCGACCTGGTCGAGGTCGAGCCCGGCCATGCCGTCTTCGAAGGGACGCCCGATCGCAGCGTCTACAATCCGCTTGGATCGGTGCATGGCGGTTACGCCGCCACGATGCTCGACAGGGGCATGTCAGCAAAATCTGTTGGTGAGGCTTCGCGGCTGGCATGATCCGCTAACATTGCTCGTCCCTGTCATCGGAGGAGCGCAGCCGTGCCGAACCATCCTAAGCGTCGAAGCAAGCTGGATCGGCTGCTCGATCAGATCAAGAGACTTGCACCCAACCAGATCGCCGAGGCCGAAAGGGCGCTGAAGGAGGCCCGGCAGCATGCCGAAGCCCGTGTCGAGATCGACGGAGCGGCAGTGGATCGCGCTTGCCCCTGGTGTGGCGGCGATGACCGCCGCAAGTGGGGCCGCACCGAACGTGGCGAGCAGCGCTGGCGCTGCAAGGACTGCAAGCGGACTTGGAGCGGCCTGACAGGGACCCCAGCCGCGGGCGTCCATCGTCCGGATCTGCTTCTTGAGGCGGTCAGGGACATGTTCGGCGATGCTCCGCTCTCCTGCCGCAAGCTGGCCAGGAAGCTCGGGATCTCGCGCGATACTGTCTGGCGCTGGCGCATGCGGGTGCTATCCGCGCTGCCAAGCGCCCCGGTCGAGGTATTCCAAGGAATCGTGGAAGCCGACGAGACCTTTCAGCGCGAGAGCCGCAAAGGCAGCCGGGAATGGGTGCGCCCTCACAGAGCGCCCAACCTCCACCCGCAACCGCCCCGCCAACGCTGGCGCGACTACGGCCGGCAGGGTCCGCCGCAGGCGATCGTCCGGCGTTTCCTCAAGCCTGTTCTGGGGGTCGCAGACCGGAGCGGCCGCGCGAACCTCACCTACATTCCCGACACCCGGCAACCGACGATCGCCGCGGCACTCCTGCCCCAGGTGGCGCCGGATGCCTTGCTGCTATCCGACGGCGCGCCGCAATATCAGGCAATCGCCACCGCCGCCGGCCTGGGCTACTGGATGCTCGTTGGCGGGCGCAGGAGCTTCCGCACGCCGGCAACCTACCACCTGAACACCATCAACTCGCTCCACGCGAGGTGGAAGGAGTTTCTCAAGCCGTTCCGAGGTCCGGCGACCCGGAATCTCGACGGCTATGCCCGCTGGCTCATCGCCCGGCGGGAGGGATATCTCCCGGCATTCCGCAGGCTTCTCGCATGATCAGGAAAGAGACCAACAGGCTTTGCTGACATACTCCTCGACAGCGCCTGCGGCATCGCGGTCCACTCGCAGCTCGGCGCCAACCGGGGATATACCACGCTGGAACTCAAGGTCTCGTATCTGCGCGGCCTCAGCGAGCGCAGCGGGAAGGTGCGTGCGACCGGCCGAACCGTCTCGGTCGGGCGTCGCGTCGCCTTCGCGGAAGCGACGCTTCACGATGGCGACGGACGGTTGTGTGCGACGGCAACGTCAACGCTGCTCGTGTTCGACGTCGAGAACCGCCAACGCGCCAAGGATCTGCCCATGACCGTGAGGGGCGAGCATGGCCAAGGTTGATGTCGATCAGGTCGCCGCACCCGGCCCGCGCGATGCGCTGACGGCCGGCCGTCTGGTGCTGCTGGCAAGCCTGGCCGCTTTGGGCGCGCTCGCCACCAACATCATGTTGCCTGCCTTTCCGGCGATGGCAATCGACCTTGGCGTGGCTCCGGGCGATCTGGCATGGACCTTGAGCAGCTTCTTCACCGTCTTCGCCGCCGGGCAACTGTTCGTCGGCCCGCTGGCCGACGCATTCGGACGGGCGCCCTTCGTCTTCGGCGGGCTGGCGGTGTTCGTCGCGGGCAGCGTCATCTGCGCGCTCGCGCCGACGCTGCCGGTGCTGATCGCCGACCGCGCGATCCAGGCGCTGGGTGCCTGCGCAGCGTCGGTGCTGGCCCGCGCCATCGCCCGCGACCTCTATCACGGACCGCAGTTGACCCGTGCGCTGGCGCTGGTGATGATCGCGATGGCGGCAGCGCCGGGCTTTTCGCCGGTGCTCGGCACGGGAATGGCGGCGGCGTTCGGGTGGCGCAGCACCTTTGTGTTCGTTGCGGTGGCGGGCGTTCTCGTCGCCCTGCATGATCGGCTGATCGCCGGGGAGTCGCTCTCGCCCAGTCACCGCCGCCCGGCATGGCCGCAGGCAATCGTCCGCAGTTTCGCGGGGCTGCTTATTGACCACCGCTTCATTTTCCCGGCGCTCGCCGTCAGTCTGGTGATCGGCTGCCTCTACAGCCTCTTCGGCGCAGCACCGGCGATCCTGATGATCGACATGGGGCTGAGCGCGCCCGGCCTCAGCATCTTCTTCGCCGCCACCGTTTTCGTGGTGTTCGGCAGCGGGCTCCTGACGGCGCGGCTGGCCCGGCGTTGGGGCGCGCCAACCGTGGGCATGGCCGGCATCCTGATCGTGATGTCGGGGGCCTCTGGCTTGCCCTTCAAGGTGCAGCGCCAACGCAGCCGCAATTCATGGCGGCGGTGACGCTGTTTCTGACGGGCATGGGCCTCATCAATCCGATCGGTACCGCGATCGCGCTTGAACCCTTTGGCGACCGGGCCGGGATCGCGTCGGCGCTGCTCGGGTTTTTGCAGATGGCATTTGCCGCCGTGGGAACGGCGATCATCGGCGCGCTGCCGGTCGGTCCGGCTACGGCCCTCGCCTGGGTGGTCCTCAGCGGGACGACATTGGCGGGTGCCGCGTTTTTTCCAATGTTACGGACAGAAAGCTCGGAACGATGACTGCCGGATCATGGGATAGCCATTTTGAACAGGGCTTGGGCGCCGCGATCATGGCCCGTTGCACCCTCAACCTGACGTGGGAGAGCACCTATGAAAGCCTTCATTCTCGACCGCTATAAAAAGGGGGACTATATAGATAACTAGCCAAATTTCGCTTGGCGGTCGTGGCTAGCTAGATTATAAAGGTTCCAGAAGGAGCCCGTGCCATGACGAACCCCGAGACGCTCTCGACATTCCAGTTCTTCCAGAAGTTTCCTGACGAGGAAGCCGCTCGAAAGCATTTCGAGGCGCAGCGGTGGAGTAAAGAGCCGGTCTGCGGCCACTGTGGTTCTGTCAACGTGACAGAGGTCAAGGGCCACAAGCCGATGCCTTACCGCTGCAAGAATTGCCGGAAGCATTTCAGCGTTCGCACCGGCACGGTCTTGGCCGAAAGCCGCCTGCCGCTCCAGAAGTGGCTGCTGGCGATCTACATGCTGACCAGCGCGCGCAAGGGCATCCCAAGCACACAGATGGCCCGAGAGTTGGGTGTTACCCAGAAGACGGCGTGGTTCCTCGCGCAGCGCATTCGGGAAACTTGGCTAAAGGATCGCGGAGATTACATGGACGGCGATCAGATGCAGGTTGACGAAACCTACGTTGGCGGCCGTGAGAAAAACAAGCATTCCAGCAAGAAGCTGAACGCCGGGCGCGGCACAGTCGGGAAAACCGCAGTGGTTGGCATCCGCTCCGCATTCGGCGAGGTCCGGGCTGTCGTTGTCGAGAACACGAAGGCTGCTACCCTTGAGCGGTTTGTGCGCGAACACTGCAAGACCGGCGCAACCATCGTAACGGATACTCATGGCGGCTACATCGGCCTTGAGGCTGCGGGCTTCCAGCACATCCGCATCAATCACTCGGCTGGCGAGTATATCCGCGACATGGCCCATACCAACGGTATCGAGAGCTTCTGGGCCCTCCTCAAGCGGGGTTACATTGGCGTCTATCATTATATGAGCACCAAGCACCTGCACCGCTATGTGAAAGAGTTCTCCTTCCGGCACAATACTGCCAAGATCGGAACGATGGACTTCATTAACATGACCATCGCCCGCATGGCTGGCGAGCGCCTTACCTACAGAGGACTAATCCATGCCTGATGAAAAGAGCGCAATCGAGCCGATTGATGCCAGCTTTGACGAGGTTGTTTCCGCCATCGCGCCTAGGGCCCGAAGGAAGCAGAGCGTGGCTAGCAGCAATGCTGATAGTGACGCAGGACCTCCAAACGAGGCAACCCACAGAGGAACCCTCCAGATAGGGCCCGTGAGCATCCCTTGCGCCGTCTTGCGGGACGGAACTCGTATTCTGTCCGAAAACGGCATCGCCAACGCCCTAGGGGGCAGGAGCGGGGCAGCCAAGCGCCTCAAGACCGCAGCGGCGGAGGCCGGGGCCCATGTGCCTGTTTTTCTGGCCTCAAAGAGCCTTTCTAACTATGTTTCCAAGGATTTGATGGATGGGCCCCTGAAGCCCATAAGCTACATCTCTGGCGACAGTGAAGTGATCGGTTATCAGGCCGAGGCGCTGCCTGAGATATGCAACATCTGGCTACAAGCGCGCCAAGATGGCGTGCTGAACGAGCAGCAGGCAGACAGGGCCCAAGCGGCCGAGATCGTCATGCGCGGCTTGGCCAACTTGGGCGTCATCGCGCTGATTGATGAAGCAACCGGCTATCAGGACACCCGGGACCGGGACGCACTTCAGGCCATCCTCGACAAGTATCTACAAAAAGAGTTCGCAGCTTGGGCAAAGCGATTTCCTGATGCTTTCTATCGCGAGATATTCCGGCTCCGAGGCTGGAGTTGGAATGCTATGTCAGTAGCACGTCCAGGCGTAGTCGGGCGCTACACCAACGATATCGTCTACGAAAGACTCGCACCCGGCATCCTTGAAGAACTTCAACGACTCAATCCTACGCACGAGGAAGGCGGCCGGGCCCGTAAGCACCATCAGTTTCTGACGGACGATATCGGCCACCCCGCACTTGCACAGCACCTACACGCCGTTATTGGTCTAATGCGCGCTTCAGCCACTTGGGAGCAATTCAAGTCACTACTGGATCGAGCCTTTCCGAAGAAAGGGACTCAGTTGCAACTGCTCCTTTCCGACGATTGAGAAGGGGCGGAACGAGAACGAGAAGGACTCGACTCTCGGCTGCGTCACCGAGTAATCTGCAGCGGACGGCTACTACTACCTCTCAGCACCGCAACCCCTGATACGGGCGGGGGCGCGCGGTGCGATCCCGGAGTGTCAGGCTCGTTCCTGGCGATCCGCTAAAGAGGTGGCTATGGTCACTTGCGCGTGGCCGAAACCGGTGAGTGTGTGCTCATATCTCCGGTTTCGGTTTGGACGATGGGAGCATGTTATTGCTCACTGTCGTTCTTATCCGTCTCGCTAAGGTCTTGGAGGACTAGAGACGCGTGAGAAGGTAGTAGCCGTCACCTTTCGATTCACCTTACGGCTCACTGAATCTGGTGTCCACTTGAACCGTTCTAGCCGTCATTCTGGCTAGCTAAGTATATAGACCCCATAAAAAGGGGCAGTCGCTACGTCTCGGTGACGTGCCCGACCCCGTGCCGGCTGCCGACGAGGTGCTGATCGACATCCACGCGACCGCGCTCAATCAGCTCGACGCCAGAATCCGCGACGGCGCGCTCAAGCCTATCCTGCCCTACAAGCCCCCGTTGGTCCTCGGCCACGACCTTGCCGGCGTCGTCCTGTCAGTGAGTGCCGGCGTGCGCCGGTTCAAACCGGGCGATGCAGTGTTCGCCCGTCCGCGCGATGGTCATATCGGCACCTTCGCCGAACGGATCGCGGTCAACGAGGCCAATCTCGTGCCCAAACCCTCCGGTCTCTCGATGGTGGAGGCCACGGGCGTCCCCCTCGTCGGGCTCACGGCCTGGCAGGTGCTGGTCGAGCGCGCGAAACTGAAAAAGGGTCGGAAGATCCTGATCCATGCCAGTTCGGGCGGCGTCGGCACCCTCGCGATCCAACTCGCCAAGCATCTTGGCGCAACCGTCGCGAGAACCGCGAGTGCAGGCAATGCCGATCTCGTCCGCAGCCTCGGCGCGGACGTGGTGGTCGATTACAGGACGAAGGACTTCTCGACGATGCTGTCGGGCTATGATGTGGTTCTGAACAGCCTCGATGCGACAACGCTGGAGAAATCGCTGAACGTGCTGAAGCCGGGTGGCAAGCTCATCTCCATCTCCGGCCCGCCTGATCCCGCCTTTGCCAAGGCACAGAGGCTGAACGCCGTGACGCGGCTTGTGCTGCGGCTGATGAGCGCCGGTATCCGGCGCAAGGCGAAGCGAGCCCGCGTGGACTATTCGTTCCTGTGGATGCACGCCGATGGCGGGCAGCTCAGCCGGATCGCTAGGCTGATGGAGGAAGGTCACATCCGCCCGGTGGTCGATCAGACCTTCCCGTTCGAGCAACTGAACGAGGCGATGGCGTAGCTCGATACCGGCCGCGCCAAGGGCAAGGTTGTCATCAACCTCAAGTGACGAAATTGCGAAAGCAGGAAAATGAGGCCATCATTCCGAGCCACTCCGACTGGAAGACCACGCCGACCCGGCATGTCGAGGCAGCGGGCACACGCTTTGCCTATCGCCGGCTGGGACCGGAGGGCGGGATGCCCGTGGTTCTGCTCAACCACTGGGGTGGGAACCTCGACAATTTCGATCCGCGTATCGTCGAGGGGCTGGCAACCGACCCGCCTGTCTACACACTCGGCTACCAGGGGGTCGGCGAGTCGGGCGGCGAGGTGCGGCCGACGGTGGCCGCGATGGCGGCCGACACGACCGCCGTCATCCATGCGCTGGGGCTGGACTGGATCGACCTGATCGGCTTCGCGCTTGGCGGGTTCATCGCCCAGCAGATCCTGCTCGACGAACCCGATCTGGTCCGCCGCGCCATCCTGGCGGGCACAGGTCCCGCGGGAGGCACCGGCATCGACAGGGTTGGATCAGTGTCGTGGCCGCTGATCGTGAAGGGTCTGGTCACATTCCGCGATCCCAAGACCTATCTGTTCTTCACGTCCACTCCGAACGGCCGACGCGTCGCCAGAGCCTTCGTCAAGCGGCTCAAGGAACGCATCTCGGGCCGCGACAAGGCGGTGCCGCCGGCCGTGTTCCTCTGTCAGCTGAAGGCGATCACCGCTTGGGGCAAGCAGTCCCCGCAGCTGCTGAAGACGATCCGCCTGCACGTGCTGGTCGCGAACGGCGATCACGACATCATGGTGCCAAGCACGAATTCGAAAGATCTCGCCCGCCGCATTCCAGACGCCGAACTGACCCTGTTTCCAGATGCAGGGCATGGCGGCATCTTCCAGTATCACGACGCCTTTTTGACAAAGGCCAGGACGTTTCTCAACGCATAGCAGGCCGTTCCCAGCCGGGAGGCAGCGTTCGCAGAATTACGCGCAGACAAACCTGCCACTGGGATGGGCCGGCTTTCAGGCCCGCCGCCCAAGGATAGCCAAGCTTGCCGCCGGGCACGGACCCGCAGAGCTCAACTTCAGCTTGGCCACTATCTGGGTCAGGCGAACTGAACGCTCGACGGGATAGCCACTGGAGGCGCGCGTGCTCTCGGCGACCTTGCCGTACGTCTCGCTGCGGCAAGGCGGCAAGCATGAATGGACGCTCTGAAGCGTCGATCCGAGCAGGCCGAACGTCTGGTATGGGCCGGACTCGCCTCGCCGCACCTCCACTGTCTCCACGCGTGCCGCACCCAGTCTGAACAGCAGATATGGGCTTCGAAGCCGCAGCTCGTCGCGGCGGGCGAACGGCGGCTTTCGATGGATGGGCATCTCGGACGTCGCTACCGCCTCACCGGACCCCTGATGCTCGGAGGTCTCCGGTTCGGTCAGGCCCATCGTGAGATTTCAGACCTTGCGCTTCAAGACAGATGCTCTGATATCACAGGTACACGCTGCGCATCAGACCAAGGTCGCACAGGCGATCTTGATCCGGGCAAGAGCTTCCTTCAGTTCGGCCTCCGAGGTCGCGTAGGAAATGCGGAAATGCCCCTGCAGCCCGAAGGTCGTGCCCGGAACCATCGCGACATCCTTGGTCTCCAGCAGCCACGCGCAGAAGTCGCGGTCGCTGTCGATGCGCCGGCCCTCGGGCGTGGTTCGGCCGAGCAGGCCCTCGCAGCTTGAGAAGGTGTAGAAGGCACCTTCAGGGCGGCGGCAGGTGATGCCGGTGATGGCGTTCAGGGCATCCACCACGAGGTTGCGGCGCGCCGCGAAGCTGTCCCGCCGCAGGGGAAGGAAGTCCTGCGGACCATCCAGCGCAGCAACCGCCGCCGCCTGCGTGACCGAGGACGGGCAAGAGGTGGACTGGCTCTGCACGACCGCCATGCCGGCAATCAGATCGGCGGGACCTCCTGCATAACCGAGGCGCCAGCCGGTCATCGCATAGGCCTTGCTGACGCCGTTCACAGTCAGGCAGCGCGCCTTCAGCCAGGGTGCCAGCGCCAAGGGCGTGACGAAGCGGAAATCATCGTAGACGATATGCTCGTACATGTCGTCGACCATCAGCCAGACATGCGGATGGCGTTCCAGCACCTCGATCAATGGGCGGTAGTCCGCCTCGCCATAGGCGCTGCCGGTGGGGTTCGAGGGCGAGTTGAGCAGCAGCCAGCGGGTCTGCGGGGTGATCGCCGCTTCCAGCGCCGCGGCGGTCAGGCGGAAGCCGCTGTCGGCCCCGCAGGGGACGGCGACCGGCGTGCCGCCCGAGATGCGGACGATGTCGAAGTAGCTGGTCCAGCAAGGCGTCGGAATGATGACCTCGTCGCCTTCGTTCAGGCTGGCCATCATCGCGTTGTAGAGAACCTGCTTGGCCCCCGCCGCGGCCGTGACCTCGTTCGGGGCAAAGTCCAGCCCGTTCTCGCGCCGGAACTTGCCGCGGATCGCCCGCTTCAGCTCGGGCGAGCCGTCGAGCGCGGTGTATTTCGTCTCGCCCCGGCGGATGGCCGCGATCGCGGCCTCCTTGATGTGGTCGGGCGTGTCGAAATCCGGCTCGCCCGCGCCCAGGATGATGACCGGCCGCCCGGCGCGCTTCAGCGCCGAGGCCCGGGCCGTGATCTGAAGGATCTCGGACACGCCGAGATCCTCGATCCGCCGCGCCGGGCGGAATGCGGTGGTGCTGATGTCCATCGCCCGGCCTCAGATGTCGAACACGACGCCCTGCGCCAGCGGCAGTTCGCGGGAATAGTTCACCGTGTTCGTGGCGCGGCGCATGTAGCCCTTCCAGGCGTCCGAACCGCTTTCGCGGCCGCCGCCGGTCTCCTTCTCGCCGCCGAAGGCGCCGCCGATCTCGGCGCCGGAGGTGCCGATGTTGACGTTGGCGATCCCGCAGTCGGAACCGGAGGCCGACAGGAACCACTCGCTTTCCCGCAGGTCGGTCGTGAAGATCGAGGACGACAGCCCCGCGCCGACAGCGTTGTGCCGCGCGATCACCTCGTCCAAATCGCCGTAGCGCATGACGTAGAGGATCGGGGCAAAGGTTTCCTCCAGCACCGGGCCGGTCTGCGCGGGCATCTCGACCAGCGCGGGACGGACGTAGAAGGCGGCTTCAGGGGCCACGTCGGTCACGCGCCCGCCGCCATGAACGGTGCCGCCCGCCGCCTTCGCGGCCTCAAGCGCCGCCTGCATCGCGTCAAAGGCGGCGCGGTCCACCAGCGGGCCGACCAGCGCCTGGGTGGTCAGCGGGTTGCCGACCGAAACGGACGCATAGGCCTTGATGAGGCGGGGCAAGAGCTGGTCATGGACGCTGTCATGAACGAACAGGCGGCGCATGGTGGTGCAGCGCTGACCTGCCGTGCCCATGGCACCAAAGGCGATGGCGCGCAGGGCCATGTTGAGATCGGCCGAAGGGGTGACGATCCCCGCGTTGTTGCCGCCGAGTTCGAGGATCGAGCGCCCGAAGCGCGCCGCGACCTTCGGCCCCACCTGCCGGCCCATTCGGGTCGAACCGGTGGCCGAGACCAGCGCCACGCGCGGATCGTCCACCAGCGCCTCGCCCACCTCGCGGCCGCCGATGATGACCTGCGACAGCCCCTCGGGCGCGTCGCCGAAGCGGGCAATCGCGCGGTCCAGGATCGCCTGCGAGGCAAGGGCGGTCAGCGGGGTCTTCTCGGAAGGCTTCCAGACCACGGGATCGCCGCAGACAAGCGCCAGCGCCGTGTTCCAGGACCAGACGGCCACGGGGAAGTTGAAGGCCGAGATGACGCCCACGACCCCCAGCGGATGCCAGGTTTCCATCATCCGGTGGCCGGGGCGTTCGGTCGCGATGGTCAGGCCGTAAAGCTGCCGCGATAGGCCGACGGCGAAGTCGCAGATGTCGATCATCTCCTGCACTTCGCCCAGGCCCTCGGACGGGCTCTTGCCCGCCTCGATCGAGACAAGGCGGCCGAGGTCGGCCTTGGCGGCACGCAGTTCCTCGCCCAGCAGACGGACCAGCTCGCCCCGGCGCGGCGCGGGAACCTGGCGCCAGACGCGGAACGCCTCGGCGGCGCGGCCGATGGCGGCGGCAACACCCGCGGCGTCATGCTCGGGCAGCGCGGCGGTCTGCTCACCGGTGACGGGCGAAAAGCTCTTCAGCGTGCCGCCGGTGTAAAGCGCCGGATCGACGCCCAGCCGGTCCAGAACCTCCTGCGTGTCGCTGGCGATGCTGTAGGTCTTGTCGTGGATTTCGTCTTTCATCTTCGGTCCTCGTCGATCAGGCGGCGCGGCGCGCCTTGAGGCAGGCATCCACGGACGCCTGCTGGATGGCTGCATAATGGGCGAATTCGTCAAGCACCGCGACTCCGAGGTCGGCTTCGAACCGGCGCTGGTTGGGGCTGGCCCGGAACTCCTGCACGGCCCCGTCGCCCAGGTTCGACTGGAAGATGCCGGCGGCGGACACCGGCAGGAAATCCTCGTAGACGATGGGATCGCAGCGCAGCACGCCCGCGGCCAGCAGCGCCTCGGGGTCGTTGCCCGCCACCTCGCCCCGGCCGGTCAGGGACCATTCGAAATAACCCAGGCCCTGGCGGCGGATCTCGGTCCAGTCGTCGGGGAAGGCAGTGAAGACCTCGGCCAGGACCCGCATGTATTCGCCCGCGTTCGACCCATCGGCGGCCGGCACGATCCGGGCGCGGGCCTGATCCAGCAGCCGGTCGTAAAGGGCGCGACCCCTGGGCGTCAGCGCGATGCCGCGGGCCTCGATCTCGCCGAAGCGGGCGGTATGAGAGCCCGCGACCGCAGTCTCGCCGGGAAAGGCGACGTTTTCCTGAAGCGCCTTGAACGAGGTCTGCCGCAGCAGGATCGGGCAGCGGCGCGGGGGCGGCCCCTCGATCACGGCCTTGGGGGTGATGCCATGCGCGGGCATCCGGTCCTGCACGGCGTCGATGTCCAGCGTGCGCGGGGTCAGGTGGTTGATGTGCGGCCCCCGGAAGGACACCACGTCCGCGATCAGCCGGTGGGCGTCATGCAGCCGCTTGTAAAGATCGATTGACACCAGCGCGTCGGAATGCCAGCGGAAGGTTTCCAGCGCCTCGGCCACGAAACGGGCGGCGTCGGGTTCGTCCAGGCCCCCCTCGGCCTCGGCCTTCCAGATCAGCTCAAGGCAGCCGGAGGTGAAGATGTTGCGGCGCGACAGGATCTGTCCGGCCTCGGCCCGCAGGCCCGCGTCCGCGATCAGGTCGAGCCGCAGGAGCGAGGTGAAGACGCGGAACGGGTTGGTGCGCAGGGCGGCCTCGCCCACCGGGCGGAAGGCGGTGGAATGAACCGGAACGCCCGCCTCGCTGAGATCGTAATAGCCGACCGGGAGCATGCCCATGACCGCGAAAAGGCGCCGGATTGTCGCCAGTTCCTGCGCGGTGCCGACGCGGATCGCGCCGTGCCGCTCTTCCGAGATGCGGCCCAACTGGTCCGTCTCGGCCAGGTCGGCGGCGAATTGCGGGTCGCGCTCCAGCACCTCGGCATTGACCTGCGCCACCAGCGCCATGAGCGTGCCATAGGCGGGCACTTCCTCGCGGCACATGGCCGACATGGCGGCCGAGAAGCGGGCACGGATATGGTCCGGGGAAACTTTGCTGCTGCGGGTCACGACATGCCCCTGTGCTTGTCAGAAGGTTGTTTCATCTGCATAGCGCGGAAAGCAGGCCCTGAAACGCGCTGTTTGATACTTGGTTGATGCGAGTCCGGAATGAAGTTGAGCCGCAGCATGATGCCCGACCTGACCGCCCTGCAGGCCTTCGAGGCCGCGGCGCGGTATGGCAGCTTCACCCGCGCCGCCGTCGAGCTGAACCTGACGCAAAGCGCGGTGAGCCGGCAGATCAAGGACCTTGAAGCCCAGCTTGGCGTGGCGCTGTTCCAGCGCGTGCGCCAGCGCGTCGTGCTGTCCAGCCTGGGCGAACGCCTGCGCCCCGAGATCGAGCGCCTGCTGTCGGATGTCGAGCGCCTGACCCTGCGCGCGGCCAGCGCCCGCGACGTGAGCGGGCATCTCACCATCGCGACGCTGCCCACCTTCGGCAGCCGCTGGCTGATGCCCCGCCTGCCGGATTTCCTTTCCGCCCATCCGGGGATGCAGGCGACGATCATCTCGCGCTCGGGCAGCTTCGATCTGGCCGAGGCGGGGGTGGATGTCGCGATCCATTACGGCAAGCCGGTCTGGCCGGGGGCGACCTGCAGCTTCCTGTGCACCGAAACGGTGCTGGCCGTCGTGGCGCCCGGGCTGCTCGCGGACGGCGCGACCCTGCCGGGGACGATCCCGCTGCTGCATCTCGACTCGCGGCCGATGCTGTGGCCGCAATGGCTTGCCGCAAACGGCGGCGACATGGCGGACGGCTTCCGGGGGCACCGCTTCGACCAGTTCTCGCTGCTGATCGAGGCGGCGACCGCGGGCATGGGCGCGGCCCTGCTGCCCAGCTACCTGATCGAGCGCGAGATCGCCCAGGGCGACCTGAAGGTCATCGCGGGCGAGCCGCTGGACACCGACCAGGGCTACTGGATCGTCGTGGCCGAGGAACGCAGCTCCGATTTCTTGCTCCAAGGCTTCACCGCCTGGATCACCCGACAGGTCGGACAAGGTGAACCAGCCGCGAGTGGCTGACCCGACGGCGCTTCAGATCCGTGCGTCGGCCAGGTGGACCACCTGCGCCCCGGCCTCGTACCAGGCCGAGCGCATCCCCGCAAAGCGGACCGGCTGGGGCGCGGTTGGTTGCAGCGGCAGGTCGGCATCGGTCCGCGCGCCCCGCAGCCAGGCGGCCATGAAGCGGCCGAAGGCCGTGCCCGGCGCAATGCCGCGTCCGTTGTAGCCGCAGAAGCTGAAGATGCCCTCGTCCAGCCTGTGAAAGCGCGGAAGGTTGTCGCGGGTCATGCCGATGGTGCCGTACCATTCCGCCTCGAACTCGACCGACGCGATCTGTGGATAGATCCGCCGCAGCGCGCGGCGCGCCCAGCCCCGGTGGACGGCCGTCCCGGTGTTCCGCAACGCCCCGACCGAGCCTAAGACAAGCCGGTTCTGCCGGTCGAAGCGGAATGAGGACAGGACCTCCCTGGTGTCCCAGACGCCCTGCCGACCGGGCAGGATGCTGCGGGCGACCTCGTCGGGCAGCGGCCGGGTGGCGAAGTTGAAATAGGGCAGGAAGACCTGCTGCCGGCGGATGTCCTGCATCAGGTGGCGGGTATAGGCATCGGTGGCGAAGACCACGCGCGGCGCCCGCACGCTGCCCTTGGGCGTCACCAGCCGCCAGCCCGCGCCCTCGCGCTGAAGCCCGGTCACGGGCGAGGAGGTGAAGATGCGCGCGCCATTGCCGATGGCCGCCCGCGCGAGACCCCGCGCATAGGCGAGCGGCTGGATGGTGCCTGCCCGCCGGTCCAGCAGCGCCCCCGCATAGGCTGTGGTTCCCATCATCGCCGCGGTCGCCTTGCGGTCCAGCAGTTCGACCGGCGCACCACGGCTGCGCCACTGACGCGCTCGCTCGGCCAGTTCCGCAAGCCCGGCCTTGCCAACACCTGCGTGAAATGTGCCGACGTGGTTTGCCTCGCAGTCGATGCCATAGCGACTGACAATATCCCAGACATGAGACGGCCCCTCGCCCAGGAAGTCGATCAGCCGGTTGCCGTGATCCGGCCCGAGCGTGCGGACAAGTTCCTCGGGCATCACCCACATGCCCGCGTTGACCAGCCCCACGTTGCGCCCGGCACCGCCGAAGCCGATCTCGACGGCTTCCAGCACCACGGCGTCCACGCCCCTCTCGGCAAGGTGCAGCACCGTCGAAAGGCCGGTGTAGCCCGCCCCGACGATGACGACATCGGCGGACAGGTCGTGGTCAAGGATGCGGGTCACGGGCGCAGCAGGGGCGGTTCTTTCCCAGAGGCCGTGAGAGCGGGGATCGTTGAGCATGTCGTGCCTCGGGAACAGATGATCAGGTGGTTTCTGGGAAGTCGCGGATCGTCTTCGACCACCGCGCATTCCAAGGCCAGCGAGCATTTCTCACGACCTGGTTCGCATTCGGAATGAAGTCGCGCCCGGGGCATCCTCGCCTTGGCGCGCGCAGGACGGTCCACCCCTTCCGGCCGCATCGCGATCAGTGCATATGGTCGCGGGGATACGGGTACGTCGTCGGAGGGAAGGCAATGGTCCTGTTGCCCTTCAGGAAGACGCCGTGGAAAGCATGGGCATGGACCGCACGGGCCAAACCCTAGCTTTCCACGTCGGGGGACAGCCAGCAAGATCCGCGACAGGCGGCAGTCCTGATGTGGCGCGGGCACAGGCATCCTGATCGTTGATGCTGCCTTCCCTTGCGTGCCCGAAAACGTCGGCAACCCCACCAGCTTTCCCTTTTCCGTCCGCTACCAGGAGGTTCGCGGGGCCTTGATCGACCGCCTGCTGAACCAGCGGAACCCGGCGCTGGCCGAGGTCTTCATCGAGGCCGCACAGGAGCTTGAGGCGCGGGCGTGGTGCGGGCGATCACCGACGCCTGCGGCTTCATGGCTCTGTTCCAGCAGAAGGTCGCGGCCTCGGTCGGCATCCCGGTCGCCTGTCGAGCCTGCTGCAAACCCCGATGATCCACGCCCTTTGCAGGGGCACGGTGGGCATCATCACCGCCAACAGCGCGCGGCTGACGCATTGCCACTTCGCAGCCCGTCAAATCCGCGAAGACATCCCGCGCGTCATTTACGGCATGGAAGGCTGCGGCGAGTTCCGCACCACCATCCTCGAGGAAAAGGGTGCGCTCGACAGTGCGGCCATCGAGGCCGAGGTCCTGGGCGTCGCTGCGAGGATGCAGGCCGAGACCACTGACCTTTGCGCGATCCTGCTCGAATGCTCGGACCTGCCTCCCTATGCGGCCGCGATACAGGACCGGACCGGGCTGCCTGTCCATGACCTCAATACACTGATCCGCTATCTGGGAGATGCGGTGCGGCAACGATCCTGCAGCGGCTGTATCTGACCCTCCCGCAGGACCCTGGAACATGGTTGAACCCCTCAAAGGGAAGGCATTTGCCTCCTCGATCACGCGGTCTGTTGCGCAACGGGTGACAGCTCTGCCCGGCAGCGCCCCCAAGTTGGCGGTGGTTCTGGTCGGCAACGACGCGGCATCGGAGATCCGATGTTCGCAAAAAGATCCGCAACTGCCACGAGGTTGGCATTGCAGCCTGCATCACCGCCTGCCCGCGAAGGCGATGCAGGCCGAGGTGGCCGAGTTGTTGAGCGAGATGAACCCAGACCCGGACGTAGCCGGCGTCCTGCTGCAACTGCCCCTGCCGGCGCATCTGGACGTGATGGGCTGATCGACCTGATCGTGCCCAGCAAGGACATGGGGGGTTCGGGACTTCCACCTCCGGCCGACTGGCAAGGGGGCAGCGGGGCATGGTGCCCTGCACGCCGCTCGGGGTGCTGATGCTGCCGACGCGTTTTCCTGCCCTGCGCGGAAAGACCTGCACAGTCATTGGCTGCTTTCTCCTCGTGGGAAGACCGATGATCCAGTTTCTGCTCAGGGCTGACTGCACCGTCAGCGCCGCGCATCCGAGCAGGATATCGTGCGGCTCGCCCATGCCCGGTCCGCCAAGGATTTCGTGAGCCTTGGATCGGGGAGAACTCTCGGGATGGAAAAGGCTGCCTGCCGGGATGGCAGGCAGCCGCTGTTCACTCGACCAGGCGCGGTTCGCCCACCTCGGCGAACTCGGGTCCAAGGCCGTACTTGCCGAGGAACTCGACGATCCTGCCATCTTCCTTCAGCTGCGCGAGAGCACCGTTGACGGCTTCGACCAGGCCGTCGGCATTCCTGTTCATCGGGAAGCCCACCTGCGCGGGCTGGATCGAGGCCGGCACACGCTCGTCGGGTTCCGAGATTGCCACCTTGAGATCACCCATCTCGCCCCGCTGCATCGCGATCTGGCCGGGCGCCGCGCCATCGACCGCAAAGTCGATCCGCCCCGACTTCAGGTCCTGCTGAAGATTGACCGAACTGGGATAAAGCTGAAGGTCATCGCCCAGCAGTTCCTGCAGCGAGGCGACCCACAGATAGCCCTGCACGGTCCCGACCTTCTGCCCGACCAGGTCCTCGACCTTCGCGGTGCCGGACCGGGAATAGATGCCCATGCTGTCCAGATAGATCGGGTCGCTGAAGGACATGACCCGCGACCGCTCGACCGTCCGGTACCAGTCGCCGGTGGTCAGGTCGGCGCGGCCCGCGATCACGGACTGGATCGCCGCCGCCGGATCGACGACCAGCGGCGCGACCGTCAGGCAGAGCTTCTCGGCGATGGCGTTGACGATGTCGCCGTCGATGCCGCTCAGCTGGTTGCCGGCATCCATGAAGCTGTAGGGCGCGAAGGTCGTGACGGCGACGGTCAGCGTCCCCTCCCTGACCGTCTCGAGCCCGGTCGGGCAGTCCTGCGCGAAGCTCGCGCTGCCGGCCATGGCCAGCCCGACCGCGCCGATCAGCAAATGCTTGAAAGACGTCATCCTCGTTACCTCGCTTGTTGGATCATGATGTGGCATGTCTGGACGCCCTGCGCTCCATGTGGCTGACAATGGCGCTGGCCGGAAGGCAGATAGCGACATAAAGACTGCCCGCAGCCACGATTGCCGGCAGATAGCGGAAGGTGTTCGACCCGATGTTGTAGGCGCGGCTGACCAGTTCCGGCAGCGCGATGGTGAAGCACAGCGTCGTGCCCTGGAAGATCAGGATCGCGAAGCCCAGAAGCGGCGGCAGCGCGATCCGCATCGCTTGCGGCAGGATCACGTCCATCATCTCGGACCGGGGGCTGAGGTTCAGGGCCAGGGCGGCCTCGCGCTGGCCCTGCGGGATCGCCTGGATCGAGGCGCGGATGATCTCGCTGGTATAGGCGCCGGTGTTCCAGGCCAGCGCGACGACCGAGGCCGCAAAGCTGCCCAGGGTCAGGCCGGCGTTCGGCAGTCCGAAATAGACGAACTGAAGCAGCACCAGCGCCGGGGCGCCGCGCCCGATCTCGACCACCAGCAGCGACAGCGCCCGCACCCACGCCCGCCGCGACATCACCCCAAGCGCCAGCGCCAGCCCCAGAACCAGGCCGATAGCGATGCTGGCGCCAGCGACCTGCAGGCTGACCTTGAGGCCGGTCAGCAGTTGCGGCATCCATGATGCCCATTCCTGTTGGGTCGGGAACATCAGCGCGCCACCTTCTCTCTCAGCGCCCGGTCCAGCCTGCGCGATGCCCAGGCCAGCGGCAGGCTGAGGGCGATGAACAGCAGGCCCACCGCCGCGAAGGTCTCGAGCCCGCGCGAGGTCAGCTGGGTCACCTGGTTGCCGCGGGACACCAGTTCGGACACCCCGATGGTCGAGGCGATGGCGGTTTCCTTCATCAGGCCGATCAGGTAGGTCGCGGCGCTGGGCAAGGCGACGCGGAAGACCTGAGGCATGATGATCTCGGCCAGGGTCGAGGCGCGCCCCATGCCCAAGGCGGTGGTTGCCTCCCACTGGCCCCTGGGGATCGAGGACAGGGCGCCGCGATAGATCTCGGCCAGGTTGGCGGCAGCGATCAGGGTCAGCCCGATCAGGGCCGCCGGGAAGGGATCGACCGGCACAAAGGTCATGCCGATGCCGAAGAAGATCAGGAACAGCCACAGCAGCGGCGGGACCGCCCGGACGAACTGGATCAGGAATGCGGCAAGCAACCGCAGCACCGGGTTGCCCGCGACCCGCATCGCGGTCAGGGGAACGGCAAGCGCCGCGCCCAGCAGGAAGGCGCCCAGCGTCAGCGCGATGGTGACGGGCAGTCCCTGCAGCAGAATCCGAAACGTCTCGGTCATCGGTCCGTCACCGCCCTGAGGAAGCGCCGGGTGCGCTCGTGCCGCGGATCGTCCATGACCTCGCGCGAGGGGCCATGTTCCAGGATCTTGCCGTCCGCCATGATCATGACGTTTTCCGAGACGTTCCGGGCGAAGCTCATCTCGTGGGTCACGACGATCATGGTCATCCCGCTTGCCGCCAGTTCGCGCATGACCGCCAGGACCTCCAGCCCCAATTCGGGGTCCAGGGCCGAGGTGGGCTCGTCGAACAGCATCACCTCGGGGTCCAGCGCGAGGGCGCGGGCGATGGCGATGCGCTGCTGCTGGCCGCCGGAACAGCGGGCCGGGTAGCTGTCGGCCTTGTCGGCCAGCCCGACCCGTTCCAGCAGTTCCGCCGCCCGCTGCCGGGCCTCGGCTGCGGAACGCCCGAGCACCCGCCGCTGGGGAAGGGCGATGTTGTCGATGACGCTGAGATGCGGGAACAGGTTGAAGGACTGGAAGACCATCCCCACCCGCGACCGCAGCTTGCGGCATTGCGCGGCATTGATCGGCCCGCCGGCATCCACCCGGTTCCCGGCAACGGTGATCCTGCCCGCATCCGGGGTTTCAAGGAAGTTGATGCAGCGCAGCAGCGTGCTCTTGCCCGAGCCGCTGGGACCGATGATGGCGAGAACTTCGCCCTTGTGGACGTCGAAGCTGATCCCTTGGAAAACGGTGTGGCTGCCATACCGCTTCGCCAGGTTCTCGATCCGGATGAAGCCCTGCGGGTCAGACGTGTGAGCGTGAGTCATTCACCATGTTCCGGTTGGTCTGGATTCATGCCTTCCCCCGTCAGAGGCCCGGCAAGGCTCAGCCTCGCGCATCAGAGCCGGTCTGTCATCTCCGGCAGCACGGTGAAGATGTCCCCCACCAGTCCGTAGTCGGCGACCTGGAAGATGGGGGCTTCCTCGTCCTTGTTGATGGCGACGATGACCTTGCTGTCCTTCATGCCCGCGAGGTGCTGGATCGCGCCCGAGATGCCGGCGGCGATGTAAAGCTCGGGCGCCACCACCTTGCCGGTCTGGCCCACCTGCCAGTCGTTCGGGGCATAGCCCGAATCGACCGCCGCGCGGGAGGCGCCCACGGCGGCGCCCAGCTTGTCGGCCAGGGCCTCGATCAGGGCGAAGTTCTCCTTGGACCCGATCGCCCGCCCGCCCGAGACGATGCGCTTGGCCGAGGTGAGCTCGGGGCGGTCCGAGGCCGCCACCCGGTCCTCGACCCAGGCCGACAGCCCTGGGTCGGCGGCGGCAGCGGCGGCCTCGACCGGGGCCGAGCCACCCTCGCCCGCCGCGTCGAAGCTGGCGATGCGCACCGTCAGCACCTTGACCGGGTCCGAGGACTTGACCGTCTGGATCGCGGCCGAGGTGTAGACCCCGCGCTCGAAGGTGTCGGCGTCCACGATCCGGCTGACCTCGGGGATCACCATCACGTCCAGAAGCGCCGCGGCCCGCGGCAGGACGTTGCGGGCATCCGTGGTGCCCGGGGCGGCGATGTGGCTGAACTGCGGCGCAAGCTCCACCAGCAGCGCCGCCATCGGCTCGGCCAGGCGGTGGGCATAGGCCGCGTCCTCGGCCACCAGCACCTTCGCCACGCCCGCGATCTTCGCGGCCTCCCGGGCGGCCGCTTGCGCGCCCTCGCCCGCGACCAGCACGGTCACGTCCCCAAGCGGCGTCACCGCCGTCACGGCCTTGGCCGTCGCGTCCCGGTTCAGCCCGTTCTCGGCCATCTCGGCCAGCAGCAGCACCGCCATCACACCACCCCGCAGCTTTGAGTTTCGACACCAGCTCGTCGACCGAGGCCACCTTGACCCCCGCCTTGCGCCCCTCGGGCTCGGCGGTCCTGACCACCGTCAGCCGGGGCGAGACGTCCACGCCGTAGTCACCGGCGGTCTTTTCGACGAGTTCCTTCTTCTTCGCCTTCATGATGTTGGGCAGGCTCGCATAGCGCGGCTCATTGAGCCGCAGGTCGGCGGTCACGATCGCGGGCAGACGCACCTCGATCACCTGCAGCCCGCCGTCGATCTCGCGCGTGACGGTGGCCTTCCCGCCCTCGACTTCCAGCTTGCCGGCCTGCGTCGCCTGCGCCCAGCCCAGCAGTGCCGCCAGCATCTGGCCGCTGGCGTTCATGTCGTTGTCGATCGCCTGCTTGCCCATCAGCACCAGTCGCGGCTGCTCCTCGGCGACGATGGCCTTCAGCAGCTTGGCCACCGCCAGGGGCTCGATGTCCTGGTGCACGTCGTCCGCGGCCACCACCAGGATGCCGCGGTCGGCGCCCATCGCCAGCGCCGTGCGGATCGTCTCCGCCGCCTGCTTCACCCCGATCGACACCACCACGATCTCGGACGCCGCCCCCTTCTCCTTCAGACGGATCGCCTCCTCGACCGCGATCTCGTCAAAGGGGTTCATCGACATCTTCACGTTCGACAGATCAACCCCCGACCCGTCCGCACGCACCCGCGCCTTCACGTTGTAGTCGATCACCCGCTTCACAGGCACAAGAACCTTCATCGAACAACTCCCTTTCGTATCCGGATTGTCACACCCGCGCCCGCGCGGACGTGGGGTCGTAGGGGCTTTCGTCGATCAGCGTGGCCTTGCGCGGTGCCCCAAGCACCGTCAGGTCGAAGCTCTGCCCGACCTTGACCAGTTCGACCGGGACCAGCGCGATTCCGATGTCATGGCCGAAGGTATAGGAATGACCGCCAGAGGTCAGGCGGCCAACCAACCGGCCTTCATGGAACAGGCTTTCGCCGCCCCAGACGCTTCCGTCTTCCGCCGGGATGCTGACGGTGACGGTCCGCTGCGCGACACCGGCCGCCTTGGCACCCTCCAGCGCCGCGCGGCCGGTGAAATCGCCCTTGTCCATCGCAATGAAACGGTCGAGCGAGCTTTCCCATGCCGTCAGTTCCCCGTTCATGTCGCGGAACATCGAGCGGTAGGACTTTTCCAGCCGCAGCGATTCCAGCGCCTGCGTGCCGACCAGCCGCATGCCGTGCTTCTGGCCTTCGGCGTGGATCATCTCGATCAGGCCGCGCTGGTACTGGATCGGGCAATAGATTTCCCAGCCCAACTCGCCCTCGTAGTTGACGCGCAGCATCTGCACGTCGCTGGCAAGGCCGAGATTGACGTTCCGCACGCCGAACCACGGGAAATCGGCATTCTCCAGCCCCTGCCCGGTCAGGGGGGCGAGGATCTCGCGCGCCTTCGGCCCGACGACGGCAAGGCCGGCCCGTTCGTTGCTGACATTGCGCAGCGCGACCGATCCGTCCGAAGGCAGCCGCCGCGCCAGCTCATCGAAGTAGTAGCGTTCGGCCGAAGGCGTGCCCACCAAGAAAAACCGGTCCTCTTCCAGCCGGGCCAAGACATATTCCGCCAGCACCGTGCCGCGATCCGTCAGCATGTGGGTGAGATTCGCGCGTCCCACCTTCGGCAGCCTGTTGGCGAGGATGCCGTCTAGCCAAGCCGCGGCGCCCGGGCCCGAGACGTCGAACTTGGCCATGAAGGTCATCTCGACCATGCCGGCGGCCTCGCGCACCGCCCTGACCTCCTGGCCGACATAGCGCCCCTTCTCGGTCCAGCGCCAGCTGTACTGGTTCTTCTGCTCGACGCCCTCGGGAGCGAACCAGTTCGGGTGTTCCCAGCCGTTCAGGACGCCCCAGACCGCGCCCCTGCGGTCGAGGAAGTCATAGGATGGCGCGGTCTTGGCCGGGCGCGCGGCCGGGCGGTCCTCGCCGGGGAAATGCTGCTCGGCATGGGTTCCCCAAGCCTCGCGGACCTTGGGCCTGGTCCAGTTCTTGTTGGCATGGTCGCCGAAGCGGCGCGGCTCCAGCACCGAGGTGTCGATCTCGTTGCCGCCCTCGACGATCTGCTGGGACAGGTAGTAGCCCAGCGCCCCACCCCAGAGGATGCCGCCGGGAACGCCCTCGGCCAGCCACAGGTTGGGCACATTCCAGGCCTTGCCCATCAGCGGCAGTTCGTCCGGCGTCATCTGGAAGGGGCCGCGGACATTGGCCTTGATGCCCACCCGGCCCAGCAGGGGGACGCTTTCGATCGCGGTTTCCCAGTTGGTCGCGACGGAATCGAAATCCTCCTCCATCAGGTCGGCGCCGAACCATTCCGGCACGCCGTCCTCGGCGAACAGTTGCAGATGCTCGGTCCGCTCGTAGGGGCCGAACATCAGCCCGTCGCCTTCCTCGCGCAGATAGCCTTCGAAGCGCTCGTCGCGCAGGATCGGCATCTCGGGCAGGCCGGCTTCCTTCCGCTGCCGGATCTCGTTCACCGCCTCGGTGATCCAGTACTGGTGGATGATCGGGATCGCCGGGATCTCCAGCCCGAACATGGCGCCGGTCTGGCGCGCATAGTTGCCCGTGGCGCAGATCACATGCTCGCACAGGATCTCGCCCTGGCTGGTCACGACCTTCCATTCGCCCGTGGCGGTGCGGCTGACCGACCTGACCTCGGTGTTCTGATGGATCTTCGCGCCGCGGTCCCGCGCACCCCGCGCCATCGCCATGGTCACGTCGGCCGGGGCGATATGCCCGTCGTCCGGGTGGTAGAGCGCGCCCAGCATCTCCTCGTCGTCGCGCAGCAGCGGCCAGAGTTCCTTGACCCGCCGTGCGTCCAGCATCTCGGCGCGGATGCCCTGATTGTGGTGGACATCCATGTAGCTGTGGTATTCGTTCAGCCGCTCGGCCGACTTGGCGAGCCGCAACTGACCGCATTTGTGCCAGCCGACAGGCATGCCGGTCTCGGCCTCCAGCCCCTCGTAGATCTCGATCGACTTCTGGATCATGATCCCGATCGAGCGGTCGCGCGCATAGCTGGGGATCAGGCCGGCAGCGTGCCAGGTTGATCCAGCGGTCAGTTGCGTCCGCTCGAGCAGGACCACGTCGGTCCATCCCCGCCTGGTCAGGCCATAAAGGATGCCGGCACCGACGCAGCCGCCTCCGATCACTACCGCGCGCGCATGGTTCTGCATCTGCACCTCACATCTTCTTGCCTGGAACGCTAGGCCGACGGGCCGCGTCGGTGCAGTTGCTTACGGGTTCCGGTCCGCATAACCTGAAGTTATGCATCGGGTCAGAGCCTACATCCCTTCCGCCAACTACCTGTTCACATTCGAGGCCGCCGCTCGCCGCGGCAGCTTCACGGCCGCAGCGGCCGAACTGAACGTCTCGCAGCCCGCGGTCAGCAAGACGATCCGGCAATTCGAGGCCGCGCTGGGGTTCAAGCTGTTCCACCGAAACCATATGCGGCTGGAGCTCACGCCCGAAGGCAAGCGCCTTTACCACGAGACCGAAAGCGCCTTTGACGCGCTTCATGCCGCGATCACCTCGATGCGGCGCACAGACCGGCACGAGGTCGTGCGCGCAGCCTTCTCGGCCTCGTTCCTGCAATTGTGGCTGCTGCCCCGGCTGAGCGAATTCAGCGAGCTTCATTCCGAGATCAGGCTGTCCCTGGAGGAAAGCACCTATGATGACATGGACCTGTTCACCAACGGCATAGATCTGTCGGCCCGGCTGGGGGACGGAGGCTGGAACGACCTGCACAACTGGCCGCTGACCCCCGAGATCATCTTTCCCGTGGCGGCCCCCTCATACATCGAGCGGCATTGCACCGACCTGCCGGCCTGCGACATGCAGGACCTGAAGCTGATCCATGTCCGCGAGAAGAACAGGGTGCGCTGCAGCTGGCACGAGTGGCTGGCCGCGAACAGGCTGCCCTGCGACATGGTGAGCGAGACCTTCGTCTTCAGCGACGCGCTGAATTCGATCGGCGCGGCGGCCTTGGGCCAGGGTATCGCACTGGGCTGGGTGCACCTCGTCATGGACCAGATGCAGTCGGGCGCCCTGCGGCGCGTCGGCGACCTCGGCTACTGCACGGGAAAGTCGATCCACCTGATTGCCCCAAAGCGAAAACCGCTGTCCTCTGCGACGCAGAAATTTGTCACCTGGATACTCGACCGGATGCAGCGCGACATCGCCGACAACCGGACCTGCTTCGACTTGAGCCCTCGGCCCGCCTGACCTCGGCTCAGCCACTCGCGCGGTGAGGCTGCGCCCCGTCCTGCGCGGCCCCAGCCGGCGCCTCGGCTGCCGTCACGGCATTGAGGACGTAATCGGCGATCATAAGGTCCAGATGCGCGCCGCCGCCGTTCTTGAACAGGGTGATCTGGTCGGCGGACTGGCGGCTGGAATCGTTGGCCGCGACCAGGTCGTAAAGGTCGCCGCGAACATGCCCGCGGGTGATGGCGCCGGATCGGATCGGCTGCATCAACTCTCCGATCCGGTCCACGACCGTGTCGACGTAATCGACATAAACCAGCGAAGCCGCGATCATCGCGTCATCCGCTTCGCGCATTTCTGGCGTGAAGGCCCCGACCAGGTCCACATGCGTACCGGGCCGAACCCATTTTCCCAGCAGGACAGGCTCCCGCGCCATGGTCGCGGCCGAGACGATGTCCGCCGTCCGCAGCGCTTCGGGCAGATCGGTGACGGCTGCCACCGCGGCCCCGAGGCTGCCAAGCGTCGCGGCAAGGGCATGCGCCTGCTCGGGCCGCCGGGACCATATCGAGATGCGCTCAAGGTCCGGGAACATCGCGTCATAGGCTTGCGCGAGGGTCGATGCGACCATCCCGGCGCCGATGATGACCAGGTGGCGGCTGTCGAGGCGCGCGAGACACTGCGCCCCCAGGACCGAGTCCGCGACTGTCTTGTACTGGGTGACAAGCCTGCTCTCGATCACCGCCCGCACGGCGCCATGGCGGGGATCATAAAGCAGCACCGCTCCCTGTATCGAAGGCATTCCCGCCCGCGCGTTCCCGGGGAACACGCTGTCGCCCTTGATTGCAAAGCCAAGTCCCTTGATCCAGGCAGCGCGGTTCAGAAGCTGGCCCTTATCGCTGCCAAGAAGCACATCTCCCTGCTGGGGACGAGGCAGCCGGTGCCCTTCGCGCAAAGCATCGATCGCTCCCGGCCAGCTTAGCAGATGCCTGCATCCGTCATAGGTCAGAAGCAGTGGCAGCATGTTCTTTCCCCCGAAAGCGCCTTGTCACGCTTCATAGCCAGAACATGATGGTGGGCGCGAGAGGTCAAGAATGCGTTGGTCGAAGAGAGCAAAGGCCTTCACGCACCTGTCCTGTTCATCCGCGAGTTATGGCTGGAGTCAGGAGATCCGGCTCGGGCAATCTGCATAGGGGGGTGAGTGGATCATCCGGGCGTCCTCGGCATGATGCCGGGGGCGGGGAGAGGCCATGAGCAGACGACCGGGCCGGAACCACCGCCCGGCTTTCAAGGCGCAGGCAGCGCTGGCCGCCATCAGGGGCAGGAAGACGCTGGCCGGACTGGCCGGGCAGTTCGACGTGCATCCGGACCCGGGCCACGCAGTGGCGCAGGCAGCGCCTGGACGGCGCCTCCGGGGTGTCCGGGGCGCGGGGGGGCGGCCGCGGTGGATCCGGCATCGGCGGTGGAGGTGAGCACGCTGCACGCGAAGAGCGGCGAGCTGACGCCGGGGAAGGATTTCTTGTCCGGCGCGCTCGGGCCGGGGCCGGTCTGCTGCCGGGCGCAGGCCGATGATCGACCGCGACCATGGGCTGGGCGTCAGCCGCAAGGCGAAGGTGCCCGGGATCAGCCGGGGGCCGCGCCTGCTACCTGCCGCGGCCTGCCGTGGCCGCCGATCCCGCGCTCATGCGCCGGATCGTCGCCCTTCATCCTGAGCATCCCTTCGCGGGCAGCCGGATGCTGAAGGGCCTGTTGCGGGCGGAGGAACACGAACCGGGCCGGCTTCACGTCTGCCCGCTGAGGAAGGGGATGGCGAGCCCGGCGCTCTGGCGCCCGAACACGTCAAAGCCCCGGCGCCGGGCCACAAGATCTCTCCTTGCCTGGTGCGCCATCCGGCGGTGACGGGGCCAGACCAGGCCTGGGCGATGGACATCACCTCCATTCCGATGGCGAGGGGCTTTGTCCACCTGACCGCCGTCCTCGGCTGGTTCAGCCGCAAGGTCCTGGCCTGACGGCTGGCGATCACGCGGTCACCGGACTTCTGCATCAAGACCCTGAAGGACGCGCTCGGCCGCTCCGGCCGACCGGAGATCTTCAACAGCGACCAGGGCTCGCAGTTCACCGGTGTGGCGTTCATCACGGCGCTGAAGAACGCCAGGGTCGCCATCAGCATGGACGGCAGGGGGTCGGCCCATACGCCGAGGGCGCGGCAACGCCTTCGTCGAGCGGCGCTGGCGGACGGTGAACCGAAGGACCGCGCAGCGAAATACGAGAAGGTGTCCCGGCGCCCCTGCGGCAGCGTCTCCGGGACCGGGGCCTCGATCGGCCGCTATGTGGGCTTCTGCAACAGCACCAGGCCGCATTCGTCGCCCGGCGGGCAGACGCCTGATCAGCCTGTCTCAGCCAGCCGATGCCAATCCCGGCGGCGGCGCAACCAGGACGGAAATCCACTTCGCAGCACACCCGACACTGGTCAGACGAAGCAAAACAGATCTGGCGAACTATCGTCGATGATCAGCGTCCACGCAGCGGAGTAGCGTTCAGCTGCTTACAATCAGTTTCTCGGGGCGTCGCCGTGATGCTCTCGCATCTGCTCCACATCGCCCATGCTGCCCGGAGAAGGCTTCTTGCGCAGCACCCGGTTCCACAGCCAGGTTGCCGCCCAGAGGAGCAGGCCCATGGCAAGCAGCCACCCGGCGATGCGATACTGGTCCATCTGCGCCGCGCTTCTTGCCCAAGGACCGACCAGGAAGGCGCAGGTCGCCGCGCCGATCCAGGGCGTGATCATGGGCGCGCGGAAATGGGCATGGCCGGCCGGGTGCTTGCGCAGCACGATCAGCGAGATGTTGACGACCGTGAACACGCAAAGCAGCAGCAGCGACGTGGTTCCCCCCAGCAGGCTGACGGCGGGCAGGTCGGATCGGGTGACGACGAAATAGATCAGCCCGAAGGCCAGCGCCGTCGTGAAAAGGATCGCAACCCAGGGCGTGCGCCGGCGGTGATGGACCAGCCCGAGGCCGTGCGGCAGAACCCCCTGGCGCGCCAGGCCATAGATGAGCCTGCTGGCCATCAGCATGTTGATGAGCGCCGAGTTCGCCACCGCAAACATCCCGATGAAGGGAAAGATCGTATCGAAAGGCAGGTTCGGCGCCCCTGCGCGCACCACCTGCGTCAGGGCAGAGCCCTTGTTCGGATCCGACAGATCACCCACGGGCACCAGAGCCACGGCGCAGATCGAAACAAGGATGTAGATGACGCCCGTGATCGCCAGCCCCGTCAGCATGATGCGCGGGAAGATGCGGACCGGGTCCTTGACCTCCTCGGCCATGTTGACCGAATCCTCGAAGCCGACCATCGCGAAGAAGGCCAGAGCGGTGGCGGCGGTCAGGGACAGGAAGGCGCCCTTTTCCTCGGAGGACTGAAAGACCATCACTTCGGAAAAATCCGCCCGGCCCTGCGCCATGGCATAGAAGCCGACGAAGATGATCATCAGCAGGCCGGTCAGTTCCACGCAGGTCAGGACGACATTCGCCTTGACGCTTTCACCGACGCCGCGAAGGTTGATCGCCGCCACAAGCGCCATGAAGCCCAAGGCGACCAGCAGGATACCGGCGCTGCCCTTCTGGAAGCCCAGCCCGAAGCCGTCGTTCAGGAAGCCCGCAAAGGCATTCGACGCGGTCGAGGCCGAGGTGATGCCGGAACACATCACGGTAAAGGCCACGAGGAATGTCAGGAAATGAATGCCGAAGGCGCGATGCGCGTAAAGCGCGGCCCCGGCCGCCTGCGGATAGCGCGTCACCAGTTCCAGATACGAGAGGGCAGTGATGGTCGCGACCAGGAAGGCCAGAAGGAAGGGCGCCCAGGCGGCGCCCCCGACCTCGGCCGCGACCGTGCCGGTCAGGGCATAGACGCCCGTTCCCAGGATGTCGCCGACGATGAACAGCAGCAACAGCTTCGGTCCCATGACGCGATGCAGTTCAGGCTGATGGGGCGGAGCGGCCTCGGTCGGATACGAGTCAGACATATCGCCCTCTCAACTGGCTTCCATCTCAGAATGTGCGCCAAGTTGCATGGCGGCAAGAAAATTCACCTGCCGTCATGTGGCACAGGTCCAGAGGGTTCTTCCCCCGCGGGGCCAGTCGGACGGGCTGGAAGGCGCGCGTCGCCTCCATGTCACCGCGGCGAGGTGTTCTTCCACCGATGGGTTGTCCATCTGCAGGGTGTCCCACGCTGCTCAGGTCGCCGCCTTCAAGTGCTGCAAAGGACACCGGGGCCGCTTTTGGCCGGGCCTGCCAGTTCCGTCCTGCCCTTCTGAAGCAGCCCGGCCCCCGGCCCGGTGGACGCGGCTCTGCTGTTGAATGCCTTGCATGCGTTCGGGTGGAGTTCTCGCGCCGCGCCTGGATGCTCACCGGCCAGCCTCGCACGGTGCGCCCGTGAGCGGAGTTCCATCATCGCACTAGCACCACCGGCAATTGGACCTATTGCAGGATCACCGTGGTCGTCGAGCTGTCCATCAGGCTGCGGATGCGGGTGACCTCACCCGCGAACGATGGTGCCATCATCCGTTCCGTCGGCGCACTGTTGCGCGAACGGAACGATGAATGGGCCGTCCAGCGCGCCCGCTGCATGGCGCTGGAAACGATCAGGGCAATGCGGGCTGATCCTGTCATCAGTCTGCCCGCTGCAGCATCCTGATCAAGCAGGCGCGCGCCAGACATCACGGTGACGACCAGCTACAACACGTCATCGGACAGCATCCGACCAGGCGCAGCCGGATGTTCCGGGCCATGCTTTCCACTGTTGCCACGCAGGCTGCCCCTACCGTCCTGCGGGCGACCTGCCCTTCCGGCAAGACGGGGGGTAGCGGCCGGACACTCGTTCCACGCTTCAAAGCAACCTGTTGAAATTAAATATTTTATAACTATATCAATTATAACGGGCCACAGGGCCTGAATCTTTCACGAACTGGAACAAGGGTGAGGCGCATGGGCAGACCTGCGGGATCGTTGCGCGGTGATAAGGCGCATGTTCCACCCCGATCGCGATAGCTGCGGCCTGCAGCGGACGCGGTCGGGGTGATTGCTCGTATCCGTCCTTCTGCAACCACAGGTGACCCCGTGAAACTGCCTTATCCTCCTGCGAAATGTTCCCGTTGCGGCAACCGCGTGCCCCGCGCCGCCGCGCACCGCTGCCCCCTCTGCCGCACGCCCTTCGGCCAACTGCCCGTTCGTGCCACGATCGAGGACTGCCTTGACCAGGGCTGACCTGATCCCTTCACGCACGCAGCGCCGCTCTGCCCTCGTCACCTTCATCGCCCTGACCCTGCTGGCCGTCCTTGCCAAGCCGCTGGTCGCCCTGCTGCCGGCGGAACTGGGTCTCGCCTGGCTGAGCAGCCCCCTGCAAAGGGGGCTCATCTCGCTTGCGCTCTTTGCGGGGGTGCACCTGTTCTACCTGCTGGCGCTCAATCGGCTGGTCGAGCGGCCCAGGGGCAAGCGCCCGGTGCCCAAGGTGGCGCTGGACTTGCTGCGGGCGGTGCTGTTCGCCCTGGCGACGCTGGCCAGCCTGTCGCTGATCTTCCGGCAGAATCTGTCCGGCATCCTGACCGGCTCGGGGCTGGTGCTGGCGGTGCTGGGCTTTGCCGTCCGCAACGTCGTGGCCGACGTCTTCTCGGGGCTGGCGCTGGGGTTCGAGGCGCCCTTCCGCATCGGCGACTGGGTCCGGATCGAAACGCTTGCCCAAGGCCGAGTGCAGGAGATCGGCTGGCGCACGACGCGGCTGGTGACCCGTGACAGCACCTATGTGATCCTGCCCAACAGCCAGATCTCGCGCCAGCGGATCACCAACTTCAGTGCCCCCCGCCAAGAATACCGCGACCATGTCGAACTGACCCTGCCCGGAGACCTGCCGGTCGCCGAGGCGCGGGCGATGATCGACGAGGCGCTGGTTGCGATGCGCCCCATGACGACCGGCTCGCCGCCCGAGGTGCAGGTTTTCAGCTATGGCCCGGCGGGGATCACCTACCGGGTAAAATACTGGGTGCCGCGCCACGACCGCGAACTCGCATGCCGGGCCGAGATCTTCGCCCGTATCGACGCCGCACTGCGCGGAAAGGGCATCCGGCTGTCGCCCGACCCCATGATCCTGCAAAGCCTGCCCCCTGCCCCGGCCGAGGCCGAGGTGGAGGGCGCGGCATAGCCCTGTCCCGGCAGGCAGGCAGGGCTGGCGATCTGCTGAGCCGCCCCGGCTCTCCGCATTGGCGCCTTCCGGATGAGAAGCCATTTGAGGGCGTGCTGGCTGCCCCCTTTTCACGATGCCCGGCGCTGCGGAATGATGGCGACATCCTTCTGAAGCAAAGGCCCTGTCGGTGGTTTCGGTCCTGCCGTCCTTGACCCCCACGACCGGGCGCGCTTCTCTGCCGCACCGCGGCACAGGAGGGGGCAGATGGAACAGAAACGGCTCGGCAACCGTGATGTCGGGGCCATCGGCTTCGGCACCATGAGCTTTGGCGGGATCTTCGGTCCCACGGACGAGGCGACCTCGCTGGCCTGCCTCGACGCGGCGATGGAGGCCGGCATCACCCATTTCGACACGGCCGATATCTACGGCATGGGCCTGTCGGAACGGATCATGGGCAAGTGGGGGCGCCGGGACACCCACCTGGCCACCAAATGCGGCATCGTCACCGGGCCGCCGCGGACGGTGCGCAACGACGAGGCCTATATCCGCCAGTGTCTCGAAGCCTCGCTGCGGCGGCTCGGGCGCGAGCATGTGGATCTCTACTACATCCACCGCCACCAGCCCGAGATCCCGATCGAGGATCTGGCCGGAACGATGGGCAGGCTGGTCGAGGAGGGAAAGATCGGCGGCTATGGTCTTTCCGAGGTCGCGCCATCGACCCTGCGCCGCGCCCATGCCGAGCATCCGGTGACCGCGGTGCAGAACGAATTCTCGCTCTGGACGCGCCTGCCGCAGCTTGGCCTGATCCAGGCCTGCAGGGAACTGGGCGTGGCCTTCGTCGCTTTTTCCCCGCTCGGACGTGGCATGTTCGGGAGCGAGCCGGCTCTGATGATGTGACCGCCCCCCGACGGCATCTGATGTGCCAAGGTGGGTCTGCAACGATCCACAAAGGGGAGCGGTCATGTCGGAGATTATCACGGTCGGGCTCGATCTGGCGAAGAATGTATTCCAGGTGCATGGAACTGACGGCGCAGGACGAGCCGTTCTGCGCAAGAAGATACGGCGAGGGCAGGTGCTGGAGTTTTTCAGCCAGCTGCCCTCTTGCGTCGTGGCGATGGAAGCCTGTGGCGGCGCTCACTTCTGGGGCCGGGAAATTGGCAAGCTGGGGCATGAGGTGCGGCTGATCCCGCCGGCCTATGTGAAGCCGTTTGTGAAGCGCCAGAAGAATGACATGGCGGACGCCGAGGCCATCTGCGAGGCGGCTATGCGACCCACCATGCGCTTTGTTCCGGTCAAGAGCGAAGAGACGCAGGGCGCGGCAATGGTCTTCCGGGTCCGGGAGTTGCTGATCCGGCAGCGCACGCAGGCGATCAACGCATTGCGCGGCCATCTGACCGAGTTCGGTCAGATCGTGCCACAGGGAGCGGCCAACGCTGCGCGGCTGATCGCGATCGTGGAGGATCCGGATGGCGCTCTCCCTGCTGATGCCGTCCCCACGCTGAAGGCTTTGATCGCGGCACTCACGCATCTGGAGGCAGAGATCAGGAAGCTCGATGCCGAGATCGCCCGGCGCGCCAAGGAGAATGACGTCGCCCGGCGACTGATGACGGTGCCGGGCATCGGGCCGCTGATTGCCACGGCCATCGCTGTTCTGGCGCCGCCACCCGAGACGTTCCGCAAGGCACGCGACTTTGCCGCCTGGCTTGGTCTTGTGCCTCGGCAGCATTCGACCGGCGGCAAGCAACGTCTCGGAGCAACGACCAGAATGGGCGAACGATCCCTGCGACGCCTGCTGATCATTGGCGCCAACAGCGTGGTGATCAAACGTAACGTTCACAAGGAAGCGCAGCCCGGAACATGGCTGGGCAGCCTGCTGTTGCGCAAGCCACCGATGCTGGTGCGGGTGGCTTTGGCGAACAAGATGGCGCGGATCGTCTGGGCCTTGATGGCTCGGGGTGGCATCTACCAATCTCCGGTCGCAGCGGCGTAAGCCGCCGCAGATCGCGAGGACGTCGGAGCGGAAGAGGGCAAGGAGCAGTTTGGCGCAACAGTTGTGAGACGGGATCGGGAAAACCAGTGTGCAACAGAGTGCCTATGAGCACGCGGCTTTGATCTGGACCCGACCTTCGAACACCATACGGGCCCTGCGGCATGGATCGCGCCGCATCATGAGGCCGGACACATGTCAGCACCCGACAACGCGCCAAGATCAGCTTCAAAATCCCTCTTGCGCTTGGGGCGGTTACACATGTTGCACAAATGGTCTGATGGCCGTTGTTCCCCCTTTCCCCGGACAGACTCATTCCACAGCTTCAGTGACGGGTATGCCGAGCGCGGTGTAGCCGTTCAGGACGGCAATCCGGACCTGAAGTTCGGCGACCTGACGATCGAAGTCCCGCGCCATGAGGCGTTGCCCCAGAAGTTTCACGCAATGCATCTTCGTCTCGACGCGGCTCCGGCGGTGGTATCCACTCCATCTTCGCCAAAGCGTGCGGCCCAGGTATTTCGCAGATCGCAGAGCCTCGTTGCGCGCCGCGGCCCCGGCCGTGACAGCCTTCCATGGCTTTGCGTTCCTGCGGGGCGGGATCACGGCGTGAGCGCCGCGGTCGGCGATCGCATCGTGGCACTTGCGGGTGTCGTAGGCACCGTCAGCCGTAACGCTGCCGATCTCCTCGTCCGCCGGGATCTGGTTGAGCAGATCTGGCAGGACCGGGGCGTCACCGATGTGGCTCCCGGTGATCTCGATGGCCCGGACTTCTAGCGTTTCCTCGTCGATCCCAATGTGAATCTTGCGCCAGATACGCCGCTTCGGGCCGCCATGCTTGCGGGCGTGCCACTCGCCTTCGCCTTCGACCTTGATCCCGGTGCTGTCGACCAGCAGGTGCAGAGGTCCCTTGGAGCCCCGATACGGGATGTTGACGGCCAGGGTCTTCTGGCGCCGCGACAGCGTGCTGAAGTCAGGCACCGTCCAGTCGAGGCCGATCAGGCGAAGCAGGCTCTCGACGAACCCTGCCGTCTGCCGCAATGCCATGCCGAACAGCACCTTCATGGAAAGGCAAGTCTGGATGGCGGCATCGCTGTAGGTCTGCTGTCGGCCACGTCGACCTGTCGCAGCCGCCTCCCAGCTCATCTCGGGGTCGAACCAGATCGTCAGCGAGCCACGGCGCTTGAGCGCTTCATTGTAGGCCGGCCAGTTCCTGGTCTTGTAGGTCAGGCGTGTGGGTTTGCTCATGTCGACCAGCTACCATGCTGACTCACGACATGAGTCACTGAAGGGATTTGTGCAACATGTGTAACCGCCCCAAGCGCAAGAGGGATTTTGAAGCTGATCTTGGCGCGTTGTCGGGTGCTGACATGTGTCCGGCCTCATGATGCGGCGCGATCCATGCCGCAGGGCCCGTATGGTGTTCGAAGGTCGGGTCCAGATCAAAGCCGCGTGCTCATAGGCACTCTGTTGCACACTGGTTTTCCCGATCCCGTCTCACAACTGTTGCGCCAAACTGCTCCTTGCCCTCTTCCGCTCCGACGTCCTCGCGATCTGCGGCGGCTTACGCCGCTGCGACCGGAGATTGGTAGATGCCACCCCGAGCCATCAAGGCCCAGACGATCCGCGCCATCTTGTTCGCCAAAGCCACCCGCACCAGCATCGGTGGCTTGCGCAACAGCAGGCTGCCCAGCCATGTTCCGGGCTGCGCTTCCTTGTGAACGTTACGTTTGATCACCACGCTGTTGGCGCCAATGATCAGCAGGCGTCGCAGGGATCGTTCGCCCATTCTGGTCGTTGCTCCGAGACGTTGCTTGCCGCCGGTCGAATGCTGCCGAGGCACAAGACCAAGCCAGGCGGCAAAGTCGCGTGCCTTGCGGAACGTCTCGGGTGGCGGCGCCAGAACAGCGATGGCCGTGGCAATCAGCGGCCCGATGCCCGGCACCGTCATCAGTCGCCGGGCGACGTCATTCTCCTTGGCGCGCCGGGCGATCTCGGCATCGAGCTTCCTGATCTCTGCCTCCAGATGCGTGAGTGCCGCGATCAAAGCCTTCAGCGTGGGGACGGCATCAGCAGGGAGAGCGCCATCCGGATCCTCCACGATCGCGATCAGCCGCGCAGCGTTGGCCGCTCCCTGTGGCACGATCTGACCGAACTCGGTCAGATGGCCGCGCAATGCGTTGATCGCCTGCGTGCGCTGCCGGATCAGCAACTCCCGGACCCGGAAGACCATTGCCGCGCCCTGCGTCTCTTCGCTCTTGACCGGAACAAAGCGCATGGTGGGTCGCATAGCCGCCTCGCAGATGGCCTCGGCGTCCGCCATGTCATTCTTCTGGCGCTTCACAAACGGCTTCACATAGGCCGGCGGGATCAGCCGCACCTCATGCCCCAGCTTGCCAATTTCCCGGCCCCAGAAGTGAGCGCCGCCACAGGCTTCCATCGCCACGACGCAAGAGGGCAGCTGGCTGAAAAACTCCAGCACCTGCCCTCGCCGTATCTTCTTGCGCAGAACGGCTCGTCCTGCGCCGTCAGTTCCATGCACCTGGAATACATTCTTCGCCAGATCGAGCCCGACCGTGATAATCTCCGACATGACCGCTCCCCTTTGTGGATCGTTGCAGACCCACCTTGGCACATCAGATGCCGTCGGGGGGCGGTCACATCATCAGAGCCGTTTTCATCAGTCCGATCCCTGTTGGCTGTTGTCTTTCCTCGGCTTGGCGCCAGATTCTCTGGCGGGATGCCCCTTCTGCGGGGGCGTTCTCGGACCATGCGGCGATGCGGGCAGGACCCGGCACCGCCGCATGGGTGTCAGACCGTCTGCCCGGCGCCAGCGAGTGCCGTCTGGGCGGCGGGTGCTGGCTTGCTCGCCCCGACGATCAGATGTTCGGGGCCGTAAGGGAAGCCGGTGATGTTGCGGTTGCCGGTCTCGGTTATGACAAGGATGTCGTGTTCCCGGTAGCCGCCGGCCCCCGGCAGCTGGTCGGGAATGGCGATCATCGGCTCCATGCTGACCACCATTCCGGCTTCCAGCACCGTGTCGCAATCCTCGCGCAGCTCCAGCCCGGCCTCACGGCCATAGTAATGGCAAAGGACGCCGAAGCTGTGGCCGTAGCCGAAGCTGCGGTATTGCAGCAGGTCCTCGGCGGCATAAAGCTCGTTCAACTCCCGGGCGATCTCGGCGCAGCTGTTGCCGGGGACCAGAAGCTCCTTGCCCCGGTCATGGACGCGGCAGTTGAAGGCCCACAGCCGCAGATGTTCGTCCGTCGCGGTTTCGGCGAAAAGCGTCCGTTCCAGCGCGACGTAATAGCCCGCCACCATCGGGAAGCAGTTGAACGACAGGATGTCGCCGCGGTCGATCCGCCGCGAGGTGACGGGGTTGTGGGCGCCGTCGGTGTTGATGCCCGACTGGAACCAGGTCCAGGTATCCATCAGTTCCGCATGGGGCCAGACACGGGCGATTTCCCGCACCATCGTGGCGGTCGAATGCAGCGCGACCTCGTGTTCCGGGACGCCGACCTGCGCCGCCTCGAACACGGCCGCACCGCCGAGATCGGCGATCCGGGCCATCTTTTCGATATGCTCGATCTCTTCGGGCGACTTGATCATCCGCAACTGCATGGCGGGCTGGGCGATGTCGACGAACTCGATGCCGGGGAATTCCGACTTGAGCAGATGCAGCAGGTCAATGTTCACATGGTCGAATTCGATCCCCAGCCTGCGGACCCCGGCGGTCAACCGGCGGATGGCGTGGAAGTAGTTGTCCTTCTGCCAGTCCGTATAGGTGAGGTTCCGGCCGCCGAAGGTGCGTCGCCACGGCTGGCCGCCGTCGATTCCCGCGCTGATCGAGGTCATGATGTCATGATCGACCAGCAGGCCATAGCGGCGGCCGAACTGGCAATACAGGAAGTCCGAGTAATAGTTGATGTTGTGATAGCTGGTGAACAACGCCGCGTCGATCTCGCGCGCTGCCATCGCCTTGCGGATGGCATCCAGGCGCCGCTGCATTTCCCCGGCGGTGAAGGTGGGCTGCGCCGGGGTGCCGTTGCCGGCATAGTTCTGAAGCCGTTCGCGTTCCATCCGCCATGATCCCTCGAAGGTCGCCCCGACAGTCGAACGGAAATCCCGCGCTTGTCAAAAGAGGGTTTCTCATCCGAAGGTGAGAAAATCTCATGCGGCCTGCGAATGGCGACCCCTGCACCGCTCAACGTCCTGCGTGTCTTCGAGGCTGTCGTCCGGACCGGATCGTTCCGCGCCGCGGCTGACGAGTTGTTCGTCACGCAGAGCGCGATAAGCCACCAGATCAGGTCGCTTGAGGATTGGTTCGGCGGCCCGCTGTTCATCCGGGATGGCAACCGCCTGCGGCCGCTGCGCCATGCCAAGGAGCTCGCGCGCAGTCTTTCGCTGTCATTCGATACAATCCACACGGCCTGCCGTCAGGCAAGAGGCTCCGGAACCCATCGCCCCCTTGTTGTCGCAGCGATCCCGTCCGTGGCCGTGTGCTGGCTGATCCCGCGGCTGGGCAGGTTCCGAGACGAGCATCCGGACATCGACATACGCATCGTCTACGCCCTGCATGGCCAGGAAATCGACTTCGGGGATGTCCACTTCGCCTTCGTCTTCGCCCGCACCGCCCCGACCCCCAGCAGCGCCGGGGTCCACCGCTTTCTGCCCGGAGCCTCCGTTCCCGTTTGCAGTCCCGGACTTGCCGCCAGCATCGCCGGGGGCGACCCGGCCCGCGCAATCCCCCGAATGGACCTGCTGCACGACACCGATCACGCAGGCTGGCAGACATGGTTCGCCCGTGCAGGGCTGCATGACCCGCCAGCCGAGGGCGGCCCGGTCTTCGAAGACTTCAACCTGCTGCGTGCCGCGGCGCTGTCGGGACAAGGCGTGGCCTTGTGCCCCGAAGCCATGATCCGCCCGGACCTGGAAGCGGGTCATCTGGTGCGCCTGTCACAGACGACGGTGTTCGAGGACTGCGGCTATTACCTTCTCCAAGGACCCTTGGCTGCCGCGACCCGGGCGAATGCCGACGCATTCCGAAGCTGGGTGCTCGACGAGCGAGACCGGGATCAGGGAGAGCCGGACCCGACTGCAGCATAGCGGCGGCTCAGTCCGCAATGGCTTGGGGCACGAACGCCCGAAGCCCGCAGGATCACCGACACCCCGCCTCCTTCAGCCCGCCGAGGCCGCGGCCTTCCGCTCCTGCCGTGCCCTGACCGGGTCGATGCCGATGGCGGCCCTTGTGCGTCGCGACACATGGTCGATGGCCACAGTCGCCAGCATCGTCACGATCAGCAACACGACGGCGCGGTCGATGCGGATTTCCTGGATCGCGCGATCGACAAAGAAGCCCAGCGTCGGGATGCCCAGCAAGCCGAGGATCGCGGATTCCCGCACGATGATTTCCCACCTGTAAAGGCAGAGCGCCATGAACGAGCCGTAGATCCGCGGCAGCAGCTCATAGGCGTAAAGAACGATCCCGCGGGGGGCGTCGGGGCGCAGGCTTTCGTTGACATGGGCGGACTGGCGGCCCAGCAGGTGCGCGATGATCGCCCCGTTGTGCAGCCCCAGCGCGATCACCGCAGGCAGCATCGAGGGGCCGAAGACCTGAAGGGCGATATAGGCCAGCATGTATTCGGGCGTTGAACGCGCGATGACCAGAAAGGCATGGCCCAGCGCCGCGCCGAACCGCCCCGAGACCGGGCGGACGATCAGCGGAAAGCCCAGCAGCGCGACGAACCCCGCTGCCACCAGCGCCAGTTGCGCGACGATCATCGTGGCCGCCAGCCCCGGCAGCGCCTGCCCCGCAAGCAGCGTCCAGAGCCAGTCGCCAAGGCGCGCCCATGTCTCGGGATCGCTTGCATCGCCGTTCCGCAGGGGCGCGGGCACGATGTCCTCGGTCAGGAAACGGCCAAGCGCACCGGCGGCCATCGGCGGGCTTGGCATGGCGGCCATGACGCCCACCGCGGCCAGAAAATAGACGGGCGCCAGCAGCGGCCGCATCCACAGCCGCATCGTCCCGATCAGCAGGTAATAGACGATGAGAACGGCTGCGACTGCGCCATACATCCCCTGCCGGAAGAACGTGTCGAGCGCGAACCCCAGCGTCGGCAGGCCGATGAAGCCCAGCACCGCGCTGGATCGCAGCCCGCATTCCAGCCGGTAAAGCAGGTAGGCCCGGAACTCGGGCAGGGCCAGCGGCAGGCGGGCATACAAATGGACCGAGATCAGATCGGCGCGCGGCGGCATGGCGGCGGCGGGCCGGGGATCGGCCTCGTCCAGGTATTCGGCAAAGACCTTGGCGAAGATGCCGGCATAAGGGATGGCGATCGCCAGCACGCCCGTCGTGGCGGAAAGGCCCGTGACCTGCATCAGCAGGATCGCCCAGAACAGCTCGTGGATCGCGCGGATCGCGATGCAGAAGTTGCGGACCAGCGCATTCCTGTAGAACGGCGCCAGGACGAAGCCCGCCGATGCGCCCGCCGCGACCCCGCAGATGGCGAAGGCGATGGTCAGGACCGCTGCCCGGCCCAGCGCCTCGACCGACGAGAAGTCGGGTGACAGAAGCCCCGCCCACATCCGTCGCAACTCGGCCCACGGGTCGTGCCCGCCCAGGCGGAAGTCTGCGAAAGGCAGCAGGAACAGCGCCAGCGCGACAAAGGCAAGCGCCGTGCCCACCCGCCCGAGGCGCAAGTGCCGGCCTTCAGGCGCGATAGAGGTCATGGATATCCCCGTCCGAAACCTCGCCCGCGTCCCGGTCGAAGAAGATGCGGCCGTCGCGGATGCCGACAAGCCGCGTGGCGATGCGCCGCGCCAGCGCCACGTCATGCAGCGCCAGCAGCATCGTTCCGAAGCGGCGGCCGAGCTCCTCGACCAGCGCCACGGCCTGCCGCTCGTCCACCGCCGACACAGGCTCGTCGCCGATCAGCACGCGGCCGCCACGGAAGATCGCGCGGGCCAGCGCCGTCCGCTGCTTCTGCCCGCCCGACAGGCTTTCGACCCTCTTGCGGCCAAGGCCCTCCAGCCCGACGGTCGCCAGCACGGGGGCGACGGCCCGGCGCTCGGCGTGGAAGGGCCAGACCAGGTTGACAAGGTTGTAGGCCGCGCCATGCGCGTCCAGCCGGCCCATGTAGACGTTGTGAAAAACGGAAAGCTGCGGGACCAGCCCATGTTCCTGCGGGACCAGCGCGATGTCCGGGAAGGTCCCGGCCAGCCGGGCGTAGGCTGCATTCAGCAGCGTGCTCTTGCCCGTGCCGCTGCGGCCGAGCAGCACCACGCGTTCCCCCGGACGCAGCGTGAAGTCCACGCCCGAAAGGACCGTGTGGCGCCCGTAGGACAGCGTCTCGCCCCGGAAGGCCAGCATGGGTCGGTCAGTCAAGGATGCCCAGCGCCCGTCCCGTTTCCTCGATCGGCGCATAGTCGTCGTTCGTGGCCTCGATGAAGCCCTCGCGCGGGAACGAAGCGAGAAGCGCGGGGTCGTCCATGCCGATCAGCGCCTGCTTCACCTTCTCGGTGAAGCCCTCGCCGAAGCGTTCGTCGACATCTCCCCGGATGGTCCAGTTGTAATCGGGATAGGGCGGCGTCTTCCAGACGACGCGGGTGGTCGCGACCTCGGGCGCGCCTTCGGCCACCGCCGTGTCATAGACGGTATAGTTCAGCGCCCCGACCTGATAGGCGCCGGTCGAGACGAGCCGCAGCGTCTGCCCGTGATCGCCCGAAAAGCCGACCTGCGAGAAGAACTCGTCCGGCGCCTTGCCGGTCTCGTCGCGGATATGGAACTCGGGCATCAGCCGCCCCGAGGTCGAGGTCTGGGCGCCGAAGGTGAAGCTCATCCCCTCGGCTGCCAGCGGGAAGTCCCCGGAAGGCTCAAGGCCGGTGCTTTCATGGGCGATGAAATAGGACACGAAGGCCCCGTCCTCGGTTCCCTGCGCCAGCGCCTGCGAGCCGGGGACGGCCAGCCGCGCCTGCACGCCCGACAGCCCGCCGAACCAGGCAAGCTGGATCTGGTCGTTGCGGAAGGCCGTGACCGAGGCTGCGTAGCTTTTCACCGGCACATACTGCACCTGGACGCCGAGCTGCTCGGACAGGTAGTCGGCGACATTGCCGAAGCGTTCCATCAGGCGGGTCTCGTCGTCGTCGGGAATGGCCGAGAAATAGAGCGTGGGGGTCTGGGCGCTTGCCGCGATGCCGCCGAGCACAAGGCCGATGGCTGCGACCGCGCCGCCGATCAGGCGATGCATGTCGTTTCTCCGTGATGAGGGTGGGCCTGCGCCTGAACGGCGCGGACAGCCGGTCGGCCATCCGCAGGTTCGACCATCATACGCCACCGAAGGCGTGAGCGCCGACGGCGCATCGAGGGTCTATTCCAGAAGCTCGGGGGAAGGGTAATCGCGGGCGCCGGTGCTGGCAAGGCGATCGGCCGCCGGATGGCGCCGCGTCCGAACGGCTTTCCGAAGCCTTCACCGCCGAGCCGATCCGCCGGCAAAAGCGGGTGACGCATCGGGGATCGGCCAGGGATCTTGCGCGCGGGCCGCGGCGCGGATAGCCAGCAGGCAAGAATGAAAAAACAAAGCAAGAACGCCGTGGCCCGTTCAAGCAGGATCGGCTGGTTCCGCTTCAGGGCGGCGACGGGCACGGTCTACCTGATGCAGCCGGACAATGATCCCACGCTTTTCAAGCTGGGCTTCACCAGCCGGCGCACGCTTGAACGCCGGCGTGAATTGCAGCGGCCGGGCGACGGCAAGCTCAGGATCGTCTGTTCGGTGACCATGCCGCACGCCTATGTGCTGGAACAGCGGCTGCTGCGCCGGATGCGGCGCGGCTGGCGCTTCTTCCGCCGCCGCAGTTCGCCCCGCGGCACCGAATGGTTCCATCTTCGGCGCGGCGAGAAGATTTCCGACATCCAGGCGGTGATGGAACAAGAGGCGCGGCGCGTCCGGCTTGCGGCCGCTGTCCGCTTTTCCTGGCCACTGCGTGGAAAGATCATTCTTTTCGAGGCAAGCCGCATCCGGGTGGCCCGGATTCTCAGGCCGGCCTTCTGGCGTGCATGACCGCAGCGTGAGGATTTGAAGGCGGCGTCTTTGCCGCAATCGTGGCTCGAACACCGCCGGGATCATAGGGGAACGAGTATCTCCTGTCGCGGCCGGAGTCACCGCTGCCAGGTCGAGGCGGCGATCAGGTCACGGGAATAGGTCTCGCGCGGGTCGCCGGCGCGCAGGGTGGCGGCGTCCATGATCTCGACGATGCGGCCCGCCTGCATCACCGCCAGCCGGTCGCACATATGAGCCACCACGGCCAGATCGTGGCTGACCATCACGTAGGTCAGGCGATGCTCGGCCCGCAGGTCCTTCAGCAGGTTCAGGATCTCGGCCTGCACGCTGACGTCCAGCGCGCTGGTGGGTTCGTCCAGCAGCAGCAGGCGCGGCTCGGCGGCCAGGGCGCGGGCGATGGCGACGCGCTGGCGCTGCCCGCCCGACAACTGGTGCGGATAGCGGAAGCGGAAGCCGCGGCCCAAGCCCACGTCCTCAAGCAGACGAGTGATGCGCTGGTCCACGTCGCCGAGGCCCTGCAGCGCCAGCGTTTCCGACAGCACCCGGTCCACCGAATGGCGCGGGTGCAGGCTGGCATAGGGGTCCTGAAACACCATCTGCACGGTCTTCTTGAAGGCTTGGTCGCGGCGCATCCCCGACACCGGCTTGCCGTCCACCGCGATGCGGCCCGACCAGCCGGGGATCAGCCCGGCCACGGCCCGCAGGATCGTCGATTTCCCCGATCCGCTTTCGCCCACGAGGCCGAAGCTTTCCCCCGCCGCCACGGCGAAGCTCGCCCCCCGAACCGCCAGCGTGCGGTCATGGGCAGGTCCGAACCACACGTCGAGATCCTGCACCTCAAGCATCGGGGTCATCGCAGGCCCCCCGGCTGCGCGTCCAGCATGGATGCGTCCAGCGCCTCGGTCCGCCATTCCTCCTGCCGTTCCAGCACGGCCAGCCGGTCCACCGGCGCATCCAGCCGGGGCAGGCTGTTCAGCAGCCCGCGGGTATAGGGGTGACGGGCGGCGTGCAGATCGCGGGCGGGAAGTTCCTCGACCACGCGACCGGCATACATGATGAGAACGCGGTCGCAGAACTGCGCGACAAGATTCAGATCGTGGCTGATGAAGATCAGGCTCATGCCGCGGTCCCGCACCAGCGCGTCCATGATGTTCAGGACCTCGGCCCGGACGGACACGTCCAGCGCGCTGGTGGGCTCGTCTGCAATCAGGATCTCGGGGTCAGGGGCCAGCATCATGGCGATCATGATGCGCTGGCCCATGCCGCCCGAGACCTCGTGCGGGTAGAGGTCGAAGACCCGCTCGGGGTCGCGGATCCGGACGGCGGCCAGCATCTCCAGCGCCTTGGCGCGGGCTGCCGTGCGTCCGCCGCCGGCATGCAGGCGGTAAGCCTCCATGATCTGGGGGCCGACGCGCATGACGGGGTTCAGGCTGAACTTGGGGTCCTGCATGACCATGCTGATCCGCCCGCCGCGGATGGCGCGCATCCGCCGTTCGGAGAGGTTCAGGATCGGCTGGCCGTCAAGCTCCATCCGTTCGGCGGTGACGCGCCCCGGCGGGCGCACCAGCCCGAGGATCGCGCGGCCGGTCATCGACTTGCCCGAGCCGCTTTCGCCGACGACGCCCAGCCGCTCGCGACCGAGGTCGAAGCTGACGCCGCGCACCGCCTGGAACTCGCTCTGACGAGTGGGGAAACTCACGCGCAAGTCGCGGATGGACAGAAGCGGCGCACTCATTGCTTGGCGCTCTTGGGATCGAGCACGTCGCGCAGACCGTCGCCCAGCAGGTTGAAGGCGAGGCTGACGATGAAGATCGCCATGCCCGGCATCGCCGCGACCCACCAGTGGTCGAGGATATAGGTCCGCCCGTCCGAGATCATCGCGCCCCATTCCGGCAGCGGCGGCTGTGCGCCCAGGCCGAGGAAGCCGAGGCCCGCCGCCGACAGGATGATCCCCGCCATGTCCAGCGCCACCCGCACGATCAGCGAACTCACGCACATCGGCCAGATGTGCCCGATCAGCAGCCGCCCCGGTCCCGCGCCCTGCAGCCGCGCCGCCGCGATATAGTCGGCGTTGCGGACGGCCAGCGTCTCGGCCCGCGCGAGCCGCGCATAGGGCGGCCAGCCGGTGATCGCCAGCGCCAGCACCGCGTTGACGATGCCCGGCCCCAGCGCCGCGACCAGCGCGAGCGCGAGGATCAGCTTGGGGAAGGCTAGGAAGATGTCGGTGATCCGCATCAGCACCTGATCCACCCAGCCCCCGGCAAAGCCCGCGACCGTCCCGATCAGCAGCCCGAGGATGGGCGAGATCAGCGCCACCGTTCCCACGATGAACAGCGTCACCCGGCTGCCCCAGATGATCCGCGACAGGATGTCGCGGCCCAGCGCGTCAGTCCCAAGCCAGTGCGCAGCCGAGGGTGGCTGAAGCCGGTCGCCTAGGTTCTGCGCCACCGGATCGTAGGGCGAGAGCCATGGCGCGAAGATCGCCATCAGCACCAGCGCGATCAGGATGACCAGCCCCAGCATCGCCAGCCGGTTGGCGCGGAACGTGAGCCAGCCTTGGTAGAACGCTCCCAACCGGGCCTGTCTTCGGGTGGAGGGCGCGTCGGACAGCAGCCAGTCGCGGGTAGAAAGGTCGCTCATGCCGCCCTCGGGTCAAGGAAGCGATACAGCAGGTCGGACAGCACGTTCAGCCCGATGAAGCAGACACCGACGACGATGGTGCCGCCGAGGACCGCATTCATGTCGCCCGCGAGCAGGGTCTTGGTGATGTAGCTGCCGATGCCGGGCCAACTGAAGATGATCTCGGTCAGCACAGACCCTTCCAGCAGCGACCCGAAGGACAGCGCGATCACCGTGACCAGCGGCACGGCGATGTTGCGGAAGGCGTGGCCCCAGATCACGCGGCGCTCGGACAGGCCCTTCACCCGCGCGGTGGTGATGTATTCGGCCGACAACTGTTCCAGCATGAAGCTGCGCGTCATGCGGCTGATATAGGCGAGGCTGAAATAGCCCAGCAGGCTGGCTGGAAGGATGATGTGGCTGAAGGCGTCGCGGAAGGCGTCCCAGTCGCGGGCGATCAGCGTGTCGATCAGCAGAAGCCGCGTCACCTCGGGGACCATGCCGTCATAGATGATGCCCTGCCGTCCCGGCCCTCCGACCCAGCCGAGGATGCCGTAGAAGACCAGCAGTCCCATCAGTCCCAGCCAGAAGATCGGCATCGAATAGCCGACCAGCGCCAGCACGCGGGCGATCTGGTCCACCCAGCCGCCGCGCCGCGCCGCCGCGATAACGCCCAAGGGAACGCCCACCAGCACGCCGATCAGCGTGCCCAGCGCCGCGAGTTCCAGCGTGGCGGGGAACACTCGCCGCAGGTCCTGCGCGACAGGGTGGCCGGTGGAAATCGAGCGGCCGAAATCGCCCCGCAGCACGTCGCCGATATAGCCCACGAACTGCACGACCAGCGGCTGGTCCAGCCCCATGGCCTGACGGGCGGCTTCGTATTGCTCGGGCGTGGCGCGCTCGCCCACGACCTTCAGCACGGGGTCGATGGGCATGACCCGGCCGATGATGAAGGTCACCAGCAGCAGGCCCAACAGCGTCAGCGCAAGGGACAGAAGGATGCCGCCCAGCGTCCGCGCCCGGCGACCGAAGGCCGCAAGCCTGGGCTGGCCGGGCGCGGATGCGGGGGGCAGCGGCTGCCCCCCGTTTTGCGTGGCGTTGGTCAACGGCTCATTCGCCCTTGCCGACCTGGTGATACATGACCGAGGTCACGGCGCCGCCTGCCGACCAGTCCTTGACGCTGTCGCGCATGGCGGTCTGCTCGACGCGCTGGAACAGCGGCAGGATCGGCGCGGTGGTGCGGTATTCGGCCTGGATATCCAGATACATCTGCTTGCGCTTCTCGCTGTCGCCTTCCAGCGTGGCGGCCTTGACCATCTCCTGCATCTCGGCGGGCACGGCATAGCTGTTGCGCCACGCCAGCGTCGAGCCCTTGCCCTCGTTGTCGGGATTCCAGGCGAAGGTGCCGGCGTTGGTCTGCGGGTCGGAATAGTCAGGCCCCCATTCGCCGATGAAGATCGGCACCTCGCGGGCGCGATAGGCGTCCAGCACCTGCGCGCCGGTCATCTGCTCGATGTTCAGCACCAGCCCGGCCTGCGCCATCGAGGCCTGGATGGTCTGCGCCACGTCCAGATATTCGCGCAGATCGCGGACCTTGGTGGTGATGGTGGCGCCGGACAGCCCGGCCTCGTCCACGATCTTCTTCGCGGCCTCGATGTCATAGGCCCACGAATTCTCGTCCGTGGCGCCAAGGTAGCCCTCGGGGATGAAGTTCTGGTGGATCTTCCACTGCCCCTTGAGGAAGCTGTTCGCCATGCCCTCGAAGTCGATCAGGTGGCGCATCGCCTGCTGCAGCTCGGCGCGGGCGACGACCGGGTCGCGCTGGCTCATCCCCATGTAGAGGATGCGGCCGCGCGGCTCGTCCTTGATGGCGATGCCGTCCTTGCCGGTGACGCCCTGCACGTCGCTGGGCGTCAGGTTGCGGGCCACGTCGATGTCGCCCGCCTCAAGCTGCAGGCGCTGGGCGCTGGATTCCTGGACGTTGCGGACGATCACCCGCTTCATCTTCGGCGCGCCGCCGAAATAATCGTCGAAGGCGACCAGTTGCACGACCTCGTTCGGGCGCCAGGTCGCCAGCGAATAGGCCCCCGACCCCGCCGAGTTCGTGGACAGCCAGGTGTTGCCGAGGTCGTCGCCCTCGACATGCTGCATGACCGTTTCCTTGTCGATCACGCTGGCGACGCTGGCGGTCAGGCAGTTCAGCACGAAGGACACGGCATAGGGCTGGTCCATGGTGATGGAGACGGTGTTGCCCTCGGCCCTGATCATCTCCTCGACGTTGTCGGCGGTCAGGCCGAACTGGTTGAGGATGAAGGCGGGCGACTTGTCCAGCTTGACCGCCCGCTGCAGCGACCAGGCGGCGTCCTCGGCCCGGACGGGATTGCCGGACTGGAAGGTGACGCCTTCCTTCATCGTCAGGGTGATGGTCCTGCCGTCCTCGCTGACCTGCCAGCTTTCGGCGAGGCTGGGCTGGAAGCCCGCCTCAAGGTTCAGCGGGTCGAAGTCCACCAGCCGGCTGTAGAGGTTCTGGGTGACGTCGTTGCCCGAGAACTCGAAGCTCTGCGCGGGGTCGAGGCTGATGATGTCGTCGATGGTCGCGGCGACCACCAGCATGTCGGCAGGCGTTTCGGCCCATGCCGCGAGGGGTGCCACGGCAAGGGCGGATGCAAGCAGGATCGCGCGGGGGGAAAGGCGGGTCATTCAAGTCTCCCTGTTTGTCCCCGTCGTTCAGCGGGGTTGGCCACTTTTTTTCTGCGCTGTTCCTTGGCGCGGGGCAAGAAGATGCTGGAAGCCCCGGCGATCTGCCCGTTCCATCCGGCAGAGTAACGGAATCGCGGGGCTGCGGATTCCAGAAAGCCGCGCGGCGGGTCGCCCCCCGCGCGGCTTTCGGCGTCGCAATGCGCTGACCTCGCCGGGGCCGGCGGCATCCTACAGCATCGACGGCAGCACCAGATCCGGCGGCCGGTGGCCGTCGGCGAAGGTCTTGATGTTGATGATGACCTTCTCGCCCATCTCGTTGCGCCCCTCGACGGTGGCGGAACCCATGTGCGGCAGCATCACCACGTTCGGGGACTCGCGCAGGCGCGGGTTGATCTCGTGCCCGTGCTCGAAGACATCGAGGCCCGCGCCCGCAAGCTCTCCGGCGCGCAGCATCCGGGTCAGGGCGTTCTCGTCGATGACCTCGCCGCGCGAGGTGTTCACGATCACGGCCGTGGGCTTCATCAGCTTCAGCCGCCGGGCGTTCAGCAGGTGGAAGGTCGAGGGCGTATGCGGCGCGTTGATCGACAGGATGTCCACGCGGGCAAGCAACTGGTCGAGGCTTTCCCACCAGGTCGCGTGCAGATCGGCCTCGACCTCGGGGCGCAGGCGGCGGCGGTTGTGGTAATGGACCTGCATGCCGAAGACATTGGCCCGCCGCGCCACCGCCTGACCGATCCGGCCCATCCCCAGGATGCCCAGCCGCTTGCCGCCGATGCGGCCGCCCAGGTGCGAGGTGGGCGCCCAGCCTTCCCAGCGGCCGGCCTGCATCTCGGCCAGCCCTTCCGGGATGCGGCGGGTCACGGCCAGCATCAGGGCGATCGCCATGTCGGCGGTGTCCTCGGTCGCGACGCCGGGAGTGTTCGAGACCTGGATGCCGCGCTGCCGGGCGCTTTCCACGTCGATGTGATCGACGCCCGCGCCATAGTTGGCGATAAGTTTCAGCCGCTCGCCCGCCTGCCCCAGAAGTCGGGCGTCGATCTGGTCGGTGACGGTGGGGACCAGCACGTCGCTGTCCCTCATCGCCTGCACCAGCTCATCGCGGGTCATGCGGACATCGACCTCGCGCAGCGAGACGTCGAACAGTTCAGACAGCCGCGATTCGACGGGCTGCGGCAAGCGGCGGGTCACTGTGACCTTCAACCGATCACGCGGGGGTGCGGTGCCAGCCATATGACCTCTCTTCCAATGCCGCTTTACGTTTGGCAAACTTACCGAGAGGCGGGGCAGGCACAAGGCCCCAGGGCCCATGGCGGCCGACAGGCAGAAACGCCGCGACAAGCGCGGCCGGCAAGGACGACGACATGAGCAAGCGATCCGTGGCCCGAACGGTGGCGGAGGTGTGCGCGGCCGCCTTGCGCCGCCCCCTGCTTCTGGTTGCGGTCGTGGCATTCACGATGCCGGGGCAGGCGCCGGCGCAGACGGCCGACGGGACGGCCGAGGCCGAGGCGCCGGCGCTGCAGATCGATCCGGGCGAGGTTTCCGCGGATTCGCTGATCAGCCGCCATCAGGATCAGCCGCGCGACCCGAACCGGGGGCCGGTCACGAACCTGCCCGTGCCCCGCTATGTCAGCCTGAAGGGGGGCGAGGGGAACGCCCGGCGCGGACCGTCGCTGTCGCATCGCATCGACTGGGTGTTCCGCCATCCGGGAATGCCCCTGCGGGTGGTGGCCGAGTTCGGCCACTGGCGCCGGGTCGAGGACCAGGACGGCGCAGGGGGCTGGGTGCATTACTCGCTGCTGTCCGGGGTCAGGACCGCCATCGTTACCACCGACATGGCCGAACTGCGCAGCCGCGCCGACGCCAACGCCACCGTGCTGGCCCGCGCCGAGGCGGGCGCCATCGTTCGTCTGCACGAATGCAATCGCGACTGGTGCCGCGTCTCGGGCGGAGGCGAGAAGGGCTGGGTGCCCAAACCCGCGCTGTGGGGCGTGGACCCCGACGAGATCCGCGAGTGACGGCGCAGGCAGCCGCCCCGGCGGAACCGGGGCGGCTGCGCTGGTCCGTCAGGTGCAGCGGTAATAGGTCAGCGTGGTCTCGCCTTCGGTCATCCGCATCACGCCGGGGCGCAGCGACAGTTCCAACTGGCGGTTGGAAGCCCCGGTGCAGCCCAGCGCGACCGAGGTCGAGGACGCCCGCGCCTCGGACCGGGTGGCGATGCATTCGGCAGTGGGGAAGTTGAAACGGTAGCCCTCGATCGTCAGGCGGCCCTGGCTGGCGGGGTCGCCGCATTGCGAGGCGACGAGGTTCCAGCTTCCATTCAGCGAGTTGGACCCCTGGGTCGCCGAACTGACGGTGTCGATGGCCGGGCCGACCGCGGGAGCATCGACGATCACGACCGGCTCGGCGCCGGGAACGGATACGGTGGTGGTGGTCGGGGTGGGCTGGCAGGCCGACAGCGACATGGCCGCGGCAAGCGCCAAGGCGGGCTTGAGGTAGGTCATTTTCCGGTTACTCCCACTTGATCAACGATCGGCGTCGGGCCGCGTCATCGCCCAACGTTTCGTGACCGGGTTTTTGTTCCGCATGGCTGGATTAGAAGCGCCTTGTTCTCACGCTTGTTCCGCGTGCAGCCTGATCTGGCGCATGAGCGGAGCCAGAGCAGGGCCTCGGGACTGAACAACCTCACAAAATATCACAACTTCGTGATACCGCCGCAGATGCTGCAATCAGGCCGCCGGTGAACGGCGATGGTCCGCGTCTCGCCCCACAATCCGTCGAAGATCAGCATCCGTCCGCGCAGGCTGCTGCCTTGGCCGCTGTCGGCCATCCCGCTCAGGTGCTTGATCGCCTCAAGCGCCATGAGGCTGCCGATCACCCCCGGCAGGGCGCCGACGACCCCGGCCTCGGCGCAGGACAGGGCCAGGCCGGGCGCAGGCGGCTCGGGGAACAGGCAGAACAGGCAGGGCGCGCCTCGGGCGGGATCGTAAAGCGTGACCTGCCCTTCCCATTGGGCGATGGAGCCTGCGACCAGCGGCACCCCCGCCGCGACGCAGGCCGCGTTGATGGCCCGGCGCGAGGCGAAGCTGTCGGTGCCGTCCAGCACCAGGTCGTGGGCTGCGACCAGTTCAGCATCCTCTGCCGTCACCCGGCGGGCAAGGGGGGTGACGCCGACATGGGGGTTCAGCCGGACCAGCGCCTCGGCCGCCGCCTCGACCTTGGGGCGGCCTACGTCAGCGCTCGCGAAGATCACCTGCCGCTGCAGGTTCGACAGCCCCACGCTGTCATCATCCGCGACCGTGATCCGCCCCACCCCCGCAGCGGCGAGATACATCAGCACCGGCGAGCCGAGCGCGCCCGCACCGACCACCAGCACGCGCGACGCCCGCAGCCGCCGCTGCCCCGCCCCGCCGAGTTCCCGCAGGACGATATGGCGGGCGTAACGGTCAAGCTCGGCGTCACCCAGGGGCTGGGTCGGGTCGGCGGGGATCGCCCGGGCAGCAGCGTCGGACTCCGGGATATTTGACGCCAGGAGACCGCTGGCGAGCGGCTCGGCCGGCGCTTGTCCCCGGCGACCGGGCAGAGCGATCCCCGCGCCCGGACCGGCCCTGCCCCGCGCCCTGGCTCTGAGCCGGCCGATCAGCGCCGCATAACCCGCGCCCAGAGCGGCAAGCCCGGTGGCCGGAACCCAAAGGTCCGAGGGCAGAAGCGCCTGCCCCGCCGCATGGCGCTGCCAGAGGCCGGCGACTCCGGCCAGCCAGATCGCGCCCAGCACGGCGGCCAGCACCCCGGCCCCGAAGCGCCAGGCGATGGCGAGGCCGGCAAGGATCAGCAGCAGCGTCCACATCGTTTCAGACCCCCGTCGAGCCGAAGCCGCCCCTGCGGTCGCTGTCGCGGGTGAACTCGGCCACCTCGACCAGCATCGGCCGCACCACGGGCACGAACAGCATCTGCGCGATGCGCTCACCGGGCTGGATGAGGATGGGCTCGGTCCCCGGAGGGTTGCGGTTCCAGGCGCTGATGAAGATCTGCTCGGTGTAATCCGCGTCGATCAGCCCGACGGCATTGCCCATCACCAGCCCCCTGCGATGCCCCAGCCCCGACCGCGGCAGGATCAGCGCCGCCAGGTGCGGATCGGCCATGTGCAGCGCGATCCCCGAGGGCACCAGTTCCGCCGGGGCCTGCGGATGCAGTATCAGCGGCGCGTCAAGGCAGGCGTGAAGGTCCAGCGCCGCCGCCATCGGCGTCTGATAGCTGGGCATTCCCCAGTCGCGCAGGCGCGGGTCCAGCAGCTTCAATTCGACGGCGGGCGACAGGGGGTGCATGGGTGGGCCTTCATCCTTTGGCGCAGGCTTACGCTATCCCCCGCGCAAGGTCACGGCCCGGGCGCGCGGGCCTCACGGGCTCGCGCCTTGCCCATGGGCGGCCGGGGCCGTAGAAACCGGCCACTCCCGAGCAAGCCGCAAGAGGCCCCGATGTCCGCAGCCCGTCCCGTCGTCCTCTGCATCCTCGATGGCTGGGGGATCGCGGACCGCCCCGAGTTCAGCGCCCCCGACCAGGCGACGACGCCGAACATGGACCGGCTGCGGCGGGAATGCCCGAACTCGACCCTGATCACCTATGGCCCGGACGTGGGGCTGCCGCGTGGACAGATGGGGAACTCGGAGGTCGGGCACACCAATATCGGCGCAGGGCGCGTGGTGGCGATGGACCTGGGCCAGATCGACCTTGCCATCGAGGACGGCAGCTTCTTCGAGAACCCCGGCATCCGCGGCTTCGTGGACCGGATGAAGGCCGCGGGCGGGACCGCACATCTGATGGGCGTCATCTCGGACGGCGGCGTCCACGGCCATATCGCCCATGTGGTCGCGGCCTGCCGGGCGGTGGCGCATCAGGGCGTGCCGGTCGTGCTGCACGCGATCACCGACGGCCGCGACGTGCCGCCCCAGTCGGCGCTGGGCTTCATCACTGAGCTTGCGGGCAACCTGCCCGACCATGTCACCATCGGCACCGTCACCGGCCGCTATTACGCCATGGACCGCGACAACCGCTGGGACCGGGTGGCCCGCGCCTATGACGCCATCGTGCGCGGACAGGGCATGCACGCCGCAGATGCGCCCACCGCCGTGTCCGACGCCTATGCCCGCGGCGAGACCGACGAGTTCGTCGCGCCCACGGTCCTGCCCGGCTATACGGGCGCCCGGGACGGCGACGGCTTCTTCTGCCTCAACTTCCGTGCCGACCGCGCGCGCGAGATCATGGCCGCCATCGGCCAGCCCGATTTCGCCGAGTTCGACGTGATCGGCCGCCCGCTGTGGACGGGCGTGCTGGGGATGGTCGATTACTCGATCCGCCACGACGCCTACATGTCCGCCGCATACCCCAAGCGGCAGGTCGCCAACACGCTGGGCGCCTGGGTCGCGGCCCACGGATTGCGTCAGTTCCGGCTGGCCGAGACCGAGAAATACCCCCATGTCACCTTCTTCCTGAACGGCGGAAAGGAAGCGCCCGAACCGGGCGAGGACCGCCACATGCCCGCCAGCCCCAAGGTTGCCACCTACGACCTCGCCCCTGAAATGGCGGCGGGCGAAGTGTCCGAGCGGCTGGTGCAGGCCATCAGCGAAGGCTACGACCTGATCGTGGTCAACTTCGCCAACCCCGACATGGTGGGTCATACCGGCAGCCTGTCCGCCGCCATCCGCGCCTGCGAGGCGGTGGACCGGGGCATCGGCATGATGCTGGATGCGCTGGACCGCGCGGGCGGGGCGGCGGTCATCATCGCCGACCACGGCAACTGCGAGATGATGGTGGACCCCGCGACCGGAGGACCCCACACGGCCCATACGACGAACCCGGTGCCGGTGATCGTCTATCGCGGACCTGCGGGCGCCTCGCTGCGGACGGGCGGGCGGCTTGCCGATGTCGCGCCGACGGTGCTGGACCTGATGGGGCTCGACAAGCCGGCCGAGATGACCGGGCAGAGCCTGATCCTTCGGCCATGACCCGCGCCCCTGCCCTTCTGCGGACAACGGCGCTGGCCCTGGGCGCGCTGCTGGCAGCCGGCGCGGGACTAGCGCAGACGGTCGCATCGGAAGGCGGCCGCGGCGCCGTCACCATCGCGACCGGTGATCCTGCGACCATCGGTGCCGACGAAACCCCGGCCGAGGCGACCGCGCGCGAGGCCGCCGCCGCCGCCGGGTCCCTGCGCGATGCCATCGGGCGGCTGGACGAGGCGCTGACCGCCGACGACCAGGTGATGGCGCTGTCCGAGGTGATCCGCGCCTATGAGCAGGGCCAGGCCGCCCTGCGCGACAGCCTGCGCCGCGCCGCGCTGCGCGAAGCCGAGGTGCGGGCCGAGTTCGAGGCCCAGCGCGACCAGTTGTCCCGCGTCCTGGGCGTGATGACGGCGATGCAGCAATCGCCCGAAACCCTGATGCTGCTGCACCCGGCGGGCGCGGCCAGCACCGCGCAATCCGGCATGATCCTGTCCGCCGTCGCCCCCGCCCTGCAGGCCGAGGCCGACCGGCTCAAGGCCGGGCTGGACGAAATCGCTACTGTGCGCCGGATCGAGCAATCCGCCGCCGACATGCTGGCGCAGGGCCTTGGCCATGTGCAGGAGGCGCGGCGGTTGCTGGCCTCGGCGGTCACCGACCGCTCCTCCATGCCCACACGCTTTGGCGAGGACCCGGCCGAACTGACAGCGCTGCTGGCTTCGGCCGACACGTTGGAAGGGTTCGCGGATGGGATCGTGGCGATGGAAAAGGACATCGGCGCGCCGATGGCCGATTTCGAGGCCGCGCAGGGCAGCCTGCCCCTGCCGGCGGTGGGCGCGATCCTGCGCGGCCCTGACGAGCCCGATGCCGACGGCCTCCGCCGGCCCGGCCTGACCATCGGCACCGCTCCTGCGGCGCTGGTCGCCTCGCCCTGGCCCGCGACGATCCGCTATCGCGGCCCGCTGCTGAATTACGGCAACGTGATGATCGTGGAGCCCGCCGGCGGCTACCTTCTGATCGTCGCGGGCCTATCTGAAGTGTTCGGAGAAACCGGAGACGTCCTGCTGGCAGGCGAGCCGATGGGACTGATGGGCGACCAGGAAGGCTCGGCGGCGGAATTCGGCGCCGCCTTCGTGGAAGCCGCGACTGTCGGCAGCACCCCGCCTGCGATGCAGCCGCTGTATGTGGAACTGCGCCAGGGCAAGGAAACGCTGGACCCGACCGAGTGGTTCGTGATGAATCCGGTCATAACCCCCGCGACCGGCAGCGATGCCGCCAGCGACAACGGCGACACGGCGGGCGGTGATGCCCCCCAGCAGGTCAGGACGACGGAATGAAGAACTATCTGATGGCGGGCATCGGCGGCACGCTGGCGGGCATCCTCGTGACCACGCAACTGGCCGGCCCGCTGATCGCCCAGGAAACCGAACGCAACACCTCGGTCTACGAACAACTGGACCTGTTCGGCAATGTCTTCGAGCGGGTGCGGCAGGATTACGTCCAGGACGTCGATTCGAAGAAGCTGATCGAGGCCGCGATCAACGGGATGCTGACCTCGCTTGACCCGCATTCGTCCTTCCTGTCCGCCAACGACTACGAGGACATGCAGACCCAGACCCGCGGCAGTTTCGGGGGCCTCGGAATCGAGGTCGGGCAGGAGGACGGACTGGTCAAGGTGATCTCGCCCATGGACGACACCCCCGCCGCCAATGCAGGGATCAAGCCCGGCGACTTCATCACCCATGTGAACGGCGAATCGCTGATGGGCCTGACGCTGGACGAATCAGTCGAGAAGATGCGCGGTCCCATCGGTTCGGAAGTCACGGTCACCATCCTGCGCGAAGGTGAGACCGAGCCTTTCGACGTGACCATGACGCGCGAAACGATCCGCCTGACCGTTGTCCGCACCCGCAACGAGGGCGATGCCGTGGTGCTGCGCGTCGCCACCTTCAACGACGAGACCTATGACACGCTGCAGACCGAACTGGCGAAGGCCGTCGAGGAAGCGGGCGGCATCGACGAGGTCACGGGCTTCGTGCTGGACCTGCGCAACAACCCCGGCGGGCTTCTGGAACAGGCGGTGATGGTCAGCGACGCCTTTCTCGACAAGGGCGAGATCGTGTCCACCCGCGGCCGCAAGCCCGAGGAAAGCGGCCGCTGGAACGCCGAAGCTGGCGATCTGGCGCAGGGCAAGCCGATGGTGGTGCTGATCAACGGCGGCTCGGCCTCGGCGTCGGAAATCGTGACCGGCGCGCTGCAGGACCACCGCCGTGCCATCGTCGTGGGCACCAAGAGCTTCGGCAAGGGCTCGGTCCAGACCGTCATGCCGGTGACCTCGGACAGCGCCATCCGGCTGACGACGGCGCTGTATTACACGCCCTCGGGCCGTTCGATCCAGGCCTTGGGCATCAACCCCGACATCATCGTGGAACAGCCCCCCGCCCGCCCGGCGGAGGGTGAGGAGGACGCCCCGCGCAGCGCCTCGAACTTCGGCACCTCGGAACGCGACCTGCGGGGCGCGCTGAACAACGACTCGATCAGCGACGAGGAACGCCGACAGATCGAGGAAGAGGCTGCTCAGGTGGAGGCCACCGCCAAGCTGCGCGACGAGGATTACCAGCTTGCCTATGCGGTCGACATTCTCAAGGGACTGGCTGCGGTCGATTTCTCGGCCCGGCAGGTGGCGGATGCGGCCAAGCCCGCCGTGACCGGCGAGGACCCCACCAGCGAGGACGCGCGCGAGAGCGAAACGAACGCCGCCCCCACGGGCACCTCGGCCCCGGCGGCCCGCGCCCCGGTCGGCCGCCCCGCCGACCGTCCCAGCCAGGATTGAGCGTGCCGATGAACGAGACGACCAAGGCCCGGGCCATCAAGCCCGAGGACAGTGGCCCCGGTGGCCTGCCCTATCGCCCCTGCGCCGGGGTGGTGCTGATCAACGACGAGGGCAAGGTCTTCGCCGGCCACCGCATCGACAACCCTTCCGACGCCTGGCAGATGCCCCAAGGCGGCATCGACGAGGGCGAGGACCCCCGCGCCGCCGCCCTGCGCGAATTGCGTGAGGAAACCGGCATTCCGGCCGAGTTGTGCGAGATCCTGGCCGAGTCGCCCGACTGGGTGCGCTATGACCTGCCGCCGGAACTTGTCGGCAGGATCTGGAAGGGCCGCTATGGCGGACAGCGGCAGAAATGGTATCTGGTCCGCTTCAAGGGCCGTGACGACCAGATCGACATCGCCACCGACCATCCCGAGTTCGACGAATGGCGCTGGATGACCCCGCGCGAGGTGGCCGAGAAGATCGTCCCCTTCAAGCGCGAGGTTTACGACCGCGTCTTTGCAGATTTCGCCGACCGGTTGAGCAAGTCGTAAGCCGCAGATCGTCTTCGGCTGCCGCAGAGAGGACATGGAAGATCCCGTCATCCCCTTTGACCTGACCCGGATGTTCCTGGGCCAGGAACCATTTTTGTTCTACGCCGAGATCGCGTTCAGGACGTTCCTCATCTACGGCTACACGCTGGCGTTGATCCGCTGGATCGGCGGGCGCTCGGTCACGCAACTGTCGATGGTGGACCTGATCCTGGTGATCGCGCTCGGCTCGGCGGTGGGGGACGCGACTTTCTACCCCGACGTGCCGCTGCTGCAGGCCATGCTGGTCATCACCGTGATCGTCTGCCTGAACAAGCTGATCGACAACCTGATCGAGCGATACGACCACGCCAAGCGGATCATCGACGGCCGCACCGTGGCCGTCGTCCGCGACGGCCGCATCGACCGCGAGGGACTGGTCCTGCGCGACATCAGCGCGCTGGAGCTGAAGTCGCTGCTGCGGCTCAGGGGCATTTCCAACCTCGGGCAGGTCGAATCCGCCTTCCATGAATCCGGCGGCGGCCTGTCGGTCTTCCACCGCGAGACGCCGGTTCCGGGCCTGCCCATTGTCCCGCCCGACGATGTGTCGCCCCCCGCGCCCCTTGCTACCGCCGCCCCGAAGGCGCCGGTCTGCTGCGTGAACTGCGGCACGCTGCGGGTCGCCGCAGATGTGTCTGAAACGACAGGCTGCCCCGACTGCGGGCGCCGGGACGGCTGGACCCCTGCGGTGACGCCCGGGGTGGCCCGCGCCTCGGACTGACGCCATCGCGCTTGCCAACCGGGCCGGCATCCGCCATCCCGCCGGACAGTGAGCGGAGGAAGCCATGGCACAACAGGTCTATACGCTGCTGGTCCAGGTCGGCCGCAAGCAGGGGGACGGGCTGCCCGATGGGGCGACTGGCGCGGCACTGGTCTGCTACGCCTCGGGCGTGGATCAGGACGAGGCGGTGCGCGAGACAGTGGCGATCCTCAAGCAGGCCGACCTGGCCCCGCTTGAGGTGCAGGGCTACGGCACGCCCGAGGAACGGCAGGCCGAAGGCCACGAGATCCCCGAGGAGGAACGCGCCCTGATGACCCGCGCGCTTGAGGAAAACAGTGTGATCGTGGCCCAGTTCGAGCCGTTCTTCGACGAGCCGGGCAACCGCTGATCCTGCCGCCCTGCATCCTGAAGCTGTGCGGAACACCTGCGGCGGGTTGCAAGCTTCCGGGGGCCGCGGCTAAGCTTTGCGGCAATAAAAACGATATCCCGACGAGGCAGTGACATGAAATTGACGACAAGGCTCGCCCTTGCCACGGCCATGGTGGCCGTGCTGGGGTCCTGCGGCACGACCATCGGCGTGGGCCCCGGCATCGGCTCGACCGGCGGCGGGTCGTCCGTAACCCCGGCTCCGATCCCCGCTGCCGATCCCGCGACCGAGGCGAGCTTCCAGCAATGGGTGCGGAATTTCCGCCCGCGTGCCGTTTCGGCCGGCATCAGCCCCGCGACCTATGACCGGGCCATGTCGATCGCCCGTTACAACTCCGAGGTGATCCGCCTCGACCGACGGCAGGCCGAGTTCTCGCGTCCCGTCTGGCTTTACCTCGACAGCGCGGTGTCTCCGGAACGGGTCACCACCGGCCGCCAGATGGCCGCCCAGCACGCCCGGACGCTGGCGGCGATCGAGGCCACCTACGGCGTCCCGCGCGAGATCGTGCTGGCGGTCTGGGGGATGGAATCGAATTTCGGCGCGAACCGGGGCCGGATGCAGATCATTCCATCGCTGGCGACGCTGGCCTATGACGGGCGCCGCTCGCAGATGTTCCAGGAACAACTGATCGCAGCGCTGCGGATCATCCAGGCGGGCGACACCGCGCCGGAACATATGCTTGGGTCCTGGGCGGGGGCGATGGGGCACACGCAGTTCATGCCGAACTCGTATCTCAGCTATGCGGTCGATTTCACCGGCGACGGGCGGCGCGACATCTGGTCGGACGACCCGACCGATTCGCTGGCCTCGACCGCAGCCTATCTGGCCCGCAACGGCTGGCAGCGCGGCCAGCCCTGGGTGGTCGAGGTCGTGGTGCCCGAGGGCTTCACCGCCGTCGGCAAGGGCACGCGGACCAGCACCAGCCAGCTTGCGGCGATGGGCGTGCGGGCGGCGAGCGGCCGCGGGCTGCCGGCCGGCACCGGCTCGATCATCCGGCCTGCGGGGGCTCGGGGGCCTGCGTTCCTGATCCTCGACAACTTCCGCTCGATCCTGCGCTACAACAACTCGGACAGCTATGCGCTGGGCGTGAGCTACCTGGCCGAGGCGATCGCCGGCCGCCCTGGCATCCAGGCTGCATGGCCCCGGTCCGACCGCCCGCTGACGCAAGGAGAGCGGACCGAGATCCAGCGCCTGCTGACCGCCCGCGGCTTTTACCGCGACGAGATCGACGGCAAGATCGGCACCGGCACGATGGAGGCGATCTCGGCCTTCCAGCGATCCATCGGCGTCCCGCCCGACGGCTACGCGACCTCGATCCTGCTGGGGCAGTTGCGGGGGCGCTGAGGCTGCGAGGGAAAAGGGAAAGACCCGGCATGCGAAGGGCGGCCGGGCCTTTTCATGCCGCAATGCCAGATGTACGGCAGGCATCCGGCGAGGTTTGCCGGAAACCCGTGGTTCCAGAGCCTTGAGCGGAAAATGGCGAAGGAAGGACGCCGGCCTGACTGGGGTCTCACCCTGGAGGCGGGTACCGGAATCGAACCGGTCTTCACGGATTTGCAATCCGCTGCGTAACCTCTCCGCCAACCCGCCTCGGTGAGGTGCAGGACAGATAGGCGAAACCGCCCTGCCCTGCAAGCCACTGCATGACCCTTGAAACCGGGCAAGCAGAGGAAGGTCCACCAGGCGCCCCCAAAAGAAAGGGGATCGCGGAACAGCCGTCATGACTGAACTCTCGCAAGACGGGCAGGCCGATATTAACGGAAAGGGCCGCAAAGGCGGCCCTTTCCAGTGCAGTGGGGACAAAGCCCCCCTTCTTACTTCACCCGCGCGTTGCGGTTGCCGATCAGCTTCAGCCGCAACGCGTTCAGCTTGATGAAGCCGGCCGCGTCCTTCTGGTCATAGGCACCGGCGTCCTCCTCGAAGGTGACGTGCGCCTCAGAGTAGAGGCTCAGGTCCGACCAGCGGCCCACGCAGTTGACCGAACCCTTGTAAAGCTTCAGCCGCACAATGCCCGAGACATATTCCTGCGACTTGTCGATCAACGCCTGCAGCATCTCGCGTTCAGGGCTGAACCAGAAGCCGTTGTAGATCAGTTCCGCATAACGCGGCATCAGGCTGTCCTTGAGATGCCCCGAGCCCGAATCGAGCGTGATCTGCTCGATGCCGCGATGCGCTTCCAGCAGGATGGTGCCACCGGGGGTTTCGTAGATGCCGCGCGACTTCATGCCGACAAAGCGGTTTTCCACGAAGTCAAGCCGCCCGATGCCGTGCCTGCGGCCATATTCGTTCAGCGCCGTCAGCAGCACCGCGGGCGACATCGCCTCGCCGTTGATCGCCACCGCATCGCCGCGCTCGAAGGTGACTTCGATATGTTCGGGCTGGTCCGGCGCGTCCTCGGGGTTCACCGTGCGCTGATAGACGTAGTCGGGCGCTTCCTCGGCCGGATTCTCCAGCGCCTTCCCCTCGGACGAGGTGTGCAACAGGTTCGCATCGACGCTGAACGGCGCCTCGCCGCGCTTGTCCTTGGCGATCGGGATCTGGTTCGCTTCCGCGAATTCGATCAGCTTCGTGCGGCTGGTCAGGTCCCAGATCCGCCAGGGGGCGATCACCTTGATCGAGGGGTCCAGCGCATAGGCCGACAGTTCGAACCGCACCTGGTCGTTGCCCTTGCCGGTCGCGCCATGGGCCACGGCATCGGCGCCATGCTCATGCGCGATCTCGACCAGCCGTTTCGAGATCAGGGGCCGCGCGATCGAGGTCCCCAGCAGATACTGCCCCTCGTAGACCGCGTTCGCCCGGAACATCGGGAAGACATAGTCATGCACGAATTCCTCGCGCAGGTCCTCGATGTGGATGTTTTCCGGCCGGATGCCCAGCAGTTCGGCCTTCTGGCGCGCAGGCTCAAGCTCCTCGCCTTGGCCGAGGTCGGCGGTGAAGGTGATGACCTCGCAGCCATATTCCGTCTGCAGCCACTTCAGGATGATCGAGGTGTCGAGCCCCCCGGAATAGGCGAGAACGACTTTCTTCGGCGCGTCAGACATCAGGGGGCCCTCTTGATCCGCGATTTTCCAGCGGATTATGGCGTTTCGATGGGTCTCACAAGGGCAAGGGGCTCAGGCCACGCTGGCAATCCATTGCGACCGCGCTTATCCCTGCACCATGAGCGATCCCGACTCCTCCGTCCGCCAGGCCGAAGCGGCGCTGCGCGCGCTGTTCGACCCCACGCCGCTGCTGCGCAACGACCATCTTTCGGCCCGCTACGGCGCCGAGATCTGGCTCAAGCGTGAGGATCTGACCCCGGTGCGCAGCTACAAGCTGCGTGGGGCCTTCAACGCGATGCGTCATGCCAAGGCCGGGCCGGGGGCGCATTTCGTCTGCGCCAGCGCCGGCAACCACGCGCAGGGCGTGGCCTTCGCCTGCCGCCATTTCGGGGCCGAGGGGACGATCTTCATGCCCGTGACAACGCCCAGGCAGAAGATCGACAAGACCCGCATCTTCGGCAATGGCGCGGTCGAGATCGTGCTGACCGGCGACTATTTCGACCAGACCCTGCGGGCAGCGCAGGAGTTCACCAAGGCCCAGAACGCCACCTTTCTGTCGCCTTTCGACGACGCCTGCGTGATCGAGGGCCAGGCGACGGTTGCAACCGAAATCCTCGCCCAGATGGAGGCCGCGCCCGATCTCGTGGTCCTTCCTGTCGGCGGTGGCGGCCTTGCGGCCGGCGTCACCGGCGTCATGTCCGCCCAGTCACCCCGGACCCGCTTTGCCTTTGTCGAACCGGGCGGCGGCGCCAGCCTGCGGGCGGCACTGGAAGCCGGCCACCCCGTCGCCCTGCCCGCCATCGACAACTTCGTGGACGGCGCCGCCGTCGCGCGGATCGGCGAACTGCCCTTCCGGCACCTGTCCCGCTTTGCGCCCTCGAACGTGGTGATCGCGCCCGAGGACCGCATCTGCGCCACCATGATCGAAATGCTGAACGTCGAGGGGATCGTGCTGGAACCCGCCGGCGCGCTGGCCGTGGACGCCCTGCGCGACCTCGGCGCGGATGGCGCGCTGGAGGGCAAGAGCGTGGTCTGCATCTGCTCGGGCGGGAACTTCGACTTCGAGCGGCTGCCCGAGGTGCGCGAGCGGGCGCAGCGCTGGGCGGGGCTGAAGAAATACTTCATCCTGCGCCTGCCGCAGCGGCCCGGTGCATTGCGCGAGTTCCTGAACCTGCTCGGCCCCGAGGACGACATCGCGCGCTTTGAATACTTGAAGAAATCGGCACGCAACTTCGGCTCGGTCCTGATCGGGATCGAAACCACCAGCCCCGCCAATCTGGACGCACTGTCCCGGCGGCTGGCCGAGGCGGGCCTTGACTGGCGCGACATCACCGGGGACGCGGTGCTGTCCGAGTTCCTGATCTGACACCAACCCGCCGGCCTCCTTCCCGCCGGTCGGGACGCCGGATTCCGCCGCGATGTCAACGCGGCTTTCGCAGGTCCTTCGCTTAACCGCACGTTCACTGGGCCGCTGTAGCCTGCCCCCAAGAAACAGCCGAATCGTTTAGCCGCGTCCGTGCCGGCAGGCGCGCCGGGCCATGTTCCTCGCCGCCGGCTGGTGCTGCTGGCCGATGCCAGCCGGGCGCACCGGCGCATGCTGTCGATCCAGTTGCAGCGCGCCGGCTATCGGGTCGTCGAGGCGGCGGAAGGCGAATCCGCCCTGCAGGTCTGCCGGGATCTCGAACCTGACCTGATCCTGTCCGACTCACATCTGGGAGCGCTGTCGGGGCTGGAACTCTGCCGCGCCCACCGGACCATGCCACGCCAAGGCTACGGCTATTTCATCCTTCTGACCTCCAGCACCCAGCGTGAAGACATCGCGGTGGCACTGGGCGCCGGCGCCGACGATTTCCTGATGAAGCCCATCTCCGGCGCCGAACTGCTGGCCCGCATCCGCGCCGCCGAACGCGTGCTGGACATGCACGACAACCTGGCCGCCGCGAACCGCGAACTGCAAGGCGCGCTTGAACGGCTGCACCACGCCCAGGAACAGATGACTGCCGACCTGCGCGAGGCACGCAAGCTGCAGCAGGCGATGATCCGAGAACGCCAGCGCAGCTTCGGGCCGTTCCGGGTGTCGCTGCTGATGCGCCCGGCCGGCATGATCGGCGGCGATTTCGTGGGTTTCCAACAGCTCGACGATAGGGCCATCGGCCTGCACGCGGTGGACGTGTCCGGGCACGGTGTCGCCTCGGCCCTGCTGACGGCGCGGGTTGCGGCGCAGATCGAGGCGCTGTCGCAGGATCATCAGGTCGAGCCGGCGCGGCTCGTGTCCACCTTGAACGACCTGATGCTGGATGGCCCGATCGCCGAAGCCTACCTGACCATGGTCTATGCCCGGCTGGATCTTTCGACGCACCGGCTGCGGCTGGTGCAGGCAGGTCACCCCCACCCCTTTCTTCAGCGGGCCAGCGGCGCGATCGAGCGCGTGGGCCATGGCGGACTGCCGGTCGGCGTGCTGGAAGGCGCGCGTTTTGACGAGATCGAGGTCGTGCTGAACCCGGGCGACAGGATGCTGATCGTTTCGGACGGGATCACCGACGCGGCCAGCAGTCGGGGCGAACCCTTGGGCGAGGACGGGCTGCGGGCGATCCTGCAACTGAACGCGCCTGTTTCAGGCCATGCGCTGCTGGAATCCATGTGCTGGTCGGTCGCCGCCTTTGCCAGCGGGGAACGGGCGGACGACCTGTCCGCCGTGCTGATCGAGCATCTCGCGCCTGCCCCGGTGCTGGCGGGTCCGGGGCAGCGCGTGGACCCTGCCGAGGGGATCAGATGACCAGAACCTGCGTGCCGACCTTGGTCAGCGCGAAAAGTTGCTGGATATGCTCGTTGTAAAGCCCGATGCAGCCGTTCGAGGACTTGCGCCCGATCTTGCGGGTATCGTGGGTGCCGTGGATGCGGTAATAGGTCCAGCTCAGCCACAGCGCATGGGTGCCCATCGGGTTGTCCGGCCCCGGCGGGACGAAATCCGGCCATTCCGGGTTGCGCTTCTTCATCTCGGGCGTGGGCGACCACGAAGGGCCGTCCACCTTCTTGATGATCTCGGTGCGGCCGCGGCGGGTCAGGTCCTCGCTGACCGGGATCGAGGTCGGGAACAGGCGAAAGTCGGTGCCGTCCTCGGACCAGTAGCTCAGTGCACGCGAGGTCAGGTCCACCAGGACCGCGCCGTTGTTGAGATTGCTGAAATAAGGCTGCCAGTCGTGCATGCGGAAGCTGGACACGTTGCGGCGGTTGTCTGCCGCGGCGTCATGCTGCACCAGACCTGCATCGGGGGTCGCACCTGCGCCGGGCGTGCCCTGCAACGGCTGGCCGGTATAGGGATCGACCGCCTGCGCGGCGGCGGAACCCGCGAAGCCTGCGGCGCCCAGCGCAAGCGAGGTAGCAAGAAAGGACCGCCGGTCGAGGGCGGATCGGTGGGTGACGGACATCTCAATCTCCTGTCGGCCTGGGCCCCTGCGGGCACTTGCGGCAATCGCCTCGTGATATGAAGCCAGCACATAGCTGGGGCGGGGTCGAGATCAACTCACAGCGGCGTCAGTGGTTCAACTTTCCCCCGCCCTGCGGTTCCCGGGCCACATGATAGCAGGAAAGACGCCGCGGCCGACCTGCGCGAGAAGCCGGCCATGTGCTTTTCCTCTACGAACACAGTCGGAAAAGATCCGGAAGGATGGGGCGCCGGGCCGGAGCCTTCCGTCACCAGACCGCAGTGTGCCCAAGGCAGGCGAGCCCGGGATTGCCCCTCAAGCGCAGCCGAGGAGTTTCATGCGTTGCACGAAGCCGCCCGTTTGCAGGCATTGCCAAAAGGTCCGCCAATCCCTTGCGGCTCCTGCAAGAAAGAATCCTGCGTCAGATACGGCAGCCGCGCCTCAGGCGCAGCATGGGGCCTGAGGCGAACGGCCTTGCCACTTGCAGGCGCCGCTGACAGGTCCGCCATCTTCCTGTCGCGCAGGTTTTCCCGCTGCAGCACAAGCCCAAGCGAAGCGGAACGCCCTCCGCCAGCGCCCCGGACGCTCAGTCCCGCCCGTCGAGCCGGACGAAATCGCGGACGCTGCCCTGCCCCGGCTCGATTTCGGCCCAGTTGTCGGACTGGAAATCGACCACCAGCGTGGCTGCCGTCGGATAGCGGCGGAACTGCGGGTCCAACGGCGGACGGGCGGGCAGCATCGCGGCAAAGGCGGCGATGCCGGGGTTGTGGCCGATCATCATCACCGTAGGCGCCGTCGCGGTCTTCAGAACCCGCAGCATCAACTCGGGGGCGGCGTGGTAGAGGGCCGGCTCGATCCGCAGGTCGGGCCGGGTCTCGAACACGGCCTGGGCCACGCAGTCCCAGGTCTCGCGCGTTCGCCGGGACGAGGAGCACAGCACTTCCTCGGGCTCGTAGCCGCGGCTTGCCAGCCAGTCGCCCAGCGCGCGGGCCGAGCGGAGGCCGCGCGCGTTCAGCGGGCGGTCGTGGTCGGGCAGCGTCGGGTCGTCCCAGTCGGACTTGGCATGGCGTGTCAGAATCAGGCGGCAATGTCCCAGCGGTGTCATCCTGATCCTTTCCCTCGGGTCCGATCACGAATCAGAGTGCCACCCGCGCCCGCAAGCCGCAAGCCGCTCTCCGGCCCATGGGCGATGCGAGGTCACAGGCCGCTGCCGCCCTGCCGCAGCCCATGAGGCTTGACCCGGGGCTCGCTGGACCGGATCAGGCTGCCCGCGCCCTGCTCGGTGAACAGTTCCAGCAGCGCCGCATGGGGCACCCGCCCGTCCAGGATCACGACGGCGCGCACGCCCTCGTCCAGCGCCGCAAGCGCCGTTTCGGTCTTGGGGATCATGCCGCCGGCGATGGTGCCGTCAGCGATCATCGCCCGCACCTGGTCGGGGTGGATCTGGGTCAGGACCTGCCCCGAGCCGTCCTTGACCCCCGCCACGTCGGTCAGCAGCAGCAGACGGTCGGCCTTGAGCGCGCCGGCGATGGCGCCTGCGGCGGTGTCGCCGTTTACGTTGAAGGTCTCGTTGTCGGCCATGCCGGTCGCCACCGGCGCGATCACCGGGATCAGCCCGGCAAGGTAAAGGTCGCGGATGATCTGCACGTTCATCTCGATGGGGCGCCCGACGAAGCCCAGTTCGGGGTCGTCAGCCTCGCAGACCATCAGGTCGTCGTCCTTGCCGGAAATCCCTATGGCCCGCCCGCCCGCGTCGTTGATGGCCTGCACGATGCGCTTGTTGACGAGGCCCGACAGCACCATTTCCACCACCTGCACGGCCTCGACGGTGGTGACGCGCTTGCCGCGGACAAAGCGGCTTTCGATGCCCAGCCGGTTCAGCAGGTCGTTGATCATCGGCCCGCCGCCGTGAACGACGACCGGGTGGATGCCCACCTGCTTCATCAGCACGATGTCCTTGGCGAACTCGGCCATGGCGGCGTCGTCGCCCATTGCGTTGCCGCCGAACTTCACGACGACTACGGCGCCCGCGTAGCGCTGCATGTAGGGCAGCGCCTCGGACAGGGTGCGGGCGGTGGTGACGAAGTCTCGATCCATGCTCTGCAGTCTCATGCGCTGTCCTCGTGGGTGCGGGCGAGGCTAGGCAAAGCCGTGTCCGAGGTCCAGAGCGCCTACAGGATGAAGTCCGTATCGCCGATGGCAAGCGCCCCCTGCAGGACAAGCGCGAAATCGGCGCTGCCGTCACTGTCTGTATCGGCCTCGATGCGGACGGTGTCGGCATGGATGAACCAGCGCAGTTCCTTGTCGCCGCGGCTGAAGGGCGCGCCGCCGACCGGCGCGACCCTGAGGGCCGAAAGGTCGATGCGGTCCACGCCCGGCGAGAAATCAGCGATCACGTCCTCGGTCCCCGGCGGCGAATCCACGGGATCGAAGATGAACACGTCGGCACCCGCCCCTCCGGTCATGAGGTCAAGCCCGTCGTCTCCCTGCAGGACATCCGCGCCATTCCCGCCGGTCAGGACATCGTTGCCGGCGCCGCCCTTCAGCGTGTCGCTGCCCTGCCCCCCCGCCAGCCGGTCGGCGCCGTGCCCGCCCAGCAGCAGATCGTCGCCGCCGTCGCCGAAAAGCTGGTCGTCGTCCCAACTGCCGTCGATGGTGTCGTTCCCCTCGCCCCCCATCATGAGATCGGCGCCGGCTTCGCCCAGCATCAGGTCATTGCCCGCCTCGCCGTAAAGGCTGTCGTTGCCCATCCCTCCGATCAGGCGGTCGGCGCCATCACCGCCATGCATGCTGTCGTGGCCGACATTCCCGCGCAGGGTGTCGTTGCCCCGACCGCCGGTCATGCTGTCGTTGCCGCCTTCGCCGATCAGGAAATCATTGCCGTCGTCCCCGAACAGCCGGTCGTCATGGTCGCCCCCGAAGATCGTGTCGTTGCCGTTGCCGCCATGGATCACGTCGCGCCCTGCCGCGCCCAGCAGCAGGTCGTCGCCATCCTCGCCCAGAACGGTATCGTCCCCCGGACCGGCATTGACGTTGTCGCGCCCAGCCCCTGCGGTCACGGAATCATTGCCGGCGCCGGGCCGCAGGGTGTCGTTCCCCGGCCCGGCCTGCATCCGGTCGTTGCCCCCGCCGGCGAACATCATGTTGTTGCCCAGCAGGTCGACCAGCAGGTTGTCGCCGCTCACGTCCAGCATCAGGTCGTCGCCCGCATCCCCCAGCAGGGTGTCATTGCCGGCCATGCCGAAGATGCGGTCGTTGCCCGCGCCGCCGGACAGGTGATCGTTGCCCGCGCCGCCGTTCAGCCGGTCGTTCCCGGCGCCGCCCTGAATCCGGTCGTTGCCGGTTTCACCGCCGATCAGGTCGTCGCCGTCCTCTCCGGCCACGCTGTCGTCCCCGTCCCCGGCAAGCACGAGATCGTTGCCACCCCCCCCACGGATCGAATCATTGCCCGCGCCTCCCCATACGGTGTCCTCGCCGTCCTGGCCGACAATGCTGTCATTGCCCATGCCGCCCTGCAGGAAATCCTCGAGATCGCCGCCGAGGATCGTGTCATTGCCGCCATAGCCGTAAACCAGCGAGCCGCCGCGTCCTGCCCTGAGCAGATCCCCCTTGGCCGTGCCCAGAACGGTCGAGCGCACGTCGGGCGGCTGGTAATGGGCTACGGGAAACATCCCGTTGTCGAAATCGCCCGCGCTCAGCGGGCGGCCGTTCTGGGTGCGGACCTCGATCGTGGTGTCGCCGAAGCGGATCCTGACCCCCCAGCTCTGCGGGATGAACTTGAGCTGCGAGACCGAGCGGATCATGCCCAGCATCGACATGTCGATCCGGTCGAGGCCCGGCTGGAAGTCGCGGATGGTGATGCGTCCCGCGACCCGCATCGGGATGAACAGGTCGGCCCCCGCCCCGCCGTAAAGGTCGATGGTGCGGGACCCGGCGATCAGGATGTCGTCGCCAGCGCCGCCCTCGATCCGGGTGGTGTTCATCCCAGCCTGGAGCAGATCGTTCGCGTCCGTGCCCCTGTGGGCGCCGTTCCCGACCTGGCGGGTCTGGCCGATCCGGCCGGGATCAATGACGAACTGGCTGACGCCCCTTTCCACCTCGGACCCCGCGAAGACGACGATCCTGCCGCCCATCACCCGCACCGCTAGCGCCGAGACATCACTCAGCGCCCACCGCGCATCGTCGGCGATGGTGTCGAGGTGGATCAGCCGCCCGTCGGGGGTCAGGGTGAACAGGCTCAGGCCGTCGTCCGCGCCGCCCACCACGACAAAGGCGCGGCCGTCGATCGTCACCCCCTCCATCACCGTGGCTTTCTGAAAACGGGTGGTGCGTTCGTCGATGACGTGATCGACCGGGACCAGCCCGCCCCCGGCGACGATCCGCACGGTGGTCAGCGAGGAACTGTAGGCGGAACTGACGACCAGATAATGCCGCCCGTCGACCTCAAGCGCCACGATGTCGCGCGGGCCGTTGAAGCCGGTGCCGCGAGTGGCGCCCAGGAACTCGCCCGGCGCCAGCCTGCCGTCGGGCAGAACGACATGGGACGAGACGAAGTTGCCGCGCGTCGAGACGGCGACAAGCAGGTCTACCCCCCCGAGCCTCAGCGGCACCAGGGCGTCGATCTGGGCGTCGGGGGGCAGCTTGGGCGGGACGGCCGAGGTGCCCGCCTGCTCGATCCGCCCGTCGGGGCGCTGGCGCCACAGGCCGAAGACCGGCTGGTCGTGGCGGGCGGCGTAGATCACCGCCTGCCCGCCGGCCAGCGTGAAGCTGCCCGCGTGCAGCAGGTCCGAGGGCAGCGCCGCCCCCTCGATCCCGCTGTCGCGGGCGCCGCGCCTGCCATCCGCCCCGATCCGGCTGACCGCGTCCGCTCCGCCGCGCAGCCCTCCCATCAGAAGCGACACGCCGCCGGGGCGGTCGAGCAGGATCGCCTGCGGCTCGGCCAGATGGGAAAGCCGGCGCTGGTAGTCATACGAGGCGATGACGCGGGCCAGCTTGTCCGCCGCCGCCACGTCCCAGATCGAGACGCCCCCGCCCGCATGGGTCGTGCCGACCAGAACCGTGCGCTCGCCCACCCGACCCAGGGTCAGGTCGGTCAGGCTTCGCACAAAGCCCTGGGTTACCGTGGTGACATACCGAAATCTGGCCATCCGCCCTGCCGCCGCTTGCGATGATCGCAGGCGTCAGGGTGGGTTCCAGCCCTTAACAATCGGTAAGAATCCGGCCCTTCCGGCCCGAGGCTTTAGGTGGCATTTGAACCATCGCCCCGCCGATAGGGGCCGAAGGCGGCGGTTTCGGCCATGTCATCGCCGACCGCCTCGGTCTCTTGCGCGAGGTATCCGGCAAGCGCCCGGCGGAAGCCCGTATCGGCAACCCAGTGGATCGAATGGGTCTCGGCCGGCATGTAGCCGCGGGCGAGCTTGTGTTCCCCCTGCGCGCCCGCCTCGACGCGGGAAAGCCCGTGTTCGATCGCCCAGTCGATGGCGCGGTGATAGCACAGCTCGAAATGCAGGAATGGGTGGTCCTCGGTGCAGCCCCAGTAGCGGCCGAACAGCGTCTCGCGCCCGATCAGGTTCAGAGCCCCCGCGACCGGGCGGCCGTCGCGCTCGGCCAGAAACAGCAGGCAGTCGTCGCGCATGGTCTGGTGCAGTAGGTCGAAGAAGGCCCGCGTCAGGTAGGGCCGCCCCCATTTGCGCCCGCCGGTGTCCTGATAGAAGGTCCACATCGCGTCCCAATGCTGGGGACGCAACTCGTCGCCGGTCAGCGCGAGGATGCGGCCGCCGAAGGCATTGGCCCGCTCGCGTTCCTTGCGCAGCGCCTTGCGCTTGCGGCTGGAGAGCGCGGCAAGGAAGTCCTCGTAGCTGCCGTAGCCGTCATTGAGCCAGTGATACTGCGTCGTGGTGCGGCCCAGCCAGCCCTGCGCCTCGCCCAAGGCCCGCTCGGCCTCGGTGCAGAAGGTGACATGGGCCGAGGACAGGTCGGCCCGCGTCGCCACCTGCGTCATCGCCGCCAGCAAGCCCGCCTGCACCTGCGGGTCATCCGCAATCAGACGCGGCCCCGTGGCGGGAGTGAAGGGCACGGCGCATTGCAGCTTGGGGTAATACTGCCCGCCTGCCCGCCGCCAGGCATCCGCCCAGGCATGGTCGAAGATGTATTCGCCCTGGCTGTGGGTCTTGAGGTAAAGCGGCGCAACGCCCACCACCTTGTTCCCGATCCGGGCCACCAGATGCGAGGGGTGCCAGCCCGTCCCCTTGCCCACCGACTTCGACTGCTCCAGCGCCAGCAGGAAGCGGTGGCTGGTGAAGGGATCGCCGCCCGCACCGCAGGTGTCCCACGCGGCGGCGTCCAGCGCATCCACGCCATGCAGGATGGAAATGGTCAGTTCGGCCATGTCCGGGAAGATAAGCCGGAGCCAGACGGTTTCAACGCTGCCGGCGCGCCATGAAGGCCAGCCGCTCGAACAGCGCCACGTCCTGCTCGTTCTTCAGCAGCGCGCCATGCAGCCTGGGCAGCATCTCGTTCGGAGGACGCTTGAGATCCTCGGGCGACAGGTCCTCGGCGAGGATCAGCTTGAGCCAGTCAAGGAACTCGCTGGTCGAGGGCTTCTTCTTCAGCCCCGGCGCCTCGCGCAATTCGAAGAACTGGTGCAGCGCCTCGTCCAGCAGGCGCTGTTTCAGCCCTGGATAATGGACCCCCACGATCTGCTTCAGGGTCTCGGCATCGGGGAAGCGGATGTAATGGAAGAAGCAGCGGCGCAGGAAGGCGTCGGGCAGCTCCTTCTCGTTGTTCGAGGTGATGATGACAACCGGCCGGTGCCGCGCTACCACCGTCTCGCCGGTCTCGTAGACGTGGAACTCCATCCGGTCGAGTTCCTGCAGAAGGTCGTTCGGGAACTCGATGTCGGCCTTGTCGATCTCGTCGATCAGCAGGACGACCTTGCCCGGCGCGTCGAAGGCCTGCCACAGCTTGCCGCGGCGGATGTAGTTGGAAACATCGTGGACGCGTTCCTCGCCCAACTGGCTGTCGCGCAAGCGGCTGACGGCGTCGTATTCGTAGAGCCCCTGCTGGGCCTTGGTGGTGGACTTCACGTTCCATTCGATGATTGGCAGGCCGAGGCTTGCAGCGACCTGCCGCGCGAGTTCGGTCTTGCCGGTCCCCGGCTCTCCCTTGACCAGCAGCGGGCGTTCCAGCGTCACGGCGGCATTCACCGCCAGTGCGAGGTCGGGGGGCGCCACATAGCTTTCGGTGGAACGGAACTGCATGGATCGGTCCTTCTGGCAGGCGGGCGAACCAGCGGACACTAGGCCGCGGGCCGCTCACGGGCAAGTTCGGCCCCGGCGTCACGCGACTATTTCCTTCCTGCGCCTCATCCTTTAAGGGGGCGCCAAAGGAACGGGCACCGCCCTCGGTCCCGCCTTCGGAGGAGCCATGAAGCGCCAGACTTTCCTTCCCGAAGAATATCGTCCCGCCGAGGACGAGCCCTTCATGAATGAACGCCAGCTTGAATATTTCCGCCGCAAGCTGCTGGCCTGGAAGCAGGAGCTTCTGGACCAGTCCGCCGAAACGCTGGAAGGGATGAAGGACAGCGGCCGCAATGTCCCCGACATCGCCGACCGCGCATCCGAGGAAACCGACCGCGCGATCGAGCTGCGCACCCGCGACCGCCAGCGCAAGCTGGTCAGCAAGATCGACGCCGCCCTGCGCCGGATCGAGACGGGCGAGTTCGGCTATTGCGAGATGACCGGCGAGCCGATCAGCCTGCGCCGCCTGGACGCTCGCCCCATCGCCACCATGACGCTGGAAGCGCAGGAAAAGCACGAACGGCGCGAGCGCGTCCACCGGGACGACTGACCGCATCGCCTGTCCGCGGCCCCTTGCTTACGGCTGCGGCCCGGAACAGAAGGGCGGGAAAATGGCAGGCATCGGGGCGCTGCAAGGACGTGCGGCCATCATCATCGGCGGTGGCATCGGCGGGCTGACCGCCGCGCTGGCCTTGGCGCAGAGAGGTGCCCGCGTCACCGTCCATGAACGCGCCGGGGCTTATCGCGAGGTCGGCGCGGGCATCCAGGTCAGCCCCAATGCCGGCCGCGTGCTGGACGCGCTGGGGCTGAGAAAGGCTTTTCACGCTGCCTCGGCCCCCTCTCACGGGGTCGAGTTGCGCGACGATACTGGCGCTCTGGTCCTTGCCATGGACTTTATCCGCCTCCGTCCGCAGACGAGCTTCCGCACCGTCCACCGCGCCCGTCTGCTGCAGGTCCTTGAGGACGCGGCTCGCACGGCGGGCGTCGAGATCCGTCTCGGCTCGCCCGTCGAGACATTGCCCGAGGCGCCCCTCGTGATCGGCGCGGACGGCTTGCACAGCCGCGTCCGGGTGGCGCTGAACGGGTCCGAGACGCCCTTTTTCACCGGCCAGACCGCTTGGCGGGCGATCATCCCCGCGGAAGATGACGCCCGCCCGGTGTCGCAGGTCTTCATGGGGTCGGGACGGCATCTGGTCAGTTATCCGCTGGGCTTCGGCCTGCGCAACATCGTGGCCGTGATCGAGCGCCCCGACTGGACCGGCGAAGGCTGGTCGCAGACGGATGATCCCCGGAACCTGCGCCTTGCCTATGCGGGCTTCGGCGGCCCGGTTCCGGGCTGGCTGGCGCAGGTCACGGAAACCGGCCTCTGGGGACTGTTCCGGCACGAGGTCGCGCCCCGCTGGCACGACGACAGCCGCGCGATCCTGGGGGACGCGGCGCATCCCACCCTGCCCTTTCTCGCCCAAGGGGCCTGCATGGCGATCGAGGATGCCTGGGTGCTGGCCGCTTGCCTCGACGCCGATCCCGACCAGCCTCGCGCCTTGGCCCGCTATCAGGCGCGGCGGCGCGACCGCTGCGCCCGGATCGTCGCGGCGGCCACGGCGAATGCCCGGAACTATCACCTGTCCGGGCCAAAGCGCCTTGCGGGTCACACGGCGCTGCGGCTCGCCAATCGCCTCGCGCCAAGAGCGGTGTTCGAGCGCTTCGCTTGGGTCTATGACCACGACCCTACCGCGACAGGCTGACCGGCGGGCTTCTTCTTTGCCCGGCATCCCGGGCATCGAGCCGCCCGAACAGGGGATGGATCAGAAAACCGCCGTCATGGCCGCTTTTCCGCCGGATGAGTCCAGTGGCCCGTTTTCCGGCGAAAAGGGGCCGGCAGGCCGGACCGGGCAGCGCCCCGGTCCGGCGTCTCCGCTCAGGCCGCCGCCTTCTCGACTGCCGCGACGATGCCCTCCACGACCTCGCGCAGCACGGCCTCGTCCTCGGCCTCGGCCATGACGCGGATGAGGGGCTCGGTGCCGGACTTGCGGATCAGGACGCGGCCCGACTGCGCCAGCCGCGCCTCGGCGCTGGCGATCTCGGCGCGGACCGCCTCGGCCGACAGGGGATCGGCCCCGGCCTTGTAGCGCACGTTCTTCAGCATCTGCGGCACGGGGTCGAACTGGCGCACCAGATCGCTGGCCGGCCTGCCGCTGTCGGACAGCGCCGCGAGGAACTGCAGCCCGGCGATCAGGCCGTCCCCGGTCGTGGCATAGTCGGTCATCACGATATGGCCCGACTGCTCGCCGCCGAGGTTGAAGCCCGCGCCGCGCATCCGTTCCACCACATAGCGGTCGCCGACAGCCGTGCGCTCCAGCCGCAACCCGCGGCCCGTCAGAAAACGCTCCAACCCGAGGTTCGACATTACCGTGGCGACCAGCGCCCCCCCGCGCAGCCTGCCCGCGTCAGCCCAGCGGCTGGCCAGCAGCGCCATGATCTGGTCGCCGTCGGCCACCGCGCCGGTTTCGTCGATGATCATCACCCGGTCCGCGTCACCGTCGAGGCTGATGCCCAGATGCCCGCCATGCTCCAGCACCGCCGCCGCCGCGGCCTGCGGGTGGGTGGAGCCCACGCCATCGTTGATGTTGAAGCCGTCCGGGTCCACCCCCAGCGGAATCACCTCGGCGCCAAGTTCCCACAGCACCTCTGGGGCAGCGCGATAGGCCGCGCCGTTCGCGCAGTCGATCACCACCTTCAGCCCGTCCAGCCGCTGGCCCTGCGGGAAGGTGGTCTTGGCGTATTCGACATAGCGCCCGCGACCGTCGTCAATCCGCCTGGCCCGCCCGATCTTGGCGGGCGCGGCCAGCGGGATCTCAGCGGCGAGGATCGCCTCGATCTCAAGCTCGGCCTCGTCGGACAGCTTGAAGCCGTCGGGGCCGAAGAACTTGATGCCGTTGTCATCGGCCGGATTGTGGCTGGCCGAGATCATGATGCCCAGATCGGCCCGCATCGACCGCGTGAGATAGCCCACCGCGGGCGTCGGCACCGGCCCCAGCAGCAGCACGTTCATGCCCGTGCTGGTCAGACCCGCCGTCAGCGCGTTTTCCAGCATGTAGCCCGACAGCCGGGTATCCTTGCCGATCACGACCCGGTGCCCGTTGCTGCCGTTCTCGCTGCGGAAGTAGCGCCCCGCCGCCGCGCCGAGGCGCAACGCCATCTCGGCGGTCATCGGATGGCTGTTCGCGCGCCCGCGCACCCCGTCGGTGCCGAAAAGCTTTCTGCTCATGCCTCTGCCCTCGTTATCGCCTGCCACAGGGCAAGCCCTTGTCTGGTCCCGGCCACGTCATGGACCCGGTGGATCTGGATGCCCTGCTGCACCGCCGCCAGCGTCACGGCAAGGGATCCGGGGTCGCGGGCCGCAGCCTCTCCGGCACCGCCGAGCGCGCCGACGAACCGCTTGCGCGAGGCCCCCAGCAGCACCGGCACCCCGAGCCCATGGTAAAGCGATATCCGGCGCAGGATGGCAAGGTTATGTTCCTGCGTCTTGCCGAAGCCGATGCCGGGGTCGATCACGATCCGGTCGCGCGGAATGCCCGCCGCCTCGGCCCGCGCGATCCGCAGCGCCAGCGCGTCATGGACATCCAGCAGCACGTCGTCATAGCGCGGATCGTCCTGCATCGTCTCGGGAACGCCCTGCGCGTGCATCAGGCAGAGAGCCGCGCCGGTTTCCGCCACGACCGCTGCCATGCCGGGGTCGAAGTCAAGACCCGAGACGTCGTTCACCACCCCCGCGCCCGCCCCGACGCCCTCGCGCGCCACTGCGGCCTTGCGGGTGTCCAACGAAACCGGAACCTCGCCCGATAGCGCCCGGACCGCAGGGTGGATGCGGGCGATCTCGTCGGACACAGACACCGCCTGTGATCCGGGCCGGGTCGATTCGCCGCCGATGTCGAGGATATGCGCCCCCTCGGCCGCCAGTCCGCGACCATGGGCGATGCCGCCATCCGCATTCCAGCGACCGCCGTCCGAAAAGCTGTCGGGGGTCACGTTGACGATGCCCATGATGCGCGGCGCGTCCATCGCAAGGCCCAGCACGGGCGGGCGCGGGGCGGTCAAGGCCGCGATGACCTCGGGCGGTGCTTGCGTGACGATCCGGGGCACGCCGCCGCGGGTCAGAAGCTCAAAGGACGAGAAATGCACCCATCCCCCCGCGAGCCGCCAGCGGCCGGGTCCGAGATCGGGGATGGGACGGAAATATTCGGTCGCAGCCATGGTCTGACGGGGGCTCCTCTCTGCTAGATGCCGCGGGTGCAGGCGTCCTGCAAGGCTCAGCTGCCTAGCCGGGTCGAGGGGATGGGGAAGCCCGCCGCAGCGGCCGGCAGTGCCGCGCCCTCGGGCAGCGCCCAGTCGATGCGCACCGCCTGCAGCCGGGCGGCGAGCCACAGGGTCAGCGCTTCGGGCTCGGCACTGACCGCTTCATCGGCGGCCATCCGCGTCGGCGCCCAGACCACCGCAATCCCGTTCGCCGCCGCCCAGTCGATCTCGGTCCGGCTGTCGGCGACGTTGATCCCCAATTCCCCGGCCAGCGCCCATGCGGCCTGATCCAGCGCCAGCAGGGCGATGCGCCGGGAGTCGCCACCCTGCGGCAGCGGCAGGCGAGGGGCGGCGGGCACGACCACCAAGGGGCCTGCGGCCAGCGCGACGGGGCGGCCCATGAACAGCAGGGCCGGGCGCGCGGCCTCGGTCCGCACCTCGACCTGCCCCTTGCGCCGGCTCAGCGTCACGCCCAGCGCGCCGGGCACGCGGTCCAGCTTTTCGACCCTGACCGTCACCTCGGCAGCCCGGGGGTGCGTCAGCACCTGCGCGGCGATGCGTTCGGCCAGGGTTTCCAGCAGGTCATAGCGGCGGTCGGCCAGCCCATCGGCCACTGCCGCCACCAGCACGTCATAGCTGAGGATCGCGTCCACCTGATCCCCCGCGCCCGTTACCGGCTGCGCCAGGGCGACCTCGATGCCGAAGCGCAGGCGCTGGGTCTGGCCGCGTTCGCTCTGGAAGGCGCCGATCTCGGCGGCAACGACGTGGTCGCGCAGGTGGATGCGGTCGGGGATGCTCATGGCCCCTGTTGGAACGAACAAGGCCCCGCCGCAAGGGCGAGGCCAGCCATCCGCAGCGAAAAGCTCGTCAGTTCGAGGCGACCCGCTGCCCGTCGGCGCGGCGATAGAAGATATGGGCGCCGATCCTGGTCGTCCGGGTGAAGCGCTTGGCCCAGGACGGCTTGACATAGGTGGTGTGGAAATAGGTGGCACCCCCGGTCAGGCTGCGCGGCGCGCCGGCCAAGGCCTCGGTCGCGATCTTCTGGGCGCGCTGGGCTGCCGCGCGGTCGCGCATCCGGCCGACCTTGCCCTTGTAGCTGAACTGCTTGGGCTGGTTGATGACCCCGCAGACCGAGCCGGGGAAGGCCGGGTGATCGACACGGTTCAGGATGACCTCGGCCACCGCCCGCTGTCCCTTCACCGACTCGCCCCGTGCCTCGTGGTAAAGCGCCTCGGTCAGGCATTGCAGCGAGGCGTTCGAGGCACCGCCCGCCTTGGCCTGGATCACCCGCTCGGGTCCGCCGGCTGCGCTGCGCGCATTCTGGGCAAAGGCCCCGTCAGAAAGGGTCGGCAGGGCGAGCGCAAAACACACTGCAACTTGCGCCAGCCTTTTTAACAGCTTGCTCATCAAGGTCGTCCTGTCGTTTCCATGCCGCGAGGGGCCTGGGCCCGCCGTCGCGGTTGCTGGAAGGGGACATGCGCGGCTTGCGACAGACTGCGCCAGTCAAACAAACCGTGAGGACGGGAACCGCAGCCAGAACAGACAATTCGGGCAAGAACCCGCCGAGCGAGTTGGCGCGCTTCGGCGAAAATCGGCGTTCAGCGGAACCTTGTCCGACCTTCGACGGAACCGGCGATCAGTTCCAGGTCCGAATCATCCCGCGCTGTTTCGGCCAACCGGCAGAGAACGGCCTCTTGCGCTGCGGCCAGCCGCGCGACCGGCACCCGGAAGGGCGAGCAACTGACGTAATCCAGCCCCGCGCGCTGGCAGAAGGCGATGGATTCGGGATTTCCGGCGTGCTCGCCGCACATGGCGACGGTGATGCCCGCCTTGTGCGCCCGCGCCCGCTGGGCGCCGATCAGGACAAGTTCGCCCACGCCGTCCTGGTCGAGGATATGAAAGGGGTCCTCGGCATAGACCCCTTGCGCGACATAGCTGCCCATGAAGCGGGCGGCGTCGTCGCGCGACAGGCCATAGGTCATCTGGGTCAGGTCGTTCGTGCCGAAGGACAGAAAGGCGCAATGTTCGGCTATGTCGCCCGCCCGCAGGGCGGCGCGCGGCGTTTCCACCATGACGCCAAGGCGATAGGTGAACTCGGCGCGGCTTTCGGCGCGGACGGCGGCGGCGATGCCCTCGATCCGGTGGCGGACCATCTCGACCTCGCGCATGGCACTGACCAGCGGGATCATGATCTCGGGCACGACGCTGTGGCCGTCGCGGCCGACCTCGACCGCGGCCTCGAAGATGGCCCGGGCCTGCATCTCGTAGATCTCGGGGACGGTGATGCCCAGCCGCACCCCGCGCATCCCCAGCATGGGGTTGTATTCGGTCAGCGCCTCGACCCGGCGGACCACGTCCGACAGCGGCAGGTCCAGCGATTCGGCCAGTTCCCGCATCCCCTCCCGGTCATGGGGCAGGAACTCGTGCAGGGGCGGGTCGAACAGGCGGATGGTGACGGGATAGCCGTCCATGATGCGGAACAGGGTGGTGAAATCGCCCCGCTGCATCGGCAGCAGGCGGTCAAGCGCGAGGCGGCGGTCCTCGGCCCGGTCGGCGAAGATCATCTCGCGCATGGCGGGCAGGCGGGCGTCGTCGAAGAACATGTGTTCGGTGCGGCAAAGGCCGATGCCCTGGGCGCCGAAGCGGCGCGCGCAGGTGGCGTCCTGCGGCGTGTCGGCATTGGCACGCACGCCCATCGTGCGGGCGGCGTCGGCCCATTCCAGCAACTGGTTGAAGCTGTCGTCCAGCGCCGGTTCCAGCATGGCGGCGGCGCCTCCGAGGATCTCGCCCGAGGTGCCGTCCACCGTGATCTGCTCGCCTTCGCGGAAGCTGCGCTCGCCCACGCGCATCACCCGCCCGCGCACGTCGATATGGATGCCGGATGCGCCGACGATGCAGGGCAGCCCCAGCCCCCGCGCGATGACAGCGGCGTGGCTGGACATGCCGCCGCGTTCCGTGAGCACCGCGACCGAGGCGTGCATCCCCCGGATATCCTCGGGCAGCGTCTCGCGGCGGACCAGCACGCAGGATTCACCCCGCGCCGCTGCGGCCTGGGCGGCGGCGGCGGAAAAGACGATGCGGCCGGTCGCGGCGCCGGGGCTGGCGGCCATGCCGCCGGTGATGACGTCGCGGGGCGCGCGGGGATCGACCTGGTGGTGCAGCAGGTCGGTCAGCGCCCGGGGCTGAACCCGCATCAACGCCTGTTCCGGCGGGATGATGCCGTCAAGGGCAAGCCCCACCGCGATCCGCACCGCCGCGCGCGAGGACCGCTGCACCCGCACCGCGTCGATCAGCGACAAGCGGCTGTCGGCCACGACGAACTCGATCTGCATTTCTTCGCGCAGCCGCTCACGGGCGGCGACGCCGAAGCGGACGAGGTCGGCGAAGACCTCGGGCGCGGCCTCCTCCAGCGAGGGGCCGCGCGGGTCGCGGGTCAGGTAGATCGACTCGGCGTCGTGGCGTTGCGCCCGGCCCTGCGTCTGGCCGCGGAAGCGCCCGGTGATCCGCGGCGTGCCGGTCACGCTGTCGATGAACTGGATGGTGCCCGAGCCGGTGACGCCCGGCCCCATGGCCAGCGCCATGTCCTGCACGACCAGGCCCAGTGGCGCATCCGCAGGGGCGCCCTTGGCCTGCCGCAGCAGCCGCGCTGTCGGGCCTTCCCATGCGCGCGCCATGGACCGCAGCACCTCGACCAGTTGCCGCTCGGGGTCCTGCGGGAACTCCTCGTCGGTCTCGTCCTGGTAGTTGTCCAGCGCCTCGGCCAGGGTCGCGGTCGAATCGCTGAACATGTCGGGGTCGAGCCGGGCGACATGGATCGCATAGGCCTGCACGAAGCCGCGATACAGCGCGTCCGCCGCCTCGACACCAAGCCTCCGGGTCAGCTCGGCATGGCGGGCAGCGTTCATGCCGACGTTCAGGACCGATCGTGGCCCGCCCCATTCCGGGTCCAGCGCCGAGGGCCGCACCCCCAGCAACCCCCCGGTGCAACCGATCAGCCGCCCGAGATCGGCGCCGGGCAGCGGACGGCCCGCGGCGATGGCGCGGACGGCGGCGACGGGAATGGCGAAGCTGCGCGGCACCGGCAGGTCCATGCGGATCAGCCGTTGCAGGCACTTGGCGCGCCAGCCGTGCAGGGCGGTCTCGACCCGCGCAGAGGGGGTGATTTCGGTGATGGTCGTGTCGCTGGGCTGGTCCATGGCCCGGCACCCTAAGCCCGGCCCGGTTCCGCGGGCAAGAGAGAACGCGGCGGCTTCAGGCGGAAAGCTCGACCCAGACGGGAACGTGGTCGCTGGGCTTGTCGCCCGCGCGCTGGTCGCGATCGATGCCTGCCCCCCGCATTAGGTCGGCCGCCTGCGGCGACAGCAGCAGGTGGTCGATGCGGATGCCGTTGTCGCGTTCCCAAGACTGGCGCTGGTAATCCCAGAAGGTAAAGGGGCCGCGGGTGGCATGGGGGTCCGTGATGCGGATCGCGTCGGTCCAGCCCTGGTTGACGATCCGGCGGTAGGCCGCGCGGGTTTCGGGCAGGAACAGCGCGTCGTCCACCCAAGCCTCGGGCCTGGCGGCGTCGCGGGGTTCCGGGATGACGTTGTAGTCGCCCAGCATCACCACCGGGGTTTCACCCGCCAGCAGCTCGGCCGCGCGCAGGCGCAGCCGTTCCATCCATGCCAGCTTGTAGTCGTATTTCGGCCCCGGCACGGGGTTGCCATTCGGCAGATACAGCCCCGCCACGGTGACGGCGTGATGATCGCCCATCACCACGGCCTCGATCCAGCGGGCCTGTTCGTCCGTCTCGTCGCCGGGCAGGCCGCGCCGGACCTCTTCGACGGGCAGGCGCGACAGGACGGCAACGCCATTCCAGCTTTTCTGGCCGTGGGTCCAGACGCGCCAGCCCAGGTCCTCGATGATCTCGGCCGGGAAGCCCTCGTCCACCGACTTGATTTCCTGCAGCACCACGACATCGGGCTGCGCCTCGGGCAGCCAGGCCACAAGCTGGTGCAACCGCGCCTTGATCCCGTTGACGTTGAAACTGGCGATCTTCATGGGCGCGACCCTAGGGCGGGACCGCAGCCGGGGCAAGGCGAGGCGCAGGAACCGGCCGCGCCGGCGAGGATTGAACATGCTGAACTAGCAGAGGATCAAGGCCATGTTCCAGCTTGAAACCCCCATCCTTGAACTGATCGCGCGGGGTGCTTTCCTGTTCATCCTGTTCATGACCCTGTTCCGGCTGCTGCCCCGCCGCACGGGGGGCGAGCTTGCGCCCATGGATCTCGTGTTCCTGCTGCTGGTCACCGAGGCCGCGGCCCATTCGCTGGGGGACTACACCTCGCTGGCGGACGGCTCGGTGATGATCTTCACGCTGATCGCGCTGAACTACCTGACGAACCGGCTGTCCTTTCACTTCCCCTGGTTCGAGCGGGTCGCGGAACATTCGCCCCTGCAGATCATCAGGGACGGCAAGACGATCCCGCGCAACCTGCGCAAGGAACTGATCACGCCCGAAGAACTGATGGGCCACCTGCGCCTGAACGGCGTGGGCGACATCTCGCAGGTCATCAGCGCCCATGTCGAGGGCGACGGACGGCTCAGCGTGGTGACGAAAGGCGGCGAGGGCGGAGGAGAGGCCGAGGACAGTGAAAGCCGCGCCTGACAGGCGGCCTCGCGGCTACTCGACCGCGACCGGGGGCGTGACGATCAGCTTGTCGATCCGCATGGCGTCCATGTCCGCGACCTCGAAGGTCCAGCCCTCGTGCTGGAACACCTCGCCGGTGCGGGGGATGCGGTTGATGAGCGCCAGCACCATGCCCGCCACGGTGTTGAAATCGCCGTCGGGCGCGGGAAAGCCCGTCTCGCCCGCGAATTCGTCGGCGCTTTCGCCGCCCGACACCAGCCAGGACCCGTCCGCGCGGCGCACCATGTCGGGCTCGTCGCCCTCGGCGGCGGCGAAGTCGCCGGTGATCGCCTCCAGCAGGTCCATGGCGGTGATGATGCCCTGGAAATGCCCGTATTCGTCATAAACCAGCACCATGCGCGAAGGGGTGACGCGCATCACCTCGATCACCGACAGGGCGTCGGCGGCGTCCAGAACCGTCGGCGCCTCGCGCATCAGCGCCCGCAGGTCGGGGCTTTCGACCCCGAGCAGGTCGCGCAGCGCCACGACGCCCAGAATCTCGTCGTCCGAGCCTTCGGTTATCGGCAGGCGCGAGAAGCGGGCGGCGCGGGCCTTTTCCATCACAACCTCGGGCGGGTCGTTCACATCGATCATTTCGACATCCCGGCGGGGCGTCATCATGGCGGCGGCGGATCGATCGGCGACGCGCATGACGCCTGCGATCATGCCGCGTTCGCCTTCCATCAGGACGCCCGCCTGCGTCGCTTCGGCGATGGTCATGCGGACTTCCTCGTCGGTGATCGCCCGGTCCGAACTGCCGCCAATGCCGATCAGCCGCAGCACGAGCCGCGCCGCCGCATCCAGAAACCAGACCAGCGGCGTCCCGATCTTTGCCACCATCCGCATGGCCGGGGCAACGCGGGCGGCGATGCGTTCGGGGTTCGCCATGGCGATCTGCTTGGGCACAAGCTCGCCGATGATCACCGACAGCGCGGTGATGGCGGCGACGACCAAAAACACGCCCAGCGATTGCGCAACGCCGTAGGGCACGCCCGCCGACACCAGCGCCGCGCCTGCGCGGGCGCCCAGCGTGGCCCCGGACACGGCGCCCAGCAGGACGCCGACAAGAGTGATCCCGATCTGCACGGCCGACAGGAACTTGCCCGGCTGTTCCAGCAGGTCCAGCGCCGCCTGCGCGCCGCTGTCGCCCTTTTCGGCCATGCTGGTCAGCCGGGCGGGACGCGAGGACACCACCGCCAGTTCGGACATCGACAACAGGCCGTTCACGATGGTGAGGGCGACGATCAGCAGGATTTCAAAGAACATGGGGCGTCAGATCGAAAAGGACGTGCCGCAGCCGCAGGAGGAACTGGCGTTCGGGTTATCGATCGTGAAGTGTGCGCCGATCAGCTCGTCCGACCAGTCGATCCGGGCGCCGGCAAGGAAGGGCAGCGAGACCGGATCGACGACCACGCGCTGGCCCTCGGCTTCAAGGACAAGATCGTCCGAGGCCGGTTCATCCATGCGGATGTCGTACTGAAAGCCAGAGCAGCCGCCGCCCAGGACGGCGACCCGCAGCGCCGGCCCCGGTCCGCCTGCGTTGATCTCTGCCAGCCGCGCGAAGGCGCGGGGCGTGACCATCGGTGGCAGGTTCATGGGGCGTTCCCGTTTCGTTGAGGTTTTACAGACTATAGGGTCGCGGGTGCCTTGCTGCAAGGAAGCCCGATGGTCGCCGTCCTGCCTGCACCCTATGCCTGCCAGCCGGAAGAAAGCCGCGGCCGTCTTTACCCCGAGGAACTGTCCACCTTCCGCAGCCCGTGGCAGCGCGACCGCGACCGCATCATCCATTCCTCGGCCTTCCGGCGGCTCAAGCACAAGACCCAGGTTTTCGTGGAACATGACGGCGACGAATACCGCGGCGATTATTACCGCACCCGCCTGACCCACACGATCGAGGTGGCGCAGGTCGCCCGCACCATCGCCGCCGCGCTGGGCCTGAACACCGACCTCGCCGAGGCGGTGGCGCTGGCCCATGACCTGGGGCACCCTCCCTTCGGCCATACCGGAGAGGATGCGCTGGCCGCCCTGATGGCCCCCTATGGCGGCTTCGACCACAACGCGCAGGCGCTGCGGATCGTGACGCGGCTCGAACGCCATTACGCGGGCTTCGACGGGCTGAACCTGACATGGGAGACGCTGGAGGGCATCGCCAAGCACAACGGTCCCGTGGCCGCCCCCTACCCCTGGGCGCTGGCCGAGGTGAACGCGGCCTGGGACCTGCGCCTGTCCACCTTTGCCAGCGCCGAGGCGCAGGTTGCGGCCGTGGCCGATGACGTGGCCTACAACCACCACGACCTGCATGACGGGCTACGCTCGGGCCTATTCACCGAGGCCGACCTGATGGAACTGCCGCTGATCGGTCCCGCCTTCGCCGAGGTGGACCGCCGCCATCCCGGCCTTGAAACGATGCGCCGCCGGCACGAGGCCCTGCGCCGCGTCTTCGGCGTCATGGTTGAGGACGTGATCGCCGTGGCCCAGGGCCGGATCGAGGCCGCCCAGCCGCAAAGCGCCGAGGCGATCCGCGCCATGGACGGTCCGATCATCCGCTTTTCCAAGCCGCTGTATCAGAGCCTCAAGGCGATCAAGCAGTTCCTGTTCCAGCGGATGTATCGCGCGCCCTCGGTGATGGAGGAACGCGCCCGGGTCACCGTCATCCTGAACGCGATCTTCCCGATGATGCTGGACGACCCCCGCCTGATGCCCGGGGACTGGCAGGCCGAGGCGCTGGGCGCGGGCGACCGCACCGCCTGCGCCCGCGTGGTGCTGGACTACATCGCCGGGATGACCGACCGCTTCGCCATTGCGGAATGGCGGCGGCTCACGGGCGGACAGGGCTGAACCTCAGCGCAGGAAGATCAGCGCCATCCCCGTGACAGCGACCAGCGCCCCGGCCCAACTGGCGGCAGGCGGGCGCTCGCCGGTGACGATCCACAGCACCGGCAGGATCAGCACCGGCGACAGCGCCGACAGGGTGGACACGATCCCCACCTTGCCCCCTTGCAGCGCGAACAGCAGCAGCGTCATGCCCACCACCATCGCCAGCAGCCCCGAGGCCACGATCTGCGCCGCACCCCTGCCCGACAGCCGCCCCAGAGGCCGCGCCGCACCCAGCGGCAGCCGCGACAGCGTTCCCAAGCACAACGCACCCACCATCACCCGCACCAGCGAGGCCACCATCGGATCAAGCCCCGCCGCCATCGCCGGCCGCGCGATCAGCGACCCCGACGCCTGCCCCAGCGCCGCCAGCAGGCCCAGCGCCACGCCCTGCCAGATCGGGCCATGCACCCGTTCCAGATGATTTGTCGGCGCCCGCCCCAGCACGCAGATCGCGACGCCCGTGGCGCACAGCACCACCCCAGCCACACCCTGCGGCGCCAGCGTTTCCCCAAGAACCAGCCAGCCAAGCAGCGCCGCCATCGGCGCGTTCATTGCAAACAGCGCCCCCGTGCGGCGCGGCCCCAGCCTGCGCAGGGCGAAGAACAGCACCGTGTCGCCCATGAAGACGCCGACGAATCCCGACAGCGCCAGCACCGGCAGCAAGGCGGGATCGGTGCCCCGCCATGCGCCCGAGACAAGCACCAGCGCCGCCAGCACCAACGTGACAAAGCACTGCCGGTAGAGGTTGAAGGCGAATGGCCCGACCTCGGCCACCGGCCGCGCGGCCAGAAGCCCGGTCAGCGCCCAGCAGACCGCCGCGCCGAGTGCCGCAAGCTCGTGTATCGGCACCTGTCGCCCGTCCCCTGCCCGTTTGCGTCCCTGCTAGCGCCCGGATTGAACCTCGGCAACGTCCCCCGCGTTGGGGGGCGAACCAACTCAGGAGAGGCGACATGGCGATCACCAAAACCGGCTCGGCCCGCTGGCAAGGCGGCATCAAGGACGGCAAGGGCGAGGTCTCGACCGAATCCGGCGCGCTGTCGGGTCTGGCCTATGGCTTCAACACCCGCTTCGAGGGCCAGCCCGGCACCAACCCCGAGGAACTGATCGGCGCCGCCCACGCCGCCTGCTTCAGCATGGCGCTGTCGGGGCAACTGGAAAATGCGGGGGTGAAGGACGCGCGGATCGAAAGCTCGTCCGCCGTGACGATCGAGAAGCAGGGCGACGGCTTCGCCATCACCAAGGCGCACTTGACGGCCCATGTTTCGGGCCAAGGCGACGAGGCCGCGATCCGGCAGGCGGCCGAGGCGGCAAAGTCAGGCTGCCCGGTCAGCAAGGTGCTGAATGCGGAAGTGACGATGGACCTGACGGTGGGTTGAGGGTCAGGAGATGATTTCCAGTTTCGCCGGACCTTGGGCCGCGAAAGCATGAACAGCTTGGCTTAGCTGATCTTGTAGTGAGACTGGCGCGGAAAAAATGAACAGCACGTTGGGGCTGGTCCGCGCCCGGAGGACGGGAAGGCACTCGTCCTCCGGGAATGTCATGGCAAGCCGTGCTCTCACTGCCTGCGCCCGTTTTATCGGATCACACTGTCGAGCAAACTGGATCGTCACCGCGATCTTCCCGGCACTCCGATAAGCGGCAACCTCGCGGAAGAAAGCATATCTTTTTGACGTTGCAGCGGTCATGGACTGGACTTCCAATCCAACATCCGGGTCAAGAAACACCAGATTGGCCTCACGCAGCCGTTCGAGCGCCTGCGCGTTCCACTCAGGTCTGAGTTCAATCGACGGAACAGGATCGTCGAAAAGCATCGTTCCGGTAGGAAGTGCGCCACTGTCCGCTAGCGTTTCGAAGCTTCGGCATTCGGATGCCCCAAAAACCGCCAACCGGGCTTTGAGGTCGTCGTCCCACGACCAATCCTGCCCTGAGAGATGCTGGCGCTTCTCTCCATGCCCAGCCTCTGCGGCAATCGAGAGCGCATCCGGGCAAGTGAGATACCAATTGATCCCGATTCCCAAGCCCATTTGAGAACCAAGAAATCTGAGAAGCGAGTATTTGACGAAATCGTGACTATCGCCCAGATACCTCTCTTGCATTACACCATCATTTCCTTCGTCGCCGTCAGCTTCAATTCAGGATGATCCCGCACGACCCGGTCGATGTCCCACTGCAGCCGGGTCAGATACACCACATCGCCGTCGTTGTCCGTCGCCATGTGCTGCTTGTTCGTCTGCGCGAACTTCTCGACCGCCTCTTTCGGGCCGGACAGCCAGCGGGCCGAGGTGAACTGCGAGGCCTCGAACCGCACCGGCAGGCTGTATTCCTGCTCGATCCGGCTCGCCAGCACGTCGAACTGCAGCGCGCCGACCACGCCCACGATGAAGCCCGAGCCGATCATCGGCTTGAAGACCTTGGCAGCACCCTCCTCGGCGAACTGCATCAGCGCCTTTTCCAGATGCTTGGCCTTCATCGGATCTCCCGCGCGCACCGTCTGCAGCAGTTCCGGCGCGAAGGACGGGATGCCGGTGAAGCGCAGCGCCTCACCTTCCGTCAGCGCGTCGCCGATGCGAAGCTGGCCGTGGTTGGGGATGCCGATGATGTCGCCGGCCCAAGCCTCCTCGGCCAGTTCCCGATCGGCGGCGAGGAACAGGACCGGGTTCGACACCGCCATCGGCTTCTTCGACCGGACGTGCAGCAGCTTCATCCCGCGCTCGAAATGCCCCGAGGCGAGGCGCACGAAAGCCACCCGGTCCCGGTGCTTGGGGTCCATGTTGGCCTGCACCTTGAAGACGAAGCCGGTGACATCGCCTTCCTCGGGCGCGATCTCGCGCTCGGCGGCGTTCTGCGGCTGGGGCTGCGGCCCGAACTCGCCGATGCCCAGCATCAGTTCCTTGACACCGAAGCTGTTGATGGCGCTGCCGAACCAGATCGGGGTCATATGGCCTTCGAGGAAGGGCTTGCGGTCGAAGGTAGGCAGCAGTTCGCGCGCCATCTCGACCTCTTCCCGCAGCTTTTCCAGCAGGTCGGCGGGGATGTGCTCGGCCAGCCTCGGGTCGTCGAGACCAGTGAGGCGGATCGATTCCGCCACGCGGTTGCGGTCGGCGCGGTCCATCAGCTCCAGCCGGTCGTGCAGCAGGTCATAGGTGCCCAGAAAATCGCGGCCCGAGCCGATGGGCCAGTTTGCCGGGGCCACGTCGATGGCGAGGTTTTCCTGGATCTCGTCGATGATCTCGAAGGTGTCGCGGCTTTCCCGGTCCATCTTGTTGCAGAAGGTCAGGATCGGCAGGTCGCGCATCCGGCAGACCTCGAACAGCTTCCGGGTCTGGCTTTCGACGCCCTTGGCCCCGTCGATCACCATGATCGCGGCGTCCACTGCGGTCAGGGTGCGATAGGTGTCCTCGGAAAAGTCCGAGTGGCCGGGCGTGTCCACGAGGTTGAAGCGGTAAGGCCCGAAGTCGAAGGACATGGCGGATGCGCTGACGGAAATCCCCCGGTCCTGCTCCATCTTCATGAAGTCGGACCGCGTGCGCCGCGCCTCGCCCTTGGCGCGGACCTGGCCCGCCATCTGGATCGCGCCCCCGAACAGCAGGAACTTCTCGGTCAGCGTGGTCTTGCCGGCGTCCGGATGCGCGATGATCGCGAAGGTCCGGCGGCGGGCGATTTCGGGCGGCAGTTGGGGGCGATTGTCCAGCATGGGCGGCATGTAACCTTCAACGCCGCGCCCCGCAACGGACCGAACCGCCCGAAAGCCACATGACTCTTCGGACGGTTCTCAAATATCCCGGGCTTCCGAGCGCCCGGAGGACAGTCCAGTGGACTGTTTTCAGCAAGGAAGGCCATGGCAGTGGCGAGCGGGGCAGCGCCCCGGCCCAGCGGTCAGGCCCGCACCAGCGCCTCGTAGCTTTCGGCGATCTTCCGCGTCGTCGGCCCCACCTGGAAATGCCAGTTCTCGCCGATCTGGGCGACAGGCGTGACCTCTGCGGCCGAGCCGGTCAGAAAGCATTCCTGAAAGCTCTCCACTTCTTCGGGCAGGATGTGGCGCTCGTGCACGGCCATCCCCTGATCCTTGCACATCTGGATCACGGTCTGCCGCGTGATGCCGTTCAGAAAGGCGTCGGCCAGCGGCGTGTGGATCTCCCCATCACGCACGAAGAAGACGTTGGCCCCGGTCGCCTCGGCCACATAGCCGCGATAGTCCATGAACAGCGAATCCGAGCAGCCCTTCTTCTCGGCCGCGTGCTTGGACATGGTGCAGATCATGTAAAGCCCCGCCGCCTTGGCCGCCGCCGGGATCGTCTCGGGGCTCGGCCGCTTCCACTTCGAGATGTCGAGCTTCGCGCCCTGCCACTTGGCGTCGCCGTAATAGCTGCCCCATTCCCAGGTGCAGATGGCCAGCCGCACCGGGTTATGGCTGGCGGCCACCCCCATGTCGGGCCCGGCGCCGCGGAAGGCCAGCGCCCGGACATAGGCGTTGGTGAAGCCGTTGGCCTCAAGCACCGCGCGCTTGGCCTCGCAGATCTGCTCGGGCGTCCAGGGGATGTCCATGTCGATCAACTCGCCCGACTTCAGCAGGCGCTCGGAATGCTGTCGCGACTTGAAGATCTTGCCGTCATAGCAGCGCTCGCCCTCGAAGACGGCGCTGGCATAGTGCAGCGCATGGGTCAGGACATGGACCTTGGCGTCGCGCCAGTCGACCAGTTCTCCGTCCATCCAGATCTTGCCGTCGCGGTCTTCGTAGCTGCCTGCCATGATCCCCATGAGCCTCGTGATTTGCGAATGTTTCGCGCGACCCTGCCGCGAAGGGCAAAAAGTTGCGTCAGAGGCAAGGGGTAGAGATTGATTCTTGGAAAGTCAACAACACTGCCCTATCCTTGGCCCAACCCTCGGCAACAAGGATGCGGCAACCCGGAATGAGAAGCGACCCCCATCCCATTCCCGGCGGCGAAAGCCTGCTGTTCCTGACCGACGACCAGATCCGGCGTGGCATCGAGGCGATGTATTTCGCCTATCGCGCCTTCACCTCGGACCCCGACCTGATCCTTGAAGAAATCGGCTATGGCCGCGCCCACCATAGGGCGCTGCACTTCATTACCCGCGATCCGGGCCTGACCGTTACCTCGCTGCTGGCAGTGCTGGGCGTGACCAAGCAATCCCTGAACCGCGTGCTGCGGACGCTGATCGAGGACGGGCTGGTGGACAGCCGCATCGGCCGCCGCGACCGGCGCGAGCGCCAGCTTTACCTGACCGAGAAGGGCACGGCGCTGGAACGGCGGCTCTCCGAGGCGCAGCGCGCCCGCGTCCGCGCCGCCTATCGCGCCGCCGGGCCGCAGGCGGTCGCCGGTTTCCGGCAGGTGCTGGAGGCGATGATGGACGGCGAGATGCTGGGCCAGTTCCGCGCCTTGCGCGAAGCGCCGGAACAGCGCCTCGTTCCCCGCCGCACGGGGGCCACGGGATGAGCAATCCCGACGCTCACCTTCTGATCGTCGATGACGACGAACGCATCCGCACGCTGCTGCGCCGCTTCCTCGTGCGCAACGGCTATTACGTCACGACTGCCAAGGACGCCGCACAGGCCCGCCGCCTGCTGGCAGGGCTGGAGTTCGACCTGATCGTGCTGGACGTGATGATGCCGGGCGAGGACGGGATCACGCTCACCCGATCGCTGCGCCGCCACAGCCAGACCCCGGTCCTGCTGCTGACCGCCAAGGGCGACACCGACGACCGGATCGCGGGACTGGAATCCGGGGCGGACGACTACCTGCCCAAGCCCTTCGAGCCGCGCGAGCTTCTGCTGCGGATCGCCGCCATCCTGCGCCGGATGCCTGCGGTCGAGAACCGGGGTCCCAAGTTCCTGACGCTCGGCCCCATGCGCTTCGACACCGCCAAGGGCGAGTTGTGGAGCGGCGACACGCCCATCCACCTGACCGGCAGCGAGCAGACCCTGATGCGGCGTCTGGCCGAAACGCCGGGCGAGGCCGTGGACCGCCCCACGCTGATCGAGGAACTGGGCCGCGAGCCGGACGACGCGGGCGAGAACTCGGACCGCGCCATCGACGTGCAGATCACCCGCCTGCGCCGCAAGATCGAGCCTGACCCGCGCGAGCCGCGCTACCTGCAGACCGTGCGCGGCGCGGGCTACATGCTGGTGCCGGATTGAACCCGGATGCCTGCGTCGCCGTCGCAGCGGGGGGGGATTCCTTCCCCCGGGCTGTGCCCCCGGCTTGCTGAAAACAGTCCATCGGACCCATCAGGCGGAAAAACAGCCATGATGGCTGTTTTCTGATCCGCTGTTGTCCGGGCGCTGGCCAGCCCCGGATGATGTTCAGGCAAAGACGAAAGCCAAGCACAGGCCGTCACGCCAGCGGCACCTGGTCCAGCAGCCTTGCCAGATACATTCCGTAATCGGTCTTCCCGAACTTCTGCGCCTGGGTGCGCAGTTGCACGTCGCTGATCCAGCCCTGCTGGTAGGCGGCCTCGTCGGGGCTGCCCGACTGCATCCCCTGGCGCTCTTCCAGTGTGCGGACAAAGTTGCCGGCGTCCAGCAGGCTGCTGTGGGTGCCGGTGTCGAGCCAGGCGAAACCGCGGCCCATGCGCTCGACGGTCAGCCGGCCCTCGTGCAGGTAGGTTTCCAGCAGGGTGGCAATCTCCAGTTCGCCACGTTCCGAGGGCGTCACGTCGCGGGCACGACGCGAGGCATCGGCGTCGAGGAAGTAAAGCCCGGTGACCGCATAGTTCGAGGGCGGCACCGCGGGCTTCTCGATGATCTGCACGGCCCGGCCCCTGTCGTCGAAAGCCACGACGCCGTAGCGTTCGGGATCGGCCACGTGATAGCCGAAGACCGTCGCCTCCTGCCGTGCGTCGGCCTGCGCCAGCATTTCGGTCAGCCCGTGGCCGTGGAAGATGTTGTCGCCCAGCACCATCGCCGAGGGCGCCCCGGCAAGGAACTCCTCGGCCAGGACATAGGCTTGCGCCAGCCCCTCGGGCCGGGGCTGCACGATCCAGGTCAGTTCGATCCCCCACTGTCGGCCGTCGCCCAGCAGCCGCTGGAACTGCGCTTGGTCGTCGGGGGTGGTGATGATCGCAATCTCGCGGATGCCGGTCAGCATCAGCACCGACAGGGGATAATAGATCATCGGCTTGTCATAGACCGGCAGAAGCTGCTTCGAGACGCCCAGCGTGATCGGGTAAAGGCGGGTGCCCGAACCCCCGGCCAGGATGATGCCCTTGCGGCGGCTCATGCGGAAAGCTCCTGAATGACGCGATCGAGCCCTGCCCGCCAGTCCGGGCGCGCGATGCCGAAGGCGCGGGTGATGGCGCCGCAGTCAAGGCGCGAGTTCAACGGCCGCCGCGCCGGGGTGGGATAGGCGCTGGTCGGGATGTCCACGACCTGCGGCGCGAGACCCGAGCGGGCGAAGATCTCGCGGGCGAAATCAGCCCAGCTCACGTCGGGCGCGCCCGCGAAGTGATAGAGGCCGCCCTTGGCCGGATCGGCCACCATCGCCCGTGCCATCGTCAGAAGGGCACCCGCGATGTCACCCGCGGGCGTCGGCCCGCCGACCTGGTCGGAGACGATGGTCAGCCGCTCGCGCTCGGCCCCCAGCCGCCGCATGGTCCTGACGAAATTCGTGCCATGCGCCGAGAAGACCCAGCTTGTCCGCAGCACCGCCCATTGCCCGCCGGCGGCAGCGATGGCGCGCTCGCCATCGAGCTTGGTCTGTCCATAGGCCCCAAGCGGGCCGGTTGGCGCCTCCTCGCGGCGCAGCGCCTCTCCCGAGCCGTCAAAGACATAATCCGTCGAGACATGAAGAAACGGGATGCCCGCCTCGGCACAGGCGGCGGCCATGGCACCCGGCGCCCGGGCATTGACCAGCCGGGCAAGCTCCGGCTCCGTCTCGGCCCGGTCCACCGCGGTATAGGCCGCAGCGTTGATGACACAGGCGGGGCGGACCTCTCGGATCAGCGCGGCGCAGGCGGCCGGATCGGCCAGGTCGGCCTCGTCGCGGCCGACGAAGCGCGCCTCGGGCGCAAGCCGCGCGAGTTCCCGCGCCACCTGCCCCGTGCGGCCGAAGATCATCAGACCGTCCATCGTGGATTCTCCCTCAGGGGCTTCATCCTGGCCCAAATACCCATGCGCTCGCGCAACCTCAGCCCGCCCCCAGCCGCCTGCCCACGCCCTGTCGGGCCAGCAGCGGGCGCCACCAGTCCTCGTTCTCGAGATACCAGGCGACGGTGCGCTTCAGCCCTTCCTCGACCGTGACCGAGGGGCGCCAGTCCAGTTCGGTGCGGATGCGAGTCGGGTCGATCGCATAGCGCCGGTCATGGCCCGGGCGGTCAGTCACGAAGCGGATCAGGCGGTCATGCGGGCCGCCTTCGGGCCGCATATCGTCCAGATGCGCGCAGATGGTGCGCACGAGGTCGATGTTGCGGGCCTCGTTCTCGCCGCCGATGTTGTAGCTGCGGCCGACCGCGCCCTGTTCGAGGCACAGCAGCAGCGCATCGGCGTGGTCCTCGACATACAGCCAGTCGCGCACATTGCCGCCATCGCCATAGACCGGGATCTCGCGCCCGTGCAGGGCATTGAGGATCACCACCGGCACCAGCTTCTCGGGGAAGTGGAAGGGGCCGTAGTTGTTGGAACAGTTCGTCAGCACCACCGGCAACCCGTAGGTCTCGTGCCAGGCGCGCACCAGATGGTCGGATGCCGCCTTGGACGCCGAATAGGGCGAGCGCGGGTCGTAGGGCGTAGCTTCCGTGAACTGCCCTGTCTCGCCGAGCGATCCGAAGACCTCGTCGGTTGAGATGTGATGAAAGCGGAAGCCCTCGGGCCTGCCCTCGCGCGTCCACCAAGCCCGCGCCGCTTCCAGCAGGTTACAGGTGCCGGTCACATTGGTCTCGATGAAGGCGCCGGGGCCGTCGATCGAGCGGTCCACGTGGCTTTCCGCGGCGAGATGCATCACCGCATCCGGCCGGTGCGTCGCGAAGACGCGATCCAGCGCCGTGCGGTCGCGGATGTCGGCCTGCTCGAAGGCGTAGCGCGGGCTTCCCGCCACCGAGGCCACGCTCTCAAGGTTCGCCGCATAGGTCAGCGCGTCGAGGTTCACGACCTCATGCCCGCGCCCGACCGCCAGCCGCACCACCGCCGAGCCGATGAAGCCCGCACCGCCCGTCACGAGGATCTTCATGCCGCCCCCTCGAAGGGTGATTGCCAGTCGACGAAGGGCACCGCGGCCCGGTCCTTCTCGGACAGGATCGGCCGGGCCACGCCCCAGTCGATGCCGAGGCTGTCCCAGCGCACCGCCCCATCCGCCGCACGGTCGTAATGGCCCGTGCACTTGTAGACGACCTCGGTGTCGTCCTCGCGCGTGACGAAGCCATGCAGGAAGCCCGGCGGCACCCAGAGCTGGCGGCCGTTCTGAAAGGTCAGTTCAACCCCGACCCATTGCCCATAGGTTTCGCTGCCGCGCCGCCCGTCCACCGCCACGTCGTAAAGGGCGCCCCGCCCGCAGCGCACCAGCTTGCCCTGCGCAGAGGGGGGCGCCTGGTAATGCAGCCCGCGCAGCGTGCCCGCCTTGGCCGAGAGCGAGTGGTTATCCTGCACGAACGGGGGCAGATGCACCCCCGCCTCCTCCAGCGTCCGTCGGTTCCAGCTTTCCGAAAAGAAGCCCCGGTGGTCGCCGAACCGCGCAGGCGTCAGCACCAGAACCCCCGACAGGGCCGTCTCCTCGATCCGCATCCCAACCTCTCGATCCCAGTCGAACGGCGCTTGCCATTTTTCCCGCAAAAGGGAAAGCCGCGTGCAACCAGGACGGTCATGCGGACCGCCGGATAGGGAGAGCTGTCCATGCGAATCGTCGGCGGCCGCCTGCGCGGGCTGAAACTGGCCGAAGTCGGCGCGGGCGATCCCGCCGCGCATCTGCGCCCCACCAGCGATCGGGTGCGCGAGGCGATCTTCAACCTCGTCCTCAACAGCCACGGCTTCCCGATCGAGGGCGCGCAGGTGCTGGACCTCTTCGCCGGAACCGGGGCGCTGGGCCTCGAGGCGCTGTCGCGCGGCGCGGCCCGGGTTGCCTTCGTGGACGAGGGCGCGAGCGCCCGCGCCCTCTTGCGGGCGAATGTGGAAAAAGCCCGGGCCATGGGCGCGACCGATATCTGGCGGCGCGATGCCACCAATCTCGGGCCGAACCGGGGCGCGGGCTATGACCTCGTCTTCCTCGACCCTCCCTATGGCCAGCGGCTGGGCGAGGCCGCGCTTTCCTCGGCGCTGGCGGGCAACTGGCTGGCCCCCGAGGCGCTGGTGGTGTGGGAGGAGGACACCGCCCCCCTGCCCCCCGAGGGCCTGACCCGGATCGACCAGCGCCGCTACGGCGACACGCTCGTCACCCTGTTGCGTGCGGCCTGACCCGCTTCGCTCACCTAGGGTCTTTCTCCATCGCACGAATATCCCGGTGGTGCGGGGGCTGTCCCACGGTCCGGCGCCCCGGTCCGCTCAGACCTTCGGCCGGAACGCCACGATCCGCGCCGGGTCTGTCTCGATCCGGGCGGCGCCGATCAGGTCCAGGCAGTAGGGCACGGCCGCGAAGACCGCGTCCAGGCAGGTGGCGATGGCGGCGGGCTTGCCGGGCAGAAGGATCATCAGGCAGGCGTCACGGATGCCTGCCGTCTGCCGCGACAGGATGGCGGTCGGCACCCCTTCGGCCAGGCTCGCGCGGCGCATCTCCTCGCCGAAGCCTGCCAGTTCCTTTTCGATCACCTCGGCCAGCGCCTCGGGCGTCTCGTCGCGGGGGGCGGGGCCGGTGCCGCCGGAAATCAGGATCAGGTCGGCGCCCTCGCCTTCCGACAGCCGCCGCAGGGTCGCCGCCACCCCCTCGCGTCCGTCAGGAATGACATGGCGGGCGATGTCGGCGGGCGAGGTCACGACCTCGCGCAGCCAGGCCTCGACGGCCGGGCCGCTGCGGTCCTCGTATTCGCCGCGGCTGGCACGGTCGGACACGGTCACGATGGCAATGCGGGCGGTCTGGCGCTGGGTCACGTCGGGGCTCCGGCAGGGTGGAGTGCGCGCATCCTGCCCCCTTCGCGCGCCGATTGAAACGGCGTTTCCGCGGCAGGGTGGCGATGGGGCGGCGTTGCCCCGGCCCCGCAATCGTGCCAGAGAATGGGGAAAAGCACAGCCGGATGGCCGCGATGACAGATTTCCAGGAACGCCGCACGACAATGGTGGACACCCAGGTGCGCACGAATGACGTGACCAAATACAACGTGATCGCGGCGATGCTCGAGGTCCCGAGAGAGCAGTTCGTCCCCGACAGCCGCCGCGACGTCGCCTATATCGGCGAGAACGTGGACCTGGTCCGCGGCCGCGTGCTGCTGGAACCCCGGACGATCGCCAAGATGATCGACGCGCTGGACATCCAGCCGACCCAGCTCGTGCTGGATGTGGGGGCGGGCTTCGGCTACTCGGCCGCGGTGGTGGGGCGGCTGGCGCAGGCCGTCGTGGCGCTCGAGGAAGACGCCGAGATGGCGGCCGAGGCGACGCGGCGGCTGGCCGCGGCGGGTGCCGACAACGTCGCGGTGGTTGCCGGGCCGCTGGCCGCGGGCCACCCGGCCGAGGCGCCCTATGACGCCATTTTCGTCGAAGGCGGCATCGAGGAGATGCCCGCCGATCTTGCCGCGCAACTTGCAGAAGGAGGTCGCATCATGGCGCTGTTCCGCGAAGGCGCGCTCGGGGTGGTGCGCCTCGGCATCAAGCTGGATGGCGTGATCACCTGGCGCTACGCCTTCAACGCCAGCGCTCCCGTCCTGCCGGGCTTCGCCCGCCGGGCGGAGTTCTCGCTGTGAGGGGGCGGCGTCTTCTGGCCGCGGCACTGGCGCTGGGCACCGCCTTGTCGTCGCTGCCGGCTTGGGCCGAATCGCTGGCCGATACCATGGTGGGGGCTTATCGCCACTCGGCCCTGCTGGAACAGAACCGCGCCCTGCTGCGGGCGGCGGACGAGGACGTGGCGCAAAGCATGGCCGCGCTGCGCCCGGTCGTGCAATGGGCCGCCTCGCATAATTTCCAGCAGGTGGACGGGATCGAGGCCGTCGCGACCACGCTGGAACTGGTGGGGCAGATGACGCTGTATGACTGGGGCCGCGGGCAACTGGCGATCGACATCGCCAAGGAACAGGTCCTCGCCACCCGCGAATCGCTGATCTCGGTGGAACAGGACATATTGCTGACCGCCGTGCAGGCCTATCTGGACATCCGCAGCGCCGAACAGCAGGTGGCGCTGCAGAACAACTCGGTCGGGCTGCTGACGCGCGAACGGCAGGCGGCGCAGGACCGCTTCGACGTGGGCGAGATCACCACCACCGACGTGGCCCTTGCCGAGGCGCAGCTTGCCGCAACCCGCGCGAGCCTTGCCTCCGCTCAGGGCCAGCTTCAGATCGCAGGCGAGAACTACCGCAACGCCGTGGGACGCGAGCCGGGCGATCTCGATCCGCCGCCGCCCCTGCCTGCGCGCCCCGCCTCGGTCGAGATCGCGCGGGATACCGCGCGCCGCACCCATCCGGCGATCCGGCAGGCGCAGCGCGCCGTCGCCGCCGCCGAACTGGGCGTCGCCGCGGCCGCGGCCGAACGCCGCCCGCAGCTCACGGGCTCGGTGGGGCTTGGCACGACGCGGGCACCGGGTCGGACGCTGCTCGGCACGGGCGACCAGGATAACACGACGACGCTCAGCGCCGGGGTGCAGGCCAGCCAGACCATCTACTCGGGCGGGCGGCTTCCCGCCGCGCATCGCCGGGCCATGGCGCAGCGTGATTCGGCCCGCTCGGCGCTGCTGGACACCGTGCGGCAGGTCGAGCTGGTGCTGGGTACCGCCTGGGCCAACATCGACGTCGCCCGCGCCCAGATCGGTTCCATCGAGGAACAGATCTCGGCCGCCGAACAGGCCTATGAAGGCGTGCGCGAGGAAGCCACCCTTGGCGCGCGCACCACGCTGGACGTGCTGGACGCCGAACAGGACCTGCTGGAAGCGCGGGCCGACCGGATCACGGCGGAAGCCAACCTGCAGTTAGCACATTATCAACTTCTGGCCGCTATGGGTCTGCTGACGGTAGAGCACCTTCAGCTTGGGATCCCCACCTATGACCCATCGGCCTATTACAACGCGGTGCGCGACGCCCCCTACACCAGCACGCAGGGCCAGAACCTCGACCGCGTGCTGCGCGCGATCGGCAAGCAGTAAGGCGGCGCGGGCGACCGACGCCACCCTTGCCGGGGGCGTCGTGGCATGAGCGTTCCTCGCCCCAGGATCGAACGTCCCGATGACATGGGCGACGTTCTGGCCGAGATCCGCCGGCTGGTCGCACGCGGCGGCCCCGCCTCCCAGCTTGACCAAGGGCCGATGGTGGTGACCGCCCGCGTCACCGCCGGCACCGGGGACGAGCGGCAGCGGAACCCGGCGCAGTCCCTTGCCCTGTCGGTGGAACTGCCGATGTCGGGATCGGCGCAACCGGCCTCGGCCAGCAGGACATTCCCGGCGGACTCGACCAGCGTCATTGTCAAGGATGGCAGGCAAGCGCCCGCCCCCGGTCCGGTTGCCGGCGACAAGGTTGCGCCCTTCCGACTTGACCCGGATGCGATGGTTCCTGCGGCCGGGCAGGGAGGCCCGCTGCGCCTGACCCCCAGACCGGCCGCAAAGGACGATGCCGGTGCTGACGCGGATGCGGATCATCCCCCCATGTCCGCGATTCCGGCACCGCCGGCCAGCCCCGTCCACAGCATCTTTCTGCCTCCCGCCGACACGCAACCGGCGCGGCCCGCCGTGGGACCCTTGATGCCGCCAGCCGCCGAAAGGCCGTGGCCTGCCGGCTCGGACATCGCGCCGGAACCGCAGCCGCCGCTACCCGCCCCGGATGGCACGGCGCCGACAACATCCGGTCCGCGCACAGGCGAGCCGGCCGACACCCTTCTTTCAAACGGAAAGCCTGACATGCAAGCCCATGCGAACAGCCCCGCCGCCCCGATGCACGCCGACCCTGTTTCCGGCCGCTTCCCCCAGGGCGTGGGCGAGGGCCTGCCCGGCGACGAGGAAAACCCCCTTCGCGCCCTGCTGCGCGAGGTCGTGCGCGAGGAGTTCGCGGGCGAGTTGACGCGCAGTCTCGACGACAACCTCCGCCGCATGGTCCGGGCCGAGATCGCAGCCGCCCTGACCGAGGCGCTGGTGCGCCCCCCGCGCGGCTGATCGTGCCGCGGCATCGCGCCTTGTCAGCATTTGCAAGGCGCTGACAACAAGACGCGGCGGGATCGACAACGGATTCCGCTGCCACCCAGCCGCCCAATTGCACAAAGCCATATCGGGCCGGCACCGGGCTACTGCATCCCATCGGCGTCTCCAACGGCGCTGGAGCCAGCGGGGAAAAAAGCCGCCGGTGCTTCAAAGGTAGTCCTCGGGGTCCACGCTGTCGAAGCCGTTGCGGACCTCGAAATGCAGAAGCCCGCTGCTGCGTGCCGCGCCGATGGTCTGGCCGCGGCTGACCGAATCGCCCTTGTTCACCGACAGCTTGTCCACGCCGGCATAGACCGTCATCAGCCCGTCGTCATGGCGGACCACCACGATCGGTATTCCGTCCGTGTCGCGGGTCACGGCCGCGACCGTGCCGCTGCCTGCCGCCTTGATGGGTGAACCGGGCGCGGCCGCGATGTCGATGCCCTCGTTCGTGCCCTTCCTGTAGGCGCGGGCGATCGAGCCGCTGGCCGGCATGGCGAACTTGCCGCTGCCCGAGGCCGCGGTGCGGGTGCTGCCCAGATCCGGGGCGGGCGCCCTGGGCGCCGGGGCGCTTGCGGGGCGGGTCTCCTCGCCCGGCAGGGGCTGCGCAGAGGACGGCGGGCGGGGTGTGGCCGAGCCGACGCCGGGGGCGGTCACGACATTGGCCGTGGTCACCGCGCCGCTGGCGGGGATGGCCAGGCGCTGGCCCACGCGCAGGCTCATCGTCTCGGGCAGCCCGTTGGCGCGGGCGAGGTCCTGGACCGGGACTCCGTAGCGCCGGGCGATGGACCATGCGGTTTCGCCCGCCACCACCGTATGCAACCGTGCGCTTGCCACGGCACCCCCGCCCGATGGGGCCGCGGATGTCGTGGGCGCGCCTGCGCCCTGAACCGCGGGCTGGCGGACGCCCTGACCGGCGAAGGGGTCCGAGACCTGCGCCGTTCCACTGCCCGCAGCCGCAGTCGTCCCCGCAGCCGCAGCGCCGCGCGGCCATTGGATCTGCGGCATCTGCAGCCGGCCGAGGCCGGCCACGGTCATGGAAGGGCCGGCGCCCGCCGCGCCGGGGGCGGAGGCCGCACCGGGAACGGGCGCCGCGCCGGGGGTCGCCCCCGGCGGCTGCGTGCATCCTGCCAGCGCCAGCGCCAGCGCCAGCGCACAGACCCCGGCGCGCCCGGCAAGGAAACCCAAACCCGCGCGGTCCTGCCCCCGCGCCGCGACTGAAATGGTCATCTGCCCGTCCTCATCGTCTTCTTGCGGGGGTCATGTCTGTCCCAACCCCTCGACCAGCGGCACGAACCGCACCTGCCGCAGCTCGTCATAGGCATAGCCCGTTTCCGTCCGCGTGACGCGGATCAGGGTCTGCACCGCGTCCGACTGCCCGACCGGCACCACCATGATACCGCCCACCTTCAGTTGCGACAACAGCGGGCCGGGGGGGTCCTCGGCCGCGGCCGTCACCATGATGCGGTCGAAGGGCGCCTGCTCGGGCAGCCCGAAGGAGCCGTCTGCGACCCGCGCCGTGATGTTGGTCAGCCCGACGCGGCGGAAGACCTCCTCGGCCTCGACCACCAGCCGGCGGTGGCGGTCCACCGTCATCACCCGGCGGCACAGGACCGACAGCACCGCCGCCTGGTAGCCCGAGCCTGTCCCGATCTCGAGCACCATGTCGCGCGGCCCCACGTTCAGCGCCTGCGTCATCAGCGCCACGACCGAGGGCTGGCTGATCGTCTGCCCGCAGGCGATGGGCAGGGGCGTGTCCTCGTAGGCGCGATCCTCGAAATGGCCGCGCACAAAGGCGCCGCGGTCGATCCGCTCCATCGCGGCCAGCACGCGGGGGTCGGTCACGCCGCGCGAGCGCAGGGCATACAGGAAGCGCATCTGCCGCTCGGCCGGGCCTTCTTCATCGCCGGGAGGGTCGGCCATCATGGCTCAGCCCTCGTCCAGCACTGCCGCAAGGCGGTCGAGCGTTCTGTGACAGGTCAGGTCGGGACGCATCGGCGTCACCGCGATATGGTCCGCCAGCAGCGCCTCGACATCGCTGCCCTTTCCTGCCCGCGCCATCTGCGGGCCGCCTGCGATCCACAGGAAGCGCCGCCCGTTCGGCGCGACCTGCGCCTCGACCCCGAAGCGGACATCGGCGCGGCGGCCCTGCGGCGTCACGCGGATGCCCTGAACCTCGGCGGCCGAACAGGGCGGGAAGTTGACGTTGTAGAACAGGGGGTAATCCTCGCCCTCGCCCCAGTCGGCCCGGTCCAGCAGCGCCCGGATCACGCGGGCGCCATGGGTGCGGGCGCCCTCGAAGGGATCGTCCAGCCGGGCCGTGCGAGGGCCGAGATACTGCGACAGGGCGATCGAGCGGACGCCCTGCAGAGCGCCTTCCATCGCCCCGCCGACCGTGCCCGAATACATCGCGTTCTCGCCCGCGTTGTTGCCGCGGTTCACGCCCGACAGCACGAGGTCCGGCCTGCGGTCCGACATGATGTCCCACAGGCCCGCCAGCACGCAGTCGGCCGGACTGCCCTCGGCCGCCCAGCGGCGGGGCGCGAGTTCCGCGATCAGGGTGGGGTGCGAATAGCTGATGCAGTGGCCGACGCCCGACTGCTCGAAGGCGGGGGCGACGGTCCAGACCTCGCCGTCGGGTCCGGCGAGTTCCGCCGCGATTTCGGCCAGCGCCTGCAGTCCCGGCGCGTTGATGCCGTCGTCGTTGGTGATCAGAATCCGCATCGCTGTCCCCGCTGCGGCACGCGGGCCGCGGTTCCGGCCCGCCCTTTCGCGCCGCACCCTGATTAGCCTTGTGCAGCCTTGGCGTGCAAGCCGCGCGAATCGCTGTTTGACGCCCACGCCGCAGGGTATCAGGATGGCCGAAAAGCCGGGCAGCCATGCAGATATTCCTTCCCATCGCCGATGTCTCGGTGAATGCCTTCACGCTGATCGCCCTTGGCGGCATCGTCGGGCTGATGAGCGGCCTGTTCGGCGTCGGCGGCGGCTTCCTGATCACGCCGCTGCTGTTCTTCATCGGCATCCCGCCCGCGATCGCGGTCGCGACCGGCGCGAACCAGGTTGTGGCCTCAAGCTTTTCCGGGGTGCTGGCGCATCTGCGGCGCAAGACGGTGGATATCCGCATGGGGGTGGTGCTGCTGGTGGGCGGCATCATCGGGTCTGCGCTGGGGGTCGGCGTCTTCAACCTGCTGCAGCGCCTGGGCCAGGTCGAGCTTGTGGTGCAGCTCAGCTATGTCGCGTTTCTGGGCGTCGTCGGCCTGACGATGCTGCGCGAAAGCCTGGGGGCGCTGTTCGCGTCGAAATCCCCCGGCGGCCCGGCCCGGCGTCGGCTGCACGAACACAGCTGGGTCCACCGCATGCCCTGGAAGATGAAGTTCCGCGCATCCGGGCTTTACATCAGCGTCATCCCGCCCCTGCTGGTCGGGCTGGCCGTGGGGGTGCTGGCGGCGATCATGGGGGTCGGCGGCGGGATCATCATGGTGCCCGCGATGATCTACCTGCTAGGGATGCCGACAAAGGTCGTGATCGGCACCTCGCTGTTCCAGATCGCGGCGGTCAGCGCCTTCACCACGCTGATGCACGCGGTCAGTTCCAACACCGTGGACATCATGCTGGCGGTGCTGCTGATCGTGGGCGGCGTCGTCGGCGCGCAGGTCGGGACGCATTGGGGCGCCAGGCTGAGGGCCGAGCAGTTGCGGGTGCTGCTGGCCCTGCTGGTGCTGGGGGTCTGCGGCCGGCTGGCCTATGACCTGGTGGTGCGGCCGGCGGACCTTTACTCCATCGCGGCGGGCTAGGGCGATGTGGCGGCGGGTCATGGCGGCGTTGCTGGTGGCGGCATGGCCCTTGGCGGTGGCGGCGCAGGAAGGCGCCCCTCCGGCGACCTTGCCGCTGGAACGCGCCCCCGCCGTGCCCGCGCCCGAGGCGCCCCCGTCCGAGCGGCTGGTCAGCGGGCTGTCGCAGGACGAGGTGGCGATCAACGCCACCTTCACCGGGTCCGAGATCCTGATCTACGGCGCGATCCGCCGGGACCTTCCCAAGGCGCGGGATGAATCGCCCGGCATCATCGTCACCGTGGAAGGCCCGTCGCAATCCGTCACCGTCCGGCGCAAGGAACGCGTCGGCCCGATCTGGGTCAACACCCAGGGCGTGCGGATCGGCGCCGCCCCCGACTTCTACGCCGTGGCCAGCAGCGGCCCGCTGGACCGGATGCTCGACCCCGCCGAGGACGTACGCTTCCGCATCTCGCCGCCGCTTGCCATGCGGGCCCTGTCGGCAGGGGTCGAGGTCGAGGACCCCACCCCCTTCACCGCGGCGCTGCTGCGCATCCGCGCCGAGTCGGGCCGCTATTTCGTCGACGAGGGCGCGGTGCAGATCGTGGACGACACGCTGTTCCGCGCCGACATCCGCCTGCCCGCGAACCTGATCGAGGGCGATTATCGCGCCCGCATCTTCCTGATCCGCGACGGGCAGGTGATCGACAGCGACACGGTGCCGATCCGGGTGCAGAAGGTGGGGCTGGAACGCTGGCTCTACCGGCTGTCGATCCATCAGCCCTTCTGGTACGGGCTGATGTCGCTGGCCATCGCCATGGCGGCGGGGCTGATCGCCTCGGCGGCCTTCCGGGCGCTGCGCCGGGGCTGATCCTTTCGGGCGCCCGCGCGTTGGGGTGCGACCTGACCAGAGGAACCCGCCATGACCCGCAACCTCCGCCTGACCCTGATCGGCAGCGCCGCCGCCCTGCTGGCCCTGCCCGCGCTGGCCCAGACCCCGGCGCCTGCGACCGAGGCCCCGGCCGCGCAGGGCACGCCCGCGAACGCCGCCGAGGCAAATCGCGCGGCGATGCAGAAGATGCATGCCGAGATGATGATCGAGCCTACCGGCGACGCCGACGTGGATTTCATCCGCGGCATGATCCCGCATCATCAGGGCGCGATCGACATGGCCCGGATCGAGCTTCAGTTCGGAGACGACCCCGAGGCCCGCCGGATGGCCCAGGAAATCATCGCCGCGCAAGAGGCCGAGATCGCTGCCATGCAGGACTGGCTGCAACGGAACGCCCCGGAACCCGCGGCGGCCGGTGCGGCTGCGCCCGAGGCGCCTGCGCCGAAGCCGGCCCTTGAGGCCGTCCCCGCCCCGCGGCCTGCCGCGGACGGCACGCCCGAGCCCAAGCCCGCGACCTGAGCCTCAGCCCGACGCGCCGCTGCGCTTGGCGATCTCGGCCGCGGCGGCCGCGGCCCCTCCGCCGGCATGAGGCAGGCCGAGGGCGACCAGCCCCGCCTCGATGGTCGCCAGCGTGCCGAGGTGCATCTGCGCGCTGACATGGCCCATATGCGCGATCCGCAGCGCGTCGGCGGGTTCCGGCGTGCCAAGGCCGATGCCCAGCGTCAGCCCGGCCACCTCCTCGGTCCATGCCCGCAGACGGTCCGCCCCCGGCAGGGTGGCGGCCGTGACGGACCGCGCCCGCGCCGCCGGGTCGCGCACCATGGCGCGCGGTCCCGCGCCGCCCGCGCCCCAGGCATCCAGCGCGGCCCAGGTCGCGGCAGCCAGCGCCTCGTGCCGGGACCAGGCGGCCTCAAGCCCTTCCTCGTCCAGCAGCATCGCCAGTGCCTCGGCCAGCCCGTAGATATGCTGGACCGGCGGCGTCCCGCCCCAATGGCGCCACAACTCCTCGGCACCGCTGCGAGGGCGCCAGTCCCAATAGGGGGTGGCCGCGCCCCGGCCCGCCGCGATCCGGTCCGAATACCAGACAAAGGCCAGCCCCGGCGGCACCATCAGCCCCTTCTGGCTGGCGGACACCAGCAGGTCCACGCCCCAGTCGTCCATCCGCATCGGCTCGCACCCCAAGGACGCGATCGCATCCACCGCCAGCGCCGCCGGATGATCCCCCATTGCGTCCCGGATCGCAGGGATGTCGAGGCGCACCGAACTGGCCGTGTCCACCTGGCAGGCCAGCACCGCCCGGATCTCGCCCGCCCTGTCGGCCGCCAGCCTGTCGCGCAGCCGCTGCGGGTCCACTGCGGCGAAAGGCTCGGCCTCGATCCGCTCGACCCGCACGCCCATCGCCTCGGCCGTCACCGCCCAGCCGCGGCCGAAATGCCCCGTCACCAGCACCAGCGCCAAGTCGCCGGGGGCCAGCAGGTTCATGTTCGCGGCCTCCCAGCCCGCATGGCCATTGCCGATATAGGCCGCGACGTTCTGCGCCGTCCCGGCCAGCCGCTTCAGTTCTCCCATCACTTTCAGGTTCAACTCGGTCAACTCGGGCCCGTAGATGTCGGGCGAGGGCCGGTGCATCGCCCGCAGCACCCGGTCTGGCACCGGCGAGGGACCGGGAATGGCAAGCATATGGCGGCCGGCGGCAAAGCTCATGGGAACACCTCGGGGGAAAGCAGCCGCATGACTAGAACCCCTGCTCTGCCGCGTCCATCCCGTCCCCTGGCCCCAGGTTGCTTCTTTCTGGCCCAACTGCCCAAGGGCAAAGCCCCTTTCCGCCGCTGCTTGTCCCCCCATCCTGTCCCCGCTATCCCCGGAACCGACCCGCAGGAGAGCCCGGATGCCGTCACGCGCCGAACGACAACGCGGCCTCTTCGGAAGGCTCTGGCAGGATTACCTGCGCCGCTACTGGCCGCGCATGGGTGTGGCCACGGTGCTGATGGTGATCGAGGGCTCGACACTGGCCTTTCTCAGCTGGATGCTGAAGCCGCTGTTCGACCGCGTCTTCGTGGGGCAGGACGAAAGCGCGATCTGGTGGGTCGGCGGCGTCATCTTCAGCCTTTTCCTGATCCGCGCCGCCACCTATGTCATCACCCGCGCCATCCTGACCTCGGTCCAGCAGGGCGTGGCCTCGCGAATGCAGACGGACCTGCTGGCGCATATCATGACGCTGGACGGGGACTTCTTCCAGACCAACCCACCCGGCGCCCTGATCGAAAGGGTGCAGGGCGACACGATGGCGATCCGGTCCATCTGGACCACCTTCATCACCGGGGCGGGGCGCGACGCGATCTCGCTGGTGGCGCTGTTCGGGGTGGCGGTGGCGACCGACCCGATGTGGACGGCCGCCGCGCTGGTGGGCGCGCCGCTGCTGATCCTGCCCACGGCCTATGCCCAGCGCTACATCCGCCGCAAGACGCGGCAGAACCGCGCCCGCGCCTCGGTCCGCGCCACAAGGCTGGACGAGGTGCTGCACGGCATCACCGCCGTCCGCCTTTACCGGATGGAGGATTACCAGGCCGAAAGCTTCCGCCGCATCGTCGGCGACATCCGCGAATCCGAAACCAAGATGAGCGCGGTCAACGCTGTGGTCCCCGCGATGATCGACATCGTGACGGGCCTGGGCTTCCTCGGCGTCCTGATCCTCGGCGGGGCGCAGGTCACCAGCGGCGAGCGGACGGTGGGCGACTTCATGTCCTTCTTCACCGCGCTGGCGCTGGCCTTCCAGCCGCTGCGCCGGCTTGGGGGGCTTGCCGGCGGATGGCAGACGGCGGCGGCCTCGCTGGAACGGATCTATGCGGTCTTCGACACCCGGCCGACGATCCGTTCCGGTCCCCGGACCGAGCCGCCCCCCGACACCACGATCCGGCTTGAGGAGGTGCATCTCGCCTACGGCGCCCACAAGGTGCTGCACGGGCTGTCCTTTACCGCCGAGGCGGGGCAAACGACGGCGCTGGTCGGCCCTTCCGGCGCGGGCAAGTCCACGGTCTTCAACCTGCTGACCCGGATGGTGGACGCCGATGCGGGCGCCGTCACGCTGGGCGGCGTGCCGGTCGCCGACTTCACCCTGCCCATCCTGCGCGACCAGTTCTCGACGGTCAGCCAGGACGCGGCGCTGTTCGACGAGACGCTGCGCGAGAACATCACCCTGGGGCATGGGGTCCCCGAGGACCGCCTGCGCGCCGCCGTGGTCGCCGCCCGCGTGGCCGATTTCGCCGACGCCCTGCCCATGGGACTGGACACCCGCGTCGGCCCCCGCGGTTCGGCCCTGTCGGGCGGCCAGCGCCAGCGCGTCGCCATCGCCCGCGCGCTGCTGCGCGACGCGCCCGTTCTGCTGCTGGACGAGGCCACCAGCGCGCTTGACGCCGCATCCGAGCGGCTGGTCCAGCAGGCGTTGGACGAACTGAGCCAGGGGCGCACGACGCTGGTGATCGCCCACCGCCTGTCCACCATCCGCGCCGCCCACCGCATCGTGGTGATCGAGGCGGGACGGGTTGTGGAACAGGGGACGCATGACCAGCTTATGGAAGCGAATGGCGCCTATGCGGCGCTGGTGAAACTGCAGTTCGGGGGCGAGTGATGCGGCAGATCCTGCGCGTCGGCGGAGCGGATCGGGTTGAGTTCCTGCAGGGGCTGGTAACGAATGACGTCACCCGCGCGCCTGTCTGGACGGCGCTGCTGACGGCACAGGGCAAGTATCTGGCGGATTTCCTGATCGTGCCGGAGGGGGATTCGCTGCTGATCGACGTGGACGCGCGGCTTGCCGGTGACCTCGTACGGCGGCTGTCGATGTACAAGCTGCGCTCGGCGGTCGAATTGACCGAAACCGGCCTCAAGGTGTCGCGCGGCACCGGCGAGGCCCCTGCCGGAGCCATCGTCGACCCCCGCCATCCGGCGCTGGGCTGGCGGCTTTACGGCGAAACCGACAGCGACGACGGCACCGACTGGGACGCCATCCGCGTGACCCATACCATCCCCAAGTCGCTGGTCGAACTGATCCCGAACGAAACCTTCATCCTCGAAGCCGGGTTCGAGCGCCTGCACGGAGTCGATTTCCGCAAGGGCTGCTATGTCGGGCAGGAGGTCACCGCCCGCATGAAACACAAGACCGAATTGCGGAAAGGCCTTGTCACCGTCGCGGTGGACGGCGAGGTTCCGGTCGGCACGCCCATCCTGATGGCGGACGGGCGCGAGGCGGGAACCCTGTTCACCCAGTCAGGCGGACGCGGCATCGCCCATCTGCGCTTCGACCGCATCGGCGAGGGGCTGACCGCCGGGGGCATGGCGGTCCTTGCGGCCGATGGGCAGGTGCAAGCCGACCCGTAGGGTGCGTGGTTTCCACGCACCATGGTCTGCGGCCGGCGCAGGGAACCCACCCGTTCCGCGGACTTCACCGCCGGACGGGGGCTGTCTGCCCCCGCGAGGCCTGCGGCCTCTTCCCCTGAGGATATTTGAGAACCGTCCGAAAGCGAAAGGACGCGCCGGCTGGAGGGTGGGAACGCGCATCCTCAGGAGCCTGCCGCGCCGCAGGGTGCGTGCTCGGAACGCGCCATGTCCTGCGGGCGGTGCGTGGAAACCACGCATCCTGCGCCCGAAACGTCGTGGCTTCGCGCCATGATCCCTGACGCGCCCGGGCGCATCCGCCGCATCGTCCATATCGACATGGACGCCTTTTTTGCCAGCGTGGAACAGCGCGACAACCCGGATCTGCGCGGCAAGCCGGTGGCGGTCGGCGGCTCGTCCCTGCGCGGCGTCGTGGCGGCGGCCAGCTACGAGGCGCGGCCCTTTGGCGTGCACTCGGCCATGCCCTCGGTCCGGGCGAAGCGGCTCTGCCCCGAGCTCATCTTCGTCAAGGGCCGGTTCGAGGTCTATCGCGCCGTCAGCAACCAGATCCGCGAGATCTTCGCCCGCTTCACTCCTCTGATCGAACCCTTGTCGCTGGACGAGGCCTATCTGGACCTGACCGACCACCTTGAAGGCCGCACCGCCACGGCCATCGCGCAGGAGATCCGGGCGCTGATCCGGCTTGAGACCGGGCTGACCGCCTCGGCCGGGGTCAGCTACAACAAGTTTCTGGCCAAGCTGGCGTCCGACCAGCGCAAGCCCGACGGCCTTTACGTCATCCCGCCCGAGGCTGGGCCGGGCTTTGTCCTGACCCTGCCCATCGCCCGCTTTCACGGCATCGGTCCCGCCACGGCGGCCAGGATGGAACGCCACGGCATCCGCACCGGCGCCGACCTGCACCGCCAGAGCCTCGAGTTCCTGACGACACGCTTCGGCAAGGCGGGCCGCTATTACTGGAACATCGCCCGCGGCATCGACGACCGCGAGGTGCGCCCGAACCGCGAGCGCAAGTCCATCGGCGCAGAGACCACCTTCTTCACCGACATCCACGACCTCGCCGCCGCCGCCGGGGCGCTGGAGCCGCTGGCCGAGAAGGTCTGGCGCCATGCCGGCCCCCGCGAAGTCTCGGGACGAACGGTGACGCTCAAGGCGAAATACACCGATTTCCAGATCGTCACCCGCGCCCATAGCCAGCCTGCGCCCGTCATGTCGCAGGCGGAACTGCTGGCGCAGGCCACGGCCCTGCTGCCGCAGGTGCTGCCCGATCCGCGCGGGGTGCGGCTTCTGGGGATCACGCTGTCGAGCCTCTGCCCCCTGCCGCAGGGCCCGCAGCCCGAACAACTGGACCTGTTCGGCTGAGGCTTGCGGCGGCCGCATGGATCGGCTCCATTGCGGCGATTTTCACGAAAGGGCGGCGGATGCAGGGGGGCGATCGCGGGCTGGTCCTGCTGGTGCCGGTGCTGTGGGGACTGAACTTCCCGGCCACCGCGCTGATGCTGGACCATTACCCGCCGTTTCTGGCGGCCACCCTGCGCTTTGTCCTGATGGCGATCCCGGCGATCCTGTTCGTCCCCTTCCCGCAGGTCAGGCTTCGCTGGTTGATCGGCACGGGGCTGGGGCTGGGCGTCATGCAATTCTCGTTCCTTTACCTGGGAATGGCGACGGGGATGCCGGCTGGGCTTGCCTCGCTGGTGCTGCAGGCCTCGGCGCCCTTCACCATCCTTCTGGCGGCCGCTTTCCTGGGCGAGCGGCTGACGCCCCTGCGGCTGGCGGGCATCGGCCTTGCCGTGCTGGGGCTGACGATCATCGGCACCGCCCGCGCGCAATCGGCGGCGCTGCTACCGATGATGCTGACGCTGTTGGCCGCGCTGGGCTGGGCCGTCGGCAACATCTGCTCGCGGCTGGCGCGTGCGCCAAAGCCCCTGCACCTGACGATGTGGATGTCGATCGTCCCGCCCATTCCCCTGTTCTTGCTGTCGCTGCTGATGGAGGGCCCCCGAATCGTCCCTGCGCTGGGCGGCGCCTTCACGACTGCAGCCATGCCCGCCAACCTCGGCCTGCTTTACATCATCGTCTTCGCCACGGTCCTGGGCTACGGCATCTGGAACACGCTGATGTCGCGCTATCCCGCCAGCGAGGTCGCGCCCTGGTCGATGCTGGTGCCCATCGTGGGCTTTTCGTCCGCCTGGGTGATGCTGGGCGAAAGGCCCCGCCTTCTGGAACTGGCGGCCGGGGCGCTGGTCATCGCCGGGGTGGTTCTCGCCAGCCGGACGGCGGCATGACAGTAACCCTTTTTAGTTAAGTTGCAGGCAACTTTTGACAATGCCGCGGGTTGTCAAGCGGCCTTGATGCCCCAAGTGCCATCAAATCGTCGCGAAAAACGCAGTATATGTGGATCGCTGCGGGTTTGCGTGGGATGCATGGCGGGGTTGCGGGCAAGGGGATAACGAATCGGTGTCGTGACAGGCTAATCCTTCGCGACACCCTTCAGGGCAAAGAACACTCGGGGCCGGCGACCCCGCTCCTCGCGTTGGCGGGGTGAGAAAGACAGGAAACTTCATGCGTGATTTCGTGGACGGCTCGGCATTCAATTTCGAACAGGGGCAGCGGGCCCGCAAGCTTTTCGCCGCCGTTGTTCTGGCGGCGCTGGACGATGCCATTGCGGATGACAAGAAATACGGCAACGGGGCCGAACAGATCGCCCGGTGGGCGCGGTCGCGCGACGGGCGCGAGGTTCTCAGCTGCGCCGGCATCGACCCGAATGAGCGGGTGGTGAAGGGGCTGGTCGAATTCGTCAGCAAGGGCGTGCGCACCTCGGTCGCGCTGTCGCGCGAGGAAAGCGAACGCCGCATGGCCGCCGAGGCCGAGGAAGCCGAGGCCGCGTAAGCTGCGGGTTCATCGCATCACAGGCCGCCCCATCCGGGCGGCCTTTTTCGTTTCAGCCGAAGAACCGCAGCGCCAGCGGCGCGATGATCGCGGTCAGCACGGCGTTCAGCCCCATGCCGATCCCGGCGAATGCCCCGGCCGTGGGGTTCACCTGGAACGCCCGCGCCGTCCCGATCCCATGCGCGGCGGTCCCGACCGCAAGCCCCCGCGCCCGCCAGTCGCGAAAGCCCAGCGCGTCGAACAGCGGCGTCACGATGATCGCACCGAGGATGCCCGTCAGCAGCACCAGCACCGCGGTCAGCGTGGGCTGCCCGCCCAGCCTCTCGGCGATGCCGATGGCGACGGGCGCCGTGGTAGACTTGGGGGCGAGCGAGGCCATGACCTCGGCCCCCAGCCCGAAGGCCCGCGCGATCGCAAGGGCCGAGACGACCGCCACTACCGAGGCCGCCACCAGCCCCGCGAGGATCGGCAGCGCCGCCGCCCGCATTTGCGGCAGGTTGTCGTGCATCGGCAGCGCAAGGCAGACCGTCGCGGGGCCAAGCATGAAATGGACGAACTGCGCGCCCTCGAAATAGGTGGCATAGGGTGTGCCGGTCACCGTCAGCAGCAGCCCAAGCAGGATGACGGCGATCAGCACCGGGTTGGCCCAGCTTTGGCGTCCTGCGGCGCGGAAAGCCGCCTCGCCCAGCGCATATCCCATCAGTGTCGCCGTCAGCCACAGCAGCGGCCCTTGGGAAAGATAGGCCCAGATCAAGGCGGGGTCGGCGTTCATCGCTCCTCCTGTCCGGTGAGGCGGGCGACGAAGATAAAGGCCCCGGACCCCGCGACCAGCGCCAGCACGGTTGAGACGACGATCGCCACCAGCAGCGCCAGCCCGTGTTCGCGCAAAAGTGGCAGATGCGCGACGATGCCGACGCCAGCGGGCACGAAGAACAGCGACAGATGCGCCAGCACCCCCTCCCCCACCGGCCGCAGCCAGCCGGCAAGGCCGGGCCGCAGCCGCATCGCGCCCAGCAGCAGCACCAGCCCCACGACCGGACCCGGCAGGGGCAGGTCCAGCCCGCGGGAGATGACCTCCCCGACAAGCTGGAAGCACAGGATGGTGACAAGCGCCGGGACCATGCCGCATGGTTAGCACGGGCCGGGCCGATTGGAAGCACCCGGCTTTTCGCCTTTCGGAAAACCGCGGCCCGCGTTGACTTGCCCGCGCGCACAGGTTGAATCGCCGCGGATCAAAGGAAACCCGCTTGCAGTTCGACCGCCTTCGCCTTTCCGGCTTCAAAAGCTTCGTGGACCCGACCGAACTGGTCATCCTCCAGGGGCTGACCGGCGTCGTCGGCCCCAATGGCTGCGGCAAGTCGAACCTGCTGGAAGCCCTGCGCTGGGTCATGGGCGAAAGCCGCCCGACCGCCATGCGCGGCGACGGGATGGAGGACGTGATCTTCGCCGGCACCACCCGCCGCCCCGCCAAGGGTCGGGCCGAGGTGACGCTGGCCCTCGACAACCGCGCCCGGCTTGCCCCCGTCGGCTTCAACGACGCCGACACGCTGGACGTGACGCGGCGGATCACCCGCGATGCCGGCTCGGCCTATCGCATCAACGGGCGCGAGGTGCGGGCGCGGGACGTGCAGATGCTGTTCGCGGATGCCTCGACCGGGGCGCAGTCGCCCGCGCTGGTGCGGCAGGGGCAGATTTCCGAGCTGATCAACGCCCGCCCCAAGGCGCGGCGCCGGGTGCTGGAGGAAGCGGCGGGCATCGGCGGGCTCTACCAGCGCCGGCACGAGGCCGAGTTGCGGCTGAACGGGGCCGAGCAGAACCTGACCCGCGTGGACGACACGCTGGAACAGTTGGCCGCGCAGGCGGCGGCGCTGGCGCGGCAGGCGCGGACGGCGGCGCGCTACCGCGAGATCGGCGCGGCCCTGCGCCGGGCTGAGGGCGCGCTGGTTTACCGACGCTGGTCCGAAGCGCAGGCCGCGCTGACGGCGGCACTCACGGCCTTCGCCGAAGCCCGCGCAACCGCCGCGCAGGCCGAGGCCGCTGCCCGCGCAGCCACCACCGCGCGAGCGCAGGCCGAGGCCGCCCTGCCCGCCCTCCGCGATGAGGACAGCATCGCCGCCGCGATCCAGGCCCGGGCCGCCGCCGAGGCCGAGGCGCTGGACGACGCCGAGGCCCGCGCCCGTGACACGCTTGCCACTCTGACCGCCCGCCTTGCCCAACTCGACCGCGACAGTGAGCGCGAGTCCGCGTTGAACCGCGACGCGGGCGAGGTTCTGGCACGGCTGACACACGAACGCGAGGAACTGGAGCAGGCCGATGCCGGCCATGAAGACCGGCTTGCTGCAGCCCAGATCGCCGCCGAGGATGCTGCCACTGCCCTGCGCGGGATCGAGGCGCGGCTTGGTGAACTCACCGACGAAGCGGCCCGCCTCGCCGCCCGCCACCAGTCCGCCGAGCGGCTGGTCGCGGACCTGCGCGTCATGCGCGAGCGAGCCGAGCGCGCCCAGACCGAGGCAGAAGCTGCTGTCACCCGCGCCGAAGCTGCAGGCCGCGAGGCCGAAGCCACCCTGGCGCAGGCGCAGGCCGCGCAGGAAGCCACCCGCGCCGCCGCAACGCAAGCCGAGGCCCGCCTTTCTGCCGCCGAGACCGACCGCGCCGCCGCAAGCGATGCCGAAACCGCCGCCCGCGCGACCCGCGCCCATGCCGAGGGCGAGGCCGCCGCGCTGGAGGCCGAGCGCAGCGCCCTATCCCGCCTCCTCGCCCGTGGCCGGGCCGAGGCGGGCGCGCTGCTGGACGCCCTCACCGTTGCGCCGGGCTTCGAGGTTGCGCTGGGCGCGGCGCTCGGCGACGACCTGCGGCTGCCCGTGACCGACGAAGGCCTCGGCTGGCGGACCCTGTCCATCCCCGACGACGACCCGGCCCTGCCCGAAGGCGCGGCCCCGCTTGGCGCGCAGGTTCAAGGCGCCCCTGCCCTTTCCCGCCGCTTGGCCCAGATCGGCCTTGTCGCGGATGCCGCAAGCGCCGCCCGGATGCAGCCGCACCTTCGCCCCGGCCAACGGCTTGTCACACGCGCGGGCGACCTCTTCCGCTGGGACGGGCTGGCGCTGCCGGCAGGAGAGGCGACATCCGCCGCCGCCCTGCATCTGCAGCAGGTGAACCGGCTGAAGGACACCATCGCGCAGGCTGAATCCGCGCGCACCCGCGCCGATGCCGCCATCGCCATCCATGAAACCGCCCGCGCCGCGTTGAAGGACGCAACGGGTGCCGAAACCTCGGCCCGCGAGGCCAGCCGGGCCGCCGAGCGGGCGCTTTCGGACAGCCTTCGCGCCGCCACCCGCGCCGATTCGGACCTGTCGCTTGCCCAGGGCCGCGCCGAGGCCGCGCGGGCCGAGCGCGCCCGTCATGCAGGCGATGCCGCCGACGCCGCCCGCAGGCTGGCCGAGGCGCGGGCCGCCCTGTCGGCCCTGCCCGACCGCAGCGCAGCGGCGACAGCTGTCGATCAGGCAAAAACCGCCGTCGAGGCCGCGCGCATCGCCACCCTTTCCCGGCACGGCGCGCTGGACGAGTTGCGGCGCGAGGGCGAGGGGCGGCTGAAGCGGCTGGAGGCGATCGCCAAGGACGCCTCCGGCTGGCGCCAGCGGCTCGATCAGGCCGGAACCCGCGCGGCCGAACTGCAGGCGCGGCGGGATGTCACGGCGGCGGAACTGGCGGGAGCCGAGGTCCAGCCCGCCATTCTTGCCCAGCGCCGCGCCGCGCTGTCGCAGCGCGTGGCGGAGGCCGAAGTCCGCCTGGCCCGTGCCCGCGCGGCCCTTGCGGCGGGGGATGCCGCCCTGCTGGCCGCCGCCGGTGCCGAGCGGGACGCCGAGCGCGCTGCGAGCGCCGGGCGCGAGGCCCGCGCGACCCGCGAAGCACGCGCGGATGCCGCCCGCGAGGCCGAAGCTCAGGCCCGCGCCCGCATCGCCGAGGACACGGACGGCACCCCCCCCGAGGCGCTGGCGCAAACCCTGGGCGATACCGACGCGCCCCCGCCCTCCGCCCAGCTTGAATCCGACATTTCGCGGCTGCGGACCCAGCGGGACGTCCTCGGCCCCGTGAACCTCCGCGCCGAGGAGGACAAGCGCGTGCTGGAGGAGGAGCGTGCCCGGCTTGCCGCCGAGAAGGACGACCTGACCGCGGCCATCGCCCGGCTGCGCGCCGGCATCGGCAGCCTGAACCGCGAAGGGCGCGAGCGGCTGCTGGCCGCCTTCGACACGGTGAACGCCAGCTTCGGGGCGCTGTTCACCCATCTCTTCGGCGGCGGCGAGGCCCGGCTGGTGCTGGTCGAATCCGACGACCCGCTGGAGGCCGGGCTGGAGATCCTCGCCCAGCCACCGGGCAAGAAGCTTGCGACCCTCAGCCTGCTGTCGGGGGGCGAGCAGACGTTGACGGCGCTGGCGCTGATCTTCGCGGTCTTCCTGGCCACCCCCGCCCCGATCTGCGTGCTGGACGAGGTGGACGCGCCGCTGGACGATGCCAATGTCACCCGCTTCTGCGACCTGCTGGACGAGATGACGCGGCGCACCGACACGCGCTTCCTGATCATCACCCATCATGCGGTGACGATGGCCCGCATGGACCGGCTGTTCGGCGTCACGATGGTGGAACCGGGGGTGAGCCAGCTTGTCAGCGTGGACCTGCGGCTGGCCGAGGCGCTGGTGGCATGAAGATGGGGGGCTGCCCCCGCTTTCGGCTCCCCCGGGATATTTGGGTCCGGCCCGACGGGCGCGGGGTGGCGCAGCCGAGCGGGGACGGATAGCCTCGGCGCGACCACATGACCGGAGGTTTCCATGTCCCACGACGCTCGCCTGCGCCAGTTGAACATCATCCTGCCCGACGCGCCGATGCCGGCGGCGAACTACGTGCCCTTCGTGCAAAGCGGCAAGCTGCTGTTCGTCTCGGGCCAGATCGCCGCCGGCTCCGAGGGGTTGATCCGCGGCAGGCTGGGCGAGGACATGGATGTCGCGCAGGGTGCCGCCGCCGCGCGGGCCTGCGGCCTTGCACTGATCGCGCAGGCGCGGGCGGCGCTGGGCTCGCTCGACGGGATCGCGCGGGTGGTGAAGCTGACGGGCTTCGTCAACTCGACGCCCGAGTTCACCGACCAGCCCGAGGTCATCAACGGCTGCTCGGACCTGATGGTCGAGGTCTTCGGCGAGGCCGGCCGCCACGCCCGGGCCGCCGTCAGCGCCGCGGCCCTGCCTCGTGGCGTCGCGGTGGAAATCGAGGCCATCTTCGAACTCGCCTGAAGCCGTTCTTCTTCGTGGAAATATCCCGGGATCGCGTTGTATACGACGATGGGGGCTGGCCCCCGGTCCTGCGCCATCCGCCAGAGCATCCCTCCATGCTGCATCCCGATTTCCTGTCTCGCCCCCTTGCCCATCGCGGGTTGCACGGGCCGGGTGTCCCCGAGAACTCGATGGCCGCCTTCCGCGCGGCGATGGAGCGCGGCTATGGCATCGAGCTTGACGTGCAGCCCGCAGCGGACGGAACGCCGCTGGTGTTCCATGACGAGGAGTTGTTCCGGTTGACCGGAACAGACGGGCGAGTGGCCGCGCTGTCCGTGGCCGAGGCGGCGGCACGGCGACTTCTGGGGACGGATCAGACGATCTCGACGCTCGCGCAGGTGCTGGAGATCGTCGCGGGCCGGGTGCCGGTGCTGATCGAGATCAAGGATCAGGACGGCGCCCTCGGTCCGGGAATGGGCGACCTGCCGGCGCGGGTGGCGGAGGCCGTTTGCCCCCATGCCGCCAAGGGGCATCCGGTCGCGGTCATGTCCTTCAATCCCTGCGCCGTCCGTGCGCTGCGCGAGGGCGACCCGGCCCTGACCGTCGGGCTGACCAGTTGCGCCTTTCCCAAGCGCTCTTGGCCAGGCGTCCCGCAGAAGCGCCGGGCCGCCCTGGCGCGGCTGGAGGACTTCGAGGAGATCGGCGCAACCTTCGTCTCGCACGATCACCGGGATCTCGGGAATCCGGCCGTTGGGCGGTTGGCGGCGCGGGGCGTGCCGGTGCTCTGCTGGACGATCCGCTCGCCGCTGGAAGAAGCCGCCGCCCGACGCGTCGCCCGCAACATCACATTCGAGGGATACCTGCCATGAGAACGCTCATTACCGGCGGCACCCGCGGCATCGGTCGGGCGACGGCGACTGGCTGCGCCGAGCGCGGCTGGCCCACCATGATGGGCTACAGCCGCAACGAGGCCGCCGCGCGGGAAACGCTGGCCGCCATCCGCGCCGCCGGAGGGACGGCGAGCGCCCATGCCGCCGACGTGGGCGATCCTGCGCAGGTAGCAGGGCTGTTCGACGCGGCAGAGGCGGCGATGGGCGGGCTGGACGCGGTGGTGATCAACGCAGGCATCGTGGCGCCGGTGATGCCGCTGGCTGAGATGACGCCCGAAAGGCTTGACCGCATGGTGCGGATCAACCTGACCGGGACGCTTTACTGCGCGCGCGAGGTGGCGCGGCGGCTGGGGGACGGCGGCGCGATCGTGCTGGTCTCCTCGGTCGCCGCCAGGCTGGGCTCGCCCGGCAAATACGTCGATTACGCGGCGACCAAGGGCGGGATCGACACGCTGGTGATCGGGCTTGCGGCGGAACTCGCCCCGCGCCGGGTCCGCGTCAACGGCGTGCGCCCGGGAATCATCGCGACCGACATCCACGCGGACGGGGGAGAGCCGGATCGCATCGCGACCGTCGGCCCGCAGCTTCCCTGGGGGCGCGTTGGCCGCCCCGAGGAAGTCGCGGCGGCGATCCTGTGGCTGATCTCGGACGCCGCGAGCTATACCTCGGGCGCCATCATCGACGTGGCAGGCGCACGCTAGACCGTCGAGAGGTCCTGCGCCGCAGCCAGCACCGCGTGCAGCGCCACCGGGTCGTCGTTGGCGCGCAGCTTCGTGCGCATGTCGCCGTCGCGCAGGGTGCGGCTGACCAGCGCCAGCGCCTTCAGATGCTCGACGCCCGGCGTGTCGGGCGCCAGCAGGGCGAAGACCAGGTCCACCGGCTGGCGATCCACGGCGTCGAAGTCCATCGGCTTTTCCAGCCGCAGGAACAGCCCCGCCACGCGGTCGAGGCCGGGAATGCGGGCGTGGGGCAGCGCGACCCCGTGGCCCACGCCGGTCGCGCCCAGGCTTTCGCGTTCCTGCAGCGCGTCCAGCGTCGCCGCGGGGTCCAGCTTGTAGGCCTGCGCGGCCATTTCCGCGATGTCGTGGAAAAGCCGCTTCTTGGAACTGACCTGCGCCTGCGAGCGGACCGCCGCAGGGGAAAGAATGTCGCTGATGCGCATGTGCTGCTGTCCTGCCCGTCCTTGGTCCGCGGCGTAAGAGCCGGACAGGCGCGAACCTGCCCGGCTTTCATGCTAACGCTGCGGCGTCAGCTCAGGTTGCGGGGGTCGATCCAGCCCACGTTGCCGTCCTCGCGGCGGTGGACCACATTGACCCCTCCGTGTTTCTCGTTGCGGAAGACCAGCATCGGCGCGCCCGCAAGCTCCATCTGCATGACCGCGTCGCCGACCGACAGGGTCGGCACCCGGGTCTCCATCTCTGCGACGATGATGGGCTGCAGGCCCGTATCGTCCTGCGATTCCCATTCATCCTCGTTGGCGGCCAGCACATAGCTTGCGGCGGTGCCGTATACAACCGGCTCGCTACGGTCCTTGTGATGGTCCTTCAGGCGACGCTTGTAGCGGCGCACCTGCTTGTCCATCTTCTCGCGGCACTTCTCGAAGGCGGCGTAGATGTTGTCGGGGTCCTGCCCCTTGGCCTGAACCGTCAGGCCGGTGGACAGATGGACCACCGCGTCGCAGGTCAGGTTGTGGGCATCGCGCGAAAAGATCACCGTGGAGTCGGTCGGACGCTGGGCGTATTTGCCGAAGGTCGCGTCCAGTTCGGTCTCGACATGGGTGGACAGCGCCTCGCCGATATCGATCTGTCGTCCACTGATCTGATAGCGCATGATTTTTTCCTTTCCGTGAGCCGAGCCGGTGGTTGCGCCGCTGCCGGCGCAAACCGACCGGTGACAAGAGCCCGCGACCGGGCTCCTTTCTTTATTTGGGAACAGCGTGCCCCCGGTGTCAATCGGCGCAGGCCCGCAGCGACGCCGCGCCTGCATTTATGGTAAAGATCGCCGGTGCTCAGCCCAGGGTAAAGCCTTCGCCCAGGTAGACCTCGCGCACGCGCGGGTCCTCGACGATGGCGGCGGTGGTGCCCGACATCAGCACCCGGCCGTCGTGCAGGATATAGGCGCGATCCACGATCCCCAGCGTCTCGCGCACGTTGTGGTCGGTGATGAGGACGCCGATGCCCCGCGTCTTCAGATCATGGACGAGGCCCCGGATCTCGCCCACGGCGATGGGGTCGACGCCCGCGAAGGGTTCGTCCAGCAAAAGGAAGGCGGGGTCCGAGGCGAGGCAGCGGGCGATTTCCACCCGCCGCCGCTCGCCCCCCGACAGCGCCAGCGCGGGGGCGTGGCGCAGGTGGCCAATGGAAAAATCGCCCAGCAGCTCCTCCAGCCGCTCGCGGCTCTGGCGGCGCTCGCGGCCGGCGACTTCGAGGACAGCCATGATGTTCTGCTCGACCGAAAGGCCGCGGAAGATCGACATCTCCTGCGGCAGGTAGCCGATGCCCATGCGGGCGCGGCGGAACATCGGCAAGGCGCTGACATCGCGCCCGTCGATGACGATGCGGCCCGCGTCTGGCATGACCAGCCCCGCGATGCAGTAGAAGCAGGTGGTCTTGCCCGAGCCGTTCGGCCCCAGAAGCGCCACGACCTCGCCCCGGTTCAGCCGTATCGAGACGTCGCGGATCACCGGGCGGTTGCGATAGGATTTCCGCAGTCCATCGACCTGCAGGCCCGATGAGGCAGAGGCAGGCGGCATCAGTTCTGGCCCGGCTGCAGCACCGTCCGCACCCGGCCGGAAACCGAGGCGGTGCCGTCGTTCAGATCGACCTCGATCCGGTCGCCGGCCAGCACGCTTTCCCCGCGGGTGACGATGGCATCGCCGGTCAGGACCACGGTCCCGGCCTCGACGTCATAGACGGCCCCGGCGGCCTCGGCCGCGTCGGGGCCGCTGACCAGCGTGACGCCGCCTGTGGCATTGAGGGACCGGATGCGATTCTGCCCGCCCTCGGCATAAACCACGGTCACGGACTGGGCCGAGAGCCGCATCTGCCCCTGCCCGATCAGCACGTTGCCGGTGAAGACGGCCTCGCCCGTGTCCTGGTTCACCCGCAGGGCATCGGAGGTCACCTCGACCGGGGCATCGGCATCGGCCCGCATGGCGCCGAAGCCCACGGTCTGGGCGGCGGCGGCAAGCGGCAGGGCCAGCGCAAGGAGGCCGGGCAGGATCAGGGAACGCAGCATGGTCGGCTCCTTCCAGCGGCGGGGGTCAGGGGCGGTATAGCAGCCGCACGTTCCCGTTCAATTCAAGAACCGTGGTCCCGGCCGCATCGGGACCGAGCCGCATGGCGTCCCCCTGAAGTTCGCCGAAGGGCGCGGTCACGTCCACCGTCTGCGCGGCGCTGACCACGCCCGCGTCAAGCTGCGCCTGCATCTGCGGGGCGGTCAGTTCCCAGCCGGTGGACAAGGCCATGCGGGTACCCCCGTCCAGCGTCAGCAATTCGCCCTCCTTGGCGGCCTGCGGGGCGGTGACCACCATCAGCAACCCGCTGCGGGACCGCCAGTCCAGCGTCAGGTCGCGCGCCGTCCCGTCCTCGGCCTCGCCCGGCACGGCGCGGGTGGCGCGCAGGGTGACGGTGGCGCCGTCATCGGTGACGGTGGTGAATTCGGGCGCGCCGATGCCTTCGGCGCGGGACAGTTCCTCGAAGCGGCCTTGGGCATAGGGGATCGCCGCCTGGGGGTCAGGCTTGCGCGCGAGCAGGAACAGCACCGACAGCAGCGCCAGCGCCGCCAGCGGCAGGACCACCTGCAGAAGCCGGACGATGCGGGTCCGCAGCACCCTAGACCATCCCGGCCCGCAGGCAGTCGTGGATATGGAGGATGCCTTCCGGCCGGTCGTTCGTGACGGCGAAAAGGCTGGTGATCTTGCTGTCCTGCATCTGCGCCAGCGCGGCCTCGGCCAGCGCGTCAGGGGCGATGGTGCGGGGGTTCTTCGTCATCACCTCGCCCGCCGTGTGGTCCAGCAGGCCGTCCATGTGACGGCGAAGGTCGCCGTCGGTGATGATGCCGACCAGCCCGCCTTTGTTGTTCGTCACGCCGGTCACGCCGAAGCCCTTGCGGCTGATGGTCAGCAGCGCCTCGGCCATCGGCGCGTCCTCGGGGACCAGCGGCATATCCGTATGCATCAGGTCGCCCACGCGGGCCAGCCGCGCGCCCAGCTTGCCGCCGGGATGGAAGGTGCGGAAATGCTCGGGGGTGAACTTGCGATGTTCCATCAGCGCCACCGCCAGTGCATCGCCCAGCGCCAGAGTCATCGTGGTCGAGGTCGTGGGCACGATCCCCGTCCCGCAGGCTTCCGCCGCCTGCGGCAGCAGCAGCGCCACGTCGGACTGGCGCAGCAGGGTGGACCGTTCGCGACCCGCCACCCCGATCAGCGGTATGGAAAAACGCCGCGTATGGGCCACGATATCCGCAATCTCGGGCGTCTCGCCGCTGTTCGACAGCACCAGCGCCACGTCGCCTTTCGTCACCATGCCGAGGTCGCCGTGGCTGGCCTCTGCCGGGTGGACGAACTGCGCGGGCGTGCCGGTCGAGGCGAAGGTTGCCGCGATCTTGCGGCCGACATGGCCCGACTTGCCCATGCCGGACACGATCACCCGGCCCGTTGCCTCAAGGATCAGCCGCACGGCGGCATCGAAGGGTTGGGCCAGGGGGCCGTCCAGCGCGGCTTCGATCTCGGACAACCCTTGCGCCTCGCAGCGGATCACGCGACGGGCGGTCTCGACATATTCACTCATCTCCCCGACCTAGTGATGGAAGATGTCGTTGTCATCGCCCCAGCCCATCAGGTCCAGCGTCGCCCGCGCCGGCAGGAAGTCGAAGCAGGCCTGCGCCAGCGCCATCCGCCCCTCGCGTTCCAGCCGCTTTTCCAGTTCGGCCTTCAGCGCATGAAGATGCAGCACGTCTGACGCGGCATAATCCAGTTGCGCCTGCGTCAGTTCCTCGGCGCCCCAGTCGCTGGTCTGCTGCTGCTTGGACACGTCCACGCCGACGAGGTCGCTCAGCAGGTATTTCAGTCCGTGCCGGTCGGTGAAGGTCCGCACCATCTTGGACGCGATCTTGGTGCACCAGACCGGGCGCGTGACCACGCCGAAGGCGTTTTCCAGCATCGCGATGTCGAAGCGGCCGAAGTGGAACAGCTTCAGCGTGCCCTCGTCGGCCAGCATCCGGGTCAGGTTAGGCGCCTCGTGCTGGCCGCGGGCGATCTGCACCAGATGCGCGTCGCCGTCGCCCGCGCTCATCTGCACCAGGCACAGCCGGTCGCGGCGGGGGTCGAGCCCCATGGTCTCGGTGTCGATGGCCACGACCGGCCCGAGGTCCAGCCCGTCCGGCAGGTCGTGGCGGTGAAGATGGATGGTCATGCGCGGGTCCCTTCGGCTTTGGGGGCGGATGTGCCCGCCCCGCAGGATCGCGTCAATGAAAAGGCACCGTGCTTTCCGGCAAAGGCCCGCCACCTAGCCGGGGCTGCGGACGCCGCCGACGACAGGTTCCTCGGGCTGCGGGCTGAGCCAGCGATAGAGGACGCCGCCCAGTGCGCCCCCGATCAGCGGCGCCACCCAGAACAGCCATAACTGGCTCAGCGCCCAGCCGCCCACGAACAATGCGGGTCCGGTGGATCGCGCGGGATTGACCGAGGTGTTGGTGACGGGGATCGAGATCAAGTGGACCAGCGTCAGCCCCAGCCCGATGGCGATGGGGGCAAAGCCCACCGGCGCCCGCCCATGCGTGGCCCCCATGATGATGAACAGGAACATGGCCGTCAGCACCACCTCGGCCAGAAAGCCCGCGCCCATCGAATAGCCGCCCGGCGAATGTTCGCCATAGCCGTTCGCCGCAAAGCCCGAGGCCGAGGCGTCGAAGCCCGGCGCGCCATTGGCGATCAGGTAAAGCACCAGCGCGCCCAGGATCGCACCCAGGACCTGCGCCACCACATAGGGCAGGATCTGCGAGGACGGGAAACGCCCGCCCGCCGCAAGCCCGACTGTCACCGCAGGGTTCAGGTGGCAGCCCGACACATGCCCGATGGCATAGGCCATGGTCAGCACGGTCAGCCCGAAGGCCAGCGACACGCCCAGAAGGCCGATGCCCACCTCGGGGAAGGCGGCCGCCAGCACGGCCGACCCGCAGCCGCCGAAGGTCAGCCAGAATGTTCCTATAAATTCCGCCGCGTATTTCTGAGAACTCATCACCAACACCCTTGAAGGAGGCGGCCGTATGCCAACTCGTTCAAGGTCTCACATAAGCGTGAGTGCACAAAGCGGAATAAGAAGCGGTCAGCCCGTCCCGCTGCCGCCGGTCGCGCCGTAAACCTCGCCGGTGATGTAGCTGGCCTCGTCGCTGGCAAGCAGGACGTAGATCGGCGCGATCTCTACCGGCTGGCCGGCGCGGCCGAGCGGGCTGTCAGCGCCGAACTCGGGCAGGTCTTCCCTGGGCTGGCCGCCCGAGACCTGCAGCGCGGTCCAGAACGGCCCCGGCGCCACCGCATTCACGCGGATGCCCTTGGGCGCAAGCTGCTTGGCCAGCCCCTGGGCAAAGACCTTCCCGGCGCCCTTGGTCATCGCATAGTCCAGCATGTCGGGCGAGGGCGAGAAGGCGTTGATCGACGAGGTCACGATGATCGAGGCCCCCTTCTTCAGATACGGCAGCGCCTGCTGCGCCATCCAGAAGGGCGCGTAGATGTTGGTCTTGATCGTCGCGTCGAAGGCGTCCGAGGTGATGTCGGCGATGGACTTCTGCGCCTGCTGGCGGCCCGCGTTCAGCACCAGCACCTCAAGCCCGCCCAAGCCCTTCACGGCATCGTCGATGACCTTGCGGGCGGCCTGCTCGTCGCGGATGTCGGCGGGCAGCGCGACCGCGCGGCGACCCTCGGCCTCGATCAACTTCACGACAGTCTGCGCGTCGCTTTCCTCGTCCGGGTGATAGTTGATCGCGACATCCGCGCCCTCGCGCGCATAGGCGATGGCGGCGGCGCGGCCGATGCCGCTGTCGCCCCCGGTGATCAGCGCGCGCTTGCCCTTCAGCCGGTCATGGCCCTTGTAGCTTTCCTCGCCATGGTCGGGCTGCGGGTCCATCTTCTCGGCCAGCCCCGGCCAGGGCTGCTGGTCGTCGGAATAGGGATTGAGCGGCAGGCGCGGGTCCTCGATCGCGCCCGAGCGGTAGGGAGGGAGAACGGGGTCGGAGCCTTCCTTGCCGGACATGGATCATCCTTTCACAGCACGAGTTGCGAGGAGCAACGCCCCCGCGCCGCGGCCGTTCCCCTGCCCTGACGCGGACCGCTGGCGCCCGGCAGGTCCGCCGTGGTGGAATGCGGCAAGCCGCGGATAAAGAGGAAAGCGATGAACCGACTGGAATGCGACCGGATGTTCATGGCGGTGATGGAGGCGGGCAGCTTCATAGGCGGCGCCAGGCAGCTTGGCACCAGTTCGGGGCAGGCCTCGAAGCTGGTCTCGCGGCTGGAATCGGAACTGGGGGTGCGGCTGCTGAACCGCACCACCCGCTCGGTATCCCCGACCGAGGCGGGCCAAGCCTATCACGACCGTCTGCGGGTGCTGATCGAGGAACTGGACAGGCTGGACAGCGAGATCCGCAACATCTCGCAGACCCCGCGCGGGCGGCTGCGGGTGGCCGCGCCCCTGACCTTCGGCATCCGCGAGCTTGCCCCGGCGCTGAACGACTTCGCCGCCCGCTACCCCGAGATCGAGCTGGACGTGAGCTTTTCGGACCGGGCCGTGAACCTCGTGGACGACGGCTTCGACCTTGCCGTGCGGGTCGGGCAGCCGGACGATTCCAGCCTCATCATCCGCAAGCTCTGCGCGGTCCGCATCGTCGTGGTGGGGGCGCAGGCCTACCTGGACCGCAACCCCGCGCCCGAAACTCCCGCTGACCTGACGCGGCACGACTGCATCATCGACACGAACTTCCGCGATCCCAGCCGCTGGCCCTCCGGCGATCCGCCGGGGGTGGCGGTCAGCGGGCGGCTGCGCTTTTCCAATGCCGAGGCCTGCCTGCAGGCCGCCGAGGCCGGGCTGGGCCTTGCCTGCGTCCCCGCCTTTGTCGCGGGCGATGCGATCCGCGGGGGCCGGGTGGTGCCGCTGCTGCAGGAGTTCGAATCCGCGCCCTATGACATCTTCCTGCTTTATCCCCATAGCCGCCATCTTGCGGCCAAGGTGCGGCTGCTGGTGGACGCGCTGGTGGAACGCTATCGCGACACCCCGCACTGGGAACGAGGCTGGTAACGATAATTTCCTTATAGGAAGCAATCATCTTCCCTGCAAGCTGATTATTTCCTTCGCAGATCGGCACTATCTTGGTGTCAACGCAAACGAGGAGAGACCGCCCATGCATATCGACCTGACCGACAAGACCGCCATCGTCACCGGCTCGACCGGCGGCATCGGCATGGCCATTGCTAAGGGGCTGGCCCAGGCCGGTGCCCGCGTCGTGGTCGTCGGCCGCCGCGAGGACAGCACGAATGCCGCGCGCGACGCCGTGAACAAGGCTTCGGGGCGGGATGACGCCCGCGCGGTGGTGGCCGATGCCGGCACGGCCGAGGGTTGCGCCACGCTGATCGCGGCCGAGCCGCAGGCCGACATCCTGGTCAACAACCTCGGCATCTACGGCGCCCGCCCGTTCTTCGACATCACCGACGCCGATTGGGACGAAAGCCTGCGCGTCAACGTGATGAGCGGCGTGCGGCTGGCCCGCCATTACGCGCAGGGAATGCGCGACCGGGGCTGGGGCCGCATCCAGTTCATTTCCAGCGAATCGGCGCTGAACATCCCGGCCGAGATGGTCCATTACGGCGCCAGCAAGGCCGCCGTGCAGGGCGTGGCCCGCGGGCTGGCCAAGGTGCTGGCAGGCAGCGGCGTCACCGTCAACTCGATCCTGCCGGGACCGACGCGCACCGAAGGCTCGGTCGAGATGATGCACGACCTCGCCCGCGAGCGAGGCGTTTCCCCCGAGGAAATGGAGGCGCTGTTCCTGCGCGAAAACCGCCCCTCGAACCTGCTCGGCCGCTTCGCCACCCCCGGGGAGGTCGCGGCGATGAGCGTCTACGTCGCTTCGCCCCAAGCCAGCGCCACGACCGGGGCCGCGCTGCGGGTGGACGGCGGCACCGTCGAAAGCATCGCCTGAGATCAGAGGAGGAGAGACCGACATGGCTACCGACACGCAAGACGGCTACGGCCTTGTCAGCAAGACCTTTCACTGGGTGATGGCGCTGCTGGTGGGCTGGCAGTTCCTGAAGTTCTTCGACCGCATCGACGAGGGCGAGCATTGGGTCGGCCAGACGCTGGTCTCGTGGCACATCTCGATCGGCGTGCTGCTGCTGGTGATGGCCGTCACCCGCTTCGGCTGGGCGCTCAATCAGCGGGGGCAGCGTCCCCTGAACGATCCGGCAATGGATTTCTACATCAAGGCCGGGCATGGCCTCATCTACGCCACGCTGATCCTGTTGCCGCTGACCGGCATCATGCTGATGGTCGGCGCAGGCTTCGGCGTGACCGCCTTCGGCGTCGAACTGATCGCCAAGGGCGAGAAGATCGGCTGGGCGCAAAGTCTCGGCAGCCTGCACTCGCCTCTGGCCTGGATTCTGGCGGCACTGGTCATCGGCCATATCGCGATGGCGCTGTTCCACCAGTTCGTCAGGCGCGACGGGACGCTGGACCGGATGCTGTGACGCACCGGCCGTCCCCTTCCCTTTCACAAGACAGGAGATTTCTTCATGGAAAAGCGTGAACTCGGCAAATCGGGCATCGCCATTGCCCCCCTTGTTTTCGGCGGCAACGTCTTCGGCTGGACCACCGACCGGCAGCAGTCCTTCACCCTGCTGGATCGCTTCACCGGGCAAGGCTTCAACGCCATCGACACCGCGGATGTCTATTCCAGCTGGGCGCCCGGCCTGTCGGGCGGGGAATCGGAAACCGTCATCGGCGAATGGCTGGCCCAGGGGGGCCGCCGCGACGACGTGGTGCTGATGACCAAGGTCGGCATGTGGGAGAGCCGCAAGGGCCTCTCTGCCGCCAATATCGAGGCCGCGCTGGACGATTCGCTGCGTCGCCTGCAGACCGACCATGTGGACGTCTATTTCGCCCATGTGGACGACGAGAGCGTGCCTTTCGAGGAAACGCTGGGCGCCTTTTCCCGGCTGATCGAGGCCGGCAAGGTCCGCGCCATCGGCGCCTCGAACCACTCGGCCGACCGCCTGCAGGCCGCGCTGGATGCGGCAAAAGCCGCCGGGCTGCCGCGCTACGAGATGGTCCAGCCCGCCTACAACCTTCATGACCGCAAGGACTTCGAGCAGTCGCTGCTGCCGGTCATCCAGTCCGAAAGGCTTGGCGCGGTCAGCTATTTCTCGCTGGCGAGCGGCTTCCTGTCCGGGAAATACCGCACGAAGGCCGATCTTGAGGGCAGCAGCCGCAAGGGCTTCCTCGAAGGCTATTTCGACGACCGCGGCGCGCGTATCCTGACCGCGCTGCGCGAGGTGGCCGAAGGTGTAGGCGCCCCGCAGGCGCAGGTCGCGCTGGCCTGGCTGATGTCGCGCCCCGGCCTGACCGCGCCCATCGCCAGCGCCACCAGCGTTCAGCAACTGGACGAGATCATGGGCGCCGTGGCCCTCGACCTGCCCACTGAGGCCCGCGAGCGGCTGGACGCGGCGAGCCGCTGAACGAACGCCCGGCGCGGGTCGCGCGCCGGGACCAGCCCGAAAGGAGACACCGATGCTTGTGCAAGGAAAATGGGTGGCCGACTGGCAGCCGGTGCAGGCCAAGGACGAAAAGGGCGGCTTCGTCCGCCAGACATCGGGCTTCCGCAACTGGATCACCCCCGACGGCAGCCCCGGCCCGAGTGGCGAGGGCGGCTTTGCCGCCGAACCCGGCCGCTATCATCTTTACGTCGCGCTGATCTGCCCCTGGGCCTCGCGCACGCTGATCGGGCGCAGGCTGAAGAAGCTGGAGGACGTGATCTCGGTTTCGGTAGTCGAGCCGGAACTGGGCGACCAGGGCTGGCGCTTTGCCGTGCCCGACCCGCTGACCGGCGCCGACCACCTGCACCAGATCTACAGCGGGGCCGATCCGCAGGTCTCGGGCCGGGCCACGGTGCCGGTCCTCTGGGACAAGCGGCAGCGCACCATCGTCAACAACGAATCCGCCGAGATCCTGCGGATGATGACCACCGGCTTCGGCGATCTGGCCGACCCGACCTTCGACCTCTACCCCGCCGATCTGCAGGACGAGATCGAGGCGCTGAACGCCCGCATCTATCCACGCCTGAACAACGGAGTCTATCGCGCAGGCTTCGCCACCACGCAGGAAGCCTATGACGAGGCCTTCCACGATGTCTTCGCCATGCTGGACGAACTGGAAGGGCGCTTCTCGGATGGACGCGCCTTCCTGTCGGGCGATCGGGTGACGGAAGCCGACATCCGCCTGTTCGTGACGCTGGTGCGCTTCGACGCGGCCTATCACGGACTGTTCAAGTGCAACCTGCGCCGGCTGGCCGACTATCCGGCGCTCAGCGCCTATCTAGAACGCTTCCTCGCCCTGCCAGGCGTGCGCGACACGGTCAGCATCGACCACATCAAGCGCGGCTATTATTCCATAAAGGCGCTGAACCCGACCGGCATCGTGCCGCTGGGTCCCAGGCTGGAATGGGACCGCCAGCCGCTCTGACCCGCGGCGCGGGGAAGACGGCGGCAGGTCTGGACGCAAGCCCCGGATCGCCTCATCCTCAACTCCGGGCGCCGGGGGTATCCAGTGCGCGGCAATCGACTGCGAGGGAGGGGATCATGGGGCAACTGGGATCAAGGCGGCTTTGTTTCGTGGGGGCACTATGGCTTGGGACAGGCGCGGCCTTTGCCGCATCCCCTGTCCCGGTCGAAGGGCAAAACGGCATGGTGGTGACGGCGCAGCATCTTGCCTCGCAGGTCGGCGTCGATATGCTGAAGGCCGGCGGCAATGCGGTCGATGCCGCCGTGGCGGTCGGCTATGCGCTGGCGGTGGTTTATCCGACCGCGGGCAACCTCGGCGGCGGCGGCTTCATGACGATCCGGCTTGCTGATGGGACCACGACATTCCTCGACTTCCGCGAGCGCGCGCCCTTGGCCGCGACCAGCACCATGTATCTGGACCCCGAGGGCAACCCGATCCCCGGCGCCAGCACCGACGGCTATCTGGCCGTGGGCACGCCGGGGTCCGTCGCGGGCTTCGAGATGGCGCGTGAGACATACGGCACCCGGCCGCGCGAGGAGCTGCTGGCCCCTGCGATCCGGCTGGCAACGGAAGGCTTTGTGCTGGAACAGGGCGACATCGCCTCGTTCGCGGATGGCAATGACCGGCTGGCCCAGGACCCTGCGGCCGCAAGGATCTTCCTGAAGGACGGCCAGCCCTATCGGATCGGGGACCGGCTGGTGCAGGCGGACCTTGCCGGGTCGCTGCGGCAGATTTCCGACGGCGGGGCGGAGGCCTTCTACAACGGCGGCATCGCCGACCTGATCGTGCAGGCGAGCGAGGCCAATGGCGGCATCCTCGCGAAAGAGGATTTCCAGCAATACCGGGTCCGCGAGATGGCGCCCGTGACCTGCAGCTATCGCGGCTACGACATCGCCTCGGCGCCGCCGCCCTCGTCCGGCGGGCTGATCATCTGCGAGATCCTGAACGTGCTGGAAGGCTATCCGATTTCCTATCTGGGCCATGGCTCGGCGGAAACCACGCGGCTGATGGTCGAGGCGATGCGCCACGCCTATGTGGACCGCAACACCGCGCTGGGCGATCCCGATTTCGTGCAGAACCCGGTCGAAAGGCTGACCAGCAAGGCCTATGCCGACGAGATCCGGTCGCGCATCGACGCCTTCCGCGCCGGCGTCAGCGCCGAGTTGAAGATCGATGTCGCGCCCGAGTCCCCGGAAACGACGCATTATTCGATCATCGACAAGGACGGGAACGCCGTCGCCGTCACCTATACGCTGAACGGCTCGTTCGGGACGGCCAAGGTGGCCGAGGGCACCGGTATCCTTCTGAACAACGAGATGGACGACTTCACCGTCAAGCCGGGGGTGCCCAACCTTTACGGGCTGGTGCAGGGCGAGGCCAACGCCATCGAACCGCGCAAGTCGCCCCTGTCCTCGATGAGCCCGACCATCGTTTCCAGGGACGGCGAGCCCTTCATGGTGATCGGCAGCCCCGGCGGGGCGCGCATCATCACCATCACCCTGCAGGCGATCATGAACGTGATCGACCACGGCATGGACCTGCAGGAAGCCATCGACGCCCCGCGCATCCATCACCAGTGGCTGCCCGACCGGGTCTTCGTCGAGCCGCGCGGCCTGTCCCCGGACACCATGCGCCTGCTGGTCGGGATGGGATACGACATCGGCACCGATCCGAACTGGCCGGTCTGGGGCGAGGCGGCGGGCATCCTTGTCGGCGGCAAGAGCCTGCGGGACATCGAGGACGGCGACGGCGGGGGCTATCACGGCGCGATCGACAGCCGCGCGAGTGCCGGGGCCGCGATCGGTTACTAGCCCTCGGCCCTGAGCAGATCATGAATCAACCCGCGCAGCAGAGCTGCGCGGGTCTTTTTGAGCATCATGAACCAATAACAGAAACAACTCGTAACAAGCGATGCCTTGCAAGACGGCCGTCTTGAGACCTGTTGACCACATGGAACGCCCGCGTTCAATTTGTCCAAATGGACATGTTCCGACGCAGGCGGAAAGCGGCTGTTCCTACAAGCGCACCGAGGCCTGGTCGTCCTTGTAATCCATCTTGGGATCAACCCCGAGCAGCGACTTGACCCCCGCCAGCAGGCTGGAGCCGTCCAGCCAGATCTCGGCCTGATCTGCGTCAAGGCGCAGCAGCCGCAGCTTGGGGTCGTCCTTGCCCTTCTCGTACCAGGCGGCGACCTGCGGGTTCCACAACTTGTCGATCATGGCGCGGTCCTGCGACAGGCTGAGGCTGCCCTGGATCGAGGCGTAAAGCTCTCCCTTGGCGGAAAAGGTGGCGATGGCGCGGCGGCCTTCGGTCAGCTTGCCCACGATGTGGTTGTCGCTTGAGGTGAAGAACCACAGGGGCGAGCGTTCCGCGTCGATCTGGACGTACATCGGGCGGGCGAAGCCGTCCTCGACCCCGTCCACCCCCAGCATCATCACGCGTTCCGCGGCAAGCGCCTTCCAGAAGCGGGCCTCGATCTTGGCGTCGTCGGTCATCATGCGTTCTCCTGTGAATCAAGGGCAATCTGCGTATGCTGGACCACGGTCCAGTCGTCATGGCCGCGGCGGCGGTAGACCGAGGTGCAGGCGGCGGCGAAGCGCGTCCCCTCCCGGCTGGCGACCACGCAATAGGCAATGGCGATCAGCCCTTCCTGCGGCCGGCGCACGTCCTGCTGCGAAAAGGCGACCTCCTCCCATGCGGGCGTGTGGCTGACCGCCTCAATCGCGGCATCGCCCGTGAACAGCCAGGGCGCCCGGCTCAGGGCCATCACGCAGTCGGGGTCCACCCGCTCGTGATAGCGTTCCTCGCTTGCCCGCCACAGGCTTTCCTCGAATTCCCAGACCCGCTTGTCGTCCATAGGCTCCTCCCCGGATGCATGTTGAACAACACCGGAACGGCGCAGGCGTTCCGCAGGGGCAGAGCCTTCCCGCCGGGGTTGTCCTCTGCGGTCCCGCCCTCTAGATTCTGCCGGATGGACCAGAACTCCTCGTGCGAGATGTCCGGGGCTGCGCCCGTGCCTGCCGGGCTGCCCGACAGGGTGGATGGGCTTGCCCTGTTCCTGGACATCGACGGCACGCTTCTGGACATCGCGGACACCCCGGACGGAATCGTGGTGCCGCCGGGGCTGGCCGGGGCGCTGGAACGGCTGACCGCAAGGCTGGGCGGCGCGATGGCGCTGGTCACGGGTCGGTCGCTTGCCACCGTGGACCGGCTGTTTCCCGGCCTTTCCGCCACGGTCAACGGGCTGCACGGGGCGGAATGGCGCGACGGGTCCGGGCGGGTCTTCGCCCCCGACACCACCGACGCCTTTTCGGGCGCCAAGCAGCGGCTGCGCGAACAGGCCGCCCGCTGGCCCGGCGTCGTGTTCGAGGACAAGGGCCCGGCATTCGCCGCCCATTACCGCCTTGCCCCGGCCAGCGAATCGCAGGTGCGGCGGCTGATGCAGGCGCTTGCGGAAACCGTTGGCGACAGGTGGAAACTGCAGGAAGGAAAGGCGGTTGTGGAGTTGCGGCCGCACGGCCGGGACAAGGGAGACGCATTGATGCAGACGATGGGGCAAAAGGCTTTCGCAGGGCGCCGGCCGTTGGCGATCGGGGACGACGTGACGGACGAGGCGATGTTCGCGGCCGCGAACCGACTTGGCGGCCTGTCGGTCCGGGTCGGAACCGATGGGCGCGAAACCCTCGCGCGGGGCCGCCTCGCCTCGCCGGCCGAACTGCGCGGCTGGATCGAGCGGGTGTCGCGATGAACGCGCCCCTCGAGGCCCTTGCCCCCGCCGGAACGGCCAGCCTTCCAAGCCATTCGCTCGACCTCGGCGTCATCGGCAATGCCGCGGCGGCCGCGCTGGTGGACCGCAACGGCTCGATTGTCTGGATGTGCGCGCCGCGCATGGACGGCGACCCGGTCTTCTGCCGCCTCTTGGCCGGCACGCAGGCCGAGGGCGGCGACTGGTCGATCACCATCGAGGATTTCGCCCACAGCGAACAGCGCTACCTGCGCAACACGGCGATCCTGGAAACGATCCTGACCGACGGCGCGGGCAACCGGCTCCGCATCCTTGATTTCGCACCGCGCTTCAAGGAGTTGGGCAGGATCTTCCGCCCCCTGGGCATCGTGCGGATGATCGAACCGCTGGAGGGCACGCCGCGCGCCCGCGTTCTGATGCGCCCGCGCCACGGCTACGGCGCCCATGTCCCCGAGACCACGCGCGGCACCAACCACATCCGCTTCCTGTTGGGCGAGCAGGTGCTGCGCCTGACCACCAACGCGCCCATAGACTACATCGAGCATGGCAGGGCCTTCCTGATCGACCGCCCCTATGCCTTCGTCTTCGGCGCCGACGAACGTCTGTCCGAGGCCCCGCTGCAGATGGCGCGCGGCTTCCTCGACAAGACCGCCGATTACTGGCGGAACTGGGTCCGCTACCTGTCGGTGCCGCTGGACTATCAGGACGTGGTGATCCGCTCGGCCATCACGCTGAAGCTTTGCGCGCATGAGGAAACCGGGGGCATCGTCGCGGCGCTGACGACCTCGATCCCCGAATACGGGGAAAGCGGGCGGACCTGGGATTATCGCTTCTGCTGGCTCAGGGATTCCTATTTCACCGTCAGCGCGCTGAACCTGCTGGGCGCGACCCGGACGATGGAGGAATACCTGTCCTATGTCTCGAACATCGCGGCAGGCTCGCCCGACGGCTACCTGCAGCCGCTGTTCGGGCTGGGGCTGGAACGGCAGGTGGACGAAGAGATGGTGCCCACCCTGCCCGGCTATCGCAGCCTCGGCCCCGTGCGGCGCGGCAACGCCGCCTATACGCAGGTGCAGAACGACGGCTACGGCTCGGTGATCCTGTCGATCACGCAGGCCTTCTTCGACGAACGCCTGCCCACCATGGGCGGCGAGGCGCTGTTCACCCGGCTGGAACGACTGGGCCGGCAGGCGGCCATGCGCTGGAACCAACCCGACGCGGGGTTGTGGGAATTCCGCACCCGCGGCGCGGTCCACACCCATTCCGCCGTGATGTGCTGGGCCGCCTGCGACCGGCTGGCCAAGATCGCCGCCCGGCTGGCCCTGTCCGAACGCGAGGCGCAGTGGCGGGCCGAGGCCGACCTGATCCGCGAGGGCATTCTCGAACAAGGCTGGAACAAGGAACTGCAGAGCTTCGTGTCCAGCTTCGGCGGCCGCGACCTCGACGCGAGCCTGCTGCTGATGCCGCAGGTCGGCATCATCCCGGCGCATGACCCCCGCTTCCTGTCCACGCTGGAGGCCTGCGAGAAGCACCTGCGCTTTGGCAACCACCTTTACCGCTATCGCGCCCCTGACGATTTCGGAGAGCCGGAGACCGCCTTCACCGCCTGCACCTTCTGGCTGATCGACGCGCTTGTCCGTGTTGGCCGCCGCGAGGACGCGCGCCAGATCTTCGCCGAGATCCTGCGCACCCGGAACCACCTTGGCCTGCTCTCCGAAGGGGTCCATGTCGAGACGGGCGAGCTTTGGGGCAACTTCCCGCAGACCTATTCGATGGTCGGGCTTGTCCATGCCGCCATGCACCTGTCCCGACGATGGGAGGACGTGCTGTGAGCCGGCTGATCGTCGTCTCGAACCGCGTGCCCGACCCGACCAAGGGGGCGCCCGCCGGCGGTCTGGCCGTCGCATTGCATTCCGCGCTGGAAAAGGCGGGCGGCGTCTGGATGGGTTGGTCCGGCAAGTCCAGCGGCGTGAAGGAACCGGGGCCGCTGCAGTTCGTGGAACGCGGCAACATCACCTATGCCCTGACCGACCTGTCGCGGCGCGACCTGTCCGAATATTACGCGGGCTTTGCCAACAGCGTGCTGTGGCCCTTGTGCCATTACCGGCTGGACCTGACGGAATACGCCCGCAAGGACATGGCGGGCTATTTCCGGGTGAACCGCTTTTTCGCGGAACGGCTGCGGCCCCTGATCCAGCCCGACGACCTGATCTGGATTCACGACTATCACCTGATCCCGATGGCCGCCGAGCTGCGCCAGATGGGGGTGGAAAACCGCATCGGCTTCTTCATGCACATCCCCTGGCCCTCGCCGGATGTGTTCTTCACCCTGCCGGTGCATGAGGCGATCATCGGCGGCCTGACGGCCTATGACGTGGTGGGCTTCCAGACCGAATACGACGTCGAGAACTTCGCCCTCGGCCTCAGGCGCGAGGGGATCGGGCGCGACCTCGGCCAAGGCTGGATGACCGCCCATGGCCGCCGCTTCCGCGCCTGCGCCTTTCCCATCGGCATCAACGTTGCCGAATTCGCCATGATGGCGAAACGGGCGGTGCGGAACACGGCGGTCAAGCGCACCGCCGTCAGCTTCAACGGCCGCGACCTGATCATCGGGGTGGACCGGCTGGATTACTCCAAGGGCCTGACCCACCGCATCGACGGGTTCGAGCGGTTCCTGATCGCCAACCCCGACTGGCGCGGGCGCACGACGCTGCTGCAGGTCACGCCGAAATCCCGCAGCGACGTGCCGGGCTATTCCGACATGCAGCGGCAGGTGGCCGAGCACGCGGGCCGCGTGAACGGCGCGATGGGCACGATGGACTGGACGCCCATCCGCTATATCAACCAGTCCGTCGGGCGCAGCACGCTTGCGGGCCTTTACCGCGTCGCCCGCGTTGGACTGGTGACGCCCCTGCGCGACGGCATGAACTTGGTGGCCAAGGAATTCGTCGCCGCCCAGAACCCCGCCGATCCCGGCGTCCTGGTCCTGTCCCGCTTTGCCGGCGCGGCGCGGGAACTGGACGCCGCGGTGCTGGTCAACCCTTACGACATCGAGGCCGTCGGCAACGCCATCGCCCGCGCCCTGTCCATGCCGCTCGAGGAACGGATCGAGCGGTTCACCGCGATGATGGCCCGGCTGGAACAGAACGACATCTCGAAATGGTGCGCGGATTTCCTGGCCGCGCTGGGGCCCGAGGGGGCCGCGCCGCAGGCTGCGGCCTAAAGGCGCTGCGCCTCGAACCGGGCGACCATCCGGCGCAGCCGCCGTTCGCTTGCGCCGATGGTGGCCTCGTAGCGGCGGTTCGAGAAGCCGAAAAGCGTCGATTGCGCCGAGGCGTCATGGCCGACGAGGAAGGGCAGCGTCGTGACGACCCGCAGCCCCTCCATCCGGCCCAGCCAGCGGTCGATCGTGTTGTCCTGCACGTCCTCGTCGCGGTCGTTCCATTGCGTGATCCGCTCCAGCGCGCGGCGGTTGTAGAGGTTCAGCACCATCCCCACCGTCCGGTCCAGATGCACAAAGGTCATGCCGTCCCGCCGTTCGACCTGCCGGATCGTGCAGTCGTCGGGCAGGTCGCTGAGCAGGCCGGAAAAGACGTCCCATTCGACGCCTTCCAGGTATCGCCGGATGCCGTTCAGCCGCGCCTCGAAATCCGCGGGGAAGATCGCGTCATCCTCGCAGACCAGCAGGGGCGCGGCATTTTGCGCCAGCGCCGCGCGGGCAATGGCGACATAGCTGAGGCCGCAACCGCGCCAGGCGGGATGAAAGCGCAGGCCGTCGAAGACGCGCAGGCCTCTTATTTTCTGCGCTGCAAGAAGCTGGCGGCGCTGCGGCGTCTCGGGCAGGCTGAGGCAGAGCCGGTCGTCTGCGGCCAAGCCGCGCAGGGCGGGAAAGATCCGCGGATCGACCTGCCGCGCTTCCAGCGCCCCGGCGGCGATCAGCCAGCGCGCAAGCTCGGCCGCGATGTCGCCGGTGGGCGGCGCGCCGGTTGCGATCCCGGCCGCCAGCCGCGAAAGGTCGGGCGCGACAAAGACGCGGCCGTGCGGAATCCCGGCGCCGGTCAGCGCCGTCACGCCCGCGCCGTCAGGAACCAGATGGACGGCGGCCCCCGCGCTGCCCTCCGGCGCATGACGTTCCAGAAACCGGGCAACCGCAGCGGCATCGGGCAGGATCAGCCCGGTCCCCGGCAGCGGGGCATCGTCCTCCGTTTGCAGCAGCAGGCCCGGTCCTTGCGGATCGGTGGCGATGCCTGCCTCATCCTTTCGCCCCAGCAGGGTCATCGCGGCACGCAGCGGGGCTTCCAGATGTCGCAGGTCGCTGCCCAGCCGCAGCGGCAGGACGGCGCGCGGCGTCGCGCTGTCGCTGCGCTTGGGATGGCGGATGCGCGTCAGAAGGCCGGGGAGCCCTTCGCGGCGCAACACGCGGCCGACGTTGCCGAACTGCGTCATGAAGCGACGGGCCTCGTTCCGGTCACAGGACAACCCGATGCTCGGCCTGCCCGCGCAGTCCGGTGGCGACGGTGAAGGTCATTCCGGCCTGCGGATGGGCCTCCAGCGCTGCGGCGCCCAGCCCTTCGCAGGCGGTGGTGGCGTAAAGCGTGCCGAACCCCTCGCCGCCGAAGGCGGGGCAGGAGACATGGGGCGAGGGCAGCGCCAGCCGCTCGCGCCGCTGGCCGTCCGGGCAGAAGCCCGTGACCGAGCCGTCGCCCCACAGCGCCACCCACAGCGTGCCCTCGGCATCCATGACAGCGCCATCGGGGTTAAGTCCCGCGGGGCCGAGATCGACGAAGGGCTGCGGGTCGCCCGCGGGCCAGCCATCGGCCCCGGTCAGCGCCACGCGCCAGATCATCCGCCTGCGGGTGTCGGCGAAACAGGCATGGCTGCCGTCGGGGGCAAAGCTGATGGCGTTGCTGATGGTGATGCCGCTGAACATCCGCCGCAGCTCGCCCCGGTGATAGCGCCAGATCGCGCCAAGGCCCGGTTCCGCCTGCCGGCCCATGGTGCCGATCCAGAACCCGCCCCAGGGGTCCGCCCGCCCGTCGTTCGAACGCGTGCGCGGATCGTCCGCCTCAAGCGCCACGACTGGCTCGGTGCTGCCGTCCTTGATCGAGAAACGCAGCAGCGCCCTGTCCGAGGCGACCAGCAGATGCCCTTCGTCCAGCCAGCCTGCGGCCGAGACGGGACCCCCGAAGTCCCAGGACAGCGGCCCCTCGTCATTGCGCGACAGAAGCTGGCCGCGGTTGATGTCGAACCAGAATAGCTGCCCGCGGGCCGGGTGCCACAGCGGCCCCTCGCCCAGATCGCAGCGGCGGTCGTCCAGAACGCTGGCTTGTGCGGTCATGGCAGCCCCTACCCCGTCGTCACCACGCCGCCGTCGATGACCAGCGCCTGCCCGGTCATCATCCGGCTTGCTTCCGATGCAAGAAACAGCGTCCCCCCGACGATGTCCTGGGGTTCGAGCGGGGTCTTGAGGCATTGCCGTTCCAGATGCCCCTCCAGCGCCTCGGGCGTGACCCACAGCTCGCGCTGGCGCTCGGTCATGACCCAGCCGGGCATCAGCGCGTTGCAGCGGATGCGGTCGGGGCCGAACTCGCGCGCGAGCGCCCGGGTCAGTCCGGTGATCCCCGCATTCGCCGCCGCATAGCCGGGATAGCCCGCGTTCCCCATCATGTAGGAGATGGAGGAGAAGTTGACGACCGACCCGCCGCCCAGTTCCCGCATCCCCTCGATCACCGCCTGCATGGCGAAGAACACGGCGTCGAGGTTCACGGCCATGATCCGGCTCCACGCCTCGGGCGTGATCTCCAGCGTGTCATGGCGGGCGTCACTGGCGGCGTTGTTGACCAGCACGCCCGCCGGGCCATGGGCAGCGGCGGCTTCTGCCACTGCGGCGCGCAGGGCGGCGGTGTCGGTGATGTCGCAGCGGATGAACAGGGGACGGCGGCCGGTCAGCCGCTCCATCTCGTCGCAGAAGGGGGTGGCGTCCGATCGCTGGACAAAGGCCACGCGGCTGCCCTGGCGCAGGAAGCCCTCGGTCAGCGCGGCTCCGATCCCGGCGCCGCCGCCGGTGATGAAGACCGCCCGGTCCGCAAGGTCAGGATGGATGGCGTGGTCGGGCATCGGGCGGAACCTCCTGGACGCCCGAACGGCGTCATGGCTGCAAAGCGCCGCCTGCATACGGCAGCGGCAAGGCAGTTTCCAGCGGCCCCGGCACGGTTGTTGCGCCGCTGCCTTCCCCCGCGAAAGTGTCTGTCCCGCCTAAAGGGGCGAGAAGTTCCGCTGGTAGTATTCGCCCGCCCTCCGGGCCAGCCGGTGCAGACGCGGCCAGCGCGCCGAGGCGCGATAAGCCTGTTCAAGCCGCTCGTGCAGCGCCATCCGCCCCCGCCAGGCCAGTCTGGCCCGCGACCTGCGGCCCCTGCGACCAATGCCGGCTTCCGCCTTGCCCCCCACAGCGGCCTGTGCCCCGGACTGTACATCTGCATCGGCCAGTGCCGCGACCAGCCTTTCAGGCGGCATGTCGGCCTCAGCCAGCGCGGCCATGCGGGCCACGGCGGTTGCGGGATCGTCGAAGATCATCTCGCGTCGCGTCAGCGCCTCGGTCTGCTGGTCGATGATCCGCAGGTTGCGGCGAAAGCGGGCAAGCGTTTCGGCGTCAGGGGGCGGACCCATGGCCGCGCACAGCCCCTCGGCGATGGCCGCGCCGCTGTCGATGTCACGGTGGCCGGCATGATGGTCAAGGAATGCATCCGCCCGCGCCAGCGCGGCTTCGCGCCAGTCGCCAAGCGTCGTCAGGTGGCCCGCGAGCGCCTCGCCGGTCACGGCGACGGGATAGGCGCCCATCGGGTCGCTGGAGAACTTGTCCACCCGTTCCCCGTGGGGGTTGAAGTAGATCACCGGCACACCGCCCGCCAGCGACTCGAGAATGCCCGATGCAAAGCGCTGGATCGAGGCGCAGCAGGATTCGAGCGTCTCGTAGAAGCTGGCTTGCGTGACCAATTCGGGAAACAGCGTGCCCTTGTCCTCGGGATGGCGGCTGATCACCGGCTCGAGTCCCGCGTGGCGCACGGCGGCGACCGCCTGGGTCAGCCATGCGTCGCGCCGCTCGGTCAGGACATTGTGCGAGAAGTTCGAGTTGATCAGCACCCGGCGCGACCCCGCCTGCCGCGCCCTTTCGGCAGGCGGGCGATCCGCGGCCTGCCCCCGCAGCAACTGGATGCGCGGGATGCCGGCGACGGCCAGCGACTGCCCGCCCCCTGCCGGGAAGTAGCGCCGGTCGAAGTCGCCCGGCAGCAGCACCGTCCGGGCGGTCCGGTAAGCGTGGCGCGTCCGTCCGGTGTCAACGTCCCCGTAGTCCTGGATGCCCTCGACGATGGCGGCGGTCGGGATGCCCGCCTGCTCGGCAGCGACAAGGATCGGCCGGGTCACGAAATCCCAGTCGTTGAAGGCCACCACCAGCCGCGGCGCAAAGGCGCCCAGCGCCAGCTCGCCATAGCGGATCAGCGGCAGGGCCATCTCGGCGGCCTTGGCCGCGACCCCGCCTTCGCGCCACTGGGCCGAGATGTCGATGATGGCAAAGCGCATTCCGGCCGCACGCAGCGCCGGGGCGGCGAGGCCGATGGTCCAGGTGTGGTAATCCTTGTGCGGCAGGAACAGGAGGTCGATTTCCGCCTGCCGCTCCGGCTGCCACAGCCGGTCGCGATCCGCATCGCCAAAGGGACCGGACAGAAGGGGCGGCCCGTTGCCGTCAGCCGGGGCCTTGGCGTCATGACGCCGCCCGGCCACGGATTTCAGCAGCGCGGCGACGCGCTTCTCGTCCTCCCCGGACAGAGGTCGGGTCGTCTGCCGCGTGATCCCGGCGCCCAGCAGCCTGGCGGCCGGTGTCGTGGGTGGCAGCACGTCCGGCAGGTCCGGCAGGTGCCGCACGATCACCGTCGCGATGTCGTCAAGCGGGCGGGCATCGTCCGAGCCCAGTTCCATCCCGCAGAACTGCAGGATGCGCCCGGCCTTTGTCGCCTGATGGACATAATGGCCATGCGGCCGCACCAGCCGGCCGGGCGAGCGCGACAGGACCCCCGGCCCCAGCGCCCGCTCACCCCCATCATGCAGCGCAAGCGAGGCCTCCAGATGCCGCGAGGGGGCCTTGCGGACGGCGCTGCCCGCGCGGGCGCGATAGGTCACGGCGACCTGCGGCGAGGGCGCGAACCAGTAGCCCGCGCGCAGGATGCGCGACCACAGGTCGTAATCCTCAGCCTGCGACATGGTCTCGTTGAAGCCGCCCATTTCCAGCAGGACGTCGCGCCGGATCATCGGCTGGTTGGCGTTGAAGGGGCAGCGCCCGCCCGTTGTCGCGAATCCGACCGGAAGGAGGTCGATCGGGCGGGACCGGGGCGGCTGCATCAGGCTTTCGGGAATCGTCTCACTGCCGCAGTAGCTTCCGGCGATGCGCTCGGCGGTCTGGGGTCCTGCCGCGCGGCTCGCCCGCTGCCAGGCCAGCAGCCGCAGGCGCAGGCTGTCGCGCATCAGCAGGTCGTCGGCATCCAGAAAGGCGCAAAGCGCCCCCCGCGCCGCCCGAAGCCCGGCGTTACGCGCCGCCGACACGCCCGAACGGGCGCGCTGGGTCACGATGCGGATACGCTGGTCGCGGGCGCGCCAGCGCTTGGCGATGGACAGCGTGCCGTCGCTGGAAAAATCGTCAACGACGAGGCACTCGAAATCCGCCAGATCCTGCTGGCTGACCGATCGGAGAGTCGCGTCAAGGAAATCGGCCGCGTCGAATGCCGGGATGATGAGACTTACGGCGGTCATGGCATCCCGCTCCGCTATCGAAACCGGACGGGTATCCCTTGCCGCATCGCGGATGTCAATGTCGCGGACCAAACCGCAGCATATGCGCAAGGTTGAAAAAAAAGGATGCAGCACAAGGGAAAATGGCATAGGAGCGCACCGGAGGGATCAGTTTCAGGACACGCGCATCATGGCCGAGACGAACATGCAGCAGGAGACCGGCGGGCGCTTTGCTTCCCCCCTCCACGGTGTCGAGCACCCGGCCCATCGCGCCGCGCCGCCGAACGTGACGCTTGCGCCTATCGCCGGCGACAGGCCGCCCGCAAGCACCGCCGGGATCGCCCTGACGCTTGCTCTGCCGCCGGGAAACGGCCCGGTTTTCGCACAAGATTTCGCCGCGTTCCTCGCCCAGGCGCTGCCGGCCGCCCGGCTGAACGTCCGCTCCGGTCCCGATTGGGCACAGATGTTACCGGGGCCGGTCGTCGTCCTGACCGCCGATCCGGTCCGGTCGCTTGCTTGGCGCATCCAGCAGGGCATGGCCCCGGACCGCGCCCTTGCCGAATGGAAGGAAGCGGCAGAAGCGCTGCTGGGCCTGCACCGCCGGGACCGGCGGCGGATCATTCCTGTCGATCCGGCCATCCTTGACCCTGACATGGCGCCGGCCCGGGAATTGTTGACCGCGCGGCTGTTGAAGCTTCCGACGGCACCGGCCCTCGTGCCCCCTTCCGGGACCGGACTACCGGACGAGGCCGGGACGCCTGCCACGACCGCCATCGACCCGGAAGCCACCACCCTCGCACTCGTGATGCTCGACGACCCCGCAGTCGCTGAGCTTGCGGAAGAACTGAGGGCGGTGACCCTTGGCATCGGCAAAGGATGCGACCGGCAGGGACTTGCCCTTGCCGCCTGGAAACGCGCCACCGTCACCCGCACCCGGGCCGGCCTGCTGGGCGACCAGCTCAGGCTGCAGATCGAGAGAGGCGAAGGCGAGTTGCAGAAGCTTCAGGAGCGGGCAGAACTGCTGGCAACCCGTCTTGAAGAACAGGTCACGACAAACCAGAGCCTCGGCAAGGCGCACAAGGCTGACCAACAGAAATTCGCCCAGGCGCTCGCCGACAGGGATCATCAGATCGCTGCTGCGCACCAAGCCAATACCGAGACAGTCGGCAGGTTGCAGAAGCTTCAAGAGCAGGCAGAGCTGCTGGCAGCCCGGCTTGAAGAACAGGTCAAGGCAAACCAGAGCCTCGGCAAGACGCACAAGGCTGACCAACAGAAATTTGCCCAAGCGCTTGCCGACAGGGAGCGTCAGATTGCCGATGCGCACCAGACCAATGCCCAGACAGCCGCCAGGTTGGAGCGTCTTCAGCAAAAATCCGAACTTCAGAGCGACACCCTCGCCCTTCAAGGCAGCCTGCGGAAAGACCTGTCCGACAGGAACGCGACGCTTGAAAAGCGCGTGACGGAGCTTGAGGCCGCCCTTGCGGCGGAACAGGCGCGCGGCAGGCGCGAGCGTGAGCAACTGACGGCCCAAAAGGCGGCGCTGGAACTGCGGCGGACCCATGCACAGCGGCGCATCGAGGCAATGCTGGCGTCGCGGTCCTGGCGCCTGACAAAGCCGGTCCGTGCCATTGCCCGGCTTGTGCCGGGCCGCGGGTGATCCCGCTGATCCCCGGGGACCTGCCACGCCCGGAGAGGTCGCCTCGATCCCTCGGCTGATGACCCTGCCCTGCAAACCCGGCACACCGATGAAATCGCATCCATGACCATCCATTCCATCACCCCTGCTCCGAAAGCCGTCCAACCCGTATCGGTGGCCGTGGTCGCTGCCGGTCCCCAGCGCCTTGCGTCCCTGCTGGAACCGCATCTTCCCGTACCTGTGGGCCGTCTGGTGATATTCGACGCAGCCGGCTTGGCCGGAACCATGCCCACGATGCTCGGAGCCGAGGTCGAACTGATTGCCGCGGCTATTGGAGATGCCGAAGGCGAGACGGAACTGATCCGCCACTCGCTGCCCGGATTTTTCAGCCTGCACCGGGCGGCAGAGACGCTGCACGAAATCTTTCCCGGGCTGCATGAAACGGCCCGGCGCAGCATTCCCGTGGTGCCTGTCACCGCGATGGCCGGGCGCTTGGGCGCAGCAGCCTTCACGCTGATCCTCGACCTGCCGGGCGAGGAACTGGCGTTGCTTTCGCGACTGGAAAGGCACGGATTGCTGGAGCGGGTTCAGAAGCTGACGCTGCGCTGCGGCGCAGAGCGCTTCTTCGAAGAAGCCATGACGGCTGACGAGCTGCAGGAATGGCTTGCAGAACGCGGCTTCAACCTGACGCTGTTGATTTCCACTCGGAACTGACCCGGGTTTTCCATCGAGAACTGACCCACCCTCAGGTTATGTTTCGTGGGTTAGGCTTGGGTCAAGGCATGGCCGGCCTCCTTGGTTTTCCTGGCTGCTGCGGCTGAGCTTGCCTTGAAGCGGAAGCTGTCGTTTCCGGTCTCCAGGATGTGGCAGCGGTGGGTGAGGCGATCGAGCAGCGCGGTGGTCATTTTGGCATCGCCGAAGACGGTGGCCCATTCGCTGAAGCTCAGGTTGGTGGTGATGACAACGCTGGTGCGCTCATAGAGCTTGCTCAGAAGGTGGAAGAGCAGCGCACCGCCTGAAGCGCTGAACGGCAAGTAGCCCAGTTCGTCCAGGATCACGAGATCGAGCCGGGTCAATCCCTCCGCGATCTGGCCCGCCTTGCCCTTGGTTTTCTCCTGCTCGAGGGCATTGACGAGTTCGATGGTGGAGAAGAAGCGGACCTTCCGGCGGTGGTGTTCGATGGCCTGGATGCCCAGGGCGGTTGCGACATGGGTCTTGCCGGTGCCCGGCCCGCCGATCAGCACGACATTCTGCGCGCCGTCGATGAACTCGCAGCGGTGGAGCTGGCGCACCGTGACCTCGTTGATCTCGCTGGCAGCGAAGTCGAAGCCCGAGAGATCCTTGTAGGCCGGGAAGCGCGCGGCCTTCATGTGATAGGCAATGGAGCGCACTTCGCGTTCCGCCAGTTCGGCCTTCAGCAGCTGGGACAGGATCGGCACGGCTGTCTCGAATGCCGGCGCCCCCTGTTCGATCAGGTCGGTGACGGCCTGGGCCATGCCGTGCATCTTCAGGCTGCGGAGCATGATGACGATGGCGCCGCTGGCGGGATCATGACGCATGGCGGTCTCCGATCTGCGCCCGCAGGTCGTCATAGCGTTCGACATTGGCCTTCGGCTCATGGCGCAGGATCAGCGCCTCCGGTGTGTCGATGTTCGGGCCGCCGGTCGTCTTGCCATCGATCAGCCTGTGCAGGAGATTCAACACATGGGTCTTGGTCGCGACGCCTTCGGCCAGGGCCATTTCCACAGCAACCAGCACAGCCTGTTCATCATGCTGCAGGACCAGCGCCAGGATATCGACCATCTCGCGATCGCCACCGGGTCGTCGCAGCATCTGGTCCTGCAACTGTCGGAAGGCCGCGGGCAGTTCCGCGAAGGGCGCACCGTTCCTGAGGGCACCCGGCTTGCGCTGGATGACGGCCAGATAATGCCGCCAGTCATAGATCGTGCGAGGCGGCAGGTGATGGGACCGCTGGATCACCCGCCCATGTTCGCACAGGATCTGTCCCTCGGCGGCAACCACCAGCCGATCCGGGTAGACCCTGAGGCTGACAGGACGGTTGGCAAAGGACGCCGGCACGCTGTAGCGGTTGCGCTCGAAGCTGATCAGGCAGGTGGGTGAGACACGCTTGCTCCGCTCGACGAAGCCGTCGAAGGCAGGCGGCAGCGGCATCAGCGCGGCCTGTTCTTCGGCCCAGGCGTCGGCGACGGTTCCGGGCAGAACCCCGTGCGGGATCTCGCGCCACAACTCCAGGCAGCGCCGTTCCAGCCAGGCGTTCAGCGCCGCCAGGTCAGGAAAGTTCGGCATCGGCTGCCACAAACGAGGCCGGGCATCCTGAACGTTCTTCTCGACCTGTCCCTTCTCCCATCCCGCGGCAGGATTGCAGAACTCCGGCTCGAAGACATAGTGGTTGGTCATGGCGAGGAAGCGGATGTTGACCTGCCGTTCCTTGCCGCGGCCAACGCGGTCAACCGCTGTCTTCATGTTATCGTAGATGCCGCGACCCGGCACGCCGCCAAAGACGCGGAACCCGTGCCAATGGGCATCGAACAGCATCTCGTGGGTTTGCAGCAGATAGGCCCGAACCAGGAAGGCCCGGCTGTGTGCCAGCTTGATGTGGGCGACCTGAAGCTTCGTGCGCTCCCCGCCCAGAACCGCGTAGTCCTCGCTCCAATCGAACTGGAACGCCTCGCCCGGACGAAAGACCAAGGGGACGAAGGTGCCGCGGCCCGTCGTCTGCTGCTCGCGCTGCCGGTCCATCCGCCATTGCCGGGCGAAGGCCGCGACCCGGCCGTAGGAGCCGGTGAAGCCGAGCGCCACGAGGTCGGCATGGAGTTGCTTCAGCGTCCGGCGCTGCTTGCGTGACTTGCCGGCTTCCGTCTTCAGCCACGCCGCCAGCTTCTCGGAAAACGGATCGAGCTTGCTCGGCCGATCAGGCGTCGCGAACCTCGGCTCGATGGTCCCAGCGCTCAGATACTTCCTGATGGTGTTGCGCGACAGGCCGGTCCGCCGTGCGATCTCCCGGATCGGCAGCTTCTCCCGCAACGCCATGCGTCGGATGATGTTCAAAAGTCCCATGTGGATCACTCCATTACCCCCGCCGCGCTCCGCTTTGGGGAAGGTTCACATGGGTCAGTTCTCAGTGGAAATTACGCCCCTACCCGGGTCAGTTCCGGGTGGAAATCAACAGCTTGGTCTTGCAGATCACGCCCTGGAACGCGGCACTGAACACAGCCGGCTGGCAGGTCGCGCCGGCGATCTGCGCGGGCAACGCGGTGCTGCTGAAGCTGTCCGAACTGACCCCGCACAGCTCGCTGGTGATCGGCGTCCTCTGCGAGCGGGCGGGCGCGCCGCGCGGGCTGGTGAACGTGCTCGCAGGCGCAGGCCCGACGGCGGGACAGCAGGCGATCAGCCATCCCGAAACGCGGCTGGTTGTCTTCGTCGGATCGGCGCAGGCCATGGTCCGCCGCGCCGTGGACGAGGGCGGGCGGGTCGCGACCGGCGGCAACCGGCCCAAGGCCTTCCCGCGCGGCTATTTCTACGCCCCCACCGTCATCGACAACATGCGCCATGAAATGGAGATCGCCAACGAGGAGGTCTTTGGTGCCGTCGTGGGCATCACCCCGTTCAGCGACGAGAACGAGGCGGTCGCGCTGGCCAACGCCACCCCCTATGGCCTCGCGGGCGCAGTCTGGACGCGGGATGTCGGGCGCGCCCACCGGGTGGCGGCGAAGGTGCGGGCCGGGACGTTCTGGATCAATTCCTACCAGACCATCAACGTCATGTCGCCCTTCGGAGGCTTTCGCAAAAGCGGCTAAGGCCGGTCCTCGGGGCGCGAGGCGCTGGCGGCCTATTCGCTGACCAAAAACGTCTGGGTCGGAACATCCGCCACCCCGGCAATGACCTTCAGCTATTCGCCGGACTGACGAAACCCGGTTCCATGCCGACTGGGCGCTGATGCGGGTTGAAATGCGGGCCTCGGGGGTGTTGTCCCGATGGCGCCTGTATCGAGGTGCGGCAGGTGCAATGGCGAGGCTTCCTCGCACCGCCTCTGCCGCAGGCCCGGCGAGATCAGGGCGTGCGGGCAATCCCCGATTTCACCCGCCGGATCGGGATCGAGCTTTCGATGTTCGACACGCCCGGCACCTTGGTCAGCCGCGCGGTCAGGAAGGTTTCGTAGCTGGCGAGGCTTTCGGTCACGATCCGCAGCAGATAGTCGCGGGTGCCGGTCATCAGCCAGCAGTCCACGACCTCGGGGAAGCTGCGGATGGCGGCCTCGAACTGTTCCAGCGCCCGGTCGATCTGCCGGTCGAGCTGCACCGACACGAAGACCGTGACGCCATAGCCAAGTGCCGCCTCGTCGATCAGCGCGGTGTAGCCGGTGATGACGCCGCGGCTTTCCAGCGCCCGCAGCCGCCGCGCGACCGGCGTGGGGCTGAGGCCCACGCGTTCGCTGATGTCCTGCACCGGCATGCGCCCGTTTTCCCGCACCAAGCGGAGGATTCTGATCTCGAATGAATCAAGTTGAGCGGATGCCACTCGCAGAATGTCCCTTGCCGCGCGTTTCCCCTCGCATCTGACCGCATGGCGCTTGAAATCGCAAGGTTCCTCTCGCCCGCCTGCGCTATGCTGCCCCAAAGCGGAGGCGAACCATGACCAACCCCCATCTGAAGACCGTCGAGCAGCGCCTGTTGTGGCTGTCCCACTGGATGATCCACAACGCCAACCACATCCGGCCCAAGGCGGACGGGATCAAGGTGGGCGGGCACCAGGCGTCCTCGGCGTCCATGGTGTCGATCCTGACGGCGCTGTATTTCACCGCGCTACGGCCGCAGGACCGGGTGGCGGTCAAGCCCCATGCCTCGCCCATCTTCCATGCGATGCAATACCTGATGGGCAACCTCGACCGCGAGCGGATGGAGAACTTCCGGGGCTATGGCGGGGTGCAGTCCTATCCGTCGCGGACCAAGGACGTGGACGACGTGGATTTCTCGACCGGCTCGGTGGGGCTGGGGGTGGCGGTGACGGCCTTCGCCTCGCTGATCCAGGATTACGTCGCCGCCAAGCCCTGGGCGGGCGACCAGCCCATGGGCCGGATGATCGCGCTGATGGGCGACGCGGAACTGGATGAGGGCAACATCTACGAATGCCTGCAGGAAGGCTGGAAGCATGACCTGCGCAACTGCTGGTGGGTGATCGACTACAACCGCCAGTCGCTGGACGGGGTCGTGCGCGAAGGGCTGTGGAGCCGGATCGAGGCGATCTTCGGCGCCTTCGGCTGGGACGTGGTGCGGGTGAAATACGGCGCCCTGCAGCGCGCGGCATTCGCCGAGCCGGGCGGCGAGGCTTTGCGCCACTGGATCGACGCCTGCCCGAACCAGCTTTATTCGGCCCTGACCTATCAGGGCGGCGCGGTCTGGCGGGCGCGGCTGATGGACGACCTGGGCGACCAGGGCGACGTGTCGGCGTTGATCGGACGACGGGACGACGCCGAACTCGCCGCGCTGATGGAGAACCTGGGCGGCAACTGCGTGGACAGCATGGCCGAGGTCTTCGCCTCGATCGACCATGACCGGCCGACCTGTTTCCTCGCCTATACGGTCAAGGGCTGGGGCACGCCGATCGCGGGCCACAAGGACAACCACGGCGGGCTGATGACCAAGGCGCAGATGGCCGGATGGCAGGCGCAGATGGGCGTGGCGCAGGGGCAGGAATGGGACCGCTTCGCCACCGTCCAGGACGTGGAGGGCCTTCAGGCCTACCTCGACCGCGTGCCCTTCTTCGCCAAGGGGACGCGGCGGCTTCATGACGACACCATCGCCGTGCCGGGGATCGAGCTTGCGGTGGACCGCGAGATCTCGACCCAGACCGCCTTCGGCAAGATCCTCGACCAGTTGGCGCGCGGCGACAGCACACTGGCCGAGCGGCTGGTGACGACCTCGCCCGACGTGACCGGCACCACGGGCCTGGGGCCTTTCGTCAACCGGCGCAAGCTGTTCGCCCGCAACCCGCTGGCCGACACCTTCCAGGCCGAGAAGATCCCGTCCACCGCGAAATGGGATTTCACCCCCGAGGGCCAGCATATCGAACTCGGCATTGCCGAGATGAACCTGTTCCTGCTGCTGGCCGCCGCGGGGCTCTCGCATTCGCTGTTCGGGCGGCGGCTGATCCCGGTGGGGACGCTTTATGATCCCTTCGTCAACCGGGGGTTGGATGCGCTGAACTATGCCTGCTACCAGGACGCCCGCTTCATCGTGGCGGGAACGCCCTCGGGGGTGACGCTGGCGCCGGAAGGGGGGGCGCACCAGTCGGTCGGCACGCCCCTGATCGGGATGAGCCAGGACGGGCTGGCGGCCTTCGAGCCCGCCTTTGCCGACGAACTGGCCGTCATCATGGAATGGGCCTTCGACTATCTGCAGCGCGACGGGGAAGGTGATCCGGACGAACGAACCTGGCTGCGCGACCAGACCGGCGGCTCGGTCTACCTGCGGCTTTCGACAAACCCCATCGAGCAGCCCGGCCGCCGCTATGACGAGGCGTTTCGTCAGGGCGCCATCGACGGCGCCTACTGGCTGCGCCCGCCGGGGCCGAACTGCGACGTGGTGATCGCCTATCAGGGTGCCGTCGCGCCCGAGGCTATCCGCGCCGCCGGCATGATCGGCGAGGGGCGGCGCGACGTGGGCGTGCTGGCCGTGACCTCGGCCGACCGGCTGAACGCGGGCTGGACCGCCGCCCAGCGGGCGCGGGCGCGCGGCAATGCCGCCGCGCTGTCCCATGCCGAGGCGCTGCTGCAGCCCCTGCCCCGCGACTGCACGCTGGTCACGGTGATCGACGGGCATCCGGCGACGCTATCCTGGCTGGGGGCGGTCGCGGGCCACCGGACGGTCCCCTTGGGGGTGGAACATTTCGGCCAGACCGGCAGCATCGGCGACCTCTACCGCCATTTCGGCATCGACGCCGAGACCATCGCCCGCCGGATCGCCGGCCTGACCGCCGGCCGGCCCATCCCCGGCCGCGCGGCCTGAGCGCCCTGCCCGTCAGCAACCACGCGATTGCGCCTCATCAGCGGATCGCGTGGTTCTTTCCTGTCCGTGGCCCCGTCTTCCACCGCAAAGAACCCGCCAACCGGGACCGCGAGGGTCATGCCGCGCGAAAGCCTTGTCGCGGAAGTGCGGGCAAAGGACCGCTCCGATGAACTCCTGACCGAAGCGTGCGAAGACCACGAACGACGCCAAGGTGAGCGCGGGCCAATGCGCGGCCTTTGCGCATCTTCATGCCGTGCATGGAACTGGTGACTTGGCAGGCTTCGGGATCGCTGGCACGATGCCTTTGCCCCTTCCCTTCTCTCAGGATCATCCGGGATGCCAACCTACTTCCTGTCCAACGACCGGCGGAGCGTGCAGGAAGATCCCTATCTGCTGCAGTTGAAGAACGGCGTCCTTGTGACGCTCTGGACCGATCTGAATCTGGAATCCTCATTCGGCGTCTACATGCGGTTTCAGAACGGGGACCTGAGCGCGGGAAGCCCGGCCCCCGCCCGCGTCAACAACCTGACCGCCGACATCCAGCGCGGACCGGCCGCCACTGCCTTCAACGACGGCAGCTTCGCGGTCATCTTTGAAAGCCGGGGGGCTTCGGCGGTCAACGGGCACGAGGACGCCTTCTATGACAGCTATATCCGCTTCTATGACGCCGACGGATCGCCCAGGGGGGCGGCGCGGCAACTGACGCCGAATGTCAGCAAGGACCATTACGCTTCGGACATCACCACCCTGTCCAACGGCCAGTCGGTCACGCTGGTCGTAAGGGACGAAGGCGGCGGCCGCTATGATCTTCTTGCCTATCGCCACGGACCCACAGGCGCGCAGGTGGGCAACCCGACGCTGCTGGTGGACAATGCCCCCGTTTATGTGAACTCGTGGCGGGGCGCGGATTATCTTGCCCCGTCCATCGCCGCCGGCGCCAACGGGACCTATGCGGTCAGTTGGCACCAGCGCACGGCGCAGGATGGGCAGAACGGCTATGCGATCTGGACCCAGGTTTATCGCCCCGATGGCTCGGCCCTTGGTCCCGCGCGCGTCGTGGCGCCCGTCGTCCCCCACAGCCAAGAGCAGTTCGGCCTGGACCAGAGCTATTCGGAACTCGCGGGCCTGAGCACCGGGCGCTGGGCCGCCGCCTGGCATCGCGACGAGCCGAACAACGTCCATGCCGATGACGTCTATTTCCGGCTGCTGAACGCCAACGGCACCGGGGCCACGAATCCGGTGATGGTGAACTCGGACCGCCAAGCCGGCAACCAGAGCCTGCAGGATGTCGTGGACCTCGGGGCCGGGCGGGTGCTCGTGACCTATTTCCACTATATCAGGGACGCGATCGGCGGGCTGTTCGACGGCGGTCTGCTGATGGGAAGGGTATTCGGGACCGGAGGGCAGGCGATCACGGGGTCCTTCCAGCTCAGCGAAGGGAACCCTTATTTCGAGATGACCGGCGGCAATGCCCTCGTCAACGGAGCCGGCCAGATCGTCGCCTCCTTCAGCGCCGAGCTTTCCCAGGCGAACAGCACCGATGTTCTGGGCGTGGTCCGCCCGCTGACCCTGCCCGCGGTGAACGGGGGCGCGGGCAACGACCGTATCGCGGGCACTTATGTCAATGACGTGATCCGCGGCAACGCTGGCAACGATGTCCTGCAGGGGAACCGCGGCAACGATTCGCTTTACGGCGGGGCAGGCAACGACACGCTTCATGGCGGCGATGGCAATGACCGGCTGGAAGGCGGGGCCGGCCAGGACCTGCTGTGGGGTGACGCAGGAAACGATCTGCTCGACGGCGGGGACGGCCATAACATCATCAACGCCGGCACCGGGAATGACACGGTACGAAGCGGTGCGGGATCGGACACGGTCAACGCGGGCGCCGGCAACGACAGCGTGGGCTCGGGTGCCGGGGGCGACCGGGTCTATGGCTTGGAGGGCAACGACACCATCGATTCCGGCGCCGGGCATGACATCATCATCGGCGGCGCCGGCAACGACCTGCTGCGCGGCGGCACGGGCAACGACGACCTCGCGGCCGAGGCGGGCAGCGACACGCTTGACGGCGGCGCCGGCAATGACATGCTGCGGGGTGGTCCGGGCGCCGACCTGTTCATCTTCAACGACGGTCTGGACACCATCCGCAACTTCGATCCCACGCAGGACCGGATCGACCTGCGCAGCTTTGCGGGGCTGGACAACTGGGCCGATGTGCGCGGCCATCTGCGGCAGGAAGGCGGCCATGTCACCTTCCGCCACGGCGATGACGCGCTCAGGATCGACTGGACCCGGCTTGTGGCCCTGGGGTCGGACGATTTCATCTGGTGATCTGCCGCTGCTGACCGATCAGGCGCCGAAATGCCCATTCCAGAGGCGTAGCGCTGCAAGGGCACGATCTTCGCCGGGACAAACCTGATTCAGAGGCGGATCCCGGAAACCTCCTGCAGAACTCGGGACAGATGCAATCCGAACTTCTTGCCTTGGCTGTCGGGCTTGAACGAGACCATCAGCACCAGCGTGTGCCGCAGTCATGCGGGCCTTGCGGCCATTGCGCGCGCTACCGACCCCGGCATGATTTTCCCTTCGCACCAGGTTGCGGATCAGCCACTCACATCCTCATACCCGCGCCACCATCGTGCCGGGTCGGATCGGCTTGTTGGTGACTTGCGCCAGCCAGCTTACCGCGTGCAGCCTGATGCTTCTAGCCGTGATGATGGGGCTCACAGCCCCATGACCAAGGCAGAATTGCGGCATCAGTCACCAGAGACAGCCCGCCCGACCAAGTGAACGCAACCACAACTTGGGGGACAAGGCCACAATGCAATTCCTGCGCACAGGCAGTCGCATCAGTGGCAGTGAACCTCGCCCGCCTTCTTGTCCATATGGCAGCACTGGCCCGGCGGGGACGACTTTTGGCACCCGCCACCGTGGGCCGTCGCGGCCGAAGCAGTGAAGGCCATAGCAGCGTCCAGCGCCGCGCAGAGAATCAGTAATCGAGACATGGAAACCGGCATCTGGATAGCCTGCTCTGGATAGGCCGACAGGGGCGAACCCTGAACCTGTCCAAGCGGACAAGAGCCCACAATATTTCCGTGCCGCCTGTGTGCATGTCACGTGAATACGCAAGACACGCGAAAGTAGCCGCTTGGCCAAACCAGTAGATTTTAAAGATGAAATGGTGCCCGGAGACGGATTTGAACCGCCGACACGCGGATTTTCAATCCGCTGCTCTACCAACTGAGCTATCCGGGCCCTTGCCGGGCGTCCTGCCCGCGGGTGCAGCGTTCCTAGACAAGCCGGGATCGGCTGTCCAGAGCGAAAATCAATCCTCGTTCCCCGGGCGTGGGATGTCGCCCGCAGGCTCGCCGGGGATGGCATAGTCGCCGCGCAGCCAGCGTGCGAGATCCACATCCGCGCAGCGCTTGGAACAGAAGGGGCGATAGTCCGGCACCGCGGGCTTGCCGCAGATGGGGCAGGTCATTCGTCTTCTCCCGCAAGGGCGACGGCGACCAGGGGAACACGGTCGCGCTTGCGGTTCAACTCGTAAAGACCCATCGCGGTCCATCCGACCAGCGTGGTTTCCGTGCCCTCGGCCTTGAAGGCGGCGCGCAGCACCTGTTCCAGCGTGCCGCGGTCGCGTTTCGGCATGGGGGCGAAGTCGATCACCACTTGCCCGCCCAGGCCCCGCAGCCGCAACTGCCGCGGCAGGTCGCGGGCCAGCGCGATATTGGCCTTGAGCGCCGCGGCCGGCGAGGTGTCGCGGCCGGTGTTCACGTCCACGGCGACCAGCGCCCGGGTCGCCTCGATCACCGCGAAGCCGCCGCCGGGCAGGTCAAGCTCCGGGTCCAGCAGGGCGTCGATCGCGGCAGTGACGCCATGACTGTCAAAGGCGTCGTCGCTGTCGTCCACATCGTCGGGCGGGGGATCGGCCCAGTCGATCCAGGCGGCGCGCCAGGGCAGTTCGGCATCGACCAGCAGTTCGGGACGGCCCTGGGTGTCGCTCATCACCGCGGTCGCCAGCGTGACAATCTGGGACAGCTCGTCGGCGATTTCCTCGTCCTCGGCACCGGCAGCAGCGCTTCGCATCACGAGGCCCAGGCTTTCCGCTCCCCCCTCCAGCGCCGCAGAGCCAAGCGCCACCAGCCGGGCCCGTCGTTCCTCGTCACGGATGCGGCGCGAGACATTCACGCCCGGCGCACCCGGAGTCGCGATGGCCGTCTGGCCGCGGAACAGGACGCGCTGGCTGACCGGGATGGCCTTGCCGTCGTCGGGCGCCCCCGTCACCTGCACGATCAGCACCTGCCCTTCGGACAGGCCGCGCGCATCGCGCAGAAAGCCGCGCTCGCCTTCCGGCAGGCGGACGAAGACGCCGCCCTGCCCCTTGACCAGCCGGTCCACCACAGCGCGGCAGATCGCGCCCGGCGGCAGGGTGGTCAGGGCGGAAAGGTCGAACAGCAGATCCTCGACCCGGCCATCGACCATCAGGGCGGCGGCCTCGCGGCCCCATTGCTGGCCCAGAACGACCTGGCGTCCCTTCATCTGGCAACTCCATCGGGGGCGTGGCCCGGAACGATCCCGCAGGCCGCAAGCAGCATGGCGGTTTCCGACAGCGGCAGGCCGACGACAGCAGTGAACGAGCCCTGCATCCACGGCACGAAGGCGCCGGCAGGCCCCTGGATGCCGTAGCCCCCGGCCTTGCCGCGCCAGTCGCCGCCGGCGACGTAATCCGCGATCTCGGCGGCGGAAAGCTGGCGCATCCGCAGGGTGGCTTCCACCAGCCGGTGCCGGGCGCGGCCCCCGGCCTCTACGGTGACGGCGGTCAGCACCCGGTGGCGGCGGCCGGACAGCAGCCGCAGGAAGGCCGTGGCCTCGTCCTCGTCGGCGGGCTTGCCGAGGATGCGGCGGCCGGCGACCACGGTGGTGTCGGCGGCCAGCACCACGCCATCCTCGACCGCCGAAACGGCGGCGGCCTTCTCGGCGGCCATGCGGGCCACATAGGCGCGCGGCGTCTCGTCCTTCCGGGGCGTCTCGTCGATGTCGGCGGGGATGATGGCATCGGGCGCGATGCCGATCTGCGCCAGCAGTTCCAGCCGGCGCGGGCTGGCCGAGGCCAGAACGAATCGCGGAACGGCCTTACTTGAAGCGGTAATTGATCCGCCCCTTGGTCAGGTCATAGGTGTTCATTTCCACCTGCACCTTGTCGCCGGCCAGAACCCGGATGCGGTTCTTCCGCATCTTGCCTGCCATATGCGCGATGATCTCATGGCCGTTTTCGAGCTCGACCTTGAACGTCGCATTGGGCAGGAGTTCCTTCACGACGCCGGGGAATTCGAGCATCTCTTCCTTGGCCATGTTCTCTCCTGTAGGAAGACCGCGCAAAGCGGACCCCGGCGATATGCCGTCAAGTCCCGCTGTTTTCAAGAGGAAAGCCGTGTGAATCGGGCCGCATGCGGCTTGATGCCGCCTTGCCGCCGTTCACGCGGCATTCACGTCCCTTTGGCCGGTGTCACGCAGACGTGGGGGGAACGCAACCCGGGTTTTGCGGTTCACTGCAGGACGACCCGCGCAAGGCGGGCAGCATTGCGCGGCGATGCCGCGCCCGATGAAGGACCTGACATGCCGCGTAGAACCCTCCGCAACACGACCGCACTGGCGCTGGGGCTGAGCGTCGCCCTGCCCCATTTCACCGTCGCGCAGACGGCGCTGATCGAGGAGAAGCCGGCTTCGCTGGTCATGGCGCAAGTCGAAACCGGGAACCCGCCGGAGGTGCCGCCAGAGGCCGTGGAGGGCGCGGACGTATCCGGGGAGGCCGTTGAAGCGGCAGAGGAAACCGCCCAGCCGGAAGCCGAGGCAGCCTCTGCGGAAGCGCCTGCCGGGGAGGCCGAGGAGACTGCGGCAGAGGCCGAAGCCGCGGCTGAGCCCGCAACCGAGGAGGCAGCCGATGCGATGACGGCACCCCAGGCCGTTGTGCCGGAAGCCCAGCCGGAACCGGAGGCCCGGCCAGAGCCGGTCGAGGCCGCCGAGCCGGAGACCGAACCTGCGCCGGAACCTGCCGCTGACGCCCAACCCGACGCAGCCTCGGCCGAGCCCGAGGCTGAACCAGCCGCACCGCAAGCCGAACCCGCGGCAGAGCCTCAGGCCGAAGCGGCACCGGAACCCGTCCCCGAGGCGCCTGCGCCGGTCGCAGTGGAAACGACAACCGAGCCGGAAGCGCAGACGACCGATGAACCCGAGGCCTCGGCCAATGATGCTGCAGAGGCCACCGTTGACACGGAAGCCGCGGAGGCCACGACAGACGGCGGGACGCCGGGCGAAGCGGACCTTGCGCGTGCGCTGGCCGAGGAAGGCGAGTCCGAAGCCGACGCAGCCGGGACCGCATCCGACGCCAGCGCCCCCGCAACCGGCGACAACGCAGCGGATGCGACAACCGCCATCGCTGCGCCGGGTGACAGCGAGGCGGATTCCAATACGGGCGAGCCTTCCCCGGAAGGTGAGCTTGTCGAAGCGCGCGAGGTGCCCGAGGCCGAGGCCCCCACGACCGACATCTCGCGTGAGGCCGCGGCTGGCGGCACGCCCCCCGCGGCGGCGGCCCTTGCCGGATCGGCGGCACCGGTCACGACCAGCGAGACGCGCGAGGTGACGGACGAAACCTCCCGCAGCGCGACCGAGGACTTCCAGACGGACCTGCGCGGCGAGTTGCGGGCAAGCGGGGCTCCAGTTGTCGGCGGCGCGGCGCAGCAGGACGCCGCGCAGCAAGGCACCTCGGCAGAGGCTGGGGCTGATCAGGACACCCGGTCCGCCGCCGCTGCACGGGAAGGGGATGACGATGACGACCGCAGCAACTTGGAACAGGTGCTGCGGCAGGCGGTTCTTCCGGCGCTCGCCGGGCTTGCCGTGGGCCAGCTTCTGTCGAACGACCGGCAGGTGGAACTGAACACCGGCGACCGCGTGGTGGTGACTCGCCCCGATGGCAGCCAGGAGATCATCAAGGACGACAACGCCCTGCTGCTGCGCCCCGGCTCGACCGTGCAGACCGAGGAATATGCCGACGGCTCGACCCGGACCATCGTCGCCCGAGAGGACGGCAGTCAGGTCGTGACGATCCGCGATGCCGACCTGCGCGTGCTGCGCCGGACGCTGGTGCAGCCCGATGGCACCACCACCGCGCTGATCGACGAAACCGCCGCCGTGGCCCCGGTGGACGTGGCCAACCTGCCGCCGCCCGCCCGCCCGATCACGGTCGCGCCCGGCGAGCGGCTGTCCGAGGACGCGCTGCGCGAGGCGCTGCGGCGCGAAACGCAGGTGGGCCGGACCTTTTCCTTGGGCCAGATCCGCAACATTCCCGAAGTGCGGGCGCTGGTCGCGCCCGTCGAGGTGCAGGCGATCACCTTCGACACCGGCTCGGCCGCGATCAAGCCGGACCAGGCGCAGGCGCTTTCCACCCTGGGGCGCGTCATCGCCGAAAGCATCCGCCGCAACCCGGCCGAGATCTACATGATCGAAGGGCACACCGACACCGTCGGCGCCGACGCGATGAACCTTGCCCTGTCCGACCGCCGGGCGGAATCCGTCGCGCTGGCCCTGACCGAGTTCTTTGGCGTCCCGCCGGAGAACATGGTCGTGCAGGGCTATGGCGAGCAGTTCCTGAAGGTGCCGCAGGAAGGCGATATCCGCGCCAACCGCCGCGCCGCCGTCCGCCGGATCACCGACTTGCTGGCGCGGAACTGAGGGGGGCGTTGCCTCCTCGCCACAAGCCTGAAACCAGAGGCCGGGGAAGTTCCCCGGCCTCTTTCCATGCGTCAGTCGGGCCGCTGCCATACAGTGCGAAAGGCATCCTTTGCCGCCAGCGCCGCCGCAGCAGCGCCGAGATCGAACCCCGGCAGCGCGGCGAAGGCATCCGCAAGTGCTGCCGCACCTGCCGCTTCGACGGGGATCAACACCGCCTCTCCGTTCCGGGTCCGCAGCCGCCAATGCGCGTGGCCGTCCAGCCGGATCAGGCGGATCTGGCTCAGATCGCGCAGCGCAACCTCTCCGCCCAGCGCCCTTGCGCCATAGTAGCGGATCGCGCCTTCCTCAATCTCGACCAGACCGGGCGCGGCGATCTCGACCGCGAAGCGGCGGCGGCGCCAGGCGCCCCAACCCCAGAGAATCGCGAAAGCCAGGATCGCGCCCCCGAGCGGCTGCAGCAGCAGCCCGCCCAGCGAAAAGATCCAGATCCCGGCAAGGCCGGTCAGCACCGCTGCTGCCACCTCGCGCCATGGCTTGAAGCGGGCGACCAGTTCGGGGCGGATCACAGCGTCAGGCTCATGTCCCGGTGGGGGATGCCGGCGTCGTCGTATTCGGGGCCGTAAGCCGCGAAGCCCAGCTTTTCGTAGAAGCCAATGGCGTAGGTCTGCGCCCCCAGCTTCGCCGTCCTGACGCCCCGCGCGCGGAGTTCATCCAGCGCCGCGCGCATCAGCGCCGCCCCTGCGCCGGTTCCACGCGCCTCGGGCAGCAGCGCCACCCGGCCGATCTTGGCCGTCCCGCCGTCGATCAGCAGGCGGGCAGTTCCCACAGGCCGCTCGTCCTGCGTCGCCAGCAGATGCACGGCAGTGGCGTCATGTTCGTCCAGTTCGATCTCTTCGGGGACGTTCTGCTCCTCGATGAAGACGCGGCGCCGGATGGCGAAGCAGGCGGGGATATCGTCGGTGACACAGATCTTCATTCGAAATACCGCTGCAGGATGGACTGGTAGATGGCCTTGAGCTGGTGGACCTGCTCCACCGGGACGCGCTCGTCCACCTGATGCATGAAGGCGCCGACAAGGCCGAACTCGACCACGGGACAGTGGTCCTTGATGAAGCGCGCGTCCGAGGTGCCGCCCGAGGTGGACAGCACCGGGACGCGCCCCGTATGCTCGGTGACGACGCCCGCCACCAGATCGACGAAGGGGCCGGGCTTGGTCACGAAGGACTCGCCGCTGACCGTGACCTCGATGCCGATGCGAACGCCGGTTTCGGTTTCGACCACCGCCGCGCGCTCGCGCAGCATGGCAGTCAGGCTGTCGCCGGAATGCGCGTCGTTGAAGCGGATGTTGACGGTCGCAGTGGCCCGTTCGGGGATGACGTTCGAGGCCGGGTTGCCGCAGTCGATGGTTGTGACCTGCAGCCCCGAGGGGTCGAAATGCGCGGTCCCCCGATCCAGCGGATGCGCCGTCAGTTCCCCCAGCAGCCGCACCAGCGCATGCAGCGGGTTCAGCGCACGATGCGGATAGGCCGCGTGGCCCTGCCGCCCCACAGCGGTGAGATGCGCGGTCAGGCTGCCGCGGCGGCCGATCTTGATCATCTCGCCCATCGCCTCGGGATTCGAGGGCTCGCCCACGATGCAGACATCCATGCGCTCGCCGGCATCGCGCATCCAGTCCAGGATCGCGCGGGTGCCGTCGCGGGACGGACCTTCCTCGTCGCCGGTGACGGTCAGGATCACCGCGCCGTCGGGGGGCGTCCCGGTCACGAAATCCATCGCCGCCGCGACAAAGGCCGCGACCCCCGACTTCATGTCGGTCGCGCCCCGGCCCCAGATCATGCCGTCCACCAGCGCGCCGGAAAACGGCGGATGCGTCCAGCTTGCCGGATCGCCCGGCGGCACCACGTCCACATGGCCGTTGAAGCCGAAGCTGCGGGCGTCCTTCGCCCCCCAGCGGGAAAACAGGTTCGGGACGCCGTTCCGGTCGATCCGGTGGCACTCGAAGCCCGCAGTCTCCAGCACCGATTGCAGCAGGTCCAGCGCCGGTCCCGCGTCGGGCGTGACCGAGGGGCGGCGGATCAGGCGGGCGGTCAGCAGGGCGGCGTCGGTCATCCCATCACCTCAATGCCGCGGCGGATCAGGTTCAGCGAGGTCAGCGCCAGCAGCAGCAGCGTCCAGCGGCGGAACTGCGCCAGATCCAGCCGGTCCTGCAGCCAGAAGCCCATCTGCATCCCGATCACCGCCGGCACCACCATCAGCGCCGACAGCGGCAGCGTCTGCGCGTTCAGCACGCCCGAACCCAGATGCGCCAGCGCCAGCGCGACCGCGCCGACCAGGAAGACCACCCCCTGCACCCGGATCTGGTCCAGCTTGGACACCCCGATGGACAGCAGATAGACGATCAGCGGCGGCCCCCAGATGCCCGAGATTCCGCCGTAAAGTCCGCCGACGACCCCGCTGAGGATCTCGGCCCGGCGGTGGTGATGGACGGGCAGCGCCATGGGGCGACCGGAAAGCTGCCACAGCGCGAAGCCCAGGATCGGGACTCCCAGCGCCAGATACATGACGGGCTGCGGCAGGATGCGGGCGAAGGGCGCCGAGACGAAGATGAACAGCACCAGCGCCCCGATATGCCAGCGGAAGGCGCGGACGGATGTCATCGCCGCGCCGATGCCCTGCCGCGTCGCTTGCTGCACGTTCGTCACCAGCATCGGCAGGATCGACAGCGCCAGCGCCACGGGCGCAGGCAGGAACGATCCCAGCGCCGACATCAGGATCATCGGCATGGCGAATCCGATCGCCCCCTTGACAAGGCCCGCCACCAGCGTGGCCGTTGCCGCAAGAAGGACGAGATGGGGATCGAGGCCGAACATGGCGGCGAAACTGCCCGCATGGCCGGACGGCGGCAAGGGGGCACGGGCTGGACCTGCCGTCGCCATGGTCAAGGCCGTTAAACGGGGGAAACTATGCTGCGCCAAGCCATGCTTCTGCGCAGCATAGTTGCGCTGCAACTGCGAAAGGGTTAGCAGCAAGGCAAGCTCCATTCTTGCAGGAACAGCCCCATGCTCGACGCCCGCGCCGCCCTGACCCCTGCCGACGCGCAGGCCATCCTTCCCGAACTGGACGCGCTTCTTTCCCGTGCGACCGAGTCGCTGCGGGCGCGCGTTGGAGGCGGCAAGATCGACGCGGCCGCCTTGGAAACCGAACAGCACGCGGCGCACGCGCTGTCATGGCTCGCGACCTATGTGGAATCGCTGAGGCAGCTTTCCGCCTGGGCCGAGCGGCTGGGCGAAAGCTTCGGAGAGATCGAGGCCCTGATCCTGCAGGTCGGCTTCGGCGAATACCTGACGCAGATCACCGGCGGCATTCCGATGAGCCAGACAGAGTTCGCCCGGCTTTCGGACCTCGGCGTCGAATGGCAGCCCTCGGACGCGGCCCGCGCGGCGATGGGCGGCAACAGCCCTCAGGCCCGCGCCCGGCTGGTCGCCCTGATGCGGGACAACGCCGGCCGCGCGACGGTCGGGGCCACCGGCCTTGACGAGGATCTGGAAATGATCCGCGACCAGTTCCGCCGCTATGCCGAGGACCGGGTGATCCCCAACGCCCACGGCTGGCACCTGCGCGACGAACTGATCCCCATGGAGATCATCGAGGAACTGGCCGAACTCGGCGTCTTCGGCCTGACCATCCCCGAGGAGTTCGGCGGCCTCGGCCTCTCGAAAGCCTCGATGGTCGTCGTCTCGGAAGAACTCTCGCGCGGCTATATCGGCGTGGGTTCGCTGGGCACGCGTTCAGAGATTGCGGCCGAACTGATCCTCGTCGGCGGCACGCCCGAGCAGAAGGAACAATGGCTGCCCAAGATCGCCAGCGGGGAAATCCTGCCCACCGCCGTCTTCACCGAGCCCAACACCGGCTCGGACCTTGGGTCTTTGCGCACCCGCGCCACCCGCACCGGGGACGGCTGGGAGATCACCGGCAACAAGACCTGGATCACCCATGCCGCCCGCACCCATGTGATGACGCTGCTGGCGCGGACCGAGCCCGACACCACCGACTGGCGCGGCCTCTCGATGTTCTTGGCCGAGAAGACCCCCGGCACCGACGAGAACCCCTTCCCCACCCCCGGCATGACCGGCGGCGAGATCGAGGTGCTGGGCTACCGCGGAATGAAGGAATACGAACTCGGCTTCGACGGCTTCAAGGTCAAGGCCGACAACCTGCTGGGCGGCCAGCCGGGCCAGGGCTTCAAGCAGCTCATGCAGACCTTCGAATCCGCCCGGATCCAGACAGCGGCCCGCGCCATCGGCGTGGCGCAGTCGGCGCTGGAACTTGGGATGCAATATGCCATCGACCGCAAGCAGTTCGGCAAGGCCCTGATCGAGTTCCCCCGTGTCGCCGACAAGCTGGCCCTGACCGCCGTGGAAATCATGATCGCGCGGCAACTCACCTATCATTCCGCCTGGCAGAAGGACCACGACAAGCGCTGCGACCTTGAGGCCGGGATGGCCAAGCTGCTGGGCGCCCGCGTCGCCTGGGCCGCCGCCGACAATGCGCTGCAGATCCACGGCGGCAACGGCTTTGCGCTGGAATACACGATCAGCCGGGTTCTCTGCGACGCCCGCATCCTCAACATCTTCGAGGGCGCAGCCGAGATCCAGGCGCAGGTCATCGCCCGGCGCCTGCTGGGGTAAGCCGCCGTTGCGCGAATGGCACGGGCGCGGGTGCTCGCGCGCCCGTGCATGGACTTTGCGGCAACCCGGTGGCAGGGCCGTGCGGTATTCTCGTGAACTCAAATGCCTGATCCCCGGGGGAAGCCTGCCATGATCTCCGCCCTTCGCCTTGCCGCCGTCTCCGCGGCCCTCGCCACGCTGGCCGCCTGCGGCCCCGCCCCCCTGCCGTCCGACGGCACCGGGTTCGAAGGCGGCATCCCCTATGGCACCTACACCATGGTCGGCTTCGGGCAGGAGGCCGTGCCCACGCGCGATTCCCGCATCCGCCTGACGCCGGGCCAGATCACCGGCAACGGTCCGTGCAACAACTTTGCCGCGACCAACGCCGCAAACCTGCCGCAGATCAACGTCACCGTGATGAACTGGACGGACAACCCCTGCGGCCACAAGGGCTTCGAGGGCCGCTTCCTCGAAGCGGTCACCCAAGCCTCCGAGGCCGAATGGACCGGCGGCGTTCTCAAGATCAAGAGTCCGCTCGGCTGGATGACGCTGGAACGCTCGGGGAACTGATCGCGCGAAGGCAGCCCGTCGGGGGGTCCTTTTCCCGGCACCGCACCAGACTGCGGGCAAGGTTGGTCCCTTTCATGTCACATGCGCGACCTGAAGGGACTGGCGCTGGTTCCCGCCGTCATCAGGGGTCCTGTGGAATGCGGCCTTTCTCGCCAGCCGTCAGCCGCGCCACAAGCCTTGCGCGGGCGGCAGGCAAGGGCCGCCCCACCTGCGCCTCGGCCAGCCTCGCGTTCAGAAAATGCCCGGTCAGCGCGAAACCTGCAGCAAGGTCGTCCGGCCGTTCCGGCCCGCCCAGAATGCCCGGCAGCGGCAGCAGACGCAGCGCCCATTCGCTTGCCGCCTCGACCGTGACGGCATGGCCCGTCTTGGGCGAGACGTAAGCCAGCGCCTCCCGCGCGCCACTCACGGCACAGCGGTCCAGCGACAGGCCGAAGCCCAACTCGTCCAGAAGAAGCAACTCCCAGCGCAAGTAGAGTTCGGCCCAACCCGGCTTTCGTTCTTCATCGCCCAAATATCCTCGGGGGGCGCGGGGGGCAGACAGCCCCCCGGCTCCGGCAATTCCGTCAGAGCCGCCTGAACTGCCCGCCTCCATCGCGTCCAGCAATCCTTCGGTCGCATCCGTCAATCGCGGATGCGGGTCTCTCTCCGGCAATGCCCAGCCGATCAGCGCCGTCACCGCATTCAGCCCCGCCAGCGCATCCGCATCCGCCATCAACCCCGCGCGCGTCCGCCCCGGCTCGACGGTGAAGCTGCCAAGCTGGTCATGCAGCCGCGCCCGCCAGCGCAGGGCCAGCCGGTTGCCGGGCTGCAGCATGGCCGCGCGCTTGACGCTCGCGCCCCCCGGCACGACGCCCGAGACAAGCCCAAGCTCGCGGGTCAGCGCGGTCAGGATCACCGCGTTCTCGCCATGCTTGCGCCGCGCGATCGCGGTCGCCTCGCCCTGCCATTCCATCCGGCTTCCTTTCCCGCGCAGGCTGCCGCAAGCTGGCGCGATTGAACAGACAAGGCGAGGGAAAGATGCTGAAACCGTGGATCGAGGCTCAGGCGCGGCTGGTCGAGGTCGCAGCAGGGCGCGCGCCCGCCGACACCGTGATCCGCGGCGGTCAATGGGTCAACGTCCACACGCGCGAGGTGCTTCCCGGCCACGACATCGCCATCGCCGACGGCCGCGTGGCCTGCGTCCTGCCCGACGCATCCGCCAACATCGGCCCCGAGACGCAGGTGATCGAGGCCGAGGGCCGCTACATGGTCCCCGGCCTGATCGACGCCCACATGCATGTGGAATCGGGGATGCTGACTCCGGCCGGCTTCGCTGCCGCGGTGATCCCCCACGGCACGACCACGATCCTGCACGACCCGCACGAGATCGCCAATGTCATGGGACTCGAGGGCGTGCGGCTCATGCGCGATGAAAGCCTGATCCAGCCGATCACGATGCTGACGCAGATGCCCTCCTGCGCCCCTTCCGCGCCGGGGCTGGAAACTACCGGTTGTCCGATTACCGCCGGAGAGGTCGCGCAGGCCATGGGCTGGGACGGCGTCGTGGGCCTGGGCGAGATGATGAACTTCCCTGCCGTTTCCGCAGGCGACCCGGCGATGCTGTCCGAGATCGCCGCGACCCGCGCCGCCGGCAAGACGGTCGGCGGACATTACGCCAGTCCCGACCTCGGCCGCGCCTTCTCGGCCTATGTCGCAGGCGGTGCGGCAGATGACCACGAGACGGTGGCCGAGGCGCAGGCCGTGGCCCGCGTCCGGCAGGGGATGGGCGCGATGCTGCGGCTGGGGTCCGCCTGGCATGACGTGCAGGCGCAGATCACGGCGATCACGCAGCGGGGGCTGGACCCCTCGGGCTTCATGCTCTGCACCGACGATTCCCACGCGGGGACGCTGGTGCATGACGGGCACATGGACCGCGTGGTGCGCCATGCCGTGGACTGTGGCTGCGATCCACTGGTAGCGATCCAGATGGCGACGATCAACACCGCCCGGCATTTCGGGCTGGAACGGGAGTTGGGGTCCATCACCCCGGGACGCAGGGCCGACGTGATGCTGACTTCGGACCTGCGGGCGCTGCCGGTCGAGATGGTGGTGGCCCAAGGCCGCCTGGTGGCGGAAGACGGGCGGCTTCTGGTGGACTGCCCGCTGATCGACTGGCCGGATGCGGCGCGCAACTCTGTCCACCTCGGCCGGGCGCTGACAGCCGCCGACTTCCGCGTTCCTGCCGAGGGCACCGAGGCGGACGTCCGCGTGATCGGCGTCATCGAGAACCAGGCCCCCACCCGGGCGCTGACCGCCACCCTGCCCGTCCGCGACGGCGAGGTGATCCCCGAAGGCGTCGAGCGCATCGCGCTGGTGGAACGCCACAAGGGCACCGGCGGCGTGGTCAACGGCTTCGTGCAGGGCTTCGGCTATCGGGGGCGCATGGCCGTCGCCTCGACCATCGCGCATGACAGCCATCACATGATCGTCGTCGGCACCTGCGGAGCGAACATGGCTGCCGCCTCGGCCCGGCTGGCGGAACTTGGCGGGGGCGTTACCGTCTTCCGGGACGGAGCCGAGCTGGCCCATGTCGCCCTGCCCATCGCCGGGCTGATGTCGGAGCGCCCCGCCGCCGAGGTCGCCGAGGCCGTCGAGGCCATCAATCACGCCATCCGCGACTGCGGCTGCACGCTGAACAACGCGATCATGCAGCATGTCCTGCTGGCGCTGGTGGTGATTCCCGAGTTGCGGATCTCGGATCTGGGACTGGTGGCCGTGACCCGGTTCCAGATCGGCGACGTGGTGACCGCGTCGCGGTAGCAATGGGTATTTGGGTCAGAAAGAAGCTCAGGGGAGTGTCAGTGACCCATCTTCGGCCAGCGGCCAGAACGGGTTGTGGGCAATCTCCCACACATGGCCGTCAGGGTCAGCGAGGTAGCCCGAAGTGCCGCCCCAAGCCGCCTTTTCGGGGCGCTTGAGGCAGGTGGCGCGGGCATCGAGGGCGGACTGGAAGATGGCATCGACCTCATCCGCATCGCCGCAGTTCTGGGCGAGGGTCACCGCCCCGGTGCCGAGTTCGGCCACAGGGCGGCGCTGGTCCTCGGCCAGTTCATCCAGCGCGAAGAGCGCCAGGGCGAGGCCGGGCATCTGGAACAGCGCGAGGCCCTCGGGCGCGTTCGGATGCGGGGTCCAGCCCCAGTCGAGATAGAAGCGCCGGGCACGCTCAAGGTCGGCTACGCCAAGCGTCACCAGGCTGATGCGGTTGCGTGGCAGCGTCATGTCAGCCCTCGTCAATCCAGGTGGAGGCGCTGGCTTTGCATCCCCGCCTCGCAAGGTTTGTGCGGTTGCGGGGCCGGATATGAGATCCTCGGCCATCGAGGCCAGCGGTCGGCCCTTGGCCTTCCGGGGTCGCAAGACTGGCGTTGTTGCGGGATAGCGTCACATCATCCCTCGTCGGTCAGAGTCGAGGCATCTTCGTCCCGCGCAACGTGGAGGAAGCGGGCGCGGTCGTCCAGAGCGGCGAAAAGTTCGCGCCCCGTGCCGGTCAGGAAACTTTGCGCGGGCAGCGCGGCGATCTCGTCATAAAGCGCCCTGCGGCGGGGTTCGTCCAGATGCGCGGCGACCTCGTCCAGCAGCACGACGGGACGTTCCGGCGCAAGCGCGCGGGCGTTGGCGAGGATCAGCGACAGCAGCAGGGCCTTCTGCTCTCCGGTGGAACTCAGCGCGGCGGGCATGTCCTGCGGTCCCCAGCTTGCGCCAAGGTCGGCGCGGTGCGGGCCGGTCAGGGTGCGGCCCGCCGCCATGTCACGGCGGCGCATTGTGGCCAGACGGGCGGCAATGCTGGCCGGGTCCGCATCATCGGCTTCGCCGTCACCCGCCAGCAGCACCAGCCGGGCCGAGGGGAAGCTGGTCTCGGCCCCCGCCTGCGCCTGCATGATCCGGGCCACGGCCTCCTGCCGGTTGCGGGTGATCGCGGAACCAGCCTCGGCCATGCGGGTTTCCAGCGCGCGATACCAGCGGTCGTCGCGGATGTCGTCCCGCAGCAGGCGGTTGCGGTCGCGCATGGCCTTCTCGTAGGCCAGCGCGTCATCCGCATGGCCCGGCGCGAAGCTGAGCGTCAGGCGGTCGAGGAATCGCCGCCGCACCTCGGGCGCGTCGGTCCAGAGCCGGTCCATTGCCGGCGTCAGCCAGATCACGCGGGCCAGCGCCCCCAAAGCCACCTGCGGCGCGGTCTTGTCATCGATGGTGACGTGGCGACCCTCGCCGGGGGCCGCACCGGTTTCGACCGGACGATCGTCGATGGTCGCCCGGATGCGCCAGCCCGCCTCGGGGCCACGCCGCGCCTGATCGGCGGGGGCGGCGCTGCGCAAGCCCCGCCCCGGCGACAACATTGAGAGTGCTTCGAGGATATTGGTCTTGCCCGCACCGTTCGGGCCGAAGATGGCGACCGGGCGGGCGTCCAGTTCCAGCGCCAGCCGCGGCCAGGACCGGAACTGCGCCAGACCCAGGCGGGAAAGCGTCACACGCGCATCGGCATGACGACATAAACGGCAGAGTCGTCCCCGCCCTCGCGGATCAGCGCCGCGTCGCCCGAGCCGTTGAACAGGAAGACCGCATTCTCGCGGTCGATCTGGGAGGCGATCTCCTGCAGGTATTTGGCGTTGAAGCCGATTTCCAGCGGCTCGTCGTTATAGGCGACGGCCAGTTCCTCGTCGGCGGCACCCGCATCCGGCGCGTTCACCGACAGGATCAGCCTGTCCTCGTCCAAGGCCAGCTTCACAGCCCGTGAGCGTTCCGAACTGACCGTCGCCACGCGGTCCACGGCGCGGGCGAAATCAGCCGCGTCCACTTCCAGCCGCCGCGTGTTCCCGCGCGGGATCACGCGGGTATAATCCGGGAAAGTGCCGTCGATGACCTTGGAGGTCAGGGTAATCGTGGGCGTGGCGAAACGCACCTTGGTCTCGCCCACAGACACGGCAATGACAGCCTCGTCGTCGTCCAGAAGCTTCTTGAGTTCCGCCACGGTCTTGCGCGGGACGATCACGCCCGGCATCGCCTCGGCCCCTTCCGGCAGCGGCGCATCGACGCGGGCCAGCCGGTGGCCGTCCGTCGCCACGCAGCGCAGGGTCCGGCCGCCCTCGCCATCGGCCACATGCATGTAGACGCCGTTGAGGTAATAGCGGGTTTCTTCCGTCGAAATCGCAAAGCGCGACTTGTCGAAGAGCCGCCGCAGGACCGGCGCGGGGGCGCTGAAGTTCGCCGCGTATTCCGTCGAGGCCATGATCGGGAAGTCCTCGCGCGGCAGGGTCGCCAGCACGAAATTGGCGCGGCCCGCCTGCACCGTCAGCCGGGCGGAATCGCCATCGACCGAGATATTGACCAGCGCCCCGTCAGGCAGCTTGCGGGCGATGTCGTTCAGCAGCGCGGCGCTGACGGTGGTGGCGCCGGGGCGTTCGACCGTGGCCGGCGCGCGGTCCACGACCTCGGTATCAAGGTCGGTGGCGCGGAAGCTGACGCCCTCGGGCGCCGCCTCGATCAGCACGTTCGCAAGGATCGGGATGGTGTTGCGGCGTTCCACGACCGACTGGGCCTGCGACACGGCCTTGTTCAGAACCGCCTTTTCGATCGAGAATTTCATGGCGCCTTGCCCTTTTGGTCGCGAAAGCCGCCCCGAGGGGCGGCGTGCGCTCAGTTTCCTCAATGTTCGCCCGTGGTCAAGCGCCCGTGAAGCCTCAGGCTTCCAGCGAGCGGCGCAGCAGGTCGATGTCTTCGGCAAGGCTGCGGTCTTCGGTCCGCAGTTCCTCGATCTTGCGGACGCCGTGCATGATCGTGGTGTGATCGCGCCCGCCGAAGCGGCGGCCGATTTCCGGCAGGCTGCGGCTGGTCATCTGCTTGGCCAGATACATGGCGATCTGCCGGGGCCGGGCCAGCGTCCGCACCCGCTTGGGGCCGACGAGGTCCGACAGGCGGATGTTGTAATGCTCGGCCACCTTGCGCTGGATCTCCTCGACCGTGACCTTGCGGTCGGATGCCCGCAGGATGTCGGCCAGACATTCCTGGGTCATGTCGAGGTCGATCTCGCGCCCCATCAGGCTGGCGAAGGCAAAGAGCCGCTGCAGCGCGCCTTCCAGCACGCGCACGTTCGAGGTAATGCGGTGGGCGAGGAATTCCAGCACCCCCTGCCCCAGCCGCAGGCCCGGATAGGTCAGGCGGAACTGCTCGGTCTTGGACTGCAGGATCGACAGGCGCAGTTCGTAGTCGGTCGGGTGCAGGTCCACGATCAACCCGCAGGAGAGGCGCGACTTGATCCGCTCCTCCATGTCCTTGATCTCGCCCGGCGCGCGATCGGCCGAGATGACGATCTGCTTGCCCTGATCGACCAGCGCATTGAATGTGTGGAAGAATTCCTCTTGCGTGGAATCCTTGCCGGCGATGAACTGGACGTCGTCCACCATCAGCAGGTCCACGGTGCGGAACAGTTCCTTGAAGTCCATGACGGTGCGCTCGCGCAGCGCCTGAACGAAGCGGTACATGAACTGCTCGGCGGACAGGTAGAGGATGCGGGCCTGCGGGTCGCGGGCCTGACGTTCGCGGGCAATGGCGTGCATCAGGTGCGTCTTGCCGAGGCCCACGCCGCCGTAAAGGAACAGCGGGTTGAAGGTGACATGGCCGCCCTCGGCCACGCGCTTGGCGGCGGCATGGGCCAACTCGTTCGGCTTGCCGACCACGAAATTGTCGAAGGTGAAACGGGCGTCCAAGGGCGCCGTCATCTCCTCGTCGCGCAGGGGGCCGCGAGGGGTGACGCGATGGGCGGGATCGGGGCGCAGCTCCGCCGGGGCAGCGGCCACCGGGGCCTCGGCCAGACGGGCCTCTGCAGGACGGGGCGCGGCGACGGTGAAGTTCACCCGCTCGACCTCGGCCCCCTGATGGACCAGCGCGTCGATGATGGGGCGCGCGTAATGGCGCGACACCCAGTCCGACAGGAAGCGCGTCGGACAGGCGATGTCGGCCGCGCCGCCATCGATGGCGCGCAGGCTCAGCGGCGCAAGCCAGGTGACGTAGTTGTGCGTCCCTACCCGCGCCTCAAGCTCGGATCGCGCACCCGCCCAGAGATCGTTCATCCTGTCGTTCCTTCTGTCCCCGTTCCCCGCCGCGAACGCCGGCGGGACATCAGCCATCACAGGCCACGACGCAGGGACGAACAGGACAGCCACGCCGCGGAAACCCTTGGCGCGCGGGGCCACGAGGCCCTTTCCATCTGTTCCGGGTCGGCCCGTTTCCGGTGGCAGCCGAAGCAAGGCCCACGCGCGCCACGGCCTGACCCGTGGCAGCGGGCTTCAGCCCTGGTCTGCGCCTGCCCGGACCCTGCTGGCAG